>NZ_JAYRDA010000023.1:0-2025 GCF_041909655.1 Dongia sp. | reverse complement strand
GACACGCTCGATCGCAAGCAATTCGGTCGTCCGCTCGCTGCCAATCAGCTGATCCAGAAGAAGCTTGCCGACATGCAGACCGAGATCGCCCTTGGCCTCCAGGCCTGCCTCCAGGTCGGGCGCCTGAAGGATGGCGGCAATTGCCCGCCGGAAGCCATCTCGCTCATCAAACGGAATTCCTGCGGCAAGTCTCTCGATATCGCACGGACGGCCCGCGACATGCACGGTGGCAACGGCGTTTCGGACGAGTTCCATGTCATCCGGCACGTCATGAACCTCGAGGCGGTCAACACCTATGAGGGCACCCATGACATCCACGCCCTGATCCTGGGCCGGGCGCAGACCGGATTGCAGGCCTTTACCGGCGCCTGAACCGCCTGGATTTGACCTTCTTTCCGAGGGGCGCGCTTTTGTCGCGCCCCTTTTTCTTTGTCATGGGCCCGCCGGCGCCAGTGCTGATTGACACCACGCCTGCCCGCCGATACGCCCATGACATCCAGTTCCTCCATGAAAGCGGCAACGAGACATGTTTGAGACGGCACTCCCGGATTTGAACGGGAAATCGATTCTTGTGACGGGTGGTACGGGCTCGTTCGGGAAGGCGTTCATCCGGCGCGTGCTGAAGGATTGGAAGCCGAAGCGGCTCATTGTGTTCTCGCGCGACGAGCTGAAGCAGTGGGAGATGCAGCAGGATCTGGCGCCGGAGAAGTATCCGGCGCTGCGCTATTTCATCGGCGACGTGCGCGACGGGCAGCGGCTCGACATGGCGACGCGGGATGTCGACTACATCATCCACGCGGCGGCGCTGAAGCAGGTGCCGGCGGCGGAATACAACCCGTTCGAATGCATCCACACCAACGTGATCGGCGCCGAGAACGTGGTGCAGGCGGCGATCAAGAACAAGGTGAAGCGCGTCGTCGCCCTTTCGACCGACAAGGCGGCCAACCCGGTCAATCTCTACGGCGCCTCGAAGCTCGCCTCGGACAAGATCTTCATCGCCGCCAACGCGCTCTCGGGCGGCCATGACCCGATCTTCGCCGTGGTGCGTTACGGCAACGTCATCGGCTCGCGCGGCTCCGTGGTGCCGGTGTTCCAGGATCTGGTCAAGAAGGGCGCCAAGGCGATCCCCATCACCGACGACCGCATGACGCGCTTCTGGATCACGCTGGAGCAGGGTGTTTCATTCGTGCTCTCCAGCATGCAGATCATGCGCGGCGGCGAGATCTTCGTGCCGAAGATCCCGTCGATGAAGGTGAGCGAGCTGGCCGACGCCCTCGCCCCCGGCGTGCCGCACAACATCATCGGCATCCGCCCCGGCGAGAAGCTCCACGAAGTGATGATCACCGAGGATGACAGCCGCTCCACCGTCGAGCTCGACGACCGCTATGTCATCGAACCGGTGTTCACCTATTGGGAACGCCGCTCCTTCGCCGCCGACGGCGCCAAGAAAGTCGCCGAGGGTTTCCGCTTCGCCAGCGACATCAACACTCAGTGGCTCGACCACGAATCGCTCAAGAAGATGCTGTGAGTAAGCGGCTGGAAAAACAGAGAAATTGGACCATCGCCAGCGAGCCCAAACACACCGAGGTTTGCGATATACCGCCAAGTCGCGGTAAATAGGCTCAACCCAAGCCACACGGTGGTTGGCGTGCTGGTCGCCGGGTGTCCGGCTCGGCAATTAACTGCTTGATAATAGGGATATTTTTTAGTTGACGCGTACCCCATCAGGAGCTGTCGAAGCGCGCTCACCCAACGTCGCGGGTCTGCAGCGCCTTCTCTACATGCCGATGGAGATTGCCTCCCGCGAGCTTGATTCGCGCCTATTGCTGGCGACCCTGGCATTGGCCCGCGGCTTTGAAGTGGTGCTGGGGCAAAAATGGCTGATCGAACGCAATGTCGATGACATGCCCCCCGGCATCTATCTATCCAAGACGCTGACCCAGCGCGACGCAAGAACGATGGCCCGCGCCAAGGAAAAGGGCTATCTGATCGCGGCAATCGAGGAGGAAGTTCCCGGGCTGGTCA
>NZ_JAYRDA010000022.1:0-2980 GCF_041909655.1 Dongia sp. | reverse complement strand
CCGATCGTCGCGGTCCTCGACAGCAACTCCGATCCCGACGGGATCGATTTTCCGATCCCGGGCAACGATGACGCGATCCGCGCCGTCTCGCTGTTCTGCGAACTGCTTTCCGCCGCCGTGCTCGACGGTATCCGCGCCGAAATCGCGGCGTCGGGTGGCGACGTCGGCGAACTTATCGAGCCGCCGGCCGAGGAAGTGCCGGTGGCATCGGAAGCCGCCAGTGCCGAAGCCGCGCCAGCGGAGTAGGCCGGGCCTTCTTCGATGAGGATTCAAAGGGCCGGTCGGAAGACCGGCCCTTGTTGTACCAAACAGGCCGCACTTTACGGAGCATTACATGGCTGAGATCACCGCCTCCCTGGTCAAGGAACTGCGCGAGAAGACCGGCGCCGGCATGATGGACTGCAAGAAGGCCCTGGGTGAAACCCAGGGCGACCTCGAGAAAGCTGTCGATTGGCTGCGCACCAAGGGACTCTCGGCGGCTGCCAAGAAGGCCGGCCGGGTCGCGGCCGAGGGCCTCGTCGGCGTGATTGCCGGGGGCAACCGGGGTGCCGTGATCGAGGTCAACGCCGAAACCGACTTCGTGGGCCGCAACGACACTTTCCAGAAATTCGTAGCGGCAGCGGCCCGGGCCGCGCTGGAGACCGGCGGCGACATGACCAAGATCGCTGTGGCGCCGGTTCCCGGCACGGGCCGCGACATCCAGGGCGAGCTGACGCACCTGATCGCGACCATCGGCGAGAACATGTCTCTACGCCGCGCCGCCTCCCTGTCCGTTTCGGATGGCGTGGTAGCCGCCTACGTACACAATGCCGTGGCGCCGGACCTCGGCAAGATCGGCGTCCTGGTGGCGTTGGAGTCGACCGGCGACAAGACCAAGCTGGCGGCGCTCGCCAAGCAGCTGGCCATGCATGTGGCCGCGGCCAATCCGCAATCACTGACGGTTGCCGATCTCGACCAGGCGGCGATCGAGCGCGAGCGCGCGGTGCTGGCCGAGAAGGCCGGCCAGACCGGCAAGGCCGCGGACATCATTGCCAAGATGGTCGAGGGCGGGCTGCGCAAGTTCCACCAGGAAGTGGTGCTGCTGGAGCAGCTCTTCGTCATCGACGGCAAGAGCCGCGTCTCGAAGGTCGTGGAAGATGCCTCCAAGCAGGTCGGTGCTCCCGTCCGCCTGGCGGGCTTCCTGCGCTTCGCCCTGGGCGAGGGAATCGAGAAGAAGGCGGAGGACTTCGCGGCCGAGGTGGCTGCCCAGCTCAAGAAGTAGTATGAAATCGGTGCCGGTGCGTGGGCGTGACGCCCACGCCGCCCAAGAACACGTACTCTGAGGCATCCAATGCCGTCCGGTCCCCGCTATCGCCGCGTCCTTCTCAAGCTCTCGGGAGAGGGGCTGATGGGCAGTCGCGAATACGGGCTGGATCCCGAAATGGTCTCTATGGTTGCCCAGGAAGTGAAGGCCGTGCATGGCATGGGCGTGCAGGTTTGCCTGGTCATCGGCGGCGGCAACATCTTCCGCGGAGTTTCAGCAGCGGCCTCGGGCATGGATCGGGCGAGCGGCGACTACATGGGCATGCTGGCGACGGTCATCAATTCCCTGGCCATGCAAAGCGCACTGGAGCGTCAGGGTCTGCAGACCAGAGTCCAGTCGGCGATTCCGATGACGACTGTCTGCGAGCCCTACATCCGCCGGCGCGCCGCTCGGCATATGGAAAAGGGCCGGGTCGTGATCTTTGCCGCGGGCACGGGCAATCCCTTTTTCACCACCGACACCGCCGCGGCCTTGCGCGCCGCCGAAATGGGCGTGGATGCACTGCTGAAGGGTACGCAGGTCGATGGCGTATACTCGGCCGACCCGCGCAAGGACAAGAACGCCAAACGCTACGATACCCTGACCTATATGGACGTCCTGTCTCGCGACCTGCAGGTGATGGACGCCTCTGCAATATCGCTTGCGCGCGAAAACCACATCCCCATCATCGTTTTCGACATCCACAAGGCAGGGGCATTCGCCGAAACGATGCGTGGTCAAGGGACCTTCACCATCATCAAGGACGAGGGCTGAAGATGAGTGCCGACGTCAAGGAACTCGAAAAGCGCATGCAGGGCGCGATGGACGCCCTGAAGAAGGAGTTCGCCGGTCTCCGGACCGGTCGCGCCTCGGTCAATCTGCTCGACCCGGTGATGGTCGAGGCCTACGGCCAGCGCATGTCGCTGAACCAGGTGGGGACTGTCAGTGCCCCGGAACCGCGCCTGCTCACGGTCAGCGTCTGGGACAAGGGGTTGGTGATTTCCACCGCAAAGGCCATTCGCGAAGCCGGCCTTGGCCTCAATCCGGCACCCGATGGTCAGATGATCCGTATTCCCATCCCCGAGTTGACCAGCGAGCGGCGGGCCGAGCTCGCCAAGCTCGCGCACAAGTACGCGGAGCAGGGCAGGGTGGCGGTGCGCAACGTGCGGCGCGACGGCATGGAGGCGCTCAAGAAGGCCGAGAAGGATCACAAGATTTCCCAGGACGAGCATCGTCAGAAGTCGGACGAGGTGCAGAAACTTACCGACCGCTATGTCAAGTTGGTCGACGAGGCCCTCATCCATAAGGAAAAAGAGATCAAGACGGTTTGATGTCGACCGCATCCTTGCCCGCCAATCCCGACCCGTCGCCGGGTCCCACGCACGTCGCCATCATCATGGATGGCAACGGACGATGGGCGAAGGCGCGTGGCTTGCCGCGCGTGGCGGGGCATCGGCGGGGAGCGGATGCGGTGCGGCGTGTGGTGCGTGGCGCGGGAGAACTTGGCATCCCGGTTCTCACCCTGTTTGCGTTTTCGACCGAGAACTGGACGCGGCCGGCCGACGAGGTCAGCGACCTGATGGGATTGCTGCGGCACTATCTGCGCAGCGAAGTGCAGGAGCTTCGGAAGAACGGCGTCCGGCTTCGGGTGATCGGCAATCGTGACGGGCTGGCGCAAGATATCGTGAGAGATATTGC
>NZ_JAYRDA010000021.1:0-40298 GCF_041909655.1 Dongia sp. | reverse complement strand
TTGACCACGGCAAGACGTCGCTGACGGCGGCGATCACGAAGGTTCTGGCGGAAACGGGCGGTGCGACGTTCACGGCCTATGACCAGATCGACAAGGCGCCGGAAGAGCGTGCGCGCGGCATCACGATCTCGACGGCTCACGTTGAGTACGAGACGAAGAACCGCCACTACGCCCATGTCGATTGCCCGGGCCACGCTGACTACGTGAAGAACATGATCACGGGTGCGGCGCAGATGGACGGCGCCATCCTGGTGGTGTCGGCGGCCGACGGCCCGATGCCGCAGACCCGCGAGCACATCCTTCTGGCGCGCCAGGTCGGCGTGCCGGCGCTGGTGGTGTTCATGAACAAGTGCGACATGGTGGACGACGCCGAACTCTTGGACCTCGTCGAGCTGGAAGTGCGCGAGCTGCTCTCGAAGTACGAATTTCCGGGCGACACCATTCCGATCATCCGCGGCTCGGCGCTCTGCGCGCTGGAGAACAAGCAGCCGGAACTGGGCCATGACGCGATCCTGAAGCTGATGGAAGCGGTGGATGCCAGCATCCCGCAGCCGGAGCGTCCGAAGGACCGTCCGTTCCTGATGCCGATCGAAGACGTGTTCTCGATCTCGGGCCGCGGCACGGTTGTGACCGGCCGTGTCGAGCGCGGCATCGTGAAGGTGGGCGAGGAAGTCGAGATCGTCGGCCTGAAGCCGACGGTGAAGACGACCGTGACCGGTGTGGAAATGTTCCGCAAGCTGCTCGATAGCGGCGAGGCGGGCGACAATATCGGTGCGCTGCTGCGCGGCACCAAGCGCGAGGAAGTCGAGCGCGGCCAGGTTCTGGCCAAGCCCGGCTCGATCACGCCGCATACCAAGTTCAAGGCGGAAGCCTACATTCTGACGAAGGAAGAGGGTGGCCGTCACACGCCGTTCTTCTCCAACTACCGGCCGCAGTTCTACTTCCGCACCACGGATGTGACCGGGACGGTGGAACTGCCGGAAGGCACCGAGATGGTGATGCCGGGCGACAACATCGCCATGGTCGTCAACCTGATCGCGCCGATCGCCATGGATGAAGGCCTGCGCTTCGCCATCCGCGAAGGTGGCCGTACCGTCGGCGCCGGCGTCGTCGCCAAGATCGTCGAGTAACGGCTGCAAGGCCAGAGGATCCAGAAGATGGAAAGTCAAAATATCCGCATCCGCCTGAAGGCGTTCGATCATCGTGTGCTCGATCAGTCGACCAACGAGATCGTCTCCACGGCGAAGCGTACTGGCGCTCAGGTTCGCGGCCCGATTCCGCTGCCGACCCGCATCGAGCGCTTCACCGTCAACCGTTCGCCGCACGTCGACAAGAAGAGCCGCGAACAGTTCGAGATCCGCACCCACAAGCGGCTCCTCGATATCGTCGATCCGACCCCGCAGACGGTGGACGCGCTGATGAAGCTCGACCTCGCCGCCGGCGTGGATGTCGAGATCAAGTTGAAGAACTAGGAGGAGGGGCACCTATGCGAACCGGCCTCATCGCCCAGAAGCTGGGCATGACCCGTGTCTTCGCCGAAGATGGCGCGCACGTGCCCGTGACCTTGTTGAAGGTCGCTGGTTGTCAAGTCATCGCGGTTCGGACCGAAGAGCAGAACGGCTACAACGCCGTGCAGCTCGGTCTTGATAAAGCGAAAGTGAAGAACGTCTCGAAGGCCCAGCGCGGCCACTTTGCCAAGGCGAAGGTCGAGCCGAAGAAGAAGATCGCGGAATTCCGCGTGACCAAGGATGCGCTCCTGGAAGTGGGTGCCGAGCTGTCGGCCGAGCACTTCATCGCCGGGCAGTTCGTCGACGTCACCGGCACCACGATCGGCAAGGGCTTCGCGGGTTCCATGAAGCGTTGGAACTTCGGTGGTCTTCGTGCCAGCCACGGTGTGTCGGTTTCGCACCGTTCGCATGGTTCGACCGGTAACCGTCAGGATCCGGGCCGTACCTTCCCGGGCAAGAAGATGGCCGGCCATCTCGGCGACGAGCGGGTCACCACCCAGAACCTGAAAGTCGTCGGCACCGATCCGGCGCTCGGCATCGTCATGGTGAAGGGTGCGGTTCCGGGCCACGAGGGCTCTTACGTCCTCATCAAGGACGCCGTGAAGCGGCCGTTGCCGAAAGAGGCGCCGTTCCCGGCCGCCTTGAAGGCCAAAGCCGAAGCGGCTGAGTGAGCGAGGAAACAGCGATCATGAAGCTCAAGGTCATCGACATCAACAACAAGCCGCAAGGCGAGATCGAGTTGGACGAAGCCACGTTCAACGACATCTTCGCCCGCCCGGTCCGCAAGGACATCCTGGCGCGCGTGGTGAACTGGCAGTTGGCCAAGCGCCGCTCCGGCAACCACAAGACCAAGGAAATCGGCGACGTTTCCGGCACCACCAAGAAGCCCTACGCCCAGAAGGGCACGGGCCGCGCCCGTCAGGGTTCGCTGCGCTCGCCGCAGTTCCGGGGTGGCGCCACCATTTTCGGCCCGGTCGTGCGCAGCCATGCTCACGATCTGCCGAAGAAGGTCCGCGCCCTCGGCCTGAAGACCGCTCTCTCGGCCAAGGTCAAGGAAGGCAAGCTGATCGTCCTCAACGAGGTCGGCAGCGACAGCAAGACGAAGGATCTGGCGAAGAAGTTCGAAGCGCTCGGCTGGAAGTCGGTTCTCCTCATCGAGGGTCCGGCGGTCACCGAGGGTTTTGCCCGCGCCGCGCGCAACATTCCCCAGGTGGATGTGCTGCCGCAGCAGGGCGCCAACGTCTATGACATCCTGCGCCGCGATACCCTGGTTCTGACCAAGGACGCCGTGCAGCATTTGGTGGAGCGCCTGAAATGAGCCGCGCACGCAAGATGGAAAAGCCGGTGGTGAAGCTCTCCGACGCAGCGATGCTGGAGATGATCCGCCGCCCCCATGTGACCGAAAAGGCCACCATGGGGTCAGAGCACAATCAGGTCACCTTCCGTGTCCCGCTCGAAGCCAGCAAGCCGGAGATCAAGGCTGCGGTCGAAGGCGTGTTCAAGGTGAAGGTGACTGCCGTCAACACATTGCGTGTCGAAGGCAAGAGCAAGCTCTGGCGCGGCCGTGCCGGCAAGCGTCCGGACTTCAAGAAAGCGATCGTGACCCTCGCCGAGGGTTCCAAGATCGATGTGACGACGGGGATCTAAGCCATGGCCTTGAAGACATTCAAGCCGACCTCCGCGGGTCGCCGCCAGCTGGTGCTGGTGGACCGCTCGGAACTTCACAAGGGCGATCCGGTCAAGGCGTTGACCGAGGGCCTGAAGAAGTCCGGTGGTCGCAATAATTACGGTCGCATCACGGCCTTCCGCACCGGTGGTGGTCACAAGCGCCGCTACCGCGTGATCGATTTCGTGCGCCGCAAGTTCGACATGCCAGCGACGGTCGAGCGTTTGGAATACGATCCCAACCGCACCGCGTTCATTGCGCTCATCAAGTACCAGGACGGCGAACTCGCCTACATCCTGGCGCCGCAGCGCTTGAAGGCCGGCGATCAGGTGATCTCGGGCGAACGCGCCGACGTGAAGCCGGGCAATGCCATGCCGCTCCGCTCCATCCCGGTCGGCACCATCGTCCACAATGTCGAGCTGAAGCCCGGCAAGGGTGGCCAGATGGCGCGTTCCGCCGGCACGTTCCTGCAGCTGGTCGGCCGTGACCAGGGCAACGCGCTCCTGCGCATGCCCTCGGGCGAAGTTCGCATGGTCAAGGCCGAGTGCATGGCGACCATCGGCGCCGTCTCGAACCCGGACCAGCAGAATACCTCGATCGGCAAGGCCGGCCGCGCCCGTCATTTGGGCTACCGTCCGACCACCCGCGGTATCTCGATGAACCCGGTCGACCATCCGCACGGCGGTCGTACCAATGGTGGCCGCGCCTGGGTGACCCCCTGGGGCAAGCCGACCAAGGGTAAGAAGACGCGTCATAACAAGAAGACGGATGGCCTGATCGTGCGCCGCCGTCATGCAGCGAAGAAATAAGGAGGGCGACAGATAATGGCTCGCTCCGTTTGGAAAGGTCCGTTCGTCGACGGTTATCTGCTGAAGAAGGCGGAAACCAGCCGTGCGTCCGGCCGCAACGAGGTGATCAAGACCTGGTCACGTCGTTCGACCATCCTGCCGCAATTCGTCGGCCTCACCTTTGGCGTCTATAACGGCCAGAAGTTCCTGCCGGTCCTCGTCACCGAGAACATGATCGGCCACAAGTTCGGCGAGTTCTCGCCGAGCCGGACCTTCCACGGCCATGCCGCCGACAAGAAGGCGAAGAGGGCTTAAAGATGAGCAAGCAGAAGAAAGCCCGGGCGCTGTCCGATAACGAGGCAAAGGCCATGCAGTCGGTGGTGCAGACCACCCCGCGCAAGCTGAACCTCGTGGCGCAGATGATCCGTGGTCTGGATGCCCAGCCGGCGCTCGCGGCCCTCACCTTCTCGAAGAAGCGTGCGGCCCAGGACGTCAAGAAGGTGCTGCAGGCCGCGATCGCCAATGCCGAGAACAATCACTCGCTCGACGTCGACCGGTTGTTCGTGGCCGAGGCTTATGTCGGTAACAGCTTCCGCCTGAAGCGTTTCCATGCCCGCGCCCGCGGCCGTGGCGTGAAGGTGGTGAAGCTCTGGAGCAACCTGACCGTGATCGTGCGTGAGCGCGCCGAAGCAGCCGAGGAGGCAAAGTAATGGGTCAGAAAGTCAATCCGATCGGGCTGCGCGTCGGTATCAACCGCACCTGGGATTCGCGCTGGTTTGCTGATCGGGACTACGCCCAGCTCCTCCATGAGGATCTCCGGCTGAAGAAGTTCCTGATCGAGCGCCTCAACCAGGCGGGCGTTGCCCGCGTGGTGATTGAGCGTCCGGCCAAGAAGGCCCGCGTCACCATCCACACGGCCCGTCCGGGTGTGGTGATCGGCAAGAAGGGCGCAGACATCGAAAAGCTGCGCGGCGAACTTTCGAAGATGACCGGCTCGGAAGTGAGCCTCAACATCGTCGAAATCCGCAAGCCCGAGATCGATGCCAAGCTGATCGCCGACAACATCGCGCAGCAGCTTGAGCGCCGCGTCGCCTTCCGCCGCGCCATGAAGCGCGCGGTCCAGTCGGCGATGCGCCTGGGCGCCCTCGGCATTCGTATCAACTGCTCGGGCCGTCTGGGCGGCGCCGAAATCGCGCGCATGGAATGGTACCGCGAAGGTCGCGTGCCGCTGCATACGCTGCGCGCCGAGATCGATTTCGGCGAGGGCACCGCGAAGACCACCTACGGCACCTGCGGTGTCAAGGTGTGGGTGTTCAAGGGCGAGATCATGGGCCACGACCCGATGGCGATGGACAAGCGGTCCATGGAAAATCAGGGCCAGGGTTCGGGTCACCAGGGTTCTGGCGCCGAGCGTCGGTCCTGATTGAGCGATAGGGAATAGTAAGATGCTTTCTCCGAAGCGGACAAAATTCAGGAAGGCCCATAAGGGCCGGATCAAGGGTGTCGCGAAGGGCGGTTTCTCGCTCGATTTCGGCGCCTTCGGCATGAAGGCGATGGAACCCGGCCGCATCACGGCCCGGCAGATCGAAGCGGCCCGCCGCGCCATCACGCGCCACATGAAGCGTGTCGGCAAGGTCTGGATCCGCGTCTTCCCGGACGTGCCGGTCAGCAAAAAGCCGGCCGAAGTGCGCATGGGTTCCGGCAAGGGCACGCCGGAATTCTGGATGTGCCGTGTGAAGCCCGGCCGCATCATGTTTGAAATCGACGGCGTGCAGAAGCCGCTGGCCGAAGAGGCGTTCCGCCTGGCCGCTGCCAAACTGCCGATCAAGACGCGCCTCGTGTCGCGTCTTGGCGACGAATAAGAAACGAGGACCCAAGATCATGAAGGCGAAGGATATCAGCCTGAAGACCGAGGATCAGCTTAAGGCGGACCTCGTTAACTTGAAGAAAGAGGCCTTCAACCTGCGCTTCCAGCGCGCGTCGGGCCAGCTTGAGAACACCGCGCGCGTGCGCGTGGTTCGGCGTGACATCGCCCGCATTGAGACTTCGCTGCGCCAGAAGGCGACGGCGAAGGTTTCGGCGTAGCGCGGGAAGAGGAGAGAGAGAATGCCCAGGCGCGTTCTGCAAGGCACCGTGGTCAGCGACAAGACCGACAAGACCATCACCGTTCTGGTGGAGCGTCGCGTCATGCATCCCACGTACAAGAAGATCATCCGTCGTTCGAAGCGTTATGCTGCGCACGATGCCGACAACAAGCACAAGGTCGGTGACGTCGTGTTCATTCGTGAATGCGCGCCGATCTCGAAAACCAAACGCTGGGAAGTGGTCGACGCTGCCACTGCCCAGGCCTAACGCATATCAATCAGCGATTTGTAACGAGAAGGATCTCGAACCATGATCCAGATGCAGACGAACCTGGATGTCGCCGATAATTCCGGCGCGCGCAGGGTGCAGTGCATCAAGGTGCTGGGCGGCTCGAAGCGCCGCACAGCCGAAGTGGGCGACGTCATCGTCGTGTCCATCAAGGAAGCCATTCCGCGCGGCAAGGTGAAGAAGGGCGATGTCCATCGCGCCGTCATCGTGCGCACCGCCAAGGAAATTCGCCGCGGCGACGGCTCCGCGATCCGCTTTGACCGCAACGCAGCGGTCCTGATCAACAAGCAGGGTGAGCCCATCGGCACCCGCATCTTCGGCCCGGTGACTCGCGAGCTCCGCGGCAAGAAGTTCATGAAGATCATCTCGCTCGCTCCCGAAGTGTTGTGAGCGCGAGAGGCAAGGTGCTGAAAATGGCAACGAAGCTGAAAGTAAAGAAGGGCGACAAGGTGGTTGTGATCACCGGTCGCGACAAGGGCAAGACCGGCGAGATCATCGAGGTCCAGCCTGCGGAAAACCGCGTCAAGGTGCGTGGGATCAACATGGTCAAGCGGCATCAGAAGCAGTCCATGCAGACCCAGGGCGGGATCATCGAGAAGGAGGCCGCGATTCACGTCTCCAACATCGCCCATATCGACCCCAAGACGCAGAAGCCGACCCGTATCGGCTACCGGATGGAAGGCGAAAACAAGGTTCGTTTCGCCCGCTCCTCCGGCGAAAAGATTGATTGAGGGAGCGCAGGATAATGGCACGCACCCGTTTGCAAGATCATTACGACACGGTCGTCCGGCCGGCACTGATGCAGGAGTTCTCCTACAAGAACGCCATGGAAGTGCCGAAGATCGAGAAGATCGTCATCAACATGGGCGTTGGCGAGGCGACCGCCGACAGCAAGAAGATCAACATTGCTGTCGAGGAACTCACCGCCATCTCCGGCCAGAAGCCGGTGGTGACCAAGGCCCGCAAGTCGATCGCGACCTTCAAATTGCGCGAAGGCATGTCGATCGGCACCAAGGTGACGCTCCGCCGTGATCGCATGTTCGAATTCTTGGACCGCTTGATCACCATCGCCCTGCCGCGCGTCCGCGATTTCCGCGGCGTCTCCGGCAAGAGCTTCGACGGCCGCGGCAATTACTGCCTGGGTCTGAAGGAGCAGTTGGTGTTCCCCGAGATCGATTACGACAAGGTCGACAAAGTCCGCGGCATGGACATCGTCATCGTGACCACCGCCAAGACCGACGCTGAGGCCAAGGCGTTGCTGAAGGGCTTTCAAATGCCCTTCTTCAATTAAGCCGGCCGGAGGAAAGAGACATGGCTAAGACAAGCTCCGTCGAGAAGAACAAGAAGCGCGAGAAGATGGCGAAGCAGTACGCTGCCCGCCGCGCCCGCCTGAAGGCCGTTGCCGATAACGAGGCACTGCCGATGGAAGAGCGTTTCGCCGCGCGCCTGAAGCTCGCCGAACTGCCGCGCAACTCGTCGAAGGTGCGCATCCGCAACCGTTGCGAACTCACCGGCCGCCCGCGGGCGACCTACCGCAAATTCAAGCTGTCGCGCATTGCGTTGCGCGAGCT
The DNA here is from genome assembly GCF_041909655.1 of Dongia sp. Lineage (GTDB taxonomy): Bacteria > Pseudomonadota > Alphaproteobacteria > Dongiales > Dongiaceae > Dongia. Next base: position 32,392 of record NZ_JAYRDA010000021.1, on the reverse strand, counting down.
CGCTTCGACCGGCCAGATTCCTGGCATGGTCAAGTCGAGCTGGTAAGGAGCAAGAGATCATGGCAATGAACGATCCCTTGGGAGATCTCCTGACGCGCATCCGGAACGGCCAGAAGGCCCGGATGAGCGCCGTCACCAGCCCGGCTTCGCGTCTTCGCGCCAACGTGCTCGAAGTGCTGAAGCGTGAAGGCTATATCCGTTCCTTCTCGGTCGACGGCACCAAGCCGGGCGGCGAGATCACCGTCGAGCTCAAGTATCACGAGGGTCAACCCGTGATTCAGGAGATCGCCCGTGTCTCCACGCCGGGCCGCCGGGTCTATTCGAAGATTTCCGATCTGCCGCGTTACTATAACGGCCTCGGTATCTCCATCTTGTCGACGCCCCGTGGCGTCCTCTCGGACAGCGAAGCGCGTACCCAGAACGTGGGTGGCGAAGTGCTGTGCCGGGTATTCTAAGCGAGGAGGACCGAAGTCATGTCTCGCGTTGGTAAGAACCCCGTCGCCCTGCCGCAAGGTGTCAGCGTTGATCTCGCTGGCGGTCTCGCGACGGTCAAAGGAAAACTCGGCGCCCTGAAGCTGCCGATCTCGAAAGAGGTCGAAGTGAAGGTCGACGGCGACAAGGTGTGGGTGAAGCCCGTCACCGAATCGAAACAGGCCCGTATGAGCTGGGGCGCCACGCGCGCCAACCTCCGCAACATGGTGGAGGGTGTCTCGAAGGGTTTCACGAAGGTGCTCGAGATCAACGGCACGGGTTACCGCGCCGCGGTGCAGGGCAAGAACCTGCAGCTCAATCTCGGCTACAGCCATGATGTCAGCTATCCGATTCCGGAAGGCATCACGGTGAAGTGTGACAAGCCGACCTCGATTTCGATCACGGGCTTCGACAAGCAAGTCGTTGGCCAGGTCGCAGCCGAGATTCGTGGTTTCCGCAAGCCGGAGCCCTACAAGGGCAAGGGCATCAAGTACTCGACGGAGACCATCCTGCGTAAGGAAGGCAAGAAGAAGTAAGGGCCGGACATGTCGAAAGCGAAAGAACTTTTCGAGCGCCGCAAGGCGCGGGTCCGGACCTCGCTCCGGACCAAGGCCACGGGACGCCCGCGTTTGTCGGTGTTCCGCTCGGGCCTCCATATCTATGCGCAGATCATCGATGACGTGAACGGCACGACGATCGTCGCTGCCTCCACGGTCGACAAGGACTTGAAGGGCAAGCTGAAGACCGGCGCCAATGTCGATGCCGCCAAGGCAGTCGGCAAGCTCCTCGCCGAGCGCGCCGTCTCCAAGGGCGTCAAGGAAGTCGTGTTCGATCGCGGCGGTTACATTTATCACGGTCGGGTCAAGGCCCTGGCCGACGCGGCCCGCGAAAGCGGACTGTCGTTCTAAGGAAGGGACCGGAAATCATGGCTAAACCAGCGAAGAGCGAGCGCCGTGACCGCGAGCGCCGCGAGCGTGATGCGGAGCCCGAGCTGATTGAAAAGCTCGTCGGCATCAACCGCGTCGCCAAGGTGGTGAAGGGCGGCAAGCGCTTCGGCTTTGCGGCGATCGTCGTCGTCGGCGACGGCAAGGGTCGCGTCGGCCACGGCGCCGGCAAGGCACGCGAAGTGCCCGAGGCGATCCGCAAGGCGACCGAGCATGCCAAGCGCGGCATGATCCGCGTGCCGCTGCGCGAAGGCCGCACGCTCCATCATGACGTTACCGGCCATTTCGGCGCCGGCCGCGTTGTGCTGCGCGCTGCCGATCCCGGTACCGGGATCATCGCCGGCGGTCCGGTCCGTGCGATCTTCGAAGCGCTCGGCGTCAACGACGTCGTCGCCAAGTCGGTCGGCACCTCCAATCCGCATAACATGATCCGCGCCGCGTTCGACGCGCTCAATCATTGCTCCTCGCCCCGTTCCGTGGCCTCGCGCCGCGGCAAGAAGGTGAGCGACGTGATTGGCCGCAAGGACGCCGCCGCCGAAGCCCGCGAATAACGGGCCTTAGGCAGAGGGAGTTAAGAACATGGCTGGCAAAGTCAAAATCACTCAGACCGCCTCGCCGATCGGCCGTCCGTCGACCCAGCGTGACACGCTGAAGGCCCTGGGCCTCGACAAGATGAACCGCTCGAATGTGGTGGAAGACACGCCGTCGATCCGTGGCATGCTGCGCAAGGTGCAGCATCTCATCGTCGTCGAACCGGCGAAGTAAGGATAAGAACCATGAAGCTGCATCAGCTTTCTGACAATCCGGGCGCGCGCAAGAAGCGCATTCGCGTGGGTCGCGGTATCGGTTCGACCAAGGGCAAGACCGCCGGCGTCGGCGGCAAGGGCCAGCATGGTCGTTCGGGCGTGGCCATCAACGGCTTCGAAGGCGGCCAGATGCCGCTCTATCGTCGCCTGCCGAAGCGCGGCTTCAACAACATCTTCCGTCTCGATTTCTCGGAAGTGAATCTGGGCGCGCTCCAGGATGCGATCGAAGCCAAGCGCCTCGATGCCACCAAGCCGATCAACGGCAAGGCCCTGAAGGCCGCCGGCCTCATCGGCCGGGTCCGTGATGGCGTGCGTCTCCTGGGCAAGGGCGAACTCAAGACCAAGATCAACATCACGGTCGTGGGCGCCACCAAATCCGCCATCGCCGCGGTCGAAAAGGCCGGCGGGTCGGTGACGGTGAAGGCCCCCAAGAAGCCCAAGGTCGAGGCAGCCGCCGAGGCCTAAGGCTTTTTCAAGATTTTTCAGGCCCCAACCCGGTTGGGGCCTGAATTCTTGAAAGACAGTAACCATATTACCGATCATCGCACTTGTGAGCCGAAGGGTACCTAATGGCTTCCGCTGCTGAGCAACTCGCCGCCAATATCAATTTCGGGGCCTTTGCCAAGGCCGAAGAACTCAAGGCGCGCATCTGGTTCACGCTCGGCGCCCTGATCGTCGCCCGCATCGGCACCTATATCCCGCTTCCCGGCATCGATTCCGCGGTCTTCGCCCAGATCTTCCAGCAGCATTCGGGCGGCGTCCTCGGCATGGTCGACATGTTCAATGGCGGCGCCATCAGCCGCATGACCGTGTTTGCGCTGGGCATCATGCCCTACATCTCCGCCTCCATCATCATGCAGTTGCTGACCTCGGTGTCGCCGCAGTTGGAGGCGTTGAAGAAGGAAGGCGATGCGGGCCGCAAGAAGATCAACCAATACACCCGCTACGGCGCCGTGGTGCTGGCAGCCATCCAGGCCTTCGGCATGGCCAACGGTCTCCAGAACATGAGCGGACCCGGCGGCGGCGCCGTCATCGAACCGGGTCCCGGCTTTGTCGGCCTTACGGTGGTGACGCTGACCGGCGGCACCATGTTCATGATGTGGCTGGGTGAACAGATCACGGCGCGCGGCATCGGCAACGGCATCTCGCTTATCATCTTCGCCGGCATCGTCGCGTTGCTGCCCTCGGCTGCCGGCCAGATGCTGGAACAGCTCTGGGCGGGATCCATCTCCGGCTTCAAGGTGGCCTTCATTGCGGTTCTGGCCGTGGTCGTCATCACCGGCATCGTCTTCTTCGAGCGCGCCCAGCGGCGCCTCATCGTGCAATACCCCAAGCGCCAGGTCGGCAACCGCATGTTCGGCGGCGAGAGCTCGCATCTGCCGCTGAAACTCAATGCCTCCGGCGTCATTCCGCCGATCTTCGCCTCCTCGCTCCTGCTGCTGCCGCTCACGGTGGCCGGTTTTTATGGCGGCAATGCCGATACGCCGGGCTGGCTGCAGACTGCGATGGCCTATTTCGGCCACGGCCAGCCGATCTATATCGCCGCCTATATCGGCCTCATCGTGTTCTTCTCGTTCTTCTACACCGCGATCGTCTTCAACCCGGACGAGACCGCCGAGAACCTGAAGAAGCATGGCGGCTTCCTGCCCGGCATCCGTCCCGGCAAGAACACCGCGGAATACCTGGATTACGTGCTGACGCGCCTCACCGTGATCGGTGCCGCCTATCTCTCGGTGGTCTGCGCGATGCCCGAGATCCTGATCGCCAATTACGCTTTGCCGTTCTATTTCGGCGGCACCAGCCTGCTGATCGTGGTCTCCGTCACCATGGACACGGTCGCCCAGATCCATTCGCATCTGCTGGCCCATCAATATGAAGGCCTGCTGAAGAAATCGAAGCTGAAGGGGCGGCGCTGATGAAGCTTATTCTTCTGGGGCCGCCGGGGGCGGGTAAGGGGACTCAGGCCAAGCGCCTCACCGACAATCACCATCTGGTCCAGCTTTCGACCGGCGACATGCTGCGCGCCGAAGTGGCGTCTGGTTCCGCTTTGGGTGCCCAGGCGAAGAAGGTGATGGAAGCCGGCCAGTTGATGCCCGACGATATCATCGTCGGCATGATCGAAAGCCGGATGGCCCAGCCCGATTGCAAGGACGGTTTCGTCCTCGACGGCTTTCCCCGCACCGAGGGCCAGGCCAATGCCCTGGATGCCATGCTGCGCCGCCACGACGCGCAGATCGATGCGGTGATCGAATTGGCGGTCGACGAGGCGGCGCTGGTCGAGCGCATCTCCGGCCGCTATGCCTGTGCCAAATGCGGCGCCGGCTATCACGACAAGTTTCAAAAGCCGAAGGTTCCGGGCGTTTGCGATTCCTGCGGGGGGACCGACTTCACCCGCCGCAAGGATGACAATGCCGAAACGGTCAAGGCCCGGCTGGTCTCGTACCGCGAGCAGACCGCCCCGATTCTCCCCTTCTATCGGGGCAAGGGGCTGCTGCATCAGGTCGACGGCATGGCCGATCTGGATGAAGTCACCACCGCGATCGAGCAGGTCCTACAGAAGGTCAAGTCTAAAGCATTGACCTGAAACGAAAAACTGAATCGCCGGCAGGGCGGTACAGAGGTTGACGGGAAGGCGATTCGCCATATAATGCGCGCCTTCTCGGACCCTTACGGGTTTCGGGCGTTTTGACTTGGGCTGATCGCAGGATCGGCGCTGATCGCAAGATTTAAGGAGAGCCACTGTGGCGCGTATTGCTGGCGTGAACATTCCGACGCAAAAGCGGGTGATCATCGCATTGACCTACATCACCGGCATCGGTCCCAAGAAGGCCTCGGAGATCTGCGAGAAGGTCGGTATTCCGGCCGAACGCCGCGTGCATCAGTTGACCGACGCCGAAGTCGGTAAGATCCGCGAAACGATCGACCAGGGTTACACGGTCGAAGGCGATCTTCGCCGTCAGACCGCCATCAACATCAAGCGCTTGATGGATCTGGGCTGCTACAAGGGCCTGCGCCATCGCAAGGGCCTGCCGGTCCATGGTCAGCGCACCCATACCAACGCCCGCACCCGCAAGGGCAAGGCGGTCGCGATCGCCGGCAAGAAGCAGGCGACGCGTTAAACTGGATTTGGCGGCGGTGTTTGACCGCCGCCGCATGTTAAGGAACGGACGAAAATGGCGAAAGCTGCAGCCGCTGGCCAACGTGTGCGCAAGCGCGAGCGTAAGAACATCACGTCGGGCATCGCCCATGTGAACGCAAGCTTCAACAACACCATGATCACCATCACGGATGATCAGGGCAACACCGTCGCCTGGGCTTCGTCCGGCGCGCAGGGCTTCAAGGGCTCGCGCAAATCGACCCCGTACGCGGCCCAGGTCGCCGCCGACATGGCCGCCAAGAAGGCCATGGAACATGGCGTCAAGACCCTCGAAGTGGAAGTGAAGGGTCCGGGTTCGGGCCGCGAGAGCGCGCTCCGCGCCTTGCAAGCCGCCGGCTTCACCATCACCTCGATCCGCGACGTGACGCCGATCCCGCATAACGGCTGCCGCCCGCCCAAGCGCCGCCGCGTCTGAGATCAGAATTCCCGGCCGGCGGGTATCCTCGCCGGCTGTATGGACGACGCGCGCGGGAAGCTGGCCTTCCCGCCGCACTCGTTTCTGGACCAAGCTTTAAGTCGGATCACCGGACCACAACGACAGAATGGTTGTCGGCCGGTTTTGAGAAAGGAAGATCCCCGTGATTCAGAAGAACTGGACCGAGCTGATTAAGCCGAACAAGAAGTTCGACGCCGCTGGCGACGCCAAGCGTGGCGGTACGCTGGTGATGGAACCCTTGGAGCGCGGCTTTGGCCTCACCCTCGGCAACGCGCTGCGGCGCGTGCTGCTCTCTTCGCTGCAGGGTGCCGCCGTCACCGCCATCCATATCGATGGCGTGCTGCACGAGTTCTCCTCGATCCCGGGTGTCCGCGAAGACGTGACCGACATCGTCCTCAACGTGAAGCAGATCGCTTTGCGCATGGGCGGCGACGGTCCGAAGCGCATGCGCCTGAAGGCCCAGGGCCCGGGCGAAGTGAAGGCCGGCCAGATCGAATCCGGTCATGACATCGAGATCCTAAACCCCGATCTGGTGCTCTGCACCCTCGATCAGGGCGCCAATCTCTCGATGGAATTCACGGTCGAATCCGGCAAGGGCTATGTCCCGGCCTCCAACAACCGTCCCGAAGACGCGCCGATCGGTCTCATCCCGGTCGATGCCATCTTCTCGCCGGTGAAGAAGGTCGCCTACAAGATCGACAACAGCCGCGTGGGCCAGGTCACCGATTACGACAAGCTCTCGCTCACCATCGAGACCAACGGCGCTGTCACCCCGGAAGATTCGCTGGCGATCGCCGCCCGCATTCTCCAGGACCAGCTGCAGCTCTTCATCAATTTCGAAGAGCCGACCCAGGCCGTGACCGAAGTGGCGACTTCCGAGCCGCCCTTCAACCGCAACCTGCTTAGGAAGGTCGACGAGCTCGAGCTGTCGGTGCGTTCCGCGAACTGCCTCAAGAACGACAACATCGTCTATATCGGCGATCTCGTTCAGAAGACCGAGGCCGAAATGCTGCGCACGCCGAATTTCGGCCGCAAGTCATTGAATGAGATCAAGGAAGTCCTCGCCCAGATGGGTCTCCATCTCGGCATGGAAATCCCGAACTGGCCGCCGGAGAACATCGAAGACCTGGCGCGCCGTCTCGACGAACCGTATTGAGGCTGGGCCGTATTGAGATTTGAGTTTGGGCCGGCCCCATTAGGGCCGGTCCTGTTTGGGTCATGGTGACCCGTCCCGATCGTGCCTGAAGATCATTCTTCGCGCCGGTCCGGGGGTGCAATCGGATCTGCCATCGCCGCCGATTTTGATCGCCGGCACGAGATGGCAGGCCAGAAGTGAAGGAGCCAGGATATGCGTCACGGTATGAACGGCCGTAAGCTCAACCGCACCAGCAGCCATCGCAAGGCGATGTTCAAGAACCTCGCCCAGGCTTTGGTGAAGCACGAGCAGATCACGACCACCCTGCCCAAGGCGAAGGACCTCCGTCCGATCGTCGAGCGCATGGTGACCACCGGCAAGAAGGGTGGCCTCGCCAATCGCCGTCTCCTCATCGCCCAATTGGGTGACGAGAAGCTGGTCGAAAAGCTCCTCTCGGTTCTGGCCGATCGTTACAAGAACCGCGCTGGTGGCTATACCCGCGTGCTGAAAGCCGGCTTCCGCCATGGCGACATGGCGCCGATGGCCGTGATCGAGTTCGTTGATCGCGACGTCAATGCCAAGGGCCAGGATTCAGGCCCGAAGCAGAACGAAGCCGCCGAGGAAGCCGCCGCCTGATCGGGCCGCGCGGCCGGTTAAAATCGCAGGAAGGGCGGCCTTGTCGGCCGCCCTTTTTGCTATCATGTCCTATAGACTGTGACATCAGCCGCAACGGGATTCCCGACCGCCCATGACGCACCGTATCGCCGCTTTCCTTGCCAGCCTGCTGCTGGTCGCCACCCTGCAGCTTCCCGCTTTCGCCCAGGAAGCGGTGCCCGCGACGCAGGACGAGATCAAGCTGACCTTCGCACCGCTGGTGAAGGCCGCCGCTCCCGCCGTGGTCAATATCTACACCAAGACCAAGGTGAAGGAGCGCCGCGTCTCGCCCTTCTTCGACGATCCCTTCTTCCAGCAATTCTTCGGCGACCAGTTCAAATCGCAGCAGCCCAAGGAACGGGTGCAAAGCTCGCTGGGTTCCGGCGTCGTCGTTCGTGCTGACGGCCTCATCGTCACCAACAACCATGTGATCGAGGGCGCCGACCAGATCCGCGTCGTGCTTTCCGACAAGCGCGAATTCGAAGCGACCATCCTCGCGGCGGAGGAACGGCTGGATCTCGCCCTCCTCAAGATCGATACCGGCGGCGAGAAACTGCCCATCCTCCCTTTGCGCGATTCCGACGATCTCGAAGTGGGCGATCTGGTGCTGGCCATCGGCAATCCCTTCGGCGTCGGCCAGACGGTGACCTCGGGCATCGTTTCGGGTGTTGCCCGTACCAATACCGGCATCGGCGATTTCGGCTATTTCATCCAGACCGATGCGGCCATCAATCCCGGGAATTCCGGCGGCGCCCTCATCGGCACCGATGGCCGCCTCATCGGCATCCCGACCGCGATCTTCTCCAAGAATGGCGGCTCGGTTGGCATCGGCTTCGCGATCCCCAGCAACATGGTGGCGGCCGTCATCAAGGCGGAAGGGACCGGCGGCAGGCTGGTGCGGCCCTGGGTGGGTGCTGCGGGCGAGGCCGTAACGGCGGACATCGCGAAAAGCCTCGGTCTGCCGCGCCCCGGCGGCGTCGTGGTGCAGCAGCTCTTCCCCGACGGCCCGGCCGAACGCGCCGGAGTCCAGCCGGGCGACATCATTCTCGGCGTCAATAACCGCGTGGTCGAAGATCCGGAAGGATTGCGCTTCCGTCTGGCCACTTTGCCGGTGGGCGAGAAGGCGACACTCAACGTGCTGCACAAGGGCGAGAAGCGCGACCTCGTTGTCGATCTCATCGCCGCCCCCGATCAGCCGCCGCCCAATGAAACCGTGCTCGATGGCCGCCAGCCGCTCTCCGGCTCCCTCGTCATCGATCTCTCGCCGGCTTCCGCCGAGGAACTCAATATCGGCGCCTGGTCGGGCGTGGCCATTGCCAAGATTCGCCGCAACAGCATCGCCGACCGCGTCGGCTTCGAACCCGGCGATGTCATCGTCAAATTGAACGACCAGCCGGTCAAATCGGCCGATGATCTGGTGGCGCTTCTGGGTCGTGCCGCCGGACCCTGGGCCATTACCATCGACCGGGGCGGCATCGTCCGCACCTTCAACCTCGATTGAGGCAGGACATATGAGCGGTCTCTTCGAAGCCCAGGCACCGCGACCCCTCGCGGACCGCCTGCGCCCGCAGAAGATCGCCGAGATCGTCGGCCAGGACCATCTGATCGGTGCCAACGGCCCGATCGCCCGCATGCTGGCGGCGGGCCAGGTTTCCTCGATGATCCTCTGGGGGCCGCCCGGCTGCGGCAAGACCACCCTCGCCAAATTGCTGGCCGACGGCGTCGATCTCCATTTCGAATTGCTCTCGGCCGTCTTCTCCGGTGTCGCCGATCTCAGGAAGGTATTCGAGGCGGCGCGCGAGCGTCGGCGGATGGGGCAGGGGACCCTGCTCTTCATCGACGAGATCCACCGTTTCAACCGCGCCCAGCAGGACGGCTTCCTCCCTTATGTCGAGGACGGCACCATCATCCTGGTGGGGGCCACCACCGAGAACCCTTCTTTCGAACTCAACGGCGCGCTGCTGTCCCGGGCGCAGGTCTTCGTCCTCAACCGCCTCGACGTGGCGGCGATGGAATTGCTGCTCGCCCGCGCCGAAGAACTGATGGGCTATCGCCTGCCTCTGGATGACACGGCCCGCCACGCCCTCCTCGACATGGCCGATGGCGATGGCCGCTATCTCCTTAATCTGGCCGAGGAGCTTTTCCGCCTGCCCCCCGATGTGATGCTGGATTCCGCCGGCCTCTCGAAGGCGGTGCAGCGCCGCGCCCCTCTTTACGACAAGGCGCAGGAAGGCCATTACAATCTCATCTCCGCGCTGCACAAATCCCTGCGCGGGTCGGATACCGACGCTGCCCTCTATTGGTTTGCGCGCATGCTGGATGGCGGCGAGGACCCCCTCTATATCGCCCGCCGCCTGGTGCGCTTCGCCGCCGAGGATGTGGGGCTTGCGGACCCCCAGGCCCTCACGCAGGCCCTGGCGGCCTGGGATACCTATAAGCGACTGGGCTCGCCCGAGGGCGAATTGGCGATTGCGCAATGCGTCATCTATCTGGGGACGGCTCCCAAATCGAACGCGGCCTACAAGGCCTATAATGCAGTGCGCAAGGCGGCCAAGACCTATGGCTCGCTCATGCCGCCCAAGCACATCCTTAACGCGCCCACCAAATTGATGAGCCAACTTGGTTACTCGGCCGGCTATGAATACGACCACGATGCCGAAGACGGCTTTTCAGGTCAGAACTATTTCCCCGATGGCATGCGCCGCCAACGTTTCTATCAGCCGGTCGAACGTGGCTTTGAACGCGAATTGGTGAAGCGTCAGGATTACTGGGAGAAGCTGCGCGCCAAACGTCACCAAACCAAGCCTAAGTCGGGCGGTGATGACGAGGATCAAGGCAGCGACACCTGAACCGCCACGCAAATGTATCGCGCGCGAGTCAAGAGCATGCGGCCATTAACCCTCTGCAGGTCAATGCCGGGTGGTGGAAAACCCGGGCCGCTTTTCCATAAAAATGCAAGTGCCTAGGTTTGCATGGAAGGCGGCGTCGCCATGCAAGATGATGGGCTTGTCCCCTATTCATGGCTTGTTTACCGTCCGACGCATCAAAGCTAGGGGATGGGCCCATCGGACATATGGGGGCGGCATCCTTCGGATGCTGCGGGCAAAAGATACCAGGGGTGGGCGGCGGCCAATCCGCCGGGAAGAAGGCGAGCTTTCAGAATGCAGGATTATCTATCGCCGGAACGCGATCGTTTAGCCCTTATCACCATCGATGCGCAGCGCGACTTCGTCTTGCCGAACAGCCCCGTCGCTGTGGGCGGCGCGCCTGCGACCGTGCCCTACATGCAGCGCCTGACCGAGGCGTTTCGTCTGGCCCAGGCGCCGATCGTGCATATGGTGCGGCTCTATCGCTGCAACGGCTCCAATGTCGATCTCTGCCACCGCGCGCAGATTGAATCCGGCCAGCGCATCGTCATGCCGGGCACCATGGGTTGCGAGATCATCGACGAATTGAAGCCGGATCCGGCGCAGCGCATCGAGCCGGAATTGCTGCTCGACGGCAAACTGCAGGAAGTAGGCCCCAAGGAATGGATCTGCTATAAGCCGCGTCTCTCGGCCTTCTTCCAGACACCGGTCGAGGAACACCTGAAATCTCTCGGCGTCTCCACCATCGTCATCTGCGGCACCGATTTTTCCACCTCGCCGCGCTCTTCCGTCTACGCTGCCGCCAACCGCGATTTCCGCATGGTCCTGGCGACTGATGCCATCTCGGGCGCCACCGATGCCGGCCTCAACGAATTGGCGCAGATCGGGGTATATCTCATGGCGACCGACAAACTACTCGATTGGCTTTCGCGCAGCCGGCAAGCCGCGTGATGACCGCCCCCAAAGAAACCAGCGTCAAACCAGCCGCCCCCAAATCAACGGGCGTCCAGCAAGTCACCATCACCCAGGCCGATAGCGACCAGCGCCTCGATCGCTGGTTCAAGAAGCATTACCCGCATCTCACCCATGGCCGCCTGGAAAAGCTCCTGCGCACCGGCCAGATCCGCATCGACGGCAAGCGCGCCAAGGCGGCCGATCGTCTGGAGTCCGGCCAGATCGTGCGCGTGCCGCCTTTGGGCGAGGCCAACACGCCGCGCCCGGATGATTTTGCCTACGAACCCAAGCCGGTCAGTGCCCGCGATGCCGAGGCCTTGCGCAAGACGGTTCTCTTCAAGGATGACGACGTCATCGTCATCAACAAGCCGGCGGGCCTCGCGGTCCAGGGCGGCACCGGCCTCGACACCAATGTCGATGCCATGCTGGAAGCCCTGCAATTTGATGCGCCCGAGCGGCCGCGTCTGGTGCACCGCCTCGACCGCGATACCTCGGGTTGCCTCGTGCTGGCGCGCAATCAGGCGGCGGCGCGTAAACTGACCGAGGCCTTCCGCGACAAGACCACGCGCAAGGTCTATTGGGCGGTCACCGTCGGCGCCCCGAAAATGAACGAGGGCAAGATCGATGCGCCCCTGGCCAAGCAGAGTGTCGCCGCCGTCGGCCGCCGCGCCGCCGAGCGCGTGCAGATCGACGAAGAGGACGGCAAGAATGCCGTCACCTATTACGCGGTGATCGAACGCGCCCATGACAAGGCCGCCTGGATCGCCCTGATGCCGCTGACCGGCCGCACGCACCAATTGCGCGCGCATTGCGTGGCTCTGGGCACGCCGATCCTGGGCGATGGCAAATACGCCGGCGCCAAGGCCTATTTCGCGCGCGAGGCCCTGTCGAACCAGCTCCATCTCCATGCCCGCTCGATCAAGATTCCGCATCCCACCAAGCGCGGCTTCGTCGACGTGACGGCGCCCTTGCCGGCGCATATGCAAAAGACCTGGGACTTCTTCGAATTCGCCGCCAAGCCCGATGGCGATCCCTTCGCCGGATTGCAGCTCTAACTGGCTGCATGACTGCGCATGATCGATTTCCATTATTATTGTTGTCATGGTCCGCGAAGGCGGACCATCCACGAGTTTGTCTGCACCTGATGAAAGAAACTCGTGGATCCTCCGCCTTCGCGGAGGATGACAAGCCGGATATATTTTAGAAAATGCATGCGATTGCCCCCTACCGCCTCGTGATCTTCGATTGCGACGGCACGCTGGTCGACAGCCAGCACAATATCGTCACCGCCATGCGCGAGGCCTTTCTTGCTTTCGGCCGCACCCAGCCGGAGCCCGAGGATATCCGCCGCCAGGTAGGCCTGACGCTCGAGATCGCGATCGAGCGCCTGGCGCCCGGCATCGGCCCGGCAACCGCCCATGAGATCGCCGAGATCTATCGCGGCATCGTGCGTGCGTTGCGCAGCGATGGCGGCATTTCGGAACCGCTCTATGACGGCATCCGCGATTTGATCGAGAGCCTCGCGCATCCGGAGCTGTTCCTGGGTGTCGCCACGGGGAAGAACCTGGTGGGTCTCGAACACACCTTGCTCAATCATGGCCTGCGCCAGCGTTTCCATACCCTCCAGACCGCCGACCGGGCGATCAGCAAGCCGCATCCCGACATGGTCCTCAAAGCCATGGCGGAATGCGCCTGCGGCCCGCAGGAAACGGTGGTGATCGGCGATACCAGCTTCGACATGGAAATGGCCCGCGCCGCCGGGGCGACCGCCATCGGCGTCGCCTGGGGCTACCACCCCCCGGCCGAACTCGCCGCCTCCGGTGCCCGGGAAGTGATCCGCCACCCGGCCGAGCTCATCCCCTGTTTGCAAAGCCTTTCGGTGAGTCGCTAAAATCCCTCCCGGAAACGGGAGGAATCGGCATATGCGCCTGAAGACCATTCTGGCTGGCCTGGTGATGCTGCTGGTGGCGCTCGGCGCCACGGTGGTCGCCATCGTCAAATCGACCGATTTCAACGCCTACAAGGATTGGGTGGCTGGGCAGGTGAAGGCTGCCACCGGGCGCGATCTGGTCCTTGCCGGCAATGTCGATGTGGGCCTCTCGCTCTCGCCCACCGTGACGGTCGAGCAGGTCACCTTCCGCAATGCCGAATGGGGCACCGAGCCCGCCATGCTGCGCTTCGGCAAATTGACCGCCGAGATCGAGCTGCTGCCGCTCCTTTCCGACAAGATCGTCATCAAGCGCCTCATTCTCAGCGATGCCGATATTCTGCTGGAAACCAATCCCGAAGATGTCGGCAATTGGGTCATGGGCAGTCCGGGCGGCGGCTCCACGGCGCCCTTGCCGCATATCGGCGAAATCACCATCGAGAAACTCTCGCTGCGTTATCGCAACGGCGTCACGGGTGCGGCACAGCGTCTCGACATCGATCAACTGGCGGCGCAATCCGATGCGGGCGGCGCCATCACCTTCGCCTTGAAGGCCACCGGCGACAACCAGCCGATCCAGATCGACGGCGTGCTGGGTGCCTTGAGCCGTTTTGCCAGCGGCCCGCTGCCGCTCGACCTCAAGGGCAATCTTGGTGACCTCACTTTCGCCGTGAAGGGAGAGATCCGGGAACCCGCCGCTCTCGACGGCATTGCGCTTGATCTCTCCCTGGCAGCACCCAAACCCGTCACCATCGCCGGAATCACCTTGCCCGGCGCCGGCCCCTACCGCCTTGCCGGCAATCTCACCGGCGAGGATGGCGCCTTCCAATTGCGTGGTGCCAGCGGTGTCGTGGGCGAAAGCGATTTTACCGGCGATCTTGCCTTCCGCCCCGGCGAGCAGCGGCCCTATCTCGGCCTCCGCCTCGCCTCGACCAAGCTCAACAGCAAGGATTTCGGCCTGGAACCCGTGCTTTCCGGTCCCGATGAAGGGCCTGCGGACGGGCGTGCTTTCTCGGCCGAGCCCTGGGTGATCCCGCCACTCGATTTCCTCGATGCCGATGTCGCCTGGACCGCGCAGGAATTCAACCACGGCCCCTATCCCCTCAAGAATGCCAGCATCGAAATGACGCTGGCCAATGGCAAGCTGACGCTCACCTCGGTCACCGGCAATCTGGTGGATGGCCGCTTCGCCGCTGCCGGGTCGCTCGATTCCATGCAATCGCCGCCGCCTTTGCTGGCCAGGCTCCGCGCCGACGAGGTGGCGGCGGGACCGCTCCTCGAGACCATGGGCCTTGCCTCGGTGCTGACCAGCAAGAACGCCAATCTCGAAGTGGAACTCGCCGGCCCGGCACAATCTTTGCGCTCGCTGATGGCCGGCGCCAACGGTCATGTCACCTTCGAGGCCGGTCGTGGGCAATTGCAAAATGACTTTGTGCGGCTTCTCTTCGCCGATCTCTTCAGCCTCATCTCCTTCGGCGGCAGCAACGATGCCTCGCAGGTGAATTGCCTGGCGGCGCGCTTCGTGGTCGAGAACGGTATCGCCGTCTCTCGCGGCATCGTTCTGGATACGCCCGGTGCCACCGTGCTGGGCTCGGGGCAAATTGATCTTCGTCAAGAACGCTTGGCGCTCCATCTCGATACGCAATCGAAGCAGATCAATCTTGCCAATCTCGCCGTGCCGATGAATGTCGGTGGCACCTTTGCCAATCCCAGTGTCACGCCCGATGCCTTGGGTGCGGTCGGCAATACGGCGGACTTCGCCACCCGCGCTGCCGATATCGCGACGCTCGGCGTCCTCTCCTCGGTAACCGGGCTTGGTGAATCCAAGGATCTCGGTCCCGATCCTTGCAACGCAGCACTCGATCAAGGCGCCAAGGTCAAAGAGACCAGCCCCGGCCAGAAGATCCAGGACGGCGCTGGCCAGGTCATCGAAGGCATCGGCGAAGGTGCCAAATCGATCGGCGAAGGCACCGGCGAGACGCTGGAATCGATCGGCAAGGGCATCGGCGACGGCCTCAACGATCTCTTCGGGAATTGATCCAGATGTCGCAACCGGCTTTGCGCCGCTTCTATCGCCAGGTGACCGTCGCGGAACTGCCGGACGGATTTGCCATCGAACTCGACGGCAAGGTCCTGCGCTCGCCGGCCAAGAATGACTTGCATTTGCCCAGCCGCGCTTTGGCCGAGGCGATCGCCGCGGAATGGGCCGCCCAGGGCGAAAAAATACAACCCAGCACCATGCCGCTGATGCAATTGGCGGCGACCGCCATCGACCGCGTGGCACCGGACCGGGCGCGCATCGTGGCCGAAATCGCGGGTTATGCCGGGACCGATCTCGTCTGCTATCGCGCGGCAGAGCCGCCGGCCTTGGCCGCGCGCCAGATTCAGCTCTGGGACCCGCTCATCGATTGGCTGCGCCGCCGCTACGATGTGTCGCTGGCGGTCACCAGCGGCATCGTCGCCATCCCGCAGCCGTCTGCCACCCTGCAGACGCTCACCCGTGTGGTCGAGGGCTATGACGATTTCGCCCTGGCGGCGCTCGCCAATCTGGTCTCGGTCAGCGGTTCGCTCGTGATAGCGCTTGCATTGGCCGATGGCGAGATCGTGCCCGAAGAGGCGGCTCATGCCGCCCAAATCGACGAACTCTTCCAGGCCGAACGCTGGGGCGAGGATGCCGAGGCGGTCGAGCGCCGCGTGGCGCAGATCGGCGATCTGGTCGCTGCCAAGCGTTTTCTGGACCTGTTGCGGCTGGGATAGGGCACACGGCTTGAGGCGGCGCCACCCTTGAGGTGGAATCTGGTGCATGCTATCCAGGAACGCCTTCGCACTTGCGAAAAAACGCAAGGCGGAAACCGGTCAACGATACCGGCCATTCGAGGGAAGGTGGGGAACGCGCCAGATGCAGGAAATCCTGAAACAGCTTGAAGAGAAGCGCGCCGCGGCGCGGGCCGGCGGGGGCCGGAAGCGCGTCGAGGCGCAGCATGCCAAGGGCCGCCTCACGGCCCGCGAGCGCATCGAATTGCTGCTCGATCCCGGTTCCTTCGAGGAATGGGACATGTTCGTCGAACATCGCTGCCACGATTTCGGGATGGGCGCCCAACGTGTGCCCGGCGATGGTGTCGTCACCGGCTATGGCACCGTGAATGGCCGCCTGGTCTTCGTCTTCAGCCAGGATTTCACCGTCTTCGGCGGCTCGCTTTCGGAAGCCCATGCCGAGAAGATCTGCAAGGTGATGGACCAGGCGATCCGCGTCGGCGCGCCGGTCATCGGCATCAACGATTCCGGCGGCGCCCGCATCCAGGAAGGCGTCGCCTCATTGGCCGGCTATGCCGAGGTGTTCCAGCGCAACATCATGGCTTCGGGCGTCGTGCCGCAGATCAGCGTCATCATGGGGCCTTGCGCGGGCGGTGCCGTCTATTCCCCCGCCATGACCGATTTCATCTTCATGGTGAAGGACAGCTCCTACATGTTCGTCACCGGTCCCGACGTGGTGAAGACCGTGACGCATGAGACGGTCACCTTCGAGCAATTGGGCGGTGCCGTCACCCATAGCCAGAAATCCGGTGTCGCCGATCTCGCTTTCGAGAACGATGTCGAGGCACTCCTCGAAGTCAGGCGCTTCGTCGACATGCTGCCGGCCTCCAACCGCGAAAAGGCACCGGCGCGCCCCTCGCCCGACCCCATCGACCGCGAGGAAATGTCGCTGGATACGCTCATCCCGACCAATCCCAACAAGCCCTACGACATGAAGGAGCTGATCCAGAAGGTCGTCGATGAGGGCGATTTCTTCGAGCTGCAGCCCAATTATGCCGGCAATATCCTGACCGGTTTCGCGCGGCTGGGCGGCGAGACCGTGGGCATTGTCGCCAACCAGCCGATGGTGCTGGCCGGCTGCCTCGACATCGATTCCAGCCGCAAGGCCGCGCGCTTCGTGCGCTTCTGCGATTGCTTCGAAATCCCGATCGTCACCTTCGTGGATGTTCCGGGTTTCCTGCCCGGCACCTCCCAAGAACACGGCGCCATCATCAAGCACGGCGCCAAGCTGCTCTTCGCCTATGGCGAAGCGACCGTGCCCAAGGTCACGGTGATCACGCGCAAAGCCTATGGCGGCGCCTATGACGTCATGAGCTCGAAGCATCTCCGCGGCGACGTCAATTTCGCCTGGCCCACAGCCGAGATCGCGGTGATGGGCCCCAAGGGCGCCGTCGAGATTATCTTCCGTGCCGATGCGGGCGATGCTGCCAAGATCGCCGAGAAGACCGAGGAATACCGCCAGAAATTCGCAACACCCTTCGTCGCCGGCGCGCGCGGCTTCATCGACGACGTGATCATGCCGCACGCCACGAGAAAGCGCATCTGCCGCTCGCTCGCCATGCTCAGGGACAAGAAGATCGAGAATCCCTGGAAGAAGCACGACAACATCCCGCTTTGAAAACGGGGCGGGGAAAGCACACGCCATGTTCAAGAAAATCCTGATTGCCAATCGCGGCGAAATCGCCTGCCGCGTCATCAAGACCGCCAAGGCCATGGGCATCAAGACCGTGGCTGTCTATTCCGAGGCCGATGCCGACGCGCTCCATGTGCGCATGGCGGATGAAGCCGTGCTGATCGGCCCGGCCGCTGCGCGCGACTCCTATCTGGTGATCGAGAAGATCATCGAGGCCTGTAAGGAAACCGGCGCCGAGGCGGTTCACCCCGGCTACGGCTTCCTCTCCGAGAACATGAAATTCGCGGAGGCCTTGAAGAAGGCCAAGATCACCTTCATCGGCCCCGATCCCCATGCCATCCACGCCATGGGCGACAAGATCGAATCGAAGAAGCTCGCCAAGCAAGCGGGCGTCAACATGGTCCCCGGCTTCCTTGAGGTGATCAAGGATGCGGATCACGCGGTCAAGATCGCCCGCGAGATCGGCTATCCGGTCATGATCAAGGCCTCGGCCGGCGGCGGCGGCAAGGGCATGCGCGTCGCCTATAACGATGCCGAGGCCAAGGATGGTTTCCGCTCAGCGACGTCGGAAGCGAAATCCTCCTTCGCCGATGACCGCGTCTTCATCGAGAAATTCATCGAGGAGCCGCGCCATATCGAGATCCAGGTTCTGGCGGACGGGCATGGCAATTGCCTCTATCTGGGCGAGCGCGAATGTTCGATCCAGCGCCGCCACCAGAAGGTGATCGAGGAGGCGCCCTCGCCCTTCCTCGACGAAAAGACCCGCGCCGCCATGGGCGAACAGGCCGTGGCGCTCGCCAAGGCCGTGCAATACAAATCCGCCGGCACGGTCGAATTCATCGTCGACGGCAAGCGCAATTTCTATTTCCTCGAGATGAACACCCGGCTCCAGGTCGAGCATCCGGTCACTGAAATGATCACCGGCCTCGATCTGGTCGAACAGATGATCCGGGTCGCCGCCGGCGAGAAGCTGAAACTCAAACAGAGCGATGTGAAGCTGAAGGGCTGGGCGATCGAGGCGCGTGTCTATGCCGAGGATCCCTTCCGCAATTTCCTCCCCTCGATCGGTCGCCTGGTGCGCTACCGGGAACCCAGCGGTGGGTCGCAGGTGCGCGTCGATTCCGGTGTCTATGAAGGTGCCGAGATCGGCATGTTCTACGACCCCATGATCGCGAAACTGGTGACCTACGGCGCCGACCGGCGCGAGGCCACGCAGGCGATGCGCGACGCTCTCGACGCCTTCTATATCCGCGGCCTCAACCACAACATTCCCTTCCTCTCGGCCCTGCTGGCGCATGAACGCTTCGCGGCCGGGCGGCTCACCACCGGTTTCATCGCCGAGGAATTCCCGGACGGCTTCCACGGCGTCGATCTTCCGGAATCCGCTCTGGCCGATCTCGTCGCCGTGGCGGCTTCCATCCATCATCAATACGAGCTTCGCGCCCATGCGCGGGCGCCGCGTTTTCACAGCAACGGCTCGGCGGTGAGCGGTGAATGGGTGGTGAAGCTGGGGACCGCGAAACATGCCGTGACCTTGGCCGAAACCGCGGCGGGTTTTGCCGTCATCGACGGCAAGAAGAGCCGCGAATTGGTGAGCGACTGGAAATTGGGCGACGTGCTCTGGCGCGGCCGCATCGACGGGCGCCCCATCACCGTGCAGATCGACCGTGTCGGCATCGGCTACCGTCTCACCTATGCCGGCGCACAGGCGAGCCTCCTGGTTCTCACCCCGCGCGCGGCCGAGCTCGACAAACACATGCTGGTCAAGCAGCCGCCCGACATGTCGCGCTATCTCCTCTCGCCGATGCCGGGCCTGCTGGTTTCCCTGGCCGTTGCCGAGGATCAGGACGTGAAAGCGGGCGAGGAGCTTTGCGTGGTCGAGGCGATGAAGATGATGAACATTCTTCGCGCCGAGCGCGACGGCAAGGTCGCCAAGATCCACGCCAAATCCGGCGACAGCCTCAGCGTCGACCAGGTCATCGTGGAATTCGCCTGATGAGTGGCCAATCCATGAAAGGTGGGGTAGCCATGCGCTGCGTCATCAGCGGCAAGGTCCAGGGTGTGTGGTACCGCGCCTGGACTGTGCAGGAGGCCGAGAAGCTTGGCCTCAAGGGCTGGGTGCGCAATTGCATGGACGGCTCCGTGGAAGCGCTCTTCGCCGGCCCCGCCGACAAGGTGGCCGCCATGATCGACCTCTGCCATACCGGCCCGCGCGCCGCTCGCGTCGGCGCGGTCACCGCCGAGGATTTCAAGGGCGACATCCCGCAGGATTTCCGCCAACGCGACGACGCGTGAAGACTACAGGCCCCTCACCCCAACCCTCTCCCCGCAGGCGC
This sequence comes from Dongia sp., assembly GCF_041909655.1. Lineage (GTDB taxonomy): Bacteria > Pseudomonadota > Alphaproteobacteria > Dongiales > Dongiaceae > Dongia. The sequence goes on along the minus strand of NZ_JAYRDA010000021.1, from coordinate 12,258 downwards.
GGGGCGAGGGAGTTTTGATCGAGTTCGTTTAAAGCCCCTCGCCCCTCTGGGGAGAGGGGTTGGGGTGAGGGGTTCTTGTTTCTTAAGGAGACCATCGCATGAATCTCGGCATCAACGGCAAACGCGCCCTCGTTCTCGGCGCCTCGCAGGGCCTCGGCGCTGCTTCTGCTGCGGCTCTGGCCGCCGAAGGTGTTGCCGTGACATTGCTTGCGCGCAGCGGCGAGAAGCTCGCCGCGCGGGTGGCCGAGATCACCAGTGCCGGTAGTTCTGCCAATCTTCTCATCGCCGATCTCTTCGACCGCAAGAGTCTCGATCCCCTCTTCGCCGATCCGCGCGGCTACGACATCCTGGTCCTCAATGCACCGCCGCCGCCGCCGGTCGCGGCGCGCAACGTCGACCGGGTCCAATGGGGCCGTCAATTCGAGGCAATGTTCCTCAATCTGATCGAACTTGCCGCCCATCTCGGCAACGGCATGGCGGCACGCAAATGGGGCCGCATCCTCTCCATCGCCTCCACCAGCGTGCAGGAACCGATCCCCGGCCTGGTCTATTCGAATGCGCTGCGGGCTGCCTTGCAGAACTGGCTGAAATCGCTCGCCGACGAATTGGCGCCGCTGGGTGTCACGGTCAACACGGTGGCTCCCGGCGCCTTTGCCACCGAGCGCACCTCGTCCCTCGACCAAGCCGCCGCCACGCGCAGCGGCAAGACCCTGGCCGAGATCGAAGCTGAAGGTGTCGCCGGCATCCCCGTGGGCCGCTACGGCGCGGCCCATGAGTTCGGCGCCATGATCGCCTTCCTCGCCGGCGAGGCCTCGGCCTACACGACCGGCGCCTTTTTCCGCCTTGATGGCGGCTCGAGCAAAGGCGGGATCTGAGACCCGTCACTTGCGCCCCCACCCAACCCTCCCCCTAAAGGGAGAGGGCTTTCTAACCCAGTTCGCACTTCCACCTCGGTCTCAACTCCCTCTCCCTTTAGGGGGAGGGCCGGGGTGGGGGCGCTTTCAGTCTCGGCCTCCAAACACCTCCTCGAACGCGCCCATGAGCGCCATGTCCAGTTCCGGCATCGAGATCATGATGCCGAGCTTGGCGAGCGAGGTGACCCCGTAGGGTGACGCGGCGCTTTCGCTGATGCCGCAGGGGACGATGCCGTTGAAATGCGCGAGATCGGGTTCGAGGTTCAATGAGATGCCGTGATAGCTGATGCCGTGGCGCAGGCGAATGCCGATGGCACCGATCTTGTCCTCGCGCTTGCCCTCAACCACCCAGATGCCGACGCGCCCCTCGCGGCGCAGGCCGGTGATGTTGAAGCGGGCGAGGGTCCGGATCACCCATTCCTCGAGATCGTGGACGAAGCCCCGCACGTCGCCGCCCCGTGCCTTCACGTTCAGCATGACATAGGCCACGCGCTGGCCGGGGCCGTGATAGGTGAATTGCCCACCGCGCCCGCTTTCATAGACCGGGAAGCGGTCGGGGATGAGGAGGTCGCCTGCTTTGGCACTGGTTCCGGCCGTGTAAAGCGGCGGATGTTCCACCAGCCAGACCGTCTCCGGGGCGGATCCCGCGCGAATCTCGTCGACGCGTTTTTCCATGAAAGCGGTGGCGTCGGGGTACTCGATCAACCGATCTTCGATCAACCACGTCACTGGGCCCGATTCACTCACGGCAAGTCCTTTGAAAGATTAGGTTTTTTGTTTGCTTGATCGGCTCGCACCGATTTGCTATTCCCCGGCGCGCTGTCTGGCAAGGGTCAAGTGACCTTCGCAGGGCGCGGTCGTGGCGGAATTGGTAGACGCGCAGCGTTGAGGTCGCTGTGGGGCAACCCGTGGAAGTTCGAGTCTTCTCGACCGCACCAAACTGACAGCAAGCTGATGGAGCCGCCTCAAGGCTCGCCTATCTCCCTGAATCGACGTAAAAAATCCCCTTCGGGGGCCTCGCCGCGCTGGTATCGCGTGGCCACGCCGCTATAATCCGCGCCCAATGGGGCGGCATAGGATCAGCCGCCCAGACCTTGGATGAGGGATGCGATGGCGGACGAGACCTTGCGGGAAGGTGCCCTGGAATATCACCGGCACCCGAAACCGGGCAAAATCGCCATCACCGCGACCAAGCCGCTGGCCAACCAGCGCGACCTGGCCCTCGCTTATTCCCCCGGCGTCGCCGCCGCTTCCGAGGCCATCGCCGCCGATCCCGCCACGGCCGCCGAATATACCAGCCGCGGCAATCTCATCGCCGTGGTGACCAACGGCACCGCCGTCCTGGGCCTCGGCGCGATCGGGCCGCTGGCCGCCAAGCCGGTGATGGAAGGCAAGGCCGTCCTCTTCAAGAAATTCGCCGATATCGACGTCTTCGATATCGAAATCGACGAGACCGATCCCGCGAAGCTGGTCGAAATCATCGCGGCGCTCGAACCCACCTTCGGCGGCATCAATCTCGAAGACATCAAGGCGCCGGAATGTTTCGAGGTCGAGGGCAAGCTGCGCGAGCGGATGAAAATCCCGGTCATGCATGACGACCAGCACGGCACCGCCATCGTGGTGGCGGCAGCGCTTATGAACGCGCTCGAAGTGGTGGGGAAGAAATTCGAGGATGTGAAGGTGGTGACCTCGGGTGCCGGTGCCGCGGCGCTCGCCTGTCTCGATCTCCTGGTGGCCCTCGGCCTCCCCATCCGCAACGTCACCGTGACCGATATCGTCGGTGTCGCCTATGAGGGCCGCACCGAACTGATGGATCCCCGGAAGGCGAAATACGCCCGCAAGACCGATGCGCGGACGCTGATGGATGCGATCCGCGATGCCGACGTGTTCCTGGGGCTCTCCGCGCCGCGTGTGCTGACCAAGGAGATGGTGGCGCTGATGGGAAGCCGCCCGATCATCTTTGCGCTCGCCAACCCGACGCCCGAGATTCTCCCCGAGGAGGTGAAGGCGGTGCGCCCGGATGCGGTCATCGCCACCGGCCGCTCGGATTATCCGAACCAGGTCAACAACGTCCTCTGCTTCCCCTTCATCTTCCGGGGCGCCCTCGATGTCGGCGCCACCCAGATCAACGAGGAAATGAAGGTCGCCTGCGTCAAGGCGATCGCCAAGCTCGCCCGCGCGGAATCGAGCGACGTGGTGGCCAGCGCCTATGGCGGCCAGGAATTGCAGTTCGGCCCGGAATTCCTGATTCCCAAGCCCTTTGATCCGCGCCTCATCGTCGAGATCGCGCCCGCCGTCGCCAGGGCCGCGATGGAAAGCGGTGTCGCCACGCGGCCGATCACCGATTGGCAGGCCTACCGCGCCAGCCTCGAGCAATTCGTGTTCCGCTCAGGCCTTGTCATGAAGCCGGTCTTCGAGCGCGCCCGTGCCGACCAGCGCCGCATCGCCTATGCCGAGGGCGAGGACGAACGCGTGCTCCGCGCCGTGCAATCCGTGGTCGACGAACGTCTCGCGCGCCCGATCCTGATCGGTCGCCGCGCCGTCGTCGAACGCCGCATCGAGAAGATCGGCTTGCGCCTGACCGAGGGCCGCGATTACGAGCTTTGCGATCCCGAAGGCGATCCGCGCTACAATGAATATTGGTCGCTCTATCACACCCTGACCGAGCGCAAGGGTGTGACACCCGATTCCGCGCGTACCCTGGTCCGCACCCGCTTCACCCTGATTGCCGCCCTCATGGTCCGGCGCGGTGACGCCGATGCCATGATCTGCGGCACGGTGGGGCGCTTCGAGCGGCATCTGGGTTACGTCCACGAAGTGATCGGCCGCAAGGCGGGCCTGAAGGCCTATTCCAGCGTCACCGCCGTCTTGCTGCATTCGGGCACCTTCTTCATCACCGATACCGAGGTGACCGCCTGCCCGACCGAGGACGAGATCGCGGAAAGTGCCGTTCTCTCGGCTGCCTGGCTCAGGCGCTTCGGCATTGCGCCCAAGGCGGCTTTGCTCTCGCATTCCAATTTCGGCTCGGGTGACACCGAATCGGCGCGCAAGATGCGCCGTGCCTTGGGCCTCATCCTGCAGCGCGATCCGGAGTTGGAGGTCGAGGGCGAGATGAAGGGCGATTCCGCCGTCTCGGAGGCGATCCGCGAGCGGCTCTTTCCGTCCTCGCGCCTCAAGGGCCGCGCCAATCTTCTGATCATGCCCAATCTCGACGCCGCCAACATCACTCTCAATCTGCTGCGCCTGCTGGGCGAAGGCCTTTCCATCGGCCCGATCCTGCTCGGCACCAATCTCCCGGCCCATATCGTCTCGCCAGCTATTTCCGTGCGCGGCCTCATCAATATGAGCGCCATCGCCGCCGTCGAGGCCCAGGACAAGGCCCCGGCCAGGAAGAAGCAAGAAGATGCCAGAGTTAGCGGATGACTGGGCCTGAGCTCGGCCCGGGTACTGCGCAGACCGACCGCGGCACCGTCGTCGAGACGGTGGACGAGGAGGAGCTCTACGGCCCCTCCGAGGAATTACTGGAGAATGTCTCGGCGGCTTTGGCCGCCGGCGATATTCCGCTGGTCGAAAACCTGATCGAGCCCTTGCATCCGGCCGACGTCGCCGATCTCATCGAGCATCTCGAGCCCGATCAGCGCAAGCTTTTCCTCGACATCACCCGGCACGCTTTGGAGCCGGAAACCATCTCGCATCTCGACGAATCCCTGCGCGACGAGGTGGTCGACCAGATGGCCCCGGCCGAGCTCGCCAGCATGGTCACCGAACTCGACAGCGACGATGCCGTCGATCTCCTGGAAGATCTCGATGACGAGACCCAGCGCCAGGTGCTGGACAATCTTCCTGCCGCCGACCGCCTCTATCTCGAACAGGGCCTCACCTATCCGGAGGACAGCGCCGGTCGCCTGATGCAGCGCGAGCTGGTGGCGCTGCCTGCTCTCTGGAATGTGGGCGAGACCATCGATTACCTGCGCGCCACCGCCGATCTGCCGGACGATTTCTACGATCTCTTCGTGCTGGACGCGGCGCAGAAGCCCTTGGGCTCGGTGCCGGTCTCGCGCGTCCTGCGCTCCAAGCGCGAGACGAAACTCAACGAGATCATGGACGAGGAATTGCGCCTCGTCCCCGCCGATACCGATCAGGAGGCGGTCGCCTATCTCTTCCGCCAATACGGCCTGATGTCGGCGCCGGTGGTGGATGCCGGCGGTCGCCTCATCGGCGTCGTCACGGTGGATGACGTGGTTCGCGTCATCGACGAGGAGGCCGAGGAAGACCTCCTCAACATCGTTGGCGTCGGCGATACCGATTTCCACGCACCCGCTTACGTGACCGCCTTCCAGCGCGTGCGCTGGCTGGTGGTGACCCTGGTCAACACGCTGATCGCCGCTTTCGTCATCTCCCGATTCGAGGACACGATCGGCCACTACCCGGCTCTGGCGGTCCTGATGCCGATCACCGCGGCGATGGGCGGCAATGCCGGCGTGCAGGTGATCACGGTCACCGTCCGGGCGCTCGCCACACGCGAAATCACGCCCAGTTCCAATGTCGGCCGCATCGTCATGAAGGAACTCACCGTCGGCCTGATGAACGCGATCGTCTTTGCCGTCATCCTCGGCACGCTCGGCGGCCTCTGGTTCGGCAGTGTCGGATTGGGCTTCGTTCTGGGCAGCGCCATGATCTTCAACATGGTCTGGGCGGGCTTTGCCGGCACCACCATCCCCATCGTCATGGAAAAACTCGGCTTCGACCCAGCGACCGGCGCCGGCCCCTTCCTCACCACCACCACCGATTGCCTCGGCTTCTTCGCGTTTCTCGGACTGGCGACGCTGTTTCTCACGTGATTTGATGATTGTCGTCCCCGCTTTCGCGGGGATGACAACAGAGGAGTGGAGTGGCAGGATCACACCATGCTTGATTTCGCCCTCGGTGAGACCGTCGATCAATTGCGCGCAAGCGTCGCCGCTTTCGCGGCGGCCGAGATTGCGCCGCGTGCCGAGGCGATCGACCGCGAGAATGATTTTCCGCACGATCTCTGGCGGAAATTCGGCGATCTCGGCCTGCTCGGCATCACGGTGGAGCCGGAATATGGCGGCGCCGGCATGGGCTATCTCGAGCATGTGGTGGCGATGGAGGAAATCTCCCGCGCTTCCGCCGCCGTGGGCCTTTCCTACGGCGCCCATTCCAATCTCTGCGTCAACCAGATCCGCCGCAACGGCACCGAGGCGCAGAAGAAAACCTATCTGCCGCCGCTCATTGCCGGGGAGAAGGTGGGCGCCCTTGCGATGAGCGAGGCCAGCGCCGGCTCCGACGTTGTTTCCTTGCGTCTGAAGGCCGAGGCGGTCGCGGGCGGCTATCGCCTGACCGGCACCAAGATGTGGATCACCAACGGCCCCGATGCCGATATCCTGATCGTCTATGCCAAGACCGATCCCGCCGCCGGCTCGCGCGGCATCAGCGCCTTCATCGTCGAGAAGACCGATCCCGGTTTCTCCTGCTCGCGGAAGCTCGACAAGCTCGGCATGCGCGGCTCCAATACCGGCGAGCTGGTCTTTGCCGATTGTTTCCTCCCCGCCGAAAGGCTGCTCGGCAACGTGAATGGCGGCGTGCGCGTCCTCATGAGTGGCCTTGATTACGAGCGTGCCGTGTTGGCGGGCGGGCCCTTAGGGATTTTGCAAGCCTGCCTCGATCTGGTGCTCCCTTACGTCCATGACCGCCAGCAATTCGGGGCACCCATCGGCACCTTCCAGTTGATCCAGGCCAAGATGGCCGACATGTATACCAACACCAATGCCGCCCGCGCCTATGTCTACGAGGTGGCGCGTGCCTGCGGCCGGGGTCAGCCGGTCCGCAAGGACGCCGCCGGCGCCATCCTCTTCGCCGCCGAGAAAGCCACCATGGCGGCCCTCGATGCCATCCAATGCCTCGGCGGCAACGGCTATATCAACGATTATCCGGCCGGGCGCCTGTTGCGCGACGCCAAACTCTACGAGATCGGCGCCGGCACCTCGGAAATCCGCCGCATGCTGATCGGCCGCGAGCTCTTCGAGGAAACGCTTTAGGGGGAACGTCGATGTCGCTGGAGATGCGCGGTGAATGCGAAAAATGCGCCCGGATCCTGCCGCCGGATTCGCCCGATGCCTATATCTGCTCCTATGAATGCACCTGGTGCGGTCCCTGCACGCATGCCATGAATCACATTTGCCCCAATTGCGGCGGCGATCTCCAGCGCCGCCCGACCCGTCAGAAGAAGGAAAGCTGACCATCATGTCCCGCCGCCTGATCTCCTCCGGTTCCGCCTTTGAAAAAGTGGCCGGCTATTCCCGTGCTGTCGTCGATGGCGACTGGATCTTCGTCTCCGGCACCACCGGCTTCGATTACGCGAAGATGAGCATCTCCGAGGATGTGATCGAACAGACCCGCCAGACCTTCCGCAATATCGAGGCGGCTTTGCAACAGGCCGGTTCCAGCCTCAAGGATGTGGTGCGCGCCCGCTACATCATCGTCGATCCCGCCGACTGGCCGAAAGTGGCCCCGGTCTTCGGCGAATATTTCGGCGAGATCCGCCCGGCCTCGACCGCCATCATCTGCGGCCTGGTCGATCCGAAGATGAAGATCGAGATCGAAGTCACCGCGAAACGGCAGGGTTAGATCTGTTTAGAGCCAACGACCCCTCACCCCGACCCTCACCCCGACCCTCTCCCCGCAAGCGGGGCGAGGGGGACTGGACTGAGCGTGTCAGTAAGCCCCTCGCCCCTCTGGGGAGAGGGGTTGGGGTGAGGGGCTGATACAACGAGATGCAGGAGCTTGGAAACACAATGTCGACCATCCTCATCACCGGTGCCAATCGCGGCATCGGCCTCGAGCTTACCAAACGCTATGCGGCCGAAGGCTGGACGGTGATCGCCTGCTGCCGCAAGCCGAAGGACGCAAAGGCGCTCATCGCGGTGAAAGGCGACATCGATATCCGCGCTCTCGACGTCGCGAAACCCGCCTCGATCGCGAAGCTGAAAGCAGCCCTCGGCAACCGGCCGATCGACGTGCTCCTCAACAATGCCGGCATCTACGGCCAGCGCGGTGGTTTCGGCAAGACCGATCCCAAGGATTTCATGGCGACCTTTCAGGTCAATACACTTGCACCGCTTCTGGTGTCGGAAGCCTTGCTGGGCAATCTCCTCAAAGGCGGCATGAAGAAGATCGCATCGATCACCAGCAAGATGGGTTCGATCGGCGATGGGCCGGGCGGCGGTGGTTATGCCTACCGCGCCTCGAAGACCGCGCTCAACATGGTGATGGCGAATGCCGCCGCGGAATTGAAGGGGAAGGGCATCGCAACCGTATTGCTGCATCCGGGCTGGGTACAGACCGATATGGGCGGGCGCAATGCGCCGGTCAAAAAGGAAGAAAGTGCCGCCGGCATCATGAAGGTGATCGCGGCGCTCACGCCCGCCACCAGCGGCCGCTTCTTCAATTACGATGGGTCGCCGCTGCCCTGGTAGAGGACGCCGCCATGGCACAGGCACCGATCGATTTTTATTTCGACTTCTCCTCACCCTATGGCTATCTCGCCGCCCACCGCGTCGAGGCTTTGGGCGCGGAAACGGGTCGCGAGATTCTCTGGCATCCGATCCTGCTGGGGGTCGCCTTCAAGGCGACCGGGCAATCGCCGCTGGTCAGCCAGCCCTTGCGCGGGCCCTATCATCTTAATGACATGAAACGCTCGGCACGGCGCTTAGGGTTGCCGTTCCAATTGCCGGACGGTTTTCCGCTTGCCACCATGGCGGCGGCCCGCGCCTTCTATTGGGCCGAGGCCACTTCGCCGGTGGCGGCGAAGAAACTCGCTCTGGCGCTGCTGAACGCCTGTTTCGCCGAAGGTACCAACATCACCAAGGCTGAAACAGTGGCCGCCATCGCGGCGGATCTGGGCTTCATCGCGGAAGCCGTGATGGCGGGGATCGCCGATCCCGCCATCAAGGAAAAGCTCCGTGCCGAAACCGATGTCGCGATCGCGCGCGGCGTGTTCGGCTCGCCCTTCTTCATCGCGGATGGTGAATTGTTCTGGGGCAATGACCGCCTCGCCGATCTCCGCGACTGGATCCTCACCGGCGGCTGGTGACAGGCCTTTGCGGCTCGCCTAAATTAGCTTCGCAGATTTCCCCTCACCCCAACCCCTCTCCCCGGAGGGGCGAGGGGCTTGAGACAAAACTCGATAGAAACTCCCTCGCCCCGCTTGCGGGGAGAGGGCCGGGGTGAGGGGCCTCACTCTTTCATTTAGTCAGGTGCCTTCATGCTCGATCAATCCTTCGCCCGCGACATCATCGCTGCCGTCGATGCCGGTTTCGACGCCCAGGTTAAGGCGACCTCGGCCCTCACCGCCATCCCGTCCCTGCGCGGGCAGGAGGCGACGGCACAGGATTTCATGGCGCGCCAATATCGCGACCGGGATCTTGCCGTCGATCACTGGAAGATCAACGTGGCCGACATCCAGCATCTGCCGGGTTTCTCGCCCGTCGCAGTTTCCTATGACAATGCCTTCAACGTGGTGGGTTCCCACCGCCCGCGCGAGAAGAAGGGCCGCTCGCTGATCCTCAACGGCCATATCGACGTGGTGCCGACCGGCCCCGTCGATCTCTGGACCAGACCGCCCTTCGAAGTTTACGAGCAGGACGGTTGGCTCTACGGCCGCGGCGGCGGCGACATGAAGGCGGGGCTCTATGCCAATTTAGCCGCCTTCGACGCGCTGGATCGCCTGGGGCTGCGCCCGGCCGGCGAGGTCTATCTGCAATCCGTGGTCGAGGAGGAATGCACCGGCAATGGGGCACTCGCCTGCCTGCAGCGCGGCTACCGCGCCGATGCGGCGATCATCCCGGAACCGATGGGCGATGCCGTTCTCTCGGCCCAGCTCGGCGTCATGTGGTTCCAGGTGAAGGTGCGCGGCAAGCCGGTTCACGTCGCCTATGCCGGCACCGGCTCCAATGCGATCGAGGCTGCCTTCCCCATCATCCAGGCGCTCCATGCGCTCGAAGAAAAATGGAACAAGGACCGCCACGAAATCTGGACCGAGCACAAGCACCCGATCAATTTCGTGGTCTCCAAGATCGAAGGCGGCGATTGGACCTCCAGCGTCCCCGCTTGGTGCACCTTCGACATGCGCATCTCCTTCTATCCGGGGATGGAACTTGCACGCGTGCGCCGCGATGTCGAGGAAACGGTGCGTCAGGCCGCTGCCGGCCATTCATTCCTGGCCAACAATCCGCCCCAGGTCGTCTATCACGGCTTCCAGGCCGAACCCTATGTGCTCCAGAACGCCGATGCCGCCATCGCCACCCTGGAAGGCGCGCATCGCCTTGCCTTCAACGCGGATCTTCCCAAGATCGCCACCACCGCCACCACGGATGCGCGCTTCTTCGGCCTCTATGCCGACACCCCGGCTCTGGTCTACGGCCCCCTCGCGGAAGACATCCACGGCTTCGACGAACGCGTAAATCTGCAATCGCTCCGCCGCATAACCCAGGGCATCGCCCTCTTCATGGCCGATTGGTGCGGGGTGGAGAAGAAGTAGGGGCGCCGACATGCCCATCGGAATGCTGCTGAAGATACTGTCCGGCCTCTGTCTGGCGGGGGTTCTGGCATCGTGTACTCCGGTGCCCTCTCGACCGGAGTTCGAAGCCTGTCAGCCGTTGCGGGTCGCAGATTGTATTGCGATTCTTGATACGAAGAAGCTGACCCTCCAAGAGGGCAATGCCGTCTTGAGGGACGTTGCTAGCGTTCATCTCAAAAATGAAAATCCTGATGCGGCCACGGACTATCTGAGTGTCGCTCTAAAACGCGACCCCACCGACGGCGTTGCTTATCGGTTGCGCGGTGATGCCTATGCCTTGCATGCCAGAATAAGGCAGAGAGACAATGACGATTTTGTGCCGGGCAGCGTAAGATGGCACTCAGCGGTGGCCAGCGAGAATTACTTGCTGGCCTCGATGTATGAACCCAAGAATCAATCAAACTACAGAAATGCCGTTTCGTTCGCGATAGCAGCCGATGCGTGCCATCTCGCGGAAATGATTCGGGCGCTACACGAAAAAGGCTTTGGCCAAACTAGCGACCAGGCCGCTCTGGCAGGTATGATCAAGGAAAAATGCGGCGTGGAGGATAAATGAGGCGGGCGAAGCTCCTCCTGTTTAGCATCGGCCTTGCCGCACTTCTTACCGGCTGTGCGACCTCACCTGACTTGCAAATGAGCCCGGTCGCAAAAGCCTGTCAGCCAATCAGCGTGGCAGATTGCCTCGCGCTCCTAGACCATGAGAAGCTCCCGGCCAAGGATAGCATCGAAGTTCTCCGGGAACTGGCTACGACGTATTTGGAAGATATGAACCCGGAGCGGGCGATTGAATATCTCGATGCCGCTATCGAACGTAACGACGCCGATGCGGAATCCTATCAGTTGCGCGGCCTGGCATTCGCTGTAAAGGGGCTGATGGAGCAAAAGAGCGACCAGAAACTCCAGCAGATCTTCGCCCAGTCCAGTTTTTTGCTCGCCGCCACGAATTACCTGATGGCGATCGCACACGACCCTGAGAATGAGATGAACTATGTCACCGCAGCGTCATTATTCGCTGCGAGCGGTGGGTGTAAGGTCGCCAAAAGTCTCGGCGAGAGCCATGAAAAGAAGTTCGGCAGGACGACCAAGCAGGACGAAATCGCTGACATTATCCAGGAAAAATGCGGCGGCTGATGCCATTGCATAACCGAAACCGTCCCGCCTGAAGAGGGCGCGCATGTCGACGAGCCAGCGCATGACGTTCTCAGTCTCAGTAACATCGTCATCCCCGGGCTTGACCCGGGGATCAGGGCCGGCTGGGCGAGATCCTTCGCTTGCTGACTGATGCCCGGGTCAAGCCCGGGGATGACGGAAAGTGGAGCGCGGAGCGCGGAAGCTGTACCCTACGGCAACAAAATATACGTCTTCCGCACCGTCTCGTGGATTTCCCAGACGCCCATGGAATTGGCCGGGAAATAGAGCGCGTCGCCGGCCTTGATCTCGACCGTCTGGCCGCTCTCGGCGTGGAAGGTGCAACGCCCCGCGACGAAATGCGCGAATTCCGCATTCTTGATCTGGCGCGTCCATTTGCCGGGCGAGCATTCCCAGATGCCGAAATCCGGCTCCTTTCCCTTCTCGGTGGGCGAGGTGCCGCGCAAGGCCGCGACCGGCGTGCCGATCGGCTGCTTGACCGGGCCCCAATCCTCCAATTGGCTCGAAGGGATACCGGGCGCATTGTCGAGGCGCTTGATCATGTCCTGCTCCTGAAATCTGATCTGGTCGGAAGGGTGGGGAATTATTGCGGCTGTG
>NZ_JAYRDA010000020.1:0-51780 GCF_041909655.1 Dongia sp. | reverse complement strand
CCCTCGATCACGGGTGCATCCTCGATCAATGCCTTGACCTGAGGGGCGAGGGGGACCGCATGCGCCACGCCGGCTTTCATGCGATCGGCCGCGATGATCCATAGATCAGCATCAAGGTCGACTTCCGCCCTCGGCATGTCGGATACCTCCCGCCGGCGCTGGCCGGTCAGGATCAGCAATTTCGTGAAGCGGCCGAAGGCGTCCGCCAATTGATCAGCGGCGCGCCAAACCTCGACGAGTTCGCCGTCGGTCAGGATCCGTTGCCGATCGGGCTCGGGAAGCATCTTGAGCCGGGCTGCGACGTTGGCGTCGACGAGCTCCCGGTCCAGGGCGAAGTTGAGCATGTGGCGGATCAGGGCGAGGCGTCGGTTGCGGGCATAGATGCCGCGCGTCACCTCGACCTTGTCCAGCAGCGTGGCGACGGCGCCGCGGGTCAGATCCCGGATGGGGAGGTCGCGCCATGCCGGCAGCAGGTCAATCTCGACCCTCTCCCAAAGGATGCCGCCCGACTTGATCTTGTCCAGGTGGCCGGCCTTGTAGGACTTGGCGACCTCGCCGAACGTTTCGGCGCGGCGCTTGGCTTCCTGCGCCTTCTGGCGGGCCTTTTCCTGGCGGGGGTCAATTCCCTTGTCGACAAGACGCAGGCGCCGAGCGGCTTCCTCCCGGGCATCTGCGAGGCTAAGGACGGGGTAGCGGCCGATGGCGTCGCGGACCTGCTTGCCATCGATCCGGTAAAAGACGAACCACGATGCCACGCCAGAGGCGGATACGCGGATCCCGAAGGCAGGGAAGCCGATCTCGAAATACTCGGCGCGGCCGGTCGCCGGTGGGTCATTCACCAGTGACTTGATCTTAACCGCGGTGAACTTTTCCTTGGACATCTCGGGGTTGAACCGCCTTCTGGGGTCGCCGCTGGGTAACAGGGTAGCGCGTATTGCAGCGTTATCTCGTGTTACTCAGGGTTGCGCCAGAAAGGGCAGAACGCAAGAAAAATAAGGGGTATCCGATCGGTGCGCGTTACGTCCTGTTAGCTGGCGTAACACCAAAGATCGTGACTGGGGGTCTAGGGGTCGCAGGTTCAAATCCTGTCGCTCCGACCATTTCTCACGTTTCCTTGTCTTGAATTGCGTCCACAATCGTCCGCCTATTCGGACCGATCGCGTACATTTTCGTGTGCACCATTTCACGACGCTTCGGTTCAGTGACCGTGATCACAACTATGTATGATCTCCGGATCATCTCCTTGTTGCCGGATTGGGCACATCCATATCCCGCTTCATGGAACACACACACCCGAATATTGGCCGTCGCAGTATCTCGATATCGGGGCTGCTGGCCATCACCCTGAGCTTAACCTCGGTCCCGGCCTGGGCGCAGGACAATGCCGGCGCTGTCACACTGGTGGTGAACCAGGCTGCAGCCGGATCAAGTGGCCAGGCTCTTGCTGCCGGTACCAGCATCGGCGCAGCGGACACGATCCGGACCGGTGCGGACAGCGCCGCCTTGCTGGCCATGGCGGACGGGACGGAACTGGCGGTGGGCGAGGAGGCCGAGTTCACGCTGGAGGATTTCATCAGCCAAACCGGCGCCAGCATCGGCAAGTTCACATTGGATGTCGCCGCCGGCGCCATGCGCTTTGCCACCGGCAACATGTCGAAATCCGCCTACACGATCCGGACGCCCTCAGCGGTGGCCGCTGTGCGCGGCACGATCTTCAGCCTCTATGTGACCGACAAGGGCGAGACCTATATCGCCGTCGAGGAAGGAACGGTTGTGATCCGCAGCCGCCGCGGCACCAAATTCACCGTTCCAGCCGGCGCCTCGATGTTTCTCAACACCCAGGGCGAAGTCGATGGTGCGCTGTTCAATCCGCTGGGTGGCGCGGATCTCAGCAACCTGCCGCGCGGTGCCGACCCCACCGCCGCCATCCGCGCCATGGACCGGACGCTGTTGGACGCGGCGCCCAAGGAGGGGCAGGGCATTGCAGCTACCCCGCGCGCCCTGGGCCTTCCGGTCGCGATCGATCAGGGCGTCATCGATCCGTCCACCCTGCCGCCCTTTGCGACCAAGACCCCGGCCTATGGCAAGAGCAAATACGGCGGCGACCAGGACCGAAACAAGGAAGGCGGGTACTGATCGAGCGCGGGATTTTCAAAGACGTGGCGAACCGGCCCGCCGGCATACCAGCCGGCGGGCCTTTTACCGAATCAATAGGAATTTCAGCAAATTTGATTGAATAACGATGAAAAAGCTATTCCTTATACTATTTTGTATCTTTGACAGGGTTCCAGCGGTTCATTTCCGGGGCAGGGCATGCGATAAAAGGAGTGAACATGACAGTTGAGGCGAATGCGGCCTTTTAGGGGCTGGGTTGATTGGCCTTCGCTGCAAGCGAGAATGACATGATTGACGCTCCTGAGCTCTTGCAACCAATTGACACTTCCATTGATGGCGAAGCCCGTAACGGCGACGCCATAAGCCTTTCCCTTGCCGATCTCCTGCCGGACAGTTCCGGCGCGATCGTGATCGAGGGCGAGGGGGAAGATCTTTGCGTTCGCATCGTGACCGACGAACAGGTCGTTGATGCTGGGGTCGTCGAACAGCTCGTAACGGCCACTGGCGAAGACGTGTCCGGCCACGCTTATTTCGCCTTCCAGAACGGCACCACGCTCTACGCGCCGCGAGAGCTTGATCTGTCGATCGTCGCCTTCGACATTTGAGTATTCGCCGGTCCTGCTAGATAGCTAAGTTGATCGGTGGCGACGCGGTCAGAACGATCCGCCGCCATTGGCGTTGCCGCCATTGCCGCCGCCACCACCACCACCTTCATTCCCACCGCCACCTTCATTCCCGTCAGAATCGGCATCGCGGTGGCGCAAGTTGTCACCGCCCGGCGACCGGCAATTGACGGTATCCACGTCCAGGCATTTCTTTTTGCGCCCTTGCTGCTTGGGTGCCGGATCCGACGGCGGTGTCGCGATCGGCGTCAGATTGAGCGTCGGCGCCGCGCCGAGATCGAACGGAATCTCCGCACCCGGCACTGCGGTGGCGGCATCGAAGGCGGCCAGTTGTTCTGGTGACCAACGGCCAACCGGCCCCAATCCTTCAGCCGTGACGCGGGTGCCGAGCGAGCGGGTCAGCGAAATGGCGCTCTCGCCCGAGATGATATTGCGGCGGACACCGACGCGCCCCGAAAGGATGATGACATCGCTCCTTTGAGCATCCGACAAAATACCCCACTCGGTGCCGCGTACCGCCGTGATCGCGAGCGGGGTTCGAATCTCGAAACGCGATTTCGGTGTTGCCGGTGCCGCCTGGGCGCGCACGGCGCCGCTGGCGAGTTCCAGTTCGATCTGACGTTCGGTGCCTGGGCCTTGCGAGACAACGTCGTCGAGGACGAGTTCCGATTGCGATCCCAGATTGATGGTCGAGCCGTCGATCAATTGCAGGCGAACGCGCCCATTGCTGTCGGTCCTGAGCTTGTCACCCGGCTCGAGTGTTGCCCCGAGGATCAATGGGCCGGTGGCATTGCCGCGGATCACCTCGACATTGCCGGCAAGCCTGACGACCTGCGCAACCGGCGCAGCGACTGCGGCACTCGCCATCGCCGCGAGCGCAATCAGGCTTGCTGTGAGTTTGCTAAAAGAGAGCATGGCGCATCTGCCTTTACGAATTACTACCCTAAAACACACAATCTCGCGCGTCCAGATGGCTACCAAAGATTGAACAGCCGGAAAGAACGCGGTCGAATAGTTCGTCGGGCGGAGATGCGGTAATGTTCGAACCCCATCGCACACAAAGATGTGCGATGGGGCGCATTATGCCGGTGTTTTAAATGTCGAGATTCTGGGCGAACTGGGCGTTTTCTTGAATGTATTGGAAACGCAACTCGGGTTTCCGCCCCATCAATCGCTCAACCAGATCCGAGGTCTCCCGCGCTTCTTCGCGCTCCTCCTCGTTGTATTTGTGCGGGATGCGCACTTTGAGGAGGGTGCGGCGCTTGGGATCCATGGTGGTTTCCTTGAGCTGCGCCGCCGGCATTTCGCCAAGACCCTTGAACCGGCTGATCTCGACCTTGCCGCGCCCCGAAAAATCGCCCGCCATCAGCGCTTCCTTGTGCGCGTCGTCTTGGGCATAGGCGATCTTGCCGCCCTGGCTCAGACGATAGAGCGGCGGTTGCGCCAGATAGAGATGGCCGTTCTCGATGAGCTGCGGCATCTCGCGATAGAAGAAGGTCATCAGCAGCGAGGCGATATGGGCGCCGTCGACATCGGCGTCGGTCATGATGATGACCTTGTCGTAACGCAGGCGCTCTTCACTGAATTTGTCGCGCGTGCCGCAGCCCAAAGCCTGGATGAGGTCGATGAGTTCCTGATTGGCGGCAAGCTTGTCGGCCGTCGCGGCCGCCACATTGAGGATCTTGCCACGCAAGGGCAGCACGGCCTGGGTCTCGCGGTTGCGCGCCTGCTTGGCCGAGCCGCCGGCGCTGTCGCCTTCGACCAGGAAAATCTCGGTGCCCGCCATCGCGTCCTTGGTGCAATCGGCGAGCTTCCCGGGCAGGCGAAGGCGGCGCGTCGCAGTCTTGCGCGACAATTCCTTGTCCTGCTTCTTGCGCTGGCGCTCCTCGGCCTTCTCGATCACGCGCTCGAGCAGATCCTTCGCGCGGTTGGGATCGTTCGAGAGCCAATGGTCGAAGTGATCCTTGATCATGTTGTCGACCAGGCGCGTCGCTTCAGGCGAGGCGAGTTTCTCCTTGGTCTGACCCTGGAATTGCGGATCGCGGATAAAGACCGAGAGCAGCATCGCGGCACCACCGCAGATGTCGTCCGAAGTGACGAGGCTGATCTTCCTGTTACCGATGAGATCGCCATAGGCCTTCAGCGAGCGCGTAAGGCCCGTACGCACGCCGCTTTCATGGGTGCCGCCTTCGGGTGTCGGCACGGTGTTGCAATAGGAGTTCATGAACCCCTCATCATCGACCGGCCAGGCGATCGCCCATTCCAGTCGGCCTTGCTCGTCGGGAAACTCGGCCTGTCCGGCAAAGGGAGCCGCGGTGATGGTCTTGCGGCTGCCCAAGGCCATGCCGAGGTAATCCATCAGGCCGCCTGGGAAGTGCAGGACCGCCTGCGCCGGCGTCTCGTCACCATCGGTCACCAGTGCGGGATCGCAGGACCAGCGGATCTCGACACCGCGATAGAGATAGGCCTTCGAGCGGCACATGCGATAGAGCCGGCTCGGCTTGAAATGCGCGAGCTTGCCGAAGATCTCCGGGTCCGGATGGAAACGGACCGACGTGCCGCGCCGGTTGACGTTGCCCTTGTTCTCCAGCTTGGTCACCGGCTTGCCGCGCTTGTAGGTCTGCACCCAGAGCTGCTTCTCTTTCGCCACTTCCACGACCAGATCGTCGGAAAGCGCGTTCACCACCGAACTGCCGACGCCATGGAGGCCGCCGGAGGTCTGATAGACCTTGCCGCTGAACTTGCCGCCGGAATGGAGTGTGGTGAGAATGACTTCGAGGGCTGACTTGTCCTTGAACTTGGGATGCGGGTCGATCGGAATGCCACGGCCGTTGTCGCGCACGGTGACATAGCCGTCCTTGTCGAGTTCCACTTCGATGCGGCTCGCATGACCGGCTACGGCCTCGTCCATTGAATTGTCGAGTACTTCGGCGACCAGGTGATGCAGGGCACGCTCGTCGGTGCCGCCGATATACATGCCGGGACGGCGCCGGACGGGCTCCAGCCCCTCCAGGACCTCGATGTCCTTGGCCGAATAATCGCCGCCGCGTTTGCCTGAATTCTCGAAAAGATCGCTCATGGTACTCCGGGTCGCTCTAAATGCCGTCTTTGCCCGACTCGCCATAGCGGGGCGGGCGCCTTGGGCAGCAGTGATAGCCACCTCGCCCCGTCTGCTGCAAGGCATTGCTGGCGCGGGTTTAGTGTATTGATTTAATTACGTAATTACTGGTCCGGCGGCTGATTGCTGCCAGGGTGGCGGCAGGAGAGGGCGCGGTGCAGCACATCGGGGGCCACTTCCACCCCCATCAGGTTCGCGCGCCACAGATCGGCCCCCTCCAGATTGGCGCCGGCCAGATTGGCACCCTTGAGATTGGCGTCGGAAAGGTCGGCGCCGGAAAGATCGGCATCCTTCAAAATCGCTCCGGCCAGATTTACCCCCGCCAGATTGGCGCCCTGCAGCTTGCTCTCCGAGAGGTCTGCTCCAGAGAAATCGCATCCGGCGAGATTGGCCATGGAAAGATCGAGCCGCGGTAGTTTGAGGCCGGAGAGATTGCGGCCCGTGAAATTGGCGCGTTCGCCACCCAGGCCTCGCAGCCAGTCGTGATGGGCGCGCAGGATGTCCAGCAATTGACGCAGATTGCGCGATTTGGCGGCGCGTTCAGCAGCTTCGATGTCGGCCTTTTCCTTGAGATCGACATGGGAAGGCAGCTGGGGCGCCAGGAGACGCAGGCGCAATTGCCGCTCGGCATCGGCCTCGTCGGTGGCATGAATCTCGCCACGGAGCGGCGGCAATCCCTTCCGCTGCTGAATGCGATAGACGAAGACCCTGGATTGGGATTCGCCGTCCTGAATGTCACGATCCGGGGCGTCGTTCTCGTCCAGCTCCGCCATATCGATGGGGCACTCCTAACGTCCTGAGGCCTGCAGCCGCGGGGACCGTGTTCCGGGTCGGCGCGACTCAGCCAGCTCATACGAAACTATACCAAGGCCAAGCCCAGCTTGCCCAAAGGTAATATTGGTTAATTGTGTCGCTGATATGGCGCCCGGAATTGCGCAAGACCCTGGCTGCGGCTATAGCTTGCCGGTCTCGAATTCCGGCAGAAGTCCATGGACAACAATCAAAAATTCCTCCCCTACGGCCGCCAGAGCATTGATGCCGACGATCTCGCCAGCGTTTCGACGGCATTGCAGGCGGATTACCTGACGACCGGCCCGGCGGTAGGGCGCTTTGAGCAGGCTTTCGCCGAATTTGTCGGTGCCCGCTACGCGGTGGCCAGCAACAGCGGCACGGCGGCCTTGCATCTTGCCTGTATCGCCTTGGGGTTGGAGCCCGGCGACGCCGTCATCGTCCCCAGCCTCACTTTTCTGGCCACCGCCAATGCCGCCCGCTTTTGCGGCGCGGATGTGGTCTTCGCCGATGTCGATGCGGATTCCGGCCGGCTGACCGCCGAACATTTCGACGCGGCGTTGAAGCGGGCGGGAAGCGCGCGTCTGAAGGCAGTGCTTCCGGTCCATCTCAACGGCCATTGTGCTGACATGATGGCGATCCGGACACTTGCCGAGGCCAAGGGATTGAAGGTCATCGAGGACGCCTGCCACGCCTTGGGCGGTATGCAGCACGCCGGCAACAACAGCGTGGCATCGGTCGGCGCCTGCGCGCTCTCCGATCTTGCCTGTTTTTCGCTGCATCCCGTGAAGACCATGACCACGGGCGAAGGTGGTGTCACCACCACCAATGACGAGAAGCAATACCGGCAGATGCAGCTCTACCGCAGCCACGGCATGACGCGCGATCCGGCGGCGTTCCAGCACAAGGATCTCGCTTTCGCGCCGGATGGCCAGGCCAATCCCTGGTATTACGAAATGCACGCGCTGGGCTGGAACTATCGCATCACCGATTTTGCCTGCGCGCTGGGCGAAAGCCAGTTGAAGAAGCTGCCGCGTTTCATCGCGCGCCGTCGGGAACTGGCCGCTCTCTATGACCGCCTGCTGGCGCCCCTGGCACCTCGGATCAAGATCGTGCCGGGGCAGCCGGGCGACCATCCAGCTCTGCACCTCTATGCTGTCCTGGTCGATTTCGCGGCGATCGGCAAATCGCGAGCGCAATTCATGGCCGAGCTCAAGGCGCTGGGTATCGGGACCATGGTGCATTATCTGCCTGTCCATCAGCAGCCTTATTACCGCCAGCTCTATGGCAAGACGGAGCTCCCGGGTGCCGATTCCTATTATGCCCGGCAGCTCTCCATCCCCCTCTATCCCGACATGACGGACGGCGATGTCGCGCGGGTCGTTGAAGCCTTGCGGCGCTGCCTCGCCTGACCTAACGTTCCATGCTGACCCAACGAAACATGAATCGGGGGCGCACCATGCTGAAAGAGTTTCGTGATTTCGCGATGCGCGGCAACGTCGTCGACCTTGCCGTCGGTATCATCATCGGTGCCGCCTTCACCAGCATCGTCAATTCGCTGGTGAAAGACATCCTCATGCCGCCCATCGGCTTCATCATGGGCGGTATCGATTTCAGCGATTTCTTTATTGCGCTGAGTACCACTCAATATGACACGCTGAAGGCGGCACAGGATGCTGGCGTGGTCACGATCAATTACGGCCTTTTCCTGAATGCCGTGATCAACTTCCTGATTGTGGCCTTTGCGATCTTCATTCTGGTGAAGCAGATCAACCGCTTCAAGAAGGCCGAAGAAGCGGCACCGCCACCGGGTCCCAGCGAGTCCGAAAAGCTCCTCGCTGAAATTCGCGATCTGCTGAAGAGCCGGCCCTGAGTCTCGGGCTCGGGCACGCATCTGCCAAAATCGCTGATTGTCTTCCCGGTGGCGGGCGGGCTGCATGATCTGCTTGCCGATTGCCAAGGCGGGAACCGGACTATATCAATTGCCGGTCAGCTTGCTCATCCCGAAGGTTAACTCCATGGCCCGCTTCACCTTTTCTTGCATCGACGCGCATACCTGCGGCAATCCCGTCCGGGTCGTCTCTGGCGGTGGACCGCGACTCAGCGGTGCCAACATGATCGAGCGGCGGCAGCATTTTCTTTCCGAGTTCGACTGGGTCCGCACCGGCCTCATGTTCGAGCCGCGCGGCCATGACATGATGTCGGGCAGCATCCTCTATCCCCCGACTCGCGAGGATTGCGACGTCGCCATTCTTTTTATCGAAACTTCCGGCTGCCTGCCCATGTGCGGCCATGGCACCATCGGCACCGTGACCATTGCCATCGAGAACGGGTTGGTGACGCCCAAGAAGAAGGGCGAGCTGCGGCTGGACACGCCGGCCGGTCTCGTCGTCGCGACCTATGAGCAGGTGGGCGATTATGTGGAATCCGTGCGCCTCACCAACGTGCCCGGCTTCCTGCATTCGGAAGGACTGGAGATCGATTGCCCGGAAATCGGCCCGATCAAGGTCGACGTCGCCTATGGCGGCAATTTCTATTGCATCGTCGAACCGCAGCCAGGCTATCGCGACATGGCCGATTTCACCGCGGGGCAGCTCATTGCCATGAGCGGCGAACTGCGTCGCCGCATGAACGAACGCTACAGCTTCGTGCATCCCGAGAATCCGGCCATCAAGGGCCTCTCGCACATCCTGTGGACCGGGAAGCCCACGCAGGCCGGCGCCGATGCGCGCAACGCCGTTTTTTATGGCGACAAGGCAATCGATCGCTCGCCCTGCGGTACCGGCACCTCCGCGCGCATGGCGCAATTGGCGGGGAAAGGCAAGCTCAAGGTCGGCCAGAACTTCGTCCATGAGAGCATCATCGGCTCGCTCTTCAAGGGCCGGGTCGAGGCGGCGGCGACGGTTGGCGACAAGCCGGCCATCGTGCCCTCGATCGAGGGCTGGGCGCGGGTCACCGGCTACAACACCATCTTCATCGACGACCGGGATCCCTATAAGCACGGCTTCCAGGTCATCTAAAAACCAAGAATCTACAGGGCAGGGGAAACAATGGTCACCACCTTCAAGGAATTTCCGTCACTCAACGTGCTCGACCACCCGCTCATCCAGCACAAGCTCTCCATGATGCGCGACAAGGCGACGCCGACGACCCTGTTTCGGCAGTTGCTGAAAGAGATCGCGCTGCTGATGGGTTATGAGCTCACCCGCAACCTGCCGATGACCACGCAAGAGATCGAAACGCCGATCATCGCGATGCAGGCGCCGGTGATCAAGGGCAAGAAGATCGCGGTGGTCCCCATCCTGCGTGCCGGCCTCGGCATGGCGGACGGACTCATGGAATTGGTACCCGCAGCGCGCATGGGCCATATCGGCCTTTACCGCGATCACGACACCAAGCGGCCGGTGGAATATTTCGTGAAGCTGCCGGAGCCAGAAGGGCGCATCTTCATTCTCGTGGACCCGATGTTGGCAACCGGCCATTCCGCTTCCGCCGCGATCGACACGCTCAACAAGCGCGGCATCTCCGACGACAATATTCGCCTGATGTCCCTGGTGGCGGCACCCGAAGGCGTGCGCATTGTCCAGGAGGCGCATCCCAGCGTGCCGATTTTTGTGGCGGCCCTCGATTCCCATCTCAATGAAAACGCCTATATCGTCCCCGGTCTCGGCGATGCCGGCGATCGTCTGTTCGGCACGAAGTAAGTGGAGAGAAGCATGGCGGGCGCCGACCTCATCCTCTCCATCGACCAGGGCACCACCAGCACCCGTGCCATTGTCTTCACGCTGCATGGCGAACCGCAGGCCAACGCGCAGAAGGAATTGCCGCAGATCTATCCGGCCGATGGCTGGGTCGAGCATGACCCGGAAGAAATCTGGCGCGCGACCGTCGAAGTGACCAAGGCGGTGATCGAGAAGGTAGGCGCCGCGCGCATCGCTGCGATCGGCATCACCAATCAGCGCGAGACCGCCGTCATCTGGGACCGCAAGACCGGGAAGCCCGTGCACAACGCGATCGTCTGGCAGGACCGGCGTGGCGCGCCCCTGTGCAAGAAGTTGCTCGCCGATGGGCTGGAGCCCGAGATCCAGCAGAAAACCGGCCTTCTCATCGACAGCTATTTCTCGGCCACCAAGATTGCCTGGATTCTTGAAAACGTCGCCGGCGCCCGCGCGGCCGCCGAACGCGGCGACCTCGCCTTCGGCACGATCGACACCTATCTCCTCTGGCGCCTTACCGGCGGCAAGGTGCATGCGACCGATGTCACCAATGCCTCGCGCACCATGCTCTGCGATATCGGGAAACTCGCCTGGGATGACGGCCTCCTTAGGCTCTTCAATATCCCGCGCTCGATGCTGCCCGAGATCAAGGAGAATGCGGCCGCCTTCGGCCTGACCGATCCCGGTGTGTTGGGCGTCTCGCTGCCGGTCGCCGGCATGGCCGGCGATCAGCAGGCCGCCGTGATCGGCCAGGCCTGTTTCCAGCCCGGCATGATCAAAAGCACCTACGGCACCGGCTGCTTCGCGTTGATGAATACCGGTGCGGTCCCTGTGAAGTCGAAGAATCGCCTCCTCACCACGGTGGCCTATAAACTCAAAGGCGAGACAGCCTATGCGGTCGAAGGCTCGATCTTCATCGCCGGTGCCGCCGTGCAATGGCTCCGCGATGGTTTGAAGCTCATCCAGCAGGCGGGCGAAACCGAGCGTCTCGCGCGCTCGGTGCGCGGTACGGGCGGTGTCTATCTGGTGCCGGCCTTTACCGGTCTGGGTGCGCCCTATTGGGACCCGATGGCGCGCGGCGCACTCCTGGGCCTCACCCGCGATACCGGCATCGCCGAAATCGTGCGCGCGGCACTCGAGGC
This sequence comes from Dongia sp., assembly GCF_041909655.1. Taxonomy (GTDB): domain Bacteria; phylum Pseudomonadota; class Alphaproteobacteria; order Dongiales; family Dongiaceae; genus Dongia. The sequence goes on along the minus strand of NZ_JAYRDA010000020.1, from coordinate 40,277 downwards.
CGTCTGCTACCAGACCCGCGACTTGATGAGTGCCATGGTCAACGACACCGGAACCGAGGTGCAAAGCCTGCGCGTCGATGGCGGCATGGCGAAGAACGATTGGGTGATGCAGTTCCTCTCCGATCTCTTGAACGTACCGATCGGCCGGCCGGTGGTGGTCGAGACGACCGCCTTGGGTGCAGCCATGGCGGCCGGGCTCGGTGTCGGCCTCATTCCCGATCTCAAGGCAGCCGCGGCGCATTGGCTGCAGGAGCGCATGTTCCAGCCGGACATGCCGGAAGAGGAGCGCGAGCGTCTCTATGCGGGCTGGAAGACGGCGATCGGGCGGATCAGGTCGTAAGATGAGGCGGGTGGAGTTCGGATGATGGTGATGCTGGAAGCGGTTCGGCGTTTGCGGCACAGTACGTTGAACATTGTGCTGGCATTTGCGCTAGCGGCCTGCGCGTCGTCACCGGATGCATCTAAATCGAAAGCCGCTCTGCCGACCAGCCAGGATCTTTGGCGCATGAGTGGTACGCAGGACGCCGTACTTGCGCTCTATCAAGCCTTGTCTGACGCCTGCCAGGTCGCGGTACAGCAACCGGATGACTTCCTGAAACTGGCGCCGAACGAAGCGTTTTGCATCCGGTCGACTCTTGTCTCGGCATTCGAGGTAGGGGAGGGCGCCGAATATTGTACCCGCAACCGCGACCTCAAGCAGTTCGTCAGCTGTATCCTGGAGGGCCAGTTTGTCGGCCGTGTTGTTGGCAACAGCGGGTCGCCGCCCTTGCCGCCGGATGTTCAGTGGGGCAATCGGGGCGAGCGCGGGCAGCAGGCGAACGATCTTCTCAACCAGAAAATAGACGCGGCCTGCATGACGCCAAGCAAGCCGGAGATGCAGGCATGTGTCGAAGAATCAATGCTGCGCTACTTCGAAATCGGCCCGCAAGCCATTGCCTTTTGCCCCACAGATGAACAGCGCAGTGCGTGCATTTACTGGGCGGGGTTTGCGCGTTCGATCAGAGTGAGGCTCGATCGCATCGCTTCGTGAGTGCCGCGGCAGATGAAGCGTAGATAGGTGGGGGGTGGTCGGTCACCATAAAAAGTGGAAGACTTCCGTGACAAGGCACGTAATATGTCGCGCACTGTCATGTCATCTCTGGGGTAGCAGTGCAGATGCGGTCACTCCTTATTGTCGCCGTCGCCGTTTTGCTCAGCGCGACGGCATGCTCGACCTCACCCCGACAGCAAAATAAGACCGAGGCAGCGCCGAACCCTTGGACTCTGCCGCAATATGACGAGCATTTTCTAGAAACGGAACGTGCGGCGGCGGATTTTGGCGAGCAACTGGCGCGCGCCTGCTATTTGGAAATTTACCGGCTACATCCGCAAGGTCTGCCGGCGGATTCGACGCTCGATACCGCCATCCGAAGCTGCGGTCGCGCCAAGCTCTTCCAGGTGATCGGTGATCCCGTCGGTGAAAAGGTGTGCCGCAACAAAGGGGAGTTTGGTGACTTGGCGCATTGCCTTGTGATGGGGGCCCTCATAAATCGGATGCGGGCGAATGTTGGCAGTCCGACCCCTTTAACCGAGGCCGAGTGGCGAGACCCCGAACTCGCCAAAACGAATCTCATCAGCGAATTGATCGCCCAAGGCTACGCCCAATGCACCACCGGCGACCCTGTTGCCATCGAAAAGTGCCAGTTTGGTATCATCAACAATTCACTCGATGTCGCCAAGGATGGCGTCGATTACTGCATGACGCGCGGCAATTACGCCGCGTCATGTTTGGTTGATAAGGGCGCCGCGAAATTCCTGCGGGAAACCGCGATGCGTCTTTGGGATTAGGTCGGATTGGTGGCCGATCATCCCGGACTCCCTGAATTTTTGATTGCATTGTGATGAGGCTGATTTCAGTATCGGGGGAATGATTGCTGTCCAACGATTGGAAAAGGGTCGTAACCAATGATGCGCTCTCGCTTGCGTTATCTGATTTTTTGCGGGGTAGTACTGATGAGCCTGGCCGCTTGTCAGTCGCAGTCCGGTACGACGACCGGCGCTGGCAAGACGACTGGCACTGGCACGGGCACTGGCACGGGCACTGGCACGGGGGCCGCATCCGACTTGTCGACGCCGTCGCCGCTCGGTGAGGAAACCACGGGTATTTTCGATGCGCGCATCGAAATGGTCATGACGACGATGTTTTCGACCATCGCGCAATCCTGCGTGCGGGAAATGCCGGCCGGTCTTGCCTCGCCTGGTCTTATGAACTGCATGGAAGACAAGGCGATCCTGGCTATGGAGCCCAGCGGCGCCGCGAAACGTTATTGCAGCCGCGGCGATATTGAGGAGGCTTTCAAATGCGCGCTTCAGGGCATCATGCTCATGAAGCTGCGCGAGAAATCGGACACGCCCGTTACCGAGGCAGCGTGGAAGGACATTGAGGTGGTCCTGACGGGTGAGGCGACTGTCGCGGCAATGGAAGAGGCGTTTGAGTGCATGCGGGAGACACAGGGCGCGGAAGCGGAGCGCTCGTGTATGGCCGATAATTTCGCAAGGCGCTTGGGCGGTGATCCAGCGGATGCGCGCCAATGCCTCGCTTTGGAAAAGGACGAGGTATTCGGCCAATGTCTGGGCGAGGCGGCGGCTTTGAGCGTTCTGGAAACCGCGGCAAAGCGGATTGAATCGTAAGAAGAGATTTACGTGCCGGTCAGCCAGCCACCGAGATCTCCCAAGGCGCGCGCACTGAGGCGCGGCTTGCGGCCGGATTTCCATTCGCGCAACTGAGCTTTGTTTAATCCCTCTGGCGGATCGATCTCCGGGAAGATCCCGAAATTGACGTTCATTGGCTGAAAGTGCTTGGCATCGGCGATGCCGGTGATGTGACCGAGCAAGGCACCCAACGCTGTTGTCCCCGGCGGCGTCACGGGTGTACGGCCGAGACGCTCGGCCGCCGCGAAGCGACCGGCGAGCAATCCAATGGCGGCACTTTCCACATAACCCTCGACGCCCGTCACCTGACCGGCGAAGCGCAGACGCGGCTGCGCTTTCAGGCACAAGATTCCGTCCAGCAGTTTCGGGCTGTTGATGAAGGTGTTGCGGTGCAGCCCGCCGAGACGCGCGAACTCTGCCTGCTCCAGCCCCGGGATCATGCGGAAGATCCGGACCTGCTCGGCATATTTCAGTTTCGTCTGAAAGCCGACCATGTTGTAGAGCGTGCCCAGCGCATTGTCCTGCCGCAGCTGTACCACCGCATAGGGCCGGCGTTGCTCCCTGGGGTCAAAGAGGCCGATCGGCTTCATCGGTCCGAAGCGCAGGGTATTGGCGCCGCGCGCCGCCATGATCTCGATCGGCAGGCAGCCCTCGAAATAGGGTGTGCCTTCCCATTCCTTGAACTCGGTCTTCTCACCGGCCAGGATCGCCTCGATGAAAGCGAGATATTGCGGCTTGTCGAGCGGGCAATTGATGTAGTCGGCACCGTCGCCTTCCGGTCCCACCTTGTCGTAGCGCGACTGGAACCAGGCTTTCTCCAGATCGATACTTTCCTTGTGGACGATCGGGGCAATCGCATCGAAGAAGCTTAGAGATTCTTCGCCGGTGAGCTTCAGGATCGCATCGGCGAGGGCGGGCGAGGTGAGGGGGCCGGTCGCGATGATGACCTTGTCCCAATCTTCCGGGGGCAGGCCGTCGACCTCGCCACGCGCGAAGGTGACGAGCGGGTGGGATTTCAACTGATCCGTGACCGCCGCCGCGAAACCGTCGCGATCCACCGCCAGGGCCCCGCCCGCCGGCAGCTTGTGCCGGTCGGCGCTGGCCAGGATCAGGGAACCGGCCCGACGCATTTCCTCATGAAGGAGGCCCACGGCGTTGTTTTCGGCATCGTCGGAGCGGAAGGAATTCGAGCAGACCAGCTCGGCGCAGCGATCCGTCTGATGGGCATCCGTCCCGCGCAGGGGCCGCATTTCATGGAGGATCACCGGCACGCCGGCCTGGGCCAGTTGCCAGGCGGCCTCGGAGCCGGCCAGGCCGGCGCCGATAACGTGAACGGGGGGAATATTGGTGGGCGTTGTTTTGCTATGCTCGGTCATGGCCGGGTGATAGCGCCCATGGCGGAACGGGGCAAGCCCTCTTCCCCGCAATGCCCTGCCAACCGATATGGCCTTTAGAAGATGGAGCTTTCCATGCTGAACTTTCTCAACCCGCCTTCGGCGCCGCCGCCTTTCAGCCGCTATTCGCAAATGGTCTCGGCGCCGGCGGGTTTCCGATGGCTGCATGTCAGCGGCCAGGTCGGCTGCGACCGGCATCACAAGACAGCGGCAGGCTTCGAGGCACAGGCTGAACGCGCCTGGGGCAATCTCATCGCCTGCCTGGAAGCCGACGGCATGTCGGTCAAGGACCTGGTGAAGGTGAATGTGATCCTAACCCGTGCTACCGACGTGCCGGCCTCCCGCCTGGTCCGCGACCGCATGCTGGACGGCGCGCAGCCGGCTTCGACGCTGATCGTGGTCTCGTCGCTCGCTTCGCCCGACTGGCTGATCGAGGTCGAAGGGATTGCGGCAAAGGCGGCCTGATCGCACGGCCGCCTTCACCCGCGGCGTTCTAGAAGGAGAGGGTCGCCGCACCCTGCTTGATCTCGGCATGCATGACGCTGGCGCCGGTGATGATGACTCCATCCAGCAGGTCGGCCTGTTGATAGCCGCGTGCGGTCACGCAGGGTGTGCAGGCCCAGACCACGCCGCCCCGCTTCATGAAATCCTGGATCAGTTTCAGAAGGGGGTCGAGTGGCGGCACATGGGTCATGGCCTGGCCATTGCGGCGCACCAGGTCGATGGCGCCGCTGGTCAGGAACATCGATACCTTGAGACCCGCCGTGATACCGCCATTGGCGATGGTGAAGGCCACCGAGGATAATTCGGAATCGATACCACGGGTGACCAGGACGACCAGCTTGTCATTCTCGGGATGCATAGTAGCTCACTCCACTTTTGGTTTATCCTTGAAACGGGCGAGGTTCTAATCCCGCGGGGGAGGTACGTCATTGGCCCAACTGCCGAAACACTTGATTGAAACGCCGAAGATGGTTAACGCAGCCGGTGCGGGCCAGAGCGCCGGAGATGTTCTGTCGGATGTGCTGCGCGCGGTACGTCTCACCGCGGCCATGCAATTCTGTTTCATGCCGGCGGGCACGTGGCAGACGGATGCCAGTCCAGCTTTCAGCGCAATGGCCAAGGGTGCGGGGGCCAAGGGTGCGGGCGGTACGATTCCGTTTCATATCGTGGTGCGGGGATCCTGCTGGCTGAAAATCCACGACCAGGAGGTCGCCCTTGATGAAGGCGATATTGTTGCCTTTCCCTTCGGTACCGGACATCAGCTGGGGGCCGGCATCGATGGCCGCCTGATCACGCCGGTCAAGGATTTGCCACCCAGGCCCTGGCGGAATTTGCCCGTCCTGAAATACGGCAACGAGCCGTCTGATCTCCGGCTGTTCTGCGGCTACCTCGAATGCAGCGCCATTAGCTTCCAGCCACTTCGGGATTCCCTGCCGCCCATGCTGCATGTCAGGACGCGTGCGACGGAGAATGCGGATTGGCTGCTGGCCGCCATTGCCCAGATCGCCGCCGAAGTGGATCGGCCGCGTCATGGCGGTCTTTCCATGCTCGAGCGGTTGTCGGAAATCACCTTCATCGAAGTGCTGCGCCATCACATCATCTCGGCGCAGTTGGGCGAACGGGGGTGGCTTGCGGCCCTGGCCGACCCGGCACTCGCGCGATGTATCGCCCTGATACATGCCGAGCCTGTGCGTGACTGGTCGTTACAGGTCCTTGCCAGCGCGGCCGGCCTTTCGCGCAGCACGCTGGCTGAACGTTTCGAAACCATGCTCGGCACATCGCCCATTCGCTATCTGCGCGACTGGCGGCTCTTCCTGGCGAGCGTCGCCCTGCGCTCAACATCAAAGGGTATTTCCGCGATCGCCGCGGAATCCGGTTATGGCACCGAAGCTGCGTTCAATCGGGCCTTCGCCCGAGCCTTTGGAATGCCGCCGGCGGCCTGGCGGCAAAGCGTCAGATAGGGGGCTCATGGCCGAAACCGGACGGGAGAAGCGGCGGCATCCGCGCCGCAAGGTGCTGAAAGGGGCCAAGGCCTTCTTCAATGAAGGCAAGAGTCTCTATGATTGCCAGGTGCGTGACTGGTCGGAATCCGGGGCCAAGCTCGTCTTTCCTGGCCTCACGCCGTTGCCGAAATATTTCATCCTGCGTCTCAGTGACGGCAGCGACTACCCCTGTGAAGTGGTCCGCGCCGATGGTGTCGTGATCGGTGTCAGGTTTTCGCGCAAGTAAGGGCGCTGCCTAGGTCTCTTCCTCGACCTTCAGGCGATAGCCGACACCGGGCTCGGTCAGGATCAGTTTCGGGTTGCGCGGGCTGGCTTCGATCTTCTGGCGCAGTTGCGCCACCATCACCCGCAATGTCTGGCTGTCTCGCGTGTCAGCGCTGCCCCAGACGAAAGTCAGCAACTGGTTGTGAGTCAGCACTTGGCCGGCATGTTGCGCGAGCGCCCGCAACAGATCGTATTCCTTGGGTGTCAGTTTCACGTCATGGCCGCGCACGGTGACACTGCGGCTGGGGAAATCGATCCTGAGATCGCCGCCCTCGAAATTGGCGGCCGGCTTGTCTCGGCTTTGTCTGAGACGCAGGGCGACACGCAGCCGCGCCAGCAACTCCCCGATCGCGAACGGTTTGTTGATGTAATCATTGGCGCCGAGATCAAGCGCCGCGATCTTCTCTTCCTCCATGTGCCGTGCCGAGAGCACGATGATCGGCAGATCCGACCATTCCCGCACGCTGCGGATCACTTCCTTGCCGTCGAAATCCGGTAGGCCCAGATCCAGGATCATGGCGTCGGGCGAACTTGTTTGCAGCAGCTCCATGCCACGCATGGCATCGGGTGCCGAAACGACGGTGTAACCTTCGGCTTCCAGCGATGGCTGCAGGGCGCCGGTAATGTCGATTTCGTCGTCGATGACGAGGACGCGGAAGGCCGTGGCTGTCATGATGTCGAACTGATGCTGGGAAAGGCGATGTGAATCCGCGTGCCGATACCGTTTGAGGCGGGGCTTTCGGCCCAGATACGCCCCTGCATCGCTTCGGTGAGGCCACGGCAGATCGAGAGGCCGAGGCCCGTGCCGCGCGGATGCTGACCATCATTGCTGCCGCGATAGAACTTCTCGAACACGCTGTCGAGCTGGGCGGGCGGGATGCCCTTGCCGGAATCCGTGACGGTGATCTCGACCGTGTCGGCATCGCCGCCGATGCCAAGCAGAATATGGCTGCCTTCCGGACTGTAATGGATGGCATTCTCCAGGATATTGACGAAGACCTGTTCCAGCAGTAGCGGATCGGCCTGAATCAGCGTTACTTCGGGCGCGAAATCGCTGTCGAGGACTCGCCCGCCGAGCTGCGGCCGCACGCGCTCGATCGCAGCATTGGCGACATCCGCCGGATCGGTCGGTTCCAATTTGACGGCAAGCCCGCCGCTTTCGATGCGGATGATGTCGAGCAGATTGCGCACATAGCGGTTGAGCCGGTCGGCTTGGTCCTTGATGCCGAGGATGAGGCGTTGCGAGGTCGCCTCGTCGAATTGTGCGCCATGGCGCAGGAGGCTGGTCGAGGAGGCCAGGATGGTGGCCAGAGGCGTGCGGAAATCATGCGAGATGGAGGAGAGCAGGGCCGTGCGCAGCCGCTCTGTCTCGGCGACGACCTTGGCCGCCGTCATCTCCTGCATCAGATGCGCGCGTTCCAGGGCGATCGAGCCGAGATCGGCGAGGACGGAAAGGGTCTGCTGATCGGCGCCGGAGCGCGGATCGAAGCGGGAGCGCTTGCGGCAGATGAGCAGGCCCAAAGGTCCGCGCACCGCATGCAGCACGAAGATGAAAAAGCTCTCCGAGGCCGGCGGCTCATCCTTGGGCGGCGGGCTGGCGAGCAGCCGCTGCCAATGCGCCTCGGCGAGTTGCGTTGCCGCTTCCGTTTGTGTCGCATCCGCGCGCGCCGAAGAATGGAGGCTGAGGCCGGCTTCGCCACGCAGGAACACAAAGACCGGGCCGTTCGCCGCCTGTGCCGTCAGTGTGGCGAGCGATTCCGCGACGATCTCCTGATCGGAGGAGCGCGACAATTCACGGCTGGCTTCAAAGAGGTTGGTGGTGATGCGGGCGCGCCAGGCGGCGGCGCGGGCCTGGTCGCGCACCCGGCCGGCAAGGCCCCCGGTCACGACCGCCACGGCCAGGAAGACGCCCAGAGTCACCAGATTGTCGGCCGGTGCCATGGTGAAGCGCGGCTGAACTAGCAGGAAATTATAGGTGAAGATGGCGAGGAAGGCCGCGATCAGGGCGGCATTGCGCCCGAACAGCACTGCCGAGAGCAGCACCGAGGTCAGCAGCACCATGGGAAGGCTTTCCGTCCCCAGGGCCCGCTCCAGTCCCCAGGACAGAAATCCGGCAAGGCCAACCATCAGGATGGCGACGGCGTAATCCAGAATCGGGCGCCGGACATTGCCGGTGATATGTCGGAGAATCTCGATCATTACCCGCTTTCATAGCATGACGCGGGCGAGCCTGCCTCCCGCTCTGAAGATTGGCGGGGACGACGGTCTAACTATCTGGGCTGAAAAAGGAAACGGGGCGTCTCGGGATCGAATGAATTCGGCCGAAACGCCCCGGAAGTTGTGGGTTGCAACGCATCGCGTGAAGCAATGCGCTCATAAATCAACAACCCCTTTATAGGCGTCCTTATACGCTGTGTCCAGAAAAATCGTTATCTTTCAAATACTTATAAGTTTCTTATATGGCTCACACTATTTTACAAACTCACACGATCGTGTCACTGAGCCGGGCAAGGGATTCCGCGCGTCCCAGGATCTCCAGGACCTCAAAAATGGGGGGCGATTGGGTCGAACCGGTCAGGGCAGCACGCAAAGGCTGGGCGACGGCCCCCAGCTTCACTTGTTCGGCCTCGGCAAAAGTCCGGGCGCGCTCTTCCAGCTTGGCCGCGATCCAATCGATCTCGGCGCCATAGGCGGCGACGAGCTTGGGCAGCAGGGCCTTGGCTTCCGGCGTCTCGATCAGGGCTTTGGCCTTGTCGGTGAGGACGAGCGGGCGGGGCTGGACATAGAAGGCCGCGTTCTCCGCCAGCTCCTTCAGGTTTTTGGCACGGGTCTTCAGGCCCGGCATGGCGCGGGTGAGGAGGGCCAAGGCCGCGGTATCGCCGGTCTTGCCGAGCCGTTCGGCCACGGAGGCGGCGAGGTCGCCGTCATCGGCCTGGCGCAGGTAATGGCCATTGAGGTTGTCGAGCTTGGCGAAATCGAAGCGCGAGGGCGAGCGGCCCACGCCGCCCAGGTCGAACCATTCGATCGCCTGCTTTGTCGAGATGATCTCGTCATCGCCATGGGCCCAGCCGAGGCGCATCAGGTAATTGCGCAGGGCTTCCGGCAGATAGCCCATGTCGCGATAGGCGTCGACGCCGAGCGCGCCGTGGCGCTTCGAGAGCTTGGCGCCGTCCGGCCCGTGAATGAGCGGGATATGGCTGAAATGCGGTGCGTCCCAGCCCATCGAATCATAAATCTGCCGCTGGCGGAACGTATTGGTCAGGTGATCGTCGCCGCGGATGACATGGGTGATGCCCATGTCGTGATCGTCGACCACGACCGAGAGCATATAAGTGGGATTGCCGTCCGAGCGCAGCAGCACCATGTCGTCGAGCTGTTCATTGGCGACCCGCACCTCGCCCTGCACGCCGTCGACCACCACCGTCTCGCCGCTCTGCGGCGCTTTGAGGCGGATCACGGGCTTGACGCCTTCGGGCGCATCCTTGGGGTCGCGATCGCGCCAGCGGCCGTCATATTTCATCGGCTTGCCGGCGGCCTGCGCCGCCTTGCGCATCTCATCGAGTTCCTCGACCGAGCAATAGCAGGGATAGGCCTTGCCGGCGGCGAGCAGATCGCGGACCACCTCGGCATGACGCGGGGCGCGGGCGAATTGATAGACGATCTCGCCATCCCAATCGAGGCCCAGCCATTTCAGCCCGTCGATGATCGCCTCGATCGCCGCCTCGGTCGAGCGCACCCGGTCGGTATCTTCGATCCGCAGATGGAAGATGCCCTTGTGATGCTTGGCGAAGAGCCAGTTGAAGAGGGCGGTGCGCGCCCCGCCGATATGCAGGAAGCCGGTGGGCGAGGGGGCAAAGCGGGTGACGACGGTCATGATGGAGGTCCGGAGAAGGGGATGAATTTGGCGGCTTTCTAGCACGAATCCGCCGCCAGCGGGCAAGGTCGCGCCAATCCGCCGCGCCAACCCACTTAACGCAACCTTCGCGATCTGCTATCAGGGACCTGCAACCGATTGTTGATGATGGTTTGATGTCGGAGAGCACCCTTACCCGGATCGAGGCATTCGCCGCAGAACAGCGGCCGAATTGGCTTGGCTGGACCGCAATCATGCTGGCGATCGGCATCGCCGTCTATTTCGGTTTGCCGCTGGAGCCGGCTCCCTGGTGGGGCCTTGCCATGCTGGCGGTCGCAGCCACGCTGGTCTTCCTCAGCCGCCGTCAGCCGCTCGCCTTGCTGGGGGCGGCGGCGCTGCTGGTGATGGCGCTGGGTTTTACGGCCGCCACCTGGCGCACCCTCTGGGTCGAGGCCCCGCAGCTCTATCGCTCCCTCTACCGTGCCGAGGTGACCGGCCGCGTGGTGGAGATCGAGTTGCTGCCGGGCAGCCAGCGCGTCACCCTGGATGCGCTGACGATCAGCAGTGAGAAGACGGGCCCGCTTGCCGTGAAGGACCTGCCGGAACGTGTGCGTATCCGCCTCGCCAAGGTGTCGGAGCCGTTTCATATCGGCGATTGGCTGCGGCTCACGGCCGACCTGCAGCCGCCGGCACCGCCCTCCATCCCCGATGCTTTCGATTTTCGCCGGCAGGCCTATTTTGAGCGATTGGGCGGTGTCGGATTCTCATTGCAGCCGCCGCAGAAGATCGCGCCGCCGAAAGAGATTGCCTTCAACGCGGTCGATTCCGGGCTAGCCTGGTTTGATGCCTTGCGCCTGACGATCGGCGAAAAGCTGCAGGCGCAGATGGCTGGCCCCACAGCCGGCATGGCGATGGCACTCGTCGTGGGCAATCAGCGGGCGCTTGCATCCAAGGACGTGGCGGCCCTGCAGGATTCCGGCCTCGCGCATCTCACTTCGATCTCGGGCCTCCATATCGGTCTGGCGGCAGGTATCTTCTTTTTCGGGCTGCGGGCGCTTCTTGCCCTCGTGCCGCCCATTGCGTTGCGCCACGACATCAAGAAATGGGCGGCGGTGATCGCGCTCTTGGGCGCGGTCTTTTATGCCGGTCTCGCCGGTCTGCCGGTGCCGACCCAGCGCGCCCTCATCATGACCGGCACTTTCTTTCTCGCCATCCTGCTCGACCGTTCGCCGATCTCGCTCCGCGCCATCGCCCTTGCTGCCATCGTCGTGCTGCTCTGGGCACCCGAGGTGCTGGTGGGGGCGAGCTTCCAGATGTCCTTCGCCGCCGTCCTCGGCCTCATCTGCGTCTTCGATGCCACACGCGGCTTTTTCACGCGCTGGCGACAGGCGGGCCACGACGCGCCGGATTTTGTCGGTCGCATCCTCGGATTCATCCAGCGCGGTTTCGTCTGGTTGGCGGCCCTCATGCTCTCCAGTCTGGTGGCGACCGTGATGACCGCGCCCTTTGCCGCCTATCACTTCGACCGCCTCACGGTTTACGGCATCGCCGCCAACATGCTGGCTGTCCCGCTCACCGGCTTCTGGATCATGCCGTGGGCGGTGATCGTGCTGGTCGCGATGCCGTTCGGGCTTGAGGCCTGGCCGCTTGTGGCACTCGGCTGGGGCTGCGACGCCATTCTCTGGATCGCGCATTTCTTCGCGCGGCTCCCAGGTGCCACGATCCTAATTCCGGCAATGCCGATCGGCGGCTTGTTGCTGATGAGTTCGGGCCTCGTCTGGCTCTGCCTTGTCATCGGTCGTTTGCGCTGGCTGGGCATCGCTGCTCTCTGCCTTGGCGCGCTCGCGCCGCTCACCTATCGCGCGCCGGACATTGTCGCTTCCGGAAATGGCAAGCTGGTCGCGATCAAGGATGCCGAGGACCAGTACCGTTTCAACTCGACCCGTGCCGCCAAGATCGCAGCCGAGACCTGGCTGCGGCGCAACGCGCAGGCGAAACGATTGCCCTTTCCGGCGCCGGCATTGGCGCTGGATGACGCAACGGGCGGTACTCCTCCCGAAGCCAGCAAGACTGATTCATGCGGTCCCGATATGTGCCGCTTCGCTACCGGCATGGGTTACGTGACGGTGGCGCTCACCGAAGCCGGCATTGCTCCGGCCTGCTGGTCCGGGCGCCTGGTGATCGCGCTGGAACCGGTCGAAGCGGGGTGCCGCTCAGCCGAGCGGGTGATCGATTTCTTCGACCTCTGGCGCCATGGCACCCATGCGATCTGGATCGAGGATGGCAGCTATCGGGTCGAACGCGCCTTCGATACCGGTGACCGGCCCTGGACCCTGCGGCGCTTTCCGGAAGATGCCGCAACGCCCCTCGCTCAACCGCGTGCGGCCGAAACGCAAGGGGCCGGCACCCCGTCACCGGATGCCGGCCCCTCGCTATCTCATGTAACGGTCCCTGAGGGGATCAGTACTGAGGAGATCAGTACTGGCGCATCAGACCGATCAGACGACCCTGGATCTTGACCCGGTCGGGGCCGAAGATGCGCGTCTTGTGATTGGGGTTGGCGGGCTCCAGGGCGATGGAATCGCCCTTCCGGCGCAGCCGCTTCAAGGTGACTTCGTTGTTGTCCACCAGCGCCACGACGATGGTACCGTTATCGGCATTCTCGCAGCGCTCGATCAACACCGTGTCGCCGTCATGAATACCGGCATCGATCATGGAATCGCCTTCGACGCTGAGCGCGTAATGCTCGCCGCGGCCCAGCATGCCCGCCGGCACATCGACGGAATTGCTGTGGTCGCGCAGAGCCTCGATCGGCGTACCCGCGGCGATCTTGCCATAGAGCGGCAATTGCACGGTATGTGCGGATTGGGCCACCATGGCCCCCGGAATGCTCGGCGTGAAATCGCCCTGGATGACGCTGGGCGTGAAGCCGCGCCTGGAATTGTCGGCCACCGGTGCCGCCGGGGCTGCGGCGGGCGCGGGACGTGCGCCGACCTGATCTTCGGCAAGACGCATGACTTCCAGGGCCCGCGCACGATGCGGCAGGCGCCGGATGAAGCCGCGCTCTTCGAGGCCAGTGATAAGCCGGTGCACGCCGGATTTCGATTTCAGCCCGAGCGCATCCTTCATCTCGTCAAAAGACGGCGATACGCCGGTCTCGCCGAGACGGTCTTGAATGAATTGCAGCAATTCGCGCTGTTTTCTCGTCAGCATACTCGCACCACCCCCTCAAAAGTTGAATCCAGAGGCGGCCGGATGCCCATTCCCCAACGCCGGTACCCGGTTCGCCAGACCGCCTTCCCACCCGTCATATCGACGCTAAACCGACATATGGCGCAGGAACAAACGATCAACTCCCACATATGTTCTAGTTTAGTTCATGATAATGTCAAGAGGATATCCACAGGGCTTATGCTGCCGGGGGGGCCTCGTCGCGCCGGTTCGACCGGGATCAAGTTGCGATGGAGGTGGTCGGCGCGGGGGCGGGCGCCTTGCGGATGAGGCGACCAGCACACCACCATAGGGCGACGGTCGCCAGGATCGACGCATACCCGTCGAGCGCGTAATGCCAGCCAAGGTGGACGGAGCCGACCAGCATGGCGGCGAGGAGGATCAGCGCCAGATACCGCCAGAAGCGATTTTGCCACGATACCAGGACATAGAGTGTCGTGACTGCGATGTGCATGCTCGGAAAGGCGGAAATGCCGGACCCGAATTCGGACATCCTGCTCCGAAGCGCGTGCTGCAGATATTCTTGGTAATAGGTGGCCTTGAGGATCGGCGTCTCGGAACCGTGCCACAAATAGGTCATCAGAGGCTGGAAGTCCGGGTGCGGTTTGCCTTCATGCCAGGGAAAGAACGGCCCCGCCGACATGAATGACGCCGCCGCCACATTGCCCAACAGAATGAAACCCAGAACGTAGGTCAGGAAAAACTTGTTGCGTACGGGATCTTCCGGCGCGCGCAAGGCGACGAAGGTGTGGACCAGGGCCTGAAGCGACACCCAGGCGATGTAGAGCAGATCGATGAAGCGCGTCAGTGACCAATTCTGAATGCCGAGCAACTCCCACGGCTGTTTTCCGAAATGAATCATGGCATCGAGTTCGGTCAGATAGGCATCCCAGGTAAAGGGAACGATCAGGCTGATCAGATTCTTCATCGCCGTGAACGCCGCCATGAACAGCGGCATGGATATCAGCAGCGGCAGCGCCGTCATAACTCTGCGCCAGCTTTCCGGCAGATCGTGTTGCGGCAGGCGAATGAGCGAGAACAATCGAGGCCAGCGACGGGAACGCCAGGCCCCACCGATCAGGAACGGCACGATGATGAGGAGATAGGTGTAGAAATAGCCTTCGAAATACATGGTCGGCTGGAACAACCCGCCGATATCCCAAACCCCGCAGGCCACCCATGTCACCATGCAATAGACCACAACCAGCCCGGTAATGCACCAGGTCCAGTTGAGCGGCACGGCGGCGCGTATCAAATGCTCTCACTCCCACCCGCGAGCAGCACGATGTCGGTGAGATCGCCCACCTTCGCTTCCGGCGCATGCGGGGGCCGCACGATGAGGGCATCGGCCTTGGCGATAAGCGAGAGCATCGCGCTGTCCTGCTTGGAGAAAGGAGTCGCCACCAGCGCGCCTTCGGCATCGCGGCCGAGAGTGGCACGGTGGTAATCCTGGCGCTGGTCATTGGCTTTCATTGCCGCACCGAGTTTCGCCGTGGCGGGAACTGTCGCGCCACCAACACGTCCCAGCAACTTCTCGATCGCCGGCTTGAGGAACAAGGTCGCGGTAACGAGCGCCGAAACCGGATTTCCCGGCAGGCCCAATACCGGCATCGCGCCCAGCGCTCCGAACATCACGGGCTTGCCCGGCCGCATCGCGATCTTCCAGAAATCGAGCTTGGCGCCACGTGCTGCGAGGGCCTTCTGGATAAGGTCATGCTCGCCCACCGAGGCACCCCCGGTCGTCACCAGCAGATCGGCGCCGCCGGCTGCTGCGATCATGCGATCGAGGTCGGGGAGATTGTCGCGCGCGATGCCGAGGTAATTGGGTTCGCCACCACAGGCCGTCACCAGTGCAGCAAGACCGAAACCGTTCGAGGCCACGATCTGCGCCGGGCCTAGGATTTCGCCAGGGTGCTGCAATTCGTCGCCGGTCGAGAGAATGGCAATGCGTGGTTTGCGCGTCACGGCAAGGAATGGCCAGTTCATCGCCGCGGCGAGTGCAATATCGCGCGCGGTGAGTTGTCGGCCGCGTTCGATGCCGATCTCGCCTTGGCCGAAATCGTTGCCCTTCTGGCGCACATGCTGGCCGCGCGTATTGCTGCCCTCGCGCACGGTGACGACATCTCCGTCGCGGTCGCAGTTTTCCTGAATGACCACGCTGTCGCCGCCTTCAGGCAGGAACGCACCCGTGAAGATGCGCATGGCTTCGCCGGGCTTGAGCGCTTGCGTGGGTGCGGCACCGGCGGCGATGCTGCCGGTCACCTTGAGACGCGCTGGCAATGAGGCGATATCGGCGGCGCGAACGGCATAGCCATCCATGGCCGAGGCATCGGCGGGAGGCTGGCTCAATCGCGCAATCACCGGCTCGGCAAGGACGCGGCCCAAGGCACGATCAAGCCCTACCGTCTCTGCGGGCAGCGGCGCGAACGCCGCGAGGATCTGTTGCGTGGCGTCGGCGACGCTCAGCATCAGATAGCCTCGAAGGTGCCGGACTTGCCGCCGCTCTTGTGGACCAGGCGGATATCGCCGATGCGCATCGATTTGTCGGCGGCTTTGACCATGTCGTAGACGGTGAGGGCCGCGACGCTGACGGCGGTCAATGCCTCCATCTCGACGCCGGTCTGGCCCTTCAGTTTGCAGGTAGCCTGGATGTCGACCGCGTTGCGTGCGGCGTCGAGCGCCAATTCGACCTTCACCGAGGTGAGCGCCAGCGGGTGGCAGAGCGGGATGAGATCCGGCGTGCGCTTGGCGCCCATGATGCCGGCCAATTGCGCCACCGACAACACGTCGCCTTTCTTCACGCCGCGGTCTCGGATGAGCGCCAGCGTTTCCGGCGCCATATAGACCGAGCCCTTGGCAATGGCGATGCGCTCGCTCTCGGCCTTGTCGGAAACATCGACCATGCGGGCATTGCCGGCTTCGTCGAAATGGGTGAGATCGGACATGAGATCAGGCCGCCGAAGCCAGCGGTGAGCGCGTGCCAAGGAGGCCGCGCGTCGCGGCGGCGACGTCGTCCTGCCGCATCAGGCTTTCGCCGACCAGGAAGATCGAGGCGCCGACCCGATGCATGCGCTCCAGATCTGCCGTGGCATATAGCCCACTTTCCGCCACCAATAACTTGTCCTTCGGCACCATCGGCGCCAATTGCTCCGTGGTGGCGAGGTCGATGGCGAGGGTTTTGAGATTGCGGTTGTTGACGCCGATCAGCCGAGAACGCAGTTTCAGCGCACGCTCCATCTCGGGCGCATCATGCACTTCGACCAGCACGTCCATCTTCAGTTCGAAGGCGATGGCTTCAAGTTCCGCCGCCTGGGCATCCTCGAGGCAAGCCATGATAAGGAGAATGCAATCCGCCCCGATCGCGCGGGCTTCAAAGATCTGGTAGGGCGTCAGCATGAAATCCTTGCGCAGGGCCGGCAGGTCGACTGCGCGCCGCGCTTCGCCGAGGTAATCGTCATGCCCTTGGAAATAGGGCGCGTCGGTAAGGACCGAGAGGCAGGTGGCGCCACCTGCCTTGTAGGCCCTGGCAAGCGCAGCCGGCGCGAAATCGGCGCGGATCAGGCCCTTCGAAGGCGAGGCTTTCTTGATCTCGGCGATGAGGCCGAAATGCCCGGCCTTGGTGACCGCCTCCAGCCGCGCTGCGAAACCGCGCGGTGCATCGGTTGCGAGACTGGCTTCGGCGCGGCGGCGCATCTCGGCCGGCGCTACCTTGGCTTCCTGGGCTGCGATGTGAACGCGCTTCTCGGCGCAGATGCGGGCGAGGACGTCGCTCATTCCAGAATATCCCGCTGGTCGACCTGGTTGGTGACGCGGATGAGGGCGTCGAGTTTTTCCCGCGCCTTGGCGAAATCGAGCGCGTCTTCCGCCAACTTGATGCCGGCGGGAATGTCCGGCACGCAATCGGCGACCACCAGGGCCGCCGCGGCGTTCAAGAGCACGATGTCGCGATAGGGGCCGGGCGCGCCGTCGAAGAGGGCGCGCAGGGCCTCGGCATTCTGGGCGGGATCGCCGCCCTTGATTTCGGCCAGCGTCGCGCGCTTGAGGCCGAATTGCTCCGGCGTGATCTCGAACTCGCGAATCTGACCGCCGCGCAGTTCCACGACATGGGTCGGCCCGGTCGTCGTTATTTCGTCGAGCCCGTCACTGCCATGAACCAGCCATGCATGCTCGGTACCAAGCGCCCGCAAGGCATCCGCCATCGGCTTCAGCCATTGCCTCGAGAAGACGCCGATCAATTGCCGCGTCACCCCGGCCGGATTCGACATCGGCCCCATCAGATTGAAGATGGTGCGGGTGCCGAGTTCGACGCGGCTGGGACCCACATGGCGCATGGCGCTGTGATGCTTCTGCGCCCAGAGGAAGCTGGTGCCGACCTCGAACAGGGCCTGCTCCAGCACCTTCATATCGGCGTCGATGTTGACGCCCAGTGCCGAGAGAATGTCGGCGGCGCCGCTTTTCGACGAGGCGGCCTTGTTGCCATGCTTGGCGACGGTGACACCGCAGGCAGCACAGACGAAGGCAACCGCGGTCGAGATGTTGAGCGTGCCGGCGCCATCGCCGCCAGTGCCGCAGACGTCGATGGCCCCCTTTGGCGCGCTAATGCGGGTCATCTTGCCGCGCATCACCGAAACGGCGCCGGTGATCTCGTCGACCGATTCACCGCGCACGCGTAGCGCCATCAGGAAACCGCCGATCTGGGTCGGTGTCGCCTCACCGGCCATGATGATGTCGAAAGCGGTCTCCGCCTCGGCACGGCTCAGGGATTTCCCTTGCGCAACGAGGCCGATATGACCCTTGAGGTCTGTGGGTGTCACTGCAGCACGCGGGTATTGATCTTGTTGAGCCCGGCCGAGGTCAGGAAATTCGCCAGCAGCTTGTGGCCGTGCTGCGAGGCGATGCTTTCCGGATGGAACTGTACGCCGGAGATGGGCAGGCTCTTGTGGCACAGGCCCATGATGATGCCGTCTTCCGTCTCGGCGGTAATCTCAAGATCCTTCGGAAAGGTCTCGCGCTCGACGATCAGCGAGTGATAGCGCGTGGCGTCGAAATCGTTGGGCAGGTCCAGGAACACGCTCTTGTTGCGATGATGCACATGGGACAGCTTACCATGCATCGGCTTCGGCGCCCGGATGACCTTGCCGCCGAAAGCCTGGCCGATCGCCTGATGGCCGAGACAAACACCCAGCAGGGGCATCTTCTTCGCGGCAGCCGCCTTGATGAGATCCAGGCAAATACCGGCGCGGTCGGGGTCGCAAGGCCCCGGCGACAGGATGATACCCTGCGGCGCCTTTGCCATGACCTCGTCGACCGTGATCTGGTCATTGCGGTGGACTTCGATCTCCGCCCCCAACTCGCCCAGATAATGGTACAGGTTGTAGGTGAAGCTGTCGTAATTATCGATTAGTATGAACATCTTAGTTGTCCGCGGATCGCAGGTTTGCCGGAGTGTAACAGGCGCGCCGCGGAAACGGAAGATTCGGGGTCGTCATGGCATGGCAGGGATTTAGGCTGGCAACGGCACCGCGCGACATGCTGCGCGTGGTGGTGCTTGTGTTGCCGCTGCTGATCCTGGCCCTCAGCGGCGATTGGTGGCAACCCTCGCCCCTGTCGCCGATTCTCCGGCACATCTGGGTGCCCGTCGCCTTTGCGGCGCTGGTTCTGGTGGGCTTCGGCCTGCCGCTCTATTGGCGCGCGCTTGTGGGCTTGGGGCAGGGGCGGTTCAGGGCCGAGATGCTGCTGGCCATTGGCGCCAGCGCGGGCATGGCCCTGGCTTTCTGGCAGGCATGGCATTTCGCGCCGGATGCCGGCTCCCCGGCGAGGCTCCTCATATGGCGCGACGCCGCCTTTGCCGCCAGCCTGATCGCGGTTGCCTGGCTGGGCGATATCGCCGCCAGGCCGGATCCGGTGCCGAGCCACCGGACCAAAGCCAAGCCATTGCCGGCGACGCTCACCATCCCCGCGGGCGATCTCATCGCGGTGGATGCCGTCGTGAAGGACGGTCGCAGCGAGATCCAGGACCCGAACGGCGCTGATGATATTTTCCCGACGGTCGTATCCGTCGGCGACCGGGTCCATGCCGGCTCCCGCAATGGTGATGCCGCCTTGGTGGTGGTGCCGCTGGCCGAGGCGCCGGATCACGCCGTGCAGCCCGGAACCGGCGATGGCCCGCTTGGCGCCTTCGGTCTTACCGGTCTCTTCGGCTGGGCAGCCTTGGCGATGCTTGCCGCCACGCTCCTGATCCTGGCCTGGCGGATTCTCATGGGGCCGCCGATGGCCGATCCCGTTGCCGCCAGTCTGCGACTGCTCATGCTGGCGGCACCGCTTGGCCTTGGTCTTGCAAAAGCGGCGCCGGCAGCGGAGCTTCTGCGCGCGATCCGCCAGCTGGGTGTCGAAGTCCACGACCTCGATATCTTCGAACGCCTGACGCCCTTGCGCTCGGTCGTTTTCGGTCATCGCGGCGTCCTCATCCCGGATCGCCACCGCGTGATTTCTGTGCAGACGCCGGACGGGGAGGGGGGGAGCGAACTCATTGCCCGCACCGCCTCGGTGGCGCAGGCCGGATACGACCCCTGGGGCCGCGCGCTGCTCGATCTTGCCGTGGGCTATCGCATGCGCTTGAAGAACGCCGCCAATTACCGCGCCCAAATCGGCGCGGGTGTGATGGCCGAGGTGGCGGATCGCCCCACCTTGTTCGGAAGCCGCGCCTTTCTCGAAGAGCATGGCATCGATTGCAGCGCCCTCGATCATGCCGCCGAGGAGGCGACCGCTCAGGGCCGGCGACTTCGCTGGGTCGGTGAAAGCGGTGCCGAGCCCAAACTCCTCGGCTTCATTGTTTTCGGCGCGCCTTCGGTCGCTGGTGCGGTCATGGCCGTCAAGAACCTCGACCGTCTCGGCCTCGCGACGGCCTGGCTCGCCGAGAAGGACGATCCGGGCCATCAGGCGCTCGGGCGCCATCTCAAGATCGGCCAATTGCTGCCGATGCCTGAATTGCACGGTGCCGAGGCAGTCGAGGCGTTCACCACCTATCGGCGACGGCATGGCCCGCTGCTGTATGTCACGGCCGAGCCCGTGGTGGACAATCTGGTGGCCCATCTGGGACCGTCGGATGTGGGGCTGCCTTTCGGCCGCCGCGCCGCCGCGCAATCGCCCACGGCGGATTTTGCCATCACGCGGCAGGATCCCCGGCTGGTGGTCGACATCCTGCGCTATGCCGCGCGGTATCGGCGCCTGGCGCTGATCAATCTTGCACTTGTCTTCGCGTTTGCTTTGGTTGTCGCCTTCTGGCCCTTCATCCAGGGCAGCAGCCGCGATCTCGGCAGCTATGAGATTGCTGTGATATTGCTGCTGGCCATCTCCTCACTCAGCTTGCGCAGCCTGCCCACCACCGCTAATGAGGTCGACGAGGAGTAACCCATGGCGGCCCGCAAAAAATTGACCCGCGCGAAGAAGAGGACCGCCGGCCGCAAGCGCCGCGGTCCGAGCTTTCTGCAGCGCCTTTTACAGAGTGCGCGGCAGGCGCTGCCGATGGGGCTGCTGTCCCTGGGAATCGTGCTGGGTATCGCGATCGGATACGGCATCACCATGCTGCCGCCGGCACCCCAGATGCCACCCGTTGCCCTCGAGGTGCCGCCGCCGAAACCCGCCGCGAAACCCGTGCTCACCGAGACCGCCACGGCGCCGGCGACGTCCACAGCACCCGTGGCCAAGAAGCCTGCGCCACCGCCGGAACCGACTGAAACTTATGCCGCGCTGGTGGCGCCGCAAGCTCAGGTCCAGGCGGATGAGCCGGCCCCGACGCCGATGACATCTCCCGTCTCGCAGCCCGTGGCGCAACCGGTCTCGCAGGTGGCCGCTCTGCCGCAATCCGGCATCTTCACGCCGCCGCTGGAAGGCGAGTTACCTCTGTGGCGCAAGAACGCGGCCTCCTATCAGGACCCCGGCAAGCGGCCGATGATCGCGATCGTGCTGGACGATGTCGGTGTGGCGCCGCTTCATGCCCGGGCCGCTCTCGATCTGCCGGCGCCCATCGTTCTTTCCATCATGACTTATGCCGAGAGGGCCAAAACCTTCGCCGACGAGGCCCGCCAGCGCGGCCATGAGGTGATGGTCCATATGCCGATGCAGCCGCTCAGTGCCTCGATCAATCCCGGCCCGCAGGCCTTGACCGTGGGTCTGTCGGCCAATGAGATCACCCAGCGCGTCGATTGGGGCCTCTCGCGTTTCTCGGGCTATGTCGGCTTCAACAACCATATGGGCAGCCGCTTCACCCAGGATGAAGCGGGCATGCGCATCGTCCTTCAGGAGGCGAAATCGCGCGGTCTCCTGTTCCTTGATTCGAAGACCATCGCCGGCAGTGTCGGCGACCGCCTCGCCGCCGAGATGGGGGTGACGCATATCGCCCGCGATGTCTTTCTCGACGACACCTTGACCGAGGCGTCGATCGCCCGCCAATTGGCCGAGGCCGAGGTAATCGCCCGGAAACGCGGCTACGCGGTCGCCATCGGCCATCCGCACCCGGCCACCATTGCTGTGCTGAAACGCTGGCTGATCGAGGCGCAAGCGCGGGGCTTTGCCATCGTCCCCTTGACCGCCATCGTCAAGAAGCGCGACGGTGTTGCCGGATAGCGGTTTTGTCCGATAGGGGGAAGGCTGATGCGATTCGACGTCGATTATTATCCCGGGGTTCTGGCCGATATCGCCGGTGCTCATGCCCGTTATTACGCCCAGGCCTGGTCGTTCGGTCTTGCCTTCGAGGCGAAGGTCGCTGCCGATCTCGCTTATTTTCTCGTCAACATGAAACAGGATCGCGATCTGCTGCTGGTCGCCAAGCGCCCGGACGAGCGGTTCCTCGGCTCGATCGTGATAGACGGGAGCGATGCCAAGGGCAGCGGCGCGCATCTGCGCTGGTTTATCGTCGCCCCCGAGGCGCAGCGTACGGGCCTCGGCAAGCAATTGCTGGATCGTGCCATAGGCTTCTGCCGCGAGCGCGATTACCGGCACATCTATCTATATACCTTCGCCGGCCTCGATTCCGCCAAGCGCCTTTACGAGCAGACGGGTTTCAAGCTCGTGGAAGAGCAGGAGGCGACGACTTGGGGCCGCCCCATGCGCGAGCAGCGCTTCGATCTCGACCTGCCGCCGGAGCCGGAGCCGACCGCTCCTTAAGGGCTGCCCTGGGTCTTGCGGCCATAGCCTCGCTTGGTTTCGGTGGGGGCGATGTCTTCGGGGTTTTGTCCCTCGTAATCCTCAACGGCGATGCATCGATCGACGGTATCGCCGTCGCTGGAAAGGGGAAAGATCGATCCAAAGAATGTGACGGTATTGCCGTATTTCGTGCTGAGAAAATCCTTTGAGAAAGTCGGCGTCCGCCGCGAACAGACCAACTGGTATTCCTTGGCAAGGTCCTGCCGCACCGCCTCCGGGAACTCGGTGATCTCGTCGAGATAGCGCCCGGTCAGTTCGTTGCGGAACTGAACCACCCGGGTCCCGATCAGGCGGTAAAAGACGCGGAACGGGTCGTGCTCGATGCCCACGACCAGCATGTTGGGGAGCAGCAGACGCAATTCACCGGGATCGATATCCTGCCATGACGGCATCGCCCTGCCATGCTTTTTGGATTCCCAATAAGCATGAAACTGCTTGATCAGCGGCGACTGAACTTGATCGAGGGGGATGTCGAGGAGAATCTCCATCCGCCCGGCGCGATCAGCGGTTCCGGCCGCCGCTTTGCGCGAAGAGGATCGCCTCCTGCGCGGCGCGGACCAGAGCGCGAGCCTTGTGCTGGCATTCCTGGAATTCGCTCTCGGGCACCGAATCAGCCACGATCCCGGCACCAGCCTGCACATACATGGTGCCGTCCTTGATTACCGTGGTCCGGAGCGCGATGCAGGTGTCCATCGAGCCGTCGGCGGCGAAATAGCCGATGGCGCCGCCATAGACACCGCGTCGCTCGGGTTCCAGTTCCTCGATGATCTCCATCGCCCGGACCTTGGGCGCACCCGAGACGGTACCGGCGGGGAAGCCCGCCATCAGTGCATCCATGGCGTCGTATTTCGCATCGATCGTCCCCTCGACATTGGAGACGATATGCATGACATGGCTGTAATTCTCGATCGTGAATTTTTCGGTCACGCGGACCGAGCCGATCTTGGCGACACGGCCCACATCATTGCGCCCCAGATCGAGCAGCATCAGATGCTCCGACAATTCCTTCTGGTCGGCCAGCAGATCGGCGGCATGGGCTTTGTCCTCTTCCGGAGTCTTGCCGCGCGGGCGGGTGCCGGCGATCGGGCGGATCGTCACCTGCTCGTCGCGGAGGCGCACCAGAATCTCCGGGCTCGAGCCGATGATGGTGAAATCGCCGAGGTCGAGGAAGAACAGGAAAGGCGATGGGTTGAGGCGCCGCAGCGAACGATAGAGCGCCATCGGCGGCAGCTTGAAGGGCAGCGAGAAGCGCTGCGACAGCACCACCTGGAAAATGTCGCCGGCGAGGATGTATTCCTTGGCCTTGTCGATCATGGTGCCGAATTCGTCGCGCGTCACGTTCGAGCGCGGCTCCGGCAGATTCGCAATGTCCGTGGCGCGGCCTTGTTGCGGCAAGGCGCGGTCGAGATCGGCCACCACGTCGTTGATGCGTTCGAGAGCTTGGTTGTAGGCGGCACGGGCGCCCTGGCCGTCCTGATTCCAGACCGGCGTAACGATGGTGAGCGAATCCTCGACATTGTCGAAGATGACGATGAGGGTCGGGCGCAGGAAGATGCTGTCATGAAGGCCGAGCTTGTCCGGCTTCAGGCTGGGCAGCTTTTCCACCTCGCGCACCATGTCATAGCCGAGATAGCCGAAGAGACCGGATGCCATCGGCGGCAGACCGGCCGGCACCTCGATGCGGCTCTCCTTGATGAGGGCGCGCAGGGATTGCAAGGCAGGCTGGGCCTCCGGCTCGAATTTTTCCGGTTCGAACCGGGCGTTGCGGTTGATCTCCGCCTTCGAACCGCGGCAGCGCCAGATGAGGTCGGGTTTGAGGCCGATGATCGAATAACGCCCGCGCACGGCACCGCCCTCGACCGATTCCAGCAAGATCGAATTCGCCCGTCCGTCGGCCAGCTTCAGCATGACCGAGATCGTGGTCTCGAGATCCGCGACCAGACGGGTCCAGACCAGCTGCGCCTTGCCGGCTTCGTGTCCCGTGGCAAATCTTTCGAAATCCGGCTCGACCTTCATGTGACGCTTATCCTGTTCCTGATGACCCGATCTATTGCTGGATGGACGTTTCGATGGCGCGTTGCCAGATCGTGTCATCGCGTTTCAGCGGCAGTTCGGATTTCAGGGCGGTGTTGAAGGTCTGGCGCAAATCATTGGCCAGGGTCTGGGTGACCTTTTCGGAAAGCTGCTTCACGGCATCGGCCGCGGCGGCGGGGTCGGCGGCGTTGACCACGGTGAGGCGAGCGACCGCGCTGCCGTCGCTTTCTTCGCCCACCGTCATCTCGCCGATTTTCAGGCCGAAGAGCGCATTGGCGATCGATGGCGTGACGCCGTTTTCGGCATCACCTTCGCCGCGATGGAATGGCTTCGAGGTCTTCATCGTCAGATTGCGCGAAGCGGCCTCGGCGGCAAGATCCGCGCCGGCCTTGACCTTGTCGGCGATCTCCTGCGCCACGGCCTTGGCACGCTGGCTCTGCTGATCGGCGGTCCAATCGGCAATCGCCTGGTCGCGCACTTCTTCCAGCGGTTTCAACGCCGGGGCGATTACTTCGTCCACCTGTGCCACTGCGTAGGAACCGTCGTTGAGTGCGGTGACATAGCCGGGCTCGCCGGTCTGGGTCTGGAAGATAAGGCCGACCGCATCCTGCGAGATGCCGAGATTGGTCCCCGAACGGTCCTGGCCGGCGGAATCGATGGCGGCGAACTTTTCCTGTTTGAGGCCCAGCTTCTCTGCGGCCTCGGCCAGCGATACGCCGCCAGCGAGTTCGTCTTCCAACTGCACGCGCACGGATTCCATGGCATCGGCCGCACGGCCCAGCGCAAGACCGTTCCTGAGTTCGCCCTTAACTTCCTCAAGGCTCTTGGTGGTGGCTGGCGTCACTGCCGAGACATAGACCACGTGAAGGCCAAACGGGCTCTTCAGGGGATCGGAGACGGTGCCGGCGGGCAGGGCGAAGACCGCATCGGCGATATCAGTCGGCAGCTTTTCCTTGGTGATGGTGCCGAGCGAAACCGGCTCGCCTTGCGTAGCGTCCCGCACGGCCTGCGCAAAGGCCGTCCCGGCCTTGACCGCGGCCACAATCTTGTCGGCAATGGCTGGGTCCTGCACCACGACCTGCTCGACGGCGCGGGTCTCCGGAGTCGAGAATTCCGCCATCCGGGCCTGATATTCGTTGGCGATCTCTTCATCCGAGACGGCGACATCCTGAATGAAATCGGACGGCATCATCTGAACCAGAAGCCCGGCGCGGAATTCCGGTGCTTGATAGCGGGCGGCCTGCGCTTCGTGCCAGGCCTTGAGGGTGGCGTCGTCCGGAGCTGCCACATCGGTGATTGACGCTGTGGGGACCAGCACGGTTTCGGCGACGCGCTGTTCTTCGCTATAGGCATAGACATTGCGCGACAGTGCGTCGGGCGCCGTCACCGCGCCGGTCAGGGCCGACAGCAGATAACTGGCACGCATCTGCGCGCGGATGGTGGCCACGTATTGCTCTTCGCTCTGGCCCAGTTGCCGCAGCATGTATTCGAAACGCGGCCGGTCGAACTGGCCGGTCGCCCCGGCGAATTCCGGATCGGTCTCGATATATTGCAGCGCCGTCGCCATCGGAATTTCGAAGCCGATCTCGTTGCTATAGACCTGTAGCAATCCCTTGCTTTCGGCCTGGTCGACCAGGCGCTGGGCGCCGCCGAACTGGGCGAAGAGGGCGGGGGTCACCTGCATGCCCTGGATCTGCGACAGGCGTTGCAGCGACAGGCGCAGCTCGCGATCGAAATCCGCCTGCGAATAGGCATAGCTGTCACCGATCTCGATGATCGGCGCGGCAACCTGCTGGCTGCGGAAGACGTCGCCGATACCCCACACGGCGAAGGCGGCGATCAGGACGACAAACAGGACTTTGACCACCCAGGAGCGGGCCTGTTTGCGAATGGAGCTGAGCATACTTTTCTATCCAACCCGTTGCGGCGGAAAAGGACTTCCGCCTCGGCAAATTTAAGCGGCGCATCATAGGGATGGCCCCTATCCGGAGCAAGGGCGGCAGAACGGGCCGGGCAGGGGGCCGGAATCCCTTGCTGCCCTGGGCCCCGCTATGGTCTCTTCCGGGCGAGAATCCAGGTTAAGGAGCGACATCTTGAGCACCCCCGGCATCCGGCCCCTGGTGGCCGGCAATTGGAAGATGAATGGCAGCCTGACGATGGCATCCGCTTTGGCGGGCGATGTGAAGGCCCTTGCCGCCGGTGTTTCGGCGCCGGTCGATCTGCTGCTTTGTCCACCCTTTCCCTATCTGGGGGCGGTCGCCGTGGCGCTTTCCGGCACCGGCATCGCCTTGGGCGGCCAGGATTGCCATATGGCCGTATCCGGCGCCCATACCGGCGATGTGGCCGCCGCCATGCTGGTGGATCTGGGCTGCGGTTACGTGATTCTCGGCCATTCCGAGCGCCGCGCCGATCATGCTGAAACCAGTGCTCTGGTAGCGGCGAAAACCCGGGCCGCCATTGCGGCGGGGCTTACCGCGATCGTCTGCGTGGGCGAAACCGAGGCGCAGCGCGATGCGGGTGAGGCGGAAAAGATTGTGGAAAATCAAATCGTTGAATCGATCCCTGTTGAAGCCGATGCCACCAATCTGGTGGTCGCCTACGAGCCGGTCTGGGCGATCGGGACCGGCCGCACGCCGACCACCGCCGATGTGGCGGCCATGCATCGCCATATCCGCAAGCTGGTGGCAAAGCGCGGACCGGTCCGGATTCTCTATGGCGGCTCGGTGAAGCCGTCGAACGCCGCCGAACTGATGGCGGTGCCGGAGGTCAATGGCGCCCTCGTGGGTGGAGCCAGCCTGAAGGCCGCCGATTTCTGGGCCATTGCCGAAGGGGCGGCGAAATCAGCTACTTAACCGGGGGTCTGGCTTGAATAGCCGGTGCCCCGTGCCAATTTGGTGCTGGTAATGCCGGGTGAAAAAAGCTAGAACCCGCGCCGAATTACGACATTTCAAGAACTTGCGAGCGCCCCCAATGTTGGAAAACCTGGCCACGGTCGTCCTGTCGATCCATGTCATTGTGGCAATTTTCCTGGTCGGTCTCATCCTCACCCAGAAGAGCGAGGGTGGTATGGGCGGTCTTGGTGGCGGTGGCGCCTCCGGTGGCATGGCAGGGTTCCTGTCCGGCCGCGCCCAGGCCAATCTGCTGACCAAGGTCACCAAATGGCTGGCAATCGGCTTCTTCTGTACCAGCCTGTTCCTGGCCTATGCCGACAGCCATGGCGGCGCGCGCCAGCCTCTGGTCGGTAGCGGCGGTGCAGCGACGACCACGGCCCCGGCGGCCCCGGTCGCCGATCCGGCGGCTCCCGCCGGCGACTCGGGTACGGTCGCGCCGGTTGCTCCTGCCCCGGTTGCGCCGACCGAACCCGTCGCTCCCTCCGGCCAATAAAATCTTGTCCTTCCAGTTCCTTGCACCGGCAGCCAGACAGCGCTTGCCGGACTACCCCGACTCGTTCCATAAGGACCACCCATGACGCGATTTATCTTCATCACCGGCGGCGTGGTCTCCTCTCTCGGCAAGGGTCTTTCGTCAGCAGCGCTCGGCGCATTGCTGCAGGCGCGCGGATTCAAGGTCCGCCTCCGGAAGCTCGACCCCTATATCAATGTCGATCCGGGCACGATGAGCCCCTATCAGCATGGTGAGGTCTACGTCACCGATGACGGGGCCGAGACCGATCTCGATCTTGGCCATTACGAGCGCTTCACCGGCATCTCCAGCCGCCGCTCGGACAGCGTCACCACGGGCCGCATCTATTCCGAGGTGATCGCCAAGGAACGCCGCGGCGATTATCTCGGCGCCACCATCCAGGTCATCCCGCACATCACCGACGCCATCAAGGAATGGATCAAGGCCGACATCCAGGACGAGGATTTCGTGCTGTGCGAGATCGGCGGCACGGTGGGTGACATCGAAAGCCTGCCTTTCCTCGAAGCCATCCGCCAGTTCGCCAACGAAGTCGGCCGCGAGCGCGCGATGTTCGTGCACCTCACCTTGGTGCCCTGGATTCCGGCGGCGGGCGAATTGAAGACCAAGCCCACCCAGCATTCGGTCAAGGAATTGCAATCGGTCGGTATTCAGCCCGACATCCTGCTCTGCCGCTGCGACCGCGAAGTGCCGGCGGATAGCCGCCGCAAGATCGCGCAATTCTGCAACGTGGCGCCCTCGGCCGTGATCCAGGCCCTCGACGTCGACACGATCTATGCCGTGCCTGGTGCCTATCACGCCGAAGGCTATGACGACGAAGTCCTGCGCCATTTCGGTCTCACCGCACCCGCGCCGGATCTGCGGAAGTGGGACGAGGTGGTGAGCCGCATCCGCCAGCCGGAAGGCGAGGTCACCATCGCCATCGTCGGCAAATACACCTCCTTGCTCGACGCCTACAAATCCCTGGCCGAGGCCTTGCGCCATGGCGGTATCGCCAACCACGCCAAGGTCAATCTCGACTGGATCGACAGCGAAGTGTTTGAGCGCGAAGACGCGGTCCAGCATCTCGAGGGCGTCCACGGCATCCTGGTCCCCGGCGGCTTCGGCGAGCGCGGCTCGGAAGGCAAGATTCAGGCGGCGCGTTTTGCCCGCGAGCGCAAGATTCCCTATTTCGGCATCTGCTTCGGCATGCAGATGGCGGTGATCGAAGCGGCGCGGCATCTGGCCGGCGTCACCAAGGCCAGCTCCACCGAATTTGGCCCCTCGGAAGAACCCGTCGTGGGCCTGATGACCGAATGGGTCCGCGGCAATGTGCTGGAAAAGCGCGCCAAGGACAGCGATCTCGGCGGCACCATGCGATTGGGCGCCTATGAATGCCAGCTGACGCCCGGCTCGCTCGTCTCCCACATTTACGGGGACAAGGCGGTGATCCATGAACGGCACCGCCACCGCTACGAAGTGAATCACAATTACAAGGACCGGCTGGAGAAGGTCGGCCTCAAATTCTCCGGCATGTCGCCGGATGGTGTGCTGCCGGAGATCGTCGAGATCCCCGATCATCCTTGGTTCGTCGGCGTGCAGTTCCACCCGGAGCTGAAATCGCGTCTCTTTGAGCCGCATCCCTTGTTCACCTCGTTCATCGAGGCCGCGGTCCATCAATCGCGCCTCGTCTAACGGAGCGCTCCTTATGACCACGATCCGAATCGGCAAGATCGACATCGCCAACGACAAGCCGATGGTGATGATCGGCGGCATGAACGTGCTCGAGGATCGCGACACGGCTTTCCGCGTCGCCGAGGCCTTCACCGAGGCCACCGCCAAGCTCGGCATCCCCTATATCTTCAAGGCCTCCTACGACAAGGCCAACCGCTCCTCGATCCATTCCTTCCGCGGACCTGGCATGGAGGAGGGGCTGAGGCTTCTCTCCGACATCAAAGCGAAATTCGGCGTGCCGGTGCTGACCGACGTGCATGAGATCGCGCAGGCGGCACCCGTCGCCGCCGTTGCCGACATCATCCAGATCCCGGCCTTCCTTGCCCGCCAGACCGATCTCGTCGAGGCGATGGCAAAGACCGGCGCTGTCATCAACATCAAGAAGCCGCAATTCCTCTCGCCGCCGCAGATGAAGAACATCGTCGAGAAGATCCGCGAATGCGGCAACGAGCAGATCCTGCTCTGCGAGCGCGGCTCCTGCTTCGGCTACGACAACCTCGTCGTCGACATGCTCGGCTTCCGCACCATGAAGTCGGTCTCCGGCAATCTCCCAGTCATCTTCGATGCGACCCACGCTTTGCAGATGCGCGATCCCCTGGGTGCCGCCTCCGGCGGCCGCCGCGCCCAAGTCGCCGAACTCGCCCGCGCCGGCCTTGCCGTGGGCATCGCCGGCCTCTTCATCGAAGCCCACCCCGACCCCGACAACGCCAAATGCGACGGCCCCTGCGCCCTGCCGCTCGACAAGCTGCCGGGATTCCTTGCGCAGATGAAGGCATTGGACGACCTCATCAAAGGTCTCCCGCCGCTCGATATTCGGTGAACTCGCGGTCTTGAGCGGGTGCCCACGCGGACCACTCCCGTCGTCATCCCCCGCGAAGGCGGGGGATCCACGAGTTGCTTTCATCAGTTGCCGACAAACTCGTGGATGGCCCGCCTTCGCGGGCCATGACAATCAAGGGAAAACAGTCCCGGCGACCTTAGATCTTCCCCAACGCCCGATCCAACGCCGCCACCGCGAAATCGACGTTCTCCTTCGAGAACACGATCGGCGGGCGGATTTTCAGCACGTTACCGAGGATGCCTTCGCTGCCGATGAGGACACCTTCGTCGCGCATGAGGTTGGTGAGGCGCTTGGTCTGCGTCGCTGCGGGCGCCAGGGTCTTGCGGTCGGTGACCAGCTCGACGCCCAGTGCGAGACCGGTGCCGCGCACGTCGCCGATGAGGTCGTGCTTCGCCATCAGTCCCTTCAAGGCGGCCTTGAAGTAATCGCCGACCACGCGCGAATTCTCGATGAGGCCTTCGCGCTCGATCACGTCGAGGACCGCCAGCCCGGCAGCACAGGAGACGTTGTTGCCACCGAAGGTCGAGAAGAAGGAATATTCCTTCAAGAAAGCTTCCATGATCTCGGGCGTCGTGATGACGACACCCAGAGGATGGCCATTCCCGGCGGGCTTGCCGATGGTGACGATGTCCGGCACCACCTCATGATGCTGGTGGCCCCACATATGGGTGCCCATGCGGCCGAAGCCTGATTGCACCTCGTCGCCGATGCACAAGCCCCCCGCCGCGCGCACTTTCCTGAAGACCTCGGCGACATAGCCCGGCACCGGTTCCAGCACGCCATTGGTCATCAGGGCGGAATCGATCATGAAGGCCGCCGGCTTCATGCCCGCTTCCGCCAGCGAGGCGATGGCCTTGTCGGCATCGGCCGCATAGAGCCGCCCCATATCGTTGGTGCCGTGACGATATTGCCCGCGATAGCCGTCGGGCGGCGTCAGGGTGCGCATATGCGGCGGCACCTTGTTGGCGTGATTGCCGCTGGGCGAGAAGGCATCGATCGCCTCGGTGATGCCGTGATAGGCGAAATCCATGGTGATCCCACCGGCTGCGCGCGTATAGGTCGTCGCCATGCGCCAGGCGATGTCATTGGCCTCCGAGCCGGAATTGACGAAGGCGCAGACGCTGAGCTTGCCGGGCAGGGTGGCCGTCAGCCGCTCGCTGTATTCCAGCACCTGTTCGCCGAGATAGCGGGTATTGGTGTTGAGCGTCTTGATCTGCCGGGTGAGGGCCGCCACCACATGCGGATGGCAATGCCCCACATGCGGCACGTTGTTGTAGCAATCGAGGTAGCGTTTCCCATCGGCGGCGGTCAGCCACACACCTTCGCCCTTCACCATATGCAAAGGCGGATCGTAGAAGACATAGAGCCTCGAGCCCATCAGCTTTTTCCGGCGCGCGATGAGGTTCTCGATAGAGGGCAGGGAGGTGGCTCGGCGCGGCAGGCCGCAGGTCTCGCGCACGAGATTCGTGACCTTGTCGCGGCCGATCTTCTGCAGGGCTTCCAGCACGCGCAGGGGTGCGTCGCCATATTGCGCCATGTAATTGGGCTCGTCCGGCGTCTGCGCGGCGCGGAAGGCATTGATGAGCGGGGTGAGGATCATGCGCGCCGACGTGAGATCGAAGATCAGATCGGCTTCGTCTTCCTCCAGCGGCGTCACCTTGTTATAGGCCCCGACCATGGCGCGGATCGTGCCCTCGATGGTCTTGGCATCGGTCAGGAAATCGCCCAGGGCGTCGGCGATGTCGATCACCAGCGGTCCGTGGAACATGTCGCCAAAATCGATGATCCCGGCGATCCCGCCATCGGGCGACAGGATCAGATTGTGCTCATGCACGTCGCCATGGATGAGCTGTGCGCGTAAGGGCGCCAGTTTCGGCCTGACCTCGTTGACGAAATGTGTGCCGATGCCGATGACCAGGTCGCGCTGCCAGCCGGCGCCGAACAATTCGGCATGGGGCAGCAGCCGGTCCAGCATGCGCACATCCCACAGCAAGTCGCGCTGGCCCGCCGCCGGATGGAACAGCCCGCGCATGGCACGCCCCAGCCGCGCCAGCATCTCGCCGATCCTGGCATGGAGCTTGTGGTCGATGGCGGAGCGTTCGGCGATCTCGCCGTCGAGATAGGAAAGCACATAGAAAACATGCTGCGTGCCGTCTGGTGCCGTGATGTGCCTGGTCGCCGTGCCGTCCTTGGCAAGGCGCACGCGCGGCACGGGGAGGCCGGGATCGACCCTGGCGATATGCTGCATGGTCTCGATCTGGCAGGCGATGATGCCGGGATCTTCCTCGGCGCTCGCCACCTTCAGCACCCAGGCCGCGCCGCTCTTCTCCCGTAAACGGACATTCTGGTCGCGCTCGCTATAGAGGGCGGTAACCTCGCCGACGAGGCCGTATTGCTCGGCGGCGAAAGCGGCGATCTGGTCGATGGGCAGGCGCGGCGCATTGGCGCGCAGGAATTTCATGATGTGTTTACTCCCGATGAGGCGCCGCAGCCTATGGGGCGCACCCCTCGGGCGTCAATCTATGGCGATGTGGGAGGGGGTGGGATCGGCGCGCATGGCTGCGGCTACAGGCACTTGTCCATGAGGCCGGCGAGTTCCGCGCTGTTCTCGATCCTGCGGCTGTCGCGCCAACCCAGCGTCGAGATGGCCAGATCGATCCGTTGCGCGTTGACGAGGCCGTCGAACAGGCGCCGGAGCTGGTTCTGCTGGTTGAGATCCTTCGCCTCGAACCACAATTCGATGTCGCGCGCCACCATATGCACGCTGTCGCGGGCACCGTCGATCACCAAGGTCAGGCTATAGCCCTCCTCGTTGATGACCTGGGTCTGGAAATAGGGTGAGGTCAAAGCCAGGCCGGCGACGGAACCGGTCGCTGTCACGCGGCAGAAGATTGTGAAGCGGCTGTAACGTTCGATGGCGAGGTCGGCAAAGGTTACGGCGCCTTCCTCGCCGCGCTCCCAGCGCGCGGATTCCTGGGCAAGGGCAGGGCCGGCGCCGGCCAGTATCACCGCCGCGAGCAGCGCGCGGCCGAGCCTAGCTGACCACATTGCGCTCTCCCGGTGTTTCCTTGGCGATGTCGAGGAAAGCCTTCACCAGCGGATTGGCGCGCCGGTCCATCAGGCAGGCGACGAATTCGGTCGATTTGATGCGCGGCCCTTCGAATTCCAGGCCCTTCAGCCGGAGGTCGTCGCCGAATTCCGATCGGGCGACGATGCCGATGCCGAGCCCCGCCGCGACCGCCTCGCGGATCGCCTCGCGGCTGCCGATCTCCAGGATTTCGCCCACCTTGATGCCTTCCTTGGTGGTGGCGTTGTCAAAGGCGCGCCGCGTGGTCGAGGCCGGTTCGCGCAGCACGAGGCGGTGTCCCGCCAGATCCTCCAGCTTGATCTTCCTTTTCCTGGCCCAGGGATGCGCCCGGTCGACGAAGGCAATGAGGTGGTCTTCCTGGAACGGAAAGGCATAGAGCCTGGGATCGCCGCCGATATCCGCGGCGATCACCACGTCGAAGCGCTGGTCCATGAGATCGGCCTTGAGGCCCATGGAATTGCCGATCGACATCGAAAGGCGGACATTGGGATAGCGACGGTTGAAGACCGCCAGGAACGGGATCGAATGGTAGGGCGCGTCGGCCCCGATCCGCAGATGTCCGCGCTTCAATCCCTTGGCGGCGGTCAGTACCTGTTCCGCCTCCGCCTCCAGGCCGAACATGCGCCAAGTGATGTCGAGGAGATTGCGGCCGATATCGGTGAGCTCGATCTTGCGCTTCCGCCGGTCGAACAGGCGCACGCCGAATTGCTCCTCCAACGCCTTCACCTGGCCCGAAAGGGTGGGCTGGGTGACGTTGAGGGCGCGGGCAGCCTTGGTAAAGCTGCCTTCCGTGGCGACCGCGTGAAAGGCCCGGAGGGAGGAGTGACTTATCGAGGTCATCTATATTTCGCATCGTATATAGCGATTGGACTTATGCTACGCGGTGCTGGCATCATCCTGCAATCAAAATCGGGTTAGGCTCACGCTTGGCCAACCCTAAGACTTTCTGCCGCAAAGGATTTTCGTCATGGCTGACATTCGAGGGACTCAGGATCCCTGGCTGCTCACCCCCGGCCCGCTCACCACCTCCATGACGGTGAAGCAGGCGATGCTCCATGATTGGGGTTCGCGCGATGCCGGCTTCATCGCCATCAACGATCGCATGCGCCAGCGTCTGGTCGGCCTGATCGGCGGCGAGGGCGTCTTCACCACGGTTCCCATGCAGGGCAGCGGCACCTTCGCGGTTGAGGCCATGATCGGCACCTTCATCGGACCGAAGGACAAGCTTCTCATCCTCATCAACGGCGCCTACGGCAAGCGGATGGAAAAGATCTGCGGCGTCGCCAAGCGCGCCTGTGCGACGTTGGAATGGGCCGAGGACATGCCGGTCGATCCGGCCCTGGTCAAGATCGCGCTCGCCCGCGATCCGGCCATCACCCATGTCGCCGTGGTCCATTGCGAGACGACCTCCGGCGTCCTCAACCCGATCGCCGAGGTGGCCGAGGTCGTGGCCGCCGCCGGCAAGCGCCTGTTGATCGATGCCATGTCGGCCTTCGGCGCCATTGAACTCGACAGCCGCAAGATTCCCTGCGATGCAATCGCCGCCTCCTCGAACAAATGCATCGAAGGCGTCCCCGGTCTCGGCTTCGTGCTGTGCCGCATCGACGCCCTGCAAAAGACCCAGGGCAATGCCCATGCTTTGGTGCTCGACCTCCACGACCAGTGGCAGGTGATCGAGAAGACAAAGCAATACCGTTTCACCCCGCCGATCCATTGCATCGTCGCCTTC
The DNA here is from genome assembly GCF_041909655.1 of Dongia sp. GTDB lineage: Bacteria > Pseudomonadota > Alphaproteobacteria > Dongiales > Dongiaceae > Dongia. The sequence continues at coordinate 4,809 of NZ_JAYRDA010000020.1, read as the reverse complement.
GACCAGGCCCTGAACGAGCATGAGGCCGAGGGTGGCGTTGCCGGCCGCGGTGGGCGCTATCGCAGCAATTGCAAGATCCTGGTCGACGGCATGCGCGGCTTCGGCTTCCAGACCCTGCTGCCGGATCATCTCCAGGCGCCGATTATCGTCACTTTCCACATGCCGGTGGACCCCAATTTCCAGTTCCAGGTCTTCTACGACAAGCTGCGCGAGCGGAATTTCGTGATCTATCCCGGCAAGCTCACGGTGGCGGATTCCTTCCGCATCGGCTGCATCGGCCGTCTCGGCGAAACCGAAATGAAGGCCTTCCTCGCGGCGGTCGCCGCGGTGATGAAGGAAATGAATGTGGCAAGCGGTGCGCCAGCGCGCAAAGCCGCGGAATAATAACTGGGCGCAAAGCTGCCGAATAAGGAGAGCAAGATGAAATCGGTTTCCGTCAACGGCAAAACCTATGCCGCCCCGCAGGAGCCCATCGTCGTCGTCTGCGTCGATGGCTGCGAACCGGATTACCTCAAGCAGGCGGTGCAGGCCGGGGTGATGCCCTGGCTGAAGAGCGCCATCGCCCAGGGTGCCAATCTCATCGGCGATTGCGTGGTGCCGAGCTTCACCAACCCGAACAACCTTTCCATCGTCACCGGCGCGCCGCCCTCGGTGCACGGCATCTGCGGCAATTACCTCTATGACCGCGAAAGCGGGCAGGAGGTGATGATGAACGATCCAAAATTCCTGCGCGCCGAAACCATTCTCGCCGCCTTCGCCAAGGAAGGCGCCAAGGTCGCCGTGGTGACCGCCAAGGACAAGCTCCGGAAACTGCTCGGCAAGGGGATGACCGGCATCTGCTTTTCCGCCGAGAAAGCCAACGAGACCACCAGGGCCGAACATGGCATCGACAACGCGCTTGCCTTTGTCGGCCTGCCACTGCCCTCGGTCTACAGCGCCGATCTCTCGGAATTCGTCTTCGCCGCCGGCGTGAAGCTCATGCAGGCCGAACGCCCGGACATCATGTATCTCTCGACCACCGATTACATCCAGCACAAGCATGCGCCGGGCACCCCGGTCGCCAATGATTTCTACCGGATGATGGATGGTTATCTCGGCGAGCTTGAAGCCATGGGCTGCACCATCGTCTTCACCGCCGATCACGGCATGAACGACAAACACGGCGCCGACGGCAAGCCGCAGGTGCTCTATCTCCAGGATCTGCTCGACCAGTGGATCGGCGTGGGCAAGGCCCGCGTCATCCTCCCCATCACCGACCCCTATGTCGTGCATCACGGTGCGCTCGGTTCCTTCGCCACCATTTATCTGCCCGATGACGTGAACCATGCCGAGCTGATCGCGCGCATGGCCAAGCTCCCGGGCATGGAATTGGTGGTCGACCGCCAGGAAGGCTGCCGCCGCTTCGAATTGCCGGAAGATCGCCTTGGCGACGTCATCGCCGTCTCGGCGAAAAACTTCGCCATCGGCACCTCGGAATCGAAGCACGATCTCTCGGGCCTCACCGTGCCGCTGCGTTCCCATGGTGGCCTCACCGAGCAGCAGGTGCCGGTGATCGTGAACCGGCAATTGAAGGCACTGCCGGCGGGCTATCGCCTGCGCAATTTCAGCGCCTTCGATCTTGCCTGCAATTACGCCATCCCCGCGGCGCAGCCGCAAAAGAAAGCCATTTAAGAAAATCAATCGAGGAAACGCGCCATGGGTATTTCGCGCAAAGAGAAGATGCGGATTGTGAACAGCTCGACTGCCGGCGACCGGCATTTCGAGGTTTTCAATCCCTATACCAACGAAGTGATCGGCACCTGTCCGAAAGCGAGCCTGGACGATATCGCCAGCGCCTTCAAGACAGCCAAGAACTACAAGGCCAGTCTGAGCCGTGCCGAGCGCAGCCAGATCTTGCGCAAGACGGCGGACATTCTGGTCAGCCGCCGCCAGGAAATCGCGGAACTCATCACCGCGGAATCCGGCCTGTGCTTGAAGGATTCGACCTACGAAGTGGGCCGCGCCTATGACGTGTTCCATCTCGCCTCCAGCATCGTCCTCAAGGATGATGGCGAGATCTTCTCCTGCGATATCACGCCCCATGGCAAGAAGCGCCGCATCTACACCCAGCGCGATCCGCTCTTGAATGCCATCTCGGCGATCACCCCGTTCAACCATCCGCTCAATCAGGTGGCGCACAAGGTGGCGCCCTCGATTGCCACCAATAACCGCATGGTGTTGAAGCCTTCGGAAAAGACGCCGCTCACGGCTCTCATCCTCGCCGACGTGCTCTATGAAGCCGGTTTGCCGAAGGAAATGTTCCAGGTTGTGACGGGCGACCCGCGCGAGATCGCGGATGCGCTCCTGACTGACCCCAATATCGATCTCATCACCTTCACCGGCGGCGTCTCGGTCGGCAAGTATATCTCGGCCCATATGGGCTATCGTCGCGCCGTGCTCGAACTCGGCGGCAACGACCCGCTGATCGTCATGGAAGATGCCGATCTTGAAGAGGCGGCGACTCTCGCGGTCGCCGGTTCCTACAAGAATTCCGGTCAGCGCTGCACGGCAGTGAAGCGCATGATCGTGGTCGAGAAGGTGGCCGACCGCTTCGTCGAATTGCTCCTCGAAAAGACGAAGAAGATCAAATACGGCGACCCGATGGATCCCGAAACCGATATGGGAACGGTCATCGACGAAGCCTCGGCCAAGTATTGCGAGGACAAGGTCAATGATGCGGTGGCACATGGCGCCAAACTGCTCTACGGCAATATCCGGAAAGGCGCGCTCTACTCGCCGACCGTGGTCGATCACGTTCCCTTCGATTGCGATCTCGTTCGTATCGAGACCTTCGGCCCGGTTTCGCCGGTCATCCGCGTCAAGGATATCGACGAGGCGATCCGCGTTTCGAATTCGACCGCCTATGGTCTCTCTTCCGGGGTGTGCACCAACCGCCTCGACTATGTCACGCGCTTCGTGAAGGAGCTTGAGGTCGGCACGGTCAATATCCGCGAAGTGCCGGGCTACCGCATCGAGATGTCCCCCTTTGGCGGTATCAAGGATTCCGGTCTCGGCTACAAGGAAGGTGTGATCGAGGCGATGAAGTGCTTCACGAACGTGAAGACTTATTCTTTGCCTTGGTAAGCGATTTGGCTGCCGGCGCGGCCTCGGCCTGTGCCAGCAGCCATTCCTTGAAGGCCATGATCTTCCGTCCTTCGCTGGGGCGCTTTCTGTGAACGATCCAATAACCACCGCCGGTCTCGATCCTCAAGGGGAAGGGTGCCACCAGGCGCCCGTCCTGGAGCTCGCGCTGAATGAGCGGCGAGCGGCCCAGGGCAACGCCCTTGCCGTCGAGGGCCAACTGGATCGCCATCACCGATTGATCGACGGCGAGGCGCCGTTTCATCCAGTCGAATTCGACGCCCGCCGCATCCAGCCAATCCGACCAGCCGACTTCATACCCAGGCACATCGATGAGGTCGTGACGTATCAGATCCTTCGGCCGTTTGAGCCGTGCCGTCAGGGCCGGGCTGCAAACGGGGAAGATCTCTTCGTCGACCAGCCGCGCTGCCACCAGATTGGGCCACGCGCCCTTGCCATAGCGGATCTCGATCTCGGCGCCGGATTTCTCGCTCTCGATCGGTTCGGTAGTCGCTGTCACCTGCACGGCAATGGCCGGGTGCTGCCGGCGGAAGGAATCCAGCCGGTGCATCAGCCATTGGCTGCCGAACGAGGTGGTGACGCGCACCAGCAATCCCTGCCGGCGTTTGGCGGGAAGGGCGTCGTCGATCGCCTCGTGAATGAGGGTGAGGCCGGCGCTGAGCTTCGGCGCAATGAGCGTGCCGCTCGCGGTCAAGGTCAGGCGGCGGTTGGCGCGGCGGAACAGGGGACGGCCGAAATAGGCCTCGAGGGCCGCGATCTGCTGGCTGATGGCCGAGGCGCTGATGCGCAATTCCTCCGCCGCCCGGGTCATGGACAAATGTCGCGCCGTCGCCTCGAAGGCGCGCAGCCAGGCAAAAGGGGGCGGGTTCGGGCGCATCGGCGGGGCGGATCTATCTTTAAGTCGGACTTAACGATAAGCCAAGTTAGGCTCATTTGTCGCAGGCGGCAATGATGATCAAGATCAAGTCATCGCAACCCAGCCCAAACGCGAGGCCCTCATGATCCGCAGCCTGTCATCCACCGGCGCAATCCTCGCCGTCACCTGGGAAAAGGGCGGCGAATCCGCCTTTCCGGCGATCTGGCTGCGCGACAATTGCCGCTGCGCCGAATGCCGCCATCCCGGCAACGGCCAGCGCCTCTACGAGATCACAGACCTTCCGGCGGAGATTGCGATCGCCGATGCGCATCTTCAGGACGATAAAAGTGTCCACATCACCTGGATGCCCGGCGGCCATGTCTCGATCTTCGCCGGCCATTGGCTCTCCGATCACGACCTCTCGCCCGCGGCGCGGCGCGCGCGCAAGCGCCCGATCAAGCTCTGGAACAATTCCTTGGGCAATTCCAAGCCAGTTGGCGATTGGCGCCGGATGCTGGACGACCCGCAGGCCGAGCTTGCCTTCCTCGAGGCTTATCACGCTCATGGTTTCGGCCTCATCCGCAACAGCCCGACGGCACCCGGCACGGTGCTGGAGATCGGCAATCATTTGGGCTTCGTCCGCGTCACCAATTACGGCGCGCTCTTCGACGTGAAATCGGTCGCCAATCCGACCAATCTCGCCTATACGCCGATCGGTCTCGGCGTTCATTCCGACAATCCCTATCGCGATCCCACCCCCGGCGTGCAATTGCTGCATTGCCTGGAATCGGATGCGCCTGGCGGCGACACCT
>NZ_JAYRDA010000019.1:0-54032 GCF_041909655.1 Dongia sp. | reverse complement strand
GCCCGACGACACGACGCCGCCCGGCGAGTTGATGTAGATCGAGATCTCCTTGCTGGGATTCTCGGATTCCAAGAACAGGAGCTGCGCGCAGACGACGCTGGCCATGCCGTCATTGACGGGACCGACCAGGAAAATGATGCGCTCCTTGAGGAGGCGCGAATAGATGTCGTAGGAGCGTTCGCCGCGATTGGTCTGCTCGACCACCATCGGCACGAGGTAGTTGTTGTAGATCTCGACTGGATCCCGGTCTCTCATCATCCACTCTCAAAGATGTTGCGGGCGGCCCGACGCGACGCGCGCCTGGCGACCTGGCGTCGCCGAGCCGGCGACGGGCCGACTCACGGATAGGCGATCTTAGCGAGTGGGCCGGTTCTGGCAAACCGTTCCGACGCCAAGCGCCGGAACGACTCGCCAAATCCTTTCCATCGCTTAGTCGCGACGGCCCTTGAGCTCCGCCTCACCCTCTTCGGCGAACTTCTCAGGGGAAACCTTGCGCTCCGCCACCTTCGCACGCTCGAGGATGAAGTCGACGACCTTTTCCTCGTAAAGCGGGGCGCGGAGCTGGTTGAGGGCTTCGGGCGAGCGCTGATAGTACTCGATCACCTGCTGCTGCTGGCCGGGATAACGCTGCGCCTCCTGGATGAGAGCGCGGCTCAATTCCTCGTTCGGCACCTGGATATTATTCTGGCGACCGACTTCGGAGAGCAGCAAGCCCAACTTCACGCGGCGCGCGGCGATGTCGCGGTATTCCTTCTTCAGCTCGTCTTCGCTCTTGCCCTTGTCCTCTTCGTCCAATCGGCCGGCCTTCATATCGGCTTCGATCTGCTGCCAGATGGCGCCGAATTCGGCCTCGACCAGAACCTCAGGCAAGGTGAAATCGTGATTGTCGGCCAAAACGTCAAGGAGCTTCCGCTTCACGCGGGCACGGGAGACCGAACCGTATTCGCGCTCGATACGCTCGCGGGCCTGCTTCTTCAACTCGGCCAGGTCGGTGAGGCCCAGGGATTTCGCCAGTTCGTCATCGACCGGCACGTCCTTCAGCACGCGCACTTCCTGCACCGTGACGGCGAATTCAGCCTCCTTGCCGGCGAGATCGGTATTGCCGTATTCGGCCGGGAAAGTGACCTTCACGGTCTTCTTGTCGCCCTTCTTCACGCCGATGAGCTGCTCTTCAAAGCCCGGAATGAAGCTGCCCGAACCCAGTTCGAGATAATGGCCGTCAGCCTTGCCGCCTTCAAATTCGACGCCGCCGATCGAGCCCACGAAATCGATCACCGCGATGTCGCCGCTCTTGGCCGCATAATCATCAGCGGCGGTTTCCGACGCGCGCTGGCGCTTGGCGATGCGCTTCAGGCTGTCATCGACTTCGCTTTCCGGCACCTCGACCGAGACACGCTCAAGCGAAACGGTGGTGAAATCCATCGGCGCGATTTCGGGGATGACTTCCAGCGCCACCGAGAATTCGAGATCGGCATCGGCTTTGAACTCGCCGACGAGTTCGACCTTGGGCTGACCGGCGGGACGCAGGCTGCGCTCGGTGAAGAGCTGCTGCGAGCTCTGCTGCACGCTCTCTTCCAGAACCTCGCCCAAGACTGATTGCTCGTAGCGCTGCTTCAGCAGCGTCATCGGCACCTTGCCGGGGCGGAAGCCGGGGATCTTCAGCTTGTGGCCGAGCTCGTTGAGCTTGCCGTCGACCTTCTCGCGCAACTGGGCAGCCGGGACGGCGATCTTGTATTCCCGCTTCAGACCCTGGTTCAGGGTTTCGGTGACCTGCATGACAGTACACTTTCAGAACTGGAGGTTTATCTAACGGCGATCGACTGGGACCACGGCTGCTCTTGGCGCTCAAGGAAACGACCTCAACCCGATCTCGTTCGCGGGTCCCCCTCGGATTCCGGGACCATTGACGAGATTGGTGCGGGCGGAGGGATTTGAACCCACACGACTTGCGTCACGGGAACCTAAATCCCGCGCGTCTACCAATTTCGCCACGCCCGCGAAGGTCGTTAGAGCTGCCACAGCATAGCTCGCGGCCCCGGCATATCACCGGGTCCGGGGCGGGGATGTAGCCCACCTAACCCCGCGTCACAAGCGAAAAAGACCCCGGATGGCGGCCCTGTCAACCATGCTGGAGGCCCGCGGGGAACCCGTCCCAGCGCAGCCGTAGCCAACGCCCGCGATCACCGACCCCCTCGCCGACCTCCCGCCAGCCCAAACGGGCATAAAAAGCCCGGGCCGAAACATTCACCTCATCGACCTTGAGCTCCAGCGGCCCCCGGTCCAGCGCCTGAATTGCGGCCAATAGGGCACGGCCGGCACCGCGCTTTTGCTGGGCCGGGAGAATGTACAGAGAATGGATGAAGTTTTCATTCCAATACACTGAAACAAAACCAATTATTACTCGATCCAGCAAGCAAACCCGCTGTTCCTCGCCAGCGCAAGCGCGAAAATAGGCCGCCCTGTCCCGGGAAGTCGCCGGTTCGTCAGGGAAAGCCGCGGCGAGGGCCGCGTCATAGACCAGCGCGCATTCCTCCGCGTCCGCCGGTCCGGCCAGCCGCACCTCGATGACGGGATGGTTCATGATTCCAGGAGGCGACGGATTTCGGGAATACGTTCCGGGAGATCCTCGGCAATAAGGCCCGGCCCGGCGGCAAAGCCGGCCTCGCTGTGGAACCAGACGGCCGCAGCGGCAGCCTCGAAGGCCGGCATCCCTTGTGCCAGCAGCCCCAGGACCAGCCCGGCCAGGACGTCGCCCGAGCCTGCCGTGGCCAGATGGGGGCTCGCTTCCCGGTTGATGAGGAGCCTGACCTGTTGCGCATCGCCGATGGCGGAGGGCGGTTGAGCGATGACCGTATCCGCCCCCTTGAGCACGATCGTGCAGCGGGAGCGCTCGGCCGCGAGCCGTGCCCGCTCGGCTTTGCCCAGTTCCACGTCAAGATCGGGAAAGAGGCGGGCGAACTCGCCCTCATGCGGCGTGAGGACAACATCCGCTCGGCCGAGACCAAAAAGCTCCTGGGGACGGTCGGCAAAGGCGGTCAATCCACCGCCATCGATCACGGCCGCGCGGGCGCTGGCCAAAGCATTCAGCACCGCCTCGCGCGTGGCGTCGTCCGGCAGCATGCCGGAGCCCACCAGCAAGGCGGTGATGCGGCTGTCCATCAGGATCTCGACCACATCCTCGGCGCGCGCTGCCGGCTTGGCAATGAGGCCCGGCTGATCGGCCATGTAGAGGGGCAACACCTCGGCCGGTGCTGCCACCGTCAGCATACCGGCGCCAATCCGCCGCGCGGCGCGCGCGGCGAGGCGCCCTGCCCCCGGCATCGCCTGGCTACCGAAGACCAGCGCATGGCCGCGGCTGTATTTGTGATCGAGCGCGCCGACGCGGGGCAGATGCATCAGCCAGACATCGAGCCCGTTGGCGCGAATATCGACCGCAGAGCGCGACTGTGCCTCGCGGCCGCAAGCGGCATCGAAACCGAGCGGTGCAACGACGAGACGGCCAGCATGCAGGCGTCCCGGCAGCAACAGGTGCCCCGGTTTCGGCCAACCGAAAGTCACCGTATCGCTGGCCGCGAAGGCCGCCCCGAGTACCTGGCCGGTATCGGCCGAAATGCCGCTGGGGATATCGACGGCAACAACCGGTAACGAAAGCTGGCGGCAGCGATGAATCGCCGCGACCGCCATGTCATCCAGTGGCCGATCCAGACCGATGCCAAAGAGCGCATCGATTACGAGGCTCTCCGGCGCGAGCGCGGTGGCAAGAGTTGCGTGATTCATCGGCAGGGTCGTGCCTTGCCAGCCCGCAGCAGCTTTCGCCGCGTCGTTGCGATAACCATCGACGGGGCGCATCGCCAGCAAGGTGACGTCGCGGCCGGCCTGACGCAGGAGCTCCGCGACAATGAAGCCATCGCCGCCATTATTGCCCGGCCCGCAAAGCACCGTGACTTTATGCCCGGGCCAAAATTGCTGGACATGATCGGCGACGGCGCGGCCCGCGTCCCGCATCAATGCGAAACTGTCGACACCGCGATCGAAGAGAGCCTGCTCGGCAGCACGCATTTGAGCGCTGGTCAGCACCAGATCGAGCGGGCCGGACATGTTCTTTGCATCCGGTGCCATCGGCGGCGCTCAGTTGATCACGGTGCGGCAGAATTCCTCGCTGTAGCGCGCGCGGATCTTGTCGCACATCTCCTGCGCCTCCTTGAGGGTCGCAAAAGGGCCGGCGTAGATGCGATAGGCGTCGGAACGGCCACCGATGATGAAGGGCCGCATCTCGTATTTCAGGTTCGCGAGCAACGAGCGATACTTCTCGACCAGACCGTCATAGGCCGTGCGTGCGGATTCTGGCGTCCCCCGCTCACCCAGCCAGACACGGAAGACCTTCGGCTTGGGCGAGGTGATCTCGGCCAAGGGTAGCAATGGCTCCACGCCCTCGACCGTCAGGTCTTCGGATTCCGGCGCCGTCTCTTCCTCAGCCGGCGCCGCATTCTCATCGGCCGCAGCCTGCTCGTCGACAGCCGGCTCCTCCACCGGCGCTTCGCTGGATTCGTCAGCATGTGCGTCCGTTTCGTCAGCATGCGCATCCGCGGTTTCCGCCGGCTGCGTTTCCACCGGTTGCTCGGCCTCGGCATGGGCTGCGGGGGCGTGGGCTGCGGGCGTTTCGGAAACTGCCGCCTCTTCCGTCGCTTCAACCGCCTGCTCGTCCTCCAATACCCCCGTCGCCGAGGCGACGCCCTGCGCCACTGTTTCCGCAGCCGGCTCTGCCGCAGGTTCCGGCGCATGAGACTCTGCCGCTTCCGGCGTTCCTTCGTGGGAATCGGCGGCGGGCGGTGGCGTGGCGGGTTCGGCCGGTTCTTCCGCGCCCTGCGCTTCCGCCGACTGCGTTTCCGCCGGCTGTGTTTCCACCGGCTGCTCTTCTGCCGCATGAGAGTCTGAGGTGGCGGGTTCGGCAGCGTGGGATTCGGCAGGAGCGGTAGCGTCAGCGGCCTGTGCGTCGTGCGCAGGCGCGGCGGGCGTTTCCGCGGGCTCGGCGGGCATTTCTGCGGGCTCGTCCGATGCCGCCGCTTCCGGCGCTTTCGGCTTGGGCAATTCGGTCAGCTTCTGCCTGGCGTTGAGGTTGCCGGCCGCCGCGGCCTTTTCCAGCCATTGATAGGCCAGATCGGAATTCTGCTGGACGCCGCGCCCGGTACGATAAAGCTCGGCAAGATCGATTTGTGCCTCGGGAAGTCCCGCCTCGGCCGCCTTGGCGATCCAATAGGCTGCCTGCTTGTCGTCCATGGCGACGCCCACGCCTTGCGCATAGAGCAGGCCGAGATTGTACTGCCCCTGAACGCTGTTCGCCTCCGCCGCCGCGGTCCACAGCTTGGCTGTTTGGGCTGGATCGCGCGGGACACCCTCGCCCCGCATATACTGAACGCCGAGATTGAACTGGGCGGTGGCATTGCCCCCCTCAGCCGCCTGCTGCCAATAGGCGATCGCCTTGCTCTGGTCCTTGGCGACGCCGCGCCCTTCGGCATAAAGCATCGCGAGGTTGTTCATCGCCGGGGCGAATCCCTGCTCGGCGGAGGCCTCGTACCATTTGCGCGCGCCTTCCAGATCGGCTTTGGTGCCGCGGCCGCTTTCCAGGAGCAAGCCCAAGCCATGCTGTGCCCGTTTGTCGCCGGTAAGCGCCGCCTTCTGCCATTCGGCATAAGCCTGCTCGAAGGCACCGGCATTGAACGCATCGAGACCGGTGCCGTAATCGGCCCGTGCCGGGGTCGCGGAAAGCAAATGGAGGCCAAGCAGTGCCACGGCCGCAGCAATCACGCCCCGTCCCATGCCTGAGCGTCCCCCGGTAAAGCGCGTACCGCACCGGATGGCTGCGGTCGCCAGAGCGAATCGATTCCATATCATGGCGGTCAATATGCCGCCCGGCGCGGGGCGGCGCAACGCGGGCCGATGTCCCAATGTGGGCCTGGGCAACAGGCTTTAATGCCGTGCGTCGCGACCAGGATCCACAGGAGAGACAATCTGGGCGAAGGTTCCCGGTGCCAGGGGCCCGGCATGGTGGTGCACCATGCGCCACCCACCCGCCTCGCTGGCAAAGACGTTGGTGCAGGCGAAATGAGCCTTTCCGACCATTTCGATGCCGCAGACGATGCCAAGGCCCCCCACCAGGGCCATCTGCCGCGGGACGAAGGTCATGTCAGGAATGGCCCCATGGCTGAAAATCTCGGTCCAACTGGCGACGATCTCGCCCCTGGTCAGGATCGGCGGCCAGCCCGGATGACAGCAGAAGACCGGTGTGTTTTCAGCCCAGAGGGCCTCCATCGCATCGGCATCAGCCTCAGCAAAGGCTCGGTAAAAAGCGTCATTGGCGGATTGATAGGTCGTCTTGTCGGTGGTCAGCCGCGAAATGGTCATCGCCGGTATCCCTGAACGGGTGTCGCCACCGCCAGTCTAGCCTCAGATGTGGCTGGCACCACCATTCTGCGTGCCACCGCCCGCGCCGCCCGCGCCACCCTTGCCACTACCACCACGCCCGGTGCTGCCACGATCACGGCCGTCACCGCCCCGGTCCCCCGGCCCGTCATCGCCTTCCTCTATGCCCGCTTCGTCCTCGACGGGCAAATTGAGCGCCGCGAAGCCGGGTGGCAGTGACCTGACCGGGGCGCGCTGGGTGGCGCAATCCGGCGAGACCGTCACCTGCATACCGGTCATCGCCATCTGGCTACCCCCTGCACCACCGCAGGCACTGATTTCGACCGCGCCGGAAATGACGTTCACCTCGGTACGACCATCCGGCCAGACAAAGATCACCAATTCTGTCCCACGGATCACCATGGTGGCTGTCGGTGTCTTGAGGCGCACATTTTCCTCGGTCGTCATGTGGCCGCCGACATAGCGGAACGCCCCCACGGCGAAGGACATCTCGCCCGCACCTTCCGTGCTGCTGGGATCGTAGACGAAATCGTCCAGCCGCACTTCGGCGCCCGGTCCCACATCGATGCGCGTTGCATCGAGGAATTGGAGGGAGGTCGCACCCGTGGCGCCCGTCGCCACGGTATCAAGCGCGAATACCTTGTCGCGATAGCGAATGGCGCGGAGCTGGGCGGCGCCGTCCGGGCGCGCCACGGCATCCCGATATTCGCGCTGGACGACGGCGCCGATTTCCTTTTCCGCCGCCGCACCCGCGGAAGCCATGCATGCCGGTCCGGCCGCAATCAACAGCAAGGCGCAAAGAGCGCGCGGAGAAACGACGCGCCCGAAGGCGCCAATACCTGATTTCATGATCTTTTCTAACTTGCGACCGAGGGCGGCGGGAGGCCAACCATTGCCGGTTAGTCGCCGCTCTCCCGCTCCGGGTTCAATCGATGCGCCGCTATGTGCGGCCGGTCACTCATACATGACCGGCAGACTGTCCCATTCGCTGATCTGGGTGCCGTTCCAGGCGGCCAGCACCAATTCCGGCGCGCGCTCGGGCAGATGGTCAAGGACCATCACACAGAGTATCGCTGCAAGAGCCAGCCAATGTTTGTATTTGCGCGCCATATTGGTGCCTTTGGTGAAAAGCGCGGCCACGAGGCAACCGCTTCACCCAAGCAATATGCGGCTGAACTCGTTAATTTGCTGTGACCGAGGACACAGGGAAGGTCCAAAAAAAACGGCCGACCCGGTTGGGGTCGGCCTCGGATGAAATCAACAGTTCGGTTGAACTGAGAGATTTGAGCTAGAGGTTGTCATCTCCATTTTCATTCGGATCAGTCTCCGAGGCAGGCGGCTCTGGATCCGGCGCAGGCGGATCCGGTTCGGGGTCTGTGCCCTCGTCGCCGCGATTTTTGCCTTCCTTGTCGCCGGGGCCGCCGCCTTCGCCGCCGTCACCCCCGTCGCCGCCATCATCACCGCCGGCAGCCGTCGCAAAATCGGCAAGATCGGCCGGGACGTCGAGATCGGTCACATCCGTCACCGGACGCGAGGTCGTCACCACGGCCTGGCAGGTGAGCGGCACGATGACACGTTGACCGGCGGTGGCCATGGCCGCCACCGGCTTGTCGCAAGGTTGAACTTCCACGGCACCTTCGATCACATTGATCTCGGTGGTACCGTCCAGGCCGACAAAGATGATCAGTTCCGTCCCGCGGATGGTCATCGTCGAGGTCGGCGTGATCAGCTTAACGTTCTCTTCCGATTTCATGTTGCCGCCGACATAGCGGAAAGCACCGACCGCCATGGAAATCTTGCCGGCGCCGATGGCGCTGATGGGGTCGAAGACGAAATCGTCCAGCTTGACCATGGCATTGGGCCCCACATCGAAGCGGGTTTCGTCGAGGAAACGCATCGAGGTGGCACCCTCCTCGCCGGTCTCGACCGTATCGAGGGCCATGACCTGGTCCTGGAAGCGGATCTCGCGGGCATCCGCGCCGCCATCCGGCGTCGCCACGGCGCCCTTGTAATCCTCCAGAATCACGTTGCCGATCGTATCGGCTGAAGCGCTGGAACAAAGGAACGCGGCAAATGTCGAGATCGCCAGCGAGCATGCCGCCGGGCGGATAATGGCCGGCCAGAAACCGCTGGAACGGCGTGCACTAATCAGCAAGGACTTCATGGCGTCGTTACCTCCAGTCGAAGCAGATGGCCGCACAGGTCATCCGCCGCAGCCGCGCGGATCGCCGGCGCGGCATGTTGCGTTATTGACACTCATTGTTAACGAATTAATAACGAATTTTATTCTTTGTCCGGATGCCAATCCAGTGACGGCGCACACGAATCAATACAAAATACTGTGCGCTCGCCCGCTTCGCAAAATTTTAGGGAGCAAACGCTTACCCGGGCCGTGCTTGACCTGATCGATCTTGCGCCGCAACATCGCCCCCGTTTCGTTCCCCCACCCGCGCCGAAAGGACCAGCCGCATGATCGGCCGCCTCAACCATGTCGCCATCGCCGTGCCGGACCTCACCCAGGCGACGGCCCTTTATCGCGACACGCTGGGGGCCAAGGTTTCCGCGCCCGTGGCACAACCTAAGCACGGCGTTACCGTGGTTTTCGTTGAATTGCCCAATACCAAGATCGAATTGCTGCACCCCCTTGGCGAAGCATCACCCATCGCCGGCTATCTGGAGCGCAACCCTGCCGGCGGCATCCACCACGTCTGCTATGAGGTTGACGATATCCTCGCCGCCCGGGATCGCCTGAAGGCGGCGGGTGCGCGGGTGCTGGGCGATGGCGAGCCCAAGATCGGCGCCCATGACAAGCCGGTTCTGTTCCTGCACCCCAAGGACTTCCTCGGCACGTTGGTGGAACTGGAACAGGCATAGGCACCCGATCATGACCGGCATCGCATCGCAGTTCTTCATCTTCCTGATCATCTGGTGGCTGGCCTTGTTCGCCGTCCTGCCCTGGGGCGTACGCCGCCAGGAAAGCGACGAGGTGGGCCATGATCCCGGGGCCCCAGCCAATCCGATGCTACTGAAGAAGGCCGCTATCACCACGGTGATTGCCGTCGTGATCTGGGGCGCCTATTTCATCGCCTCCCACTATTTCGGTTTGTCGATCCTGGAACTGACCGGCGTCGCCAGGCCTGCCTAGGGAAAGTGGTGTGAGGCATCAGATATGAGTGGTTACTGCCGCGTGGCGCCCGGGCACGAATTTCATGGCCCCTATCATGCCGGCCATTACGGCTTTCCAATCGCGGATGACGATCTGCTGTTCGAGCGCCTGGTATTGGAGATCAATCAGGCCGGCCTGTCCTGGCTGACCATCCTGAAGAAGCAGGATTCCTTCCGCGCCGCCTACAGCAATTTCGAGATCGCCAAGGTGGCCCGTTATGGCGACAAGCAGCGCGCACGCCTGCTCAACGATGCGGGCATCATCCGCAACCGGCTGAAGGTGGATGCCTCGATCGAGAACGCCAAACGCATTCAGGCGCTGCAACGCAGCCACGGCTCGTTCGCGTCATGGCTCGCCGAGCATCATCCGCTGGCCAAGCCAGATTGGGTCAAGCTGTTCAAGCGGGAATTCGTCTTCACCGGCGGCGAAATCGTGGGCGAATTCCTGATGTCGATCGGCTATCTGCCCGGCGCCCATGCCGAGGATTGCCCGGTCTATCGGAAGATCGCGCGGCAGAAACCGGCCTGGATCCAGGCGGCGGCCAAAGGAATGAAGTACTAGCCCCGGTCGTCCCCCCCCCCCCCGGTCGCCCGGGCCACAAATGGAAAGAGGCAGACCCATCGGATCTGCCTCTCGGACCTACAAATCGAGGTCCCCCCCCACCGCAATCAATTTCGTCAGTGTCGTCCCAGAACTTGGACCGTGCGGTCGCTTTTTTATGGCCTTGCTTTGGCAGTCGCGCCAGCTCCCCTAGCCAGCGGACAGAACCCTAACCAAAATTTTTCCCGAAGTCACGGGAGCATTTCACAAAAATGGCACTTTTCATTTGGACAAACTCAGGCGGCACAGCCTTCCTCTCGATCTGGACGCACATGGCGAATTATGTGAATTTTCATTATTTTATAAATAGATAGATCGATTTCGAAAGATGGCGTGACAATCCCGTCCCGATCATCTTTTTCGAATCATTTTCGCTTTGGTCATCGCCAGGTGCGAATGCGGATCAAAGAACGGCACAGATTCGCGGAACGTCATCCCGATTATCGTCCGCTAAACGGAAGCCCCGGCGGCAAGTGCTCTCGCATCGCCACCACCAGACGAAGTCGCCGGCCGCTCCGCCGGCGAAAGCATTCGCAACCAGTCATTCAACTGCGCCAGTTCCGCATCGGGCTTTTCTTCACCCACATCGAGCCTGCCTGCGTAGATGACGCCATTGTCGCCATCAAGCGTCAGAAAATCGCCGGGGCTGAAACGATGGCCGCCAATGGCGCAGGACATGCCATCAGGAGCAATGGAGAGCGCATCGCATCCGACCAGACAAACCTTGTTCAACTGGCGTGCGATAACGGCCTCATGCGACGTTCTACCTCCATGGGCGGTGAGGATCGCCACCGCGGCATTCATGCCAGCGATATCGTCAGTGGTGGTGTCATTTCTTACCAGAATCGCGTCTACGCCCTGCCCGGCCCAGGCAACAGCCGCCTCGGCGGTGAGTGCGATCCGCCCGGAGGCCACGCCAATGCCGGCGGATTTGGCAGTCGCCAAAGGTTCCCCAACCACGCCGAGCAAGCGCCTCCGGGTCAGCTTCTCCCAGGGAACGTTACCAAGGCGATTGACGGCTTCGCGTGGCTCGATCAAACCTTGCCGGGCCAAGTCGACGGCGATCTTCACAGCGGCCCAATCCGTGCGCTTGGCGCGACGGGTCTGCAACAGAAAGACTTTGCCGTTCTCGATGGTAAACTCAAAATCCTGCACGTCACCAAATGCAAGCTCCAGGCGTTCGCGAATGGCCATCAGGTGCTGAAAGGCATCCGGCAGGAGAGCCTGCAGCGTATCCGCCGCATCGACAGGATAGCGGCCCGAAACGACATCCTCACCCTGCGCGTTGAAGAGGAATTCCATATAAAGCTCGTTCGAGCCATCGGCTGGATTGCGCGTGAAACCAACGCCGGAGCCCGATCCGCTGCCGGCATTGCCAAACACCATCCGCTGTATGGTCACGGCTGTGCCGGTCAGGCCGTCCAGATTGTTGAGCCGGCGATAAGTCACCGCCCGTTCGCTTTCCCAGGAGCGGAAGACCGCTTCCACCGCCCCGGTCAGCTGCTCCATGGGATCCTCAGGGAAAGGCTCGCCAACCAATTCATGGAAATGGTGGAGTTGCGCCAGCGTGAGCGTCCGCAAGGCAAGCGTATCCAGATCACCGACAACTTCCGCGCCGGAAATACCGAGGGCCTCGTCCCTCAAGGCATCGAAGCCGGTCGCCGGCACTCCTTTGACCACCTCCGCAAAAGACTGCACAAGACGGCGCAGCGAATCCCATGCCAGGCGCGGCTTTCCAGTCACGGCAATGAGTCCGGGCAGGGTCCGCGTCGTCAGCCCGATATTGAGCAGCGTTTCCATCATGCCTGGCATCGACGCCGCGGCACCGGAGCGAACCGATAGAAGCAAGGGCCTGCGCTGGTCGCCGAACGACAAGCCGGAAAGATTTTCGAGACGGCGTACATGGGTCAGCAATTGTTCCGGCAGGTCACCGTTTATTGCGTGGCCGTGCTGAATCCAGTGCCGGCAGAATCCGGTCGACAGCACAAAAGCCGGCGGCACCGGCAAATCAAGAGCCGCCAAACGCATGAGGTTAAACGCCTTGTTTCCGACCTCGGGCAACAAATCTTCGGCTGGCGGCGGGGTATCGCTGTCGATCGGGTAGATCTTTGGTTTCATGGCATCAACCTTTCAAGCGCCCTTCCAGGACATGATCGCTGAGCGTGAGACCGGCATGCATCAACGAATCACCAACCGCCTCGAGATTGGCCGCGATCTCGTGTTCCAGCAGCAAGCCGCGCGCATCCAGCGGTGATTTCACGAGTGATTCGAGCGCTTCGCGCGCAACGGCGTCGGTCGCATGCTCCATGTCGCGCAAGCAATCGACCAAGGTCAGAAGATCGCGCACGTCCTCGCGGGCAGCGCCGCGGTGGAGATGAATGGACAGCGACAGCGCCCGGACATAATCCTCCACGCCGGAAACCAATTGACGCACCAGTTCCACGATTGGTCTTTGCGCGGTCAGGCGCATGTGCGGCGGCAGCAGACTGATGGTGAACATCACTTCTTCCAAGGCATCGGCTGCATCGTCGGCGTGAACCAGCACACTCCGCCATACCGGCTCGGCACCATTGCGTGCCACGAGCGTCCGGACTTGATTGACCAATCGGTCGGCATCGCTTTCCCATGCCTTGGCACGACGGCGGTACGTGAGCCGATCCTCCGGCGTGATGCTTTCGATCCGCATGATGGCGGCCTGAATAAGATCCACCAGATCATGCAGAAGCGCAGCGTGGTCGAGCGCAAAAACCAGGACTTGGTCGGATGCCGTCTGCATGCGCGCCATCAAATCCGCGCGAATCTGCTGGGCGACGAACTCGGCGCTCCGCTGCGCCATCAGCGCTTCGGTACAGGTGCGAAACACATTGCGCATGAAGGATTGGGTGTCGGCGTCGCCCAAAACCTGGTCCAGCGGTCGGCCGATGCCCAGGTTCTTGCCTGCGCCCTCAAGCGCTGCGAAGATTAAATTCTCGCCGCCCAGCTTGAGAAAGCCGCGATGCCCGATCCGCTGATCGGCGGCCCATCCGAGAAGCTCCAGCGCCGCGGCCTTGCTCATGAAATTGCGCAGACGTTTGCGCGCCTTATTCCAATCAATGAGAAAAACCAGCGCCGCACCGATCGCTGACAATGCGGCATCGCGCTGCTTTGCATCCTTGGCGGTAAGGACGCCCGTTGTCTGATAAAATTCATCTTCTTCGAGCCCCGCAACGTGCCGCTGGCGCGTATCGGCCCAGCGCATGCCGGTGCCTTTCAGTCGGTCCTTGAAAAAACGCAACCGGCGGGCATGCACGTCCGTATAGGTGAGACTAACGGTCAACTCATCGACATGCACCACCAGGACATGGGCATCAGTGGTACCGATATCGTTCTGAATGACCAAGCCATCCTGGGTCCGCGTAGCCGTCGTTCCAAGCCCGGGATGATCAAACTTGAGCGGCGCGGTCCGGTTTAGGCCACCCATGAAGGCCATGATGGGTGCTCGATCAGCATTGGTTATGCGATAGACCCGGGCACCATCGATCGATTCTTCGGCAATGCTCGCCTGGAGAGCATTCAAGCCCTTGTGCATATCCATCAAAAGCAAGTGCAGAGAGTCAGCCGACTGCCTCTTCGCATGAGTCAACTCGCTGACCAGGCCGGCGGGAAGCATATCGCCGTCCATCGCCGGCAATTTCGAAAGGGCCTGAAAACGCGCCTGAAAACCCCCGTGAAGCGCACCGTTTGCGGCGCCCTCACCGCTCGCTGCAAACGGAGCCAGCATGGTCGAAAGATCGGCGAGGACCAGATCGAGAGCCGCCTTGACCCCGGGAATATGATAATAGGCGCCTTGTCGGGTGGCCCCTTCCGAGCCGGACTTCAAAAACGAAGCATCTATTCCCGCCAGACGCGGAATCTCGATCGCGCCAGTCGGTCTGCTGCCCGGATGATCGGCTTGTGACGCGGCACTTTGCAGCCAGGAAAGCACTGCCTTGATGCGGTCGTTGGCTGAAAGGGCGCGATCGATCAGATCCGGCAGGAGCAACGCGGTCTCTTCAAGCGCCTCGGCGATCAATGTTTTCTGTACCATCGCGTCAGTCCGTCAATGGAAGGTGAGATTGCCCCGTGCGATCACGCAACGACATGATAGCCGGCGTCGATGAAAGTGATGTTCCCCGTAATGTTAGCGGCGAGGTCGCTAACCAGGAATGCGGCCATTGCGCCCACATCGCCGACATCAGCCAACTGACGGGCGGGCGCGCGCCGTGCCGTGGCATCCACCAGTGCGGAAAATTCCGGAATGCCAGACGCCGCGCGTGTCACGATTGGCCCCGGCGAGAGCACATTGACGCGAATGCCGCACGGACCGAGTTCATTTGCCATGTAAATCGCCGCGCATTCCAACGCGGCCTTCACCGGCCCCATCAGGCCGTAATTGTCGACCACCTTCTCCGCGCCATAATACGAGACGGTCAATAAAGCGCCGCCCGACGCCATGAGCGGTTCGGCGAGGCGCGCCATACGCAGGAAAGAGTGGCAGGAGATATCCATCGCACGCGCAAATCCGTCGCGCGAACTATCGATCAGGCGGCCATTGAGATCAACCTTGGGTGCATAGGCGATGGAATGCAGGAGAAAATCGAGCCGACCGTATCGTTGCGCAATGGCATCGAAAGTGGCCGAAAGCTGCTCCGGCTGCTCGACATCGCACGGCAAGACCAATTCCGCGCCAAGTTCCGACGCCAGAGGCGCCACATAGCTATGGGCCTTGTCGTTGAGATAGGTGACCGCCAGGCTGGCACCCGCCTGGCGAAACGCCTTCGCGCAGCCATAGGCAATGCTGCGATCATTCGCTATTCCGACTACCAAACCGATCTTATTCGCAAGGCTCAGCATTTCTGTGTCTATGCCTCCAGAACATAAGCGCCGGGGGCCGCGCCAAGGCCGGGGGGCAAAACCGCCGCAGGTATGACGCCGGTACTCGAGTGGCGCCGCAGCCAATCACTCCATGCCGGCCACCAGGAACCCTCTTGCGCTGGCTCCCTGCCGATCCAGCTACCGGGATCGAGGTATGGTTCGAAAGGGCCACTGGTCGACAGACGATAGTGCCGCCTGGCATGCCCCGGTTCGCTGACAATGCCGGCGTTATGGCCACCATTTGTCAGCACAAACGTGACTTCGGCGCGACTGAGCAGGCGAATCTTGTAAACTGATTGCCACGGCGCCACATGATCGGTCTCTGTACCGACGGCGAAGATCGGCGTACGGATATCGGACAGAACGACGGGCCGCCGATCGACCAGGTAATGCCCCTGGGCAAGCTCGTTCCTGATGAAAAGACGGCGCAGGTATTCCGCATGCATGTGTTGCGGTAACCGCGTGACATCGGCATTCCAGGCAGTGATATCCGTACCACTGTCTCGCTCTCCCAGCAGATATTGCCGGACGAAGCGATTCCAAATCAGATCGTTGGCACGGAGCAGTTTGAAAGCGGCTGACATCTCCGCCCCGTCGAGATAGCCGCGCTGCCACATGACATCCTCGAGGAACGCCACCTGATCTTCGCTGGTAAAGACCTGAATTGGGCCGGCCTCGGTAAAGTCGGTCTGCGCGGCAAGGAGTGTCATGCTGGCCAGCCGCCCATCGTTGTCGCGCGCCATACGCGCCGCATCGATGGCAAGCAGCGTGCCGCCCAGGCAGTAACCACATCCATGAACCGCTGCGCCAGGGCGAATGGCGGCAATCGCCTCCAGCGCGCACGCTATGCCCTGCTGTCGGTAATCGTCCATGCTCCAATGCCGGTGAGCCGAGCCGGGATTGCGCCAGCTGATCATGAAGACGGTAAAGCCCGATGCCACCAGATGGCGCACCACCGAATTGTGTTCCGTCAGATCGAGGACGTAATATTTCATGATCCAGGCCGGAACGATCAGGATTGGCTCGCGCGCAACCTCGGCAGTCATCGGCGCATATTGGATGAGTTCCATATGCTCGTTTCGATAGACAACCACGCCGGGCGTGGCCGCCAGATCGTGACCTATCTTGAAGCTCCGCTGCGGAAGCACCGCTTCGCCGGCCGGCGACCCCAAATGGAGATCATCGATCAGATTTGCAAAGCCGCGCCGCAGATTCGCGCCTTGACTGACGAGTGTGGTGCGCAAAACTTCCGGATTGCAGATCGGCTGGTTGGCGGGAGATATAAAGTCAAGATATTGGCGCGCCAGGAAAGCAAGTACCCGTTGATGGCTCGCCTTCACGCCGCTGACGCTGCCGGTGGCCACGCCCCACCATTCCTCCCAACGCAGGTAGCTTTGATAGAAAACGCTAAAGGGTGTTGCCTGCCAGTCCGGCGCCGAAAAACGGCGATCCGTGGGGGCCGGTTGCGAACCTTCCTCGCTGGGCAGGAATTGACGCCCGACGGCATCAAGATCTGCGAGCTGGATCTCGCAGATCTTGAGCCACAATTCCATCCGCAACCCAGGCGCGTTCGCAAGATGCAACAGCCAGTCGGTGAGGGCGAGCGACACAATTGTCGGGCTGAACGATCCGGTTAATTGCCCCTGCAAGGCGTGCAAGAATCTATCAAGATCGGCAAGCTTCGGCGCTTCAGGACGCGACAAATCTAGTGCCATGGCCGCGGAGGAAGGATCGGCACCTTTCTGCTGGGTTGCCACCGCACCCGCCGTGTGGGCAATGCCGTCGTCCATCTCTCACTTACCCCACGAATATGGTGGGCCAAGGATCTGCCCCCGGAATGTCCGGTACAGCAGCTTGATTGCGGATTTATGGCTGGCGACCGGACAGCAAGAAGATTTCGTCAAAAATCGACGAAAAAATCATAATGCGGTTAATATATTGATATAGATCAATTTTTATAGAGAAAATGGGGCGAGTGACGGGGCACGATCCCGCAACCTCTAGAATCACAATCTAGCGCTCTAACCAATTGAGCTACACCCGCCACCGGGGGCCGCCGCGGCCCTGTCTCCAGGGTCACCAGCCATGCCGGCAGCGATGTAGCCGACCCCTCCCCGCCCGTCAAGGATTAGAGGGGGCGCCCCGGTTACCGGGCATAGCCCTACCTGTCGCCCTGATATAACTATTCGTCGCCTGGAGCCTGTCACAGGGCGGCGCCGGACCTAAACTGCGAAACCGTTCCGGGCTGGGCGATCCCAGGCCCGGTAGTTCATTTTTCTCGGGGAAGACCAATGCTTCAGCTTGCCAGCGGCATGAGCCGCCTGGGTACCGAATCCGCTTTCGAAGTCCTGGCCCGCGCCAATGCCTTGCGCGCCCAGGGCCGCAGCATCGTCGCCCTCTCGATCGGCCAGCCCGATTTTCAGACCCCGGCCCATATCGTCGAAGCCGGCATCAAGGCCCTGCGCGACGGCCATCATGGCTATACTCCGGCCAACGGCATTCCGGAAGTGCGCCAGGCCGTGGCTGACGACCTCAACAAGCGTCATGGCATCAATACGGTCGATCCCAACAACGTGCTGATCGTGCCGGGCGGCAAGGTCACCATGTTCTTCGCCATCATGATGTTCGGCGAGCCGGGCGCGGAGATCATCTATCCGAACCCAGGTTTCCCGATCTATGAATCGACCATCAAATTTTCCGGCGCGACACCGGTGCCGCTTCCGCTCCTCGAGGAGAACGGCTTCGGCTTCAAGGCCGAGGACGTGCTCTCGCGCATCACGCCGAAGACCCGCCTCATCATCGTCAATTCGCCCGCCAATCCGACCGGCGGCATCGTCGAGAAGGACGAGATCGACAAGCTGGTGAAGGGCCTGGAGCAGCATCCGAACGTCGCCATCATGTCGGACGAGATCTATTCCGAGATGCTCTATGACGGCAAGGTGCATACCTCGTTCCTCAAGTATCCGCAGATCGCCGATCGTCTGATCATGCTGGATGGCTGGTCCAAGACCTATGCCATGACCGGCTGGCGCATGGGCTATTCGGTCTGGCCGAAGAGCCTCATCGAGCATGCGACGCGCCTGTGCATCAACGTGCATTCCTGCGTCAACGCCTCGGCGCAATGGGCGGGCCTCGCGGCCCTCACCGGTCCGAAGGACGAGGTTGCCAAGATGATGGTGGCCTTCGACGAGCGCCGCCGCTTCACCGTGGCCGAACTCAACAAGCTGCCGGGCGTGTCCTGCATCACGCCCTATGGCGCCTTCTATGCCTTCCCGAACATCAAGGGGACCGGCTTTAAATCCAAGGCGCTGGAAGTGGCGCTGCTGGACGAGGCTGGTGTTGCCAGCATCGCCGGCACCAGCTTCGGCGCCTATGGCGAGGGGTATCTCCGCATCTCCTACGCCAATTCGATCGAAAATATCGGCGAGGCGATCAAGCGCATCGGCGGCTTCCTGGAGAAGCGCAAGGCTGCGTAAGCCCTTATCGACCCAGTTTCAGGTAAAACGGGCGGGATGTCGGAAGACATCCCGCCCGCTGCGTTTCAGCTTTTAAGAACGGCCGCAGCGGCCGCTTCGCCAGCAGACATGGCCCCCTCGAACCAGCCGGCACCTTCCGGCGCCGTGTCCGAGGTCGCAAAGGCCAAGCGCCCGCCGCCTTGCCACACTTCATGCGCAAAGCTGTCGACGATATCGGCCGGCGGCCCGACCCAGGTACCACGTGCCCAGGGATCGCCGCACCAATCGTGCCAGTCCCAGCCGATGAGTTCCGCCTCCGGCAAGAGGCGCTGCAGCGTATCGACGACATCGGCACGGCGGTCCGGATGCCAGGTGCCGTCATCGAGGCCGAAGCCGACAGCCAGGGTATGGCCGGCGCCATCCTCGAAAGCCGTGAAGAGCCATTGCAATCCAGCGCCACCGCCTGTCGCCAGGACGCCAGGTGCGACACCGGCGATGCGAAGCCACAATTTGACGGCACGGCCGTCATGGCCACGGGCGGCGACCTGTGCTTGTTGCGGCGTCAACGCGTTCCCGAAATCGATTCCGCCGAGCGTATTGACCGGCAAAGCGACGATGGCAGCACCGGCCCGCAAGATCCTGCCATCGCGTGCCGTCACGACAATGGAGTCATCGTTCCGGCGAATGCTCACGACGGGAAAGCCAAGATGGAGGTCGGCACCAGAGGCAGCAATCATCCGCTCGACGAGCGGTGTCACACCCGGCGACAAGGTGTGTGTCAGCACCTGCATGATGCTCTCGGGCGTGCCATCGACATAGCCACAGGAGGCAAGCAATTCGCCGGCCGAGACGCTCGCCGGATCGCCGGAACCGGAAACGGTCCACCACGACATGAGCTGGGCACGCGTCGGCGCCGCGACGGCATGACGCTGGAAATACGCGGCCAGGCTGATACCCAGCAACGGTCTGCCGGCGACATCATCGGCTCGCCCGGCCTTGATGCGCTTGGCATCCACCGCGATCTGGGCAATGACACGGTCATAGTCTGAACGTTCGGCGGCAGAGACCGGTGCGTCCTCACGCAAGGTTGTGCCGTCATGCCATCGCCGATGCCGGACCGGAACGGTCTCGACCAGATCTATGCCGTGCCGCCGGCAAGCCTCCTGCATGCGCCTGTGCCAGGGCGTGATCCAGGAACCGCCGAATTCGAGCACCTTACCCCCGCCGCCGAAAGCTCGGGTAAAACCTCGGCCGCCGACCCGATCGGCCGCTTCCAGAAGGGCGATGCGATGCCCGGCAGAGCCGAGAATTTCGGCGGCGTGTGCGCCTGCAAGACCGGCGCCGATGATCAGAAAATCGTATTCCATGGCGGCGATGCTGCCCGTCCGCGTCAGGCTTAACAATGGTAAAAAATTGGTTGCCTCAGATTTGAACACAGCCGCCTAATAAACAGGCATCGACCGCCATGCCATATCTTGTTATCGTGTTAAATCAAACACTTAAAGAGTGGCACGCGCCTTGCTCAATCGCGCCGGCACCCTCGTCGTGAGGCAGTTGAGTACCGGCAACCAAAATTGGGGAATCCCATGAAGAAAATCGAAGCCATCATCAAGCCGTTCAAGCTCGATGAAGTGAAAGACGCCCTCCACGAGGTTGGCATCCAGGGTATCACCGTGACCGAGGCCAAGGGTTTCGGCCGCCAGAAGGGTCACACCGAACTCTATCGCGGTGCTGAATACGTCGTCGATTTTCTGCCGAAGATGAAGATCGAAGTGGTGCTGGACGATGCCCTCGTCGAGCGTGCCATCGAAGCCATCCGCCAGGCTGCCGCGACCGGCCGCATCGGCGACGGCAAGATTTTCGTCACCAACATCGAAGAAGTCGTCCGCATCCGCACCGGTGAACGCGGCCTGGACGCGATCTAACAGAAACCCAAAACATTACCTGAGAAACGCAAGGAAACACCCATGTCCGACATTAAGACAGTGCTTGGCCTGATCAAGGAACACGACGTGAAATACGTCGATTTCCGCTTCACCGATCCCCTCGGCCAGTGGCACCATCTCGCTCATCACGTCTCGACCGTGAATGAGGACCTGCTGACCGAAGGCGTCATGTTCGACGGCTCGTCGATCGCGGGTTGGAAAGCCATCAACGAGAGCGACATGACGCTGGCCCCGGATCTCGGCACCGCCGTGCTCGATCCCTTCGCCGCGCAGACCTCGCTCATCATCTATTGCGACATTCTGGAGCCGCTGACGGGTCAGAATTACGGCCGCGACCCGCGCTCGATCGCCAAGCGCGCCGAAGCCTATGTGAAGAGCTCGGGCGTGGGCGATACCGTCTATGTAGGCCCCGAAGCCGAGTTCTTCGTGTTCGACGACGTGCGCTACAAAGTCTCGATGAACAAGACCTCGGTCGAGTTCACCTCGGAAGAAGCGCCCTATGTCACCGACAAGCGTTTCGAGGAAGGCAATCACGGCCACCGCATGAAGGTAAAGGGTGGTTACTTCCCGGTGGCGCCGCTGGATTCCGCCGGCGATCTCCGTGCCGAGATGTTGACGACCCTCGCCGCGATGGGCGTCGAAGTCGAAAAGCATCACCACGAAGTGGCACCGTCGCAGCATGAGCTGGGCGTGAAGTTCGGCACGCTGGTGCAGTGCGCCGACGCGATGCAGAAGTACAAGTATGTCGTGAAGAACGTCGCGCACGCCTATGGCAAGACCGCGACCTTCATGCCGAAGCCCGTCAAGGGCGATAACGGTTCGGGCATGCACGTGCATCAGTCGATCTGGAAGAACGGCCAGCCGCTGTTCGCCGGTAACGGCTATGCGGATCTCTCCGAGACCTGCCTGTTCTATATCGGCGGCATCATCAAGCACGCGAAGGCGCTCAATGCCTTCACGAACCCGTCGACCAACAGCTACAAGCGCCTCATCCCCGGCTTCGAAGCGCCGGTGCTGCTGGCCTATTCCTCGCGCAACCGTTCGGCCTCCTGCCGTATCCCCTATACGGCCAGCCCGAAAGGCAAGCGCGTCGAGGTCCGCTTCCCGGACCCGACCGCCAACGTCTACCTCGCTTTCGCAGCGATGGTGATGGCCGGTCTCGACGGTATCGCCAACAAGATCCATCCGGGCGATCCGATGGACAAGAACCTCTACGACCTTCCGCCGGAAGAACTGAAGCAGGTTCCGACCGTCTGCGGATCGTTGCGCGAAGCGCTTGAAGCCCTCAACGCCGACCACAGCTTCCTGCTGAAGGGCGACGTCTTCACGAAGGACTTCATCGATTCCTATCTCGAACTGAAGTGGGAAGAGGTCTACGCCCTCGAGCACACCCCGCATCCGATCGAGTTCCAGATGTATTACTCTTCTTAAGAGATCCTTGCGGCAGTAAGAACTGAAGCGGCTGGGGCAACCCAGCCGCCTTTTTTTGTGCATTGCGGAGGATCATCCTCCTATGACTTACGCGAATGAGGCCTTTAAGGAACCATTCACTAAAATTGATCAAGATCAGGGTCAGGCATCGTAAGGGGAGAAACGATGAACACCCGCATGTCCTTGCGCACCCGCTTGTTGATCGCCGGCATTGCTGCCGTCGCCGCCATTGTCGTGACCGCCGCCGTCGGCTTGTTTGGCATGATGCGCAGCAATGAGGGATTGGAAGCTTCCATTACGGCAACCAGTGCCGTCCTGCATCAGAAGCAAGCGGACATGATGCATGATGCCTTGCGCGCGGACGTGCTCTTTTCCCTCGTTACCGGACCCTATGGGAGCCCGGAGGATCAGGAGACCATTCGCGTCGACCTTGCAGATCACGTCGCCAGCTTTGATAAATCGATTGGCACCCTGCGGGGACTGGACCTGCCGCCCGATCTCCGCAAGGCGGTCGAAGACGTGCTGCCAGCCCTGGAAGCCTACATCACCTCCGCCAAGGAGATTACCGAATCCGGGTTGAAGGATACCGTCGCTGGGCGCGAGCGTTTCCCAGAATTCATGAAGGCCTTCTCTGATCTGGAGGAGCGCCTTGAAGTACTCGGCGAAAATATCGAACGCTTCGGCAACAGCGCCGGCAACAACGCCCTGACAACAAACGGCCAACTGATCGTCACGCTGCTGGTTGTCTCGGTCTTCGCCACGATTCTGCTGATCGCGGTCAATTGGATCACGGCCGGCCAGATCTCGCGACCCATTCTTGGCATGGTCAGCGCCATGCAGCGTTTGGCCGGCGGCGACCGCGCGATCGAAGTGCCGGGCCTTGGGCGCGGCGACGAGGTCGGCCGCATGGCCGAGGCCGTGCAGGTCTTCAAGGACAATGCCCTTGAAGCCGACCGTCTCACGTCGGCGCAATCCCACGACCAGAAGATGCGCGAGGAACGCACGCGGCAATTGGAGACCCTGTGCCGGGATTTCGACCGACAGGTGACTCAGCGACTGCAGGCGGTCATCGCCGCCGTGGGTGAAATGGAAGGAACCGCGCAATCCATGTCGCGCGTGGCGGAGAATACCGCCGCGGAAGCCAATCAGGTCAGCCATACATCTGAGGCGGCGAGCGGCAGCGTCAACGCCGTGGCGGCCGCCACGGAAGAGCTCGCCGCCTCGATCGCCGAGATCGGCCAGCAGATGTCCCGCTCGCGCGAGATCGCCGGACAAGCCGCCAATCAGGCGGTTGCCACCAATGCCCAGATCAAGCAATTGGCCGAAGCGGCTCAGAAGATCGGCGCCGTGGTGCAGCTCATCACCGATATCGCCAGCCAGACCAATCTCCTTGCCCTCAACGCCACGATCGAAGCGGCGCGTGCGGGCGAGGCCGGCAAGGGTTTCGCCGTCGTGGCCTCCGAGGTGAAGAACCTCGCCACCCAGACCGGAAAGGCGACCGACGAGATATCGCAGCAGATCAATGGAATTCAGAGCGAGACGGGACAGGCCGTGAAGGCTATCGAAAACATCGCCGGCACGATCGACGAGATCAACCAGATCACCAGCGGCGTCGCTGCCGCTGTCGAGGAGCAGAGCGCCGCCACCAAGGAAATCGCGCGCAGCGTCGAGCAGGCGGCAAGCGGCAATCAGGACATGTCGACCCGCATCGCCACGGTCACGAACGCTGCGAATGAAACCGGCGTCGCTGCCGGCCAATTGCTGGGCTCCAGCAGCTCGCTTGCCAAGGAGGCCCAAGACCTCCGTCAGGAGATCGAGCGCTTCCTCTCGACGATCAGGGCGATATAGGCGTCAGCCGCGGTAGCTCGCGGCGACCTTGCAGTAATGCTCGGCCGAATAGCCGAAATAGGCCATTTCCTTTTCCGACAGCGGACGCATCAGCTTGGCGGGTGAGCCGGCCCAGAGTTCGCCCTTCCTGACGCGCTTGCCCGGCGTCACCAGGGCACCGGCCGCCACCATACCCCCGCTCTCGACCACGACGCCGTCCATGATGCAGGCTTTCATGCCGATGAAGGCGCCGTCTTCGATCGTGCAGGCATGCAGCAAGGCCATATGACCGATGGTGACGTCGGCGCCGATCACGGCTTTGGTACCGGCAGCTCCTTCACGTTCATGATTGACGTGAATGACCGTGCCGTCCTGAACATTGGTGCGGGCGCCGACACGGATCGAATTGGAGTCGCCCCTGAGCACACAGCCGAACCAGATCGAGGCCTCAGGCCCGATCTCGACATCGCCGATGACGACCGCATTTGCCGCAATGAAGGCATCGCCGGCGATCTTCGGAAGAATGCCCTTGTAGGGCAGGATCATGCCGCTCATCTCGCGCTCCTTCAGAGATCCAGCATCAATCGGATGTTCTGCACGGCGGCACCTGAGGCGCCCTTGCCCAGATTGTCGAGCCGCGCGACCAAAACCGCCTGACGTGCCTCTTCATTGGCGAAGACACGCAGTTCCAGCCGGTCGGTGTCGTTGAGCGCTTCCGGCTCCAATTTGCCGCTGGCTTCGGCATCGATCACCTTCACCAGATCAGCACCGGCAAAATGCTGCGCCATCGCTGCCTTGAGGTCCGCAGCCTTGGGCTTTCCCGGCAGCGTCTCGAGATGAAGCGGGATCGAGACCAGCATGCCCTGCCGGAAATGACCGACCGATGGCACAAAAAGCGGGCGCCGCGTGAGTCCGGCATATTTCATGAGTTCGGGAACATGCTTGTGCGAGAGACCGAGCGCATAGAGTTCGAAGGCGGGGCCGCCATCTTTCTCATGGGCTTCGATCATGGCCTTGCCGCCGCCGGAATAACCACTCACCGCATTGACGGTGATGGGATAATCGGCCGGCAAAAGGCCCGCCTCGGTCAATGGGCGCAGCAAAGCGATGGCGCCGGTCGGGTAGCAGCCGGGATTGGAGACCAGCCGGGCCTTTGCGATCGCCTCGGCATGGCCTTTCTCCAATTCAGGGAAGCCATAGGCCCAGTTTGGCGCCACGCGATGCGCCGTGCTGGCGTCCAGCATCTTGGGCGCCTTGTCGCCGAGTTCGGCAGCCAGCGCCACGGATTCCTTGGCGGCATCGTCGGGCAGGCACAGTACCACCAGATCGACTTCCGCCATGATCGCGCGGCGCGCCGCCGGGTCCTTGCGCTTGTCGCCGGTGAGGCTCTTGAGTTCGATGCCAGGGACATGCGCCAGGCGGTCCCGGATACCCAGACCCGTGGTGCCAGCTTCGCCGTCGATGAAAACTTTCGCCATCTCCACCCTCTCGTTATCCGGCTGGATATTGCCCAAAGAAAAAGGGGTGCGCCAGAGCGCACCCCTTTGCCAATTCGATTTGGCCTGTGCGCTTAGCGCTTCGAGAACTGGAAGCTGCGGCGCGCCTTGGCGCGGCCGTACTTCTTACGCTCGACGGTACGGCTGTCGCGGGTCAGGAAGCCTTCGGCCTTCAGAGCACCACGCAAATCCGGCTCGAAATAGGTCAGCGCCTTGCTGATGCCGTGACGGACGGCACCGGCCTGGCCCGAGAGACCGCCGCCAGTGACCGTCACGTTGACGTCGAACTGGCCGGCACGGTTCACGATGCCGAAGGGCTGGTTGATCATCATGCGCAGCACGGGACGGGCGAAATAGACCGTCACGTCACGGCCATTGACCGTGATCTTGCCGTTACCCGGCTTGATCCAAACACGGGCGATGGCGTCCTTGCGCTTGCCGGTCGCATAGGCGCGGCCCTGAGCGTCAACCTTGCGCTCGTATTTCGGCGCGGTCACGGCTTCGGCATTCACGACACCACGGGTGGCGGCGCCGAGATCCTTCAGGTCGGAAATCTTCTGCGGTTCTTGCGCCATGATTACGCAATCCTCTTGTTCTTCGGGTTCATCGCCGCGACGTCGAGCGTCACCGGCTGCTGGCCCTCATGCGGATGAGCGGTGCCGGCATAGACGCGCAGGTTCTTCATCTGCTGGCGACCGAGCGGGCCGCGGGGGACCATGCGCTCGACGGCCTTGATGATCAGGCGCTCAGGATGCTTGCCGCCCAGGATCTTGCCCCAGCTGCGCTCCTTGATGCCGCCCGGATGACCAGTGTGATAATAGAAAATCTTGTCTTCAAGCTTGTTGCCGGTGACGCGCACCTTGTCGGCATTGATGACAATGATGTTGTCGCCGCAATCGACATGCGGCGTAAAAGTCGTCTTGTGCTTACCGCGCAGATGGTTGGCGACGATCGACGCCAGACGGCCCAGAACGACGCCTTCGGCATCGATCAGAACCCACTTCTTCACCACCTCGGCCGGCTTGGCGGAATAGGTCTTCATGACTCATCACTCAAGCGTAATTGCCGTCGAAGGGCCCACCCCTTCGCTCTCTGGCGGGGGTGATACAGAGCACCGCGCGACCTGTCAACGGGTATGTTCGCAGCGACCTCGCGTATATCAATGAAATCAATTACTTAAATAAACGGTACCATAATACCAGAACACATCTCTATGTTGTTCTGGACTTTTTCGAAGACCCTGTCAATTATGCTGCAAATCAATCACTTAAGGTAGGGAATGGTGCCGAAAGTGGAGTACGGGGCGCTTTCGGACGAGGCGCTGGCACAACAATTCATGCCCCGGATCGCAGTCCCGGACCATGAAAAATGGCTGGCGGAGGATCTCGCTCTCTCCGTCCCTGTTCAGCAATCCAGGAATGCGCAGCTGAACGTCCGCTACGGCCCGGGGGCACGTCAGGTGCTGGACATCTTCCCGGCCCGGGCCGCCAACGCCCCAATCCTGGTCTGGATCCATGGCGGCTATTGGCGGGCCCTTTCCAAGGACCATTACAGTTTCATCGCCCCGCCCTTCCTGGCGGCGGGGGCAGCGGTCGTGCTGATCAATTACGACCTCTGTCCGAATGTCGACCTGCCCACCCTCCTCGCCCAGACTCGCGCGGCCCTGCATTGGGTGCGGGTCCATGCTGCGGAAATGGGGGGTAATGCGGACCGTCTTGTCCTTGCCGGCAATTCCGCCGGTGCACATATTTGTGCCATGGCTCTCCAATATTCAGATGCTGCGGATTGCGCGCCGATCTCGGCCATCCGCGCCGCCGCTTTCATTACCGGCATCTATGATCTCAGCCCGATTCCGCGCATCCAGGTACGCGATGAGGTGCATCTGACGCCGGACCAGATCCCCGGCCTGTCGCCCCTTGCTCTGCCCATCACACATCCATTGCCCAGCGTCGTCGCCGTGGGCGCCGACGAACCCGAGATGTGGATCGAACAATCCGAGATGTATCATGCGAGGCTGGTAGCCGCCGGCAGTGTGTCGAAATACCTGTGCGTTCCCGGCCGGCATCACTTTTCCATTACGCGCGACCTGGCCAATGCCGAGGCGCCGCTCACCCGCGCCATGATCGGATTGCTGCAGGCATGATCGACCGACCGAAATCAGCCAATGCGGTCTATGACCGCCTGGGCGTTGGCTATGATCGTACCCGCCGCGCGGATCCGACACTGGCCGCCGCCATCGCGCGGCTCCTTGATGTGCGGCATCCCGAGCCCGTGCTTGATATCGGCTGCGGCACCGGCAATTACACGATCGCCGTCGCCGACCGGAATGTGATGGCGATCGGCCTGGATCAATCCACTCTGATGCTGCGGCGCGCACGCGCCAAGGAACCGCGCATCGAGTGGGTGGCCGGCCAGGCCGAGGCCCTGCCCTTTGCCGACAATAGCTTCGCTGGCGTCTTCTGCACGATGACGCTGCATCACCTGCAGGATTTTGAATCCGTCTTTGCCGAGATCGCGCGCGTGCTGCGGCCGGGAGCGCGCTTCGTCGCCTTCACTGCCTTCCCCGAGCAGGCGCGGCAATTCTGGCTCAATGCCTATTTTCCGGAACTGATGCGCCGCGCAGCCGATCGCATGCCGGGACGTGACCGGATCGAAGCCGCCTTCAAAGGAAGCGGCCTGCGTGTCGCCGAGATCGAACAATTCAACGTGCCGAGGGACCCGATCGATTTTGTCCTCTATTGCGGCAGGCACCGGCCCGAGGTCTATTTCGACGCCAAAGTGCGCGGCAATATCTTTGCCTTCACGCCCCTCGATCTGGCGCAGGAAGTCGGCACCGGATTGGCGCGGCTCGACGAGGATCTCAGCAGCGGTCGCTTTGCCGAGGTGGCGGCCAGCTTCGACGACACGATGGGGGATTATGTGCTTCTGGTGGCCGAGAAAGCGGCCTAGCCGGCGAAAGCCCGCCCGAGTGGCATCAGCCGCAATCCCTTCCTGAGATGCCGATAGGGCAAGGTGCTGTTATCGACCGGGTTATCGCCGGCCGCCGCGACGATCAAAATCTCGGAAGCGATCGGCTGGAAATCGGCGCGGAAATGCACCGAGCTCTTCAATGCCAATACCTTCTGCTGCGCCGGTTCGACACCCAGGTGCCGCAGCATCGCCTGATCCGCCGCCTGCTGTTTGCGGCTGGTCACCACGATCTTCGTGCCGCCGATACCCAAGAGCGCCATCGGCCCCAGTTGCATATGATTGCCGCGATAGAAAGGCCCCGTCGCCTTGAAACTGCCATCGCCCAGGGCCAACACCTCGAAGCGGCCGCTGAGTTTCTCCAGACCCGGTGAGCCGCACCAGGCGCCGATCGCGCGCTCGAAGGAATTATGCAGGCCCGCCTCATGAGCGATCCGCGCGGTCTCGGGGTCATAGAGATTGGCAAAGACCGCACCCTCCGCCTTCAGACGGATGAGCGCCTCCAGGAGATCGACGGAATCCGAATTGCCGCCGGCGCCGGGATTATCCTGGGTGTCGGCCAGGATGACCGGGCGGCCGCTGAGGCCTTTCAGCATGGCATGGGCAACAGCCTCGTCCTTGCTCCATATCTTGCCGGCGAAATCCCGCTCGGCGGATTTGAGAGCTCCTATCAGATTGTCGGCGACCCGGTCCGCCGCCGCTTGGGTCTCGCCATAGGCGACGATCGCCGGCCCGCATTCATGGATGTCCGCAGGGGGAAAGCCGAAGGCGAAGGAGGCACTCGCGGCTGCATTGCGCGTCTCGCTGGCCGCGACCTCGCCATAGAGCGCCATCGCGGGATCGATGAGCGTGCATTGCCACGGCAAAGGCACCAGAAAATCGGCGCGGCGCATCGCCTTGGCCAATGGCCCCTGCTTCAGCAGCCGGTCGATCACCTCCGCCGAACGAGCGCCTGTCTCGGCAAGATCGACATGCGGATAGGTACGGCAGACCACCAGGGCCGAAGCATGCCGAACCATACGTTCGGTGAGATTGGCATGAAGATCCAGGCTGACGACGATCGGCATGTCAGGTCCGACGATCTTGCGGATGCGCTCCAGCAACTCGCCCTCGCCGTCCTCCAGATGCTCGGCCACCATGGCGCCGTGGAGATCGAGATAGATCGCATCCAGCCTGGACAGCGCCTTGATGCCGGAAACGAGATCGCCGGCAATGCGCTCATAGGCATCGCGCATCACATTCGCCGAGGGCGATGCCGAGCACCAAAGCAGCGGCAATAACTCATGTCCCGCCGCCTTCGCCTGTTCAATGAAGCCAGGCAGAGGCAGATTGATACCGCGGAAGACCTCGAACAGCGCATCGCCGGTGGTGAGTCCCGGCCAACCATCGGCCATCTCGAAATCCGCGAAGCCTGCCTTCACCGGAGCAAAGGTATTCGTTTCGTGCTGGAAACCGCCGATCGCAATGCGCGCCATGGCAGAGGCTGCCTTCCCTTGGTTGCTTGCCCTGGCTCAGAAACCACCACGAATTGGGAAGATAATCAACACTTGGCGGCGTTTCGGGAATGTGAAATTCTCCGCTCCGCCATAGGGTTTTGGGGGATGGACGACTCGATATGGCTCAAGCAGCGATCTTCATGATCGAAGATGTCGATACCGCCACTCAGCACGCAGCGACCGCGATTGCCGAGATGGCGATGCGCGACATCTCGCCGACGCCCGGCAATTTCTGCGTCTGGTATCACTATCTCGCGGGCACGACACCGGCCTTGCGGCAAGATCTCGACGCTCTGCTGAGCAATGGCAAGGTCGTTTCCGGCAGCCAGATGCAGGCCTTGTTCGACAAATATTTCCGCGAGAACGGGGGTGGCGAGACAATCCAGTCGACCGGCGATGAATTGCAGGCCACTCTTATCGACGTCATCAAGCAGGTCAGTCAGGCCGGGCTGGATGCCAAGGCTTTCGGCGCCACGCTGAACAAGGCCAGCGGCTCACTGGGCGAGGCCAGGATCGATACCGGCTCCATGCGCGAACTGGTTGGCGAACTCATCGCCGCCACCAAGCTGATCGGCCAGAAGAACCAGGCATTGGAAGCACAGCTCAAGGCCAGTTCCACCCGGATGAGCTTGCTTCAATCGCGCCTGGAAACGGCGCGGCGCGAAGCCCTGACCGATGCGCTGACCGGTATCGGCAATCGCAAGAGCTTCGATGTCGCCCTCCAGTTCCGCGCCCATCAGGCCGCTGAGCAGCGCAGCGACCTTTGCCTGATGCTGCTCGACATCGACCATTTCAAGAAATTCAATGATGAATTCGGTCACCGTGTCGGTGATCAGGTCCTGAAGATCGTCGGATCAAAATTGAAGGCAAGCACCGTGGGCGCCGACGCGGCTGCGCGCTATGGCGGCGAGGAATTCGCCCTGTTGATGCCGCAGACCGGACTGACCGATGCACTCGATCGCGCTGACCGCCTGCGCGTCAATCTCGGCAGCCATTACCTCAAGAACCGCACCACCGGGCAAAGTTACGGCACCGTCACCGTTTCGATCGGTGTCGCGCGCTATCGGTCGGGCGAACAATTGGAAGAATTCGTTACCCGCGCCGATCAGGCGCTTTATCGCGCCAAGAGCGAAGGCCGTAACCGCGTCGTCGCCGAATCCAACACGTTACGGTAAGGCGATCAGCCGGTTGGAGAAGCTGTTCGGTCGATCGCCGCTGTTTGGATAATGCCGTGCAAGGATCGAGCTCAAGGCCTGGATGGCGGTGATGAAACCCGCCTCCAGTTCACCTTTGCGCACCTGCGCCGTGAAATCATCGACGACGCGTTGCCAGGCCCCTTCCCCCACCTTCTGGTGAATATCGCCATCGGCGATGATCTCGACGTGATGTTCGGCGAGGCTGACGAAGAAAAGAACTGCATTGCGCTCGGGTGTCGCGGCAAGGCCGAATTCGAGAAACGACGCGTGTGCAAGGCGTCGCACCGCATTGGCCTTCATCATCCGGGGTGTCAGCCGATCACCGAGCGGCGTCAGTTCCGCCACAATCACGAGAACGAGGAAGGCAAGAAACTCGGCCGCCAGGATTTCCCCGGTGCTGGTCCAGGGAAGAAAACCCCAGCCGATTATACCTGCGAGGAAGGCACCGAGAATCGCCAGCATCAATCCTGACGCCCGATACTCATCGGCGCGCGGAGCGATCATGGCGACCAGCTCCGCCCGCGATGACAACTCGGCCTTGGCAATTTCCGCCTCGATCCGCGCCAGGGCCGCGGCATCCAACCGCCTTCTTACCATCTGCCGCTCGCTCCACCGCCGCCGAAGGAACCACCTCTGCCCGAGAAACCGCCACTGGACCGGCCGGATGAGAAGCCGCCTCCCGTACCGCCACTGCTCTGCGCCAGATACCAGGAATATCGGTTGAGCTTCTTGTCCCAGCGACGGCGCAGACGCATGACGAAGAAGAGACCGATAAAGAGGATGGGAAAGAAGAACGGCAACACCTTGTCGGCGATGGTCGACCAGTTTGTGCCGCCATCCACATGCTTCATGACTGTGAGGTAGCTGCCATCTAGCACGGCAAGAATGGCATCGACACCCGCCTCCACACCCTCTTCCATCTCTCCAGCCTTGAAATGGGGGATGATGTCGTTGCGGATGACGCGGCTGGCCGTTGCGTCGGGAAAATCCCCTTCAAGGCCGTAGCCCACCTCGATGCGGAGCTCCCGCTCGTTGGGTGCAATCAGGAAGATGATGCCGTTGTTCTTTCCAGCCTGACCAATCTCCCAGCCGCGCCCCAGCATCAGGCCCCAATCCTCGATCGGGCGGCCCATGAGATCTGGCAATGTGACGACGACAATTTGGTTGGCGGTCGTTTTCTCATGAGCGTCAAGCTTGGCCGTGATATCTGCTTCGGCTTGCGGTGAGAGAATCTCGGCGCGGTCGACGACGCGACCGGAAAGTGCCGGCAGGGTCATCTCCTGGGCCAAAGCCGGCGACATGACGACGAGGAGCATCAGCCCCAGCAAATACCGCAATATTGCTACCCCTCGCCGCAGCATGATCAGTTTGTATTGCCCGTGGTTCCGAAATCGACCTTCGGTACTTCCATTTTCTCGGGCTCGATCTCCAGTTGCTGCATCGGCTCGCGGTCCGGATAGAGGAAGCGCTTCCACAACACACCGGGAAATGTTTTGAGTTCCGTATTGTACATCCGCACCGCCTCGATGAAATCGCGGCGCGCCACGGCAATGCGGTTTTCGGTGCCTTCCAACTGATCCTGCAGGGTGCGGAAATTTTCGGTCGCCTGCAATTGCGGGTATTGCTCGGCGATCACCATCAGGCGCGAGAGTGCCGAGGTAAGCGCACCTTGATTGGATTCGAAGGCGCGCATGGCATCGGGATTGGTAAGAATGTCGGCAGGAAGCTGCATCGTTCCCACCTTGGCACGCGCCTGCACGACCGATTCCAGGGTCGATTTCTCGAAATCGGCCGCGCCCTTTACCGTCGCCACCAGATTGGGGACCAATTCGGCACGCCGTTGATACTGGTTGAGCACCTGTGCCCAGGCGGCGCTGGCGCTTTCTTCCTTCGTCGGGATGGCATTGATGCCGGTCGCCGCCCAGGCGATGACGGCTACGAGGAGTCCCAGGATCACCAGACCGGCGATGCGCATTCTGTTCTCTCTCGCTCGGGTTACGATTTCCAGTGCGGCGGGATGGTGCGCGCATAATAAGGCAATGCTTCGATGCGGTCCATCCAGGCGCGCACCTTGGCCGGCATGTCGGCGCGAGCAATGCCGAGGCCGGGTGCGCGCTCGTCGGCGCGCTGCGCCATGCGGACATAGGGATAGGCCGCGTAATCAGCGAGCCCCAGAGCTTCATAAAGAAAGTCGCCTTTCAGTCCCTTTTCCAGGCGTGATAGTTCATCCATCATCTGCTTGCGCGCAGTTTGGCTCTTCTCGGGATCACGCTCGGCCGGGGTCAGATAGACCGCTTGTTCAACCAGTTCGCCACTGGTGGTAGCCAGGTAATTGTCTGCCTCATTGACCATGCGGCGCACAATGGCGCGGCCATGGATATCTTTCGGCAGCAAGGGCCGCTCCGGATAGCGCTCCTCCAGATATTCAATAATCGCCGAGGATTCCCAGAGAGGAAAGCCCTCGTCGAGAATGGCCGGCACGCGGCCGCGCGGATTGATCGCGAGGAAAGCCGGCGTCTTGGTGTCGTCATTGTCGAAACTCAGGCGCTTGGCTTCGAACGGAACGCCCTTGTGTTCGAGGGCGAGCCAGACTTTCCAGGCAAAGGGCGAACCGGAACCGAAGAAGAAAGTGAGCGACATGATTGTTCCTTGAGTTAGATATCAGCAAAGACGTGGGTTTCGGCCTGGCCGCCGGGATGGGTGACAGCACCCTTCTCCGCCGTGCCGACCGTTTGCGCATATTTCCAGAGCGCCCCCGATTGGTAATCGGTCTTGCGCGGCCGCCAGGATTTGCGGCGCTCGGAGAGTTCTGTATCGGCAAGATCGACCGAAATTTCGCCGGTCTCGGCATTGATGGTGATCATGTCACCGTCCTTCAGCAGACCGATCGGGCCGCCTACCGCCGCCTCCGGCCCGACATGGCCGATGCAGAATCCGCGCGTGGCGCCTGAGAAACGGCCATCGGTGATGAGCGCCACCTTGTCGCCCATACCCTGACCGTAGAGGGCCGCCGTGGTCGAGAGCATCTCGCGCATGCCAGGCCCACCCTTGGGCCCCTCATAGCGGATCACCAGCACCTCGCCTTCCTTATAGGTGCGTTTGTCCACTGCCTTGAAGGCATCCTCTTCGCAATCGAAACAGCGTGCCGGGCCGGTGAAAACCAGATTCTTCATACCGGCAATCTTCACGATCGCACCTTCCGGTGCCAGATTTCCGCGCAGACCGACGACGCCGCCCGTGGTGGAGAGCGGGTTCGATACCGGGCGGATGACATCCTGATCGGAAGGCAGCATATAGCCCGCAAGATTCTCGGCGATGGTCTTGCCGGTCACGGTCAGGCAATCGCCATGCAGATAACCACCGTCGAGCAACGCCTTGAGCAGAACGGGCACGCCGCCGATATCGAACATGTCCTTGGCGACATAACGGCCGCCGGGCTTGAGATCGGCGATATAGGGCGTGTCGCGGAAGATCTTGCAAACATCGTGCAGATCGAATTCGATGCCGCATTCATGGGCGATGGCCGGCAGATGCAAACCGGCATTGGTCGAACCGCCCGAGGCTGCGACCACGCGCGCAGCATTCTCCAGCGATTTCCGTGTCACGATATCGCGCGGGCGGATATTGCGGGCAATGAGGTCCATCACCTGCTGTCCCGAGGCCTCGGCATAGGCATCTCGGCTTTCATAGGGCGCCGGTGCACCGGCGGAACCAGGAATGGCAAGACCGATCGCCTCGGAGACGCAGGCCATGGTGTTGGCCGTGAACTGGCCACCGCAGGAGCCGGCCGAGGGGCAGGCCACGCATTCGATATCGTGCAGATCTTCATCCGACATGGTGCCGGCGGAATGCTTGCCGACCGCCTCGAACACATCCTGCACGGTGATGTCCTTGCCCTTGTAGCGGCCGGGCAGGATCGAGCCGCCATACATGAAGACGGAGGGCACATTGAGGCGCACCATCGCCATCATCAATCCGGGCAGCGATTTGTCGCAGCCGGCAAGGCCGACGATCGCGTCGTAGCAATGGCCGCGCATGGTGAGTTCGACCGAATCCGCGATCACTTCGCGGCTCACCAGCGAGGATTTCATGCCGGCATGGCCCATGGCGATGCCGTCGGTCACGGTGATGGTGGTAAATTCGCGCGGTGTTCCACCAGCCGCCTTGACGCCCTTCTTCACCGCCTGCGCCTGTCGCATCAGCGAGATGTTGCAGGGGGCCGCCTCGTTCCAGGTTGTCGCCACGCCAACAAAGGGCTGGGCGATCTCCTTTTCGGTCATGCCCATGGCGTAGTAATAGGAGCGATGCGGTGCGGATTGCGGCCCCACCGAGACATAGCGGCTGGGCAGTTTCGATTTGTCGAAGCGTTCGGCGGTCATGGGCTGAAATCCTCGCCAGCAATACGGTGACTGGGACGCGGCAATTGCCAGCACGATAGTGTTGCGACAGGTGTTTCGACCATACCTTTTTGTGCATGGCGCTACGCGGCGCGTCTCTGCCGTAAATTATTCCGCGCTGCAATATGAACAGTC
The DNA here is from genome assembly GCF_041909655.1 of Dongia sp. Classification (GTDB taxonomy): domain Bacteria; phylum Pseudomonadota; class Alphaproteobacteria; order Dongiales; family Dongiaceae; genus Dongia. Next base: position 18,607 of record NZ_JAYRDA010000019.1, on the reverse strand, counting down.
AGGGCGCCACGCCGGCCCAATCAATCTTGCCCGGCATACCCGGGGGCCCAAACGATAAGGGCTCCAGCGGAATCTGAACCAGATAGAATTGCGAAACCGGCGACATGTCGCTGATGATGAAACGGAAATCGGCCTCCGCGCCCGGTGCCACCTCGCTGCCGCTGAAACCCAGTGAATCTTCCGGTTCGTCGTAACGCTGGAGATGGGGAAAGCTGCTCGCCGGATAGGCTTCACCAAGGGTCGAGTTCTGCCCGAAGCTCAACCCATCGGTATAAGGCGAGCGTCGCGTCGAAACTTCGCGCAACTCCATCTGGTAGTTGCGCCAGGTCCGGTCGCTGCGATTGCGCACGATCTTGCGCATGGCAAAGGCGGTGAGATGTTGCGTGCCGACCCGATTGCCAAAACCGCGTCCGAAGCCCCGGATGACGAGGATAATATGCCGCTTGGGATCGGTGACTTCCTCGACCACGGTGATCGGGTCGTCGAGTGTACCTGTGCCGGTGACCGAGAGGAGCCGGAAGCCGCCCTCCTCGTCGGAGAAGATCAATCCCAAATGCTGAATGGGCTCCGCCAAAGCAGACGGCACCACCCCCAGCAGCAGGGTGGCAAGAACCATCAAGCCGCAGATTGCCGGGGCGCGATGCATCCCGCCATTATGACGGCCCGGTTACAGGCTGCAAGGTGGCTCAGATGGCCGCAAGACGGTCCAGGGCTTGCTGCAGCTTCCCTTGCATCTGCTCGATTTCCACCAGCCGCAGGCGTTGTTCCTCGACCACTTCCGGATCGGCCTTGGCCACGAATTGGGCATTGCCGAGCTTCTTGGCGATTTTCTCGGCTTCCCCGGCGGCCTTGTCGAAATCCTTCTTGAGGCGGGCGCGTTCCTTGTCGACGTCGATGATCCCGGCCAGCGGCAGCAGGACGGTCGCCTCATCGATCACAATCTGCGCGGCTCCCTTGGGGCCATCCCCGGAGAGCAGATCGATGCGGTCAATCCGGGCCAGGCGGCGGATGAGATCGCCATAGGCGCCGAGGCGCGCCTGTGTCCGGTCGTTGGCATCGCGCAGCATGATCGGAATCTGGGCGCCAGGCGGCACGTTCATCTCGGCGCGCAGGGTGCGGATTTCGGAGACAAGGCGGATCACCCAATCAAGATCGGCACCGGCCTCGACATCGATCGCGAGCTTGGAAAATTCCGGCCAGGGCTCGCCAATCAGCAGTTTGGTATTGCCTTCGCCGAGCTGCGGCCACAATTCCTCGGTGATATAGGGCATGAAAGGATGGAGGAGGTGGAGGAGTTGCCCCAGCACCCAGGCGGTGCAGGCGCGCGTCTCGGCCTTCAGCTTCTCGTCGTCGCCCTGAATGATCGGCTTGGTAAATTCGACATACCAATCGCAGAACTCGTTCCAGATACAGCGATAGAGCGCCGAGGCCGCGTCGTTGTAGCGATACTGCGCCATCGCCTGGTCGATCGCCTGGGCGCAACTCGCAAGACGTCCGATCATCCAGCGATTGACCGGCGCCGTCACTTTGGCAGGATCGAAATCGGGATCGGCCTTGCATTCATTCATCAGGCAGAAGCGGGTCGCGTTCCAGAGCTTGGTCGCGAAGTTGCGATAACCCTCGACGCGCTGCTCGGACATCTTGATGTCCCGTCCCTGTGCCGCCAAGGCCGTCAGGGTGAAGCGCAGGGCGTCGCAGCCGTATTTGTCGATGAGGTCGAGGGGGTCGATCACGTTCCCTTTCGACTTCGACATCTTCTGACCGTGCTCATCGCGCACCAGGGCATGGATGTAGACCGTGCGGAACGGCACATCGCCCATGAAATGAATGCCCATCATCATCATGCGAGCGACCCAGAAGAAGATGATATCGAAGCCGGTGACCAGCACATCGCCAGGATAATAGCGCGCAAGCTCGGGAGTCTGATCGGGCCAGCCCAAAGTCGAGAAGGGCCAGAGCGCCGAGGAGAACCAGGTGTCGAGCACGTCGGGATCGCGCGTGAGTTCGACATCCTTGCCGTAATGCTTCAGCGCCGCGGCTTTTGCCTCGGCCTCGTCGAGCGCCACGAAAATCTCGCCATCGGGACCGAACCAGGCCGGAATCTGGTGGCCCCACCACAACTGACGCGAGATGCACCAGGGCTGGATGTTGCGCATCCAGTCGAAATAGGTGTTTTCCCATTGCTTGGGCACGAAGACGGTCCTGCCCTCTTCCACCGCCTTGATCGCCGGCTGCGCCAGGGTATGCGCATCGCAATACCATTGGTCGGTAAGCCAGGGCTCGATCACAACGCCCGAGCGATCGCCTTCAGGGCGCGTCATCAGATGGTCATCGATCTTTTCGAGAAGGCCTAAAGCCTCGATATCGGCGACCACCTGCTTGCGCGCCACGTCGCGGTCAAGGCCGCGATAGGGCTCGGGCACGTTCTCGTTAAGCTTAGCGTCACGGTCGAGGATGTTGATCATCTCGAGCCCATGCCGCTTGCCGACTTCAAAATCGTTGAAGTCGTGAGCCGGCGTGATCTTGACGGCGCCGCTGCCGGTTGCGGGATCGGCATATTCATCGGCGACCACGGGAATGCGACGGCCGACCAGCGGCAGGATCAGAAACTTGCCGACGAGATCCTTGTAGCGCTCATCTTCCGGATTCACGGCGACGGCGGTGTCGCCCAGCATTGTCTCGGGACGTGTCGTCGCCACGGTGAGGAAGCGGCCTTCCTGTCCCTCGACTGGATACTTGAAATGCCAGAGATGGCCCTTGTGCTCCTTCTGCACGACCTCGAGATCGGAGATCGCGGTATGCAGCTTGGGATCCCAGTTCACCAGCCGCTTGTCGCGGTAGATGAGACCCTGGCGGTAGAGATCGACAAAGACCTTGCGGACGGCGTTATTGAGACCCTCGTCCATGGTAAAGCGTTCGCGCGGCCAATCGGGCGAAGCACCGAGGCGGCGAAGCTGGCGCGTGATGGTGCCGCCGGATTCCGCCTTCCACTCCCAGACCTTTTCCAGGAACTTCTCGCGCCCGAGATCGGTGCGCTTGATGCCCTGCTCGGCCAATTGCCGCTCGACCACCATTTGGGTGGCGATACCGGCATGATCGGTGCCCGGCTGCCACAATGCATCGCGCCCCTTCATGCGCTGATAGCGCGTGAGGATGTCCTGCAACGTGAAGGTCAGCGCATGGCCCATATGAAGGCTCCCCGTCACATTGGGCGGGGGCATCATGATGGTATAGGGCGCCTTGTTTGAGGTCGGATGGGCCGCAAAGGCCCCGGCCTTTTCCCAGGCGTCGTAATGCTTCTTCTCAACCTCGGCGGGTTGAAACGTCTTTTCCAGCATCGCTGGCCAACCTTCATGTCCGGAATAAACGAGGATTGCCGGGTGTTATAGCGATCCCGGGCAAGTAGTCAAAGGGGGCGGGAATCCGCCGAAATCAGCTCAGTTCGGCCTTGCGGGAGAGGCGTTCGACCTCACGGCGCACCAGCCGCTCGACGATTTCCTGCAGGTGCTCGTCCAGCCATTCCTTCAACATCGGCTCAACCGCCTGACGGACCAGGGTTTCGACCAGCAGGCCATCCAGGGTCTGGTTGCGCGGTATCGCTGAGGATGCCTTGCGTGCGACCAACTGGGCCATGGTGGCGGCACTGGCCGCGGCAACGTCGGGGGAAACCAACTCCGAATCCGGTCCTGTACTGACCACGGCACCGGACGGCACGGCCGCAAAGCCATCATCCGGACTGGAGGCCGCGTCGGCCTCTTCCAGCTCGATCTCTTCGGGCTCTGGTTCTTCAGGCTCGGGCTGTTCAAGCTTAGGCGCCGCAGCCATGGGCGCCTCGGTTTCGAGCGCCATTGGCGCTGGAGATTCCGGCTCGGGCTCGGGTTCCGGCATGGGTTCCGGCTCGGCGACAGGGGCCGGCGGTTCGTCCATGGCGACGTCAAGCGGCGGTGGAGGCGCGACTGGCGCCGGTTCCGGCGCCTCCTCCTTCAACTCCACCACATTGCTCTCGCCGACGACCATGTCCGTCAGGACAAGGGCATCGTCGTCATCTTCCTCGGCATGGCCGTTCGCCGCCGGAGCCGCCGCTTCTTCTTTCGGCTCGCCGTCTTCGGAAATGATACGCCGGATGGAGGCAAGGATTTCCTCCATCGACGGTTCTTGATTGCCCTTGGCGTCCGCCATTCACCAATCCCTGACCGGGTCACCTTCATGCCGGGCGCCATGGCCCAACATCGATCGTCTTGCGTCGTCTGCCTCAAGCCTCGGTGAACTGACGCACCACATCCCCAGAAGCGCTCTTCGAGCGATCCTCCTGGAAGCAATTGGTGTGCCGAGCCGAGTCGCTCCCAGCTATGTCGGTTATCCTAACGTCTTTATTGGCATTTCTCAAGAAATGGGAAGAGCCGGCCCCGCTCGCACTAGATGTAGCCAGGTCGATGCGAGCCCTTTCCAGCCTTGGCCGGCACGAAACGGGCCTATTCGACCGAGGGACCGGTCCCGATGAACTTGTTGCGGACGGCGTCATAATGCTCGGTCGGATCGTAGATTCCGACGTCCAGAGCAAGCTCCTGCGCGGTCAGGCGACCGACGGCCGAGAGAACGGCATAGCGGGCAGCCACCGCGGTGGTCTGGGCTTCGACCAGGCTCACCTTGGCATTGAGAGCTTCCAGCTCGGCATCAAGGACGTCGAGGACGGTACGGGCTCCCACCAACTGTTCCTGCTTGACGCCATCCAGCGCGACTTCGGTGGCGCGCACCTGTTCCTCAAAGGAAACGATCTGCGCCTCGGCGGTTTCGAGGGCCTGCCAGGAATCGACAGCCGTCTGCTCGCTGGAGCGGCTGGCTTCTTCAATCTGTCGCCGGCTCTGATGATAGAGCTGCTTGGCGCGGCGCACGCGCGCATCCGGCGCGCCGGCCTGATAGAGCGGCACACGCAACACGCCCAAAATCTGCCCCTCGTCATAGGAGCCGTCGCTGCTGCTCTGCTCTTCGTTGCGGAACCATGAACCTTCCAGCGAAACGGTCGGCAGCATTTCCGAGAACGCAACGTCGATATCGTCCTTCACGGCCTCGGCCAGATATTTCGCCGAGACCACGATCGGCGCATTGGCGGCTTGCGCCACGGTCTCATCACGGCTGGCCGGCAGCGACAATTTTTCGGTCGGCATGGTGAGGTCGACCGGCTCCTGACCGATCACCTGACGATAGATGGCGATCGAGGCCGTGAGATTGCCTTCCGCCTCGATACGCCCGGCAACGGCGCCCTGCAAACGCGATTCGGCCTGGGCGACGTCGGTGCGAGTGACTTCGCCCGCTTCAAAGCGGTCGCGCGTCGCCTGGAGCTGGGTGGCGATGACTTCTTCGTTGTTGCGGTTGAGTTCTAGCACCGCCTTGTCGCGCACAACCTGCATGTAAGCGCGTACGGCCTGGAACAGCACATCCTGCTCAGACGTCCGAAGATCGGCGCGGCCGGAGAGCACGCGCTTTTCAGCCGCGGATGTGCTGGATACCGTTTCGAAGCCATTGAAGATCGGCTGCGTGACGGTGACGCCATAGCTGCGCGGCTCGAAATCATCGTCCAGCAATTGCGGCGTGTTCTGATCGACCCAGGTCTTGCCGGCCTGGACCTGACCGATCACCGACGGCCGCCAGCCGCTCAACGCTTCGGGCACGCTTTCATCGACAGCACGCAGAGAGGCGCGCGCCGCTTCCAGCGTCGGATTGCCCATATAGGCCTGCGCCAGGGCTTCATTGAGATCGACGGCCTGGGCCGTGGCGGCGCCTGCGCTCGACAACAGGACGGCAAGAATGCCGCTGACCAGGTTCTTCGAGATTCGCCGCTTCATGACCGTCACCCGTTCTTTCGTGTTCATCCCAAACCCTTGCTATCTCAGTAACGCCGCATCGAGGGATCGATCTCGCTCGCCCAGGCATCGATGCCACCGGCAAGGTTCACCGCATTGTCGAATCCCTGCTGGCGCAGCCAGAGGGTAGCATGGAAACTACGCGCCCCATGATGACAGATCACGACCAGGGGCGCCTCATCGGCACCGAGTTCTGCGCTGCGCGCCGGCAGTTCGCTCAGCGGAATAAGGACGCTGCGCTCGATCCGGCAGATGTCGTGTTCCCACGGTTCGCGTACATCCAGCATCGCCACCGGCGCACCCGACGCGATCATATCGCGCAACGCGGCAACACCGATTTGCAAGCCGTCCGGATTTTGCATCACGCGACCGCCGGCCTCAGAAAGTGAAGCCGCGGGGCTTGGCAAAGCCGGGCAGCATGTAGACATTGGCGTCGAACAGCACGCGCGAAGACAGATTGCCGGCCGCCTTGGTAGACAGGATGGCACGGCCGATACCGCCCTGGGCTTGCACGGCGGCGAGACGACCGCCTTCGGCCAGTTGTTGCGCAAGGGCCGGCGGCACCTCTTCGATAGCGCCTTCGATCAGGATCGCTTTATAGGGTGCCCGCGCCGCATAACCTTCGGTCAGCGGGCCGGCCACACATTCCACCGGACGCGCGACATTGACACCGCCCAGGGAACGCCGTGCCGCATCGAGGAGCTTGTAATCACTCTCCAGCGCCGTCACCGCGCCACCCAGCATCGCCGCCAAGGCAGCGCCATAACCGGTATTGGCACCGACCACGAGGACAGCATCGCCATCGGCGATCTGCAGCGCCTGCAGCAGCCGCGCCAGCACCATCGGTTCCATCATGTAGCGGCCGCCGCCCAGCGGCAGGTCGTCGTCGAGATAGGCGCGGGCGCGCAATTCGGCCGGCGCGAAAAGCTCTCGCGGCAGATCGGCCAGTGCCGCCAGAAGCGATTCGTCGGTCACCTTGTTGGTGCGAATCTGACCATCCACCATGAAGCGCCGCGCCGCGGCGAAATCGCTTGTTGCTGCCGTAACCATGAGCTTGGCCCCTACCGGATCGACCTACCGGAAACCCGTGAAATGAAACTTGTCCCGCGCCCCAGATCCCATCGGACTCTGCGCGCCAGCCCAATGCCTTGGACCTAGTCGCGATATATAGCGGGATTGCCGCAGCGCGACAAGAAGAGCAGGCGGCGCCCCCTGCATCGTTAAAATAGGCATCGTTAAAATAGGCATCGTTAAAATACCAGGCATTGCCGAAGAACGATTCGTCACCAATTGGTCACTGTATCGTGTGGGTTTCCGCCGCACTTGACCCTGCCCACCCCCTGGCTCTATACGTCCCCTCGCCTTCTGGCGCCCGCAGGGATGTTCGCGGGCCGGGGAACCGCCCGGCCATCCGATTGAGATCGGACCGATGTCCTGCCATGCGCTCTGGGGCCCGGTGGCAGAGTGGCCATGCAGAGGACTGCAAATCCTCGTACGTCGGTTCGATTCCGGCCCGGGCCTCCACCCTTCCCCTGTATCAAGACTGGGTATCAAGACTGGGCCGATCGCCTCGAGCGCGCAGCATCCCGCGCATGCATTCCGAAAACTCTGCCGCGCGCACAAAGAAAAAACCCCGCAGCCAAAGCTGCGGGGTTCTGTTCTTCGGAAGTCCGAGTGGCTTACTCGGCGTATTCGACTTCGTCCGGGGTCGCTTCGACCGGCATGGTCGCACCGACATACTGCACCAGCTCGCCTTGCGCGGCGACGATACGGTAATTGGCGAAGGTCTCGAACGTGCGAGCCGAGATCAGATCGTCCTTCGAGAGGAAGAGATCGTTCGCGGCATCGAGCAGATCGAGCAGGCCGCGCTGGCCGATATCGAACTGCTGCTGATAGACGTCGACGGTCTGCTGGTTGGCATCAACCTGCTTGCCGAGGTTCTCGACGCTTTCCTGCTGGGTCTGACGATCGGCCCAGGAAACGCGCACGTCTTCCTCAACTTCGCGCTCGCGCTGACGAAGCTGCTCGAGCTGTTCGTTGATGTGCTCCTTGAATTCCTTGGAGCGAGCAATATCCGCACCGCCGCGATAGAGGTTGTAGTTCACAACCACCAAGGCCGCCGCGTTATAGGTCTGCTCTTCACGGCCGTTGTTCCAGCGGTTCGCATTGCCGGTCACCTCGAGGTTGACCTCCGGCCAGAACACCGAATCTTCCTTGTCCAGCTCGGCTTCGGCGACGTCGATGTCGTGCTTCTCGAGACGGATCTTCGGGTTCATCTGCATGCCGCGCGCGACCGACTGGTCGACATCGGCCGGGATCGGCATGTCGGCACCGGTTGCAACCGGTTGCAGATCCTGCGCCGGCGCACCGACCACGCGAACGAAAGTCGCCTGGGCGTTGCGCAGATCGCCCTGGATCTGGATGAGGCTGGAACGCGCCGTCGCGAGACGGGCTTCAGCCTGGCGGACGTCGGCGATGTTGCCGCCGCCGAGTTCAGCGCGCGACTGGACGAGGCCCAAAATCTCTTCGTGCTTGGCCACGTTCACTTCGGCGTTGGTCACGCGCTCCTGGTGGCGCAGCACGTCGAGATACACTTCGACGGCATCGAGCGACTGCACTTGCGCCAGATCCTGGATACGCTCGGCCTGCGACTTGATGCGGCCCTGCTGGCGCTCGACTTCGCTATCGGTGAAGCCACCGTCGAAGATGCGCTGCGTCAGGCTGACCTGCGCGTCGCGGCGAACCAGCCAGCGGCCGTTGTCGTGCGGGCCCTGGTCCAAGGCGGCGTCGGGACGATCTACGCCGCCGTTTTCCGAAAATTCCGGCCCGATGCTGAATTCAGCGTCGATCTGCGGCAGATAGAGGCCGCGCGCCTGACGGAGTTCATGGTCGATCGAGCGGCGATTCTTGACCTGCTCGCCCACCGTCGGGTTGGTGGTTACGACGAGCTGGATCGCTTCCTGGAGCGACATTGCCTGTGCGCCAGTGCTCCCCATGCCGATGGTCATACCGACTACGGCGCTCAGCAGCAGCGCCTTCGAGATGCGCGTCCGCGATACTTCAATCATGCGTCTACCCCCAATGAGATGGTTCCCCGCCCACAAACACGTCCCCGATTCGTGCACGGGATAACAACGGTTCAGCGTCGTTAAACATATTTTAAGGCAATTCCACGAAACGTTTCTACCCGATTTACTACGTTGATGCAGCAACTTTTTCTAATGTCTTAGATGTCCGTTTCGCGTCAGTTAGCGCTCGGTAAGTGCCTGTTCCCGGGCCTTCAGGATCGGCTTCAGCAGATACTCTAGGACTGTTTTCTTGCCAGTCAGAATATCAACCGACGCGGTCATACCCGGAATGATCGGCAGATTCTCGCCTTCCTTGCCCACCAGATAGCTCTTATCGGTGCGCAGGCGGACTCGGAAATACAACTCTTTCTTTTCGTTTTCAATAGCGTCGGCGCTGATATCCTCGACCACGCCATCGAGGCCGCCATAAATGCTGAAGTCATAAGCGGTGATCTTAACCTTGGCCGGCTGGCCCGGTGCGATGAAACCGCGGTCCTGGGGACGGATCTGAGCCTCGATCAGAAGATTGTCCTCGATAGGAACAATTTCCATGATGTCCTGGGCTGGCTGGATGACACCGCCGATGGTGCGGATCTTGATATCCTTGACCGTGCCGTTGACCGGCGAGGTCACTTCGGTACGGCGAACCTTGGCGCCGGCATCCTTCATCGATTCCCGAACGGTGGCGAGATCGGATTGGTGCTTGGCCAGTTCCTGGGCGGCCTGGGCGCGGTAGGTCGCGACTGCTTCTTCCCGCTTGGATTGTGCGCCTTCCAGCGCCGCGACCGCGCCCGGCCGCTCGGCCTGGGCGTTCTCGATATCGGCCTGGAATTGCTGTACCTGCTGCTGGGCTTCCAGCACTTCGTTTTCGCCGGCGCCACCCGCCGCGCGCAGCTTGATGAGGTTGTCGAGACGCTTTTGCGCCGTGCCGATCAGGCTGCGGGCCGATTTGATCTTGGTGTCGATGGCGCGAATCTGCTGCTGGCGCTGGTTGACGTCATCGTTGAGCGTCGCCTGCTGCGAGCGCAGCTGCGCGAAGCGCACGGTGAATTGCGCCTTTTCGGAATCGATCTTTTCCGGCGCCTTTTCCAGCACGTCGGGCGGGAACGGAATTTCCTCCGGCGTCTGCACGCCGGCGATCTCGGCCTTGAGACGCGCCACGGCGGCGGCGGCGATGTAATAACGCTGCGTCAGTTCGGCGAGGCTGGCCACCGCGGTATCGTTGCGGATGATGAGAATCGGCTGGCCCTTTTCGACCAGCTCGCCATCGCGCACTTTCATGTCTTCGAGAATGCCGCCGTCGAGACTCTGAATGACCTGAGTCTGGCTGGAGGGCACAACCTTGGCTTCGCCGCGCGTGATGACGTCGAGCACGGCGAAATGCGACCAGGTCACGAAGGCGACGGCGACCAGCAAGATCGCGACCAGCAACACATGGCCGAACATCCTTGTGCCTTCGCGTTCGGCGGAAGCCGGATCGACCCAAAGGTCCTTGTTGGTTATCGACATAATTACTTAACCTTCATTGGCGCGGATGCGCCCCTTCATGAGCGCGTCAAGCACGCCCGCTTTCGGTCCGTCCGCCACCACCTTGCCGCGGTCGAGCACGATCAGGCGATCGACCAGCGACAGCATCGAATTGCGATGCGTCACCAGCAGCATGGTCTTGCCATGAGCGATTTCGCCAAGCCGTGCCTTGAAGGCGTTCTCGGTCGAGTTGTCCATCGACGACGTCGGTTCGTCGAGCAGCAGGATCGGCGGATTGAGCAGCATGGCTCGCGCCACCGCCACCGATTGCCGCTGCCCGCCGGAGAGATAACGACCATTCTCGCCGACCGGCATGTCATAGCCGGAGGGGTGCTGCCGCACGAATTGATCGACGCCGGCAAGGGTCGCCGCGCGGATGACCGATTCCTCGTCGACGTAAGGCGCGCCAAGCGTGATGTTGTCCTTGACCGAGCCGAAGAAGAGATGCGGATCCTGCAGCACGCAGCCGACCGATTGCCGGAGATCGGTGGGATCGAGCTGGCGGATATCGACGCCATCGACCAGCACCGCGCCCTCGGTCGGCTCGAAGAGGCCGAGAACCAGGCGTTCGATCGTGGTCTTGCCGGAGCCGATGCGCCCGACGATACCGACACGCTCGCCCGGCTGGATGCGGAACGAGACGCCTTCCAGGGCATTGGTCTGCGCATTCGGGTATTTGAAGACGACGTTGCGGAACTCGATGGCGCCTTCGATCACCGGGCGGCGCAGGAACACCTTGCCCACCGGACGCTCGATGGGGAGTGCCATCAGGCGGTTGAGACCCTGCAGCGAGGTCCAGGATTGATGGAACCGCACGATGAGGCCGGCGATCTGGCCCAGGGGCGCCATGGCGCGGCTGGTCAGCATCGAGGCGGCGACCATCGCGCCGGTGGTGAGCGGCGCCACATCCGAGGCCGGGTCGTGATTGAAGATCTTGTAGCAGCCGACCAGGATGACGCCCGCGAAAGCGAGGTTGGACGACATCATCACGAAATTGACCGCGATCGTGGACCAGAAGCGCGAGGTCTTGGCCGATTCCGACGAGGCCGCGACGTAACCGTCCCAATCGCGCTGCAACTGGCCCTCGGCCGAGGTGGCCTTGATCATGTCGAGACCGTTGATGGCTTCGACCAGGGTCGCATGCTTCTGGGCGCTTTCGCGGTAGGAGCGCTCGACCGCCTTCTTCATCGGGAACTGCACCAGGATCGAAACCGCGATGACGATCGGGATCAGGATTGCGGGCACCACCGCCACTTCGCCGGCGATCACGAAGATGATCACCAGGAAGATGATGACGAAGGGAAGATCGATGATGGCCGAGAGCGTCGCCGAGGTGAAGAAGTCGCGCAGCGTCTCATAGGATTGGATATTGCTGGCAAAGGCACCGGCCGATTGCGGCCCTGCCGACATGCGGATCGAAAGGATCTGCTGGAACAGTGCCGAGGAAACCTTGCGGTCGAGCGATTTCCCCGCCATGTCGAGGAAATAGGCGCGCAGGGTCCGCAGGCCGAAATCGAAACCGAAGACCAGCAGCACGCCGAAGGCAAGCATCAGCAAGGTGTCTTCGGCCTTGTTGGGAACGACGCGGTCATAGACCTGCATCGAAAAGAGCGAGGTGCCGATGGTGAAGAAATTGATCAGCAGCGCCGCGACGATCACCTCGAAATAGACCGGGGTGTAGCGCATGACGGCACCCCAGAACCAGTTCTGGGGCTTGGCCTCGCTGATGTCGGACGAGCGCGTGTCGAGGCGGATCTTCGGGCGCACCACCAGCATGTGGCCGGTATAGAGATCGACCAATTGCGAGACCGGGATGGAATGCGAGCCGTCCATCGTGTCGGGCGTCGCCACCTCGACCTTGCCGTCCTTCGGCACCGAGAGCAGCACGCAGGCCTTGCGGTCCTTCAGCAGCAGCACCGCCGGCAAGGTCATGGAATCGACCTGGTCGAGGCGCTTCTTGACCTTGTTGGCGGCCAGGCCGATGCGGTCGGCCGCGCGCAGGAAGATGTCCGGATTGATGCCCTCCTCGCCGATGGGAAGGCCATGGGCGATGGCGGCGGGCGAGCGCGGATTGCTGAAAATGCGCGTGAGGATGACGAGGCAGGCCAGCAGCGGATCTTCGCGCATGACCGGGCCGGAATATTCGGCGGGCGGACCCGCCGGCGCCTGGGTCGCAACGGCCCCACCCGGGGTATCGGCACCCTGCGGGGCCGGGCGCATCTGTGGCGGAACGGCGCCGCCATTCCCGCCACCGCTAGCCGCATTGCCTCCGGCAGCGGTCGCGGCGGCCATGGCTGCCTGCAACTTGGCGGCGGCTTCTTGTGAAAGTGGCATAGCCGGGTTGGCTGGGGCTGGTTTCGGAGGCTCGGGCGCCTTCGCGGCCGGCGCTGCCTTGGGGGGCGCGGCCTTGGCCGGCGTGGCGGTGGCAGCGGTCCCGGCGCCTACACCGGAAGCCGTCGCCGCGGCGGGAGTTGTGACATTGCCGGCTGCGGGGGACCCGGGCTTGGAGCCGGTATTGGGGCTTGACGACATGACGCTAAGTCCAATTCTTTCAGGGCGTTCCGGGGGCGTCTTTTACCATATTCAGCCCGGTTGATAAGACCGGGCGTTGTGATCTTTTCATCGAAGGACGCAAAAAGTGATCAAGCTCACCTTCCGCGCCGCAGCAAAATTCGCCAGAACACAGGATAAACGAATTTAGTTAACCCGGGGTTGCAGGGGGCCTCGGATCTCAGGCCGATTCCACCAGGCCGAGGCGTCGCAGCAAGGGCAGAGTCTGGCCGATAAACGTCTCGGCCTGAGTCTTCAGTCGCGCCTTGGCTGCCGCCGGTTCGGTGACGGCCTTGCCGTCCTGGGAAACCTGGAAGCCGCGCTTGGTCATGTTTCCCTGCAGCTTGGTGGCCAATCCTTCCACCGTGGCGGCGCCGGCCAGGCATTCGAGGAGCGCCAGCACATCGCTGGCCGCGATCTGCAATGCGGCGCCGGTCACGGGACTGGCCAGGGTGGCGGCGATCCCCTTCTCCGCCGCCTTTTGCAACAGGATCGCGTTGGATTTCAGCGTGGCGCGCTGGCGCGGCACACCGCCCTCGCCTTTGCCCCCCTCGCGCGATTTGGGGCCGCCGGATTTGACCAGCGGCGCCGGCTGGAAATTCCTGGCCGCGGGCGTCAGCGTGCCGGTGGCGGTGAGGATCATCATCAGGCGCGCAAAATCCTGCGCCTTGCCGCCGGCCTGGGTGAAGGCCAAGGCAAAATCGCCTTCCGTAGCGGCGCCGGCGACCAGCACCTCCTTCAGCGCATCGAATTGCGGAATATCGAAGGTGACGGTGCCGCGCGGCACCTTGATGCTGGGCTTGAGATCGCCGAGCGATTTCTGCGCCACCAGGGGAAAGCGCGCCAGTTGCGCCCGCATCTCGCGGGGGCCCAGCCGGGCATGACCGCGCACGAAGACGTCGCGGCGGAATCTCTGATTGACCAGGAAATCATGGAGCAGCGCACGCAGGCGCGGATCCGTCTCGGCCGCCATCAGCTTGCGCGCCTCGTCGCCCAGCACCAGATCGTCGTGGTTTTCGATGAGCGTCGCCGCCCCCACGTAATCCAGTTTGGCGCGCGCCATTTCATCGGCGACGTCGGGCGCATAGAAGGCGTTCCAATCGCCGTTGAGATATTCATGGGCCAGGTAATTGCCGGGCTTGCGCGCAAGGCCCGCCAGCGCCTTGTCGATTTGCGGCGCCGTGGCGAAATAGCCCGATTTCAATTTGGCGAGACCGCCGATGCGATCGAAGGCGGCGCGGGCGCGGTTGCTGGAATCGCCGCTGCCCACACGCGCCAGCTCGCTGGCCAGGCGTTGCAGCGGCGCCTCGACCGCCCAGCCCGGCAGGGTGTTGTAGCTGTTATAGACCAGGCCGCCGGGCAGCAAGCGATCGAAGACGATGCGCTGCATGGCACGCCGCGCCTCTTCCGGGATCCAGCTATAGATGCCGTGAAAGGCGATGAAGTCGAATTTGTCGAGGCCGCGCGCGATGCCGATACCCGCCGCATCGGCGGCGATGTCCTGGAAGCTCGCCTCGACGAAGCTGAGATTGGCGAGGCCCAGCTCGCGCGCCCGCCGCTGCGCGTAATCCACCTGCGCCGGATTGAAATCCACGCCGACGAAGCGGCCTTCCGGAAAGGCCGCCGCGAAGATGCTGATGGAATGGCCGAGGCCACAGCCGAGCTCGAGATAGGAAAAAGGCTCATCCAGCGGCCGCGGCAGGCAGCCCTTCAAGGCGGCCACGTAATTGATCCAGACCGGCCCCTGCTCGCGGAACACATTGTCGGTATAGAGCGTGTCGGTCACGTAACCCTGCGACCACACCGAAGACATCGCCATGAAGTCCGGGCTCCCCTTCCCGTTTTGGCCGCGCCAGGTCGCTGCCCCGGTCATCCGGGCTGCCCACCCCTTGCGTCATGGCCGGGCGAAGACCCGGCCATCCACCGCCGCTTCAGACCCGGCTTTCAATCGTTGTAGGAAGATAGGCAGTCTTGGTTAAGCAAAAGTTTAAACCGCACCAAGTCCCGTCCACACAAAGAAAAAGGGCGGGACCCGAAGGCCCCGCCCTACAACTGTAGGCGTCTTATTCAGATTATTCGACGTCTATCGTGTTCTGGACAAAAACCGTTGCCCCACCACTGGTGTATTGAGCAAACGTCAATCCATGAATGAGGGTGTTGCTCGGATCGTTGACCGTAACGTTTTGCTGGAACGCGAAGCCGGTCAGATCGACTTGGTCATCGGCACCCGATGCGCCTCCGTTCCCGTCGCCGAGAATGTAGAGCACACCACCACCGCCGGTGATGTCGAGCACATCACTTGCGCTGAGCGCATTGTCATCGCCCGAATTTCCAAAGTCATCGCTTGTAGATCCGTTTCGAAGGTCGATGGCCTCAACGTTTGTCACACGGCCGATGAAGTTATTTCCCGCCCCACCATCGTTATCAATGTTGATATCGACAGGGCTTTCGAACTTCACCACATCGAACCCATCGCCACCATCGAAGGTGTCTTGACCGTCATAGACCAGCGTATCGTTACCGATCCCACCATTCAGCGTGTCGATACCCGCACCACCGATCAGGTAGTCGTTACCGCCATCGCCGAACAGCGTGTCGGCACCCGAGCCGCCGTCGATGCGGTCATCATCCGCGTCGCCATGGATGGTGTCGTTGCCACCCTGGCCGAAGATCACGTCGTTGCCGGCACCGCCATTGATGGTGTCGTCACCGCCGACCGACCCTTCCTGGGCATAGCTCTTATCGCCCGTGGTAAGGTTGGCATAGATGTCGGCCCGGATCTGCTCCGGCGTCCAACCGGCATGCGCGACATCGCCGATATAGGCGGCCCAGCCGGCATCCTTCGACCCGAAGTAGATCGAGTCACCGAGGATGGCATCGTTGCCGGCCCCACCATTGATCAGGTCGTCGCCGACCGGGAAGATGGTGGTTTCGCTGCCGCCGCTGACCAGCGCCGCAGTCAACTGCTCGGCACTGGTGATGATGAGCGGCTGACCGTAATTGTCGGTCACCGTGCCGCCCTCGACGCCCGTGCTGACTGTACCGGGTTGGAGGCTGGTGTTGTCGAAATACCGGAGCAGGTTGGCATTGGCACTGCTGGTGATGCCGATGCCATGCAACTGCACCGGCGCGTCCGCCACCATCCAGGGGTCGATCACATTGAGGGCCGGCTGGATCTCGTTGAGATCCGTATCCGCATCGTCGTCGCCGTTGTTGTCATTGCCGGCCGTGGTCGGCACGCCGTCGGTCATGAAATAGACGTGCTTCTCATAGCTGCCCGGCTGGCCGTCCATGTAGTTCTTGGCGAGCTGCAGGGCCTGCTCATAGTTGGTGAACGAGGTACCGCCACCGCCACTATTCTGACCGGCCTGCAGGTCGCTGATCTGCTGCAGCAACAGCGGCAGGTTGCCGTTGTTCAGAGTCAAGGTGATCTCGGTCGCCGCGTCACTCCCGAACGAGATCAGGGTGATGTTGAGCACGCCGTTATGCGGCAGCAACTGGTTGACGAAGTTCGTCACCGCCGATTTCAGCAGGTTCATGCGACCACCGGTATCCATGCTGGTGGACGTATCGCAGACCAGGGCCAGCGAGTAGTTCTTGCCCGGCTCGATGATCGTCTGCTTGCCACCCACATCACCGATGAGGACGTCCTTGCCGCTGGCACCGTCGACCGAGCCGTCAGGCGCGTTCGGCGAGTTGTCGACACGGTGATCGGTCGTCTGATTGCTCGTGTCGTCGACGTTTTCACCAACAACGATGTAGTTCTCGATCGGCTGGTCCTTCGTGGTGATGGTCAGCTTGGCGGTGTCGCTGTCGCCGTCGCCATCAAGCAGCTTGTACTCAATCTCCAGGCTGCCGGCCGAGCCACCCGTCTGGGTGAACTCAAAATCGCCGTTCGAGAACATCTTCATCGTGCCATGGCCCGGGATGTTGTGGGCCGTGACACCGTCGGCGGCATAGGTGTTGCCGTCGATGGTGAAGCTCTCAACCTTGCCATTCGGGAAGCCGGTGTCGACATCGGCACCCGAGGAGTCGTTGGCAACGACGTTACCCCAGATCGGCTGGCCGAAGGTCACGACCGAGTTACCGTCGTCATTGGCGTTGGGACCGTCATCGTAGATGGCGGTGGTGATCGCGCTCGATGCCGTCAGGCTGGCTGAATCCCCGTCCTTGTCGGTGATGGTCTTGGTCACATGGACGCCGGAGACGAACACGTTGGGCTCGTCATGGCTGGCCGTATTTCCATGTTCGATCGACCGCTTCTGGTCGAACTTGAGTTCGGCCCCATTGAGCGAGATGACGAACACAACCACGCCACCCGCTGTCCGGCCCTCGACGTTTGCACCGTTCTTGTAGAGGAACACTGCTTGACCGGTCAGGGTATCGACCAGACCCGTCGCTGTGCCGTCGGTGATCGGCTGGCCGTCGGCCTTCGTCAAAGCGAAGGTCGTGGTGCCGCCATCGGCACCCGCCGTCCCCGCCGGGAACCACAGGTCAACATTCAGGATGCCGGCATCGGTACCAAGGTCGGTTTCGTCAACGCTGAGGTTGAAGCTACCGGTTCCACCCGCGAGGGTCGGCATATCGTCGTCGATCCGCACGGTGACCTGGTTGGTCTCCGAGCCGCCGCTGTTGCCGGCGGTCACATCCACTTCGAAGTTGACGTCGTTTTCCTGGTTGCCGGCCGCGTGCTTGACCGGGTTGTGCAGGATCACGTCATAGGTCGAGTCCTCGGCATCGATGACCTTGAACTCGATGATCTTGTTGCTGTTGCCCGGCACGCCGTCCCAGACGATCAGATTGTCCGTGCCGTTGCCGGAGACATTGGCCGTCGTCGGGATGAGGCCGTTATGGCAGAGCAGAGCCGCCAACTGGGCATTGGACACGTTGAAGACGATCGAGCCGACTTCACCGCCCCAGTTGATGTTGAGGCCGTCGCGCGAGATCGCCTCGCTCGCCGGATTCGGCTGGCCGCCTTCCTGATGGCCACCCACGTCATCGCCATTGCCCTGGGCCGCGGCCGTATTCGGATTGGCACCGCCGGGCAGGCCGTCTTCGTCGACCGTCACGTTCTCGTCTTCGAAGTTCGGCTTGTTGACGACCTGCTTCAGCAGCTTCACCTGGAACGAGGCCGTATCGGCATCGCCATCGGCATCCGCCACCTTGTAGGAGAAGGTGACGGTCTTGTCCTGGCCCACACCGGCGGTCTGGGTGAACGAGAACTGGCCGTTCGAACCGATCGTCAGGTAACCGACGGATTCGGCCGGGTTGGCGGTCTGGCTGCCATCGGCCTTGACGTAGATCGGCTGGCCGATATCGCTGTACGAACCACTTTCGCCGCCGAGCTTGATGCCCACGATCGAAGCCGGGGTGTCGGCGCCGATCTGGTCGGCACCGCTGGTGCCGTTGTTGAAGCCGTCGGTGATGACGTTGGCCGTCACGGCGGTGTTGAGGCTGGCCACGGTGAAGAGGCCGTCATCATTCGCCTTGGGGCCGTCATCGTCGATGACGATGTCGATCTTGGCAGTGACGGTGTCGTTGTCGCCGTCCTTGGCCTCGACGCCGAACGAGAAGTTGAGGTTGTCCTCGTAGCGGATTTCG
>NZ_JAYRDA010000018.1:0-55684 GCF_041909655.1 Dongia sp. | reverse complement strand
ATCGTCTCGCCAGGCGTCACCTGGATGCGAACAACGTTCTCGCCCTGGGGCAATTGGACCTGGGTCGCACCCTGGGTCAGGTTTGCCCGCTCGACCTCGCCCTCATGGGCAACGGTCGAATTGACGGTTTCGTTTTGGATGTTCGTGGTGTCGGTGGCCATGGCTCGCTCCAATCAGTCGGGTGGACTTTTGCGATAGGAGGGGAGGCGACATCTTTTGTTAACTATGCGGACGTCGACGCCGCTTCCCCTGTTCGTGACGTGACAATATGAGCCTCGGGCCGGAGGCTCAATGCGAGCTAAGCTTGAATCGACATACGATCGTATGTGCAGGATCGTTTTTTGGGAAAATTTGGAATAATTACGCCGTGCAATCGTTCGGAATTGTCACGGCATTCAATGGAAATGGCCGGCATCTGTGACGCCGGCCATCCTCGTCTGGCGCGTTAAAAACGCCTAAAAATCATGTCGTTTCAATCATTAGGATATAAGCGAGGTCGCCTTCCGCCCGGCGAAGGATCGGGCAGATGTTCGCCTTGGCCATGATCAGCCGGCCAGGACGCAAGCAAACGATTCGGGCCGGGAAAACCTGGTTCCGGCCGCCGGCAAATTGTTCGACGATCTGGTTTAGTGGTAGCGACGACTTGACTTGAAAATATTGGTCGAGCGGTTTGCCGACCAAAGCCGATTCCCCCAGCCCCAGCCACTTCTGCGCCGCGGCGTTGGCTTTGAGCATCACGTTCTGGCCGTTGGCGACAAAGGCCGGCACAGGGCAGGCATCCGCGACGAGAGAAGCCGAGACACCCTGCCCCGACATCGATTGCTGACGGACCCGGTCTTCCAGATCGCCGATCTGCTGCTTCAACTCGGCCAGGCATTGCGCCCGTACCGTGGCCGAAAAATTGCCTTCGTGATTGGTGGCGACCGACAACTCGTCGACCAGTTGATTGAGCCGCATGCGGCGGCGGTTGGCGGCCTGTTCGAGGGCTGCCCAGGAAGCCTGATCCAGTTTCAGCGAATATCGGCGGCCGCGATATTGAACGACCCGATGCACCAGCTTCGGATCCGGCAGCGCCTTCGCCAGCGCCACCGTTGTTTCGCGTTGCAACTCCATTCCACTCGACCTTTCTTGCGGTTTCGTTGAGGTCTTAGAGATGGCTCATCTGCCCCCGGAACCGGTCGATTCCCAGGGCACAATTTCCCCACGATGCAACCTCATGAGTTTGGCCACATGGGACTTGGCACATGGGGTCTCGGCACATGGGATTGGGTGGCGGCCAAATGGCGACCGGACGCCGCCGAACCGGCGGGCCACGCACCTGACAGACACACACGACAGTGTGACACAACTGGAGGCAATCTGGCTAGACTCTCATTTCTGCTTTTAGCCGGCGCCTGCAACTGGCTAGAATGGCGGCAGAAAGTGTTCTGGGGGAATAAGATGCCATTCGTAAAGCGGGGCGAAGACGGTCGAATCATCGCCCTTTACCGCGAGATTTCGGCGGGTGCCGAGGAATATTTACCCCCCTCGCATGCGGAAATCGTCGATTTCGTGCGCGATACGACCGATATCGACCGACCCAGCATGCTGCAATCCGATCTCGAGATGATCCGCGTTTATGAAGATCTCACCGATCTCTTGATCGGCAAGAACATCGTCATGCTGACGGACTTCCCGCCCGCCGCGCAGGAGAAGCTGATTCGGCGCAAGCGCCTGCGCTCATCTCTGAGCCCGATTACAGAATTGCTGGACGGGTCGGACGAAGACGATCAGGAATTGCTCTGAGAGAGCTTGGCTAAGACGGACCCGTACTGAAGACGGGCCTCGACATTGGCTGAAACCGCCGCGTTCAGGCGATCACGTGATCGACTGAAATGCTGAGGCCAGGCGAGTAATAGAGCTTGGTGCCATCCTCGAAGACCCAGTATTGCAGGCCTTTGACGTCGATCCCGCCATCGGTCACGTGGGATTCCGCGATGCCGCTTTCCAGCAGCCTGAGATCGGTAACGATGTTGAGACTGGGATCGTCCCCCTCATTGAGAATGACGATCTCGCCATTGGCATCCGGCAGCAGGTCCGAAAGGTTCAACGTGAGCGCATCGACCGGCATCATGGCATCCGCCATGCCGCCGATCTGGCTTGCTTCATCGATCTTGGGGTCGTTCATCTCCGTCTGACTCATCGCTGCGCCCATCCCTTTTTGCGCTACCGCGCCATCCCTTATGCGCCGGAGAAGTTAAAATTCTAGTTAAAAGCTAATCGAATCGATTCTACTGCGCAATCCCCAGCCCAAACCCCTGGTCGCGCCGTAAATTGCATAATTTTACCTGAATAAAATACAATATCATATTGATTATAAAATATAATAACTATGGATATGAAGATGGGAAGTGCCAAGGGAGAGTCGGTCAAAAATGTGAGGTCATGCGGAAAATCATTTCTTCCGCACGATCGAATCACTTTCTCCGGGCAAGCGAATGGTTGAGTCGCCGCGCGAAAACAGATCATTATCGCTACAGAATCAGCGACGGGAATCACGCGGCGTGACGCAGGCTTTTGAGCAAAATGGCGAGCCATCGCCGCGCCCGTCTGACTCCATGCCAGTCGTCAGGGGCCGCCCTGCGCCACGCCCCCGGCGCCCAGGCTTCCTCGCTGCTTTGCTCGCCACCGCCCTGGTCGTCGCAGCGCATTACATCGCACCCGTCCAGCTGGAGCGATTGGAGCGCCTGACCCTGGATTGGCGCTTCCTCATGCGTGGCCCCGAGCAGCCCAGTGGCGACGTGGTCATCGTTGCCTATGACGAGGCCTCGATCCGCAGTTTCGGCCGACTTCCGGTGGATCGTAGTCTGATGGCCCAGGCGATCGACCGCGTGGCCGCCGAAGGCGCCAAGGCCATAGCGCTCGACTTCCTGTATCTGGAGCCACAAAAGAACCTCGATCACAGGGTTCGGACGGTGCTGGAAGCCCTCGCCGGCGGCCGCCCGGCTTCCGATCCACTGGCGAAGGATGCTCGGCGTCTCGCGGATGAAAGTGCCGCCGATGTCGACCTGGCCGGTGCCATTGGCCGGGCCGGAAACGTCGTCCTGGCCTTTGCCATGTCGGAAGATTCCGGCGAGGAGCTTCCGCCTGGCTCCGTCATCGATTGGGCCTATCCCTATAGCTCCAGCGCTTGTGAGCCGCCGGCGGTCTATCAATTTGGCCCCCGGATTCAGGCGCCCATCCCCAGCCTGGCGGACAGCGCCGTGCTGGGTGGAACGGTGAATGTGAATTTCGACGTCGACGGTTCACCGCGCGCCGAACTGATGGCCTCGGCCCTCGACGGATATTGTTTTCCGCCCCTGCCCTTCGCGGCAGCCGCCGCCTATCTGGACATCCCCTGGAGCAAGGGGAATATCGGAATCGCCTTTGGCGAGCATCTTCAGATAGGCGATCGCCAGATAACGGTCGGTATCGATAACGAGCTTGTCGTCAATTATTTCGGCGCCACCGGGACGATCCCCACCATCTCCTACGCCGAGGTGATCAGCGGCCGGTTGCCCACGGGCGTGTTCGAGAACCGGCTGGTCTTCTTCGGCACGCGGGTTCTCGGCGGCATCGACGTCTTCCGCACCCCCTTCGACGGCAATCTGCCCGGTGTCGAGCGCAACGCGACCGTGGCCGAGCGCTTGCTCCATGGCGGCAATATCGTGCAGCCGATCTGGTCCGGCATCGCCAGCCTTGCCGCGGTCGTTCTGCTGGGGGCGCTCAGCGCCTTCATCGCCCGGTTCCTGGCGACCGGTCCGAGCATCGCCGCCAATGGCGCGCTGGCCGCGGGCTGGTTCGTCTTGGGTTACGTCGCCCTCTTCCCCTATGGGATCTGGCTCAACGTCCTCTATCCGGTGGTCTCGATCGTGCTCAATGCCGCCGTGCAACTGGCTTTCCGAACCATTGCCGAGGAACGCAACCGCCGCCGGGCAGAGGTCGACCTAAAACGCAGTGAAGAACGCTATGCCCTCGCCGCCCGCGGTGCCAATGACGGGTTGTGGGATTGGGACATGCTGTCGGGCACCTTCTACACCTCGCCGCGCTGGCAGCAGATGCTGGGTTTGCGCGGAGACCGCATGGCCGGTTTGCCGGGTGACTGGTTCGACCGCGTACACCGGGACGACATCGACACCTTGCGCGCGGCGATCGATGCGCATCTCAGCGGCTCCTCAACACATCTCGAACAGGAACTGCGCATGCGCCACGCCGATGGCGAGGATCGCTGGGTGGTCGTGCGCGGCATGGCGGTACGCGATAGCAATGGCCGGGCGTCGCGCTTTGCCGGTTCGATGACCGACATCACCGCGCGGAAGCTCGCCGAGCGGCAATTGATGTTCAATGCCCTCCATTCGCATCTCACGGGCCTTCCCAACCGCGCGCTGCTGATCGACCGGACCGACCAGGCCCTGCAACTCTGGTCGCGCGACAAGAATGCCGATGTCGTCATGGCGGTCCTCGATCTCGACCGCTTCGGTCACTTCAACGAAAGCCTCGGCCAGAAAGTGGGCGACGACATCCTCATCATGGTGGCGCGCAATCTGGAGCAGGCCATGCGCCCCGACGACACACTCGCCCATCTCGGCGAGGACGAATTCGCCGTGACGCGCTTCATCGCCGGCAATGTTGAGGAACAGGTCGAAGAACTGATCGGCACGCTGAAATCGGTTCTGGCGGAGCGTCTGAATATCGCCGAACGCTCGCTCGAAATCGAAGCCTCGATCGGTTTTGTGATCGCCTCGCAGGCGGCCGGCGCCGCCGCCGACGAATTGCTGCGCGACGCGAACCTCGCCCTCTACCGGGCCAAGGCCCAGGGCCGCAATCAGATCGTGCGCTTTGAGCCCAGCATGCATCAATCGGCCATGAAGCGCTTCGGCCTGGAAGCCGATCTGAAGCGCGCGATCGCCGCCGGCGATCAGCTGGAGCTGTTCTATCAGCCGATCATCGACATGAAGGATGGGCATGTCCATGGCTTCGAAGCGCTCATTCGCTGGCGCCATCCGGAACGTGGCATGATCTCGCCGATCGATTTCATCCCGCTCGCCGAAGATACCGACATGATCGTCGAGATCGGCCGCAAATCGATCATGGAAGCCGCGCGCCAGATCGCCGCCTGGATGCCCGCCGAGGGCGAACCGCCGCAAATCGCCGTCAATGTTTCCGGCAAGCAATTCATGGCGGCGGGGCTCCTCGAGGACATTGAGCGAACGCTCAAAGTGACCGGCATTCCGAAGGGATCGCTGAAACTGGAAGTGACCGAAAGCCTGATCATGGATAACCCGGAGCGCACTGCGGAGATCCTGCGCAAAGTCATCGCCATGGGCTGCAAGGTCTCGATCGACGATTTCGGGACCGGCTATTCGTCGCTGAGCCATCTGCACCGCTTCCCCTTCCATACGCTGAAGATCGATCGCTCCTTCGTCATGCGCATCACCGACAGCCGCGAGGGCCTCGAAATCGTGCGCGTAATATCGAGCCTCGCCCACATCCTGGAGCGCGATGTCGTCGCAGAAGGCGTCGAGACCGAAGAGCAGGCAGCGGCCCTCGCCAAGCTCGGCATCCAGTTCGGCCAGGGTTACCTCTGGTCCAAGCCTCTGCCGGCCGGCGAAGCCTCGGTATTTCTCGCCAAAAACCGCCAGAAATTCGCGCGGCATTGAGCCGCTCTGTCGCCTGAGTTGACAGCATGCTAGGCTTCCACACCAAAGGAGAGGCAGCATGAGCGCGTTGCGCCAGCAGATCGAACGCGGCATCGACCAGGGATTGGGCCGGGACGTCGCTGACCTCGTCATAAAGAACACACGCTTTCTCAATGTCGTCACCGGCGAGATCGCCCAGGGCGACATCGCGATCTGCGGCGACCGCATCGTCGGCACATATGAAAGCTATAAGGGCCGCCGCGAGATCGACGGACGCCGATTGATCGCGGTGCCGGGCTTCGTCGATTGCCATCTGCATGTGGAATCGAGCCTGGTGGCGCCGGCCGAATTCGATCGCTGCGCGCTTCCGCGTGGTACCACGACGGCGATCTGCGACCCGCACGAAATGTGCAATGTGCTGGGCAAACAGGGCCTCGACTTCTTCCTGGAAAGCGCCACCGCGACGGCGATGGATCTGCGCGTGCAGCTTTCCTCCTGCGTGCCGGCGACACATCTGGAAACGGCAGGCGCCACGCTCAGCGCCGCCGATCTAACGCCCTACCGCAATCACCCCAAAGTCATCGGCCTCGCCGAGTTCATGAACGCGCCCGGCATCTTCCACAAGACGCCCGAGGTGATCGACAAGATCGAGGCTTTCTGGGGCGCCCATATCGACGGCCATGCGCCGTTGATGAAGGGCTACGAGCTCAACGCCTATCTCGCCTGCGGCATCCGCAATTGCCACGAGACGACCAGCGAAGCGGAAGCCTGGGAAAAGCTCAGGAAGGGCATGCAGGTCTTCATCCGCGAAGGCAGCGCCTGCAAGGATCTCCATGCGCTGGCGCCCATCATCAATACGCGCACCGCACCCTTCCTCGGCTTCTGCACCGACGATCGCAACCCGCTCGACATCGCCGAGGAAGGCCATATCGATCATCTAATCCGTGGCGCCATCAAGGCCGGCGCGCCGATGGCCGATGTCTATCGCCTGGCCACCTGGTCGGCGGCGCGTGGTTTCGGCCTCACCGATCGCGGCCTCATCGCACCGGGCCAACGCGCGGATATCGTGCTCCTCGGCGATCTCGACGATTGCGCCGTGGTGCAGGTGATCGCAGGTGGCCGCGTGGTGGATGACGAGCTCTTCGCCGCGCGGCAGATGCCGCTGCCGGTCGGCTACAATTCCGTGAAACTGAAGCCGGTCCGCGCCGAGGATTTCCGCGTGCCGGCGAGTGGGCCGACCGGGCCTGTCATCGGCATCCGCGAAGGCCAGGTCCTCACCGACTTCCTCACCTTGACATTGCCCTACAAGAACGGCGAGCGCCTCGTCGACCTCGCCCAGGATGTGATCAAGGTCTGCGTCTTCGAGCGGCACGGCCGCAGAGGCAGTGTCGGCCGCGGCTTCGTCAGGGGATTGAAGCTCGCGCGCGGTGCCATCGCCTCCTCGATCGGCCATGACAGTCACAATGTCTGCGTCGTCGGCAGTGTGGATTCCGACATGGCCTTGGCGGTCAACCGGCAGATCGAACTGGGCGGCGGTTTCGTACTGGCGGAAGGCGGCAAGATCCTTGCCGAAATGCCCCTGCCTCTAGCGGGGTTGATGAGCGATCACAGCTTCGAAAGTGTTGCCATGCAGATCGGTGCCTTGCGCCGGGCCGTCCGAAACCTTGGTTGTCCGCTTGCGGAACCCTTCCTGCAGATGGCCTTCCTGCCCCTGCCGGTTATTCCACACCTCAAAATCACGGATCTTGGCTTGGTGGATGTGGATAAGTTCGAGCTCGTCGCTGCCTGAGACATTCTGGCGCCACTCAGAAAGCCCGCCTGACCCTTGATCCACCTTGGCAAAGCGCCTAATTTCACACCAAGAACAGATTTCCGCGAGGATTGAGATGGATTACCGTCAGGGCTTTGTCGACACGATCGGCAACACACCGCTCATCAAACTCAAGAAGGCCTCCGAACTCACCGGCTGCACCATTCTCGGCAAGGCGGAATTTCTCAATCCCGGCGGGTCGGTGAAGGATCGCGCGGCGCTGGCGATCATCGAAGACGCTGAGCAGAAGGGCCTCATCCGCAAGGGCGGCCTCATAGTCGAAGGCACTGCCGGCAATACCGGCATCGGCCTCGCTTTGGTCGGCAATGCCCGCGGCTACAAGACGCTCATCATCATCCCGGAGACGCAGAGCCAGGAGAAGAAGGACATGCTGCGCCTCGCCGGCGCGGAGCTGCGCGAGGTCCCGGCCCTGCCCTACAAGGATCCCGGCAATTACGTGCGCGTTTCCGAAAGCGTCGCCGAGGAATTGAAGGAGACCAATCCCAACGGCGTCATCTGGGCCAACCAGTTCGACAATGTCGCCAACCGCCAGGGCCATTACCGCACGACGGGTCCGGAGATTTGGCGCCAGACGGATGGCAAGATCGACGGCTTCGTCTGCGCCGTCGGCACGGGCGGGACATTGGCCGGGATTTCCATGTTCCTGAAAGAGCAAAACCCGAAGGTAAAGATCGGCTTGGCTGACCCCGAAGGCGCCGCGCTCTATTCCTATTTCAAGACCGGCGAATTGAAATCGTCCGGATCCTCGATCACCGAGGGCATCGGCCAGGGCCGCATCACCAAGAATGTCGAAGGCACGCCGGTCGATTTCCCCTACCAGATTCCTGATTCCGAAGCCCTGCCGATCGTGTTCGATCTCCTGAAGGAAGAAGGCCTGTGCCTGGGCGGTTCCAGCGGTATCAATGTCGCAGGCGCCATCCGCCTCGCCAGGGAATTGGGGCCGGGTCATACCATCGTCACGATCCTGTGCGATTTCGGCACGCGCTATCAGTCTAAATTGTTCAACCCGGCCTTCCTGGTCGGCAAGGGACTGCCGACGCCCGGTTGGCTTTAACCCGGGCTGGCTCTAAACGCGAAATCGTCCCGGTACAATCGGTCGCCTTGACCACCCGGTGCCCCCATCTATGATCGGGGTTAACGCAGCAAAAAAGTCGACCGGGATGGAAGAGCTCTTTCGTCAGGATTCCTACCTCAAGAACTGCACCGCCAGAGTGACCAGCGCGGATGCCGAGGGTATTCGCCTGGATCGCACGGTCTTCTACCCGACCGGTGGTGGCCAGCCCGGCGATGTCGGGCGCCTCCTGCTTTCTGACGGCAGCGCGATCGAGATCACCGATACACGCAAAGGCGCCGCACCCGGCGAGATCCTGCATATTCCCGCCGAAGGCAGCACCCTCCCCGCCATCGGCGCCGAGGTGACTGCCGAGATCGATTGGGAGCGGCGACACCGGCTGATGCGCATGCATACCTGCCTGCATCTCCTCTGCTCCCTTATCACCGGCGATGTCACCGGCGGCCAGATCAGTGATGGCAAGGGACGGCTCGATTTCAACCTGCCGCCCGATGCCAATCTCGACAAGGTGGTGCTGACCGAGGGCCTCAACAAACTGGTGGCCGAGGACCGTGACGTCACACCGCGCTGGATCAGCGACGAGGAACTTGCAGCAACGCCGGAACTCGTCCGCACCATGTCGGTGAAGCCCCCGTCGGGTCAGGGCAAGGTACGCCTGCTCGACATCGCGGGCGTCGACCTGCAACCCTGCGGCGGCACTCATGTGCGCCGTACAGGCGAGATCGGCGCCGTCGAGGTGACCAAAATCGAGAGCAAGGGCAAGATGAACAAGCGCGTCAATATCGCTTTCAGGGCTTGAAGGAACGCATCGACATGGCCGGCAGCTACGTCAATCCGCAATACCTCGTTTCCACCGAATGGCTCGCCGCCAATCTTGATCAGCCGGATCTGCGCATCGTCGACGCGACCTACTACCTGCCGATGCAGAACAAGAATGCGCGTGCCGAATACGACGAACGGCACATACCGGGTGCCATTTTCTTCGACATCGACGATATCTCGGATGGCAGCGTTGACCTGCCGCACATGCTGCCGCCGCCGGAGAAATTCGCCTCGCGCGTGCGCAAGCTAGGTATCGGCGACGGCAACCGCATCGTCATCTATGATTCCCAGGGCATGATGAGCGCCGCCCGCGTCTGGTGGATGTTCCGCATTTTCGGGGCGAAGGACGTGGCCGTCCTTGATGGCGGCCTGCCGAAATGGCTCTCGGAAGGCCGGCCGGTGGACGACCATCAGCCGATCCCGCGCGAACGCCATTTCAGCGCGCGGCTCGACAACACGCAGGTACGCAGCAAGACGCAGATGCTGGCCAATCTGAAGACAGCGCGCGACCAGGTCCTGGATGCCCGCGCCAGTGGCCGCTTCAACGCAACCGAGCCCGAGATCTGGCCAGGTCGTCGCGGCGGCCATATCCCTGGCTCGAAAAACCTGCCCTACACACAGCTCCTGAAGCCCGACCAGACTTTCCATGATGGCGAGACATTGAAGGCAAAATTCGAAGCGGCCGGTATCGACCTCAAGAAGCCCGTCGTCACCAGTTGCGGCTCGGGCATCACGGCGAGCGTGCTCGCCCTCGGCTTATCGCTGATCGGCCATCGCGACGTCTCGGTCTATGATGGCTCCTGGGCGGAATGGGGTCTTCCCGGCGACACGCCGGTAGAGCCTTAAGCGGCGCCGTCCTTAAGCACCGTCCAGATACTTCATCGGATCGACGGCTTCTTCGCCTTTGCGGATCTCGAAATGGAGCTGCGGCTTGTCAACGCTCCCGGTCGAGCCGACGCGGGCGATGACATCTCCGCGCTTCACCTTGGCGCCCTTCTCGACCAGCAGCGATTGATTGTGGGCATAAGCGGTGATGAGACCGTTCGAATGCCGCACCAGGATAAGGTTACCAAAGCCACGCAGCTGGTTGCCGGCATAGGCGACGGTGCCGTCGGCGGCAGCCATGACCGGTGCACCGGCGGGTGCTGCGATATTGATGCCGTCATTGCGCAGACCGTCCGCTGTGGCGCCATACTTCGCGATCACCTTACCCTGGACGGGCCAGGAGAAACCGGCGGAACTCGCGGGCCCCACCACAGGTGCCGCAGCCGCACTTTCTACCGGCGCGGCCTCGACCGCGGCAGGCGCCGGCGCGGGCACGGGCGCCGATGTTGCTGCGCTCGCGGCTTGCTTCTGCTTTTGCGCCTCTTCATAGGCATGTTCCGCCGCCTCTTCCGCGGCAGTGAGATCGGGCTCTGCCGGCACCGTGGCACCGGTATTGGATGCCGGCGCGGTCGGCGTCGAGGTTGGCGCCGCTGTCGTGGGCGAGCTGGCGACGGGATCCGGCGTGAAGGGCTTGGCACCTGTCGGCGTTGCGGCCTGGCTGCCGGCGGGAACTTGCGCACTGCCGCCGCCAACCGGCGGCAGGGGTGTTGCCTCGACGGAACCCGACGGCGCGGCATCGATCGGCTGCTGGGCGACCATGGTCTGCTGCGGCGCTTCAAGCGTGCTGGGCAGGGTCAGCGACTGGCCGATGCGCAGCAGATAAGGCGGCGTCAGATTGTTGAGATCGACCAAAGCGCTTTGCGACACCTGGAACCTCCTGGCAATGCCGCTCAACGTGTCGCCTGACTTCACCGTATAGGCCTGACGTTCGGCAATGCGCAGTTCCTGGCCGGGACGCAAGTTATATGGCGGCTGCAGATCATTGTTGTCGATAAGGGCCCGGATCGGCGTATTGGTGCGGGCCGAGATCGTCGCCAGGGTATCGCCCGGCGCCACGAAATAGGCGTCATTGACGATCTTGCCCATCTGCGGATTGGCGGGGGTCGCCACGGCGTCGCCGGACTGGTCGAAGATGGGCGCGCGCAAGCCACCGCAGGCGGTCAACATCGCCCCGCAGATCAGCATCATGCCCAAGGCGTTCATGCGACGAAGCCGCATCGCTCAGTTCTCCATCCGCCGCGGCGCCGGACGCGGCTCGCCTTCCGGCAAGGCACCCGCCACCAACGGCACGAAACGCACGTCGGAAATAACTTTTGCCGCAAGGCTGCCATCATCGTTCTTGGTCAGCTTGACCAATACCTGATCGCCGCGCTCCGGCCCCACCGGAATGACCATGATACCGCCCACCGCCAATTGATCGGCGAGCGCCTGCGGCACTTCCGGTGCGGCGGCGGTGACGATGATGCGGTCGAAGGGCGCTTGCTCGCGCCAGCCCTTGCTGCCGTCGCTGCAGCGGCTCGTAATGTTGTGGAGCCGCAATTGATGGAAACGCTGTTCCGCCTCTGCGAGCAGCGATTTATAGCGCTCGATCGTGTAAAGGCGCCGGCAGAGTTTGGAAAGCACAGCGGCCTGATAACCCGAGCCGGTGCCGATTTCGAGCACCTTGTGGGTCTTCTTGACCTCCAGCGCCTCGGTCATCATGGCGACGATCTGCGGCTGGCTGATGGTCTGGCCATGGCTGATGGGCAGAGCCTGGTCTTCGTAAGCCTGGTCGTGGAAATGATCGAGCACGAACAATTCGCGCGGGATCCGTTCGATGGCATTGAGGACGTCGCCATCGGTAAGGCCCGCGCGCCGCAGATTCATGATCATGCGGATCTTGCGTGCGTGCAGGCTCATTGCGGGCCGATACCCCTCTTCTTGCCCTTCTTCGCGGCGGCTTTCTTCAGCGTCGATTTTTTCGAAAACAAGCCGTCAATCCGGCGCAACATGGAATGATGCGTCAGATCGAAATGGAGCGGCGTCACCGAAACCGATTTGTTGAGGACGATGCCCAGATCGGTTTCCGGATGTTCCGGTTCATCGGTCGGGAAATCGCCGATCCAGGTTACTTCACGCTCGAATGGATCGCGGGCATGCACCACCTCGACATGGGACATGCGGCGCCCCTGCCGGCCCGTCTCGATCCCGGTCACTTCCTTTGGCGGCACGGCCGGGAAATTGACGCTCATCAACACGCCCTTGGGCCAGGCAACCGAGGTCAGTTTGCGGATCACCTCCGGCGCGAAGGCCGCGGCGGTTTCCCAATGCAGCTTGTCCTTGATCCGCACCTGGCTGAAGGCGATTGCCGGAATCCCCAGCATCGCCCCTTCCATCGCGGCCGCCACAGTCCCTGAATAAAGCACATCCTCGCCAAGATTGCCGCCGCGGTTGATGCCAGAGAGAACCAGATCCGGCCGGCGGTCCTTCAAAAGATGATTGACCGCGATCAGCGTGCAATCGCTAGGCGTTCCCGAAATCGCAAACCGGCGCGGCCCAACCTTGCTGATCTGCAGCGGCCGGCGCAGGGTCAGTGAATGCGAGGCGCCGCTATGCTCGCTCTCCGGCGCCACGACCCAGACATCAGGCGACAGGCTCTTGGCGATGCGCTCCAGCACCTTCAAGCCCGGCGCATGGATGCCGTCGTCATTGGAGACCAGGATGCGCGCCTTCTTCAGATCAAAAGGAAGTTCAAGCATGGGCTTTGATGACCTCGACGCCGTTCATATAAGGCCGCAAGGCGGCCGGAATCAGGATCGAACCATCTTCCTGCTGATAGTTTTCAAGAATGGCGACGAGCGCGCGGCCGACGGCGACGCCCGAGCCGTTGAGCGTGTGCACCAATCGGGTGCCCTTCTCGCCCGGCTTGCGGCAGCGCGCCTTCATCCGGCGCGCCTGGAAGTCACCGCAATTCGAGCAACTGGAGATTTCGCGGTACATGCCCTGCCCCGGCAGCCAGACCTCGATGTCATGGGTCTTCTGCGCGGCAAAGCCCATATCGCCGGTCGAGAGCGTGAGAACCCGATAGGGCAGTTCCAGGCGTGACAGCACGGTTTCGGCGCATTTGGTCATGCGCTGCAATTCGGCATCCGATTCATCCGGATGCGCGATCGATACCATTTCGACTTTCACGAACTGGTGCTGGCGGATCATGCCGCGCGTATCGCGACCGGCGGCACCCGCCTCGGACCGGAAGCAAGGCGTCAGCGCCGTGAAGCGCAAAGGCAGCTTCGGCTCGTCGATGATCTCATCCGCCACCAGATTGGTCAGAGGTACCTCGGAGGTCGGGATGAGATAGAGCCCCTGCTCGGTCTTGAACAGATCCTCGGCGAATTTCGGCAATTGCCCGGTGCCGTAAAGTGCCGCGTCGCGCACCAGGAAGGGCGGATTGATCTCGGTATAGCCATGTTCGCCGGTATGGAGGTCGAGCATGAACTGCGCCAGGGCTCGCTCCAGGCGCGCCAGCGCCCCTTTCAGCACGACGAAGCGCGCGCCCGATATCTTCGACGCCGCGGCAAAATCCATCAGGCCCAGAGCTTCGCCAAGTTCGAAATGCTGCTTCGGCGCAAAGGCGAAGTTGCGGCGGTTGCCGATCTCGCGTTCGACGCGGTTGGCGGTTTCGTCCGGCCCTTCCGGCACGTCGGCTGCCGGCAAATTGGGCTGCTGTTCCAGCAGCGCATCCAATTCGGCCGCAGCTTTCTGTTCCTCGATTTCCGCCGCGGCCATCTGATCTTTGAGGGCCGCAACTTCCGCCATCACGGCGGCTGCATCGCCGCCCTTGGCTTTCAACTGGCCGACCTGCTTGGAAAGTTCGTTACGCTTGGCCTGCATCTCCTGCCAGGCGGTCTGGGCAGTGCGGCGCTTGGCATCCAGGGCGATGACGGATTGGGCGAGCGGCGCCAAGCCGCGCCGGCGGCGACCCGAGTCGAAAGCATCCGGATTGTCACGAATCCATTTCGGATCAAACATCTAGCGGCCGAGCTCCAAATCGATGATTCGGCTCAACTTATATGCTGGAAGCGGCGACCGGTCAAAGCGTGAACGCGGGCGCCTGGGGCAGGATCAGGCCGGGGTGATGTCGGTGCTGGAAGCGTCCTCATCGGCCGCCTCGGCCTCGTCCCGCTTCTTTTCGATGAGCCGCGCCAGCCAGATCGAAATCTCGTAAAGCGCCACCATGGGCAACATCAGCGACATCATGCTGATGGCATCGGGCGGCGTCACGATCGCAGCCACCACGGTCACCGCGATGACGGCATAGCGCCGCTTCTCGCGCAGCCCCTTGGAAGAGACGATACCCACCTTGGCCAGCAGCGTAAGGAGCACCGGCAGTTCGAAACAGAAGCCGAAGGCGAAAACCAGCTTCATCACCAGGCTGACATATTCGCCGATCTTGGCGTCGAGCTGGATCGGCAGCGTGCTTTCCGTGCCCAGTGTTTCAAAACCGAGGAAGAACTTCCAGGCCATCGGCATCAGGACGTAATAGACAAAGCTGGCGCCGATCGCGAACATCACCGGCGTCGCCACCAGGAACGGCAGGAACGCTTGCTTTTCATGCTTGTAGAGACCCGGTGCGATGAACGCCCAGAGCTGGGACGCGATCACCGGGAACGAGATGCAGATGGCGCCAAAGGCGGCCACCTTGAGCTGCGTGAAGAACGGCTCGGTGAGATCGGTAAAGATCATCCGGCGCCCTTCCGGCAGCAGGGCCGCCAGCGGTTTCTGCAGGAAATCGAGGATCGGCTGCGCGAAATAGAGACAGACCAGAAAGGCGACAAGAAACCCCAGCGCCGAATAGAGCAGGCGCGAGCGCAACTCGACCAGATGGTCGAGCAACGGCATTTTCTTGTCTTCTTCAGCGCCGGTCATGGATGGTTACTCACGCGGAAATGCTTTTCTCGCCGACACCTTTGTCGCCAACATCCTGATCACTCGGGCTCTTGTCGGCGATCGTCGTTTGACCGGATGGCGTGGTGTTCGAGATGTTGGCAAATGGATCGATCGGCTTGGCCGCAATTTCCGGCGCCGGCTTGGCGGCCGTGTCGAGCTTGGCCGCTTCGGTCGTTTCGTTCATGGCCTTCTTGAGGTCGCCCGCAGGATCGATTGCCTGCTCGATCTTTTTCTCGATCGAGTTCTTGCTGATGCCCTGCAATTGCTTGCGCGCATCCTCAAGCTCAGCATCGCGGACGATTTCATTGACGCCGCTCTGGAACTCGGAGCCCAGCTTGCGGGCGGTGCGCATCCAATGCGACACCGTCTTCAGGGCGTGCGGCAGTTCCTTGGGGCCGAGCACAACCAAGACGACGACGGCAATGATCGCCATCTCGCTCCAGCCGATGTCGAACATCCGACGTTACCCTTTTTGGCCTAGAACCATGAAACGAACCAGCAGCGGTGAGAAACCCAGGCGACGCGACACAGCTCAGCTGCGATCGACGATGGTCTCGCGCGTCTTGTCCTCGGTCTTGGCGGCCGTATTGGCTTCCGGGTCTTCCTTGCTGCCGTCCTTGATGTTTTTCTTGAAGTCCTTAATGCCGGCGCCCAAGTCGCCCATGATCTTCGACAGCTTGCCGCCGCCGCCAAACAGGACGAGCACGACGACCAGCACGATCAGAAGATGCCAGATGCTGAAGCTACCCATTTCTTGGGTCCTCTCCCTAAATCCATACACTTCCGGCGAAGAGCGCCGGACCCGGGCGGACTATCGCAAATCCGCCGCTTGGCCACAATAGTTTGTCGCCTGATATTTACTTGATATGGGCTGCCTTAAGAGCCTGACAAGACAGAAGATTTGCCACTCTCCCGATGGTGGAGCGACGGCACCTCGTCACCCGTGGCGAAGATCAGGGCGTCCAGCGGGTCGAGATGGATCAAAATCTGCCCCCCGATTTCGGGCAGGAAGCGGCCGCTATGCCGGATTCTGAGTTGCGGTCCCTCGGCGCCCAGAGTGACGGTCAACAATCTGACGCTGCCCAAAAACCGGATCTCGTCCAGGCGGCCGGCCACGATTTGGCCGGCAGAGGTGCTTTCCCCCGGCGGCACCACCCGCAGGCTTTCCGGCCGGATCAGAATCTGTGCCACCACACCGTCTGCGAGCCCGGGCGTCGGCAGGCGGCCGAAGGGACTGGCAACATGGGCGTCCACCACTGGGCCGCGCCATTCATTGAGGGCGGTAAAAAAGTGAGCGACGAAAGCGCTGACCGGCCGGCGATAGAGCATGTCGGGCGACCCGCTCTGCACCACCCGCCCCGCATCCATCAAATAGATCCGGTCGGCCATGAACATGGCCTCCTCCGGATCATGGGTGACCATGAGCGTTGCTGTGCCGCTGCGTTTGAGGACATGGAGCGTGTCCTCGCGGATCTGTTCCCGCAGACGGGCATCAAGGCCAGAAAATGGCTCATCAAGGAGGAGCACTTCCGGTTTCGGTGCCAGCGCGCGGGCAAGTGCTACACGCTGCTGCTGCCCGCCGGACAGCGCATGCGGATAGGCTGCCGCATAGTCGCCCATATCCACCTGCGCCAGCACCTCGGCGACACGGAGCGACCGAGCCGCGGGTGGCAGATGGCCGAGACCGAAGGCGACATTGCCGGCGACGGAAAGATGCGGAAAGAGCGCGAAGTCCTGGAAGACCAGACCGACCCCGCGCTGTTCCGGCGGCACACTGAGGCCGTTGGCACCGTCCGCGACCACGCCCCCCGCCATCTTGGCTTGTCCGCGTTGGAGTTGCTCCAGGCCTGCCGCAACCCGCAGGATGGTCGACTTGCCGCAACCCGACGGCCCCAGCAGACAGACCAGTTCGCCGGCATCGATATGCAGCGAGACATTGTCGACCGCGCGCAGATCGCCGTAGGTGTGGCTGATATTCTTCAATTCCAGGGCGAAAGTCGGGTCGGTCATTCTGCTGTGATCTTCATTCCATCGAGCGGTGCGCCGGTCATCGTTTCCGCAGGTTGCTGACCCGGCCGGGCGAAGGCGCTGGCCCGCGCCATCAGATAGACCGGAACGATGCCGACCAGAACGATAGCAAGTGCCGGCCCGGCGGCCTCGGCCAGCCGCTCGTCACTGGCAAGGTTGTAGGTCATGGTGGCAAGGGTGTCGAAATTGAACGGGCGCAGCACCAGGGTTGCCGGCAATTCCTTCAGCACATCGACGAAGACGACGATGGCCGCGGTCAGCAGACTGCCGCGCATGATCGGCAGATGCACACTGCCCAGGGTGCCGAGTGAGGTGCGCCCCAGCGAACGAGCCGCATGATCCATGGAATAGGTGATCTTGCCGAGGCTGGCTTCGACCACGTTGAGGCTCACTGTCAGGAAGCGCACCAGATAGGCAAAGGTCACGGCCACCAATGTGCCGCTCAGAATGAGGCCCGGCGACAGCCCGAAAGCGGCCTGCAGCCAGTCGTTGAGCGCATGATCGATCGCCGCGAAAGGCAGCAGAATCCCGACGGCCAGGACCGGTCCCGGAATGGCATAACCGAAGCTGGCGATGCGCACGGCAAGGCGCGTGGGCATCGACGGGCGAAGACGCAGCGCATAGGCCAGGATCGAGGCCAACATCACGGCGAGCAAAGCGGCAAAGCCGGCCATCATGAAGCTGTTGCGTACAAGCACGACAAACCGATCTGCGCTCCACATGTCTAAATTCGCAATCGCCCAGGAGAGCAGCACGGCCGCCGGCACGAAGAATCCCAGCAACACGGGCAATGCGCAACACATGACGGCGCAGACCGCGCGCCAGCCACGGAGCTGGTAGCGCGGCAGAGGTCGATACCGGGTGCTGGAATGAGCAAAGCTGCGATGGCCGCGCGACCAGCGCTCGATCCAGAGCAGGATGAAGACCAGCACCAGCAGAAGGGCCGCGATCTGCGCGCCGGCGACCGCGTCGCCCATGCCGCGCCAGACGCGATAGATTCCAGTGGCCAGCGTTTCGACCCCGAAATACTGCACGGTGCCGAAATCGTTGAGCGCTTCCATCAGCGCCAGAGCGACCCCCGCCACCAAAGCCGGCCGGGCCAGCGGCAGCGCCACGCGCCAGAAGCCGCGCCAGGGCGAGCAGCCCAATGTCCGGCTGACCTCCAGCACGCAGGCCGATTGCTCAAGGAAGGCCGCGCGCGCCAGCAGATAGACGTAGGGATAAAGCACCAGGACCAGCATCAGGATGGCACCGGGCAGTGACCGAATCTCGGGCAGCCAGCGCAGGCCACCCGGCGCGTCGAAGAACACCCGCATCGCAGACTGTACCGGGCCGGCATAATCGAGAAGCCCGGTATAGGTATAGGCGACGACATAGGCCGGCATCGCCATGGGCAGCAGCAGCGCCCAATCAAACCAGTGGCGGCCGCGGAACCGGCAAAGTGTCACCAGCCACGCCGTCGGCACCCCGATCAGCAGCACACCGACGCCGACGCCAGTCACCAGGATCAGCGAGTTGGCGACATAGCGTGTCAGCACCGTTTCGGCGAGATGCGCCCAGATTTCACCGCGCGGCGCCAGCACGTATGAAAAGACGATGACGATCGGGAAAGCGACGGCACCCGCCACCAGCCAGACGGCAATGGTCCAGAAATGTGACTGCCACCGACCGATGAACGAACGGTGCCGAGGGGCAGTGGCAGAGGAATTCATCGCAACCAAGGCACCCACACCCGTTCGATAGCGACCCGCAGAAATCTGTAGAATGTCGAATTCCAAAGAGTTCTGAGGCCGCGTGAAGCTATTGCGCAACAATATTGCGAATTATTCTGAATTACAACGATAGGCGTTTCCCCGCCAAGTCCCAAGAACCATGATGTCGCATTGCTGCGGGCCTCGCCGTAAATTAAGTATTCTACATGAACCTTAAAGCGGAATCTGACATGCCGGTTTCATTGCCCGATACCGATTTGCTGCCGACCGAAGCCCAGATCGAGGATTTGGTGGCGACCTTTTATGCCCGCATCCGGCGTGACCCGGAATTGGCACCGATTTTCGAACGCGCGATCGGGGCGGATTGGGGGCCACATCTGCAGACCATGTGCAGCTTCTGGTCCTCGGTCATGCTGACCAGCGGCAAGTACAAAGGTCGCCCGATTCCCGCCCACCTGAAGGTCGGCGGTATCGAGCCACAGCA
Source organism: Dongia sp. (assembly GCF_041909655.1). GTDB lineage: Bacteria > Pseudomonadota > Alphaproteobacteria > Dongiales > Dongiaceae > Dongia. The sequence continues at coordinate 36,267 of NZ_JAYRDA010000018.1, read as the reverse complement.
TTTCGCCCGCTGGCTGAGCCTGTTCGAGGCAACCGCCCACGAGCTCTTCTCCGACCGGCTCGCCGCGGCTTTCATCGAGCGTGCCAAGCGCATCGCGGAAAGCTTCAAGCTGGCCTTCGCCTTTCATTCCCCGGACCCCGCCAAATGGGTCCCCAACATGCCGCCGCTTGTACAACCCTGATGGCCCCGCCAGTCACGAACCTGGCTGAGGCAAAGGCAGCCTTGGGCGCGGATCCGGAGGCGGATGAATTGTGGTCCCCACCGGACGCCGCGAGTATCCACGGTGTTCTTTGGTTCGTTGCACTTCAACAGGCGCTGGATCGTGATTTTCCCGGCCGGAATGCCCGGATCGTCCTTGATTGCGGGGCACGGGCCGACCTCGCCATCGAGGCCCTACGCGCCGGCCTTGCCGCCGTCGCGATTGCTGCGCCAGAGCGGATTACCGGAAAAGTTACCGATATCGCTGCTCAATTGGGCCGCCGGGTCTACCTGCGTCCATAACTTAGGTGTGGCGAAAGCCAGGTTTCACCCTTCCCCGCATTGAACTTGCGGCCATTTCTGGCTATGAACCGGGCCCGACCTATCACCATCCGGCCGGCACCCTGCCCCGGTTCGGCCTTCGGGAGCTAACTGCATGAAAACGACGCAAAAAGTCCGCAAGATCCTTGCCAATTATGAATCTGACAATCCCGGTACCAAGGCCAATCTGGCGCGAATCCTGATGCAGGGCCGCCTCGGCGGCACCGGCAAGCTGGTCATTCTGCCGGTCGATCAGGGTTTCGAACATGGCCCGGCCCGCAGCTTCGCCCCCAACCCGGCGGCCTATGACCCCCACTATCATTTCGAGCTGGCAATCGAAGCGGGCCTTTCGGCCTATGCCGCCCCGCTTGGCATGATCGAAGCGGGTGCCGATACCTTTGCCGGCCAGATCCCGACGATCCTCAAAGTCAACAGCTCGAACAGCCTCGCCACCCTCAAGGATCAGGCCATCACCGGCACGGTCAATGATGCGCTCCGCCTCGGCTGCTCGGCCATCGGCTTCACCATCTATCCAGGCTCGGATTTCGCCTTCGAGATGATGGAGGAAATCCGCGAGATGGCCGAGGAAGCCAAGGCCGCCGGTCTTGCCGTCGTCGTCTGGTCCTATCCGCGCGGTGACACCATCAGCAAGGACGGCGAGACGGCGATGGATATCTGCGCCTATGCCGCGCATATGGCCGCCCTCCTCGGTGCCCATATCATCAAGGTGAAGCCGCCGACGGCTTTCCTCGAACAGGGTGAAGCCAAGAAAGTCTACGAGAAGGAAAAGATCGATATCAGCACCATGGCGGCGCGCATCCGCCATGTCGTGCAGGCCTGCTTCAACGGCAAGCGTATCGTTGTCTTCTCGGGCGGTGCCGCGAAGGGCCTGGACGGCCTCTATGACGAAGTGCGCGGCATTCGCGATGGCGGCGGCAACGGTTCGATCATCGGCCGCAATACCTTCCAGCGCCCACGCGACGAGGCCTTGAAGATGCTCGATACCCTGATCCGCATCTATCAGGGCAAGGAGTAAGGCCATCAGCGCCGATACACCCAGCTGCCGGCTCTATCTCACGACGCCGCCCGAACTCATCTCGGGCGGCGTCGCTGCGCCTGCTTTCGCAGCCCTCCTCGACCGCGCCATCGCCGCGGCCGATATTGCCTGTCTCCGCATTGCCGGCGGTGATGCCGCGCGCGTGATGACTATCGCCAAGGAGTTGCTTTTACCGGCGCAGAAAGCCGGTATCGCCGTTTTGCTGGATGACGCCGATCTCGCCGAAAAGTTGGGCGCCGATGGCGTGCATCTCGATGATCCGGCGCTCTATGCCCAGGCGCGCCGACGTCTCGGTGCTGGCGGCGTCATCGGTGTCGCCTGTCCGCTGGAGCGGCATGTCGCGATGGAAGTCAGTGAAGCCGGGGCCGATTACGTCCAGTTCCCCTTCACGCCGGACAATGCCGAAGATGCCCTCGATCTCATCGCTTGGTGGGCCGAGGTCATGACCGTGCCCAGCGTGGTTACCTGCCTGCCGGACCCTGCGGTCGCCAAGCGGATCGTCACCGCCGGCGCGGATTTCCTGGCACCGGCGCCCATCCTTTGGGCCGAACCGAATCTCGCCGCAAGCCTGGCTGGTCTCCTCGGCTGACGCCTCAGTGATGCAGGATCTGGCTGAGGAACAGCTTGGTCCGTTCGGATTTCGGGTGATGGAAAAATTCCTCGGGATCGTTCTGTTCGATGATCTCGCCGCGATCCATGAAGATCACGCGATTGGCGACCGTGCGCGCGAAACCCATTTCATGGGTGACGCAGATCATGGTCATGCCGGATTGCGCGAGGCCGATCATCACATCCAGCACTTCCTTGATCATTTCCGGATCGAGCGCCGACGTTGGCTCGTCGAACAGCATGACCTTGGGGTTCATGCACAAGGACCGCGCGATCGCCACGCGCTGCTGCTGGCCGCCTGAAAGCTGGCCCGGGAACTTCGCCGCCTGTTCCGGAATCTTGACGCGCGTGAGGTAGTGCATCGCCACCTCCTCTGCTTCCTTCTTCGGCACTTTTTTCACCCAGATCGGCGCCAGCGTCAGATTCTCCAGAACCGTCAGGTGGGGGAACAGGTTGAAGTGCTGAAACACCATGCCGACTTCGCGGCGGATCTGCTCGATATGCTTGAGATCATGGGTAAGCTCGATCCCGTCGACCGTGATCTTGCCCTTCTGGTGTTCCTCCAGCCGGTTGATGCAGCGGATCAAGGTCGATTTTCCCGAACCGGACGGGCCGCAGATGACGATGCGCTCACCCTTCATCACGGTAAGATCGATGTCCTTGAGGACATGGAACTGGCCGTACCATTTGTTAACGCCGGAAAGGCTGATCATGACCTCGTCGGTCACCACCATCTCGCCCACAGCTTGTGCATTTGTGCTCATCGATTGTCCTCCCCGGCTTAACGGCGCTTGTGGCCGGTGTGAAGTTTGCGCTCGATCCGCATGGAGTAGCGCGACATGGCGAAGCAGAAGACCCAGTAGACGAAGGCGCAGAACACGTAGCCTTCGAGCTCGGTGCCGATCCAATTGGAATCGCGCGAACCGGCCCGCACGATGTTGAGGAAGTCATAAAGGCCGACAATCGCCACCAGCGTCGTATCCTGCGTTAGGCTGATGAAATTGTTGACGATGCCGGGAATCGCAATGCGCAAGGCCTGTGGCATGATGATGAGGCGCATCATCTGCCAATAGCCGAGACCCATCGCCATGGCACCTTCATACTGGCCCTTTGGCAGAGCCTGCAGGCCGCCGCGGATGACCTCGGCCATATAGGCCGAGGCGAACATGGTGACGCCGATGAGGATACGCAGCAGAATATCGGGCTCGAATTGCGGCGGCAGAAACAGCGGCAGCATGATGTTGGCCATGAAGAGAATCGTGACCAGGGGCACGCCGCGCGCGAACTCGATGAAGAGCACGCAGAGCAGATGCACCACCGGCAATTGCGACCGGCGTCCCAACGCCAGCAGAATACCGATCGGCAGCGAGAAAAGAATGCCGATACCCGCGATGATCAGGGTCAGCATGAAGCCACCCCATTTCGAGGTCGGCACCTCTTCCAGGCCCAATCCGCCATGGAGCAGGAAGAAGGCAAGGAACGGGAAGATCACGAAGAAGAAGATCGCGATCGGTTTCTTGTTGGGTATCCGCTCCGACAAAAGCCCGTAGACCGACGCCACCAGCATGATGAAGGTGATGTCGACCCGCCAGCGCGAGGCTTCGGGATAGAAACCGTAGACGAATTGCCAGAACCGCGCCCGGACGAAAATCCAGCAGGCGCCGCCGCTGGTGCAATCGGCAAATTGCGGCTGCTTCTCGCCCGCAAGAACCGAGGGCAGGAAATTCCAATCGGACGTGAAGATTGCCCAATCGAGGAAGGGCGGAATGATCAGGTAGAGAATATAGATCGCCGCTATCGTGAGCAGGCTGTCCCACCAACTCGAAAAGAGATTGTGGCGTAGCCAGCCGATGACACCTGCTTCGGATACCGGCGGCGGAAGGCTGGGCCGGTTGCCGGGAATGATGTCGGGTGCGGAAGTATCGGTCATGGCGCCCTCACCTTTCCACCAGCGCAGCGCGCTTGTTGTAGACATTCATGATGGTGGAGATGATCAGACTGACGGTCAGATAGAATCCCATCAGAATGATGATGCATTCGATCGCCCGACCCGTCTGATTCTGCGACGTGCTGATCACCGAGAAGAGATCGGCAAAGCCGATGAAACCGGCCAAGGTCGAGTTCTTCACGACGTTGAGATACTGGCTGATCATGGGCGGGATCATGACGCGCAAGGCCTGCGGCAGAACCACCAGGCGCAGGGTCCATTGCGACTTCAGACCCAGCGCAGAGGCCGCCTCGGTCTGACCGTGGCTCACCGACATGATGCCGGCGCGCACGATCTCGGCGACATAGGCAGCCGTGCTGACGCCGATGCCGACGATGAGCGCCGTCATCTCCGGTTGAACCGCAAGACCGCCCTTGAAATTGAAGCCGCCCTTTTCAGGCAATTCCCAGCCGATCGGCTGGTGCAGCAGCATATAGGCGATCGCCGGAATGCCGATGATGATGAGTGTGTTGACGGTGATGATCGGGAATTGCTGGCCGGTTGCCATCTGGCGCTGGCGCGCCCAGCGCGCGAGGCCGATGGCACCGATGATTGCCACCACCACCGCGGCAAGCAACAGCCCGATCCCCTCCTGAAGCAACGGCTTGGGCAGGAACAGGCCCTTGATATTCAGAAAGGCTGCGTCGAACAGGCTGAAGCTGTCCTTGTGCCGCGGCAAGGCCGTGATCACCAGCGTGTACCAGAACACGAGCTGCAACAGCAGAGGCACGTTGCGGATGATTTCGATATAGGTCGCTGCGATCCGCGAGATCAGCCAGTTGCTGGACAAGCGCAGCACACCCACCACCAGGCCCAGCACCGTCGCGATGATCGCCGCGAAGAAGGCAGCCACCAGGGTACTCATCGCCGCCGAAACGATCAGCAGGCCGATAGGCGAATCCAGTGTGATCGGCAGAAGCGAGAAACTGAGCTGAAATCCGGCGACATTTTCAAGAAAGTCGAAACTGATCGCCGGGCCGCCGCTCTTCGATTGCTTCTCAAGGAAGTTGTAGATCAGAAAGGCGAAGAGAGAGAGCAGGATGAGGATCGCGGCTACCTGAGTAATCAGGCCGCGCATGCGCTCGTCGCGCCAAAAAGCGATCTTTTTGTCGTGAGATAGATTATCCGCGCCGCTGACGGCTGCGGCAGTCTTTGCTGACGCCATGTCAACGCCTCCCCACAGGGTTGCGTGCAAATGATAAGAACCTACGCCCGGCTCTGGGCCGGGCGTAGGATATCACTGGTGATCTGGCTTAGCGGACAGGCGGTGCATATTGCAGACCGCCTTTGGTCCACAGCGCGTTCAAGCCGCGCTCCAGACCGATCGGCGTCGCAGGGCCGACGTTGCGGTCGAAAATCTCACCATAATTGCCGACGGATTTGATGATGTTGTAGGCCCAGTCGTTGCTGAGCCCCAAACCTTCGCCCATCTTGTCGGTGATGCCCAGCAGACGCTGGATTTCCGCATCGGCAGCAGCGTTGTCGGCACCATTAGCGGCCTTCACGTCATCGACATTGGCCATGGTGATGCCCTTTTCCTCGGCCACCAGGGTCGCGTTATGCGTCCAGCGCACGATGTCGCCCCAGGCACTGTCGCCATGGCGAACGACCGGACCCAGCGGCTCCTTGGAAATGATTTCCGGCAGAATGATATGGGCTGCAGGGTCCTTCAGCGCGGTGCGCTCGCCGGCAAGGCCGGAGGCGTCGGTGGTGTAGGCGTCGCAGCGACCTTCGTCATAGGCGGCACGGGCCTGATCGTTTTCCTTGAACTTGACCGGCTCGAAGCCCAGGCCATTGGCCTTGTCGAAATCGCCCATGTTCTTTTCGGTCGTGGTGCCTTCCTGCACGCAGACGGTGGCGCCCTTCAGCTCCAGCGCGCTCTTCACGCCGAGCTCTTTGTTCACCATGAAGCCCTGGCCGTCATAATAATTGACGCCGACGAAATCGAGGCCGAGCTGCGTGTCGCGCGAAAGGGTCCAGGTGGAGTTGCGCGCCAGGACATCAACTTCACCCGCCTGCAAGGCGGTGAAGCGCTGTTCGGCGGAAAGCGGCTTGTACTCAACCTTGGTGGCATCGCCAAAGACGGCGGCGGCAACGGCCTTGCAAAGGTCGATGTCGAGACCGGCCCATTCGCCCTTGTCGTTCGGCGCGCCGAAACCGGCGAGGCCCGTCGTCACGCCGCAAACCAGTTTGCCGCGCGCCTTGACGTCGTCGAGCGTAGCCGCCTGCGCAGCACTCGCCATCCCAGCGAGCAATGCAACGCCAGCGACAGCATATTTAACGTGTTTCATATTTTAGTCCTTCCCTGGATCATTTGTTCTTCGTCACCAGCACACCAATGCCCCACTTTTCGCAGGTGCAGTTCCCAGAGGTGCGAACCGGCTTAATTTTTCTCTAACACATGGGTTGTTGCCCTACAAGCTTCCTGACCGCCTGTTAAGCCCTGCGGAACGCTTGAAAAGACAGGCCAATCGCCACATTAAGAAAGTTTCAGTTATTGCTCGGCTGGGCAGGACGCCCCCGGGCTAGGAAGCCGCGTCGCGGGATGGTAAAGCCTCCTGAGCCACTCACGCAGCTCGCTGGATGACCCGTAATGAAGAAGCGCGACCGCACCCTGGCCACCCATGCCGGGAACAACCCCAAGGCCAATAAGGGCGTCGTCAACCCGCCGGTCTATCACGCCTCGACCATCCTCTATGACAGCGTCGCGGACATGCGTGCGCGCCATAAAGATCGCTTCAACACAGTCTATTACGGGCGCTACGGCACACCGACCACCTTCGCACTGGAAGAAGCTGTGGCGGCACTCGAAGAGGCGGATCGAGCCGTTGCCCTTCCCTCCGGGCTCGCCGCCGTTGCCGGTGCCCTCCTCAGTTTCGTCTCCGCGGGTGACCACATCCTGATGGTGGATTCAGCCTACGAGCCGACCCGCGTCTTCTGTGACAATCATCTCAAACGGTTCGGCGTCGAGACCACTTACTACGACCCCACGATCGGCGCTGGCATTGCCGAACTCATCCGACCCAATACCAAAGTCGTATACATGGAGAGCCCGGGCTCGCACACTTTCGAGATCCAGGACGTCCCCGCGATCACCGCGGCCGCCCATGCCAAGGGCTGCATCGCCATCCTCGACAACACCTGGGCAAGCCCCCTCTACTTCAAACCCTATCGCCATGGCCTCGATCTCGTGGTGCATGCCGCCACCAAATACCTGGTCGGTCACTCCGATGTGATGATGGGCATCATCACCATGCGCGAAAAGTTCTTCACCCAGGTGAAGACACAGGTGCACGGGATGGGCTTTGCCGTCGGTGGTGACGATTGTTATTTGGCCTTGCGCGGCATCCGCACCATCGGTGCGCGCCTGGCGCAGCATCAGCAGACGGCGCTCACACTGGCGCGCTGGTTGCAAGCCCGGCCGGAAGTGCATCGCGTGCTGCACCCGGCCCTCCCGGACCATCCCACGCATGCGCTCTGGAAACGCGATTTCCTGGGCTCCAGCGGTCTTTTCGGAATCGTGCTGAAAGAATCCAGCGACGAACGCGTTGCCGCCATGATCGACGGCATGGAATTGTTTGGCCTCGGCTTTTCCTGGGGCGGCTATGAAAGCCTGATGGTGCCCACGAACCTCACCAGCGCACGGACCGCCACCAAATGGCAACAGCCCGGCCCCACCGTGCGCATCCATGCCGGCCTCGAAGACCCTGACGACCTCCTCGAAGACCTGGCCCGCGGGCTCGATCGCCTGCGCGGGAACTGAAACGAAAAAGGGCCGGTCCATTTGGACCGGCCCTTCTCAACCTTGGGTAATCGACCCGCTTAGCGCGAGTAGTATTCGACCACCAGATGCGGTTCCATGCTAACCGGATACGGCACGTCGCCGAGGGTCGGCACGCGCACGAACTTCGCGGTCATCTTCTTGTGGTCGGCATCGACATATTCCGGCACGTCACGCTCTTGCGACTGGACGGCGCCGAGGACGATGGCGAGCTGCTTGGCGCGGTCGCGGACTTCCACGACATCGCCTTCCTTCAACTGGTAGGAACCGATGTTGACGCGCTTGCCGTTCACCAGGACATGGCCGTGGTTGACGAACTGGCGGGCGGCGAACACGGTCTGCACGAACTTGGCGCGGTAGACGATGGTCTCCAGGCGGCGCTCAAGCAGGCCGATCAAATTCTCGGAGGTATCGCCACGGCGGCGCGAAGCTTCTTCATAGAGCTTGCGGAACTGGCGCTCGCCGATCGAGCCGTAATAGCCCTTCAGGCGCTGCTTCGCCATCAACTGGATACCGTAATCGGTCGGCTTCTTGCGGCGCTGACCGTGCTGGCCCGGACCATATTCGCGGTCATTGATCGGGCTCTTGGGGCGGCCCCACAGATTGACGCCCAAACGGCGGTCGATCTTGTGCTTGGCCTGAATACGCTTCGACATAGAGAATCCTCTCGTTTTTTCACGACGTTGTTGGTGTCCCGGCTGTCCGACCCGGTCGAAACCGGCGGCTGGAGATGCCCCGAAGGCAGTCCGGCGCGGGAGCGGGCGGAATATAACCGCTAAATCCCCCCAGTCAAGCATTGTAGGCGCGGCATATGGCGCCGACAATGCCCTGATATATAACAATAATTACTGAAGCATGCGGACGCAATAGATGGGCGGCAGGTGCCCGGAGAGCAATTCCCACCCCTCCCCGCCGTCAAAACTTGTCCACAGATTGCCGGTCGTGGAGCCAAAGGCCAGCCGGTCGCCACTCCCATCGACATCCAGGGCATGGCGCAGGACGAGGTCGAAAGCCGGCTTTTGCGGGAGCCCCCGGGTGATGCTGCGGAAGCTCTTCCCCCCGTCGGCGGTCTTGGTGACGCAGAAGGCTTCGTCCTTGGGCATCCGGTATTCATCCTTCTCACCCGGGATGAACCAGGCAGTCAGCGGATCCTTCGGGTGGACGGCGACGGCAAAGCCGAATGCCTTGGAAATCTCCTGCCAGGTTCGGCCGGCATCGGCCGAGGTGAAGACGGCATTGTGGTGCTGGATGTAGAGCCGGTCGGGATGGCTGGGCGAGCGGCGCATCTGATGGACGTCCTGAACGTTTGGATTTTCGGCTTGGTCCGGCGGCATATAGGCTGCCCACAATCCCTTGGACGTATTCTTCCAGGACTTGCCACCATCCTCCGTCTGCCAGACGCCGCCTGCCGAAATCGCCACGGCCATCCTGCGGCTATCGGCAGGATGAAGCACGATGGAATTGAGCGCCGGGGTATCGTTGCCGGCACCGCCCCATTCAGCGCGCTGCGGCAAGGCCATGAAAGGCTCGTTGAGAGTCCAACTCATGCCTTTGTCATCCGACCGGAAGATACCGGCGGGCACAGTCCCGGCCCATATCGTTCCCGGCATGTCGCTGCCGGCGGGCTCCATCGCCCAGATATTGATCACGGCCGGCGCATCCTTGCGTTCGGATGCCGGAAAGGCGGGCGGCGTCACTTCCTGCCAGGTGGCGCCTTCATCATCCGAACGATGCAGCTTCGGGCCGAAATGGCCGTAATCGAGCGCGGCATAGAGAGACCCGTCGCGCGGATCCTGCATCACCATGCTGACCGGCGTGCCACGGAACTGCACGCCGTCATAGCGCCAGCCTTTGCCCTCGGCGACATAAAGGATCAATCCCTTGCGGGAACCGATTGCCAGTTTACGAGCCATTCGTTCCTCCCCATCATCTTTCGCAGGGTCAACCGCCGGACAAAGCTTGCAGCACATAGATTTCGTCGGTCGCGCCGACCGGATGATGCGGCCAGTCGGCCGCGGTCAGTCGCGCGCCGTTGAGAAAGATGACGACATGGCGGCGCAGGCGGTTCTGCTCGTCGACCACATAAAGACGCAGTTTGGGAAATTGGGTAAAGACCGGTTCCAGGGCCGCGCCGAGATCGGCACCGCTCACCTCAACCACGCCAGTGGGGGCGACCTTGCGAAGATGCGATGTAAAGGCGACACGCGGCATCTGGCCTCGCTTGGCATATCGCCTCTGGGGCGGAGCGCCTTGGCTGGGCGGAAAAGATCGGGCGCTATTTTCGCGGCACGCGGAGCGTTGTCAATTCCTTGACGACACCATGCAGGGTCCGCACCTCCTGCTCGGTCAGATGGGCGCGCGACCACATATTGCGAAGATTACGCACCATATTGGGCCTGGCGGCCTCGTTGCGCAGAAAGCCGCAGGCATCGAGTTCGCGCTCGAAATGCGCAAAGAATGCATAGACCTGCTCCTTGGTTGCCAGTTCCGTGCCGTTCATGTCGATCTGCGCGGGTGGCGTGGTGTCGCCTGCCTGGAACCATTCATAGCCCACCAGCAGAACCGCCTGAGCAAGATTGAGGCTGGTGAATTCCGGATTGAGCGGCACGGTGAGGAGCGCATCGGCCAGGGCGACGTCATCATTGAGAAGGCCCATCCGTTCGGCACCGAACATGAAACCGATCTTGCCGCCGGCGGCGATCTTTTCCCGCGCCTCGCCAGCCGCATACCGCGCCGTCACAACCGGCTTCACCATCTTCCGGTCCCGCGCCGAGGTGGCGTAGACATAGGTCAGATCCTTGAGCGCATCCTCGGTGCGCTCGAAGATCTGCACCGGCTTCATCATCTCGAAGGCGCCCACGGCCGCCCGTTCAGCCTTGACGTTCGGCCAGCCGTCGCGAGGCCCCACCAGGCGCAGATCGGTCAGGCCGCAATTCAGCATGGCTCGTGCGGCCGTCCCGATATTCTCGCCCATCTGCGGCGTGATGAGGATGATCGCGGGTGTGCTGTCGGTCATGGTCGGGACGCCGGTCACTCGGCGCTCTTCGCGCCCGATTTCAGCAGCTTCCAGGTGATCGCATCGTTGAGCGCTTCATAGGAGGCGTCGATGATGTTGGGCGAGACACCGACCGTGCTCCAGCGCTCGCCGGCACTGTCCGCACTCTCGATCATGACGCGGGTGATCGCCTCGGTGCCGGCCTGCGGCGTCAGGATGCGGACCTTGAAATCCACCAGGCGCATATCCGCGAGTTCCGGATAATGCGGCAGCAATGCCTTGCGGAGCGCGGTATCGAGCGCATTGACCGGGCCGTTGCCGGTCGCCACGGTCATCAATTGCTCGCCCTTCAAATCCAGGGTGACGGTCGCCTCGGATTCCGTGATGAGTTCACCGCGGACGTTCCAGCGGCGCTCGTCCATCACGCGGAACCGTGCCAGGCGAAAATAGCCCGGCACCGAACCCAAAGCACGCCGCGCCAGCAATTCGAACGATGCTTCGGCGCCGTCATAGGCATAGCCGTCATATTCACGCAGCTTCACCGTCTCGACCAGCGCTGCGACCTTGCCGTCATCGGCTTCGATATCAAGGCCGATCTCGCGGAAGCGCGCCAGGATATTGGCGCGGCCGGACTGATCGGAGACGACGATATGCCGGCGGTTGCCGACCAGCGTTGGCTCGATATGCTCGTAGGTTCGCGGATCCTTCTCGACTGCCGAGACATGCAGCCCGCCCTTATGCGCAAAGGCGCTTTCGCCGACATAGGCAGCGCTGCGGTTGGGGGCACGGTTCAATCTTTCGTCCAGCAACCGCGAGACATGGGTAAGCTGTTTGAGATCGTGCTCAGTCAATCCGATTTTGAAATCGGTCTTCAGCGCCAGCGAAGCCGCGAGGGAGATCAGATTGGCATTGCCGCAGCGCTCGCCAAGGCCATTGAGGGTGCCCTGGATCTGGCGCACACCGGCTCGCACCGCCGCCAGGGAATTCGCGACCGCATTTTCGGTGTCGTTGTGGCAGTGAATGCCAAGTTGCGTGCCGGGGATCTTCGCCGTGACCTCACCGACGATACGCTCCACTTCATGGGGCAAGGTGCCGCCATTGGTGTCGCACAGCACGATCCAGCGCGCGCCGGCCTTGTAAGCGGCCAAGGCGCAATCCAGCGCATATTGCGGATTGGCCTTGAAACCGTCGAAGAAATGCTCGGCATCGAACATCACCTCGCCGCAGCGTTCCTTGGCATGGGCGACGCTCTCGGCGATCATGTCGATATTCTCGGTTCGGCTGATGCCGAGCGCCACGTCGACATGGAAATCCCAGCTCTTGCCGACCATGCAGACAGCGCCGGTCTTGGCGTTGAGCAGCGCGTTCAAGCCGGGGTCATTGGCCGACGAGCGGCCGGGGCGGCGCGTCATGCCGAAGGCCACCAGTTTCGCCCGCTTGAAAGCTGGCGGCGCCCCGAAAAAGGCATCATCGGTCGGGTTGGCCCCGGGCCAGCCGCCCTCGACATAATCCACACCCAAGCGGTCGAGCGCCTGGGCGATCGCCAGCTTGTCGTTCACGCTGAAATCGACACCCTGGGTCTGGGCACCATCCCTAAGCGTGCTGTCGAAGAGGTATACGCGTTTGTCGTCGGCCATGATCGGCAGGGCTTTTCCAGCAATTTCCGGTAATTGACCGGGTATTCAGCATATGGGACTCTGCCCGTCAAGCAGCGCCGCCGACAGATAGTTACCCAGCCGACCGAGGTTTGAAATGCCGGATCTTGTCACCCTCGCCCCGTTTTTCCTGGCCGCTTTGGCCCTGAACCTCACGCCGGGCGCCGATATGACCTATGTCATTGCCCGGGCTGCGACCCAGGGACGCGCCGCCGGGGTAGCCGCCAGTTTCGGCATTGCCGGGGGCTCGATCGTCCACACTTTCCTGGCCGCCTTCGGGGTGTCGGCGATCCTGGCGCATTCCGAGGCCGCCTTCCTGACCGTGAAAGCCGCGGGCATCGTCTATCTGCTGTTTCTCGCCTGGAAGGCCCTGATGGCGGGACAAGCTCGTGCCACGGGACAGATAACGGCGCCTCGGATCGCGAGCCATGGCCGCATCTTCGCCGAGGGAATCCTCACCAATGTGCTCAACCCGAAGGTGGCGCTGTTCATCCTCGCCTTCCTGCCGCAATTCGTCGACCCGAAGGCCGGCCCGGTTTGGCTGCAAATTCTGATCCTCGGGACCTTCTTCAATATCGGCGGCACGGTGGTGAACTGCCTGGTGGCGCTATCCGCGGCCACCGCGGCCAATTTGCTGCGCGGATCGGCAAAAATCGGGGTGTGGCTCAATCGGCTGACGGCGCTGGTCTTCGTGGGCCTTGCGCTGAAGCTCGCCTTCGCCGAACGGCGATAGGCTCAGCGCACCGACAGCGGCTCGATATCCTGATAGATCAGGATCTGATCCACACGTTCGCCAGCATTCGAGAGCGGCAGGAACAGCGTGCCGACCTCCCGCGCCATGCCGGAACGTGACGGCGTGGGATCGTAATCGAACACGATCGATTTATCGTCGATCGCGATCCGGTAATTTTCCAGGATCTCGTCGCGCTTGTTGCCGTAGAGACCTTCTTCCACCGGCCGCCCGGTGGGATCGAAGCCGCGATGCTCGCAGACGGCGGTACCGACAACCCGGTAGGTGATGCGGCGCGGTTGCGCGACATCGACCAGCACCAGGCCCGGAAGCCACGGCTTCATTTCAACCGGATCGATGTCCTGTCGGCCGGGCAGCTTGTGGCCATGCTTCTTCTTGCTCCAATAGCGGTAGATCGCCGCCGTGCGGAGAGAGCAATGGTCCAAGAAAGCTTCCGACGTCAGGCGCTGATAAGTCATATCAGCGAAACCTGCTATGCCGCGTTTACGCCCGGCGCCACGTCGTCCCCGAGGAGCTATCTTCTAGCAAGATGCCCTTCGCCGCAAGGTCGTCGCGGATGCGATCCGCTTCGGCGAAGTTCTTGGCCTTGCGGGCATCGAGGCGGGCCTGGATCAGCGCCTCGATCTCGGCCGCCTCATCTTCGGAACCGCCTGATTGCAGCCACTTGGCGGGATCCTGACTCAGGATTCCCAGCAATTGTGCACCGCCCAACAGCGCCGCTTTTGCCGCCCGCTTCTCGGCTTCGCCGGTCGCTTTGTTAAGCTTTGTGACCAGCTCATGAAGCTCGCTCAGCGCCAGCGGTGTGTTGAGATCGTCGGCGATTGCCGCCAGCACATGGTCGGTCGGCGCCGGTTCTACCGCGAGGCCCGCATGCATGGCGAGCGCCCGGTAGAAACGGTCGAGCTGCGATTTCGCGTCGATAATGCCGTCGCGCGTGATGTCGATCGGCTGGCGATAATGCGCCGAGAGCAGGGCGAGGCGGATCGCTTCGCCGCGAAACCCCTCCTCCAGCAATTCATGCACGGTGAAGAAATTGCCGAGCGATTTCGACATCTTCTGACCGTTCACCTGGACAAAGCCGTTATGCAGCCAATAGCGCGCCATGACCTCGGTGCCGTGGGCGCAGCGGCTCTGGGCGATCTCGTTTTCATGATGCGGGAAGATGAGATCAATCCCGCCGGCATGAATGTCGAATACCTCACCCAGGATCTCGCCCGACATGGCCGAGCATTCGATATGCCAGCCAGGCCGCCCCTTGCCCCAAGGGCTCGGCCAGCCGATCTGGCTCTCGGCCGACGGTTTCCACAGGGTGAAGTCTGCCGGATGCTTCTTGTAGGGTGCCACATCGACGCGGGCCCCTGCGATCATGTCGTCGAGACTGCGTTTCGACAACTGGCCGTAATCCGACATCGCCGGCACGTTGAACAGCACGTGCTTCTCGGCCTCATAGGCATAGCCCTTGGCGATCAGCTGCTCGATCAAAGAGATCATCTGCGGCACATATTCCGTCGCCCGCGGCTCGCGATCGGGCGGCAGCGCATTCAAGGCCGCCATGTCGTCGTGATACCAGCCGGCAGTGCGCTTGGTGATGCTCTCGATACTTTCCCCGGTCTTTTCGGCGGCGGCCAGGATCTTGTCGTCGATATCGGTGATATTGCGCGCATAGGTGACGTGGTCGGCGCCATAGACATGACGGAGCAGACGATAGAGCACATCGAAAGCAACCACTGGGCGCGCATTGCCGATATGGGCATAGTCATAGACGGTCGGCCCGCAGACATACATGCGGACGTTCTGCGCATCGATCGGTTCAAAAACCTGCTTCTCGCGCAGGAGCGTGTTGTAGAGATGGATGGTCATCGGTTTTTCCTCAGGCACTTTCGCCTCGCAGGCGGCGCAAGGTCTTCTCGCGGCCGATCAGGGGCAAAAGCAGACGCAGTTCCGGGCCATGTTCCAAACCGGTCAGCGCCAGGCGCAGCGGCATGAACAAATCCTTACCCTTGCGGCCCGTGGCGGCTTTCACCGCCTCGGTCCAGTTTTTCCAAGTGCCGTCATCCCACGGCTCGGGTGGCAGAACATCGGCCGCCGCCGCGGCGAAGGAAGAATCGGCAAGATGCGGCGCGATGGCGCCCCGACAGATGCGATGCCATTCCCCAATCTCCTCGATCTTTTCCACATTGGCACGCGCCACTTCCCAAAGTGCCACGTCGACCTCACCAAGGCCGAGTGCCACCAGATGCGGCTTCGCTTCGTCATAGGGCAGCAGATGCAACAGCCGCGCATTCAAATGCAGCAGTTCGGCCGGGTCGAAGCGCGGGCTCGATTTGCCGAATTTGCCGAGATCGTGTTTTGCGATCAATTCATCAAGGTGCCGCACGGGGAGCACGGGCTCGCCGGTGCCGATATGCGCAAGATAGGCGTTGAGTGCCATCGGCTCCAATCCCTGCGCGCGCAGATCGGAGATGGAAAGCGAACCAAGCCGCTTCGACAGCCCCTCGCCGGCTGCGTCGACCAATAACGGAAGATGCGCGAAACCCGGCGCCGTGCCGCCCAGTGCTTCGAAAATCTGAATCTGCGTCGCCGTATTGGTGACGTGATCGTTGCCGCGAATGACCTGCGTGACACCTAGGTCGATGTCATCCACCACGGATGGCAGGGTGTAGAGATAGGTCCCGTCGGCGCGGATCAGCACCGGATCCGACTGACTGGCGGCGTCGATATGCTCTGGCCCGCGCACCAGATCGTTCCATTCGACGCGGCGGCCTTCCAGCTTGAAACGCCAATGCGGCTTCTGGCCAGCCGCTTCCAGCTTGGCCCGATCCTCGGCACTGAGTTTCAGCGCGGCGCGGTCATAGACCGGCGGCTTCCCCTGCCCCAACTGCACCTTGCGCTTCAGAGCCAGTTCCTCGGCGCTCTCATAGCAGGGGTAAAGCCGGCCGCTCGCCTTCAGCTTCTCCGCCGCGGCGTCATAGGCGACGATGCGCTCGGTCTGCCGCGCAAACACATCCCAGGTGAGGCCGAGCCAAGTGAGATCGGTTTCGATCCCGGCGGCGAATTCGGCGGTGGAACGTTCGACATCGGTATCGTCGAGACGCAGCAGAAAGGAACCGCCGCGCTGCCGCGCGAACAGCCAGTTATTCAGGGCAACATAGATGTTGCCGACATGAAGCCTGCCCGTGGGACTGGGCGCAAAACGAACGCGAACCGACATTACGACACTCGACTTCCATCAATCTGGTCCCGTCAACCTGGCCTGAAGCCGTTGGTGATCGGATAGCGGCGGTCCCGGCCGAAGGCGCGCCGCGATATTTTGACCCCCGGGGGAGCCTGGCGGCGCTTGTATTCGGCCAGATCCAGCATGCGCCAGACCCGGTGAACCGTGGCCCTGTCATAGCCCTTGGCGACGATCTGGTCCACGGCCATCTCCTCCTCGACCAGGCAGGTCAGAATGCCGTCCAGGACCTCATAGGGCGGCAAGGTGTCCTGGTCGGTCTGGTCGGGCTTCAACTCGGCCGAGGGCGGCTTGGTGATGACCCGTTCCGGCATCACCGGCCCCATCGGCCCCAGCCCGCCTGCCGGGAAATGGCCGTTGCGCCAGCGGCACAGCCGGAACACCGTCACCTTGTAGATGTCCTTGAGGACCGAATAGCCGCCGCACATGTCGCCATAGAGGGTGGCATAGCCAACCGACATTTCCGATTTGTT
Organism: Dongia sp.; assembly: GCF_041909655.1. Taxonomy (GTDB): domain Bacteria; phylum Pseudomonadota; class Alphaproteobacteria; order Dongiales; family Dongiaceae; genus Dongia. The sequence goes on along the minus strand of NZ_JAYRDA010000018.1, from coordinate 19,208 downwards.
GCCGGTGGTGAGCAGCATATGGCCGAGCTTGTTGGAGAGCGCCATCAGGGTGAGGCCGCGCGCGCGGCTCTGGATGTTCTCCTCGGTCGTGTCCTTCTGCCGACCGGCGAAGATCCCGGCGAGCATGCCCTCGAAGGCGCGCATCGCGGGTTCGATCGAGACGGTGTCGTAGGCGATGCCCAGCATCCCGGCACAAAGGGCCGCGTCTTCCAGGCTGTCCTTGCTGGTATAGGGCGAGGGCATCATCACGGCGCGCACCTTGTCCGGGCCCAGCGCATCCACCGCGACCGCCGCCGACAATGCGCTGTCGATGCCGCCCGACAGGCCCAGCAGCACGCCCGGGAAGTTGTTCTTGCGCACATAATCCCGCAGGCCCAGCACCATGGCGTGATAGATCGATTCCAGCGGCTTGAGGCTTTCCGCGATCTCGCCCGGCAGGCACAGCCAGCCGGCATTGCCGCGCTGCCATTCGGTCACGGTAACCGCTTCGGCAAAGGCCGGCAGGCGCCAGCGCACTTCCCCACCGCGATCGAGCACGAAGGAATCGCCATCGAAGACCAGTTCGTCCTGCCCACCCACCTGGTTCACATAGATGATGGGCAGATCGGTTTCCTGCTGCCGGGCGCCGGCGATCTCGAGGCGCTGATCCGGCTTGTCGTGCTCATAGGGGCTGCCATTGGGGACCACCAGCAGATCGGCCCCCTGGGCCTTGAGATGCACCGCCGTGGTCGGAAACCACAGATCCTCACAGATCATCAGGCCCAGTTTCATGCCGTCGAAAACAACGGGCTCCGGCAAAGGTCCCGGCACGAAGACGCGCTTCTCGTCAAAGACGCCGTAATTGGGCAGATCGTATTTGAAGCGCTTGGCCGCGACCTTACCTTCGCTCAGCAGGAAGACTCCATTATGGAGCTTGCCTGCCTCGACCCAGGGGGCGCCGACAACCAGGGCCGGTCCGCCGTCGCCGGTTTCCCGCGCCAGGGCCTCGACCGCCTCGCGGCAAGCCACCTGAAAAGCGGGTTTGAGAACCAGATCCTCGGGCGGATAGCCGGAAATCCCCAGTTCGGCGGTCACCACCAACTCGGCGCCGGCAGCGGCAGCTTCGGCGCGGGCGACACGAATTCGGGCCAGATTGCCGGCGATATCGCCGACCTTGGGGTTCAATTGCGCCAGGGCTATTTTCTTGCTTTCAGTCATGGTGGCAAACTTAGCGGGCGTTTGGCACAAGTCAAATGCAGGCCCGGCAAAGCTGATCCGCGCCGCCAGGGCGCTGTGGTAGAGTACCGTGCAAATCAGCAGGAGGCGGAACTAATGCGCTGGATCCCGATTCTGGCCGGCATGGCGATCTCGCTGGGTGGATACCCGGCTTTCGCACAGGATTACGAAGGCAGCCTGACCCCGACGCCGGTCATCGAACAGGCCGGCAATCGCTATATCCTGATGGTGCTCGATCAATCGGATTCCGACATCACGAAATCGCGCAGCATCGTCAACGTGCTGCTCGATACACGCACCGGCAAGACCTGGGCGCTGCAATGGGGTGTGAAGCCCAACAGCAACGAGCGCGGCTATGTCTGGTCGGAAATCCCCTTCGCGGTGGCGCCGAAATAGCGCCTATTTCCGAAACAGGAACTCGCGACCGACTTTGACGCGCTTGACGCCGTTATATTCGATGATGTCGGCGGTGGCGTAGGTTTCGGTCCAGCGCTGCGGCAGGAACGAGCCGGTCCCCACCACGTCGATCGGTACCTTGGCTTCGGCCATGACCTTGCACTTCGCCGGATCGAAGCCCGACGAGGCGACGATCTTCACCTTGTGAAAGCCCTCGCGATCGAGCGCGTCGCGGAGATGCCAGATCGCCGCGGCGGAGACACCTGCCCCCACCAGATGGCGCAATTCCGCCTCGCTGCGATAGCCGCGGATGACATTGGGCACATGCCGGTCGAGAACCGCATAGGAAGCCGGTGGGTCGAGCCCTTCGATAAAACGGCTGCCCGGCGTGTCGATGCGGACCGAGAGTCGGCCTTGCGATGCAAGCGCCGCAAAACGGCGCGCCACGGTCAGCGCATCGGTCACTTCGCGGCCGAAATAGTCGACGAGCACGGTCATCGCCTCGTCCGGGAAGGTCTCGCTGAACATCTCGGCCGCACGCAAGGTCGAGCCGGCATAACCGATCAGCGCATGGGGCATGGTGCCCAGCGCCTTTTCCTGGCCGAAATAATGCGCTGTCGCCTGGGTGGCGTTGCCGACGAAGCCAACGGCATTCACCTTGCGCCGCGCGCGGTCGGACCCGACGGAGGCCGCATAAGCCATGATTTCGGCCATTTCCAGCCCGGCGCAATGGCGTGCATCCATGGCGAGGAACGCGATCTTCGGCAGATCAGCGCACATGGTAAAGGCATTGAACGCAGCGACGCAGGCCGGCCCCAATTTCATCAGCAGCAGGGTTTCGAGATCGGCCAGATGCACGAACGAACCGGTGATATACATGATCGGCTCGCCGGCACCGACCCAGCGGCCTTCATCGTAAACCAGATCGATCTTGAATTCTGTGTCACGCTCGCGGGCGATCTTCTGCAGCCAATCGAGCGCCAAGCGCGGCGCCGAGACGACAGGTCGGCGCATGAAGATTGCATAGGTGACCGTGCAATCGCCGAACTTCTCGACCGTTGCCTTGGTTTTCAGGAAGTACTGATCCGACCAATCGGCGATCTGGGGCGAAGCTGGACCGGCAGCCGGCCCCGCTTCGCCCTTGTCGTTACGAGGCTTCGGCGATGCGTTGTCCACCGGCGCGCTCCGCTTTCAATTGCTCGGCAATAAGGAAGGCAAGTTCCAGGGCCTGCGTCGCATTGAGGCGCGGGTCGCAATGGGTGTGATAACGATCGGCGAGTGCATCTTCGGTCACCGCCTTGGCGCCACCGATGCATTCGGTAACGTCCTGGCCGGTCATTTCGAAATGCACACCGCCGGCATGGGTACCCTCGGCGCGGTGCACGGCGAAGAAGCCCTTCACTTCGGCAAGGATGCGGTCAAAGGGCCGCGTCTTGTAGCCGGTCGAGGATTTGATCGTGTTCCCGTGCATGGGATCGCAGGACCAGACCACCTTGGCGCCGTGGCGCTTCACCGCGCGCACCAGCGGCGGCAGCTTGTGTTCCACCTTGTCATGCGCCATGCGCGCGATGAGGGTCAGGCGGCCCGGGATGTTCTGCGGATTCAAGGCGTCAATGAGGCGCAGCAAGTCATCCGGCTCCATGGTCGGACCGCATTTCATGCCGATCGGATTCTGGATGCCGCGCATGTACTCGACATGGGCCGCATCCAACTGACGCGTGCGGTCGCCGATCCATAGCATATGGGCCGAGCAGCCATACCACTTGCCGGTCAGGCTATCGACGCGGGTCATCGCCTGCTCGAAGTTCAGCAGCAGCGCTTCATGGCTGGTGAAGAACTCGGTCTCGCGGATCTGCGGCACGGTCTCGGAGGTCAAGCCGCAGGCCGCCATGAAATCGAGCGTTTCCGAGAGCCGGTCGGCCAATTCCTTGTAACGATGACCGAGCGGTGAATCCGCCACGAAATCGAGGTTCCAGCGATGCACCTTGTGCAGATCGGCAAACCCGCCCTGGGCGAAGGCGCGCAAAAGATTGAGCGTTGCTGCCGATTGGTTATAGGCCTGGACCAGGCGCTCGGGATCTGGAATGCGCGATTCCGGCGTGAACTCTATGCCGTTCACGTTGTCGCCGCGATAGCTCGGCAATTCGACGCCGTCGATCACTTCCGTGGGCGAGGAGCGCGGCTTGCCGAACTGACCGGCCATGCGGCCGATCTTCACCACCGGCATGGCGGCGCCGAAGGTCAGCACCACCGCCATCTGCAGCAGCACGCGGAAGGTGTCGCGAATATTGTTGGCCGAGAATTCGGCGAAGCTCTCGGCGCAATCGCCGCCCTGGAGCAGGAAAGCCTTGCCTTCCGCCACCTGACCCAGCACCTCGGTCAGACGCCGCGCCTCGCCGGCAAAAACGAGCGGCGGATAGGCGCGCAGGCGCTCCTCGACCGACGCCAGCTTGGCGGCGTCCGGATAGACAGGAACCTGGGAGATTGGCTTCGTGCGCCAAGTCTCCGGCGACCATTTCGTGCTCATCTTCGGCCTCTGCGCGCATCCGCGCTCGTGGGTTAAATCGCTCGCGGCTGTGGATAACAGCCGCCATGGATATACGATTTATGGGCCGCTCATGCAAATGATGCAAGAAAGGCCAACAACACATTGGAAAATAATGAAAACTGACAGATCAAAGCTCCATGCCGCCCTCACGTTCTCCAACAACAATTCGAACGGGGTCGGAGACCTCCACCCATAGAGGCGTATAACGCCAATTGCCGTCTCTGATCGGATCATAGCTCACCCGCTCCATGGTCATGACCACGAAGACGCTGCTCGACCGATCCGATGGTGAAAGTACAATTGTTTTACTGATCCCGACATGGAGCGGCAACAGTTCCTCGCCATCCCGTCGAGAAGAACTCGAATCGTAGCGGACGGAAAATCCAACCCCATCCACATCAAAGGTCGCTTCTTCGCCATTGAGCGGGAGGCAGAACGCCCCCGATTGAGGATGCCGATTATTGGTCGACCACGGTTCCTCGACGCGATCGTGCGCCGGTCCATACCGCACACGGATCGCTGCAGCCGTATTGCATTCCAGCGTGTCGACATCACCCAAAGCTGGTATCGAGCCACCAATGGCCAATATCAGGCCGATAAAAACAGGAACCTTCTTCATTCTCCCCCCGCTTTATCCGGGCAATATACGACGGCCCAAGATCCGGTGCTGGGGCGGAACTACCCTGTCACGAAATTGTGAAATTGTTTGCGGCCAGTCTTGGCGACGCCGGTATCTTAGACTAGGGATATGGTGACTTCCGAGCAAAGCTTGCTTGGCCCGATCTGCTGCGTGGAATGAAGATGGGAATGATCTCTGAGTTCCTTCAACAAGGTCCGCCGCGGGACTTCCGTCCGCTTTTCTTCGGATCCATGCTTTCCCGTCATGGTCGACAGCAGGCTGGTGAGGCGGCCCGGCCTGCTCTTGCCCCCCTTTTTCTCGAACCTGTTCCACAAGGTTTTCGGCGTTGCATTCAGGCTGCCGTGGTGCCCGACCTTGTAGACATCGACATCGGCCAGCATTTTCAGCACGCGCTCTTGCTGCAGCGCATAGCGCCAGTTCTCGATCTGGGCATCGCCGGGGAATAACAGCTTCTTTCCGCCGACTTCGAACAGCAGGATAAGGCTGGTATTGTTCATTTGCTTGTCGAGTGCGGTCACGATGGAGAGCAGTTGGTCGCTCCGCGCCTGCTTCAGCTTGTTGGCGAACCAGCGGATGCTGTGCGGATGCTGCCCACGCGGCCAAACCGGAGCTCCGGGAAACAGCTCTTCCTGCCTCTCGTCGAATTCTTCGTCCGCGCCGAGATTTTTAAGTGCCAGATGCCAGAATTCATCCTCGTCGCGCGCTTTCTGGCGGCGGATCGTATCTGTCTGCTTGAGTGTCGGCGGTCCGAGGACATGCGTCCTGACGCCGGGCAATACCCGCGTGAGTCCGCTATCGCTGCCGTGAAAAGCATAGACATTCTTCCGCCCCATCGCGGCGAGATTCTTTACCGCCGAAACATTCTTGATATTGTCTTCGCCCAGGAAGCGCAGCCGATCCCGCGCGGCAGGCGCCATCCATTTCAAGCCACCCTCATCGAGCATGCGCACGACACTGCGCGCAAAAAGATGCTGCGTATTGAGGCTGCGGTGGAATCCTGCCAAACCCTTGGCACTTCCCACCGCCGGTCCCAAGGCATCGATATCGAGGTCAAGTTGCTCGGTCCATGGCTGCACCACAACATCGACGTTGAGGCCGAGAATGATATCGCCTGGCGCATTTCCGGCCGCATTCGTGGCGAACCCGCTGATGTGATCGGCGTGGCGATGGGTAGCGATGACCGCCTGCAACTTGCCCTCGCATCTCCTTTCTATGTCCCTGGCGATGCGGGTTAGCTGGTCCTTGGGCGCGTTCTTCGGCAGAGCCGTGGTACCGAAATCGATCAGGATATGACGCTGCTTTGTGCCGTAAGCGAACCGCACCAAGAAGCAATCGCCAAAACCGACGTTATAGGAGAAGATGGTCACGCTGGTCGGTTTCTGTGCCATCACCGCTTCACCCCTGGCCACGCAAACGATGCAGATGCGCAAAGCTTCCCAACAGCCCGCTCTCACCGTCGAGATAGCCTTCATCCCAAAGATATTGCAGAATTTCGCTCTGCCGCGGCGCATGCAGCGGCTTGGCGATGTGATACTTGATCTGTCCATGCTGGTCGAAAATCAGGACGCCACCACCATGCGCGGTAAAGTACTGCGTCGTCGGCATGCCCGCCGGCCTTTCGACGCCCAGCATCGATTTGCATTCGGCGCCAAACATCTTGGCAACCTGAGCATATTCGCAAATGGTTTCGCGCAGCATGAAACCGTCATAGCTCAGCCGATGGCAAGGCCGCACCGACAGCACCTTGGTATAGGCGCGACTGTCCACGCTCAGCGCATCGCGATTCTCCCAGATGAAGCGGAAGACCTCTTCCCGATCGTGAAGCATGGACTCGTACTTGGTGTTGCGGTAGGTGATTTTTTCACCCTCGGCGAAGGGCTTCCAGGTTCCTGAATCCGTTTCGCATAGATCCGTCGGCGTCTCGATTCCGAAGCTCGCAAAAGTCTGCCGCAGCGTCTTGCGATAGGCAAAACGCGAATCATCCGGCATGACCTCATGATCCGCTGTCAGTAGCGCGGCCAGGTAGTCACCATAGGTCATATCGATGGCCGGGCAGTAATCGAGAGCGCGAATGGCCATTGTCAGCAGATGGTCGGCAACCTTCGTACCTTCTTCGACAACCATGTCCAGATTGTAGTCATCCTTGCCGAAAGTGCCGAGTTGGCCGATCCGGTTGACCCACAGAGCGAGAAACGAACGCATCATGGCAGCCGCGAAGATCTCGCCCCGAACATGGGGTTCCAGATAGTCTCGCTTCGACAGCAGCTTCTTGTCCGGTTTCAACATCACCGAACGCCGCAGGGCATCACCGCGGCTATCCTGAAGTTCGGCCCCCATCTGATCTGCCAACCCCAGGATGACCGATTTCGACAAGGCATCCCTGGTCAGATAGCGGCCGGAAATGACCCTTATGCTGGTACCCTTGTAGCGGCGCAGGCCATTCGCCGACAGGATCGAGGCAATCACCTCCCTCAGCGAAAAGGCGGACAGCATCGCCACGACATCGGCAAAGCCTTCGTGAAAGCCGGCGACATCCGGGCCGGATGGGTTCATGAAGCCGGTGCGCAGGCCGTCCAGCAGGGCATGGGTGGCTTCGTGCGCGACAATGTCGTGGGACAGGCTTGTGTGAACGATCTTCCCCGACTTGCCGCGAAAATAACCGAACAGCAGGCCACGATCGCTGCGGGAATAGAAGGCATTTGCGTCGCAGAAGGCATGCGGCGCGATATGAATTTGATGCCCGTCAAAGCCCCAGTGCACGCGCCGCCCCAGGGCGAATTCGAACCGCGCCAAGGTGCGCATGACGATGGCATAGACATTCTGGGCATGGAAATTGGGATCGCCCAGCAGACGACGTTCATAGGCAAGGCGGCTTGCCTTGGATTTCAGATCCTTCGGCGTCGCGGCGAAAGGATCGACGAAAGCGCCCTCTTTCGTCTCGTATTTGGCGCGGGCAAAATAGGCCACATTGGCCGAAGCATCGAAATCGACCACTTTCACCCGGTACCCGGTCGGCCCGTCCGCGAGTTCTTCGGCAGGCACTTCGACCTGCGCGAACGCCAACGGACCGGACGGCCCGCCGAGACGCACGCCAGGATCTTCTGCCAGTATTGTGAGCTTTCGGACGCGCGGAATCTCGGCCATGCACCTGCCTCCCGACGACGCAGGCGTATTCAATCATTAAACGATCTTCATGGCAATACTATACTAAAAGTTAAAGCAAGCCTGCTTGCCCCGCCGCGCGCCCTATTGGCCAAGTTTCACCACGCGACCTTTCAGCGCCACGCCGGCGACGATGGCGCCGGCATGGCATTCGAAGAGGGTTTCGCTCTCGAAGACGCGCTTCTTGTAATAGCTCACGATGCCGACGACCGCATCGCCACCCTCGGCCAACGCCCGCTCGCCGAGTTCTTTCAAGGCCGAGATCATGGCCCAGGTACAGGCTTCCTCATCCGACTTGCCGAACGAGTTGGTCTTGCGGTTGGTGACGAATTCGCCGCGATCTTCTCCAGCCGGCGCCGCCTGCCCGGCGAAGAAGAATTTCACATTCTGCGGCACGGATTCGGCATAGCGCGGATCGGCCATCACATCGGCAATGCTGAGCTCATAGCGGGTATCGCGGGCGGTCGCAGGGGAAATATCGGCAACCACACCGGCAACCAGTGTGCTCAGCAGGAGTGTGACAGCCAGGACAAATCTCGACATTAAATCGTTCCTCTCTTCGACTAACTACGCAGCCGCGACGGGCGTGCGCATGGTGACGAATTCTTCCGCCGCCGTGGGATGGACGGCCATGGTGGCGTCGAACTGGCTCTTGGTCGCCCGCATCTTCACGGCGATCGCGAGGGCCTGGATGATCTCGGGGGCGTCCATGCCCACCATATGGGCGCCGAGCACCACCTGGCTTTCACGGTCGACCACCAGCTTCATCAAGGTGCGCTCGTCACGCCCCGACAGCGTATGCTTCAACGGCTTGAACTCGGCTTTGTAGATATCCAGCGCCAATCCGGACGCCCGCGCCTCCTCTTCTGTGCGCCCGACGACGCCGATCGGTGGATGACTGAAGACCGCGCTGGCAATAGTGGCATGATCGACGCACCAGGACTTGCCGCCAAAGACGGTATCGGCATAGGCATGGCCTTCCTTGATCGCGACCGGCGTCAGGTTCACACGATTGGTGCAATCGCCGATGGCGTGAATATTGCCGATCGACGTCTTCGAAAAAGCATCGACCTTGATCGAAGCATCCTTGGCGAGTTCCACGCCCACCTCGCGGAGGCCCATGCCATCGGTCTTGGGCGACCGGCCGGTGGCATACATGACGACATCACAATCGATGATCCCGCCATCCTTCAGGGTGACACGGCGGCGTTCTCCAATGGCCTCGATCTTCACGACATCGGCATGTGTCCGCAGATTGACGCCCTTCTTGACGATTTCGGTCGCCGCGAAATTGCGGACATCGTTGTCGAAACCGCGCAGGATTTGCTCGCCGCGATAAAGAAGATGCGCTCTGGCACCAAGACCGTTGAAGATACCGGCGAATTCCAGGGCGATATAACCGCCGCCGACGATCACCACATCCTTCGGCAGTCGCGGAAGATGGAAGGCTTCGTTGGACGAAATGGCGAATTCGATCCCGGGCAGCACAGGCATCTCCGGCCAGCCACCGACCGCGATCAGGATTTCCTTTGCGGTGACCTTCTTGCCACCGACATCCAGCGTATGCGGGTCCAACAATACGGCGCGGGATTCCAGCAGCGCCACATTCGAGCCGGACAGCAATTTCTTGTAGATTCCGTTGAGGCGATCGATCTCCTTGTCCTTGTTGGCGATCAGGGTCGGCCAATCGAAGGTCGCCTCGCCTGATGACCAGCCATAGGCACGGGCATCCTCGAAATCCTCATGAAAATGCGCCGCATAAGAGAGCAGCTTTTTCGGCACGCAGCCACGGATGACGCAGGTGCCACCGACCCGGCTCTCTTCGGCAACGGCCACCTTGGCGCCATGCCCCGCCGCGATCCGCGCCGCGCGCACGCCCCCGGACCCGCCGCCGACGACAAAAAGATCATAATCGAATGTGGACATCTGCCAGCTCCTGCCTTTACCGGCGGCAGCTTTGCACGACACCCCACATGCCGGTCAACTAAACTTGGTTACTTTGGATCGGCCGCATATCGCGCGACGTAGTAGTAGATCTCGTTTTCCGGACCCTCTTCCAAATTTCGGATCACTTTATTGAGCGGATAAGTCGATTTTCGATTGTCCGCCGATATCAGCACCGCCGCCGACATCAAATCCTCGGGGACAAGTTCCTTCATCTGCGGTTGTTTTTCGATGAACTCGTCATAGTTCGCCCAGCGCCACGTCTCGAAGGCATTGCGCCGCAGGACCTCGCCGACATAGCAGCCGGTCGCCAGGATCGTGTTGGTATAGTCCTGGTTCTCGATGATGTCCTTATATGGACGTACCGCATCCAGATAATCGTCCACGGCATGAAGCGACTCTACCGAGTAATCCAAGACGGCCACATTGAGACGTTCGTGAAAGGCAACCTTGCCCTCTTCGAATGCAGATTGGCCCAAGAAAGCAGCGCAAAAAGCCGGGAGAAGGCTGACGACATCATAGCTCATGGACATTCACCGAGTTGTATTATGATCCGTAAATATCCTTATTAAGAGTATATTGAGTCAAGTGAAATTCAACCAAAATTGATGCCGGCAAATCAACGCAAGGCAATCCCCCTGCCCGGGCTGCGGATGGCCTGCAGCCAAGTCATCCGCACGAACCAGGCCGCGACCAGCACCTGGCAAAGGATCGGGCCGAAATTCAGCAGCGGATTGTCGCCGGCCAGCGGCAGCACCAGGGTGATGAAATCGAAATAGCCGCTGAAGGTAAGGATGATCCCCAGCGGCCAATAGACCAATGCCAGATAGACCAGCCAGGTCATGTCCGCACGATGCCGCCAGGGGCCGAAGCTGAGGCAGAGCAGCACCAGGATGTCCCGCATCATGAACAACGGCACCATCAGGACCGATTCCGTCAGATTGTCGTAGCTGACGAAGACCTCAAAACGCAGCATCGCATCCAGCATGCTGTCGGGCAGCCCATCCCGCGGAATCGTGATCAGTGTTGCAACCAGCACGCCAACGGCGCCCAAAGTTGCGACGAAGCTCAGCAGCCACCAAGGCAGTTCGGCCAGGCCGCGCGTGAAATCGCCCTTGCGCAACGCCAGCAGGCCGGAGCGGTAGCGGATCGGGTCACGCCGGTCCGCGAGAGCCGAGGCATAACAGAGCAACAGCATGATCACGGTGACTGCCGCCAGCGTCGCCAGCATCCCGCCATCCGGTCCCGCCGATATATTGGCCGTGGCAAAAGCGCAGAAAGCCACGAACATCGCCCAGGCCCAGGGCCAGGCGCGGTATTGAAGCTCGGTCCGCATCAGGCGGAAGGCGGCGATCAGCGCCCAGATCAAAAGACCGGTGCCGAGAATGGCACCGATCGCAGGAAGCGGCAGCGTATCGCCGCCAATCGTCCCGACCGGCAGCACGGGATCGGTCTGTTCCAGCACGCGCGCGGAATCCACGCCGCTGAACACGATATAGACGAAAAACCCGATCGTCTGGGCCAGGGTGATGGTGAGGCGCCGATAGAACACGACTTTGCGCAGCAGCAACAGAGAGACAGCGAAGGCCGTGGTGTGACTGAGCGCCGCCCCCATCACGGCCAGATAGACGCCAAGCCAGAAATTGCCGGTGCGACCGGGCGGATAGCCGAGCTGATGGCCGGCGATGATGTAGCAGGCCAAGGCCAGGAATCCGCAATACCAGACGAAGGCGCAGCCGCCGACCAGCTTTCCCCAGACCATCGACCAGGCGGAAAGGCCCGACATGCGCTGCGTTTCCCAGGTGCCGATCCCAACCTCCTCGGCCAGGGCATCCGCCGCCCGCCGCGGGCCCCACATGCCGAAAGCCACCAGAATGGCGAGATTGGCTCCTAGAAAAACCCGCTTGAAGCCGCCGAAGCTATAGAGGGCGTAAGCAATCGTGACGCCGACCACCAGGGCGGCCAAAAGGCGCTGCCAGCTGCATTGCAGCCACAAATTCCGCTGCAGTTCCGGATTGAGATCGAAGCGCATCACGGTTTGGGCGGCTCCAGGAAAGTTGCTTCCGGTTCCGCCGCGTCCTTCATGCGGTCGAGATAGATGTCCTGAAGATTTCGCCTCTCCGGTGCAAAGGCGGCGAGCGGCAGCCCGGCCGCCACGACCTTAGCCAGGGCGGCGGCGCGCTGCGCCGGATCGGCATCGACCCGGACGATCGCTTCGTCGAATCCGCAACTCACCACTTCAATCCCGGCAATGACCGTGAGGCGCGCCGACAACGCATGATCCGGGGTGGCGAAATCCAGTCGGATCTCCAGTTTCTGCCCGAACGATGCCGCGATCACGTCAAGTGCCGCATGTTCCACGAGGCGCCCGTTCTTGAGCATGAGGATATGGCTGGAATAATCCTGCAACTCGGCCAGGATGTGAGACGAAACTAGGATCGTCATCCCCTCGTCCGCCAATTGCCGCAGGATGGCCGAAAGGCCGATCCGCGCCGCCGGATCGAGGCCGGCCGCCGGCTCGTCCAGCATCAGAAAGCTGGGCTCGTGCAGGACCGCCTGGGCGATGGCCAGGCGTTGGCGCAGGCCACGTGACAATGTCCCGGCCTTTTGGTCCAGGCGATCGGCAATGTCGAGCCGCCCCGCCACGGCCGCCACCATGGCCCGTCGCTCTGACGCGGGCACACCCTGGGTGGCAGCGCGATAGGTCAGGCATTGCGCCACCGTCAATTCGTCATAGAGACCATAGAAATCCGGCAGAAAGCCCATCCGGCGATGTGCCGCGCGCGGGTTGTCATGTACGTCCTGCCCATCCAGGAAGACATGGCCAGAAAATGGCTGTTCCAGCGCGGCGCAAACCCGCATCAAGGTCGATTTGCCGGCGCCGTTCGGCCCCACAAGCGCCGTAATCGTGCCCGGATCCACCGCGAACGACACATCGTCCAGAGCGCGGTGGCCCGGATAATCGAAGACCAGGTTTTGAACCCTCAGCATGCCTGGCAGTTTCGCGGCTTTGGGCCAAGAAAGAAAGCCCATCGAGCGGGCAAATACCCTTTTGCTTCAAGGGACAAAGCGAGGGATGCGACAATCGGACCGAACGCCTTCTCCCATGATGACAGATGCGTCACCATCCGTTAACTTTACCGCCATTAGCACTTGCAGCAATCCGTGGCAGACAGGGCTGCGCATCGCTGTCGCATTCGATGAATCTCGAAGGCGCTACCGGCGCTTTCGTTTCACTATACCGACAAGGGGAATCAACATGGCTGGGAAGACAACCAAGAAGAAAGCCGCCACGGCAAAATCGAAGACTGCGACGGTTTCCAAAAAGACCCAGTCCAAGACCGTGAACAGCGGGATCGTGCCGGCAGCGCCGAAGCCCTATGCGGCAGCGTCGGTGGTCGACAGCCGCAACGGCAAGAAGTTCGAACTGCCGATCCTCAAAGGCACAGTCGGCCCCGATGTGGTCGACATCCGCAAGCTCTATGGCGAGCAAGGCCTCTTCACCTACGATCCCGGCTATGGCTCGACCGGATCGACCCAATCGGCGATCACCTATATCGACGGCGACGAGGGCATCCTCACCCATCGCGGCTACCGCATCGAGGATCTGGCCGAACAGAGCGACTTCATGGAAGTCTGCTATCTGCTGCTGGAAGGCGAGCTGCCGAACGCGCAGCAGAAGGCCGAATTCGAGAAGAACATCACCTATCACACGATGCTGCACGAGCAGATTGCGCGCTTCTTCTCCGGCTTCCGGCGTGACGCGCATCCGATGGCCGTGATGGTCGGCGTGGTCGGCGCCCTCTCCGCTTTCTATCACGACAGCACCGACATCCATGACGCCCGCCAGCGCACCATCGCCTCGCATCGCCTGATCGCCAAGGTGCCGACGATCGCAGCGATGGCCTACAAATACTCAGTGGGCCAGCCCTTCATCTATCCGCGCAATTCATTGTCCTATGCCGAGAACTTCCTGAACATGACCTTCGCGGTCCCGGCCGAGGACTACAAGATGGATCCGGTCGTGGCCAAGGCCATGGACAAGATCTTCATCCTCCATGCCGACCACGAACAGAACGCCTCGACCTCGACGGTGCGCATGGCCGGTTCCTCTGGCGCCAATCCGTTTGCCTGTATCGCAGCCGGCATTGCCTGCCTGTGGGGCCCGGCCCATGGCGGCGCCAACGAAGCGGTGCTGAAAATGCTGGCCGAGATCGGCTCGACCGCCAATATCAAGGACTATATCGGCAAGGTGAAGTCCAAGCAGGACAATACCCGCCTGATGGGCTTCGGCCACCGCGTCTACAAGAACTACGATCCGCGCGCCTCGGTGATGCGGAAATCCTGCCACGAAGTGCTGGACGCGCTCGGCAAGCGCAATGATCCGCTGCTGAAGCTCGCCATGGAACTCGAAAAAATCGCGCTCAACGACGATTACTTCATCTCGCACAAGCTCTACCCGAACGTCGATTTCTATTCCGGCATCATCCTGCAGGCGATCGGCTTCCCGACCTCGATGTTCACCGTGCTGTTCGCAGTTGCGCGGACTGTCGGCTGGGTCGCGCAGTGGAAGGAAATGATCGAGGATCCGACGCAGCGCATCGGCCGCCCGCGCCAGCTCTATACCGGCTATGGCGAGCGCCCCTACCTGCCGCTCAACAAGCGCAAGTAAGCGCGCAAATCTGCGTTATCGAAGATGATGGCTGGGCAGGACCCAGCCATCTTTTTTTGGACAATCGGGGTGCTCTCATGAGCGAGTCGTTTCTGGCCGTCACACGGGCAATTGCGGATTTCGTTGCCACACAGGATTCCGCCGATGAACATCTTGGTGCCGCGATCAGGCATATGGAGAAATCATCCGCCAGTGCAGCACCAAATCCTCTCTATCTACCCGCGCGCCCAACACCGGACTATGGCGACATTCTCGCAATGGCCCTGACGGCAGCTGCCGGATCACCGCTTGCTCATGTAGCAAAAGCCATCGCGCCGGTTTCCGGGCTCTTGCCCTGGCACTATTCCTACCCGACGGAGCCGGGTGAGGAAAATCTCGCCGACCGTATTGCCTTCGCCGAGATCGTCGGCCCACAAGGGGCATTGATCGCCCCACATGCACGGCTGGGATTTACCCTGATGGCCCCGCACACCTTCTATCCCATGCACGCACATCCGGCCGTCGAGCTCTATCTCGTCGTCGCTGGACATGCGGCCTGGCTGTCACCGGGGATCGAAGAGGTCGTTCCCCCGGGTGGCTTTGTGCTGCATCGAACGGGTCAGCCACATGCCATGCGCACCGCCGACGAACCGCTCCTCGCGATCTATGCCTGGCAGGGTGACCTCGATACGCCTTCGATTTATCTCTAGCGCTACTTCTGAATGAGCTCGATCTTGTAGCCGTCCGGATCTTCGATAAAGGCGATCACCGAGCCGCCATGCGCCATCGGCCCCGCCGGACGTGGAATCTTGACGCCCTCCTTGGCGAGCTGGTCACAAGTGCCGTAAATATCCCCGACGCCAATGGCGAGATGCCCGAAAGCCGTGCCGATTTCGTATGGCTCTTCGCGGCCCCAATTATGGGTTAGTTCGATCACCGCATTGTCGTCCTCGTCGCCATAGCCGACGAAAGCCAGCGTGAATTTCCCGCTCGGGTAATCCTTCCTGCGCAACAGCTTCATGCCGAGATGGCGCGTATAGAAATCGATCGATTTATCCATGTCCATGACGCGGATCATCGTATGCAACAGGCGATTGGCCATTCGTCTTTCCTCTTCGTAGCGATTGCTTCGTGAATTAACGGGCGGCGGCTTCAACCGCCGCCACGATGTCATCGACCACACGGGCCACCAATTTTTCGTCTTCACCTTCCGCCATCACGCGAATGAGCGGCTCGGTTCCGGATTTGCGGATCAGCAGGCGGCCGGAACTGTTAAGGGCCGCCTCGCCGGCCGCAATGGCCGCCTTGACCGCTGCCTGATCGAGCGGTGGCTTGCCCCCGGCCTGGAAACGCACATTCTTGAGGAGCTGCGGCAAGGGTTCAAAAGTGCGACCTGTTTCGCTCGCGGGCTTACCCGATTTGATCAGTACCGCCAAAACCTGGAGGGCCGCGATGAGTCCGTCGCCGGTGGTCGCAAAATCGCTGAGGACGATATGGCCCGATTGCTCGCCGCCGATATTGAGACCCAGTCGCCGCATCGCTTCTACCACGTAACGATCCCCGACCGCCGTGCGATGCAGGGTCACGCCGATACCCGCCAGATGCCGCTCCAAGCCCAAATTCGACATCACGGTCGCCGCGATGGCGCCACCCGAAAGGCGTTCCGTCATCTGCCAATCGGCGGCAATCAGCGCCATCAACTGGTCGCCGTCGATGATCTTGCCCTTCTCGTCGGCGATCATGACCCGATCGGCATCGCCATCCAGCGCGATGCCGATATGCGCCTTGTGCTTCAGCACTTGCTCGCACAGTTTCGCCGTGTGCACAGCACCGCAGCCGTCATTGATATTCGTGCCATTGGGTTCGTTGGCGATGGCAATGACATCGGCGCCCAGCTCCCACAGCACAGTCGGTGCCACCTTGTAGGCGGCACCATGGGCGCAATCGATGACGACGCGCAGCCCCTCTAGGCTGAGGCCTTTGGGAAAGCTCGACTTCACGAACTCCATGTAGCGCCCGGCTGCGTCGTCGATGCGCTTGGCCCGGCCCAGCCCAGCAGAAGGCGCCAGATTCTGCGCCTCGCCCAATGCCATACGCGCTTCGATTTCGGCCTCAATATCGTCCGAGAGCTTGTAGCCATCGGGTCCGAACAATTTGATGCCGTTATCCTCATAAGGATTATGCGAGGCCGAAATCATGACACCGATATCCGCGCGCATCGAGCGCGTCAGCATGGCGACCGCCGGCGTCGGCAGCGGCCCCAGCAGCATCACGTCCATGCCCATGGAGAGAAAACCGGAGGTAAGCGCCGTCTCCAGCATATAGCCGGAGAGGCGCGTATCCTTGCCGATGATGGCCCGGTGCCGGTGGCCACCGCGGGTGAAATGGGCACCGGCGGCCAGGGCCAGCTTCAGCGCCGTCACCGCTGTAATGGGCTCTACATTGGCCAGGCCACGCACGCCATCCGTGCCGAAGAGTTTGCGGCTCATGAAAAAATCTGCCTCAAATGATGTACCTCACTTTACCGCCTTCGACGTGAAGTGGAAACGTCCGGCTCAGGCGCCGGCCAGCGCCAGGACCATGGCCCTGGCCTGATAGGTCTCCGCGACGTCGTGGACTCGAACGATCTGGACGCCCTGGGCGAGGCCGAGGGTCGCCACCGCAACCGAACCCGGCATGCGGGCCTTGGGTGCCTCGCCCCGCGACAACCGGCCGATGAAGCTCTTCCGCGACACACCGAGGGTAATCGGGCAGCCGAAGCCATGAAAGGCCGCCAGTTCGTTCAGGATCAGCAGATTATGCGGGTCTTTCTTACCGAAGCCGATGCCCGGATCGAGCGAGATCCGGGCCCGATCCACCCCTAGTTCCGCCAAGCGCTGCAGGCGCATCGCGAAATAATCGACAAGATCCAGCGTGGCGTCCGCATAGACCGGATCGGCCTGCATGGTCTGCGGCTCGCCCAGCATGTGCATGAGAATGATTGCGGCGCCAGATTTCGCAGCCACACGCTCGCTGTCCGGATCGCCGGTGAGGGCCGTTACGTCATTGATGATACGGGCCCCGGCAGCGACCGCCGCCTCCATCACCGGCGCATGCCGGGTATCGACCGAGACCACAATCCCCTTCTCCGCCAAGGCACGGATCACGGGAACGACGCGGCGCAATTCCTCTTCGGTTGAGACGGGGGCGGCCCCCGGCCGGGTGGATTCACCGCCGATATCGAGAATGTCCGCACCCGCCTCCGCCAGCGCAAGTCCACGTGCGACCGCCGCCTCCGCATCGGCATAATCGCCGCCATCGGAAAAACTGTCGGGCGTCACGTTGACGATCCCCATGATGCGCGGCGTGCCGAGATCAAGTCCGGCCCAATGCGGCCGCGGCGCGACAAAGCCCGGCAATTGCGCCGCGACATGACGCTGGATCTCGACGAGACCGGCAGCGACACGCCGTCCCCGGCCCGTTGCATCACGCGTCGCGATCTCGCCACCGGCAAAGGCACAGAATCCGCCCGCCAGAGGCAGAGCCGTGCCGGCAGCAATCGCGCGCCGCGCGGCGGCGCCTGTCAGCAGACCTGTTGGAATGAAATAATCAGACGGCATTCGCCCCTCAAGATACCAGAAGCCCCGCCATCGAGGCGGGGCTTCATGGCAATCGGATTAAAACCCGCCGGCGATCAAGTGCCTGGCTGCGGCTTCGGTTCCAGGCTCGGCCGCACGATCGTGCTGGTCGGGATCGGCGAGCGCGGCTTGGACGGCGCCGAGGCGCTGCCGCCCTGGCCGGTATCCTGGCGGATCGGCTCGCCCTTCAACAAGGCGCGGACTTCCTCACCCGAGAGCGTCTCGAACTCGACCAGGGCCTTCGCCACGGCGTGCAACGCATCGAGGTTGGTGGTCAGGATGTCGCGGCATTTCTGCTCGCCGCTCTCGACGATGCGGCGGACTTCCTGATCGATCAGCTTGCTGGTCTCATCCGACATGTTCTTGCGCTGCTGGCCGATCTGATAACCCAGGAAAACGTCCTGGTCGTTATCGGTATAACGCAGCGGCCCGAGGACCTCGCTCATGCCGAATTCGGTGACCATGCGGCGGGCCATTTCGGTCGCCTGCTGGATGTCGTTCGACGCACCGGAATTGAGATGCTCTTCGCCATAGATCAACTGTTCGGCGATACGGCCGCCGAAACAGATCGTGATGCGGCTTTCCAGCCAGCGCTTGGAGATACTGTAGCGGTCCTTCTCCGGCAGCGACATGGTCAGACCCAGGGCGCGGCCGCGCGGGATGATCGTCACCTTGTGCAGCGGATCTGCTTCCGGCACTTCGATATTGACGATCGCATGGCCCGCCTCGTGATAGGCCGTCGCCAGTTTTTCTTCCGGCGTCATGACCATCGAGCGGCGCTCGCTGCCCATCATCACCTTGTCCTTGGCCTGTTCGAAATCGGACATGGTGACGACGCGCTTGCCGAAACGCGCGGCCAGCAGAGCCGCCTCGTTGACAAGGTTTGCAAGATCGGCGCCCGAGAAACCGGGGGTGCCGCGGGCAATCACTCGGGCATCCACGTCGGGACCCAGCGGAACCTTCCGCATATGCACCTTCAGGATATGCTCGCGACCGTTGATGTCCGGATTGGGCACGTTGATCTGGCGATCGAAA
>NZ_JAYRDA010000017.1:0-57883 GCF_041909655.1 Dongia sp. | reverse complement strand
GTACGAGAGGACCGGGGTGAACGTACCTCTGGTGTACCGGTTGTCGTGCCAACGGCATCGCCGGGTAGCTATGTACGGTCGGGATAACCGCTGAAAGCATCTAAGCGGGAAACCCACCTCAAAACTAGTACTCCCTATGAGAGCCGTGAGAGACCATCACGTTGATAGGCCGGGTGTGGACGTGCAGTAATGCACGGAGCTAACCGGTACTAATCGCTCCACTGGCTTGATCCTTTGCCTTCATACTCATGAAGAGACAAATGCCTCGGCACATTCAGCAGTTCATACATTTTGGTAATCTTGCATCCGGCCTTCGATGACCTGGTGGTCATGGCGAGGGGCCTGCACCCGATCCCATCCCGAACTCGGCCGTGAAAACCCTCAGCGCCAATGGTACTTCGTCTCAAGACGCGGGAGAGTAGGTCGCCGCCAGGTCTTCTAAGTCCGGATCCAACGCATCAGAAATACAACGACACAAGCAACAAAGGCGCGCCATCAAACAGCGCGCCTTTCCTGCTTCAAGTCTTCATCGCGGGATGGAGCAGCCCGGTAGCTCGTCAGGCTCATAACCTGAAGGTCGCAGGTTCAAATCCTGCTCCCGCAACCAGTAAATTAAAGGCCGCCGATCCATTGGGTCGGCGGCCTTTAATTTACTGGTAGGTGGGGTCGGTGAATGAACCTGCCAGGTTCGGACCGAGAGACGCAAAGCGGATCGAGCGTCAACGGCGAAGCCGGTAAATCCTGCTCCCGCAACCAAACCTCCCAAAAAGCCCCACGCAGCTACGCGCGGGGCTTTTCTGATTCATGCTCTGCTGGCTCGCACGATCCGAACAAGCCGCGGCGCCGATGCGATCACGCCGCAAATACCGACGGGTGCGGGACGCCCGCTGCGGGCAATACTGACATCATCGGCCGCAAAGGTGTCCGCTTCGGTTTGGAGAAAGCAGGTGCTCGTTGCAGGGCATCGATGAGATGGCTGTCCCCGATCGGGCGAATGGCAGGCCGGATGACGGCGAGCGGTCGCTCGGAGAGCAGCGACCTCAGATCCTGCCGGGCGCGGGAGACGCGGCTCTTGACCGTTCCCACCGCGCAATCGGCTGCCTGTGCCGCCGCCTGATAGCTGAGGCCGTCGACGCCCACATGAATCAAGGCCTGGCGCTGCTCGCCGCGCAGTTCCCAGAAGGCGCGCCGGAAATCGCAGAACTCGAGCGCCTGTTCCTGCGTCGGCTTGATGGCGGGTTCATGCAGCATTTCATGCAGCGGTGTGTGCTTGTTCCACGATTTGCGCCGCTCGGTATAGAAGAGATTGCGCGCGATGGTGAAAATCCATGCCCGGAAATTGGTCCCCGAGGCAAATTTGTCCGCGCTGGTGAGCGCGCGGATGATGGCGTCCTGGACCAGGTCCTCGGCCTGATCTCGGTTGCCGGTCAGATAGCGCGCGAAACTGCGCAAGCCCGCCTGGTGCAGGAGAACGAGTTCTCGCACGTCCATTTCACGCTGTTCTTTCGAAAGGGGCGCGGACTGATCTTGCGATCCGATATTGCTTGTCTTTGCTCGGCTGGGCTGGATGTTCTGAAAACTTGACATGATGTTATGACCTCTCCTGTCAGGGCGCGCGCGTGACATTGGCGCGGCCCTGGCTTTGAATGCATTGACGCGGCTTTGTCCAAGCCTGGAAATGGGACGATCACGGCATTGCAGGTTGAGGTGCTGCTGTGGGCTAGCGCCGCCCGGCATAAGATTGGCTGTACCAATTGCCGGTGAGACTATTGCGCTAGTCCTCCATCCGCGTTCACGTAGAAATCATAGACCAATGATCCTTCCGGAAATGTCCTCTTTTGAACAGCACGGGATTTAAAAGAGCCTAGGATCAGAGCACGTTCGCAAACAACTCTTTGCCGGCGGACGATCGCAGGCCGCGCGCTCATCAACCAGGTGGCGCGCCAATGTCAGCGCAGATTTAAGATGGAAGATCGCGGTGCCAAGGGCATCGCCTGAATCTTCATGGAGAATATGAAATGAATGCACCAACATGGCTGCAGCCGGGAATCACCGGCGCGATCATCGGCGGCATTGCGACGATGGTCATCGGCTTCAGCGCCGGCGGCTGGTATCTGGGCAGCACCGCCGAGACCATGGCCGCGACCCGTTCCGAGGTCGCGGTGATCGACGCCCTGGTTCCCGTCTGTATCAGCAAACAGCAGGTAGACCCAGAAGCAACCGGCATGCTCGCGAAGCTCGGGACGATGAAGACCACCTACGAACAACGCGATTACATCATGAAAGCCGGCTGGGCGACCATGCCGGCAACCGATGCCCCGAACCGGGATTTGGCCATGGCTTGCGCCGAGGCACTTTCGAAGGCGGCCGGCAGTTAATATCTCTGCCCTGCCGCAAGTATGGCGTGATTTGACGTGGATCCAGGCGTAGATTGCGTGAATGCCCGATTGGCGTCGATTATCCGCCGATCGGGCGGCTCGTTCACGCTCACTCATGCAACTCGATCATTCAGCAAGGACGCGGTGAAAGTGACCCTGCGTTCGGCGCGAGGAGATCCCGCATTCGCGACAAGCCAAAACTGAAAACGGCAAGGGCACAAGCCAAGCCTATTGCACGCGCGTCGGCCGTGAAGAAGGTCGCCAAGACCGTCAAGGCTAAACGCCCACAAACGCGCAAGACTGTCGGATTGATTCCGGCCATACATTTTGATGTCCGCAATTTCCTCGGCACCTTGGGCGCCGGCCGTTCAAACGCCTCCTATCGCCCGAAGGCGGTCATTTATCGCCAGGGCGATCCGGCGGATGCTGTTTATTATATTGAAACGGGCAAAGTTCAGTTGACCGTCGTTTCCCAGCACGGCAAGGAAGGCGTCATTGCCATGCTGTCGGCTGGCGACTTTTTCGGCGAAGGTTGCCTCGCCGGCCAGCCGCTCAACATGGCGTCGGCCTCGGCGATGGCACGCTCCACGATCAGCCGCATCGAGAAGAAAGCGATGATCGCCGCATTGCATCAGCATCCCGCGATGTCCGAGATGTTCATGGCCTTCCTGCTGTCTCGGAATATTCAGATCGAGGCGGACCTCGTCGACCAGCTCTTCAATTCAAGCGAACGCCGCCTCGCACGCCTGCTCCTCCTGCTGGCCAATTTCGGCAAGGAGGGGAAAATGGAGACCATCATTCCCCGGATCAACCAGGATATCCTGGCTGCGAAGGTCGGCACCACACGATCGCGCATTAATTTCTTCATGAACAAGTTCAAGAAGCTCGGATTCATTGAATATGACGGCGGCCTGAAAGTTCATACCTCGCTGCTGAACGTCATCGTGCACGATTGACTGGCTCGTTCGGGCGGCGCTCCCCCTCTCTCTATCCAAACGTGAACGCATAGGCGCGGACGCCCTTGTCGTAGAACTGGATCTCGAAGGTCCGGTCTGTCACGGATCCGGTTTGCCGGACGAGCTGATACAGGCGATCCTCCCTGACGGAACCCCAGCCATCAGCATCGATGTCGGCGCCATGATCGGCGCCGGGTGCTGCGCCATCTATCGTGACGCGAAAGCGGATGGGGCGGTCTTGCGCGGCAGGACCCATCACGAGGTGAAGGTCACGGGCGTGGAAACGGTGTCGGATGCCGCCACCCGCCGCGCTGAGCGTGGCGAACTCGCTTCCCACAATCCAGGTTCCAGCCAGGTCCCAGTAATTGAGCGGCAGTTCCGGCGCAAACTGATAGAGACCGGGCACGTCATGCCGAACACCGCTAGGAGAAATGAAATTGCTGGCGTTGGCATAACCGATATAGGTTTCGCCCGATCCCAGGTTTCTTTCATCCGCGGCGGCCTGCGGACCCTTGCCGTCGATCGCGGCGATCTCGCCGGCAACGGGGGTACCATTGGCTTCGCTTAGCAAGCGCCGGATCAGCCGCTCAGACTCGTCATAATTACCTTCGCCCAGAGCGTAATCTCGGATCTCTCCATCGGCGCCGATGAAATAGAGCGCAGGCCAGGCTCGGTTGCCGAAAGCGCGCCAGATCCCGAAATCATTGTCGATCGCGACGGGATAGGTGACGCCGAGTGCCGTCGCCGCTTTGGCCACATTGGCGGCGTCCTTTTCAAAGGCGAATTCCGGGGTATGCACGCCGATCACCACCAGCCCGCGATCCTTATAGGCTTCGGCCCAGGCACGGACATATGGCAAGGCCCGCAGGCAATTGATGCAGGAATAGGTCCAGAAGTTCACCAACACGACCTTGCCGCGCAGATCCCCGGCATGCAGCGGCGGCGTGTTCAGCCATTGCTGCGCGTCCAGCAGCGATGCCAGCGAATTGGAGAGGACCGGCGCAGGATCGGCGGCCATGGCCGCGCTCATGTTCAATGCGTCCTCTGTATGTAAAGCCGTCATGAGACCTTGCTCGATCGCATTTGTGCGCGCGGCAGACCAGCGCGTCAGCAGACCGGTATCGATTCCAGTCCAAATGAGCGCCGCGCCTGCCACCACCGCGACGCCGAGAACGCGTTTTAGGCCATCGCTCCCGCGAACCGAAAGTTTGAAGATCGCGAGCAGGCGCCCGCCGAAGAACAGCCCCGCGCCCAGCGACGTTGCTGCGCCCAAACCATAGGTCAGCAGCAGTAGCGATGTCTCGATGCCGGGACCGTTGAGGGCCGCGCCGGTCAGCGCCAATCCCAGGACCGGACCGGCGCAAGGTGCCCAGACCAGTCCGGTGGCGATACCGAGCAACAGGGAACTGGCAGGCGTAGCACCCCTTTCGGCAACACGACGTCCGGTCCAATCCATCAGTCGGGACCCGGCAACGACGATCGGTGCCGTCAGCCGTGTTGCCAAGGTGGGGAACAGCATCGTCAAGCCGAACAGGGTCATCAGCGTCAAGGCAATGAACCTGCCGCTCTGGTTTGCCGTCACGGCCCAGTTACCGGCAAAGGCCGCCAGGCTCGCCACGACGGCAAAACCAAAAGCCAGGCCCAGCAGCATCGGCAAGCCGCCTTGTTGAAAGGGCCTGTCGGCACGTGCCAGGACGAAAGGCAGGACCGGCAAGATGCACGGCGTGGCAATGGTCAGCAGGCCAGCCAGATAGGCGAGGACGTATAGGGTCATCGATTGTGCTTCACGAAATATGGCTGGCCGACTGACGCCGGCAATTCAGTTACACCAAATTGATCTCGACCTTGATGTTGCCGCGCGTGAGCTTGGAATAGGGGCAGGTCTGGTGCGCGGTATCGACCAATCCCTGCGCTACATCCCGTGCCAAGCCGGGGAGGCTCACATTGAGGCGCGCCTGCAGGAAATAGGCACCGCTCGCATTGACCAGGTCGACTTCGGCGTCCACGGCGAGATCGGGCGGAAGGGCGACCTTCGCCTTGCCGGCCGCCAAACCGATCGCGCCGATGAAGCAGGCCGACCAGCCCGCGGCGAATAGCTGCTCCGGATTGGTGCCGGTGCCGGCCGAGCCGGGGGAGGATAATTTGACGTCCAGGCGGCCATCATTGCTGCGGGATGCGCCGTCTCGGCCGCCGGTCGTATGGGTCTTGCCGGTATAGAGCACTTTCTCGATCTGGGTCATGAAGGGGTTCCTTGCTGAAGGTATTTAATATCTAATCCGATTAAATCGGACGCGATGTATATAGGGGTGAAAAATCCGCCGTCAAGCCCTTCCGATTAAATCGGATGCGATATATATAAATAAGGGAATTGGCTGTGACCAGCGAGAGGATGAACATGAAACCCGGCGGCACGAAAGAAGGTAAAGGCCCGAAACTGGCCGACTTTTTATGTTTTGCCATCTATTCGGCCAATCTGGCCTATGGCAAGGCCTACAAGCCGATCCTTGAGGAACTCGGTCTTACCTACACCCAATACATCGCGATCGTCGCCTTGTGGGAGGAGGACAACCAGACCGTCAGCAGCCTGGGGGAGAAGCTGTTTCTGGAATCCAACACGCTTACCCCGATCCTGAAAAAGCTCGAGGGAATGGGTTATCTCCGCCGCCAGCGGGATCCCGCCGATGAACGCCAGGTCCGGGTCAGCCTGACCGATGCTGGGCGGCGCCTCAGGGAGAAGGGGCTCAATATGAATCTGGTGAAGGCTTCCGGCCTGACGGCGGAAGAATTCCCCAAGATGCAGAAGGCGGTGGTGACGCTGCGCAACAACCTCATCAAAGCGGCGCAGGGCGAGGAATGAGGGCGAGGCTTTCGCGCGTGCGGTTTACGACCACTGGTCCGTCGTGACGCTGCGCCGCGCTTAAACTCAACAACCAGATGAACCAGATCCTCCGTTAAATCACGGCCTCTCGTGTCTCAAATATTCTGACGACGGGCACCCGTCACCAAAGAAATTCTCGGAGCGGATTTGCCCGCAGTACCGATGACGGGCGCTACTTGCTTTAGCCGAGCTCGTGGAGCGGCCATTGTTTCAATCGCAACGCTGATGGCGCGCTGTGTCGCCGGAATGTAATGCGGGTCGTTCACGATCACGTCTACACGGCGCTCTGCCAAATTCTGGTCCAAGCACCGTTCTGAAGTTAGCAATCATCGAATGCAATTAGCGAGATAGTGACATGATCGATATGACGTCGAAGGCTGTTGAGGTTTCAGAGCGCGTGCCAACTTCCGATTGGTCACCCTCTCCCCCAGCGGAACATGCGCATGTCATCAGCAGCGACGAGGAAGCGATCGCGATTGCCGAAGATTTACGCGTCCGCTTTCTTGCCGATGCAGGCTCAAGAGACAAGCACAGACGGCTACCGTTCGACGAGATCGACGTTTTTTCGCAAAGCGGCCTTTGGGGTATTACGATACCCAAAGCATACGGTGGCGCTGGCGTCTCGCAGACCACCCTCGCGAAGATTTTCATGCTCTTGGCTTCAGCGGATGCCTCGCTGGCGCAGATGCCGCAGAGTAACTTCGAAATCATCGACGTCATTCGACTCACTAGCAGCGAAGAGCAGAAGAGAGAGCTCTTCGGTAAGGTGCTCGCGGGCAACAGACTTGGCAATGCCTTTTCGGAATTCAAAGGCAAGAATGTCGAAGACATGAAGACCCGACTGGTGCGTGACGGGGATGATTACCTTGTCTCGGGGGAGAAGTTCTACTCAACTGGCGCTCTGTTCGCCCACCTTGTGCCGATCGTGGCACTGGATGAAAGTGGTCACGTCTTTGTTGCCGTAGCTGATAGAGCGGCGAGCGGATTGACAGTTATCGACGACTGGTCAAGCTTTGGCCAGCGCACGACCGCAAGCGGCACGGTGCTGCTTGAAAACGTGCGCGTTGCCGCGTCTCGGGTATTGCCTGCCCACATTGTCTACGAACATCCAAGCGCCGTCGGTCCGCAGAGTCAGATCATCCATGCAGCGATTGATCTGGGTATTGCCAAGCACGCTATCGATACCACAATCGAGTTGCTCAACACCTATGCTCGTCCCTGGATCGATAGCGGGCAAGACCGCGCAACGGACGACCCATACACCATCGCGGCGATCGGGGACCTGAAAATCCGGTACCACGCTGCCGAACTGATGCTCGAACGCAGCGGCCGGCAACTCGATGCCACGATTGCCAATGCCAATGAACAGACAATAGGCCTGGCCAAAATCGCGATTGCGGAGGCAAAGGTTCTGTCGACGGAGCTTGCCCTGCTTGCATCGAACAAGCTGTTCGAACTCGTTGGAACGCGCTCAACGCTCGACAAACTCAATCTGGATCGCCTGTGGCGTGACGCGCGGACACATACGCTGCATGACCCGGTTCGCTGGAAATTTCACGCGATCGGTCGATATTACCTGAATGGAATTCAACCGCCGATACATTCGTGGATCTAAGCAAAGTAGACGCCCTCCTGGAGGCGCCAGCGTTTCCAGGGCGCGAGTTTAGGACCATTGGTCCTGTGTACCGCTGCGGCGCCGTGCCTTTGCATTCACTTGCGGTCGCGCGGGCTTGATCTCGCTCACCGGCCGGCCATAGAGCCAGCCCTGGCCCAGATCGACACCGAGCTCGGCCAGGCATTTGTGCTGGTCTTCCTTTTCGACCATCTCGGCCACTGTCTTGATGCCGAGGCAACGGCAGGTGGTGAGCACGCCCTGGACGATCGCGCGTTCGCGCAAGGATTCGGTGATGCTGCGGATATAGACGCCGTCGATCTTGACGAAATCGACCATCAATTGCTGCAAATAGGGCAGGGACGAGGCACCCGCGCCGAAATCGTCGAGACAGACGGAATGGCCGCCGCTGCGCAGCCGGTCGACGGCG
Source organism: Dongia sp. (assembly GCF_041909655.1). Taxonomy (GTDB): domain Bacteria; phylum Pseudomonadota; class Alphaproteobacteria; order Dongiales; family Dongiaceae; genus Dongia. Next base: position 49,629 of record NZ_JAYRDA010000017.1, on the reverse strand, counting down.
CGCGCTGCCTTGGCTAGGTCGTCAAGCTTGGCCGATTCCGTGATCTCGATGATCAATTGCGACCGGCGCGGCCCCATGCGCTGTGCGAGCTGCTCGAACATGGTGAGAAACGTGTCGTTGAGCAGGGATCTGGCCGACATATTGACGGCGAGTTGCAGCGTTCCTGCCTTGCCGGCGCTGTCCGAGATTTGTCGGACAGCACCCTGGGTCACGGCCAGATCGAGTTCGTGGATGATGTTGATTTCTTCCGCAAACTTGACGTCCTCGAAAGGCGAGCGGCCATCGGGGAAGCGCAGCAGGACTTCGTGATGATGCACGCTCCGGTCGGCAAGATGCACGATCGGCTGGAAATGCAGGGCGATCTTGTGCGTATGAATGAGGTCGCGCATCGAAACGACCCGGCTCAGGGTTTCCGCCGTCATCTTGCGCAGGTATTCATTGGCCGACATGCCTTGAGTAAGGCTCGCGGTACCGTCGCTGCTGAAGCGGCCGACCACATAGGCGAGGATGCTTTCGACGTCGTCATCTGCCAGAGCGGGGTCGTGCAACACGATCGTGCGGTCGCTCAGATTGAGCGCCTCGGCGTCGAGATCGTAATGGCGCCCGACCTCGGCGATCGCGGCAACGATCGAGGCCGAGTTCTCTTCGCCGAAATGCGCCACGCCGAATTTGCCATCCGCGATATGGGTGGCTGAATTGTAATCCATGGCATGAAGCTTTAACTGGGCGCCGATTTCCGACAGCAGGGATTCGGCGCGTTCGCTTCCCAACAGACGGTCAAGCTCGGCGCTCTCGCAGATTTCCAGCAGCGTCAGGCAGGCCGATTTGCCGGCGGCGCGGGCAGTCCGAACCGCCTCGGTGGCGCTGTGGGTGAATTGCGCGGCTTCGACCAGGCCGGTGACCCGGTCGGGGGCGGATGTACCGGTCTTCCGCGCGCCGATGTCGGGGCCGATTGTTATCGACAGGAAATAGACCTGCACTTCCTGAAGAACAGACCGGTTGATCGAAATCTGCGTCGCGATGGATATGCCCTGATCGTTCTGCAGGACGATCGGCATGTCGCGTCGGCGCTGGCCCGGGCCTAATTGATGCAGAGCGGATTTCATCAGCATGACGTCGCCGGGGGCGACGATACGGGCGACAGGCTGGCCGATCAGGCTGTCCGCATCCAGGCCCAGCATGGAGCGCAAGGCGCCATCAGCCCAGCGGATGCGTCCATCGCCATCCAGTTCCATGAGGATATCGGCATGCGCGAAGGCAAAGCCGACAAAACGGTCGCGCTCCTCACGCAGGCGATGCTGGCCCTGGCTCGCTAGCATAATGAAAAATCCTAGGACTTGAGCGAATAGATCGCGCTACGAAGCAACTAACAAGATAATCCAGGCTAGCGGCGAAAGGCTTAATTTTTCGTCAAATACCTGACGATCCGAGAAAAATTGGCGTCTGCGCCTTGGGGATCCGCGCGCTGGCAGCGCATCTGCCCCTTGTGGCCCTCTGGGCCGCGCGCTATCCATGCCTCAACCGGGCGGGATCCGGCGGAAAATGGGCGAGGGGAAAATGTCGAGAACGATCAAAGCGATACTGGGTGCTACGTTGGCTTTTGCCATGGCGGTGGCTATGCCGCTGGCCGGTCAGGCCCAGGACAGCAAATCGCTGCTGGATGAAATTCTGGCGCGTGGCACCTTGCGCGTGGGCACGACGGGGGATTATCCGCCCTTTTCGGAGCTCGACCAGTCGACCAATACCTATAGTGGCTACGAGATCGATGTCGTGACTCAGCTTGCCGCCGATCTCGGCGTCACGCTGGAATTCGTGCCGACGACCTGGGACACGCTCTCGGCCGGTATCCAGGCCGGGAAGTACGATCTGGCTGCGTCCGGTATCACCTTGACTCTGGATCGCATGAAGACCGTCGGCTTCTCGATTCCTTATCTCGATTCACCCTTGCTGCCGATCGTGCGCAGCGAGGATGGCGGCAAATACGCGGCCTGGCGCGATCTCGATAAAGAAGGCATCCGCATCGCCGTGATGAGCGGCACCTCGGCGGAAGGCTCTGCCAGGAAGGTCTTCACCAAGGCAGAAATCGTGACCATCGTGGCGCCGGCACTCGATTATCAGGAATTGCTCGCCGGCAAGGTCGATGCGGCGATCACCGATACGGTCTTCATCAAGAAAGTGCTCGGTCAATATGCCGACAAGATCGTCGCGGTCGATCCCGACCATGTCATCGAAGGCCAGCCCAATTCGATGATGACCGTGCGCGACGATCCGACCTGGCTCAACTGGCTGAATACCTGGGTGGAGATGAAGCAGCAGACGGGCTATTTCGACACGCTCTTTGCGAAGTGGATCGCCGGCAGTTGATGTCGGTTTCTGATCGTAGCCTCCCGCCGCGTGGCGGGAGGCTTTTCTTTGTCCCGGTTCTCTGTCTGCCGCTCGCCGGTTGCGGCGATTGGGCGCCGCTGCTGCCCGGGACGCCGGCCGGGGACAAGAATTTCTGGTCGCTGGTCCTCGGCCTCCAATACACCTTGTTGCTCTCGGTCTATGCGATCGTCATCGGCTCGTTGATCGGCCTGGTCGGCGCGATGCTGGCGCGCAGCGGTTTCCGCGCCCTGCGGCGCGCGGTCTGGCTCTATGTCGAGACCTTTCGCATGGTGCCACTCTTCGTGCTGCTGCTGTGGATCTATTACGCTCTGCCGATCGCCATCAACGAATTGCCGGATTCCATTTCGGACCTGCCCGGTTTTGATGCGCTGCGGCGGATGGAGCCGTTTACGGCGGCGATCATCGGTCTGTCATTGAACGCCGGCGCCTTTCTGGTCGAGATCTTCCGCGCTGGGATTGAAAGCGTGGGCAAGCCGCAGGTGGATGCCGGCCTCGCTTTCGGCATGTCGCGGCCTTTGGTCATGCGCCGCATCATCCTGCCCCAGGCGACCCGGCGCATGCTGCCGCCGATGACCAGCCAGTTCATCTCGATCGTGAAGGATTCATCCCTGGCCGGTGTGATCGGCGTCATGGAGGTGACGCGACGCGCGACGCTGCTGCAGACGCAGATCCTGCATCCGATGGAGATCTATACCTTCCTCACCCTCGAATACATGGCGATCCTGGTCCTGCTCACCGCACTCGCCCGGTATCTGGAGCGGCGCTATCCGCAGCACGGGTGAGGGCGTCTAGCGCAGCACTTTTTCCGCGCGCGCCATCGGTTCTTCGGCGCTGGCGATGAGGTCGGCAAAGGCCGCCCGCAATTGCTCGCAGCGCAGCGCCCCGGCCTGTTTCATGATCTGGCGCACCACCTGATAGCGCGCATAGAACTGCACCAGATCGACCGAGATTTCGCGCGGCAGGTCCTTGAGGCGTCCGGCATTGGCGGCGAAGATCGTCGCTTCCGGGAGGGCCATATTGGCGAGCTGCGCGGTGGGGATCGGCAGATCCTGGATGATGCTGGCCGTGGCCGCATGCGCCGTTTCGGTCGCGGCGCGGATCGCCAGCACTTCGCCCAGGAAAAGGGCGATGAGTGCCTGCACTTCACCTTGCTGGCGCTGTTCACGCGCGCGCCGCTTGCCGTTCGCGCGCAACAGGGCGATGAGGCCGCCGATAATCACCACCAGGATGAGCGGCAGGAGTGAGAGCCAGTTGCGCACCAGATCGCGGTCGATGCCGGGTTCCACCACCGGCGCCGGCGCCACGGTGATTTCTTCGGCCTGGGCGGGCTTTGCCCAGATGCCGAGCCGGCGCTCGCGCGCCTCCGTCTCGGCGGCGTCATAGCGCGCGGAACGTTCGCGCGTTTCGGCATTCTGGGAAATCGACTGGCGATAGACCGCGACCATGCCCCCGGCCAGCATCGCTTCCGCGACGTCGTCCTCGCCAACCTTGCAGACGCCGGATAGATGCTGCCGGTCCTCACCGCGATCGAGCACGGCGCAGGTCAGGCGCTGTCCGTCGATCAGTGCCTGAAGTGCCACCCGCGCTTCCGGTCCCATCGGCACGGTCATCAACGGTGCGGCGATGCCATCCAACTGGAAAATCACGTCGCCGATGGCGATCTCGTCGCCGTCGATCGCCTGGCCGGTGCCCTCCAGCGTGGCCGGAATCTGCGCTTCCAGCGGCGCACTGCCGACTTCACCGACCGGTACCGCGGGTGGGGGCGGTTGGGTCGGATTCTTGTTTTGCGCAATGGCCGGCGCGCCCAGAACGAGGGCGGTCAGGATCGGTGCGGCGAAGAGGAGCGAGCGTGGCATTGCTTTTCCTGGATTTTTTGCATCCCCGTCCCTTTGGTAATGGGGTGCCCGGCAATCGTCAATGGCAGGGTGATACAGGCTTGACTTGAAGCTGAATGATCATTCAAAATTTGAACGCTTATTCAATTTCACGGGGGTTCCGGATCATGGGCAGCAGATACGACGCCATCGTCATCGGTGGCGGCCATAACGGTCTGACGACCGCCGCCTATCTGGCCAAGGGGGGCGACCCCAATGGCAAGAACAAGCTCAAGGTCCTGGTCCTCGAGCGCTACCACAAGGTGGGTGGGGCGGCGATGTCGGAGGAGATCTTCCCCGGCTTCACCTATTCGACCTGCTCCTATGTCTGCTCGCTGTTGCGGCCCGAGATCATCCGCTTTCTGGACCTGCCGCGCCATGGGTTGCAGGTGATCCCTTACGAGATCAATTCCTCCCCCAATCCGGAAGGCGAGGGGATCGTCACCTATTCGGATCACGACCGGACTCGCGAATCCTTGCGCAAGCATTCGATCAAGGATGCCGAGGCCTATGACCATTACGCGGCCGAGATCAGCCGGCAATGCCGCTTCATCAAGCCGCTGCTGATGGTGACACCACCCGATCCCACCCAGCTCAATCCCTTTGCCCAGAACAAGATCAATCCCTGGGGCAAGCGCACGGACCTTGAGGGCCTGCTCAAGATCGCCTCCGAATTCGGCCGCATGGGCGAGAAGCAGATGTATGAGATCATCCGCTTCTGGACCATGTCGATCGGTGATTTCCTCGATGAATATTTCGAGACGCCGCGCTGGAAGGGTTTCGCGGCCGCTTCGTCGATCATCGGCACGGCGCTTGGTCCCTATTCGCCGGGCACGGCCTATGTGCTGCTGCATCATTATATGGGCGAGGTCGACGGTCAGATCGGCGCCTGGGGCTTCGCGCGGGGCGGCATGGGTTCGGTCTCGAAAGCGATCGCCTCGGCGGCGACCGAGGCCGGCGTCGAGATCCGCACCAATGCGGAAGTCGACAAGGTCATCGTCCGCGACGGGAAATGCGTCGGCGTCGTCTTGAAGAACGGCGAGGAAATCTATGCCCGCACGGTGGTCAGCAATGCCGATCCGAAGCGGACCTATCTGAAGCTCATCGACAAGTCGGATCTCGATGCGATCGATCCGGACATTCACACCTACGCCAAGAATTTTAAGATCCGCGGTTCGTCCGGCAAGCTCAACATCGCGCTCGACGGTCTGCCGCAATTCGCGGGGCTGCCCAAGGAATCGGCCTGGGGTACCATCGATATCGGCGGCGATTTCGATTATATCGAACGCGCTTTCGACGATTACAAATACGGCTCCTGGTCGAAGCGGCCTTTCCTCGACATCGTCATCCCGACCACGGTGGATCCGACCATGTCACCGCCCGGCAAGCATTTCATGTCGGTCTTCGTGCAATACGTTCCCTACAAGCTGGGCGAGCAGCAATGGACGCCGGAGATGAAGGCGGCCTTTGAGAAGGACGTGCTGGACACGATCGAGATGAACGCGCCGGGCTTCAAGAACCTGATCCTGCATTGTCAGACGCGCACGCCCTGGGACATCGAGAACGAGGTGGGCCTCACCGAAGGCAACATCTTCCAGGGTGAATTGACGCTGGATCAAATGCTGTTCAACCGGCCATTCCCGGGCCTCGGCCAATATCGCGGACCGTTCGACGGCTTCTATATGTGCGGTTCCGGCACACATCCCGGCGGCGGCGTCATGGGGGCACCCGGGGCCAATGCGGCACGCGAGATGCTCAAAGACTTCAAGCATGGGGTGGTGTGATGGCAACCCATCATCAAGGTTACGACGCGATCGTCATCGGCGCCGGCCATAACGGCCTGGTGACGGCGAGCTATCTGGCCAAAGCGGGGCAGAAGGTGCTGGTGCTGGAGGCGGGCGACCGGCCCGGCGGCGCCGCGCAGACGCGGGAATTCGCACCCGGCTATCGCGTCTCCACCGTCGCGCATATCCTCCACGCCCTGCATCCCAAGGTGATCGCCGATCTCGATCTGGAATCCCACGGTCTCAAGCCGCGCGCGCACAAGATCGGCACCTCGGCCTTGCTGCCGGGCGGTGCCCGCATCGACATCACCGACGATGCGCTGGCGACCCACGATTCGATCGCGCGCTTTTCGCCCAACGATGCGCTGGCATGGCATCCGCGTATGGAGCGGCTGATGCGTATTTCGGGGGCGCTCGGCACGTTCCTGATGAAAACACCGCCCAGCCCGTCGCCCTCGGCCAACGACTTCCAGACCAAGCTGGCGCTGGGCATGTTCGCGGTACAATTGCGCATGATGGGCAAGAAGGACATGCTGGAGCTCTCCCGCATCTTGACCATCAACGTGGCCGATCTTGCCAACGACTTCTTCGAAAACGATACGCTGAAAGGCCTGCTCGGTTTCGAAGCGACGCTGGGCGTCTATCTGGGGCCACGGTCGCCCAATACGGTCTTCAATCTGCTCTACCGGCTCGCCTCGCTCGGCAAGCACGGATTGGGTGGGCTCTATCTGCCGCAGGGCGGCATGGGCGGGATCATCGACGCTCTCGTGAAGGTGGCGCTGGGCAAGGGTGTCGTCATCCGCACGGAGGCGCCGGTCGATCATATCCTGATCGAGAAGGAAGTGGCGGTCGGTGTGGTGCTGGCCAATGGCGAGGAGATTCGCGCGCCGATCGTGGCCTCCAGCGCCGATCCGCAGCGCACACTGCTGAAGATGGTGCAGCCCGGCAATCTCGATACCGAATTCCTGCGGCGCATGCGGCATCTCCGCATGAATGGTTGCGTCGCCAAGGTCCATCTGGCGCTGGATGCCCTGCCGGGCGTCTTTGCGCAGGCGCAGGGCCGCATGGTGGTTGCGCCGTCGACCAATTACGTCGAGCGCGCCTTCGATTGTGCGAAATATGGCCGCGTTTCGGATCATCCGGCGCTGGAAATCGTGATCCCGACCTTGACCGATCCAAGCCTGGCGCCCGCGGGCAAGCATGTGGCCTCGATCCTCTGTCAATATGCGCCCTACAAACTGCGCGAGACCACGCCCGACCAGGCGCGTGCCCAGGTTCTGGAACGGACGCTGGAGGTGCTGGAGCTGATGGCGCCCGGCACCGGCAATCTTGTGAATGCCTCGGAAGTGCTGACGCCCCATGACCTCGAAAGTCGGTTCAACCTTTCCGGCGGTCAATGGCATCAGGGCGAAGTGACTTTGGATCAGGTCTTCTTCCTGCGGCCGGCAGCCTCGTTCCAGCAATACAAGATGCCATTGCCCGGCCTCTGGCTGTGCGGGGCGGGGGCGCATCCGGGCGGCAATGTCTCTGGCGCCGCCGGTGCCAATGCCGCGCGCGAAATCCTGAAAGACCTTCGACAGAACGACAAGCGGGGGGCTGCCTGATGACCCATGTTCAGCACCTGAAGCCTTTTCTGAAGAAGACTCCCTTCCATGAGCCGATGCAGGCCCTGATGCATGGGGCAGGCTGGATCCGCTGGCAGGGTTATTATTCGCCGGCCTTCTATGATTCCGTGCAGTCGGAATATTTCGCGGTACGCAACGGGGCCACGGTCTACGATATCTCGCCCCTCATCAAATATGCGATCAAGGGCAAGGATGCAGCCAAGTTCGCCAATTATCTGGTGACGCGCGACCTCACCAAGATCAAGCCGATGAATGCCGCCTATACCGCCTGGTGCGATGACGATGGCCGCATGATCGAGGAGGGGACGCTCTTCCGCCTGGGCGAGAACGAGTTCCTGCTGAATGCCGCACTTCACCAACTGCATTGGCTGAACGAATCCGCCTACGGCTTTTCGGTCGAGATCGAGGAGATTTCGGATCAGCTTGCCGGTCTGTCGCTGCAAGGTCCGACCTCCCGGCGCATCCTGGAAGAGCTCGGCGTGGCGGGAATCGGCAAGCTGCCACATTTCGGCATCCTGGAAACGAATATCGACGGCAAATGGCTGCGCATCGACCGTGCCGGCTTTACCGGCGATCTCGGTTACGAAATCTGGGTGAAGCCGCAGGATGCCTTGTGGCTGTGGGAAAGCCTGTTCCGCATCGGGGATCCCTTCAAGATCGCGCCCATGGGCAGTCACGCGCTGGAGATGACGCGGATCGAGGCCGGTTTCATCCTGGTCGATGTCGATTATATCGGCGCGCATCATGCCATCCGGCCGACCCAGCGAGTCTCGCCTTTTGAAGCCGGGATCGGCTGGGCCGTGGCGCTGAAGAAGGATGCCTATTTCGTCGGCAAGCGTGCCTTGCAGAAGGAGAAGGCGGAGGGGAGTTCGCGTTACATCCTCTCGGGCGTCGAGATCGAGGGTCGCAAGCCGGCGCCCGGCGCCTTTCTCTATGCCGACCAGAAGGGCACCAAGGAATTGGGGCTCACGACCTCAGCCATGTGGTCACCGCTCCTGAAGAAGAACCTCGCTTTCGCCCAGTTGCCGGCGGCCTATGCCAAGCCCGGCACCGAAATGTGGATCGAAATCTGGTACCCGAAGGAAAAGAAGATCGAGCGCAGCATGGTGAAATGCTGGGCCCGAAACCGCATGTTCTTCGATCCGCCCAGGAAGAAGGAGATTGTTTGACGAGCTGAACGTCGACAATCATGGCCAAGAACGCCCCCATCCGCAGCAACCGCCGCAAGGAATTGATCGAGGCGACGATCGCCGTCATCGCTCAGTATGGCTATCACGGCACGACGGTGAGCCGGGTCGCCAAGGAGGCGGGCGTCTCGGTCGGCTTGATGAATTTCCATTTCGAAACCAAGGACAAGCTGTTCGAAGCGGTCTTCAAGCATCTGGCCGACGAGTACCAGCAGGTCTGGGAGGAGCGGGCCAGCGCCTCGGACCAGGCCCCCTGGCCGCTGTTGCAAACGATGATCGCGACATATTTCGATCGCGAGGTTTTCAATAACGACCGGCTGCCGGTCTGGTTCGCCTTCTGGTCGGATCCGGCGCTCCGCGACAAGTTCCGCGATGCGGCAACGGCGGTCGAGCGGCGCTATGTCCAGCAATTGGAGATCCAGATCGGCCATCTGCTGGATTTCCACGCCCATCCCGACTGGGCGGCGCGGAATGTGGCGAGCGCGCTTTCAGCCATGATCGACGGATTCTGGCTGCAGGCCTTGCTCTATCCCAAGAAATTCAAGGCCAAGGATGCGGTCATCAAATGTACGGATTTCATCCGCACGGTCTTGTCCTATCACCTGCAGCGCCGCGAGCTGGCCCATCTGCGCCGGAAGGATGAGGACGCCGAAGACCTTTCCGATTTCGCGGCGGCTGTGCCCGAGAAAGACGCGCCGGGGACCTGAGCTAACCTTTCCTTGTTTAGGCAAGGACGTAATGCCCTAGAATGAATAGGTTTTTAGCTGGCCATGGCGTGCAGCCACGTCTCGGGCCGGAATCGCGCGAACGCCCTGACGGATAAATGACGCCCAGAAAGGGCACGGAAAAGTCACCCCAAGCGCGACATGTCGAAAATCGACTTTTGACCGGGGGATTGGGTATGGTCGCCCTTGCCCAGCGCCCTGGCCGCCGATTCCGATGCTGCGGGTTCCGGTGGCCTGTGGCAAAGGTTATCCCTCCGACGGTTGCCCGTCCGATTACTGGAGATTTCTCGCTGATGCTGCGTCATGCGCCGATTGTCGGTTTTCTCGTGTTTCTTTTTGCCGCCTGTGCCTGGGCACAGATTGCGCAGGCGCAAGACGCCCCGACATCGGCTGAAACCGATAAGTTGATCGAGACGCTGAAGGATCCGCAACGGCGCGAGGAATTGCTGCGCCAACTCGAAATATTGCGCCAGGCGCAAGGGCAGGCTCCGAAAGAGGCCGCTCAACCGGCAAACGGCTTGGAAGCGGTCGACCACACGATCGCGAATGCCCTTTCCTCGCTGACGGGGAAAGATGAGGCGGCCAACGAAGCGACGGATGCCGGCGCGGCACCGGAAGGCTCCGGGGCATTGGTCACGCTGGAGGAGATGGTCAGCGAGATCCGCGACAATCTCGAAGAATCCTGGCAATGGCTGGGCGGTCTCAAGGACGAAATCGGTCAGTTGGACTACACCGTCAACAGCCGGAAATTCCGTGCCTTCTGGGCGTCGCTGTCCTGGGAATTGCTGGCCATTCTGGCCGGCGCCAGCCTTGTGGGCGGCATCACGCATTTCCTGCTGCGTCGCCCAACCCAGCGTCTGCTGGGACATGCCCGGACCGTCACACGGCTGGTCTGGCGCAACGCTCTCGGCGTGGTGCTGAAACTGTTGCCGGCGGCCTTGTTCGGCCTTGCCGGATATGTGCTGGTGATCGCCCTCGATCTCAAACCGACGCCGAGCTTGGTCGCCATGGCGCTTATCAACGCGCAAACCGCGGTGCTGCTGATCATGGCGGTGGGCAGCCTCGATTTCGCCGTGGCGCGCGGACGCATCATGCCGGATTGGTTCACCGACGAGGCGACTTCGTTCCTGCGCGCCTCGATCCTGCATCTTGCCATCACGCTGAGCTATGGCGTGATGATGATCGAACTTGCCGGTGCCATGGGCGTCGACGCGGCGCTCATCCGCCTGCTGGTCCATATCGTCGGCTTCGTCACGGTGGCCATCGCGCTCTATACGGTCTATCGCCTGCGCCGCATCCTGGCTTTGCACGAGCAGGTACAGGAAGCGCAGGAAATCGACGCCATGGCGGCCGGCGCCGACAATGCCGCGGCGGCCATCGCCACCCGGTCGATTGCCAAGGCCGAGAATTCCTTGCGCCGCAACTGGGCGAGCTTTGCCACCCTGGCCGTGCTCGGGTTCTACATGCTGTGGATGGTGGCCCCAGTCGAGGTGCTGCTGTTCTGCCTGCGGGGTGCGATCCTCACCATCCTGGTGACGGTGTTCCTGCGCTCGCTGACGCGCCTCATCCGCCGCGCGTTCAAGCGCCATCTGGCGGAAGAGGGAAAGCAGACCTGGTGGAGCACCGGGCCGTGGCGGCGCTTTCAGCTCTATATCGATATCTTCCGCCGCGCCATCCTGGCCATCCTGACCGTGTTCGCGGGCATCCTCATTCTGCAGATCTGGGGTGTCGATTTCGTGGCCTGGCTGGTATCGCCGGTGGGGCAGCGTCTCGCCGGGGGCCTAGTGACGATTCTGCTGCTTATCATCGGCGGCATCGTGCTTTCCGAACTTTTCAGCATCGCCGTCGAAAGCCATCTGCAGAAGCGCAGCGCGGATTATTCCGATCTTTCGCGCCGCTCGCGCGCCCGGACCTTGTTGCCGCTGCTGCGCAACGTGGTGCGCGTGGCGCTGGGTACCATCATCACGCTCCTTGTACTTGGCGAGATGGGAATCCAGATCGGGCCGCTATTGGCCGCCGCCGGTGTGGTCGGCCTTGCTGTCGGTTTCGGCGCCCAGACCCTGGTCAAGGACATCATCACCGGCATCTTCATCCTCATTGAGGATACGATCGCGGTCGGCGACGTGGTCGATCTTGATGGTAATAGCGGCGTGGTGGAAAGCATGACCATCCGTACCGTGCGCCTGCGCGATCAGGCAGGGACGGTGCATACGGTGCCGTTCAGTGCGATTACCAAGGTCATGAACATGACGCGGGATTTCTCCTACGCCGTGTTCGAGATCAACATTGCCTACAATCAGGACATCCAGCAGGTAATCGACGTGGTGCAAGGGGTCGCAGCCGAGATGCGTAAGGACCCGAAATTCGCCCGCGATATTCTGGAGCCGATCGAAATCCTGGGGCTGGACCGGTTCGCCGATTCCGCCGTGGTCATCAAGGCACGCATCAAGACCAAGCCGATCCGGCAGTGGGATGTGGGGCGGAGTTTCAACTGGCGCCTGAAGGATGCCTTTGATGCGGCCGGGATCGAGATACCCTATCCCCAGCGCACGATGCATATCGTGGCACCCAAGCATCTGGCGGAAATCGCGCCGCCGCCGGAGGCGCCTGTCAAGGCGACGTGAAGAGTTCCCGCGCGCCCGTCAGGCCGCGCAAGGCATGGGAGCCCAGGGACCGCGGCCCGACACCGTCGAGGTGGCGCGTCATTTCCTGCGACATCACGAGCGGGACGCCCAATTCCTTGCCCTTTTGCACCATGCGCGCGCCCGCATTGACTGCCGGGCCGATCACGGTGAAATCGAGCCGCGAGGTGCCGCCGACATTGCCGTAGAGCACGTCGCCGATATGGAGCGCGATGTCGACCGGCATCGCATGCGGATGCTCGATTGCGAGCGCCGCATTGCTGCGGAGTGCTTCGATGGCGGCCTGATAGGCGGCACGGGCGGCCTCGGCATCGGTGGCGGGATTGGTCGGAAATACGGCAAGCAGGCCATCGCCCATGAATTTCAGCACCTGGCCGCCGTTGGTTTCGATCGGGGTCACGACAAGTTCAAGGTGGCGGTCGAGTGAGGTGAGGAGAGCGGCGGGGTCGAGCGTTTCCCCGCGCTGTGTGAAGCCGCGAAGGTCGGCATAGAGGATCGCCGCGCGGAGGCTGCGCATATCGCCGCGCGTGGTAGTGCCCTGGAGAACGCGCAAGGCGGCGTCCTGCCCGAGATAGGTCGCGAGCAGATCCTGGGCGAGGGTCGCAAAGACGCGGCCTTGGATGGCGGCCGAGAGATGCGGCAATAGCCGCTCGAACGCCACCTGATGCTGCTGCGACCATCCTTCCGGCAGATCGCAGCAGAGGGTCACGATGAAGCCAAGAGGTTCGTCGGGCATTGCCGTCGGGAGGAGCGTGAAGGGGATGAGATAGGCGGCCCAGGCGGAATAGCCGCGCGCCGCGAAGTCCTTGAGGATATCGAAATCGAGCTGTGCTTCCGGCCCTTGCAGGGGGCGATAGAGCTGGTCGATCCCCGCGGTCAGCATATGATGGATCGGCGAGCGCTGATAACCCGGCGGCATCGACGCATGCTCATAGCGCTCATGAATCACCGCGCCCGCCTGCCGTTCATAAATGTATCCTTCGGCGCGGATCAGCGGATTGAGGAGGCGGACCCCCAGATAGGCGCGCCCGACGCCGAAGCCCAGTGCGTTCAGGCGTTCCATGAAGCCGGCCATAATCGCATCGACCGGAGATCCATCGAGGCTGGCCCGCGCCAGCCAGAGCGGGAGATCGTCGAGGGAAGTGCCGGCGCCGGAATCGTCCATGGCGCGATCCTGCTGAGACGCGCGGCGCTTTGCAAGGCGCAAAAGAAAACGGCGCCGCACCCGGTGGGGCGCGGCGCCGTCGGTCAGCGCGGAAAGTAGATGTATTAGCCGCTGATGCCGGGCATCAGCTTGTTTTCGGTTTCGCGGCCCTTGGCGAGCTCGTCGAGGGTGAGATCGACCGCCTCCTCGAACTTCTGAAGCGTCTCGTCGAGGCAGGCCTTGTCGTGGGCCGAGGAGATGAACCAGGGTTCGCGGCTGTCCGGCTCGCACATGATGCCCATGTCGATGAGGTAGCCAGCCATCGTGTCGTAGAAGGTGTAGTCGCTGAGCTTCCAGTTGCGGTAGGTGGTCGGCGCCTCGGCGCTGAAGAACAGGCCCGACATCGATTGATGGCCGGTGAAGCTGTGCGGGATGCCGCGCTTCACCAGCACCTTGTGCATGCCGTCCTGCATCGCCTGGCCATAGCTGGCGATGTTCGCCAGGGCATCGGTATCCTTGAGAATGGTCAGCGTCGCCTCGGCGGCGGCGAGGCTCATCGCCTGGGCGGTATAGGTGCCGCCATGCGCAACGCCCTTGCCATATTTGCGGAGGATCTCTTCCTTGCCGCCGATGGCCGAGATCGGATAGCCGTTGGCCATCGCCTTCGCCACGGTGAAGATGTCGGCCTCGATGCCGTAAAGCTGCTGCGCGCCGCCCTTGGCGACACGGAAGCCGGTCTTCACCTCGTCGACGATCATCAGCACGCCATATTTCGTGCAGAGCTCGCGCACGGCCTTGATGAATTCCGGCTTCGAGGGAATGCCGCAGCAATTGCCGAGGATCGGTTCGATCAGCACGGCGGCGATGGTGTCATGATTCTTCTTCAGTACCTCTTCGAGGCGCTGCGCGTCGTTATAGGGGACCTGCCAGAAGAGCTGGCGGACGAGCTGGGGGATGCCCTCGCCATAGGGAATGACCTTGGGCTGCTTGGTCTGGTCCTTCATGTCCTCGGGATCGGCCGTCCACATGCTGGCGTCGAACAGGCCGTGATAGGAGCCTTCGAAGGTGACGTAATTGTCCTTGCCGGTATAGCCGCGGGCGAGGCGCAAGGCCGCCATCACGGCTTCGGTGCCGGAATTGGAGAAACGCACCAGCTCGGCGGCGGGCATCATTTCCTTGATCAGCTTGGCCACGGCTACTTCCTTCTCGGTGCCCAGCGCATAGACCGTGCCGATCGATTGCGCCGCGCGCGCGGCGGCATCGACGGTGTCGTTGCAATGGCCGAGAATCGCCGGGCCATAGCCGAGGCGGTAATCGATGTACTCGTTGCCATCGATGTCCCAGAGGCGGGCACCCTTGCCGTTTTTCACAAAGATGGTGTTGTCGTCGCCCCAGTAACGGAAGTTGGAGCTGACGCCGAGCGGCATGTGCTTGAGCGCTTCCTGGAAGTGGGCGCGGCTCTTCTCCATCTTCCGGCGCTCGGTCTTGATCGTCGACATGATAAAATACTCCATGAATACAATGATTTGCGGGGCTGTCCCGCGCTCCGGTTAGGTGCCTGTCCCAGTCTGGTCACCGTCCGGTCATTGAATGTTTGTATAAAAAATCTATCATGAGATTCGGAAATGCTCAATATCGCTAAATGAGTATTTAATGTTGCGACTGCAGCAAAGCGAGATATATCATGCACTTATCCGATTCTGGGCGGGATCGATTCCCAGGGTTCGCCTAATTTTATTGCCGAATGCCTAAAGGGGAGGCAGCGCTGATGGCCAAGGCCGAAGCCGCCAAGGAAGTACGCCGCAAGCAATTGATCGACGCCACGATCCGCGCCATCGGCCGGGTCGGCTATGCCAGCGCGACGCTGACGCATGTGGCGAGCGAGGCTGGCCTGTCGCCGGGCATCGTCAATTTCTATTTCAAATCGAAAGAGCAATTGCTGGTGGCGACCCTCGAGCAGATCGCCGAGGAATATTCGACCTTCTGGCAGCAGGCGATCAACAAGGGCAAGGTCTCGCCGGCGGCGGGCCTCGAAGCGATGATCGAGGCCGACTTTCATCCCACCGTCTGCAATGTCGAGAAGGTCTCGATCTGGTACGCCTTCTGGGCCGAGGCGCGCAGCAATGCGAGCTATCACGACGTCGTCCACAATCTCGAGCAGGATTATCTCGCGCAGACGGCGACGCTTTGCCAGCGCATCATTCAGGAAGGCGGCTATGAGGAGGTGAGCGCACGCGACGTCGCGACCGGCCTCAACGCCATGATCGACGGCCTCTGGTTCGATTGCCTGATGGAACCCAAAAGCTTCAACCGTTCGGAAGCCAAGCGCATCTGCCGCCTCTATCTCGCCTCGGTCTTTCCGGCGCATTTCTCGGGTGGTGCCGCCAAGCGCGGGAAGGGCGATAACGACAACGGCGTCGTCGTGGCGCTGGATCAGGAAACGCAGGGGCGTCATGCCCACCGGGCACGCCTGGCCGCGGCCTTGCGCAAGCGCATGGAGCCGGTCGGCCCCCTGCGCCGCGAAGTGCTCGCGGCCAGTGCCGGTATTTCGGTAAAGATGCTGGAAAGCTGGCTCGACGGCCGCGCCGAGCCCAATTCCTGGCAGATGGGGCGCCTCATCGTCGCCACCGATGCGCAGCTCTGGTTCGAGATCTACGGGCCTATGCATGAGGAGACGCAGCGCCTGTTCGACTCACGCCTCGCCCAGGCGCAGGAACAGGCCACCCGCGAGCGCGCGGCATTGGCAGCGTTGGCCAACAAGAAGGAATAGGCGGTCGAAGTCGGGCGGGGCATTCATCCAGATCATGCGGCCCTAACACGATTGGCGCGCAAGCCCTCTATTTTATGCGTCTTTCCCCTGGACAAGCAGGAAGCTTGTCGTGAATTCTGATTGTGCACAATGCCGTGTAGGAGGGTGATTCAGGTGTTGCACAAGCCAAATCGAGCTTCGCTTGTTGGGCTTGCGCTATTGTGCGTAGCGACTGCACGAGCGGAAGCGCAAGACCTTCCTGAAAATGCGATCATAGAGTTCTCGTCAGCGCTCGACTGGGTAAAGGTCGACGGATACATGTATTACATATCCCTTCCGGATGATGCGGCCATCAAGCGAATTCAGAGCTACGGCAAGATAAATCTGCCGAATGATCGCGCCGGCATTATCCAAAGCTGCAGCATGGGTATTGATGTTACTTCTGGTATGGCTAACAGCAATCACTCATACGGCGCCATCTGTGACGCAGTCACAGATGGAAAACCGAACTTGATCGCAATATGCGATGACATACACATTGGATGGTTTGCGGCCGCCGAAGTATCGGGAAGTATGAGCGAGAGAGAGCTTGCCCTGTTTGTCGTGAAAAGCTGTGTTGGGGGTTAATTTCAATATCGCGATAGCCCCAACCTTACGATCCATTTCTGAGTATCAACGATGAGATCGCCCCACAAACTCGATCGGCTGCTGCGGCCGAAAAGTGTCGCCCTGGTCGGGGCGAGTCCGAAAGACGGCAGTGTCGGGCGCGGCATGATCACGTCGACCGGTATGCCGGGGACGCCGTGCAAGATCTATTTCGTCAATCCGGGCTATGACGAGATCGACGGGCAGAAATGCTACAAGTCGCTCAAGGATCTGCCGGAAGTCGTCGATCTCGCGGTGCTGGGGATCGCGAACGCGCGATTGGAGGCAGCCCTTGACGAGGTGATCGCCTGTGGCATCGGTGCCGTCACGGTTTTCGCCAGCGGCTATGTCGAGAACGACACCGAACCGAAGCTCACCGAGCGCATCGCCGCCAAAGCGCGGGCCAACGGGATCGCGATCTGCGGCGGCAATTGCATGGGCTTCTATCACCTGGATTACGGCCTCCGGGTCTGCGGCTTTCCGCCGCCCGCCTGGATCCGCAAAGGCAATGTCGCCTTCATCACGCATTCCGGCTCGGCCTTTTCGGCGCTCTGCCATACTGACCGGCGCTTCGGCTTCAGCCTCGCGGTTTCGGCGGGGCAGGAACTCGCGACAGACGTCGCGCAATATATGGATTTCGCGCTGGAGATCCCGGCCACCAAGGTGATCGGCCTGTTCCTGGAAACCGTGCGCGACCCGGCGGGCTTCAAGGAGTCACTTGCCACAGCACAGGCCAAAGGCGTGCCGGTCGTGGCGCTGAAGGTCGGCCGCACGGCGGAGAGTGCAGCACTCGCGGTGTCGCATTCCGGCGCCGTCGCCGGTAACCATGCCGCCTATCAGGCCCTGTTCGAACATTACGGCGTGATCGAGGTCGCCAACATGGATGAGCTCGTCAACGCGCTCCATCTTTTCTCGTCGGAACGCAAACTGGCTGCCGGCGGCCTCGCCACGATGCACGATTCCGGCGGCTTTCGGGAATTGGTGATGGATCTCGGGATCGAGATTGGCGTGCCCTTCGCGCAGATCAGCGAAGCAACGCGCGACAAGCTGGCGGCGCGCCTCGATTACGGGCTGGAGCCGATCAATCCGCTGGATGCCTGGGGCACCGGCAATGACTGGGAGGCGATCTTCGAGGACTGCCTGCAGGCCTTGGTCGACGATCCCGATACGGCGCTGGCGAGCTTCTGCGTCGAGGCGCGCGACGGCTATTATCTTTCGGCCGGTTATGCCGATGTCCTGCGGCGCGTGGCGCAGCGGACCCGGAAGCCGGTCTTCTACACCACCAATCTCGGCAGCAACGCCAATCTCGACCTCACCACCAAGCTCGCCCATGACGGTGTACCGGTGCTCTCGGGCGTTGCCTCGATGCTGAGCGTCGTGAAGAAGGCGATGGCGGAGCGCGACCGCGCCGCCCTCGGCGTCGATCCGGCAATGCAAGCGCCGCAGGGCCTGCGCGCGAAATGGCAATTGCGGCTAGCTACCGGCGATCTCTCGGAGGCCGAGGCGCTGGATCTGCTGGCCGATTACGGCGTGTCGGTGGTGCCGCATCTCTTTGCCGAGAGCGAAGCGGAGGCACTGAAAGCGGCAGAGCAGGTGGGCTATCCCATCGTTCTCAAAACGGCGATGTCCGGCATCCTTCATAAATCCGATGTCGGCGGGGTGAAGTTGAACCTTGTGGATGCCGAGGCGGTGAAGGCCGCCTATGCGGATCTCGCGGCGCGTCTCGGCCCACGTGCGCTCGTCATGCCGATGGCGGGGAAGGGCACCGAGATTTCCTTCGGCATGACTCATGACGCCCAGTTCGGGCCGGTGGTGATGATCGGCGCCGGCGGCGTGCTGATCGAGATGATGAAGGACCGCCGCTTCGTGCTGCCGCCTTTCGGGGCGAAGATGGCACGCTGGCAGATCGATAAGCTCTCACTGCGGCCCCTGCTGGACGGCAAGCGTGGCGCCAAGCCCGCCGATGTGGCCGCGCTGGCGCGTGCGTTTGCCGCATTCTCGACGATGGTCGCCGATCTTGAGGGCCTGGTGAGCGAGATCGACGTCAATCCACTCATCGTCAACGAACGTGGCCTGGTGGCGGTGGATGCGTTGATCGTGGGGCGGACCGGTCACTAGCGCCCCCACCCAACCCTCCCCCTAAAGGGAGAGGGCTTTGGAACGAGGCCGAAGGATCAAGCTCGCTCCACCTCCCTCTCCCTTTAGGGGGAGGGTCGGGGTGGGGGCTTACGCCGCTTCGCGGTTTAGCGGCTGGCACATGCAATGGACGCCGCCGCCGGCCCAGGTGAACATGGTCATGTCGGGGTCGTAGACTTCGAAGCCGTGGGCGCGGAGTTTGGCGTTGAGGTCCTTGGCGCCGGAGGTCGAGAGGATCCGGTCCTTGCCCAGTGAGACCACGTTGCAACCCAAGGCCATCGTCTCCTTGAAGGTCGCCGGGATAATCTCGATCTTCTTCGCCTTGAGGAAATCGACGACGTCATCCTCGGTCGTATCGAGGCAGACGGCGGCCACCTTCTCGTTCAGCATGCAGACCATCAGATCGATATGGACGTAGAACTGGTCGATCGGCGCGAATTTCACTTCCCAGCCTTCGTCCTTCATCCAGCCGGCGATCTGTCGGGCCGAGATTTCTTCCGAGCGATGGTCGGTATAGCCGATGAGGGCGGTGTTGTGGGCGATGACGTTGAAATCACCACCTTCGAAATTACCCGAGCTGACCATGTCGTAGATCGGGATGTCGTTGTCCAGATAGAAGCGCAGACAGGAGGCGTATTCGCCGCGGCGGCGCGGATTGGCCATCTGGCAGATGACCGCGCCATAGGGCGTCATGAAGGAGGAATCGCGGGCATAGACCTGATAGGGGTTGTGCTCATCCAGGGGCAGGAAGTGGCAATTGACGCCGGCGCTCTCATAGGCACTCACCATTTCGCGGTGCTGGCGCATGGCGACCTGCTTGTCGAACTTGTAGCCCTTGCGGAGCGTGTCGCGGACCAGGGCCGACCAGGCGGCATTCTCAAGCCCCATCCAGCGAAAGCCTTCGGCCGGGCCAAGCAGCACGTCTTTCAGCACGCCGAAATCGTTGGTGAGGTTCCATTTCTTCATCACCGGCGTGCCGCCGCCGACGACGCGACCGCGCAAGGCGGTGGGCTTGGTGGCCGTTTGGGTGCCGTTCATGATGCTCGATCCTCGGTCAAGTGATGGGGATGCGAGAAATTATCAGGCGTCACTCCGCCGGCCCAGAGAGTATTGGTCGGCGCTAGGTTGAGTTTAAGTCAACCGGGCAGGTCGCGGGGCGGCTAGGCCGCCCGCACGCCGGCAATGAAATCCTCGATATTGCGGCGGAGTTTCTCGGTTTCCTCGTTGAGGCTGCCGGCGGCCGTCAGCACCTTGCCGGCGCCGTCGGTCGTGGTCGCCGCAGCGACCGAGACGTGGCTGATCGACCGGGCCACTTCCTGGGTCCCTTGGGCGGCCTCGGTGGCGTTGCGGCCGATTTCCTGGGTGGCGGCGGTCTGTTCCTCGACCGTGCCGGCGACCGTGGTCGCCATTTCATTGAGGCGATCGATCACGGTGGCGATCTCGCTGATGACCTCGGTGGCACTGCCGATGCTGGCGCGCATGGAATCGACCTGGCTGCGGATATCCTCGGTCGCGGTGCTGGTCTGCGTGGCCAGCGACTTCACCTCCGACGCCACCACGGCAAAGCCCTTGCCGGCATCGCCGGCACGGGCGGCTTCGATCGTGGCGTTCAACGCGAGCAGATTGGTCTGGCTGGCGATTTCGTTGATGAGACCGATCACGTCGCCAATCTTGGTTCCGGCCTCCTCTAGACGGCGTACCATCTCGCGGGCCTCCTGGGCACGGTGGGCGGCATCGTTGGCGACGTTGCGCGCATTGGTCATCTGCTGGGCGATCTCGCGGATCGAGGCTGTCATTTCCTCGGTGGCGGCGGCCACGAGTTCGACATTGCGGGTGGCCTCCTCGGAAGCGCTGGCGACGGCGGTAGTCTGATGCGAGGTCTCCTCGGAGGCCTTGGAAAGCGACTTTGCGGTCTGGTTGAGGCTGTCGGCGGAGGCGCCGAGGATCGACATCACGGCGGCGGATTGGCCTTCGAACACCTTGATGAGCCCCGCGACGCGCTCGCCCTGAGCCAGCTTTTCGCGCTGCTGGCGTTCTTCCTCCTGCGCCAGCTTGGCGCGCGCTTCGGCATTTTCCTTGAAGGTCGCCATGGTGCGGGCGATGTCGCCCACTTCGTCGCGACGCTCGGTGCCGGTCACGGCCACATCGAGTTCGCCATTGGCCAGGCGCTGCAATGCGCCGGTCACGATCTTGATCGGCCGGACGATGCCGCGATTGGCGACGAGATAACCGACAAGGACGCCCAGCACGATGCCGATGACCGCGACGGCAATCTGTACACGCAAGGCGTTCTGCGACAGGGAGAGCGCTCCGTCGCGCATCCCCTTCATGCGTTCGGCGGAATAGGTGCTGTAGACTTTGACGGTGTCGGTCACGATCTTCTGCGCCGCAAGGCCGTCGGCAAGGGCGGCATCGATCGCCGCCTTGTCGCCACTTTGCGCAGCGACGTCGACCATGGCGCGGATCTTGTCGAAATAGGGTGCCAGCACATTGCGGATCGCTTCCAATTGCTGCTTTTGCGTGGCATCGGCCGCGGCATCGAGCACGGCGAAACGCTCCAGCATTTCGGTGGTGCGGCGCTCGGTCTCGGCGCGGAAATCCTCGGCCTTGTCCGGTGCCTGTGCCAATTGATAGGTCATGCGGCTGATGGCGATGATGTCGAGACGCAGATCCATTGCCTCGCGGGCGGCTGCTTCCACCACGCCGACATCTTCCAGGGTCTTGCCGAGCCGGGTCAGGCCGTACCAGCCAGTGAGGGCGATGATCGCCGAAACGGTCGCCAGCATGATGACGACGCCGATGACCTTCGCAGAAATGGCGATGTTCTGTAACCGCATGATTTGCCTCCAAACGCATACGGCGCGCTTTGGCGCGCCGACTTGTATTTGTATGACATATCAGCGGCTGGTTGCGATTTCGTTAAAACGGGGCGGATTCCGTGGGGGAAGGCTCGCCCATTTCGCGCTCCAGCCATTCGGCAAACGCACGCGCCGCCGGTATGACAAGGTGCGGCAGCACCACGAAATAAGCGCCTAAATGCTCGATTGATTGCCGAAAGGGGCGTACCAGATTGCCTCGGGCGAGGTCCTCGCCCGCGGTGATCTGATCCGCCAGGCAGAGGCCCAGGCCCTGCCGGGCGCCGGCCAGCAGCAGATTAAAATCCTGGCAGTAGAGCGTGCGGGCCTGGCTCATATCCGGCACACCGGCGCGTTCCAGCCAGCGCCGCCAGTTGGCGCCCGCCGGATCGTCGAGGAGAAGGGTGTGGCCGAGAAGATCGGCGGGCTCGGCAAGCTGTGCCAGCAAGGCCGGAGCGCAGACCGGGAATGAGCCAACATGAGAGAGGAGGCGGGCGGTGCCGTCCTGCCAATGCGGTTCACCGAAACGGACGGCAAGGTCGACGGCATTCCCCAACACGTCGTCACCGGCATTCGAGGAGAGCAGCGAGAGGCGGAGGCCCGGCGCTGAATCGGTGAACTTGCCAAGACGCGGGATCAGCCATTTTTCGGCAAAGGCCGAAGGGACCGAGACACGCAACTCGCCGGCAATGGATTCTCCTTCGAGCCTGGCGATGGCATAACCCAATTGATCGAAGGCGTGTGTGGCAGCGCGCAGCAACTTGATGCCTTGCTCGGTCAAGGCGAGGCGATTGCCGTTGCGCTGAAACAGCGCAACGCCGAGCTGGTCTTCAAGATGCCCGATCTGCTTCGAGACCGCGCCATGGGTGACGCCGAGTTCATCCGCGGCGCGGCCCATATGCAGATGGCGCGCGGCGGCTTCGAAGGTGCGCAAGGCGTTGAGGGGCGGCAGATGGCGTTTTTGCACAGTTAACTCGAGATCAGCGATGCCGTGATGGTGGCGGGAAAAGGGAATTCTGTCCAGCTTTGGGTCCGGATCTATGCCATTTGTGAGGGCGGTCACAGCAAATGCGCTCGGAATGCCTGTGCGTTTGAAAAAGGCGGTGCTAGATTCCTTCTCGACCGACGCGGACGGGCGCCGGCAGTCACATCTTTTATTTCCAAATGGGAGTCTATCATGATTGCGCGTAGCCTGATCGCCGCTGCCGCGGCGCTGATGATTTGTGCTGCTCCGGCTGGTGCCGCGTCGGGCGTCAATGTGGGGTCGCTGAGCTGCAAGGTGTCCGGCGGTGTCGGTTTCATCTTCGGTTCTTCGAAGTCGATGAATTGCGTGTTTACGCGCGTGGACGGTTCGGCCGAGGTCTATAACGGCGATATCGACAAGTATGGCGTCGATATCGGCTTCACCTCGGAATCGCACATGATCTGGGCCGTGTTCGCGCCGGGCAATATCGCGCCGGGTGCTTTGGCCGGCAATTACGGCGGCGCTGCCGCCGATGTGGCGGCGGGCCTCGGCCTCGGCGCCAATGTGCTGGTGGGCGGCGGCAACAGCCAGATCGCCTTGCAGCCGGTCAGCGTGCAGGGCAATGTCGGCATCAACGTTGCTGCGGGCGTTGCCCAGATCAGCTTGCGACCGGGTATCTAAATCCCGTCCAGGAGGCTGATCGAAGCGATCGGAAGCCGCGGCCATTGCCGCGGCTTCTTTCGCCTGTAACGATGTGATGCGTGACACAGCCTTAGCATTTTCTTACGTTTCGCTGGTGACATGGTATCGCTAAAGAGCGTCCCCGAAACGATCCCGAAATCCCACAGGAGACACTGACAATCATGCGGAACATTGCGATCATTGCCGGCGCAGCCTTGCTGTCCATGCCGATCGCCAATTCGGTGCAGGCGGATGCACTGGTCGAACGCGGCGCCTATCTTGCCAACATCATGGATTGCGGCGGCTGCCACAATACCGGCGCCTTCACGCCGGAACCCAATCTGAAGACACCGCTTTCCGGTTCTCTGGTCGGTTTTGAAATCCCGGGCATGGGGGTCTTCTTTCCGCCCAATCTGACGCCTGACAAGAAGACCGGTCTTGGCGAGTGGACCGAGGAGCAGATCATCGCGGCTTTCACCAAGGGCGAGCGGCCCGATGGCCGCATGCTGGCGCCGGCCATGCCGTGGATGTCCTACAGCCATATCACGCCCGATGACGCCAAGGCGCTCACGGCCTATCTCCGCAGCCTGACACCGGTCGAGAACCAGGTGCCGGGCCCGTTCGGCCCGAGCGAGAAGGTGACCGGACCCTATCTCACGATGAAGATGCCGGAGTGAGGTTCGCCTAGGCCCGGTATTTGACGCCGGGCAGCACACAAAGCATTTCGTAGAGCAGGTTCGCCGCCAGCAGCGCCGTGTTGCCGCTGGGGTCGTAAGGCGGCGATACCTCCACGAGATCGCAGCCGACCAGATTGAGACCGCGGCAGCCACGGATGATCTCGATGCCCTGGATGGTGGTGAGGCCGCCGATCTCCGGCGTGCCGGTGCCGGGGGCCGAGGAGGGGTCGAGGCCGTCGATGTCGAAGGAGAGATAGACCGGCCCGTCGCCAAGCTGCTGGCGGATCTCGGCCATCAGGGGCGAGAGCGATTTGTACCAGCATTCCTCGGCCTGGACGACGCGAAAGCCCTGCGCCTTCGGCCAGTCGAAATCCTCGGCGGAATAGCCGGTCGCGCGGAGGCCGATCTGGGCCACGCGCTTGCCATCCAGGAGGCCTTCCTCGACCGCGCGGCGGAAGGGCGTTCCATGAGCGATCTTCTCGCCGAACATGGTGTCGTTGACGTCGGCATGGGCGTCGACATGGACCATGCCGACCGGCCCGTATTTCTTTTTCATCGCCCGCAGGATGGGAAGGGCGATGGTGTGGTCGCCACCCATGGTCATCGGCACGCAATTGTGGCCGAGGATCTCGTCATAGGCGGCTTCGATGATGGCGACGCTCTTTTGCAGGTTGAACGTGTTGATGGCGATGTCGCCGATATCGGCGATGCTGAGGCTGTCGAAAGGGGCCGCCCGCGTCGCCATGTTGTAGGGACGGATGAGGCAGGATTCGGCGCGGATCTGGCGCGGGCCGAAACGGGCGCCGGCGCGGTTCGACGTGCCGATATCGAAAGGCACGCCGACAAAGGCGGCGTCGAGCCCGGCGGCACTTTCTTTCGTCGGCAGGCGCATCATGCTGGCATGGCCGCCGAAACGCGGCATCTGGTTGCCGCCCAGGGGCTGATGGAAAATCTTCTCTTGGCTGATCTTGTTCATGGTGCTGCCTCGCTTGATGAAATTCGGCGAAACGTCGCTCCTGCAGGCGAAACGCCGGAATTGCCGCTCTCCAGCCGCCATTTGAGCGATCCTCGGGAGAGCCGTCTTGACCCGATCTCTAGCGAACTTTACCTCTCTTCGAAACAATCAATTACAGAAATGTCAGGGTCCATGATGCGTTATTCGGAATTCACCCAGCGTGTCGCCGGCGAAGGTGCCGCTGCCTGGGCGCTTCATTTCGAGGCGGTGACGGCCAAGCGCGCCGGGCGCGATGTCATCGTGCTGTCGATCGGCGATCCGGAATTCAATTCGCCGCCCGCGATCACCGAGGCGGCGATTGCCGGCTTGCGCGCCGGCAATACGCATTATGCCGACATCCTGGGCCTGCCGCGCGCGCGGAAAGCGGTGGCGGCGCAGCACAGCCGACTCACGGGCCAGCAGGTCGGGCCGGAGAATGTCGCCATTGTCGCGGGGGCGCAAGGCGGCCTGTTCTCGACCGCGATGAGCATCCTGGGACCTGGCGACGAGGTGGTGGTGCTCGAGCCGATGTATGTGACCTATGAGGCGACGGTGCAGGCGGGCGGCGCCACGCTCATCCGTGTGCCGCTGGCGGCGGAGACCGGCTTCCGTCTCGACCTCGTGGCACTCAAAGCCGCGATCTCGCCAAAGACGCGGGCGATCTTCTTCGCCACGCCGAATAATCCGACCGGCGCCGTTCTCAATCGCGCCGAGCTTGAGGGCATCGCCGCGCTGGCAAAGGAACACGATCTCTGGGTCGTCGCCGACGAGGTCTACAGCACCATCATCTTCGACGGCGAGCATGTCAGTATCTGCAGCCTGCCGGGCATGGCGGAGCGGACCGTCACCATCAACAGCCTGTCGAAATCCCATGCCATGACCGGCTGGCGCGCCGGCTGGATCGTGGGACCGCAGGAACTCATCGGCCATGTCGGCAATCTGGGCCTCACCAATCTCTATGGCCTGCCGCCCTTCATTCAGGACGCTGCGGCCTTGGCATTGGAAACGGTTGTGCCCGAGGTCGTGGAGATGCGCGACGCCTATCTGCGCCGCCGCGATCTCACCCTCGCGGCACTCGGCCAATTGCCGGGGATCATCTGCCGCGCGCCGGCCGCCGGCATGTTCATGCTGGCCGATGTGCGCGGCACCGGCCTCAGCGCGGGTGATTATGCCTGGCGCTTGTTCCGGGAAACCGGCGTCGCCGTGCTGGATGCGACCGCCTTCGGCAAGGCGGCGGCGGGTCACGTGCGCATTTCCTTCGCGATCGACGAAGCGACCCTCGCCGAAGCTTGCCGCCGCATCGCTACCTTCACGCGGGGTTTGGGCAAGGCGGCCTAGTCAGCGATCGAATTTATCGAGGAAGTCACGCAGCAGGACGCGCAGGCGATCCTGGCCGAAGCTCGGATAATGGCCGCCATGGACGACGCGGACGGGCAGATCCGTGAGGCGTTTCATGCTGGCCACATATTGCCGCATCGCCTCGGCATCCTCGGCATCGTAGGCAAGCTCGCCGTCATAGACGACATCGCCGGCGAAGAGGATGCCGCTCGCTTTCTCATAGAGCGCGATCGAGCCCGGCGAATGGCCGGGCAAATGGAAGATTTCGAAATGGCGGTCGCCGGTATCGACGATGTCACCTTCATCGAGGAGTGTCTGGGCGGGGGCCGGTTGGACATCATAACGCAGGGCGTTCCAATCACCGGGCGGGAGTGCCGTGAAGATGCTGTCATCCGCCACATAATAGTCGGCATAGGTATTGGCACGGGTGGGGTGCGCCAGGATCTCGGCCTCGGCCGGGTGAACGGCGCGATCCCTGAATTCGTGATGCGTGCCGATATGGTCGAAATGGGTATGCGACGCCACCGCCAGGATCGGGCGTTCGGCGAGGGTTGAAATCTGCTCCCGCAAGCTCACCACGCCCATGCCGGAATCGATCAGCAGATCGCGGTCGCGGCCGCGCACATGCCAGATGTTGCAGCGATAATATTCCTTGATGAACGGCTCATAGATCCAGGTGATCCCGTCGCCGACGGCGCGGGTTTCATACCAGGTCTCGGGTGTCGCGATCCGCATGTCAGGCTCGCTTGCGTTGGGGTTGGGTTTCGCCGGCAAGCCCGGTGACGAAGAGCGCAACCTGGGCGCGGAGACGCGCATGCAGCACGGTCTTCGGCATCTTCTCCTGGGCCACGAAATGCATGAAAAGGCCGTTGACGAGGATGAAAAGCGCGCTGCCGGCGATGGTCGGGTCGATGTCGGCACGCAACTTGTTGCGTGCCTGCAAGGCCGCAACCAATTCGCCGACCTGTTCGGCGAGCAGGCGGTCATTCTCGAAATAGCCGAGGCCGAAGGGTGAATCCGCCTGGGTGAGGGCCGTCGCCATGGCGTTGCGCCAGAGTTCCTTGGTGAGGTGCACCAGGGAGTGATCGACATAGATCGCCAGCAGGCCGTAGAGCGCCTCGGCGGCGTCGCTGGTGACGCTGGCGATGTAGCGCTTGCCCTTGGCGCGCACCTGTTCGCCGTCGAGGGCGACCAGGGCCATCAGCAGATCGCCCTTGGACGAGAAGTAGTTATAGACGGTGCCGGTGCCGACCTCGGCGCGTGCCGCGATCGCCTCGACCGAGGTATCGGCAAAGCCCTGTTTGGCAAAAAGCTGGCTGGCGGCGGCGAGGATATCGCGCCGGCGGCCGGCTTTCTGGCGTTCGCGGAGACCGGTCATCGGGAGTCCGTCCGAAATGTGAATTGACTTTATTTTGGAGTTCATTCACTTTTTTGGCAACAAGAAACCGAAGGAACAGGAGAGGGTCATGATCAATTCATACACGCGCAACCTCATCACGCGCCGCCGCGCGTTGCAACTCGGCACGGCCGGCCTCGCGACGCTGACGATCACGCCGAAATTCGCCAAGGCCGCGGACGAGCTCAACTGCCTGGTCTGGTGCGATCACACCCATGCGCGTTTGCTCGATCCCTTCGCCGAGAAGCACGGCGTCAAGATCAATGTAAAGGAATACGAGGGCACGGGTACCGCCTATAGCCTGCTGGAGCAATCGCAGCCTGGCGATTGGGACGTCTTCGTGATCGATTCCGTCGATGTGCCGGGTGCGGTCGCGAAGGGCGTGCTGGCAGAACTGCCCGATGCCGACATGCCCTGGGCCGATATCTTCCCGGAGCTGAAGCAGCCGCAGCTTCACTACAGCGACGGCAAGCTCTATGCGATGCCGGAGAAGTTCGGCTACAACTCGATCGCTTTCAACAACACGAAGGTCTCGGCCGAGGATGTGGCGACGGCCGCGGTGATGTGGAACCCGAAATATGCCGGCCGCATCGCGATCTACAATTACTACATCCCGACCATGGAGATGGTGGCGCTGGGCATCGGTATCCGTCCGGACACGATCACCAAGGACAGCCTGCCGGCGATCCGGGAAAAGCTCCTGGAGATGAAAAAGCTCGCCTCGGTCGTGGGCGACGTGGTCACCACCCAGAACGCGCTGCTGACCGGTTCGGCCGATATCCTGGTGGCGGGTGGCGAATATACCGTGGCCGGGATGATGGTGGAAAAGCCGGAACTCGATTGGACGCTGCCCAAGGAAGGTGGCATCCGCTGGGGCCAGGCGATCGGCGTCTTCGCGGATTCGGCCAAGAAGGATCTCGCCACCGAATTCGTGAAATACATCGTCTCGCCGCAAGGGCAGGGAGCGCTCGCGACCGCGGATTGTTATTGGGCGATGCCGGCGAATTCCAAGGCCGAGCTGGATGAAGGGCAGAAGAAGCAGCTGCGCTGGGACCAGCAGCCGGGCTTCATCGCCAATTCGCATCCCTATTTCATTCCAGATGCCGATCTCGACGCCGCCATGCTCGACGTCTGGACCGAAGTTCTCGGCGCGTGATGCACTGAATGCGTGGTGTGGCGACAGGGCTGAAGGGCTGGGGTCATATCCCGGCCCTTGCCTGGACCTTTGCCTTCTTCGTGCTGCCGCTCATCGCCATGCTGCTGATGAGCGTGTCGGAACGGATCGGCGGCAAGATCACGCTTACCTGGACTCTGGCGAATTACCAGGCTTTCCTCACCAAGGCCGAGGGGACCTTCGTCGGTGCGCTGGTCAATTCGATCGAGGTCACGGTGCTGACCACGATCCTTTCGATCCTGGTCGCCTATCCGCTGGCTTATATCCTGGCCTATCGCATCCCCAGGCAGTGGCAACGCCTGGTACTGGTCCTCACCGTTTTGCCGTTTTGGACCTCCTATGTGATCCGCTCCTATAGCTGGCTGCTGGTGCTTTCAGAGAACGGCATCATCAATCAATTTCTGTTGGGGCTCGGCGTGCTCGATCAGCCGATCGGCATGGGCAACAGCCGGTTTGCGACCGTTCTGGGCTTCGTGCATTTCTTCGCGATGCTTCTCACCCTGACGATCTATGCCAATCTGGTGCAGATCAAGGAAAGCTACCGCAAGGCCGCGGCCGATCTCGGCGCCAATCCCTGGCAGGCCTTCTGGCATGTGACCTTGCCCTTGAGTTTGCCGGGGGTTGCCGTGGGGGCGTTTCTCACTTTCGTGCTGGCCATCGGCGATTACATCACGCCGCAGATTCTGGGTGGCTCGAAGGAATTGCTGCTGCCGCAGGCGGTGATGCTGCAATTGGGACGGCAGGCGGATTTCCCGCTGGCCTCGGCGCTCTCCATGGTGCTGATGCTGGTGGTGACGGCGGCTTTCCTGCTGTCGGCGCGGCATCTCAAGATGGGGCGCGTCTGATGAGCACCCGTCTTGGATCCGTTGCGACGTGGTTCTATCTGGCGCTGGCGTTGCTGTTTATCTTCCTGCCGGTTCTGGTCCTCATTCAGTTCTCCTTCCAGGGGGGTCTTGCTCCCGTACCGCCCTTTGACGGGCCCAGCCTCAAATGGTGGGCCAAGGTGATGGCGAATCGGAAGATCACCGATGGCCTCTGGAACTCGT
Organism: Dongia sp.; assembly: GCF_041909655.1. Lineage (GTDB taxonomy): Bacteria > Pseudomonadota > Alphaproteobacteria > Dongiales > Dongiaceae > Dongia. Next base: position 19,608 of record NZ_JAYRDA010000017.1, on the reverse strand, counting down.
TGCTGGTGGGGTTGGGCTCGGCCTTCGTCGCGACCTTGCTCGGCTTTCTCGCCGCCTATGCCCTGGCGCGGCGCCAGCGCCGCCTGTCCGGAATCTATCAATTCCTGCTGATGGCGCCGATCACGGTCTCCTATCTCATCATCGGCATGGGATTGCAGATCGCGTTCAACCATCTGGGCATCGGCAAGTCGCTCTGGGTGATCGGTATCGGCCATGTGGTGATCAATCTGCCGCTCTGCTTCGCGATCCTCTATTCGCAACTGGGCGAACACCAAGCCAATATTGAGCGCGCGGCCTATGACCTCGGCGCCAGCGACTGGCGGGTGATCCTGGAAATCACCGTACCGATGCTGTGGCCGAGCCTGCTCGCCGCCTTCTTCATTGCCGCCACCTTGTCCTGGGATGAATTCGTCATCGCCTTCCTGCTCTCGCGTTTCGACGTCACCCTGCCGGTGGTCATCTGGAGCATGCTGCGCTCGGGCCTCTCGCCGGAACTCAATGCGGCGGGGACATTGGTGTTCGCTATTTCCATTCTGGCCGTGGGCCTCGTCGAGTTCCTGCTCTGGCGATCCCGGCGCAATTCGGTTTGAGTACAGTCATGAAAGATCGCGTCGAATTTCGCCGGGTGAGCAAGGATTATGATGGTATTGCCGTCGTGGCACCGCTCGATCTCTCCATCGCCGCCGGCGAGTTCGTCGTGTTGCTGGGCCCCTCCGGCAGCGGCAAGACGACCCTGCTCAACATGATCGGCGGGTTCGCCAGCCCCAGCGCGGGGCGGGTGCTGATCGACGGACTCGACGTCACCGATCTACCGCCGGCCAGGCGGCCGACCGCGACCGTGTTCCAGGATTATGCCTTGTTCCCGCATATGAGCCTGGCCGCCAATGTGGGTTTCGGCCTGCGCATGCAGGGGATGGGGAAAGCGGAGCGCCAGGCCAAGGCCGAGGCGATGCTGGAACTGGTCGGCCTCAAGGGCTTCGGCAAGCGGGGTGTGCATCAGCTTTCCGGCGGGCAGCGCCAGCGCGTGGCCTTGGCGCGCGCGATGGCGGTGGAGCCCAAGGTGCTGCTGCTCGACGAACCCCTGGGAGCCCTCGATCTCGCGCTTCGGCGCCAGATGCAGGAGGAGTTGGTGCGGCTGCAGAAGCGCTCCGGCGCCACGTTCGTTCATGTGACGCATGATCAGGAAGAGGCGATGTCGATTGCCGACCGCATTGTTGTTGTGAACAAGGGCCGCATCGAGGATATGGGACCGCCATCGCGGGTCTATCTCAAACCCGCCAGCCTCTTTGCCGCGACCTTCATGGGCGAGAGCAACGTGCTGGCCGGCCGCGTCACGGAATCATCCGGCGGCGAGATCAAGGTCGAGACGGCTTTGGGCGGCTTCGTCGTGCCCGGCCAGGCTTGTCCGGATGCCAGTGTGCATCTGGTGTTGCGTCCCGAGCAATTGCAGCTTTCGCGGCCGGAACAGGGCATCATTTTGGGCCAGGCCCGCGTCGAGGAGCTTTCGTTCCAGGGCACCCATTGCCGCTGCCATTGCCGCATCGCCGGCCAGGATCTCATTCTGCGGGCACCCGTCTCGACGGGCCTCACCGCCGGCCAGGTCGTGACATTGCACGCAGCGCTCGGCGACGTGGTGGTACTGGGCGATTAACGAAGTTTCGTAACGATCTCATTAGCGGACGACGAGTCCACGGTCGCAATTTCTAAAGTTACAATTTTGGAAAGTGATCTTGCCTGGAGTAACAATAATTCGATCAGGATAAATAGTAGCTTGTGACGCTTTTCCTCGAAGATATCCACGTTTGATCGATAGGCCGTTTGGCAATATCTCCATCTCTAGATCGAAGATTCGCATGCCCGAGCGAATAGAAATTCTTCTTCCAGAAATATCATAATCCCATACTCCCGTGCTTACCGATAAGCAGCCTCCTCTAATGCGAAGGATTTCACGACCAGTTGCATCTGTGGCTCGCAAATTAAGAGTGAGCTGCCCATGGTCATTGCTCATTCCAAGAACTGAAAGGCCATCTAAGACAATTGCGTTGAAGTGATTGCGGGTTTCTGAGAATTGAAAATGGTATGAGTTGCTGCCCACTATGAATACAGCGTCATCAGCCCTTAGATGCATCATATGCGCCGTGGTTCTAGGGGCCAACAAGTTTGCTGGCGACTTTGCATAAGTCTTGATGACATTCTTCGTGAGCCGGCCACTTGTTTTGTCTTGGTGGTGATTGGGGCATAGAAGCACGATGTTATCTACGTCGTGCCCCTTTACCGAGGCATACTCTTCGATGTGATCGTAGTGAAATACCGGCAAACCGCAGATTATGCATCCGAAGCCACATTTCTGCCTAACCGCTCGCATGATTTCGGTCGGTATATCGCGCCCTTGAGACATATGGCGGTTTACCCTTCTCAGCAGTAATTTTGATTACTAATCTAACAATTAATAGAAGAAATAGAAAAGGCGAATATTCAGTTACTTACTGGAGCCTGCTGCGGGACAGGGTGTGACGTCGTGCACCATCAATGAGTACTTAGTAGCGCTGCGGTGATCGCTCAGGTGTCACCGATCTGCCGTTCCCGGAACGCCGCCTTCTTCACCTTGTTCCCGCACCGATTCATCGAGCACCAGCGACGCTTGCCGGGGCGAGAGTGGTCGACGAAGAGGACCGAACAGGAATGCTCGGCGCATTCGCGCAATCGCGTGAGGTCCGGGCCGGTCAGAAGGTCGATCGAATCCCGCGCGATGGCGGCGAGATTGGCCGGCAGCGGATCTTGGGCGGCGTAGCTGAGCTTTGTTCCATCGGGGCTGAGCTGCGGCGCTGCGACGGGGCGGGCGGCCCATTGATTGATGAGGGCGATGTCGGAGGGTTTGGGCTTGCGCCGCGCTTCGCCGGCTTTGATGCTGCGATAGATCGCCTCGCGGAGATCGCGCGCCTGGGCGAGATCGCGTGTCGCGACTTTGGTGGGAACAGGCAGCCCGGCCTCGTCGCACCAGCGGGCGAGATCCGCCGTGCCGAACCAGCGGTCGAAGCTCTGCCCGTTTCGCGATGCCATGGTCGCCGTGAAATTGAGGCATAGCCGCCCGGTCTCGAAATGAAAGGCGCGGTCAGCCATCTCGATCAATGAGTGGTCGATGGTTTCCAGGGGCTCTGACATGGAACTTGTATAACCGGTTCCCGTTTGCTAGACAAGAGAACCTGTTTAACTGGTTCTGAAAGGAGGGCGCCATGTTCGAGGGATTCGCGCGCCAGCGCATCCGCATCGACGAGACCACGCTCCATGTCCTCATCGGGGGCAAAGGGCCGCCTTTGCTGCTGCTGCATGGTTTCCCGCAGACCCATGTCATCTGGCATAAGGTGGCGCCGGAACTGGCGAAGGACTTCACCCTGGTGATCCCCGATCTTCCGGGCTACGGCGCCAGCCAGGGACCGGTCCCCGATACGGCGCACCGCAATTTTGCCAAGCGCAACACCGCCGGAATCATGGCGCGCCTGATGACACGCCTGGGCCATGAGCGCTTTTTTCTCGCCGGTCATGACCGCGGCGGCCGGGTCGGTTTCCGCCTGTCGCTGGATCATCCCGAACGCGTGCTTGCTTTCGCGGCGCTCGACATCGTGCCCACTTTGGCGGTCTGGGAAGGGATGGGTTGGCGGCAGGCATTGGCCACCTATCACTGGCAGTTCCTGGCCGTGCCGGCGCCGGTGCCTGAACACATGATCGGCCTCGACCCGGATTTCTATATCGACCACCTGATCGAGCGCTGGGCGGGCGATGCGACGCGGCTGGATAGGGAGGCGCGCGAGGCCTATCGGGTGGCATTCCGCGACCCCAAGGTCATCGCCGTAGCTTGTGCCGATTACCGTGCCGGGGCCAGCACGGATGTGGCCGACGATGCGGCGTCGCGGGAATTGGGGCAGCGGATCGGCTGCCCCGTTCTGGCGCTGTGGGGGCGCTATCTGGACGAGGGCGTCTCGGTGCTGGAGGCTTGGCGGGAATGGGCGGACGATGTCAGGGAAGTTGTCCTGCCCTGCGGTCATTTCCTGGCCGAGGAGCAGCCGGAGGCGACCGCCAGTGCCCTCCAGGGGTTCTTTTCCGCCCAGACTTGACCCGGGTGCTGTAAATGCGCCCTTATGCCGCCCGAACACATCAGTCGGGATTTCAGGTCATGCTTTCGGGAATCAATGAATACGGGCGGTTGAAGAAACTGGCGATGCGCCGGCCGGAGGATTCCTTCGTCGATGACGAAAAGATCGACAAGGAGTGGAAGAACCTCAACTACCACACCCGTCCGGATCTGGCGAAAGCCAAGGTCGAACATGCGCGCTTTGCCGAGATCATTGAGAGTGTCGGCGCCGAGATCCTGTACCTGCCGCCGGACCGCAAGCTCACCATGGACAGCATCTATGTCCGCGACGCGGCGGCCGTGTGCCCCAAAGGTGTGATCCTGGCCAATATGGGCAAGAAGCAGCGCGAGGCCGAGCCCGGCATTCATGGCCATTTCCTGGAAGAGGCGGATGTACCGGTGATCGGCGCCATCCAGGGCCAGGGCAAGCTGGAAGGCGGCGATCTCATCTGGCTCGACGAGAAGACCGTCGCCGTGGGCCGCACCTATCGCACCAATGACGCGGGCATCCGCCAGTTCAAGAATCTGGTCGGCCCCGAGGTGCATGTCGAGATCGCGACGATGCCGCATTACAAGGGCCCGACCGACGTCTTTCACCTGATGTCGGTAATCTCGCCCTTGGACAAGGATCTGCAACTGGTCTATTCGCCGCTGATGCCGATCCCGTTCCGCGAATGGCTGATCGCGCGCGGTCAGACTCTGGTCGAGGTGCCGGACAGCGAATTCGCTTCCATGGGCTGCAACGTGCTCACGATTGCGCCGCGCGAAGTTGTCATGGTGAAAGGCAACCCGGAAACCAAGGCGCGAATGGAAGCCGCCGGCTGCAAGGTCCATGTGATCGAGGCCGATGCGATCTCGGTCCCGGGCGAGGGTGGGCCTACCTGCCTGACCCGGCCTTTGGAAAGACACTAAGTATAGAAACAGCAGCTTAAAGTAGTTTATTGTAGCGTCCACACTAACATAGAGGGCGCTATGAAACTCACATTCTACTTCGAAAGAGCCCTGTTCATAGTCGGGGAGCGAAACGACGGTAAGAGCACTCAGTTAAGGAGCATGTTCCGGGACTGGAGGTTGGGCAACCAAGGAATCGTTCCCTCATCGTCCAGGCTTCGCGAGCACTATGCACTAAGTAACGAGAGGTGGCTGTATTTGAGATTGAGTTCTCCTCACGAAGGGAATGATAAATCGTTGAAAGGCTTTCTTGCCTATAGCAAAGCAAAAATGCAGCAAAAGAACGTTCCTGCGCGGCGATGGAACTTCGCCGGTGCTCTGCAAATTTCTGCAACAACGAAAATTCCCGCCGCCGACGAAGTAGTTGCCGGGTTCTCAAAATATTTTCGGCCTGAACGAATTAGAGTTGTGCTGCTCTCGCCAAATTCACGGGGGAATCATCTGCCGCAAGGTATTTGGACTGCCCTGACTTCGAAATTAAACCTCATCCCAGAGGTTGAAATAGTTACCGTTGACGCTAGCAAAAAAAACGCGAACGGATTGATCTATTCCGATTTTTTCGACTTTACATAACAGCATAAGCGAGCGCGATCACCCGCATTTGTGTCATAGATTTGACGCCATCGCGACATCCGGCACGGCGCAAAATCGACAAAAATCGGTCGCCGGTAGGCAGATGGCCGGGCGGATTCGGACCTAGTCTCACCACCGAGGTCGCCCGCCGGTAACTCGCCGGCCTGGGCCATCGGCAAAGTTTTTGATCCATAGGGGAATTTCCATGTCGAAGAAGGTCGGCAGCGATATTGAAATCGCGCGCGAAGCCAAAATGAAGCCGATCCGCGAGGTCGCGGCGAAGCTTGGCATCAAGGAAGAGCATCTGCTGCCCTTCGGCCATACCAAGGCCAAGATCTCGATGGATTACATCAAATCGCTGAAGGGTCAGAAAGACGGCAAGCTGATCCTCGTGACGGCGATCAACCCGACCCCCGCCGGCGAAGGCAAGACCACGACGACAGTGGGCCTCGGCGACGGCCTCAACCGCATCGGCAAGAAGGCCATCATCTGCCTGCGCGAGCCCTCGCTCGGGCCTTGCTTCGGCGTGAAGGGTGGCGCGGCGGGCGGTGGTTATGCCCAGGTCGTGCCGATGGAAGACATCAACCTTCATTTCACCGGCGACTTCCACGCGATCGGCGCCGCGCACAACCTGCTCTCGGCCCTCATCGACAACCATATCTATTGGGGCAATGAGCTGGGCTTCGACACCCGCCGCGTTACCTGGCGCCGGGTCATGGATATGAATGACCGCGCGCTCCGCCAGATCACCAATTCGCTGGGCGGCGTCTCCAACGGCTTCCCGCGCGAGGACGGCTTCGACATCACCGTGGCGTCGGAAGTCATGGCGATCTTCTGCCTGTCGACCGATCTTGCCGATCTCACCAAGCGCCTTGGCAACATCATCGTCGGCTATACCCGCGACAAGAAGCCGATCTATGCCCGCGACCTCAAGGCCGACGGCGCCATGACGGTGCTGCTGAAGGACGCGATCGCGCCCAATCTGGTGCAGACGCTGGAGAACAACCCGGCCTTCATCCATGGCGGCCCCTTCGCCAATATCGCCCATGGCTGCAATTCGGTGATTGCCACCACCACTGCGCTGAAGCTCGCCGATTTCGTGGTGACCGAAGCCGGCTTCGGTGCCGATCTCGGCGCCGAGAAGTTCTTCGACATCAAATGCCGCAAGGCGGGTCTGAAACCGGCGGCGGCGGTCATCGTCGCCACCATCCGCGCCTTGAAGATGCATGGCGGTGTCGCCAAGGAAGACCTCGGCAAGGAGAACGTGGCCGCGGTGAAGAAGGGCGGCGAGAACCTCGCCCGCCATATCGAGAACGTGAAGAAGTTCGGCGTGCCCGCCGTGGTCGCCATCAACCGCTTCTCGGCCGACACCGATGCCGAGCTCGACGCCGTGCGTCAACTTTGCGCGGAACTGGGTTCGGAAGCGATCGAGTGCAACCACTGGGCGCTCGGTTCGGAAGGCACGGAAGCACTCGCCAATGCGGTGGTGAAGCTCACCGAGACCCCCAGCAATTTCAAGCCGCTCTATCCGGACGAAATGCCGCTCTGGGACAAGACCCGCACCATCGCCCAATCGCTCTACGGCGCCCAGGGCATCATCGCCGACAAGGCGGTGCGCGACCGTTTCGCCGAGTTCGAAAAGGCGGGCTTCGGTCACTACCCGGTCTGCATGGCGAAGACCCAGTACAGTTTCTCGACCGATCCCAACCTCAAAGGGGCACCGTCGAACCATGTCGTGCCGATCCGCGAGATCCGCCTCTCGGCCGGCGCCGAGTTCATCGTCGTCGTCTGCGGCGAGATCATGACCATGCCGGGCCTGCCGCGCGTGCCATCCGCGAACCACATCCGCCTCAACGACAAGCTGGAAGTGGAAGGCTTGTTCTAAGCTTCCATCCTGCACTTACAGGAAAAGGCCGGTGCAGCGATGCGCCGGCCTTTTTTCTTGTGATTATCGCGCGAGGTGTTCGCTCGGGACCGCGCCGTAAATACTGCGGTAGCGGCGGATGAAATGCGAGCGCGAGGCATAGCCGGCAGCTTCGGCAGCGGTGCTGACATTGGCTTCGCCGCGTTCGAGCATGCCGCGGGCGATCTGCATGCGCGCTGTTGCAAGAACCTCGCGCAAGGCCGTGCCGTCCTGCGTGAGATGGCGGCGCAAGGTGGAAGCACCCATGCCGAGCTTGGCGGCGATGGCTTCGGCGGTCCATGTCCGTGTCGTCTCCGCCACCACCATCCGGGCGATCCGTTCCCGCAGCGAGAGATCGAAGAGGCAGCGCGCCGCCGGATCGTTGCGCAGCAACATCAGGACCTCGGCAAGACGATGCTCCGCGAGAATTTCGGCATGATCCGAACTCGCCAAAGTGTGCGCGGCGTGGGAGAGCGCATCGACCAGTTCGGCGGTCAGCGTCACGTCATGCCTGGTTTCCCTGGCGGCCGGCTGCGGCAATTCCGGCAGGGCGGCCAGAGCCGGCGGCAGGTGGTGCACTTCGACAATCAGCGCCTCGTAGCGTCCGCGGCGGTCATCCGGAATATTGACGACATCGAGTTTCGTTCCGGCGGGCAGGACGAAGACCTGGCCTGCGGAGAAGCGCCGGCCCGAATTACCGACCCAGAATTCCTTGGTGCCGTTGAGCACGATGCCGATAACAGCCTGCAATGTCTCGAAGGCGGCGATGCGTTCAGTGGTGAAACAACAATAGGAAAAGAGCTGGGTGCCGCGAAACTGCATGCCGCAGGGTTTCTGGGCGCGGCCGGGCGTCTCGACCAGCGGGCGCAGCCGCTCCAGCAGCAGTTTTCGCAGGGCTTCCTGTGGGGTCGGAATATCCATGACCGCGAGGTTAGCGGCGGCGGGCATTCGGCGCAACGCAGGCGTGAGCGTTTCGGGCGCGCTTGGTAGCGCTTCCGGCGCATAGCGTCCCACGGGACGGCGCATGATGCGGCCACATCACCTGACGGGAGAACCATCATGAAAATTGTGACATTTGCCATCGCCCTCGCGAGCGTCCTGACTGTCGCCCAGGCCGCCAATGCGGCGGAGGTCAAATTGTGGCGTCTGGATTGCGGCAGCATCCAGGTCAAGGACCTCAACGCCTTTTCCGATACCTACGATTATACGGGCACGACGCGGGTGCTGACCGATAGCTGCTACCTGATCAAGCACGATGACGCATATCTGATCTGGGATACGGGGCTGCCTGCCGGCATGCTCAATGCACCCTTTGACGACAACGCGCCGATGTCGCCTAGCTTGAAGGAGACCTTGCCCGCGCAATTGGAGAAGCTCGGCGTGAAGCCTGACGATATCGGGACCGTCGGCATCAGCCATTATCACTTCGATCATATGGGCCAGGCTGCGGATTTCCCGAAGGCGAAGCTGTTGATGGGGCAAGGCGATCTCGCGGCCATGAAGCAGGATCCGCTGCCTTTTGCCGTCATGCCGGACCTGCTGGCGCCCTGGCTGAAGAACGGCGCGCCGGTCGAGGAAGTCATGGGCGACAAGGACGTCTTTGGCGACGGATCGGTCATGATGCTGACGATGCCGGGGCACACGCCGGGAAGCTATGCCCTGCTTGTCCGGCTGGAGAAGACCGGCCCGGTCCTCTTGAGCGGCGACATCGTCCATTTCGAGGAGCAGTTCGAACATAACGGCGTGCCGCCGTTTAATCACGACCGGGCGCAATCGCTGGCCTCGATGGACCGGCTGCAACATATGGCGCGGAGCCTGAAGGCGATCTTGGTCGTTCAGCACGATGCAAATCATATCAATAAGTTGCCGGCATTTCCGGAACCGGCTGAGTAACTGGTTGCGGCGAGGTCGACGTTATAAAGCGCTATACTGTTGCCTAACTGTGGACAGTGTTGTGTGAAGTGGTGCGATTGTTTCCGGTGTTAAACGGCGCCATCTTCCCTCCATCAGTTATTGAGGAGGCAAACATGAGCTTTATCCGTCGACCTTCGACCGAGCGCGGTGGCGAGAATATGGGCTGGCTGGACAGCAAGCACAGCTTCTCGTTCGGGCATTATTACGATCCCGGCCATATGGGCTATCGCGCGCTACGCGTGATCAACGAAGACCGCGTGCGGCCGGGCAAGGGCTTTGGCCGGCATGGCCATCGCGACATGGAGATCATCTCCTATGTCGTGAGTGGCGCGCTGGCCCACGCCGATACCTTGGGCAGCAAGGGCGTGCTGAAGCGCGGCGACGTGCAGGCAATGTCCGCGGGCACCGGCGTCGAGCATAGCGAGTTCAACGGCTCGGATGCCGAGGACGTTCATTTCCTGCAGATCTGGATTTTGCCGGAAGCCGGTAATCTGCCCAGCGCCTATGCGCAGATCAACGTGCCGGATGAGGAGAAGCGAGATCGGCTGCGTCTCCTAGTTTCGCCGGACGGTGCGGAAGGATCGCTGCGGATCAACCAGGACGCCCGGCTCTATGCCAGCATCCTGGAGGCCGGAGCGCGTGTCGAGCATCAACTGGCCGCCGGGCGCGGTGCCTGGGTGCAGGTCGTCGCCGGCACGCTGGCTGTGAATGGCAAGGTTCTCGAGGCTGGCGACGGCGCGGCGATCGAAGACGTCGATACCGTCACGGTGACGGCGAGCGATACCGCCGAGTTCCTGCTGTTCGATCTCGCCTGAGACGCGTCAGCCGACGCGGCGCCGGTCCATGGCAACGCCAAAGGGCAGGGCGCCGCGCCGGCGATTCTCCGGCACGAAACCGCGATAGGGCAAGGGCGTCTCGGCCAGCGCAGCGATGCGCTGTTCGGGCGTGCCGCCATCGGTCTGGCAGATCTCGTCGACGCAATCGGCCAGCGCCTTGCGCCAGTCCGGCTGAATAAGCCCGAACATCGTCGTTGCCGTCGAACAATCAAGCTCGGTCCGGCGCGCGGGCGCACCGGTGACCCCGAAGCGGCTGGGCGTGATCGGCACGAGGTCGGGTGCGACCTGGAACGATGCCGCGCGGCCGATCGCCACTTCTGCAAATTCATAAAGTGTTGCCGCCGGCGCGCCGGAAAAATGCAGCGTATGACCACCGAACTCGGCGGGCGGGGTTTCCAACATCCGCAACGCGATCTGGCGCAAGGCGGCGCAGAGTTCGCGCACCGGCGTCGGCCCGCTGACATGATCGTGGGGCACATGCACGCGGCCGCCGCGGCGTCCCAAAGAGATCATGGTGCGGAGCATGTTGTGGCCGTTGGCGCTGAACAGCCAGCCGGTCCGCAGGATGACATGGCGGCGGCAATGGGCCCGGATTTCCGCTTCGCCCGCGGCCTGGCTTTGACCCAGGACGCTGATCGCATCGGCGGCATCGGTTTCCCGATAGGCCTCCAGCCGGTCGCCGGCAAAGACCTGATCCGAGGAGAGGTGCAGCAGCGGGATGTCGCGATGACCGGCGACCTCGGCGAGATCGCCCACCGCCCAGTGATTGCGCGCCTGTGTGACGGTGCGGCCATGTTCGATGCGATCGGTCGAGGCGGATCCGACCACGCTGATGATCAGCGATGGCGCCAGCGCGTCGATATTCCGGCGCAAGCGGTCGATGTCGAGTAGACCGAACTCGGCGCCGTCCACCATGCGAGCTTCGAGGCCAGCCGGCCAAAGCATCGTCCCAAGATCGTGGGCGAGGGCGGCATTGCGGCCGATGATCAGGATCTTATGAGGCGCGGACATCGGGTCACTCCGAACATGCATCCGGCCAAGCTTGGCCGAGTCACAAGATAACAAACGGAGAGTAGCACCAAGTTCGCCGTTAACCTAGACGTGCACAGAAATATTACAGTTAAAACAATAAGATAAAGGAAAAACTTTAGGCAAATACCGGGTGTGTCGGCCGCGTTGAGGGCAAAGAAAAACCGCCGGTGGCATCAGCCGACCGGCGGTTGATCTGGTCCCGGATCGAAAAATCAGGGATTCGGCGCGCGGGCGCCGATGCAGGCGGCCTGGTAATCGGCCGTGCGCAATTCGACATGGCGGTAGTAATCGAAAGCCGGGGCGCTGCCGCTGGCTTCGGCGATATCGACATAGTCGCCGCCGAGGAGATTGGCGACATCGCCGTTCACGGCGACGCTCTGATTGTTCTTGTAGATCTCGCCGATGATCACCGTTTCTTCGCCCTGCAGCGTCGCGATATTCGCATCGCCCGAGCCACACTCGCCGGAGACCTGGCGGTTGAGATCGTATTGCGGCGTGACCGAGCAGGCGGCCAGCGCCAGAGCGCCCAGAACGGGCAACAGGATCTTCTTCATGCGAGTCTACCCCTTTTAAGTGATGCCAAGTGCCGGATAACAACTGCCGCCACGTGGCTGCAGCCCCCGATTCCGGCCGGAAGGTTCATGAAGGATCAAATCATAATAATAGGTTAACCGCAAGATGGGGTGTTGAGGGACCGGGCGTTGCATCAAAATATCATCCACCGCCCGGACGGCCTCGATTTCCTCAGAAAACCAGGGCTTTGGCCTGTTGAACCTGGGGCAGGTCCTGAACGGCCTTCAGGATCTGGGGTGGCATGGGGCCGTCAATCTCGACCAGGGCGATGGCATCGCCGCCCTGGGCGGACCGGCCGAGGGCGAAGGTCGCGATGTTGATGCCGTTATCGCCCAGGAGCGTGCCGAGCTTGCCGATGAAGCCCGGCTTGTCGTCATTGGTGACGTAAAGCATGTGCGGTCCCAACTCGGCATCGATCTTGATGCCCTTGATGTCGACCACGCGCGGCCGCTGATCGGCGAACAGAGTACCGGCGATCGAGCGCGACCAGCGCTCGGATTCGACTGTGAGCCGGATGAGCGTGTGATAATCGCCCTCACGCTCGTGCTTCACTTCGGTGAGATCGATATTGCGCTCCTTGGCGACCAAAGGCGCATTCACCATGTTGACGCTCTCGGCCAGCAGTGGCTTCAGCAATCCCTGCAGGATGAGCGCGGTCAGCGGCCGCGTGTTGAGGCCGGCAACATGGCCTTCATATTCGACCGTCACTTTGCGCAGGCCGGTTTCTGTGGCCTGTCCCGCAAAGGCGCCCAATTGATCGGCCAACTTCATATAGGGCCGCAGCTTGGGCGCTTCCTCGACCGTGACCGAGGCCATGTTGAGGGCGTTGGTGACGGCTCCGTGCAGCAGGAAGTCCGACATCTGCTCGGCCACCTGGATGGCGACGTTCAATTGCGCCTCGGTCGACGAGGCGCCGAGATGCGGCGTGCAGACGACATGGGGATGGCCGAACAGGATATTCTCCGTAGCTGGCTCGACCGGGAAAACGTCGAGGGCCGCGCCGGCGACCTTGCCGGAATCGAGCGCCGCTTTCAGGTCGTCTTCGACGATGAGACCGCCACGGGCGCAATTGATGATGCGCACACCGTCCTTGCATTTCGCCAGCGCCTTGGCATCGATCAGGTTGCGGGTCTGATCGGTCAAGGGCGTGTGCAGCGAGATGAAATCCGCCCGGTGCAGCAGGATATCGAGTTCCACCTTCTCGACGCCGAGATCGAGGGCGCGTTCGGGTGAGAGGAAGGGGTCATAGGCGATCACCTTCATCTTCAGTCCCTGCGCGCGGTCGGCGACGATCGAGCCGATATTGCCGCAGCCGACCAGACCCAGCGTCTTGGCGTAGAGTTCGACACCGACGAAGCGGGATTTCTCCCATTTGCCCTGATGGGTCGTGGCGTTGGCTTCGGGAATGTGCCGGGCCAGGGCCATCATCATGGCGACGGTATGTTCGGCGGTCGTGATGTTGTTGCCGAAAGGCGTGTTCATCACGCAGATACCGCGGGCGGTCGCCGCCTTGACGTCGATATTGTCGACGCCGATGCCGGCACGGCCGACCACCTTGAGCCTGGTCGCGGCGGCGATGACGTCGGCGGTTACCTTGCTCGCCGAGCGCAGGGCGAGGCCGTCATATTCGCCGATGATGGCGGCGAGTTCCTTCGGCTTCAGGCCGACCTTCTCATCCACCTCGATGCCGCGATCCTTGAAGATCTTGACTGCGGCGGGCGACAATTCATCTGAAATAAGTACTTTTGGCATGACTCAGTTCCCGTTCGCAGCGTGTTTCACTGTGGCATAGGCCCAATCGAGCCAGGGCAGGAGAGCCGCCACATCGGCTTTCTCGATGGTGGCGCCGCACCAGATGCGCAGGCCCGGCGGTGCATCGCGATAGGCGCCGATATCGAGTGCCGCCTGCTCCTTCTCGAGCAATGCTGCGATGTCCTTGGCGATCTTCTCTCGCGCGTCCTTGTCCTTCGCCGTGAACCAGGGATCGACGATGGTCAGGCAGACCGATGTGCAGGAACGCGTCGCCGGATCTTCGGCGAGGAATCCCGCCCAATGCGAATTGGCGACCCAATCGGTCACAAGTTGCAAATTGGATTCGCTGCGGGCAATGAGGCCGGCAAGGCCGCCGGTGGATTCCGCCCAGGCCAGGGCATCCAACTGATCCTCGACGCAGAGCATCGAAGGGGTGTTGATGGTCTCGCCCTTGAAGATACCCTCGATCAGCTTTCCGCCCTTGGCCATGCGGAAGATCTTCGGAATCGGCCAGGTTGGTTGATGACTCACCAGACGCTCAACCGCGCGCGGCGAGAGTGCGATCATGCCGTGACCGCCTTCGCCGCCCAGCACCTTTTGCCAGGACCAAGTCACGACATCGAGTTTCCGCCACGGGAGATCCATTGCAAAGACCGCCGAGGTGGCGTCGCAGATGGTGAGCCCGGTGCGGTCGTCGGCGATCCAATCGGCATTTGGCACACGCACGCCGGAGGTGGTGCCGTTCCAGGTGAAGATGATGTCGTCGTTCTTGTCGATGCGGCCAAGATCGGGGAGGCGGCCGTAATCGGCGCGCCGGATCTTGGTCGGCAGATGGAGTTCGTTGACGATGTCGCTTGCCCAGCCTTCACTAAAGCTTTCGAAGGCGAGCACGGTGATGGGATTGGTTCCCAGGAGCGACCACAGGGCCATCTCGACGGCACCGGTATCGGAGGCCGGTACGATGCCGAGCCGGTAATCCGCCGGAATGCCGAGCAGCTTTTTCGAGCGGTCGATCAGCGCCGCAAGCTTGTCCTTGCCGGGCTTCGAACGATGCGAGCGGCCTAGCACGGAAATATCGAGATTGGCGGGGGTCCAGCCGGGGCGCTTGGCGCAGGGACCAGACGAAAAATGCGGCCGCGACGGCCGCAGGAGCGGTCTATTCATGGCGTTCCTTCCAGAACGAAGCGCTCCGTTGGGGGAGCGTGGCCCGCAGCCCGTATGCCGCAGGCCGCCCCCGGATGTCAAGCGGGGAACAGAAACAGTCGCTTCCAGGGGGATTTTGCCGCAGGTCCGGGCCGGTGGGATGGCGCGGCGTTTCGGACTTTGCCTTTCGCAAGGTGCTGGCGTAGTTTCCGCGGCGATGGTTCTCGGATTCGGGGCGGCAGTGGTCGTTTCCGGCCGGGATTAATAGGGAACGCGGTGCGATACCGCGGCTGCCCCCGCAACTGTAAGCGGCGAGCGATCCATCACCGACGCCACTGGGATCCGACGATCCCGGGAAGGCCGGTGGAGCGCCCCGACCCGCGAGCCAGGAGACCTGCCATCATCCGATAAACCCAAATGACCGGGCGGTGGGCCTGGCGGAGGTTAGCGTGATGATCGCCTCTCAGACTGATTTCGTATCTCCCGATTTTGCATCCCGTCATGCCGAGCAATATTGCGCGTCGCTGCGCCTGCTCGATTCCATTGCCAACGAAAGCGTGCAGATGAAAGTGCTGGCCTGGGTAATGGGCCTGCCGGCGGGGATCGACCCAGCCGATGCCGCACGCATGGTGATGCGCGAGCAGGTGGCAACGTCCGCACCGAAAATCTCGGCACCGCTGATGAAGCTTATTGAAACCGTCGCTCAATATCCGGCCGAGCGCCTCGCGCAACTGGTGCGCGGTCGGGGGCGCTCCATCGTCAATTAGCTAGGCGCCAGCCTTGGCCACGTGGGGTTCGAACCAGCCCTCAGGTCGTTTGAGATCCGCGGCAGCGAACGTCATGAGGCTGGCGTCATTCGTTGCCCATGGCGACTTCGGGACTGGGCGAGCGCCAAATCGTTCGAAGAATCGCCTGCTGCGGCCGTCAGCCTTGAAGCTGATTTGTTCGACTTCGGACATGCTCATCATTGCCGACATCAGGGGAAACATTGCTGAGCCAAGCCGATGGTCACGTAAATCGGGCGGCACATAGATTGCCTGGAGCGTTGGTTCCTCGTCCAAGCCAATGATGAAGAACGAGCACGGCTCGCCGTCGAAGCGGCCAAGCGCCATAAGGCTGCGCGTATTGGTCTCAAGTGCCGAGAGCGCATTGTCGAGGACCACGGCATCATCGGGGAAAAATTCGCGAAGAGCCGTGACGAGTCCGGCCAGTTCGTCGAATTGTTCCTGGCTTGTAATCGGCGAAACCGAAAATTCCGGCGTGCTCATTCAACACCTCTTAATAGAGTGGCGTTGACTGAATTACACGAAATGAGAGAATAATAAAACAAAAAAATGGCACCGGTTGTAGGCGCCATTTTCTATTCGAGTGGTCCGATCCGTTTAAGCCAGCTTCGCCGCGATCTTCGCGACATGCTCGCCCTGGAAGCGGGCCATGCCGAGTTCCTGTTCGCTGGGCTGGCGGCTGCCGTCGCCACCGGCGATGGTGCTGGCGCCATAGGGCGAGCCGCCCTTGATCTCGTCGAGGCCCATCTGCGCGGCGCAGGAATAGGGCAGGCCGACGATCACCATGCCGTGGTGCAGGAGAGTGGTGTGGAAGGAAAGGATGGTCGATTCCTGGCCGCCATGCTGGGTGGCCGACGAGGTGAAGACGCTGCCCACCTTGCCGATCAGCTTGCCGTTGAACCACAGGCCGCCGGTCTGATCGAGGAAGTTGCGCATCTGCGAGGCGGCGACGCCGAAGCGGGTGGGGGCGCCGAAGATGATCGCGTCGTAATCGGCGAGTTCATCGATTGTGGCGACCGGGGCCTTCTGGTCGAGCTTGAAATGGTTCTGCTTGGCGACATCATCCGGCACCAGTTCCGGAACGCGCTTCACCACGACATCGGTGCCGGCGACCTTCCTGGCACCTTCGGCAACGGCATAGGCCATCGTCTCGATATGGCCGTAGGTGGAGTAGTAGAGAACGAGCACTTTCGACATGGCAGCCTCTTTGCAGATGAGTTGTGCGGGAATCTCGCATTGGGTGGCCGTAATTTGGGCTCTCTGGCGCCTGGATACAATCGGCCCGCCTGTGATAAGATCGTTCACTAAATGATGACAATTGAGTGTCGCCGATGGATCAGTTGACGGCCATGCGCACCTTCCGTCGCGTGGTGGAATTAGGGAGCTTTACCGCCGCGGCGCGCAGCCTTGGCCTCAGCAAAGCCGCCGTTTCCAAGCAGATCGGCGAGCTTGAGGGGCATCTGGGTGCCACCCTGATCCACCGCACGACCAGGCGTCTCTCGACCACCGAAGTGGGCAATGCCTATTTCGAAAGCTGTATCCGGCTCCTGGATGAGTTCGAGGCGGCCGAGGCGGAGGTGCGTAATCTGCAGGCGGAGCCCACCGGTTCGCTGCGGCTCAGTGTGCCCAATGCTTTTGGCGTCACGCAGATGGCGGCGACGATCAATGAATTGTCCCAGCGCTACCCGAAGCTGCGGTTGATCATCGAGGCCAGCGACCGCTTCGTCGATCTCATTGAGGAGGGATTTGACGCGGCCATTCGCATCCGTACGGATCTGCCGGATTCCAGCCTGATCGCGCGGCGCCTGTGCACGATTCCGCGCTATGTCTGTGCCAGTCCGAAATACCTCCGGAAGTTCGGCGAGCCGCAGCGGCCGGAGGATCTCAAAGCGCATAACTGCCTGATCTATACCCAGTCGCCGACCCCGTTCGATTGGGCTTTCCGCACAGGCCAGGGCCGCAAGACGGTGCGCGTCGCGGGGACGATGCAGAGCAATCACGGTTTGTTGCTGATGGATCCTCTGCTGGCCGGACGCGGCATTGCGCTGCTGCCTCTATTCACGATCGAAGCCGCGCTGAAATCCGGCAAGGTCAAAAGGCTGTTGACGGAGTTTCCGACCGACGATGTATCCTTGCACGTCGTTTATCCGCAGAATCGGCATCTGTCGCCAAAAGTACGGGTGCTGGTGGATCTGATGGCCGAGCATTTCGCGCAAAGCAAGCCCTGGGGTGAAGGATGACGGAGCCGCATTCGACCGATACCGAGCTCACGCCGGTACCGGTCTGGGATATCTGGGTGCGGCTGTTCCATTGGGGGCTGGTGCTGGCGATCAGCGCCAGCTTCGTCACCGACAAGATCGGCGATCTCGATTCTCATTACCTCGCGGGCCTGGCCGTTCTGGGTCTGGTGATTTTCCGCATCCTGTGGGGATTGGTCGGCAGCCCGACCGCGCGCTTCACCCATTTCCTGCGCGGCCCGCAGGCCATCATCGTCTATCTGCGCCATGCGCTGGTGCGGCGGCCGTCTTTCAGCTTCGGCCACAATCCGGCCGGGGCCTTGATGGTGGCGGCGTTGCTTTTGTTGCTATTGGCCCAGGCGGTGAGCGGTCTGTTCAACACCGACGATATTCTGTTTGAAGGCCCGCTTTACGACAACGCCAGCGGCGCCGTCGCCAGTTTCATGGGGCGCTGGCACGGGCGTCTTGGTGACGCCATTCTCATTTTCGTGCTCGTGCATGTCGCGGTCGTGCTGCTTTATCGATTCATCAAGGGCGAGAATTTGATCCGCGCGATGATCGTGGGCACAGCGAAACTGCCCAGGCCCGTGGCGCAAGCGGTCGCGAAAAACGGCGAGGGAAAATTCGCCTCGCCGTTTCGCGGTATCGTCTGTGCCTTGATCGCCGCGGCGGTACCGCTGGCGATCCACTGGCTGAACTGATTACTTTTTGATGCGATAGGCCTTGTGGCAGGTGCCGCAGGCGCCGCCCACTTTCTCGAATTGCGCGCCGATCGTCGCCATGTCGCCGCCCTCCGCGGCGGAGGCCAGCATCGTCGCTTCATCGCCCAGCGATTTTGCCTTGGCCTGGAAATCAGACCAATTCGTCCAGATGTCGGGGCTGGCTTCGTCGTCGGGGGTGTCTGAACCTTCCGGGAAGAGACTGGGAATCGTGGCGGCGATCTCGGCGATCTTCTGCGCCGGTGCCACGATGTCGGCAGCGGGTCCGCCGGCGCCGATCAGTTCCTTGATCGTCTTGATGCTGGCGCCCATGGTTTTCATGCCTTTTTCGCGCGCGTCGAGCACGGCCGTATCGGCAAAAACCACATTTGCCGTCACGCCGAGCGCCAAGACGATCGCGCCAGCCGCAATGGTGAACTTCAACTGCTTCATTTTTGGGTTCCCTTTCAAGGACCTAGTCAATGCTGGAGTCAATGCCGGGCGGCAGTATGCCGAGAGTGGTATTTTACCGCACCCCCACTGTCGTGACTTCACGGATTTGTGAGAAACCCCATTATACTGATAGTGAAATGTCATCAAACCGTCATTTCTTCTGCAGGTAGGTGCTCACTAGGATCGCGCGCTGGACGGTTGGGGATCATGAAACAGGAAATCGAGCTGAAGCTGACGCTGCCGGATGGGGCGGCCAAGGTGCGGCCGGCCAAACTGCGCGGTGTGTTGGGCGCCAAACCGGCGTCGCATGCGCAATTGCTGGAAACGACCTATTTCGATTCAGCCGATGGATGGCTGCGCCGGCAAGGCATGGCCTTGCGCGTGCGGCATATCGGCAAAGCACGCATCCAGACCTTGAAGGTTCCGTTCCAAGGCCCCGGAGGTTTGCAATCCTATACTGAATTCGAGCAAGAGATCGTCGGCGACCGGCCGGTCCTCAGCGCGATCAGCGACGCCAAGCTGCGGCGGCGTTTCCAGCGCAACGGCCTGATGGCGCGATTGCGGCCGCTTTTCACCACGCGCTTTGAACGTACCACCTTGGACGTGCAGCACAATGGCAGCGAGATCGA
>NZ_JAYRDA010000016.1:0-61235 GCF_041909655.1 Dongia sp. | reverse complement strand
ATTCCTGGGCGATAAGCATCTCTTCTTCTGGCTGCTCACCAACCGCATGGCGCCGGCGGCGGTCTTCGCACTTCCCTTCCTGCAGCTCTATTCGGCGGTCGGGCTCTTCGACACGCATATCGCCGTGGCCCTCGCGCATACGCTCTTCAACGTGCCGCTGGCGGTCTGGATCCTGGAAGGCTTCATGTCCGGCGTGCCGAAGGAACTCGACGAGACTGCCTATGTCGACGGGTATTCCTTCCCGCGCTTCTTCATCAAGATCTTCATTCCCACCATCGCGGCCGGCATTGGCGTCGCCTGTTTCTTCTGCTTCATGTTCTCTTGGGTCGAGATGCTGCTGGCCAAGACGTTGACCTCGGTCGACGCCAAGCCGATCGTCGCCACCATGACGCGGACCGCCAGCACGTCGGGCTATGAATTGGGGCTTCTGGCGGCGGCTGGCACGCTGACCATCGTGCCCGGTGCCTTCGTCATCTATTTCGTGCGCAACTACATCGCCAAGGGCTTTGCCCTCGGCCGCGTTTGATCGGGAAGGGTTGATCTCATGCAGGGAACATCGCTCATCGCCTGGATGGCCTGGACCTGGCAGACGGCGGCTTTCTTCGTCTTCATCATCGCCTGCCTCGTCGGCATGGGGCTGTGGGAGAAGCGGGTGCCCGGCGGCTCGCCCCGCCACGGTATCCTCGGCCTCGACACCACCCGCGGCGATCGGCTCTTCATCTCGCTTTTGGGCTCGGCCTATATTTTTCTGGCCTGGCTCGGTTTCATCGGCATGCCGCTCTGGGCGCCGCTTGGCATCTCGGTGCTTTATTCTTTCGCCATCTTTCGTTGGGCTTAGCCGGTGCCGATCGCCGCCACGCCCTGCAACCTGCGCATGAATATGCCTCGCAATTGCAGAAAAATCGTTCTTTTATAATGGGTTAGACGCGCGTATCTTGATCGCCATCAAACCGCCCGGACTCGGGCGGTCTTCCTTTTTTGCAAGGTCCGAGGGAGACGCGGTCATGAAGGGCGACAAGAAAATCATCCAGCTCCTCAACAAGGTGCTGAAGAACGAGCTCACCGCCATCAACCAGTACTTCCTGCATGCGCGCATGCTGAAGAACTGGGGCATGAAGAAACTCGGCGAGGTCGAATATCACGAATCGATCGACGAGATGAAACATGCCGACAAGCTGATCGAGCGCATCCTGTTTCTCGAAGGCCTGCCCAATCTCCAGGATCTCGGCAAGCTGATGATCGGCGAGAACGTGAAGGAACTCCTCACCCTCGACCTCAAGCTTGAAATGCAGGGCCATCCCGATCTCAAGGCCGGTATCCGCCTTTGTGAAGAGGTCGGCGATTTCGTCAGCCGCGAGCTCCTCACCGAGATTCTCGAATCCGAGGAAGAGCATATCGACTTCATCGAGACCCAGCTCGACATCCTCGAAAAGATGGGCCTGCAGAACTACATCCAGTCCCAATACGAAGCCGGCGAACACGGCGGCTCGTAAGCGCGGCAGTCATTTTCCTTCCCCTTCAGGGGGAGGCCCCGTCGGCGAATGCCGACATGCGTCGGCGGGGGTGGGGGCGCCAGTGACGGGTGTTACCCAACGACCCGACGGAGGCCCTGGATGACTCTCCGCGCCGCCTTGAAGCCCAGCGCCATCGGCTATCTTGCCGCGATCGGCCTCTATCTCTTCATCTACCGGAACATTCTCGCCAATACCTTCGGCGACGGTACACCCGTTTTCCTCATCGCGATGATCGCCACGATCCTGGTTTGGTATGCGCGCATCGCCGGCGGCGGCAACCGCAACCGCGCCCTCTATCTCTGGGCCGGGCTCTCGCCCATGCTTGGTTCGTCGATCGGCTATCTCGCGATCTCGCTCCTCTTCCTGATCCAGCACGGCCAGTTCATCGGCGGCTATGGCCTCGGCCAATGGCTGCCGATCGTGCTCGTCATGGCCACCTTCATGGCCCGCGCCTGGATGCTCTCTTTCCTGCTGATCGTCTGGGCGACCTGTCTCTATGTGAGCAAGCCGCCGCAGTAACGGTCTCCCCCTGAAGGGGGAGGCCCCTTTGTTTCCCTCCCCCTTCAGGGGGAGGGTAGGGTGGGGGCATGCAAGTGACAGGCGATTGCGGACAAGCAATCACCGCCGACGTCAAACTCAAACTGAAATGAAAACCCGGATCACTCCGCCGCGAGCGGCAGGATGTCGTCTTCGTTGGCGGCGCGGGGGTGGCCGCGATGGGCGTCGTCGATGACTTCCTGCGCGACGGGCAGGCAGGTGCCGCAGCAGGGGCCGCTGCCGAGCGCGTTGTAAACGGCGACGGGACAGGTCAGGCCGCCGGCTTTGGCGGTCTGCTCGATCTCGCTGGAGCGATACCCGTTGCAGATACAGACATACATGACGCGTCGGTGCCCTGACTTCTGCTCGCATCGATCCTTGGCCAATGGGACCCTCGGTCCCGGTGAAGCCGGATCAACAGGCCACAGAATATGTGTCCCTGCGAATAATTGTCAATGTCATGAATGCAGGTCATGAAATGTGGACCGGCCGTCTCCCGCCACGGTCTCTCCCGATCCCTCGTGAACCCGATCCGGCCTCGGTTTTCCCCGGAATCCGCCATTATAGTGATGAGAATAATTATCACTTGCGGCAAAACTTCGCCTTTGATACATCTTTCTTTGTTGCGAATGACTCGCAACAACACCGCCTGACGGACCGGCAGACCGGCGCCGGCGCGCGGCCGGAGAAGGATCAGCCGCCGGAATCTCACCTTGGGACTCTTGAGGCGGCGTCACATCGAAGAGCGGGAGTGGATGAAGATGGACAGACAAGCCATGGATTATCGCGAGGCCGCAGCGACATCGCCGCTCGGCGGCAGTTCGAACAATGCCGAGACCGCGCCGCGTTCCGATTACCGCGCCCGTCCCGGCGCCGAGCGCCCCATTCTTCAGCATCGCCGCGCCGACGGCCAGGTGACCGCGCCGCTGCAGCAGGGCGCGGCACAGCACGCCAATACCAACCAGGGTGCCGCCCGCAACGTGCAGACGGTCAGCCTGCAATCGATCCTCAAGGGTGCGCGCGAGGCGATCATCGATTTCGACGGTGCTGCCTACCGCCTGCGCATCACCCGGAACCATCGCCTTATTCTGACCAAGTAGCTATTCGCGAGACGGGCGGCATCGGCGCGGCGATAAATGCGCGCCGATGCCGCCTGTTCGCATGACAGCAACCGATTGATCACGGAGACCAAGATGCCGCTCGATTTGCCGATTCCAGGCCCCACCGATGATTCACCTGCGAACGGGCTGCGCGCGCGCTGGCAGGAATTGAAGGCGGCCCAGCCGCGCCTCCGCGCCCGCGACGCCGCCGAGGCCCTGGGAGTGAGCGAAGCCGAACTGGTTGCCGCGCAATGCGGTATCACCGCCCGTCCGCTCAAGATGGATATCGAGAAGCTCTTCGCCGGCCTGCCGGCCTTGGGCCGAGTCATGGCGCTCACGCGCAACGAGCATTGTGTGCACGAGCGCAAGGGCGTCTATGAGCCCGCAAGCTTTGGCCCGATGGCCGGTATCGTGCTGGGGCCGGATATCGATCTCCGCATCTTCCCCAAACACTGGGTCCATCTTTTTGCCGTCAGCGATGGCAGCGTCGAGCCGGCGCGGCAATCGCTCCAAGTCTATGATTCCCATGGCATGGCGGTGCACAAGATCTTCGCGCTGGATGCCACCGACATGACAGCCTGGGCGAAGCTGGTCGAGGATCTCATGCCTGGCGCATCTTCGGTTGCCTTGCAGGTGACGCCCGCGGCACCCAGCACGCCGCGCCAGGATGTTGCGGCCGATCGCGACGCTCTGCTGGCCGATTGGGCGGCCCTCAAGGACGTCCATGAGTTCCACGGCATGCTTAAGAAGCATGGCGTGGAGGCCTTGCAGGCGATGCAGATGGTGAATGGTATCTATAGCGAGCCGCTTGCGATCACTTCCACCAACGATCTGCTGATGCTGGCCAGCGAGCGCCAGGTGCCGATCATGATCTTCGTCGGCAATGCCGGCCTCATCCAGATTCATACCGGCCTCGTCTCGCGCATCGTGCGGATGGATTGCTGGGTCAACGTGCTCGATCCCGATTTCAATCTGCATCTCCGCGAGGACCGCATCGCCTATGCCTTCGCGGTCACCAAGCCGACCAGCGATGGCGCCCTGCATTCGGTGGAATTGTTCGATGCCGAGGGCGGGCGTATCGCGACTCTCTTCGGCAAAAGGAAGCCGGGCGAGCCGGAACTCGAGACCTGGCGCAGGATCGTCGCCGATCTGCCGCGCCTCACGGCCTGACCTCCTAGGGAATGTAACGCCATGATGTCCCGCATCTCCCGCCGCCGCGCGTTGATGGCCGCTGCGGCGGCGCCTTTCCTGTTGTCGTCGTTCAGCCGCGCCATGGCGGCACCCCGTCGCATCGTCTGCGCCGGCGGGGCGATCACCGAATGCGTCTTCGCGCTGGGCCATGGCGGCGAGGTGGTGGCGGTGGATACGACCAGCCTCTATCCCGCTTCCGTGCATGCCTTGCCCAAGATCGGTTATTTCCGCCAATTGTCGGTCGAAGGCCTCATGTCACTTACACCGGATCTGGTGCTGGCCGACCGCGATGCGGGCCCGGCCAATGTGCTGCAGCAATTGGGCGGCGCCACCGGCATCCTGCATCAGTTCCAGGGACCGATCAGCATCGCGGCGATCCCCGACAAGGTGCGTTTTGCGGCTGTCGCCCTCAATGAAGCGGGGAAGGGTGAGGACGTGGCCACCACCATCGCAGCCGATCTCGCCGCCCTTGAGACAGCCGTCGCGCGCGCGACCCGCAAGCCACGCACCATTTTCATGCTGGGCACGGTCAAGGGCCGCATGGCCGGTCGCGGCACTGCAGCCGATCTCGTCATAGCGATGGCGGGGGCCGCGAATCTCGGTGCCGATTTCGACGGCTACCGGCCACTCTCAACCGAGGGCATCGTCGGGCTCAAGCCCGATGTCGTCGTCACCATGTTCCAGAGCGATGCGGCGCCGGAGAGCCATGTCGATGCGGCCGTGCGCGCCGCGCAGGATCTCGGCCTCGCCGATCTGCCGGAAAGCGCCCGGCCCCCGGTGATCGTGATCGATGGTGCGGCACTTCTGGCCTTGGGGCCGCGCTCGGCTCATGCTTGTTACGATCTTGCCCGGCAATTGCATCCCGATCTCGACTGGCCGGGTTTGCCCGGCCGCCCCTGGGTCAGCTAGCGCCGCTGGCAGCAGATGACCCTCCTGGACATCGACGCGCCGGCGCCTGCGGGAATGGGGCGCGACCGCTATCGCCGGCGCGTCGTGCTGGTCTTGGGTGCATTGGCAGTCATAGCCTCGCTCGCCGCCATCGCCACCGGACCACTTGCCATCCCGGTGCTGGACGTACTCGCCTGGATGACGGGATTTGATGATGGCTCCGCCCTGGGCGACGTGGAACGGCATCTTCTCGCGCAGATCCGTCTGCCGCGCATTGTCATCGCGATCCTCGCGGGCATCGGCCTCGCCATCGGCGGCTGCCTGATGCAAAGCCTCTTCCGCAATCCGCTGGCCGATCCGGGTCTCATCGGTGTCAGCTCCGGTTCGGCGCTGGCGGCGGCGCTTGCGATCGTCATGCTGCCTAGTCTGCCGCTCTGGCTCGGTGCCCATCCGGCCTTCGTCCTCCCCATCGCGGCCTTCTGCGGCGGGCTCATCGCGACCTTTCTCATTCTGCGCATTGCCGATCTTTCCGGCGGCACCGCCACCGTGGTGCTGCTCCTGGCCGGTATCGGCATCGGTGTCATCGCCGAGGTTGCTATCGGCTTCCTAATCTTCGTCAGCAACGAACAGCAATTGCGCGACATCACCTTCTGGCGCATGGGCAGCCTCGCCGGCAATGGCTGGCTGCAGGCCGGCATCGTCGCCGTGCCGGTGACGATCATCGCGGCCTTTGCCTGGAGCGTCGCCCCCGCCTTGAACGCGCTCAGCCTCGGCGATGATGTGGCGCGCCATCTCGGCATTCCCGTCGCCAGGTTGCAGCGCCTCATCGTCGTTACGGTCGCCGCCACCATCGGCGCCATCGTCGCCTTCTGCGGCCTCATCGGATTTCTGGGCCTGGTGGCGCCGCATCTCGCGCGCCTCGTCATTGGTCACGATCATCGCTGGTTGCTGCCGGTCTCGGCCCTCATCGGCATTGTCATCATCACCTTCGGCGATCTCGTCACGCGCATCGCCGTGGCGCCGGCAGAATTGCCGATCGGCCTGGTGACGGGCGCCCTCGGCGGACCGATCTTCCTCTATCTCCTGGTGCGCCAGATGCGCAGCGGATCGCAATGATCCGCGCCGACAACATCGCCACCACGCGCGGCCATCTCGCCGACATCTCGCTCAAGGTCGAACCGGGCGAGGTGCTGGCTTTGATGGGGCCGAACGGTTCCGGGAAATCCACGCTGCTCCATGTTCTGGCAGGTGATCTCCCACCGCGCGTCGGGTCGGTGGTGGTGGCCGGACGCAAGCTTGGCGATTGGTCGCCTGCCGAACTTGCAACGATCCGCGCCGTGCTGCCGCAGACTGCGCATGTCGCTTTTCCGATCACGGTCGCCGATCTGGTGGCGATCGGCCGCTTGCCCTACCGCCATCACGGCGCCGGCGGCGAGCGCGCCGCCGTGGCCTGGGCGCTCGATGCCGTCGGTCTCACCGACTTTGCCGGTCGATCCTACCAGCGCCTTTCCGGCGGCGAGCGTCAGCGTGTGCAATTCGCCCGCGTGCTCGCCCAGATCTGGCAGCCGATGGGTGCCTGCGTGCCGCGCCTGCTGCTCCTCGACGAGCCCACCAACAATCTCGATCCCGCCCAGCGCCTCGGCATCATGCATCTCGTCCGCCGTCTGGCCGGGCAGGGGATCGCCATCGTGATCGTGCTCCACGATCTCACCGAAGCGCTCCGCTTCGCCGATCAGGGTCTCCTCCTCCGCGACGGCCGGGTGGTGGCCCAGGGGGCGGTCGGCGACGTCCTCACCCCCCAAAATATCGCCGCCGCTTTCGATGTTGAGGCAGCCATCCTGACCAGTTCCGGGGGTACCTGCCATGTCACTGTTCTAGGCCAGAAATCCGCCAGCTAATCGATTAGCTAATCGATTAGCTAATCGGTTCGCTGGAACTGGATATGTCACCGATCAGCGCTATATCCCTTTGTTCAAACAAACATAAGGGAGGCCGTAAAATGGCGAAGGGAAAGCTCGATCAGGGCGTCATCGATCTCTACGACCGCTTTACCCATGGCGACATCGATCGCCGCAAGTTCCTGGAAAAATTGACGATTTTGGCGGGCAGCACGGGTGCCGCCTATGCCTTGCTGCCGCTCCTCAAGAATAATTACGCGCTGGCCGAGATCGTGCCGGAAAACGATGCCCGCATCGTCGTGGAAACGATCCAAATCGGCGCCTTCAACGTCTATCTCGCCAAGCCGGCTTCCGGCGACAAATTCCCGGCGGTAGAAGTTATCCATGAAAATCGCGGGCTTAACCCGCATATCAAGGACGTGACCCGGCGCCTCGCCACGGAAGGGTTCCTGGCCGGCGGGGTCGATTTCCTCTCCCCCTTGGGCGGCACGCCCGCTGATGAGGACAAAGCGCGCGAGATGATCGGGACCCTCGACAAGGCCGCGACCGTGCAAGGTGCCGTCGATGTCGTTGCCGCCCTCCGCACGCATGCCAACAGCAACGGAAAGGTCGGCGCCATCGGCTTTTGCTGGGGCGGGGCGATGGTCAACAATCTCGCCGTGGCCGATCCCACCCTCGATGCCGCTGTCGCCTATTACGGCATGCAGCCCGATCCCGCCGACGTGCCGAAGATCAAGGCGCCGCTCCTCCTCCAATATGCCGGGATCGACGACCGGGTGAATGCCGGGATCGAGGCCTACAAGGCGGCGCTGGAAAAGGAAGGCAAGGAATTCCAGCTTTACATGTATGAGGGTGCCAATCACGCCTTCAACAACGACACCAATACCGCCCGTTATGACGAAAGTGCCGCGACCCTCGCCTGGGGCCGCTCGATCGAATTCCTGAAGTCGAAGCTGACCTGACGGAAACCTCTTTCCCAACCGGCGGCGTCTCGCTAGGGTCGGCAGCGATTCATCGCCGGTTGGGAGTGGGATATGGCTGACAACGGTCACGGTTACGAGCAGGGCAGGCTGGATTTGCCCTTTGTGGGCATCTGTACCTTCGCCAAAAGCCCGCTCTGCCTCGACTGGGACAATATCAAGGCCGATGTCGCCGTGGTCGGCGCTCCCTTCGATTTCGGCACGCAATGGCGCGCCGGTGCCAGGTTCGGCCCGCGCTCGATCCGCGAAGCCTCGACCCTGTTCTCCTTCGGCCATGACGGCGCCTATGATTTCGAGGACGACGTCGTCTATATGCCCAAGAGCAAGGTCAGCATGGTCGATATCGGCGATGCCGACATCGTCCATACCGACACGATCAAGAGCCACGACAATGTCGAATACGCCGTCCGCAAGATCCTGAAGGCCGGCGCCCTGCCGGTGGTCCTCGGCGGCGATCACTCGGTCAATATTCCCTGCATCAACGCCTTCGACGATCAGGGCCCGATTCATGTGGTGCAGATCGACGCCCATCTCGATTTCGTCGACGAACGCCACGGTGTCCGCTTCGGCCACGGCAATCCGATGCGCCGTGCCGCCGAGAAGGATTACGTCACCGGCTTGACGCAGCTCGGCATCCGCAACGTCTCATCCACCGCGCGGGAAGGCTATGCCGATGCCAGGCGCATGGGCTCCGACATCCTCTCGGTGCGCGATTTCCGGAAGCTCGGCGTGGCGGCGGTCCTTGAGCGGGTGCCGGCGGGGAAGAACTATTATCTCACCATCGACATCGACGGCTTCGATCCCTCGATCGCGCCCGGGACCGGCACGCCCAGCCATGGCGGCTTCCTTTATTACGACATGCTGGAATTCCTGGACGGCCTCGCCCAGCGCGGCAATATCGTCGGCATCGATCTGGTCGAAGTGGCGCCGGAATATGATCATACCGGCATGACCGCGATCCTCGCGGCCCAGGTGCTGCTCAACACGCTGGGCCGCATCTTCCATCACAAGAAATAGGATCAGCGCCGCGCGATGATCTTGCGGCCATCCTCGGTCGAGAGGATGAGTGCGCCGTCATCGGCGATGTCGAAGGTGCGGATTTGCGGCAGCAGATCGAAATAGCGCCGTTCCTGATCCATCAAAGCGGGCTCGCAGGCCATCATGGTCGAGAAGGGTTGCTCGAAGGTGATCTTGCTGCCCTCGATCTGATACCCGGCGCCATAGGTGTTGCAGGATCCCATGCCGCCCGAGCGGCCCTCGGCATCGAAATTCAGCGTCACGCGGGACTTGTCGACAACGCCGGCCCCCGCAATGTCCGCGACGACCCATTCGGCGCCCTGGAGGTCGGCGGCGGAAGGAGTCGTCCCTGAATGCGCGCAGGCGGCGAGGGAAAATGCACCAATCAAGGGCAGAATTTTGAAGATCAGCATGGGAGACCTTTAAACGATGCGTGGAGCGTCTCGTTTAGCACCAACGCATTCGGCATTAAATGCCTATGCTGGGGCCTTTCCCTTTCCTTAACGAATACCTGAAACCATATCGTCATCGTGTCTATTCCGCCGGTTCGTTTTCATGTCATGCATCATACGTGAGCGATTCTTCGACCGTCGTGCCGCCATGTTCGGCTTATTGGTGGCGATGCTGCTGTCGGTCATCCTGGCCCCACAGCCGGCCGGGGCCGAACCGCGCAGTGTCATTCTCGCCTGCAATGATTTTCCGCCGTTGAAGATCGAACATCCTGGTGCCGACGGCCTTCGCGGCGCGGATGTGGAGGCGATTGCCGAGATCGGCCGCCGTGCGGGGTTGCACCTCATACCCAGCTTCATGCCGTGGAAGCGCGGTTATGCCGAAGCCAGCAACGGAACCCTCGATGGCCTCTGCTCCTGCTCCTATCGCGAAGATCGTGCGCCGATATTTCATTTCTCGGAGGCCATCGGCGAGACGTCGATCGGAGTCTACAGCCGCCCTCATGGGCACCCGGCGCCGATCGCCGATCTCGACGATCTGCGCGGCCACAGGATTGGTGTGGTCAAGGGCTACAATCTCGAAGCCGAGCTTGCCGATGCGACGTTGCCATACGAAACCGTGAGCAGCGACCGCCAAGCTTATGACATGCTGCGCAACGACCGTTTCGATCATCTCTATTCCTTCAAGGCGCCGATCGAGTTCCTGTTGCGCGACGAACCGCAGCGCGACATGACCTATACCGAGCTTCGCAGTTCGCCCTATTACATCTGTCTCAGCAAGGCGGTGCCGGATACGGCCGAGATGATGCCGCGCATCAACAAGGCTATCGCCGCGATGCGCAAGGATGGTAGCTTCGCGGCGATCCAGCGCCGCTACGGGCAAGCCACCATCAACTGACGAGACCATGGCCGATATTCTTGTGAACAGGGTGGCGATTATCGGCTGCGGCCTGATCGGCGCCAGCTGGGCAGCCCTTTGTGCCAGCCGTGGATTGTCGGTGCGCGCTTTCGACCCGGCGGCTGAATCGCTTGCGGCCTTGCCCACTGTGGTTAATCGGCTGCGTGGGCAATTGGCAGAATTGCGGGCAGATGCCGGCGGCGAGGTCCATCTGGCAAGGACGCTGGCCGAAGCCGTGGCCGATGCCGAGATCGTCATGGAATGCGCACCGGAGCGGCTGGATCTCAAGATCGGCCTCCTGATGGAACTCGACCTGGTGGCACCCGCTGGCGCCATCATCGCCAGCAATACATCGTCACTGCTGTTGAGTGACATGACGGCAAAATGCCGGAACAAAGGGCGCGTGATCGTCGCCCACCCTTTCAATCCGCCGCATCTGATGCCGCTGGTGGAACTCTTCGGCACAGATCCCGTGGTGCTCGATGTCGCGGACGCCTTTTTCCAAAGTCTCGGCAAAGTGACCATTCGGTTGAAGCGCGAGATGCCGGGTCATGTCGCCAATCGCCTGGGCTCTGCCTTGTGGCAGGAGGCGGTCCACCTGGTGGCCGAGGGCGTTGCCGATGTCGCCGATATCGACAAGGCGCTGATCCACGGTCCGGCCATGCGCTGGGCGGTGCAGGGCACGCATCTGACCTATCATCTGGGCGGCGGTGCCGGCGGGATCCGGCATTATCTCGACCATCTCGGACCCAGCCAGGAGAAACGCTGGCAAAGTCTTGGCCGCGTGCGCCTCACCGACGAGATCAAGGCGATGCTGGTGGCTGGTATCGAGAGCGAGGCTTCCGGCCGCTCAATTGCAGACCTGGAGGCGGAACGGGACCGGTTCCTGATCGATCTGCTGAAATTACGTGGGCATGTGGCGTGAGGGACCAGTTGTCGATGGCCCTTTAGATTGTCATCCTCCGCGAAGGCGGAGGATCCACGACTTACTTCCGCGCAACTGAAGGAAACTCGTGGATGGTCCGCCTTCGCGGACCATGACAATTAACACTTCTCAACGGACTGCCCTTGACCGCTCTCCCGCTCTCGGATGAGATGCGGCGGAATATGTCAGGGAAGAACGCCGCCATCATGACCAGTTACGATCCCAAAAAAATCATCGAGATTCACGAACATCTGCACAGCGATCTGCCGAGCGATCCCGCCTTGCGCGTGAAGGCGCTGGAAAGCCTGCTGGTGGAGCAGGGGCTGGTGGATGCCGCCGCGATCGATGCCTGGATCGATCTTTATGCCGAGGAGATCGGGCCGAAACGCGGCGCCCATGTGGTGGCGAAGGCCTGGACCGATCCTGCCTTTAAGGCCAAGCTTCTCGCCGACGGCACCGCGGCCATCCGCGAATTCGGGTATCAGGGGCATGCGACCGGCCATCTGGTGGCGGTCGAGAACACCGACAGCGTTCACAACGTCGTCGTTTGTACGCTCTGCTCCTGTTATCCCTTTTCGCTGCTCGGCATGTCGCCGGGTTGGTACAAGGCTGCGGAATACCGGGCGCGCATCGTGCGCGAGCCGCGTGCGGTGTTGAAGGAATTCGGTGTGGAGCTTGGCGACGAGGTCGAAATTCGGGTCTGGGACAGCACCTCGGAACTCCGCTACCTCGTTCTGCCGCAGCGCCCGCGCGGGACGGAAGGGCTGGACGCGGCAGCACTCGCGGCACTCGTCACGCGCAACAGCATGATCGGCACGGATATTCTGAAGGCGAGGGCCTGAGCGATGACGCGCATTCACGATATGGGCGGGCGCGACGGCTTGGGCGCGGTGGTGATGGATGCCGACGAGGCGCCGTTCCATGCCGCATGGGAAGCGCGCATGTGGGGCATCAACGAAGCGATGACCGGGGCGCCCGGCTGGACGCTGGATTGGTGGCGCCATGTCCGCGAGCTCATTCCGGCCGAACAATACATGACGCGGCCCTATTTCGATCAATGGCTGCTGGTCTATGCCGCCATGATGGTGGATGACGATTGGGCGAGCGTTGGCGAGATCGCGCGTGGCAAGGCCGAGCGCGCAGCCCCTCAGGTGCCGCCGCCACAACGCGCAGCCGATGTGGAGAAAGCTTCGCGCTTTGCCAAGGATTTCCGCCTGACGGTCGATCGCAAGCCGGCCTTCGCCATCGGCGACAAGGTGAAAACGATCCGCCTCGGCGGCATCGCCCATACGCGCCTGCCCGGCTATGCCATGGAGCGGCCGGGAATCGTGCATGCCTATCGCGGCACGCATATCGTCCCCGACGAGAACGCTCTGGGCCGCGAAATCGCCGAACCGCTCTATACCGTCGCCTTCCAGGCGGCGGATCTGTGGCCAGAAGCGACCGGGCGCCGCGACCGTGTCTTCGTCGATCTGTGGGAGCGTTATCTTGAAGGCCGCTGAACTCTCGCCCTTGAAGGCTCGCGACGGCGAGCCCGCTTTCGCCGAACCCTGGCAGGCCCAGGTGATCGCGCTCGCTTCGGCGCTGGTGGCCAAGGGCCGGTTCACGGCGGCGGAATGGTCCGACACGCTGGGGGACGAAATCCGCCGCGCCAATGCTGGCGGCGCACCCGATACGGCATCTACCTACTATCAATGCGCGCTGGAAGCGTTGGAGCGGCTGTCGAAGAAGCATGCCTTGACCGATGCGGCCCAGCTCGCCGCGCGCAAGGAGGCCTGGATCGAGGCCTATGAACACACGCCGCATGGGCAGCCGGTGGAGTTGGGGGAGCGATAATCATGCGAGCTCTCTCAACTGTCATCCTCCGCGAAGGCGGAGGATCCACGACTTACTTTCTTCAGGTGTTAGCCAAACTCGTGGATGGTCCGCCTTCGCGGACCATGACAGAAAATGAATATTAAACGCCCCGCCGCTTCATCTTCTGCACGGTAACTTCCAGTGCATTCAGAAATCGCGAGCGGTCGGCCTGCGAGAAGGCTGGGCCACCACCTTTGATCTCGCCCATGTCGCGCAACTGGCTGCTGAGTTCGCGCATGGCCAGCGCCGTGCCGATGCTGTTCATGGTGAAGGGCTTGCCGGTATTGCCGATGACCTCGGCACCGGCTTTGAGGCAGCGATCGGCCAATTGGATGTCGGCGGTGATGACGATGTCGCCCGGCTTCACCTGTTCGACGATCCAGTCATCGGCGGCGTCGAACTTGTCTCCGACCACAATATTGCGGATGAGCGGGTTGGGATGCGGGCGAAAGCCGCTGTTGCTGACAAAGGATGCGGCGATTCCATGCCGCTCGGCGACGCGGATGATTTCCGCTTTCACCGGGCAAGCATCTGCATCGACGAGTATCTGACTCATAGATGCGCATCTACCAGAGCCCGATCGCGTTTGACAAGAGCGGGTTGGCCCAGTTCGCGTGCCGCCCGGTGGCCGTCATGGACCGCGATGGCGATATGGCCCGGCGCCTTGCAATCGCCGATTCGGGTAAGGGAGCGGAAAGTGCTCGCATCGGCGCTGAGTTCCTGCCACAGCGCATCATTCGGCTCGCGCGACGTCACCGGTATGAAGCCGGCACAGGCGATGCGCCGGGTACGGCCCGAAAAGGCGCAGGCAAGCTCCGCCTCCTGCGGAAACAGTTCCGTGACGACCTGGCTCACCACGATTTCGACGCCGCATTCGATGAGGCGCGCCTGCACCAGATGCTGCTCGGCGGTTTTCACGGACCAAGCCGACACCACGCCAGCACCTGTGACATAGGTGACCTGACGGCCTTCCTTCGCCAACATCTCAGCCAAAGCACTCGCCATGTAATATTCCTCGCCATCGAAAATCACGATGGGGCCAGTGGCCGGGCGCTTTCCGGCCATGATCTCATCGGGGCTGAAGGTGCGCGGATCATCAAAACTGGCGACGCCCGCGAGGTGATAGCGGCCGGAGCCCGATTTCCGCCAATGGCTGCCTGTGGCAACCAACACATGAGCGGCGCCGATCTCGCGCACATCGGCGGCACTCATCCGGCTTTCCCGATAGATCGCAACATTGTCGAGCTTGGAGAGCTGATGGGCGCGGTAGTCGCGCACGCGCATCCATTCCTGGAGGCCAGGAAGTTTGGTCTCGTTGATGAGGCGCCCGCCCAGTTCCCGCGATGCTTCGGTCAGAATGACCTCATGCCCCTGGCGGCCGAGGGTGAGGGCGGCTTCCAGACCTGCCGGCCCCGCGCCGATGACGAGGACTTTCTCACGCGTTGAGGCCGCCGGCACGATCTCGGGATGCCAGCCGCGGCGCCATTCCTCGCCCATGGTGGGATTCTGGGTGCAGCGCAGTGGCACGCCCTGATGGTCGCTCGCGTAGCAGATATTGCAGCCGATGCATTCGCGGATGTCGTCGAGGCGTCCGTCGCGAATCTTGTTGGGGATGAAGGGATCGGCGATGGAGGGTCGCGCCGCGCCGACGAGATCGGTGATGCCGCCTTTGACAAGGCTGAGCATGGCTTCGGGCGAGGTGTAGCGGCCGACGCTGACCACGGGTTTTCCAACGAGGGTTCTCACATCGGCGATGAAGGATTCCAGCGAGCCCTGCTTGTGAAAGCGCGAAACACCCATCTCCTGGTAATAATCCGAGATGGTGAGATCGAAGAGGTCGGTCGTGTCGCGGATCGATTCCAGCAGGAAGCGCTTTTCGCCCAAGGGATCGCTGCCCGGCGTCACTTCGTCATCCACTTCCAGGCGGATGGCGATTGCGCATTTGTCGCCGATGGCCTCTTTGGTTTCCTCCAGCAATTCGCGAATGAGGCGGATGCGGTTCCCGATGCTGCCGCCATAGCCGTCATCGCGCTGGTTGATCTGGCGGTTGAGAAACTGCGCCAGCAGATAGGTATGGGCGGCATAGACATAGACAATGTCGAAGCCGGCTTCCTTTGCACGGAGTGCCGCCGCCTTGTGGGCGCGGCGGTAGTCGCGGATGTCGGCCAGATCCATGCGCGCGGATTGCACCGGCGTCGTGGAGGTGAGTTGGCTGACCGGGCCCAATGGGGTGGCGCGGCTGAGATTGTTGGAGGAGCGGAAGCCGCCATGCCAAAGCTCGACTCCCGCCAAGGCCCCATGCGCGTGCACGCCAGCCGCGATCTTCGCCATGTTGCGGACGTCGCCCTGATCCCACAGCGTGGCATAGGGCGCCGGATGATCGTCCGAGGTGGGGTCGATCGAGCAATATTCGGTACAGACAACGCCCCAGCCGCCTTCGGCCTTGACGGCGCGCATGGCGGCGAGGGTCTCGGGCATCGCGAAGCCCATGCCGGTGCAATGCGGCACCTGATAGAAGCGGTTGGGCGCCGTTACGGGGCCGATCTTCAGGGGCTGGAACAGGGGATCGAAACGCGGCTCGCGGGGCATGATTTTGACCTCGGCTGGCAGGAACTGCGGCACTTTGCCTCGATTCGACCGCTTTGGGACGGGAAATAGGGCGGTATCCCCCATGATGTGAGGGAATAGGGGTCGCACTTTCCCCGGTTTTGGTCTATCAAGCCGCCAACTTGACGCGATGTGCCAGAGGTTGGCGCTGTGGACTTTCCGCAGCGGAAACCGGCCCGCGCCCCCCTTTTTCAGACTGGATCGTTATGCCTTTCCCCACTTCCCATCCCGCGCTTGAGCGCGCTTTGGCCGCGCGCGCCTATCTCGAGCCGACACCGGTGCAAGAAGCCGTGCTGGCGCCCGACGCCGCCGGCCGCGATCTCCTCGTCTCGGCGCAGACCGGCTCGGGCAAGACCGTCGCCTTCGGCCTGGCCATGGCAGCCACGCTTCTGGGTGATCAGGATCAGTTTCCGCGCCGCTCGCGGCCGCTGGCTCTCATTGTCGCGCCGACGCGCGAGCTTGCCATGCAGGTGCATAGCGAGCTGACCTGGCTCTACGCCGAAACCGGCGGCAGTGTCGTCGCCTGCGTGGGCGGCATGGATGCGCGGCGCGAAGCGCGCCAGCTGGCCGATGGCGCCCATATCGTGGTGGGAACGCCGGGTCGATTGCGCGATCATCTGGAGCGCGGGCATCTCGATGCCGCCGATCTCCGCGTGGCCGTGCTCGACGAAGCCGACGAAATGCTGGATCTCGGCTTCCGCGAGGATCTCGAATTCATTCTCGATGCGACGCCGGCGAGCCGCCGCACCTTGCTGTTCTCGGCCACCATCGCCCGTGAAATTGCCAATCTTGCCAAGACCTATCAGCGCGATGCCTTGCGCATCGACACGCTGGTCAAGAACCAGGCCCATGGCGATATCGATTATCAGGCGCTGCGCGTGGCGCCGACCGATATCGACCATGCCATCGTCAACGTGTTGCGTTTCCACGAAGCCAAGGCGGCTCTGGTCTTCTGCCATACCCGCGAGGCGGTTCGGCATCTCCATGCATCCTTGAGCGAACGCGGCTTCTCGGCCGTGGCGCTGTCGGGGGAACTGTCGCAAAGCGAGCGCACCCATGCGCTGCAGGCCTTGCGCGACGGCCGGGCGCGGGTCTGTGTCGCCACCGACGTGGCGGCGCGCGGCCTCGATCTCCCTGATCTCGGCCTCGTCATCCATGCCGATCTGCCGCGCGACAAGGCAACCTTGCTGCATCGGAGCGGCCGCACGGGCCGCGCCGGCAGGAAGGGCATCTCGGTGCTGCTGGTGCCCTATAACCGCCGCCGGCGCCTCGAAGAATTGCTGACCACCGCGAATATCAAGGTCTCCTGGCAGGAGCCGCCCAAGGCCGAGGCCGTGCGGCAGCGCGATCAGGAGCGCCTGCTTTCGGATCCGTTGCTGACGGAAACGGCGTCGCCGGAGGATCTGGCGCTGGCCAAGGCTCTGCTGGCCGAACGGTCGGCGGAAGATGTGGCGGCGGCCTTCATCCGATTCCATCGTGCGCGCCTGCCGGCGCCCGAGGAATTGTTCGAAGATGTGCGCGGTGCCGACCGCAACGAGCGCAGCTTCAAGGATCGTGCCCCGCGTGAAGATCGTGGGCGCGAAGATCGCTTCCGCGAGCGTGGTCCGCGCGAAGGTGGGCCGAGCGGTGCCCCGCGCGAGGGTGCGCCGCGCGACCGCATGACCGGCGATACCGTCTGGTTCGAGCTTTCGGTCGGGCGCGCCAACCAGGCCGATCCCAAATGGCTCATCCCGCTCATCTGCCGGCGCGGCCATATCACCAAGAACGAGATCGGCTATATCAAGATCGAGCCGGAATCGACGCGTTTTGAAATCGCGGCTGCCGCGGCCGAGCGCTTCAGCGCGTCGGTGGCGAAAATGCCGAACGAGGACATCTCCATCCGCCGCGCCGATGGCGCCGCCGCCCCGCGCGGCGAGCGGCCCGAGCGTCCTGTGCGCAGCGAACGCCCGGAACGCAGCGAGCGACCCGCGCCGCGTGGCGACCGCCCGGAACGAGCGCCCTATCAGAAGCGGGATTCGGCACCGCGTGAAGAGCGCGCGCCGCGTGAGAAATCATCCTGGGCGAAAACACCGCGGGATCGCGGGGCGGGCGACCGTCCTTTCGGCATCCGTTCGCGTGTCGACCAGGCACCGCGCGATGGCGGCGACCGCCCGGCCTTCAAGAAATATGAAGGCGCCAAGCCCCATGAAGGCGCCAATGCCGGACCCAAGAAATTCGACGACAAGAAGCATCGCGGCAAGAAGACCAACAAGGACAAAGGCAAACGCCGCCAGCCGAGTGCCGGCCGGGCGGGGTAATGCCTTGCCCGAAAGGGCGACGTTGTTGCCAGGCTTAATCTTAGTTGCCAGGGGCTCGCCGGAACCTGAGTGATGTACCCGTGCTTGTCGTCATCGTCAGCGTGTCGCCCGCGGCTTGATAGGTTTTGACCAGATCGAGAAGCCAGACATAGCGCTGTTCTTGTTCTTTGACGTCGCGCGAGCAGTTGGGATCTTGATCAGTTGTTCCAACCAATCCGATAGGATCCTCCGGCTTCGCCTGGAACCACAGCCCAAAGAGCTCGCCGCACCCGCCAGACCCACCTATCTGGCCGTTGCTCATAAGATGGAAGGAAAGCGGTACCTCACCAATCGGTTTTTTGTCGCCGATCATTTCGAGGACCCAGGTCGGGCCGGACAGAGGGTGATCTTTCGCGATAGCACTGGTTGTGCCAGACGCGCTCGTGCAGGCAGACATGCCAAGAGCGAACAATACCGACCAAGTGAACGCCCTCATGCGGCAGCTCCAAATCGACGCGGCAAGTTGCGGACAACTCGAAAGCTACACGACAGCCGAAAACTGAATCAATACTTCTTCGCCACACCCTTGGTCGTGAAGATCTGCGCGCCGTGCTTGCGGCCCAGGCGCTTGCCTTCGCCGCCGGTCTGGCCGGTGCCGGCGGGCTGCCAGGTGGGGACGAGGTGATGCTTGCCGTTGCCGATGAGGTCGGCGCGGCCCATGCGCTTCAGAGCCTCGCGCAACAGCGGCCAGTTCTCGGCATCGTGATAGCGCAGGAACGCCTTGTGGAGGCGGCGCTGCTTCAAGCCCTTCACGGTCTCGACCGCTTCCGACGCACCGCGCCGGATCGGACGCAGGGGATTGAAGCCGGAATGATACATCGCGGTCGCCAGCGCCATGGGTGAGGGCAGGAAGGTCTGCACCTGGTCGGCGCGGTACTTGTTGCGCTTCAGCCAGATGGCGAGGTTCATCATGTCCTCGTCCGAGGTGCCGGGATGGGCGGCGATGAAATAGGGAATGAGGAAGTATTCCTTCTTCGCTTCCTTCGCCGCCTTGTCGAACAGCTCCTTGAACTTGTCATAAGTGCCGATGCCCGGCTTCATCATCTTGGAGAGCGGGCCGTCCTCGGTGTGCTCGGGGGCGATCTTCAGGTAACCGCCGACATGGTGGCTCACCAATTCCTTGATATAGGCCGGGCTTTTGACCGCGAGATCGTAGCGCACGCCGGAAGCGACCATCACCTTCTTGATGCCGGGAAGTTCGCGCGACTTCTTGTAGAGCTGGATGAGGCTCTCATGGCTGGTGTTGAGATTGGGGCAGATATCCGGGAACACGCAGGAAGGGCGGCGGCAGAGCGATTCCGTGCGCTTGTCCTTGCAGGCCATGCGGTACATGTTCGCGGTCGGCCCGCCGATATCCGAGATGATGCCGGTGAAGCCCTCGGTCTTGTCGCGGATCTGCTCGATTTCCTTGAGGATCGACCCTTCCGAGCGGTTCTGGATGATGCGCCCCTCATGCTCGGTGATCGAGCAGAAGGAACAGCCGCCGAAGCAGCCGCGCATGATGGTGACCGAGAAACGGATCATGTCCCAGGCGGGGATCTTCGCATCGCCATAGGAGGGATGCGGCGCCCGGGCATAGGGGAGTTCGTAGACCCCGTCCATCTCCGGCGTTTCCAGCGGGATGGGCGGCGGTGTCACCCAAAGCTCGCGGTCGCCATGGCGCTGCACCAGCGCGCGGGCATTCCCCGGATTGCTCTCGCGGTGAAGCACGCGGGAGGCGCGGGCATAGGCTTCCGGATCGTTTACCACCTGCTCGAAATCGGGAAGGCGGATGACCGTCTGTTCGGCCAGCATGCGGGCGCCTTCGCCGGCATCGTCGATGTCGTTGGCGGGGGCTTCCACCCAACCTTCGGGCACGCGATCCTTCATGAGGGCCACGCCGCGGATGTCGTCGAGGCTGGCGATGTCGGCCTTCTTGGCAAGGCGGTGGGCCACTTCGACGACGGCGCGCTCGGCATTGCCGTAGAGGAGCACGTCGCCCTTGGCATCGACCAGGATCGAGCGGCGCACCTTGTCCGACCAGTAATCGTAATGGGCGATGCGGCGCAGCGAGCTCTCGATCCCGCCGAGGACGATCGGCACGTCCTTGTAGGCCTCGCGGCAGCGCTGCGAATAGACGATGACGGCGCGGTCCGGCCGCTTGCCGCCCTCATTGTTGGGTGTGTAGCTGTCGTTGTGCCGCAGGCGCCGGTCGGCAGTGTAGCGGTTCACCATGGAATCCATGTTGCCGCCGGTGACGCCGAAGAAGATGTTGGGTTTGCCCAAAGCCTTGAAGGGCTCGGCGCTCTGCCAATCGGGCTGCGCCAGGATGCCCACACGGAAACCCTGGGATTCCAGAAGGCGCCCGACCACGGCCATGCCGAAGCTGGGATGGTCGATATAGGCATCGCCGGTGACCAGGATGACGTCGCAGGAATCCCAGCCCAATTCGTCCATTTCCGCCCGGGTCATGGGCAGGAAAGGGGCCGTGCCGAAGCGTTGCGCCCAGTATTTGCGATGCGAAAACAGGTTTCTAGCGGCTTCCATGATCCATGCGTCCCAGGCGCGCCAAACGGAAATAACGATAACCGATCAAGCGGTTACCGCCAAATGGCGCGCGATGCGGAAAAGTGGGCCGGGGCCACAGCGCCAGCCGATGGCGAGGATATATTACGAAAGCGGCCTGGAAACAATGGCGGCTGGCTAGGTCCTGGCTAGATCTTGGTCAGCCGGCGCCGGTTGGCGCGCACTTTCCGCCGGTAATGGGAGAGGGTCTTGGCTGCGGCGGCAGGGGCGGTCACCCCCAGAGCGCCGGTCATGGCCAGGGCCTGGAGGGCTGCCCCGGCCTGGAGCTTCTCGTCGATCATGCGGCGGGATTCGGCAGAGGCCTCGGGGCCGCCAGCGGCGATCTTGAGGGTGCGGAGCGCAATCACGGTCGACGCTTCGTATCCCAGGGACCACATGGCAAAGCCGATATTGAGCCAGGGGTTGCGCCGACTCATAGGGTGCACCCACCCGCAATGATGCGGCTCACGCGCGGCGCCGGGCGACGACGACCAACGCAATGCCGGCAACGATCGCGGCGATTCCGGCAAGATCGGGAATTTGCACCGTATGCTCTTCGCTTGCCGTTGCCACCAGCGGGCCGAGTTCAACGACCTTTTCTTCGGTGGTGTAGGAGAAGCGGCCGATCGCGAGGGCGACAACGCCGCCGATGATCAGCAGCAGGCCGAGTACCGACATTGGTTTCATGGCTTATTTCCCCCAAAGAGTGACGCGATACCACTTGCGCGGGGGAGCTCCCCCGCGAGAAATGGACGCGCCATCCTCAACGAAGGCCGAGGCTGATGGTTCCGGGGCAGCCAGCGGCGATCCCGCGATTCCAACTGTTAGGCGCTGATTAGTGACACAATCACAACAAGTTGCGCGATCGGTGGTGGCGCGGGATGACGAAAATCAAGGGCTGCGGCACGGAAGCGCAGCATGGGGTCCAGGTCGCGTGTTCAGTGGAATAAAGAGTATTGGTATCAGGGTGTTACGACGTGGCGACAATTATGGTATAGATAGCGCAATATGGCGGCGTGACGTTGACAGCAAATCCGCCGGGGGCCTAGTTTGGCTCAAATTCCGCCGGCCGCAAAAATAAAAGTTGTGTCATGAACATGAACGTCGCCAAGCTTTCCTACGATCAGTCGATCGCCCTCACCTTCAAGAACAAGCGTGGGAATTACGGCGATCTTGGCTACGATCCCGTGTTCCGCGCCGCCGCCCTGTTCCTGGCGGTGGTCAATCCGCGGGTCAAGACGCGCGTCGTCTTCATGAATTACTGGCAGATCAAGAACGGCGTTACCGATGGCAGCGTCCTGGCGACCATCCGTGACCAGGACGGCAAGCGCGTGGCGCGCCAGTACTGGAAACTGGATCAGGTCGCCTTTGACATCGATGTCGGCGAGATGCTGGGTAATCCGGCCGAATTCATGGGCTCGATCGAAGTCGAAATTCACTCTTCCGAAGACCTCAAATTCGCCTTTCCGGCCCTGGATGTGATCTACGAGACGCCCAAGGGCTTGACCTATGTCCATACCTGCCAGCGCAAGTTCAACAATACCGAAGATGCCATGCGCGGCACGCGGTTCAATCCGCGCCAATCGGCCTTCGATCTCATCACCACGAATGGCAGCCGGCCTTTCTTCTCGTTGATCAACGGCTCGCGCGCGGTTGCCGCTGCTTCAGCGCGGATCGAGGTCATCAATCACAAGGGCGCGACGCTGCGCCACGAGCAATCCTTTGGTGAACTGGTGCCCTTCGCGGCGCGGCTGGTGGAACTGACGGATATTCCCGGCCTCAACGATTTTCTGGCCGGCGAGCCGGGCTATTGCGTGGTGGACCTCGACACCAATGACGTCTTCTGCCGCCTGACCTGCGGCAATCTCGGCGCCGATTTCGAGACCATGTCGGTGACGCATTCCTTCTACGATTGCCGCAAGTTCGACGATTACTACACGGCCGACGACATCCACTGCTTCTTCCCGCTGAACTATGTCGAAGGGCTGGATGTCGAGGTCGTGTTCTATCCGATCCTCAGCCCCTCGCTGCTCAAGATCACGTTGGAAGAGCGTGCGCCGAACGGTGATGTTGCGCAGACCTATCTGGTCAACGACAATTACGACGGTTCCGGCCAGGACATGCTGCGCTTCAACCTCACGGATTTTCTGGCCGGTCAAGGTGTCCAGCCGCGCGAGGTGCTCTATGTCCTGCGCGTCGTTGCGCATGACGGCAAGGTTCCGGCACGCATCCCGATCGGCCTCAATTACCGCACGGCGGCTTCGCCCGGCGTCAACATCAACACCTCGGCCATGTTCACCACGGCGTTTCGTGCCAAGCAGCGCAGCTAT
This sequence comes from Dongia sp., assembly GCF_041909655.1. GTDB lineage: Bacteria > Pseudomonadota > Alphaproteobacteria > Dongiales > Dongiaceae > Dongia. Next base: position 38,164 of record NZ_JAYRDA010000016.1, on the reverse strand, counting down.
ATGTGGGGCCCGCTGCCCCTGCGTGAGGGCGGCAAGAACTGGCTGATGATCGCGCATCTCAGCGATCCGGTGCCGCAGGCGGAAACTTCCGAAGGCGAACTCACCGTCTGGATCGATGACGAGATCGTGCTGAAGAAGAACATGACCTCGCGCCATGGCGAGGCGATCAACCTGGAAATGGAAAAGCTGCTGCCGGCCGGCAAGGTTGCCGCCAATCTCGGCAAGACCGCCTGGTACGTCTTTGAATCAGCCTCGGTCGCCTATACCGCCAACCAGATCTTCGTCAGCGCCGACGGGCATGTCGGCGGCGATCACTCGTTCTGAGGCGATTCCAGCCGCCGGAGAATCTCCGGCCGCAAATGACGCTCGTCGATGTAATCCGCGGGCGTGAGGGCGAAAGGCCGCGGATCGTAGCCACCGATCACCTTGATCCCCATCTCCGCCGCAAGTGACCGCGCCGCCGCCTCGGCTGCCTTGAGGCCGTCGCAGATGGTCTGGTTTTGGCAATCCCAAACACGGGGATGATAGGACGGGATGAGCAGTGCCACCTCTATCTTGCGTTGCCGCAGCCAGGTGATGATTGCCTTCCATTCCGTGATGGCTTCGGCGTCGGTAAAGGGCTCTTCGATGCGATAGCCGCCGTCTTCGAGGGGGCGCATCGGATCGCGGTTGAGGAGAAATTGCGGATAGCCCAAGGTGCCGTCCGGCATGAAGCGCATGTAATCGCCGGGATCGCCCGCAGCGCCGGCAGGCTGGGCCGCCGCTTCCTCGGCGTCTTCCTGCTCCTTGCGCAGGACGCGCCAATTGCGGTCGAGATAGGCATAGGTGAAAAGGCGGAAGATGGCGGGCGTTTCCGGATCGCCGCTGAGGTCATCGCGCCTGGGTAGGCCGATGGCCTCGCGCCCCTGCCAGAAAGCCGGCTCGACCTCGCGCCAGCGGCGGTCCTGATTGAGCTTGAAACCCCAGGGATCGATGCCGAAGAGAACCAGGCGTGTCGTCTCCTTCGCGCCGACAATGCCGGCAAACATGCCGGCATCCTCGAGTGCTGCGCCGGATACGCCGAGATTGACGGTCTCGGTGCAGTGCGATTCGAGATAGGGCAGGGTGTCGCGGTTGGCGATCATGATCTGGCTGGAGCCGATGATGTAGCAATCGGCCTTGGTCGTTTGCGCAAGCCTGGCCTTGATGCGGCGTTCCTGCGAGGAATAGCGGATGCCAGCCGGTGTGCTACGCATCTCGGCCACGTAATCGCCGATCTCGTCGCCGCGCCAGGGATGCATGTCGAGGAGCAGATTGTTGGCATCGACCGATATGTTGAAGGCGGCGACGCCCGCCAGCAACAGGGCCGCGGTGCCGATCGTGATGGTGGCGAGCTTGGTTTGTCGCAACATGGATTTTCCCGCCGCCTAGAAATCGAAATAGAGGAATTCGGAATCGGGCGAGATCGCCACGATGCCGAGGGCGAGTACCACGCCGCCGGCCACCGACCAGTACCAGGTCGGCCGCCAGATGAAGAGGCGCGCGAGGCGGCTGCGCAGAGGCGCCACCTCCAATTCGCCGAGGTTGCAATAGAGCGACCAGCGCTGCAGCATCTGCGGCATGTTGGGGAGGATGAGGGTGGCGAGGAAGGCGCCGACGATCAGGATCATCTCGTCCGTTCCCAAGGCGCGCCGGATCTCGCGGGGGCCGTCGGAGAGGCCATTGGCACCGAACATCGCCCCCACGATCTCGAGCGCCGTCTGAAGATCGGGTGCACGGAAGAAGACCCAGGCGATGGCCACGGCGGCGAAGGTGATGAGCCAGGCGAGCGGCGTCAGAATGGCACGCGGGATCGCACGGCCGATGGGCAGGTATCGCCAGGCGTGATTGATCACGAGATAGAGACCGTGGAGCCCACCCCAAATGACGAAGGTCCAGGCGGCGCCATGCCACAACCCACCCAGCAGCATGGTGATCATCAGATTGACGTAACGCCGCGTCGGTCCCTTGCGGTTGCCGCCCAGCGGATAATAGAGGTAGTTCCGCAGGAAGCGCGACAGGGTGATATGCCAGCGCCGCCAGAAATCGATGATGTTGGCAGCCTTGTAGGGCGAGAGGAAATTGACCGGCAGGCGCAGGCCGAACATGAGTGCCAGGCCACAGGCCATGTCGGAATAGGCCGAGAAATCGAAATAGAGCTGCATGGTGTAGGCGAGCGCGCCCGCCCATCCCTGCACCAGGCCGATCTCGCCGCCGCCAGCCACGAAATTGAAGATCGTGTCCACCGAGGGGCTGATGGAATCCGCGATCATGGTCTTTTTGACAAGGCCGATCGCGAACAGGAAAAGGCCCGGCACCAGCGTGCGGGGAATCCGGCCATGACGTCCGAGTTCCGCCATCTGCGGCAGCAATTCCTGGGGATGCACCAGCGGACCCGCGATGCAATGCGGGAAGAAGGTCACGAAGCCCAGATATTGCATCAGCGTGTAGCGCGGGCATTCGCCGCGATAGGCGTCGACCAGATAGGCAATCTGCTGGAAGGTATAGAACGAGATGCCGAGCGGCAGGATGATATGGGCGAAATTCCAGTCGATCGCGACCAGCGATTGGAAGTTCTCCATGAAGAAATTGGCGTATTTGAAATAGCCGAGCAGCGTGAGGTTGGCAGCGATGCCAAGGATCAGCGCAAGGCGTCGCTGTCCCTGCGGCCGCGCCGTCGCGAACAGGATCTGCGACAGCGAGAAATTGAAGAGGCCGGTGCCGAGCAGGATGAAAAGATAACTCCAGTTCCACCAGCCGTAGAAGAACAGCGACGAGGCCACCAGCCAGGCCAGCGCGAAGCGCGGCTCGGTCCAGCGCATCAATATCCAGAAGGTCACCCATGTGACCGGCAGGAAGATGAAGATGAATTCAAAGGAGTTGAAAAGCATTCAATCGACCAAGGCTCCCGGTGGCGTCGCGTCGGGAGGCGCAAAAGAAGTTAATGAAATTAATGGGCGTGCTGATCCCCGTCAGCCGGAGCATCTAATCCGAGTGGCGGGTGGCAATCAAGAGCGGAGGCCCCGCGTCCAGCGCCGGGCGTGGAAGAAGAGGGTGGCGTGGCCGCGGGCATCGTCGATCGGCTTATGGGTGTGATTGATGCCGACGGTCAGCGGGGCGGGGTAAGCGGGCTGAGCGCTGGAATAGGGGAGGTTGGCCGCCGCCCGAACGTAAGACGGCACATCGATGCCGCCCCCGGCAAAGGGCGAGGTGACGTCGAAGGGCCCCTGCAAAGCGCGCTGGTCGACGAATTTCCGCAAATACCAATCCAGCCAGAAGGCATCGAACAGGATCGGGTGGCAGCACAGCACGCGCTCCTCTGGGAGCGTCGCGGCCCAGGCGACGAAATCGGACATCACCAGCGCGGGATCTTGCGGGTCGGTGTTGATGAAGGCCCAGGCTTCCGGGACCGTTGCCCAGAACTGCATGGTCTTGGGGCTGCGCCCGGCGCCGGGCAGGGGCGCGAGGTTGCGGGCAAAGTGGCCGATCTCGCGCTCCTCCTCGTCATAGGCGGCGCAGGCGAAACTCAACATGGAATGGCGTCCGGGATCGGGGCCGTCCACTTCGATATCGAGGAAACAATAGGTGAAGCTGGTTCCATTCATGTGCGTTTGATCAGTTGTTGTGAATTGGTCTCTGGACGGCCGGAAAGAGGGCCTCAGTATAAGAGAATATTAACCTTGTCACTCAAGGATGGCAGTCACGCCGACCTTGCGAAAGTGCCATGTATTCCCTGACGCCGTCCATGCTGACCGGGGTTTCGCAGCTCGATGCCGAGCATCAAGACCTCGTGCTTGCGATCAATCTGATCGAGGAGGCCGAACACCGCCATGCCGTTCCGGACCTCATCAAGCGTCTGATCGCCTTCAAGGATGAGATGGCGTTGCATTTCCGCCACGAAGAGACCTATCTAGATCTGCTGCGCTACCCGGCGCGAGATGCCCATGCCAAACATCACGCCGAAACCCTTGTGGCACTCGCCCGCATGGCCGAAGAACTGGATGACGGCCGGCTCGAGCCTGGTGACATTGCCGCGGCGTGCTTCAATGAATTGCTTGGTACTGTCCTGATGATGGATATGCGGTTTCTGAACTGGCATGCCGAGCAGAAGCGCAGAGCTGGAAAGTAATCAGCCGTTCATTATGCATGCCGCGCGATTTTGTGCCGGATCGGGGCGGCGGTTCAGCGCATCTCAAACATTTCCTGATGGAAATCCGCCGCAGGAAAGCCGTGCTTGGCAAAGTCCTGGCGCAAGGTCTCGCCGAGGGCGGATGGGCCGCAGAACCAAAGGCTGGCCGACCGCCAGCCCGGCACCGCGGCACGGATGCGCTCGCCGCTCAGCAACCCATCCCTGGCATCGACGAGGACATGGAGGGACACGTTCGCAGCCTTTGCGTCGGCCGTGAGCTTATCGATGGCTACTTGCGAAAAATCGGCCGTCGGATGGAACAGGAATATCTCCTGAGCACCCGGCGAGCGGGCCAGATACTTCATGCGGGCGATGAAGGGCGTAATGCCGATGCCGGCGCCCACCCAGATCTGACAGGCATGTTTGCCGCGAAAGTCGAAACAGCCATAGGGACCTTCCACTGTCACCGACATGCCGGCTTTCAGCCACGTCTTCAGCCTGGCGGTGTGGTCGCCGAGTGCCTTTGTGATGAAGACGACGCGACGTTCATCGGGATCCCAGGCGGACGCGATGGTGTAGGGATGCGCGCCCTCGTCCTTGCGGGACGTGACGAACGCGAATTGGCCGGCGCTGTGGCCCGGCCATGATTGATCGCTCAGCCGGATGGAGGTTTCGAGCACGCGCAATTCCGGATAGTCGATGATCGATTCGATCTCGCCCTGCACTTTGCGCCCGGAACCGATGCGGCCCAGCAAGCAGGCCATCGCCGCCAGAGTGCCGGCCAGCAACAACACCGCGACCGCCCAGCCAATCGGTTGCGTCCAGTACGCGAACTTCACGAGGATCGCGGCATGGTAGACAAAAACGAGATAGAGTGCCGCCAGCCATTTATGCGTTTTGACGAACAAATGGTAGGGGAAGCGCTTCCACAGGGCCAAGACGATCAGCGCGACGGCCGCGTAGAATGCCCACTCGCCCAGAAATTCGGCCACGCCGCGCTGCGTGCGCAGCAAACTCTCGACCGGGCCCAAAGTTTGCGTTGCGGACGAACCCCGTTCGGGCCGCGCGAGCATGCCCCAGCCGACCATCCATTTGGTTCCTTGCGCCCACCACCAGTGGATCAAGCCGAAGACGAGCGCTGTGATGCCCAGCCATTTGTGCAGCCGGTACATCTTGTCCAGCCCATTCAGATAAGGCTCGAGCCATTTCAGGCGAAGGGCGAGGACCAGCGCCGCGCTCATGGTGCCCACGGCAATAATGCCGGTGTATTGCACCAGAACGGATCGAAGCGAGAAATAGGTGAAGGGTGCCGGTAGCATCGTGTCTGCCAGTGTCCAAAGTACCGTGAGCGCAAAGATAAGCGCGATGAACGCCAGCTTGATATTAATCATTTCACACCCGCGCGGGCTGATGCATGGACCCTTTACAGATATCCCACGCGCGGCCGATGTCCATGCGCAAGATCAAGGCACGAAAAAATCAAGGCAAGCCGCAAAGGAAGGCGCGGGCGCCGAAGCGCATCTTTGATGGACGCTCGGCAGGGTAGCGTTATAAATATTCCGACCGATTGATTTCAGGGGAGATGCGGCATGGAGCGCTTCACCGGTGGTTGCCTGTGCGGCAAGGTTCGCATTGTGGCGACGGGGCTCCCCTACCGGGTCGGCCTTTGCCATTGTCTCGACTGCCGCAAGCATCACGGGGCGCTGTTTCACGCTTCCGCGATATTCCCCCAGGAGGCGGTGACGATCGAGGGCGAAACCCGCGACTATGCCGGGCGGTTTTTCTGCCCCCATTGCGGCTCGTCGGTTTTTTCACGCAGCGCCGATGAAATCGAAGTGAACCTGGGATCCCTGGATTCCCCCGACCAACTGAAGCCCACCTACGAACTCTGGACCATCCGCCGCGAGTCCTGGTTGCCGCCATTTCCGCTCGCCAGACGATACGAGCGTGATCGTGACGATACGGGCCGCTTCGAGGAATAGGCGACGCGGACGGCTACACGGCAATCGAGCGGCCTTCGGACGTCACGCCGTCGACAATGATGTTCCCGATGCCGCGTGAGCAAGGCTCGATGCGGGCTTCTACACGATAGACGTCGCGCAGGAGCGCCGGCGTGATGATGTCCGCCGACCGCCCGCTGGCGACCAGGCTGCCATTCGCGATCACGATCACCTGGTCGCAGAAGCGCAAGGCGTGATGTAGGTCGTGGAGCGCGATCAGCACGACCATGCCGCGCCGGCGTGCGAGATGGCGCATGTAGCTGAGCACTTCGACCTGCCGGGAAAGGTCGAGCGCCGAAGTGGGCTCGTCCATCAGCAGAACATCCGGTTCGCGTACCAGTGTCTGCGCGAGGCTGGCAAGCTGCCTCTGGCCGCCGGAAAGCTCGCCTATGTTTCTGAAGGCGATGTTGCCGATACCGAGTGCCGAGATCGTCTCGTCAATGCGAGCCAGATCGTCGTCGCTGACTGACCAGCCAGCACCCTGCTTGCGCGCGAGCAGCACCGATTCGTAGACGCTGAGCACCGCATTGACCGAGTTGTCCTGCGGCATGTAGCAGATGCGTTTGTGTCCTGCGCGCGTGCCTTCCACATGGACTTGCCCCGGACCGTCGAGCAATCCCGCCGCGCGCTTCAGCAGGGTGGATTTGCCGGCAGCATTGGGTCCGATGACGGCGACGACTTCACCCCCGGTGAACACCGGGGTGGTCACGTTCTGGAGAGGCAGGCTCTTGCCATAGCGCGCGCCGACAGACTCGAAACGGATCGTTACCATGGACATGTCACGATGCCCGTCCAGGCCGGGACAATATGAGCGAGACGAAAAACGGGATTCCGATCAGGGAGGTGACCACGCCGATGGGGAAGATCGTGCCGGGAATAAGCGACTTGCTGACCACGGAACTGAGCGAGAGGATCAATGCGCCGGACAGCGCCGAGGCGGGCAGAAAGAAGCGCTGGTCCTCGCCGATCAGCATGCGGGCAATATGCGGGCCGACGAGTCCGATAAAGCCGATCGTGCCGACGAAGGCGACGGGAATGGCCGCCAGCAGGCTGACCAGCATCAGGGTTTCAAGGCGCAGCCGTCGGACCTTGACGCCGAGGCTTGCGGCCTTGTCTTCGCCGAGCCGCAGCGCGGTGAGCGCCCAGGCGCGCCGGACAAAGACCGGCAGAACGGCGGCAAATACCAGCGCCGTAACGCCGAGCTTGGGCCAGGTCGCCTTGATCAGGCTGCCCATCGTCCAGAACACGACGGCGGACAGGGCTTCGGTAGAGGCAAAGAACTGAACCAGCGCCAGCAGGGCGTTGAAGGTGAACACCATCGCAATGCCAAGTAATACGACGGTTTCGACGGTCACGCCGCGTCTGGCACTGAGCAGATGGATCAGCAGGGCCGCCAGCATGGCCATCACGAAAGCGTTTGCCGGCACGACGTAGCCGATGGCGGCCGGAATGAAGGCAACACCGAAGGCAAGCGCCAAGGCCGCACCGAAACTGGCAGCCGCAGAGATACCGAGTGTAAAGGGGCTGGCCAGCGGATTGTTCAGGATGGTTTGCATCTGCGCGCCCGCCACCGCGAGTGCCGCGCCGACGACGATGGCCATCAGCGCGATCGGCATGCGGATTTCCCACAGCACCACACGGACCTGCAGCGGCACGGCATCCGGCATCAGGAGCCCCTGCACCACGTCGTCGAGGCCATATTGTGCCGGCCCCAAGGCGAGATCGACGCAGAAACTGAAGACCAGCGCAACCGAAAGCCCGGCAAGAATGAGCTGGCGCCGCCAGATGAGGGCGCGGTAGCGCCCGCGCCCTCCCTTGGCATCTATCTCGATGGTAGTCGCCGCCTCACTGGGCATCGGTCAGCGACACCCAATATCCCGGCCGGTAGGGAACGGGGAGGAACCTTTCGTGCAATTCCCGAAACGTGGCCTCTGGATCGAGGTCGGCGAAGAGTTCCGGATGCAGCCACTTCGCCATCTGCTGGATGCCGACGAACTGATAGGGGCTGTTGTAGAATTGGTGCCAGATGGCGTGCATCCGGCCGGTTTCAACCGCCTTCACGCCGGTCATCGCCGGACGTTTGGCGAGAGCCGCCAGCTTCTCTCTGGCCGCTTCCATGTTGCGGCCAGGTGCCACGCCGACCCAGGCGCCGCCCGGCACATAGGCTTCCCACCAGCCGCCCGTGACGATGATCTGGTCCGGGTCGGCGGCGATGATCTGCTCCGGGTTTACGCTGCCGAACGTCGCGGGAATGATATCCTTGGCGATGTTCGTGCCACCCGCCATCTCGACGAACTTGCCGAAATTGTCATCGCCGAAACTCATGCAGCATTCCTCGGAATAGCCGCCGGCGCGATCGATGAAGACGGTGGGTCGGGTGGGGTTGGCTTTATCGATGACGTCGGTGACGCGCTTGATTTCCGCCTGCCGCCAGGCGACGAACTCTTCCGCCCGCTCGCTCTTGCCGATGAGGTGGCCGAACAGGCGCATGCTGGGCTCGGTGTTGGCGAAGGGGTGCTCGCGGAAATCGACATAGACCAGCGGTATGCCGGCTGCGGCCAGCTTCTCGATATAGCGGGCATCCTCGGTCGCCTGCTTTGATTCAATGTTCATGATGACGACATCCGGCTTCAGCGAGACGGCCTGTTCCACGTCGAACGAGCCGTCCTTGAAGCCGCCAAAAGTCGGAATGTCGGCGATACGCGGGAACTTCGCGAGATAGGCGGCGTAGCTGTCCGGGTCCGCCTGGCTGAGGTCTTCGCGCCAGCCGACCACCCGCTTGAACGGGTCTTCGGTATCGAGGGCGGCCAGCAGATAGATCTGCCGTCCCTCGCCCAGGATGATCCGCTCCACGGGGATGCTGACCTCGACCTCGCGCCCGGCGATGTCAGTTACGGTCACCGTTTCGGCCCTGGCGGTCATCGCCAGGGACAAAATACCCAGGGCCACCCCAATGGCCATGGTGGCGATCCCTCGAAAAGTCATGTTGCTCTCGCTGTGAAGGTAGAAACTGGGATCGTTTATATGCGAGTGAATATTATTCGCAATAACTTTCGCCGCGAAGTGCCTATCGCACGGGCGAATAGCAGCTTGCTGCTAACTAATTGAAAAAGGGGCGCACCTCAGAGGATGCAACGGGGCATCGGTGCGCAATTGTGATCGCGTGCTGAATCGGGCTGGAAAGCGGCGCCTCATTTCCCCCGCGCTTGCACATGCCGCGCGAGTTTGTCGAGCGTCTGGCCGCCATACTCGAAGGCGCCAAACCCAATCGTCTCGTCGCGGCGTGCCTTGGTCGGGTGCATCTGGCGCAAGGTGACGATGGTCTTGCCGTTGGCCTGTTCGTCGAAGGTCAACAGCATTCGAAACGCCGATGGGTCTTGATCCTGGTCGGAGCCGTGATCAACCTCGATCAAGGCCGGCGCCTCCAGCCGGAGAAAAGACATGCGGTTGCCGTAACGCGTTCCGTCCGGCGCAATCATGTCGAAGCGCCATTGTCCGCCAACGCGGATGTCGATCGCCTTCGTCTCGATCGCGAACCCCTCCGGCCCAAACCATGCCGGCAATTGCACCGGATCAGTCCAGGCTTCGAAGACGAGGCTGCGCGGCGCATCGACCAGGCGCGTGATGACGATCTCGCGATCGAGCGGCCATTCGGACCACGGCGACGGGCGGGCGTTGGCCATATCACTCATCGTTGCGGATCTCCTTCTTGCGGCGCTGAATGTGGGCCTCCATCCGGTCAAGCCGCGCGGTCCAGAGGCGGAGGTGTTCGCTGAGCCAGGTGTCCGTCTGGCGCAGCGCCTCCGGTTTGAGGGCGCAGACGCGAACCCGGCCGTTCTTGCGCGTCTCCAGAAATCCGCCGTCCTCAAGGACGCGGATGTGTTTCAAGAATGTCGGCAGGCCGATGCTGAACGGCTCGGCAAGTTCGCTCACCGATGCCTCGCCTAGGCACAAGCGCGCCACAACCGCGCGACGTGTCGGATCAGAGAGAGCGGCGAATGCGCGGTCGAGTTGCGGCTGTTTGTTTTCCATGTGGAAAAGTATTAGGGGAGCGGTTATCGGCCGTCAAGATACTTTGCCGATTGGCGAAGTATGGGGTGCAAACGCAGGTCGGCGCCGCTGTTGCCGCGATCGACGTCGTACGGGGTTGATTGGCTTGAAATGGCGCACCCGAGACGATTCGAACGTCCGACCTTTGCCTTCGGAGGGCAACGCTCTATCCAGCTGAGCTACGGGTGCATGCCGTCTGTGGACCCCTCTGGGGTCGTAACGACTTAGCTGGGGCGGAACATACCTAGGGCGATCCATAACCGCAAGCCCCGGGAAAAGGGGGCCTTTTCAGGCGGCAAACCGGTCGATCACCGTGATTCCGGCCCCGGTGAAGGAATCGAGGGCGGCCAGGGCCGCGCCGGCTTCGGAAAGGGCGATCCGGCGCTTGATCAGGGGGTTGAGGTCGAGATGGCCGGATTCCACCATGGCGAGGAGCGGGCGGAAGCCCTGAGCCGGCATGCCGCGGGAGCCCAGGAGGCTCACTTGCCGCGCATAGAGGATGTCGAGGAGCGGCAGGGGGACGGTGACGTGGTGGCCCACCGGCATGCCGATCTGCACATGGCGGCCGAATTTCCGCAGCGAGCGGATCGAATTGTCGAAGGTTTGCGTGATGCCCAGCGCGTCCACGGAGATATGGACGCCGCCGCCGGTAAGATCGCGGATGGCGGTGCCGAGATCGGGCGCGGTCGCATTGACCGTGATCTCGGCGCCGGCCGCCTTGGCGAGGGCCAATGATTCATCGCGGATGTCGGTGGCGATGACGCGGGCACCGATGGCCCGCGCGATCATGATGGCGGAGAGACCGACGCCACCCGATCCATGCACGGCGACCCATTCGCCGGGCCGCACCTGGCCGCGCTCGACCAAAGCCTGGAAGGCGGTGGTGACGCGACAGCCCATGGCCGCCGCCAGTTCGAAGGAAAGGCTTTCCGGCAAAGGCACCAGATTGAAATCGGCGCGCGGGATCGCGATCCGCTCGGCGAAGGCGCCCCAGATTGCAAAGCCCACGGTGATCTGATCGTTGCAGATGGTGGCGTGGCCGCTCTGGCAATCCGGGCAGATGCCGCAGCCCAGGATGAAGGGGGCGGTGACCCGGTCGCCCTTCTTGAAGCGGCGGCAGAGCGGACCCACTTCGGTGACGATCCCTGAGAATTCATGGCCCGGCACATGGGGCAGCGTGATGGGATCGGCGCCGCTCCAGCTGTGATGGTCGGACCGGCACACGCCGCAGGCCTTCACCTCGACGATGGCGCCATCCGGCGGGCAGGCCGGGTCCGGCAGATCGCGGATTTCCAGAGGCTGGCGATAGGTCTCGAAGATGGCGGCGCGCATGTTGCTCACTCGCAGGAATCAAAGGGCGGTTCTGTTGCTGCCGGTATAGCCGATTGGCGCTAAGCTGTCTGCCGCGTGACCCCATCTTTGAGAATCGCCATGCCCTTGAAGCCACCTAAAGCCCCGATGCCCGAGCCGGAAATCCTCGCCTTGCAGGCATTGGCCTATATCCTGGCGGATGACGATCGGCGGAACCGGTTTCTCGGCCTCACGGGGCTCGATCCCGAGGCGGTGCGGCGCCTGCCGCAGGATCCGGCGGGGCTTGGGGCGGTGCTCGATCATCTCCTGGGCTGGGAGCCGGAGTTGCTGGCCTTCAGCGAAGAGATCGGCGTGCCGCCGGCATTGATCGCAGCCGCGCGCCGGCATTTGCCGGGCGGCGACATGATGGATTGAGCCTGCCTCAGGCCGCGGGTTGGCGGCGGGTGAGTTCGAGGAAGATGTCCTCGAGATCGGTTTCGACCGTGGTGAGGTCGACGATCTCGATCCCGGTCGAGCGGATCGCATCCAGAACCGTGGCAAAGCGCGTGTCGGACGGGCGGTAGTGCAGTTTCAAATGCCGCGCATCCTTGAGCTCGGCGGCGAAGGGGGTGAGAGCGGCCGGCACGCTCGCAAGATCGGCGCCGAGGGTCAGCAGGACTTCCTTGGTGTCGAGGCGGCTCACCAGTTTCGCCGTGGGCTCGCAGGCGATCACCTTGCCGTTGTTGATGATGGCGATCTGATCGCAGAGCTCTTCCGCTTCCTCGAGGTAATGGGTGGTGAGGAGGATGGTGACGCCCTGGGCATTGAGTTCGCGCACATAGGCCCAGAGCTGCTGGCGGAGTTCCACGTCGACACCGGCGGTGGGTTCGTCGAGCACCAGGACCGGCGGGTTGTGGACCATGGCCTTCGCCACCATCAGGCGCCGCCGCATGCCCCCGGAAAGGGTGCGGGCATAGGCATCGGCCTTGTCGGCAAGGCTGAGAGCCTCCAGCAATTCCATTGAACGACGCTCGGCCTTGGGCACGCCATACATACCGGCCTGGAGGTCGAGCAGCGCTTTCGGCGTGAAGAAGGGATCGATATTGAGTTCCTGCGGCACCACGCCGATCGCCGCGGCCGCATGCCGGGGATCGCGATCGAGATCGATGTCCCAGATTTTGACGCTACCCTCGGTCTTCCTGACCAATTGGGCCATGATGTTGATGAGGGTCGATTTTCCGGCGCCATTGGGGCCGAGCAGGCCGAAAATCCCACCCCGGGGAATGGCGAGATCGACATGGTCGAGGGCGAGCTTGCCTTCCGCCTGGCCCTTATTGGGGGCATAGCGCTTGACCAATCCCTTGATCGAGACGGCAAGGTCCGGCAAAGAAGCGGCGGAATTGGGAGCCATGGTCGGAGTCGCGCCCTTTGCGGCTGGGGTTGGGCAGATAGGGGCCTAGCCCAATATGGCCTGGCCAAGGTTGATTTCAATCCGGCCGCCTGCCTATCATCGCCCCCAAGCAGCGTCAATCTTCAGCCGAGTAGCCAAAATGGAACCTGTCGAGACTGAAACCGTCACGGAAAGCCGCGTTGCCTGCAATGGCGGCGGGGGGCCAAGCGGCCATCCCAAGGTCTATCTCAATCTCGGCGCCGAAGGGCATGTGGATTGCCCCTATTGCGGCAAGCGCTTCGTCCTCAAAGAGGGTGCAGCGGCCCATGCTCATTGATGCAGGGCCCATTGATCGGGCCGGTCGATGAGTGAGACAGCCAGGAAGCCCGATCACGTCTATCTGGTGGACGGTTCGGGTTACATCTTTCGTGCCTTCCATGCTTTGCCGCCGCTGACAAGGAGCGACGGCACGCCGGTCAATGCGGTGTTGGGCTTTACCAACATGCTGCTGAAGCTCATCGAGGATGCCGACGCGGAATATATCGCGGTCATCTTCGATGCCGGCCGCAAGACCTTCCGCAACGAGATCTATGCCGAATACAAGGCGCACCGCCCGGAAGCGCCGCCCGAGCTCGTTCCGCAATTTGCCCTCATCCGCGAGGCGACGCGCGCCTTCAATGTGCCGGCGCTGGAGATCAAGGGCTATGAAGCCGACGATCTCATCGCCACCTATGCCTCGCAGGCGGCCGCCCAGGGCCACGACGTCACCATCGTCTCGTCCGACAAGGATCTGATGCAATTGGTGAGCGACCGCATCCATCTCTTCGACCCGATGAAGAACCGCAAGATCGGCGCGGCGGAGGTGGTGGAGAAATTCGGTGTCGCGCCGGACAAGGTGATCGATGTGCAATCTTTGGCCGGCGATTCCTCTGACAATGTGCCGGGTGTGCCCGGCATCGGCATCAAGACGGCGGCCGAGCTTATCAACACCTATGGCGATCTCGATACGCTGCTGGCCCGCGCCGGCGAGATCAAGCAGCCTAAGCGGCGCGAAAACCTTCAGGCCAATGCCGATCTCGCGCGGATCAGCCGCGATCTGGTGACATTGAAGCGCGACGTGCCGCTGGAGGTGCCGCTCGACGATCTTACCAAGCGCGGCATCGATGGCGCGGCGGCGGTCGCCTTCCTGCAGCAGAATGAATTCCGTTCCCTCATCGCCAAGGTGCAGGCGCGGCTCGGCGAGGCGGCGATCAAGGCCGCGCGGAGCGTCGGTACAAATGCCGCGCCGGCGCCGGATACCAAAGTGCAGATCGATGCCGATCCGGCGGTCTTTTCCGGCGGCTATGAATTGGTGCAGGAAGAAGCGCAACTCGAATCCTGGATCGCGCGAGCACGCAAGGCGGGATCGCTTGCCTTCGACATCGAGACCACCTCGCTCAACATCGTCGAGGCGAAACTGGTGGGCGTGTCGCTGGCTGTTGCCCCCAACGCCGCCTGCTATGTGCCGGTGGGGCATGTGGGTGTGGCCGGCGACCTGCTGGGTGGCAGCACCGAGCGGCCGAAGCAAATTCCGCTCGATCGTGCCCTGGCATTGTTGAAGCCGCTCCTGGAAGACCCGTCGGTTCTCAAGATCGGCCACAACATCAAATACGACATGGCGGTGATGAAGCGCTATGGCCTGGACGTAACGCCGATCGACGATTCCATGCTGATCTCCTATGTGCTGGAAGGCGGCGCCCATGGCCACGGCATGGACGAGCTTGCCAAGCTGCATTTCGGTTACGACACGATCAAGTTCAACGACGTGGCGGGCAGCGGCAAGTCGCAGGTGACCTTCGATCACGTGCCGCTGGACAAGGCGCTCGCCTATGCCGCCGAGGATGCCGATGTCACCTGGCGGCTGCATCATCTCTTGAAGCCGCGTCTGGTGGCCGAGCGCCTGACCACGATCTACGAGACCATCGAGCGGCCCTTGATCAAGGTCGTGGCCGATATGGAGCTGGCGGGCGTCAAGATCGACGCCGCGGAACTCGGTCGCATGTCGCAGGATTTCGCCAAGCGCATGGTCGAGATCGAGCGCGAGATCCATCAGATCGCCGGCACCGAATTCAATGTCGGCTCGCCCAAGCAATTGGGCGAGGTGCTGTTCGACCAGCTGAAGCTGCCAGGCGGCAAGAAGGGCAAGACCGGCGCCTACGGGACCGGCGCCGACGTGCTCGAGGAACTCACCGTGACCTCGGGTCATCCGCTGCCGCAGAAGATCCTCGATTGGCGGCAATTGTCGAAATTGAAGAGCACCTATACCGATGCGCTGCCGCTGGCCATCAATGCCGAGACGGGGCGCGTCCATACCTCGTTCGCGCTGGCGGCCACATCGACCGGGCGCTTGGCCTCGACCGATCCCAATCTCCAGAATATTCCCATCCGGACGGAAGAGGGGCGGAAGATCCGCCGCGCCTTCGTGGCCGAGCCCGGACATGTGCTGATGTCGGTCGATTACAGCCAGATCGAATTGCGCCTTGCGGCCGAGATGGCCGAGATTCAGCCATTGAAGGATGCCTTCCGCGACGGCGCCGACATTCACGCGATGACGGCGAGCCAGGTCTTCGGCGTGCCGGTCGAAGGCATGGACCCGATGGTGCGCCGGAAGGCCAAGGCGATCAATTTCGGTATCATCTACGGCATCTCGGCCTTTGGCCTCGCCCAGCAACTCGGCATTCCGCAGGGCGAGGCGAAGGCCTATATCGATGCCTATTTCAAGCGCTATCCGGGCATCCGCGATTACATGGAGCGGATGAAGAAATTCGCGCGCGAGAAGGGCTATGTCGAGACATTGTTCGGCCGTCGCTGCCATGTGCCGGGGATCAACGACAAGAACCCGGCACGGCGCAGCTTCATGGAACGCGCCGCCATCAACGCGCCGCTGCAAGGGACCGCCGCCGACATCATCAAGCGCGCCATGATCCGCATGCCGGAAGCACTCGCCAAAGCCGGCCTCAAAGCGCGCATGCTCCTGCAGGTGCATGACGAACTTCTGTTCGAAGTGCCTTCGGGGGAGGTCGAAGCGACCGGGCCGGTGGTGAAAAGGATCATGGAACAGGCGCCGCTGCCGGCGCGCGAGATTTCCGTGCCGCTCATCGCCGAGGTTGGCACCGGCCCGAATTGGGCCGAGGCGCATTGAGCCGTGGATGTCTGTCTAAGTCGCAAAGGCCTTCTCGCATCATGCGCGTACGGTTGCGTTCTGCTGCTGATGGGATGGGTATTCAGCCATCTCGACGGTACGGTAACCAATCGACTGGAAGCGCTGATCAGCGCTTGCCTACGTGGTTTGGGTTTTTTGGGTCTGGGCGTATCCTTCCTGGTGCTGACTTGGTCGTTTTCGCGACTCGCGCGACCTCGACCGGCGCTGCAATTCGACGAGAAGGGCATAACGGTGACGGCGACCGGTCCTTTCTCCGGGTTCATTGCGTGGTCCGAAATAAAGTCCGGTTGCGTCGGCAGCTATCGCGGCTGTTCGACACTTGATATCACGGTTGCGGACCGCAAGGCGGTGATTTCTCGGTTGCCACTGTGGCGTCGTGCATGCCTTTGCCTAGTGTTTCCCTTCTCAGCGACTCTTGTCCAGATACCTGCGTTCCTGCTGAGTGCTGACGTCGGCGATATCGTGAAAAAGATCGAGGCGCAGAAGAAAGCGCCACCAGTCGTTTGGTGAAGCGTAGGCGCACAAACGAAAACGGCCGGCGTTTTCGCGCCGGCCGTTCGCGTTTCAGACCAAGCCCTTATCAGTAAGGCGAGAGCGCGTTGACGAGAGCCTGGCCGTTGGGGTTCGAGACCTTGCGGTCGATGACGATCCATTGCGGGAGCGTGCCGGCGCCGTAATAGGCGGCGTTCCAATCGTCCTTGCGCAAGATGCCGGCGCCGTTGAAGCTGACGCCGCCGAAAAGACCCGAGGTCTTGGCGAAGGTGTAGACATCGGCATCGAGATTGGTGGTGGTGTTGGCGCCCACACCCTTGCCGATCGGGCCAGCCGCGATCGACATGTCGCCGCCGAATTTCATCTGGTCGTTGAGCACGGCCTGGAGCGCCTTGTCGCTCATGATCGTGAAGACGGTCTCCGAGAGCTGGCCGCCGATCTGGAGGCCCAGCGAACCGGCCGCCAGGGTATAGAAGGCCGGCTGGCTCCAGCCCTGATTGGGATCGCGCACCATCAGAACGCCGTTGCCGCCTTCGCCGCCGATGACGAAGCCTGCCTTGAAGATCTCGGGGAAGATCATCACGGCCTTGGCACGTTTCAGGTAGCCCGGCAGCTCGCCGAATTCATAGGAGCCGATCAGCTTCTCGAAGGTGATGCGCGATTTGTCGATCAACTCCTGCTGGGGCGTGAGTGCCTGGCTGGTTCCGGCCTGACCCAGGAGCAAGGTGACAGCCAAGACCGCCAGAGCGGCCATTTTACGCAGAATGGTCATGGTCTCTCTCCCAATGTGCAGCGTCGCAACGCCCAGTCGGCAATTCCGTGCCAATTAATTTTTAAGGCAGGATTAAGGCAGCCGCGACTCGGAGCGTGAAGTCAGTTCAGAGATAACCTCAGGGACGAGTCCGCGCAATGAGCGCGGATGCCGCGATCACGCAGGTTTGACGAGCGCCATGTAATTGACGTCGAGATCGCGGCTGAGATGGAAGGAATCCTTGAAGGGATTGTAGGCGACGCCGGTCAGTTCGGCGATGGCGAGGTCATGCCGCCGCAGGCCGCGCGCCAGTTCCGACGGACGGATGAATCGGTTCCAGTCATGGGTGCCTCTGGGCAGCCAGCGCAGGATGTATTCGGCGCCGATGATGGCCATGGCATAGCTCTTCGCGGTGCGGCTCATGGTCGCCATGAAGAGGAGGCCGTTTGGTTTCAGCAGGCCCGAGAGGGCAGCCAGGAAGGCATCGACATCGGCCACATGCTCGACGATTTCCATGGCCAGAACGACATCGAATTTCCGCCCCTCCGCCACCAGATCCTCGGCGGGGCAGGGCAGATAGGTCACCTGCAGGCCGGTCTGCTCGGCATGAATCCGGGCGATCTCGACATTGCGCCGGGTGGCGTCGATACCCGTCGCCTCGGCCCCCAGCCGCGCCATGGGCTCGGTCAGGAGCCCCCCGCCACAGCCGACATCGACCAGGCTGAGCCCCGAGAGTGGCTCAGGCGAATTGGGATCGCGGCCGAAATGGACCGCCACCTTGTCCCGGATATAGCTCACCCGGACGGGATTGAGGCGATGGAGGGGCCGGAACTTGCCGCTGGGGTCCCACCAGGCCTCGGCCATGGCGGCGAACTTCTCGATCTCGGCGGGATCGATCGTCGAACCGGCTTTGGTCGAATTTTGGGCAGTGCTCTGCCCGGTTTTTGGCGGTTGCGCGGTAGCCTGGCCTGGAGACATGGGGAAATCCATCAAGCGATTGAAAAATAGGCAGGGAATCCGGCCGGCACCCTTGCGCCCAAAGCTGGCCTTGAGTATGGATACGCGCGCCCGGCAAAACAAGATTGCAACCGCCACGATTTCGCCGCCCCTTCGTCTGGCTGTTTTGGCTCGATGGACAGCTCAAACGGCTGGCTTGGCACGGAATTCGCGGACAGCCTGACTTTGCCGGCAGCCAGACGCTAAATCTGGGCAGTAACTGGGGCGGTAGGTAGGGCTATTCCCGATGCAAGCAGCGGCGACAGGGGTTGGGGCCAAGAAGGCCCGAATCGTGATGAAATTCGGCGGCACGTCGGTCGCCAATATTGAAAGAATCAAGGCCGTCGCCCAGCGCGTCAAACGCGAGGTCGATGCCGGAAACGAAGTGGCCGTGGTGGTTTCGGCGATGTCGGGCGTCACCAATCAATTGGTCGATTGGGCCAAGGAACTGGCCCCGCTCCATGACGCCCGGGAATATGACGTGGTGGTGGCCTCGGGCGAGCAGGTGACCTGCGGTCTGACCGCGATCGCCCTCCAGGAATTGGGTGTCGATGCGCGTTCCTGGCTCGGCTGGCAGGTGCCGATCAAAACCGACGACGCCCATGGCAAGGCGCGCATCGTCGACATTCCCTGCGACGACCTCAACCGGCGTTTCGCCGCCGGCCAGGTCGCGGTCTTTGCCGGTTTCCAGGGTATCGGCTCGGACAACCGGGTGACGACATTGGGACGCGGCGGTTCGGATACCTCGGCGGTGGCGCTGGCGGCGGCGGTTGGTGCCGATCGCTGCGACATCTTCACCGATGTGGACGGCGTCTATACGACCGATCCCAGGATCGTCGCCAAGGCAAGAAAGCTCGACAAGATCACGTATGAGGAAATGCTGGAGATGGCGTCGCTGGGCGCCAAGGTCCTGCAGATCCGTTCGGTTGAAATGGCCATGAAGCACCGTGTGCGGCTGCAGGTCCTCTCCAGCTTCGAGGACAAGCCCGGCACGATGGTGGTGGATGAGGAAGAGATCATGGAAAAGGAATTGGTGAGCGGCATCGCCTATAGCCGCGACGAGGCGAAGATTACGCTGACGCGGGTCGCCGACAAGCCGGGTGTGGCTGCCGGCATCTTCGGTCCGCTGGCCGATGCCAACGTCAATGTCGACATGATCGTCCAGAACATCGCCGAGGACGGCCAGACCACCGACATGACCTTCACCGTCTCGAAGGGCGATTTCGACCGCGCCAAGCAGGTGCTGGAAGCCAATCGCGACAAGCTGGTGTTCCGCGATCTCATTTCCGACAGCAATGTCGTCAAGGTCTCGGTGATCGGCGTCGGCATGCGCTCTCATGCCGGCATCGCGCAGCGCATGTTCAAGGCGCTGGCCGAGAAGGGCATCAACATCCAGGTCATCTCGACCTCCGAAATCAAGATCAGCGTGCTGGTGGCCGAGGAATATACGGAACTTGCCGTGCGCGCCTTGCACACGGCCTACGGTCTCGATTCAGAGTAAGCTTCAGCCGGATTAGAAGGAGACCAGCCCATGGACCGAGCCCACGCACTCGCTCACCTGGATGAGCTGTGGCAGCGGGGGCGCATGTTCCTGGGCACGCGCTATGCCATCATGGGCGGCGCCATGACCTGGGTCTCGGAGCGCAACCTGGTCTCGGCGATCTCGAATGCCGGCGGCTTCGGCGTGATCGCGTCGGGCTCGATGCCGCCGCACATCCTGGAAGCGGAGCTGAAGGCGACGCGGGGCATGACCGACGCGCCCTTCGGCGTCAATTTGATCACGCTCCATCCGCAGCTCGATCAATTGATCGATGTCTGCCTCGATCTCAAAATGTCGCATATCGTGCTGGCGGGCGGGCTGCCGCCGGGGGCTGCCTTGAAGCGGATCAAGGAAGGCGGGGCCAAGGTTCTGTGCTTCGCGCCCGCCGTCGCTATCGCGAAGAAGCTGGTGAAATCCGGCTGCGATGCCATCGTCATCGAGGGCATGGAAGCGGGCGGCCATATCGGCCCGGTCTCGACCAGCGTGCTCGCCCAGGAAATCCTGCCGGTCATTCGCGAGGTGCCGGTCTTCGTCGCGGGCGGTATCGGCCGCGGCCAGGCGATGCTGGGCTATCTCGAAATGGGTGCCTCCGGCGTGCAATTGGGCACACGCTTCGTCTGCGCCACGGAATCGATCGCGCATCAGAAATTCAAGCTGGCCTTCATCCGCGGTGCCGCGCGCGACGCGGTGCCGTCGACCCAGATCGATCCGCGCTTTCCCGTCATTCCGGTGCGGGCGCTGGCCAATGACGGCACGCGGAAATTCATGGAGATGCAGCGCCAGGTGATCGACCGCTTCAATGCGGGCGAACTTGACCAGAAGGCCGCGCAGCTGGAGATCGAACATTTCTGGGCCGGTGCGCTGCGGCGCGCCGTGATCGACGGCGACGTCGAAACCGGATCGGTCATGGCCGGGCAATCGGTCGGCATGGTGAGCAAGGAAGAGCCGACGGCGGCGATCATCCAGGATCTCATCGATGGCGCGGTGGAGGCCCTCGCCGACCGGCATCAGATCTTCCAAGAGATTTCGGGAGGCTGAGGTATGACGCAGTCGGGCGGCCCCTCGGGTGGTGATCTGACGGGCGCTCGGCTGTTGCTGCGGCGCATCCGCACGGTGATGGCGCGCAACCTGCCGGCGCAGCGCCGGCTCGACGAAATCACCCGCACCATCGCCAGCGCCATGGTGGCGGAAGTCTGCTCGGTCTATATCCTGCGCGCCGGCGAAGTGCTGGAACTCTTTGCCACCGAGGGTCTGAAGGCGGAAGCCGTTCACTTGACGCGCCTGCGTGTCGGTGAAGGCCTGGTCGGCGATATCGCCAGCCATGCGCGACCGCTGGCATTGGCCGATGCCCAGCATCATCCGCAATTCGCCTATCGCCCGGAAACGGGCGAAGAACTCTATCAATCCTTCATGGGTGTGCCGGTGCTGCGCGCGGGCCGCGTACTCGGCGTGCTGGTCGTCCAGAACAAGACGCGCCGGCACTATACCGAGGAAGAAGTCGAGACGCTGGAAACC
The DNA here is from genome assembly GCF_041909655.1 of Dongia sp. Classification (GTDB taxonomy): domain Bacteria; phylum Pseudomonadota; class Alphaproteobacteria; order Dongiales; family Dongiaceae; genus Dongia. Next base: position 16,791 of record NZ_JAYRDA010000016.1, on the reverse strand, counting down.
GTCGCCATGGTCGTGGCGGAACTGGTGGCCGGCGGCGACCTGGTGGCGCGCGATGAATTGTCGCCCGTCACCGGCATTGGCGTTCTGCCCGAGCGTCTGGAGGCGCAGGTCCTGGCGCCCGGTCTGGCGCTGGGCACGGCGGTGCTGCACCAGCCCGACATCACGCTGACGCAATTGGTGGCCGAAGACCCGATCAAGGAGATCGAGCGTCTCGACGATGCGATGACTGCGATGAAGCTCGCCTTGGATGAATTGCTGGTCGAGCAGGACGGCACGGGCGGTGCGGGCGAACATCGCGAGGTGCTCGACACCTACCGCATGCTGGCCGAGGATCGCGGCTGGGCCAACCGCATCATCGAGGCGATCGAAACCGGCCTCACCGCCGAAGCCGCGGTGCAGAAGGTACAGAACGACATGCGTGCGCGCATGCGCGAGATCCAGGATCCGTATCTGCGCGAGCGCCTCTCCGATCTCGATGACCTCAACAACCGCCTGCTGCGCCATCTGCTGGGCTTGCAGGAATTGCCGCAGGCGCGCGATCTGCCGGAAGCGGCGATCATCGTCGCGCGCAATATGGGGCCGGCGGAACTGCTGGATTACGACCGCAACCGATTGCGGGGCGTGGTGCTGGAGGAGGGGACGGCGAGCAGCCATGTCGCCATCGTCGCCCGTGCCCTCGATATTCCCCTGCTCGGCCATTGCGCCAATCTGATGGACAAGGTGCAGGCGGGGGATTCACTCGTCCTCGACGGCGACAACGAACAGGTTTTCCTGCGGCCGTCAGAAGACATCCTGCAGGTCTTCGCCAAGAGCATGCATGCGCGCGCGGTGCGCCAGGAAGCCTATGCCGCGGATCGCGATTTGCCGGCGGTGACGCTCGACGGTGTCGCGATCAACCTCCTCATCAATGCGGGCTTGCTCATCGACGTGCCGCAGGTGGCGGTGACGGGCGCCGGGGGCATCGGCCTCTACCGCACCGAAGTCACCTTCATGGTGGCGCATACCTTTCCCGATGTCGCGCGGCAGCGCGAAGTCTATACGCGCGTGCTGGACGGGGCCGAGGGGAAGCCGGTCGTGTTCCGCACGCTGGATATCGGTTCGGACAAGGTGCTGCCCTATTGGCATCGCGACGCCGAGGAAAACCCGGCCATGGGTTGGCGCGCCTTGCGCATCTCGCTCGATCGCCCCGCGATGCTGCGCCAGCAATTGCGCGCCATGATCAAGGCGGCGGCGGGACGTGCATTGCATGTGATGTTCCCGATGGTGGCGCAGGTCGAGGAATTCGACGACGCCAAGCAAATTCTCGATCTGGAATTGCAGCGCGCGGAAGCCAAGGGTCAGGCTCTACCGGAGCGCGTGCGCGTCGGCGCCATGTTCGAAGTGCCGGCACTCTATTGGCAGATGGACGAGATTCTCGACCGGGTCGATTTTCTTTCGATCGGCAGCAACGACCTTGCGCAATTCGTCTTCGCTGCCGATCGCGGCAATGCGCAATTGCAGGGGCGTTATGACACGCTCTCGCCAGCCTTCCTGCGCCTCGTCGGCGATATCATCAAGGCAAGCGATGCACGCGGCCGGCCGGTCAGCCTGTGTGGCGAGACTGCCGGCGATCCTTTGGATGCGATGGCGCTGATGGCGCTGGGTCTGCGGACCCTCTCCATGGCGCCGCCGGCAATCGGACCCATCCGGGCGATGATCCGCAGCCTTGACCTGGACCAGCTCCGGGCGCATATGGCGGCGCTGGGACGGCAGCGCGGAACCGACATGCGCAGCAGCCTCCGCGCCTTCGCCCGCGACCATGGGGTGGCATTACCTTGAGGATATGCGGACAATCGTACGTAAGTGTGCGATTGGTGGGAATTGCCGTCGAAAGTCGATTGCGGCAAAACTTCGGCGAAGTTATATAAGTAATTGACTCGGCGTGGCCTTTTTTATCGAGGTTGCGGCGTGGGTGGCGGTAACCGGGATCGCTTGATGGCCAGTCGTAGAATAGGAATGTTTGGGGTCGAACCCAGCGAATTCATTGATGACCGGAATGAGGACGGCGTTGCCGCCCTCTTGCGACGCCGTCGGGAAGAACTGGGGCGGGATGTCGCCACTGTGGCCCGCCAGCTTCGTATCCGGGCAATCTATATCCAGGCCATTGAAGACGGTCGATTGCAGGATCTGCCTGGCACCGCCTATGCGGTCGGTTTCGTCCGCGCCTATGCCGATTACCTGGGCCTCGACGGCAACAGCATCGTCAGCGATTACCGCGACGAACTCGCGCGTCGGTCGCGCCAGAATCAATTGATCTGGCCGGTCGACCAGGTCGAACACAAACATTTCCCCGGCGGCATCATCCTGGTGGTGAGCCTGGTGGTGGCTGTGGTGCTCTATGGGGGCTGGTATTTCGCCTCGCAGCCCGGTGGCACCGGCATCGATCTCATCGACCAGGTGCCGGAACTCATGAAGAAGCAGGCCGACGAGCCGGCAGCCGAGCAGGCGCCGCAGACGGCCGAAGATGTTGCGAGCCAATCGGCGACGAGTACGCCCGCTTCCATTCCCAGCGCCGACGATTCGAGTGCCGAGACCGCGCCCTCCAGTGCGCAGGCGTCGCAAGCAGGCGCTGCACCCGCGACGACAACGACGACCATGGGGACGCCCACGGGGACGCCCACGGGTTCGGACGCGACCGGTACGGCCGCGCCGGCCACCAGCCCCATGATCGCGGTTCCGGCCGAGGGCGCCAGCGCCCCGACAACTTCCATTGGCGATGCATCTGCCCCGGCAACCGGCAGCATTGCGGATCCCGCACAGCCAGCCGCGCCCACGACGATGCCCGGTGCGACCACATCCGGCGTGACCGTGCCTGCCGGCGAGGCCGCCACGACCCCCGACACCAATTCGCCGGCCACAAGCGAAACGGCGCCGGTCGAGCAGCAGGCGGCGGTCCCGACCGATCCGGCCGCAGCGGAAGGCGCTGTTCCGACACCGCGGATTGTCCTGCGCGCGGCCAAGGATTCCTGGGTCGAAATCTTTGATTCCCAACAGAATGTCGTTTTGCAGCGAATCCTGCGGGCGGGCGAGAGCTATGCCGTGCCGGATCAGCCGGGCCTGGTCATGAATACCGGCAATGCCGGCGGTCTGGTGATCGAGCTGGACGGCCGGGCGCAGCCGAGCCTCGGCTCGGTCGGCGTGGTCAAACGCGGGATCAAGCTCGAGCCGAGCGCCCTTACCGAGCAGTAAGCACCTGAAACAGCAAGGCTTTAGCGCGACATCAAGGCCGCCTACATCGCCCGCCGGGACTTGATCTTTTGGGGCTGGCAGCGCATGTTCAGGGCCAATGATTTGCCAGGTGCGCCCGGCCTGCATCGAGCCAAGCGGGGCAGCGGCGGCATGCCCCCTAAGCCATTTGTGAGCAAAGATAAACATGAGCGTCCGGCCCTATCGAGATATCCAGCGTCGCAAGTCGCGGCAGATCCGCGTCGGCAACGTCCTGGTCGGCGGCGACGCGCCGATCACCGTCCAGACCATGACCAACACGCTGACCTCGGACGTGAAGGCGACCGTAGCCCAGATCCAGGCGGCCGAAGCCGCCGGCGCCGATATCGTGCGCGTCTCCTGCCCCGACGAGGAATCGACCGCGGCACTGAAGGAGATCGTGAAACAGGTGAAAGTGCCGCTCGTCGCCGACATCCATTTCCATTACAAGCGCGGCATCGAAGCGGCGCAGGCGGGTGCCGCCTGCCTGCGCATCAATCCCGGCAATATCGGCAGCGCGGAGCGCGTGCGCGAGGTGGTGAAGGCCGCCAAGGATTACGGCTGTTCGATGCGCATCGGCGTCAATGCCGGCTCGCTGGAGCGCGAACTCCTCGAGCGCTATGGCGAGCCTTGCCCGGAAGCGATGGTCGAGAGCGGGCTCAATCATGCGAAGATTCTCGAAGACCATGATTTCTTCGAGTTCAAGATCAGCGTCAAGGCATCGGACGTGTTCCTGGCGGTTGCGGCCTATCAGGGGCTTGCCGATGCCTGCGATTATCCGCTCCATATCGGCATCACCGAAGCTGGCGGCTTGCGCGTCGGCACGGTGAAATCGGCGATCGGTCTCGGCTCGCTGCTCTGGGCCGGGATCGGCGACACGGTCCGCGTCTCGCTCTCGGCCGATCCGGTCGAGGAAGTGAAAGTCGGCTTCGATCTGTTGAAGTCGCTCAACCTGCGGCATCGCGGCGTCAACATCATTTCCTGCCCGTCCTGCGCGCGGCAGAATTTCGACGTCATCAAGACGGTGGAGGCGCTGGAGAAGCGCGTCTCGCATATCACCACGCCGATGTCGGTCAGCATCATCGGCTGCGTCGTCAACGGTCCCGGCGAAGCGCGCGAAACCGATATCGGGTTTACCGGCGGTGGCAACAACACGCATATGGTCTATCTCGCCGGCAATCAGCATCACCGGTTGAAGGACCAGGACATCGTCGAGCACATGGCGGAACTCATCGAGCAGAAGGCGGCCGAAATCGAAGCCGCCAAGGCTGCGAATGAAAGTGCCGCCAACGATCAAAACGCCGGCAAGAGCGCCGCCGAATAGCCACTGGGGAAATCAACGATGTCTGGTTTGCAGCCGGTTCGCGGCACGCATGACCTGTTGCCCGACGACATGCGGCGTCATCGCCATGTCGTCGAAACGGCGCGGCGCGCGGCGCTTTGCTTCGGCTATCAGGAAATTGCGACGCCGATCTTCGAGTTCACCGAGGTGTTCAAGCGCACGCTCGGCGATACCTCCGATGTCGTCACCAAGGAAATGTATACCTTCACCGACAAGGGCGGCGAGACCGTCACCTTGCGGCCGGAGAATACGGCAAGTGTCGCGCGCGCGCTCATCTCGGAAGGCCTCAGCCAACATCTGCCGCTGAAATATTTCTATGCCGGGCCGATGTTCCGCTACGAGCGGCCGCAGAAAGGGCGCCTGCGCCAGTTCCATCAGACCGGCATCGAATTGCTGGGCGTCAAGGAACCCGGCGGCGATGTCGAGGCGATCGCGACCGGCGTCGAGTTCCTGCGCCGCCTCGGTGTCTGGGACCGCTGCGTGCTGGAACTCAACACCTTGGGCGACGTCGCGAGCAGGCTCGCCTATCGCAAGGTGCTGGTCGAATATCTCAACAGCTTCCGCGACAAGCTCTCCAAGGACAGCCTGGAACGGCTGGAGAAGAACCCGCTGCGTGTGCTCGATTCCAAGGACGAGGGTGACCAGAAGATCGTTGCCAACGCACCGCTCTCCAGCGAATACCTGACATCGGAAGCACGCGACTTTTTCGCCGTCGTGCGGGAGGGGTTGGATATTCTGGGCATTTCCTATGAGCTCAACCAGCGCCTGGTCCGCGGCCTCGATTATTATTGCCACACCTGTTTCGAGATCACCTGCGCCGATCTGGGTGCCCAGAAGACCGTGCTGGGTGGCGGCCGTTACGATGGACTCGTTTCCATGATGGGTGGTCCGGAGACCCCGGGTGTCGGCTGGGCGAGCGGTGTCGAGCGCTGCGCCATGGCGCTGGCCGATGTACCGCCGGCACCACGTCCGATCGCCATCGTGCCGATGGGCGAGGCGGCCGAGCGCAAGGCGCTGGCCATCGCCGCCGATCTGCGGCGCCAGGATTTCGTGGTCGATCTCGGCTTTTCAGGGAATATGGGCAAGCGCATGAAGCGCGCCAACAAGATCGCGGCGGTGGCGGCGATCATTCTGGGCGATGATGAATTGGCGCGGGGCGAGGCGGCATTGAAGCTCCTCGATTCCGGCGAGCAGCAGAGCGTCCGCCTGGATGCTTTGGCCGCGGCCCTCGCGCCCTATCGGTGATCCGCTTGGGATAGCGCCGCGCACATTCCTGATCGTCGGTGCCGACCACAAGCGGGCACCTGACCTGTTGCGCGAGCATTTGCAGGGCGACGAGGCCGATGTTTTGCGCCTGCTGTCGCGATGCCGCGAAATCGGACTCGATCAGGCGATGGTGGTGGCGACTTGCGATCGCTGCGAAGTCTGGGCTGCGGTCACCGACGAGACGCGGGCTGCCGCCGACATCACCGCCCTCATCGCAGAAGCGGCGGGTGCCGAGGTGCCGCAGGTGGCGCCGCATCTCCACTATCTCACCGAGCGTGCCGCGCTCCGTTACAGTTTTGCGGTCGCGTCTTCGCTGGAAAGCCAGGTGGTCGGCGAACCGCAAGTGCTGGGCCAGGTCAAGGACGCCTATCAATTCGCCGCCAAGCGTGGTGCCATGGGCGGCGAGCTCGACGGCATCCTGCAGGCGGCCTTCGCCGCGGCGAAACGGGTCCGCACCGAGACGGACATCGCCGCGCAATCAGTCTCGATGGCGGCCTGCGTGGTAAAGCTCGCGCGTCAGGTGCACGGCAAACTCGATAATCTGGGCGCTTTGCTGGTCGGCGATGGCGATCTCGGCCAGATGGTGGCCGAGCAATTGCGCGAGGCGGGTGTCACGCGCTGGACCATGGTGCATGGCAGCGCCGCCCGCGCACAGGATATAGCCGCCAGATTCAAGGCGCATGCGGCGTCGCTCGCCGATCTGCCGCAGGCGCTGATCGATGCCGATATTGTTGTGGCCGCGCTCGACAGCGCCCGCACCGTGATCGACGCCGCAATGGTGTCGGCGGCACTCAAGAAGCGCCGGCACCGGCCCATGCTGCTGGTCGATTTCGCGGTTCCCGGCGATGTCGACGCCAAGGTCGATGCGATCGATGACGCCTTTCGCTACACCTTCGACGATCTCGAACGCCTCGCCATGGCGGGGCGGCAGGAGCGATCGGCGGCGATCAAGGCTGCCAACGCCATCATCGAGGAAGAGCTCGATCAGTTCCTGCGGGCGCAAGAGGCGCGCGGAATAGGCGATTCGCTGGCGAGCTTGCGCGATCATTTCGAAGCCGAGCGGCTGGCCCTGCTGTCCGAGAATCCGAAGATGGATGCCGCTGAATTGTCGCGGCGGCTGGTCAATCGACTGCTGCACCGCCCCATCACAGCCTTGCGCGACGATGCCAAGGATACCGATCTCGAGCGCGCCGTGCGGCGCCTGTTCGGGCTCGACCGCAACAAAGAGTAACTCATGTCCTTTCGCGAAAAACTCGGCCGCGTCGTCAAGCGGCATCAGGAACTCTCATCTTTGCTGGCGGCTGGTAGCCACAAGGACGCGCAGGAATTTGCGCGCCTTTCCAAGGAATATTCCGATCTCGACCCGCTGGTGACGGCGATCACCGATCTGCAGAAAGCCGACAAGGAAATGGCAGAGCTTGCCGTCATGGCGAGCGATCTCTCGGCCGATGCCGAGATGAAGGCCTTGGCCGAAGCGGAAATGGCGGATTTGAAGGTGCGCATTCCGGAGCTTGAGCAGCAGGTGAAGGTCATGCTGCTGCCCAAGGATGAGGCCGATGCCCGCAACGCCATCCTCGAAGTGCGCGCCGGGACGGGCGGTGAAGAGGCGGCCCTCTTTGCGGCCAGTCTCTTTCGCATGTATGCGCGCTATGCCGCCCTCAAGGGCTGGCGCTTCGAACCGATGGATATCAGCGAGACAGGTCTCGGCGGCTACAAGGAAGCGACCGCCTCGATCACCGGCCGCAATGTGTTCGAGCGGCTGAAATTCGAAAGCGGCGTGCACCGGGTGCAGCGTGTCCCGGAAACCGAAGCCTCGGGCCGCATCCATACCTCTGCTGCCACTGTGGCCGTGTTGCCGGAAGCGGAGGAGGTCGACGTCAAGATCGACGACAAGGATCTGCGGATCGATGTCTTCCGGGCAAGCGGTCCCGGCGGCCAGTCGGTCAACACGACCGACAGCGCCGTGCGCATCACCCATCTGCCGACCGGCCTTGTGGTGCAGCAGCAGGACGAAAAATCGCAACACAAGAACAAGGCGAAGGCGATGAAGGTGCTGCGTGCCAGGCTCTATGATCTGGAGCGCGGCAAGCTGGATGCCGCCCGCGCCGCCGATCGCAAGAGCCAGGTGGGATCCGGCGATCGTTCGGAGCGCATCCGCACCTATAACTTTCCGCAAGGCCGCTGTACCGATCATCGCATCAACCTGACACTCTACAAGGTCGACAAGATCATCGAGGGTGAAGCACTTGACGAGGTGATCGACGCGCTCATCCAGCACGATCAGGCGGAACGCCTGGCCGAAGTGGAGTGAGATGTCGGGCCAAGTCCGCATCGCCGATCTTTTGAGCGAGGGCATGAAGGCGCTGGGCGCTGCCGGCATCGAGGCGCCGGCGCGGGAAGCGCGCTTGTTGCTGGGACTTGCCGCCAAGGTGCCGCCGGCCGTCATGATCGGCTTTCCCGAGCGGAGTGTTGAAAGCGAAGCCGCCGCCGCCTATCGGTCGCTCATCGCGCGCCGCGCCGACCGCGAGCCGGTATCGCATCTGATCGGTGAGCGCGAGTTCTGGTCGCTGCCGTTCGTCGTCAGCCGCGATGTGCTGGACCCGCGCCCAGATAGCGAGGCGCTGATCGAAGCGGTCCTGGCGGAAATTCCGGACCGCGCTGCGCCTCTGCGCGTGCTGGATCTTGGTACAGGATCCGGCTGTCTGCTGCTGACCCTGCTGCGCGAATTGCCGCAAGCACATGGCTGGGCCGTCGACCTGTCGCCGGCCGCGCTCGACATCGCGCGCCGCAACGCCGAGCGGCTGGGGCTTGCCGAACGCGTGACGTTCCGTGAAGGCGCCTGGGTCGCGGCCCTCGCGGCCGAAGATCCCTCGAACTTCGACCTCATCGTCAGTAACCCACCCTATATTCCGGCGGCGGAGATCGCCGGCCTGGAGCCCGAAGTGGCGCGTCACGAGCCGCGGCTCGCCTTGGATGGCGGCGAAGACGGTCTCGATGCCTATCGTGCTCTGGCGCCGATGCTGCGAACCCGCCTCGCGCCCACGGGACTGGCGGCCCTGGAGATCGGACTCGGCCAGGCCGAGTCTGTGACGGGCCTGATGACGGCGGCTGGAATGGTGCCATCGGGCCGGCAGGCCGACCTGGCACGGCGGACGCGCTGCCTGCTGTTTCGTACGGTTTAAGATCGCTTGGCAGATCAAGCTGTTACCGGGATTTCGGCAGGGCCCCGTTGCGACCTTGTGACAGCCTCGAAAGAGTAAAATAGTTGTTGGAAATCAGCGCCGGAGCGGATACGGTTTGCGCGGCATCGGGGCGAGGTAATTGGTGAATGGCCGTTGGGCCGAACCGCCCCCTCTGGGCCTCCGCACATCGCGTTTAAGCCGGGGAGTCTGAACCTGCCAGCAACGTCTGCAGCCGATCCTGGCTGATGGGCGCCCTTGCTGGCCGTCTGACCCTGGCGCCGAGTGACCGGAGCTGAGCCGCTAACAGAAGCGAATGATCGACGCATGAGACCAGGCAACAACAACCGTCGCGGCCGCAATCGCGGTCAGCGGAAGCCGCATAGCGGCATCCCCAACAAGAATCAGAGTTACGACGGCGGCGGGTCCGAGACCAGGGTCCGCGGCAATGTCTATCAGGTGCTGGAAAAATACCTGCAGCTGGCGCGGGACGCCGGCGTCTCGGGTGATCGCATCGCCGCCGAGAACTACCTGCAGCACGCCGATCACTATTACCGCGTGATCCAGTCGATGAATGACGGCCAGCGGCCCCGCGTCGGCGGCCGCGATATTTCGGTCGCCGATTTCAACGTGCAGAATGTGAGCCAGGGTCTTTCGGCGGCGCTCTATACCGGCGGCCAGGCACCACAGCCCAACATGAATGACGGCGGCAATCCCAATTCGGGCGCTCCGCAAGGCAATGGCGGCAACACCAATGCCGGCGGCAACACCACCGAAGGCGGTGATGGCGAGGGCGATAGCGAGGAAGGTGTCGATTTCGTGCCGCAGCAGCAAGGCCGCGGGCCGCGGCCGCGTCACAATAACCGACAGGAAAATCGACCGGATAACCGCCAGGAGAACCGGCAAGACAACCGGCAAGACAACCGCCAGGGCGGCGGCCAATACGGCAACAGCCAGTATAATTCCGGCAATGCCAATGGCGCCCCAGTGAATGTCCCGGTGAATGGCCCGGCAAATCCGGCCGAGTCGATTGTCGCAGCCAGCGAGACGCCGGCAGCACCGGTAGCGGCCGTGCCTGCCGACGAACAGCCGGATTATCCCGAGGATCTCTTGCCCCCGGCGGCGGTCGCCGCCGGCGGAGAGGAAGGGCGCGGTCCGCGCCCCCGTGGCCGGCAACGCACCCGCCGGCCCCGTGCCCCGGGGGCGGATGCCCCGGCTGAGGGGAATGCGGAACCGGCTTTGCCCGGGGTCGAGAGCAACGATTAAGGCCTTGGATTGCCCGCCTCCAGCTTGGACGGCGTGGCATTTCGGCGCAGGATGGGGGCCGGGGCAGGAATGTCCCGGCCCTTCTTGTTTTGGGGCCTTGTTTTGGCGTTAACGTTTTCCATATTTCAGAAGAGGGATGGGCGGGGAGCCGAGCTTTCAGCCTGATCAATCGGCGGCATCCATGATCGTGCGCCTCAAAGAGGGCGCGATTGAGAGAGGGCTAAATTATGGATTTGGAAAAGTTTACCGAACGCTCGCGCGGCTTCCTGCAGGCTGCGCAGACTCTGGCATTACGCTCGGGCCATCAGCGCCTGAACCCGGAACATCTGCTCAAAACCCTGCTCGACGACAAGGAAGGCATGGCCGCCAATCTGATGAAGGCGGCGGGCGCCGATCCAGCGCGCGCGCAGGCGGCCATCGAGCGCGAGATCGAGAAGCTGCCGCGGGTTGAAGGCAGCGGGGCCGGTCAGGTCTACATGTCGCCGGAATTGGCCCGTATCCTGGGCCAGGCGGAAGAACTGGCGCAGAAGGCGGGTGACGGTTTCGTCACCGTTGAGCGCATGCTTCTGGCTCTGGCCATGGCGACCGACAACGCTGCCGGCAAGGCCCTGAAGGATGCCGGGCTCGTTCCGCAGAAACTCAATCAGGCGATCAACGATCTGCGGAAGGGCCGCAAGGCCGACAGCGCCAGCGCCGAGGAAGGCTATGACGCGCTCAAGAAATACGCGCGCGACTTCACGCAAATGGCGCGCGAAGGCAAGCTCGATCCGGTGATCGGCCGTGACGAGGAAATCCGCCGCACCATCCAGGTGCTCTCGCGCCGGACCAAGAACAATCCCGTCCTCATCGGCGAGCCCGGCGTGGGCAAGACCGCGATCATCGAAGGTCTCGCTCTGCGCATCGCCAATGGCGATGTGCCGGAAGGCTTGAAGAACCGGAAACTCCTGTCGCTCGATCTCGGCGCGCTCGTGGCCGGGGCCAAGTATCGCGGCGAGTTCGAGGAACGCTTGAAATCGGTGCTGCAGGAAATCTCGGCGGCTGCCGGCGAGATCATCCTCTTCATCGACGAGCTCCACACCCTGGTCGGGGCCGGCAAGGCGGAAGGCGCCATGGACGCTTCCAACATGCTGAAACCCGCTCTGGCGCGTGGCGAATTGCACTGCGTCGGTGCGACCACGCTCGACGAGTTCAGGAAGCATATCGAGAAGGATGCCGCGCTGGCGCGGCGTTTCCAGCCGGTTTTCGTGGCCGAGCCCAATGTCAACGACACCATCTCGATCCTGCGCGGTCTCAAGGAAAAATACGAGATGCATCACGGCGTCCGCATCACGGATGCCGCGATCGTCGCCGCTGCCACGCTGTCGAACCGCTACATCACCGACCGATTCCTGCCCGACAAGGCGATCGATCTGGTGGACGAGGCTGCGTCGCGTCTGCGCATGGAAGTGGAATCGAAGCCCGAGGAAATCGACGAGGTCGACCGCAAGCTCATTCAGCTCAAGGTCGAGCGCGAAGCCTTGAAGAAGGAAAGCGACGCCGCCTCGAAAGAGCGCCTGCAGCACATCATCGAGGAAATCGAGGGATTGGAGGCGAAGTCACGCTCCCTGACCGCCATGTGGCGCGCCGAGAAGCAGAAGATTGACGATGCGCAGAAGCTCAAGGAACAGATCGATCATGCCAAGATCGAGGTCGAGCAGGCTCAGCGCCGTGGCGATTTCGCCCGCGCCGGGGAGTTGACCTATTCCACCATTCCCGATCTGCAGCGGCGCCTGGAGGCGGCCGAGGCGGCTGCCGAGAACCGCATGCTCAATGAGGTGGTGAAGGAAGAGGACATCGCCGGTGTGGTCTCGCGCTGGACCGGCATTCCGGTCGACAAGATGCTGACTGGCGAGCGCGACAAGCTCCTCAAAATGGAAGAGGCGCTGGGTGCGCGCGTGATCGGCCAGGATGAGGCTGTGACCGCCGTTTCCAATGCCGTGCGGCGCGCGCGGGCCGGCCTGCAGGATCCGAATCGGCCGATCGGCTCCTTCCTGATGCTTGGCCCGACCGGCGTCGGCAAGACCGAGCTCTGCAAGACGCTGGCGAGCTTCCTGTTCGACGACGATCAGGCGATGGTCCGCATCGACATGTCGGAATTCATGGAGAAGCACGCGGTCTCGCGGTTGATCGGCGCGCCGCCGGGCTATGTCGGCTATGACGAAGGTGGCGTGCTGACCGAAGCGGTGCGGCGCCGGCCTTATCAGGTCGTGCTTTTCGACGAGGTCGAGAAGGCGCACCCCGATGTCTTCAACGTTTTGCTCCAGGTGCTGGATGACGGCCGTCTGACCGATGGTCAGGGCCGCACGGTCGATTTCAAGAACACGATCATCATCCTCACCTCGAATCTGGGCAGCGAGTATCTGGCAGGTCTGGGCGAAGGCCAGGATTCAAGTGCCGTGCGTGATCAGGTGATGGGTGTGGTGCGGCAGTCTTTCCGGCCGGAATTTCTCAACCGTCTCGACGAGGTGATCCTGTTCCATCGCCTGAGCCGCAAGCACATGACCGGCATCGTCAGCATCCAGTTGCAGCGGCTGGAAGCCTTGCTGGCCGAGCGCAAGCTCACGCTCCAGGTCGATGCGAAGGCCAAGGAATGGCTGGCCGAGGCCGGTTACGATCCGGTCTATGGCGCCAGGCCGCTGAAGCGGGTGATCCAGCGCGAGATGCAGAACCCGCTGGCCACGATGATCCTCGAAGGTCGCTTCAAGCCGGGCGAGACCATTTCGGTCTCGGCTGGCGAGGATGGCCTTACCATCGGCGGCGAGAAACTGTCCCGCGCCGCAGCCTAAGGCTTACTCTGCCGGCTGAGTGATTGCCGGATGTTCGGCGCGGCGCGGCAAGCGCCGGCCGATCATCGACAGGCCGGCCAGAGATACGACGCCGATCGTGAAAGCGGGGAGCGGGAAGTCGCCGCTCCCCAGCATCACCAGGATCGGCATGGCAACGGCCGGTGGATGCAGGATGTCGAGCGCTTCCAGCATCAGCATGGCGATTCCGACGGCGATGGCGACACTCCACCATTCCGGCGGCAGCACGCTTTTCAGCAGGACGGCTGTGACAGTGGCGACGATATAAGCGGCGATCAGCACGTTGGGAGCAACATGCGGATTGCGCGGCTGCGTCAGGATCGCGAGAATCGACGGTGCGAAAGGCGCCATCAGCAAGGGCTCGTGGGAGAGATGGGCAATGAGAGCCAGAATGCCGACGGCCAGCATCACCAGGCCGGCATTGTGCAGACGCCGCGACAGCAGCGCCAGCAGGCGAACGGAACGGGACATGTGGGGAAGGCCTTTCACGCGACGGGTCGGCGCGCATCCTATCGGTGCCGGGGCAGGTGTCCAATCGATCCGCCGGATTGCGTGATCAAGGGCCTTTATCAATGACGCCGTTTCTTCTGCCCGAACTGCGCGAAGAGACAGTTGTCTTGTGTCCCGGTGCGACCTTGCTGCGGGGTTTTGCCCTGGCCCAATCGGATGACCTTGTCGCGATTCTACCCAACCTGACGGCGCAATCCCCGTTCCGTCAGATGGTGACCAAAGGCGGGCATCTCATGTCCGTGGCCATGACGAATTGCGGGGCACTGGGCTGGGTATCGGACCGCAAAGGCTATCGCTACGCCGCTTGCGACCCAGCGCATGGACGGCCCTGGCCGGCGCTGCCGGACCTGTTCCGCGATCTGGCACAAGGCGCTGCCAATGACGCGGGTTTTCCCGGCTTCTCGCCCGATGTCTGTCTGATCAACCGCTATGAACCGGGCACGCGCCTGGCGCTGCACCAGGATCGCGACGAGCGCGATTTCACCGCACCGATCGTCTCGGTTTCACTCGGCGCGCCGGCGATCTTTCTCTTCGGCGGGCGCGAGCGCAGCGAAAAGCCGCGGCGCCTGAAGCTCTTCCACGGCGATGTCGTCGTCTGGGGTGGTCAGGCGCGGCTGAATTTTCACGGCATTTTGCCGCTGAAACCCGATCAATCGACAATCCTGGGGCCACAGCGCATCAACCTGACGTTCCGGAAGGCGGGATAACGGCGCTCCTGGCGCCGTTTCGGGCGTGCCGTCTCAGTTCTGGCAACCCTCGGTGCCGGAGCAATCGACCGGGGTCGAATCCGGGGTTTCGGCGATCTCGACCACATTGCGCATCTGCTGCCTTTCGGCATCGATGGCCGCAACCTGGGCCTTGAAGGCCTTCAGGTCCTTGCCCGCGAGCTTGTCGCCGCCGGTGGATTTGATCTTCTTCGGATTGACCTGGGTACCGTTCTCCAGGACTTCGAAATGGAGATGCGGTCCGGTCGAGCGGCCGGTGGTGCCGACATAGGCGATCACTTCGCCCTGCTTGACCTTGTCGCCCTTCTTCAACCCCTTGGCGAATTTGCTGGCATGGGCATAGGCGGTCTGGAAGGTGCCGTTATGCTTGATGCGGACGTAATTGCCGTAAGCACCCTTCTTGCCGATCTCGGCTACTGTGCCGTTGCCGGCGGCGTAGATCGGCGTGCCGGTGGGGGCGCCGAAATCCATGCCCTTGTGCATCTTGGTATAGCCGAGGATCGGGTGCTTGCGCGCACCGAAGCCCGATGTGATCCGCGCGCCGTCGATCGGCGTCGCCAGCAGTGACTTCCTGACGGCCTCGCCCTTCGGATTGAAGAACTCGCCATCGCCGTCGCGCTCGAACCAGTAGATCGGATGCGCGACGCCGCCGGTGTTGAGCATGGCATAGAGCATCTGGCCGGTACGGGCGAGCTCGCCGTCTTCGTTCTCGATGCGCTCGTAGACGATCTCGAAGGAATCGCCTTCCTGGATATCGCGCTGGAAGTCGACGTCGTAGGAATAGGCCTTGATGACATCCGCGATCACCGAGCTCGGCAAACCGGATTTCATCGCTGCGTCATAGAGCGAATACTTGATCACGCCTGCGACGCGGGCGCGGGTTTCGGTGAGCGGCTTCTCGACCGCTTCGGCCACCAGAGTCCCCTGGGCATCGCGCGTCACGGTGACGTCGCGCTCGACCGAGGGTTCCAGGCTGAGGCTCACAAGTTGCGGCTGGGCGGGCGTTTCCGCAGCACCGGCCGCGGTCGTCATGTTGAGGGTGATTTCCTGTCCGGCCTTCAGGCTGCGCGGCGAGAACACGTCAGCAAGGGCGCCCACGGCATTGGTCGCATCTTCCTGCGAAAGGCCCGCATCGACCAGCACGCCGAACAATGTATCGCCCGGCTGGACTTCGATCACCTTCTGCATGTCGCGGCTGGCCGCCTGCAGGAAGGAATCACCCGCATCCCAACCGCGCTTGCCGGTTTCCATGCCGAACTGACCGGCAAAGGGCAACAAGCTGGGCGACCCGGATTCGCTGGCTGCGTAATCGGCCGCGGCAGTCACGGAATCGATCGTCGCCTCGAGCGCATTGCCCGGCGACAGATGCGTCAGAGCGGGCGCGGTGACGCGCGGTGTCTGTGTCGTGGTGGTTTCCGACGAGGCCAGCTTGTAATCGTTGCTGCCGGTCGGAATGCGCTGTGCCCAGATCGGCAATGTCGCGTCGCGGCCCAGGGCGCCGGAGGCGGCGAAACCCGTGGTGACGGCTTGTGTGCCGGAAAACTCGCTGACAAACGCAGCCGCTTTGGCGGTGTCGATGCTGGAAGGACGATGCGCTTCGAAAGCGCCGACGCCGCCCATGACGGCGATACCGGCGGTTGTGTAAGTCAGATAGCGCCGAAGCGTCCCCCAGACCTGCGTGTGCGGTTTATGCAATACTGTCACCAAAAACTCGAAAACATGTGATGGGTCTTGATTGCCGGCAGCGATCCCAAATTCCGTAAGTCCCCCAGGACCTTGGCTGCCAACAATGCAAGCGATTCTGACCTTGCCTGCGTTGCTAGATTCTTGTCAACTCAAATTTCCCAAGAAGATCAAAAGACTAAATGGTGAATCCCAGTGCCGCACGAGAGCCCGGGCGGCCCGGAATCCAGCTTGCCCCAACGGAGCCCTCAGGGTTCTGCCGGGGAAATCTGACGGAATTATGTCCGCAAGGTCTGAAAAAAGCGTGAAACATGCCGTGACAAGCTGGCACAGGGGCTGGAAAGGCGCGGCGACACCACCCATTTCCTCAATAATTCCCGCCGTTTGGGGGAATTTCAGCCGATCGGCAAAAAAAGTTAAAACTGATCGTTGACAGGCTCTGAAAAGCAGGGGTATAAGCCGCCCCCTCGACGCGGCCAACCGGCCAGAGCGAGACGGACCGGCCCCTTCGAGCCGGGCAGCTGTTTGACAAAGTGGATAAGTCAGAAGGGATACGCGGGCGGCGGGTCTTTAGGGTTTATGCTCGAGAGATTGTCGCGAAGCCTTAGCGTGTTTCTGTAGAGAGAAGGTCGATTGTTTGGCTGGGGTAACTTGGCTGGATGATTGGTTGGATCTCGTTATGCAGTAAGACGAAACGTGTTTTGCGACGGATCAATTGGTTAGCGTCGTGTTGG
>NZ_JAYRDA010000015.1:0-79176 GCF_041909655.1 Dongia sp. | reverse complement strand
CCGATCACCGCCGGGGTCAGCGGATGCCGGTTCTCCCACGGCACAAGGGGCTACCGGCTATCCCACGGCGCAAGGGGCCGCCGGCTATCCCACGGGGCAAGGGGAGCCGTTTTACCGCCCGGCCCGAGCGGGGATCGATTTCACTCGATCCGGCGGTCCGGACTGGCCCCGGACGGAAGCGGTATCGCGTGACGCAAGATGACAGCGACACGCCCCAACCGCCGGGGGATTGCGGCCCTGCGCCACTTAAGAACCCGGTCCGATTGGAGCGAGCTCCCAGTTTGGCCTGCGCCGCGCGGCAACCAAGCGATTCCAGATGACTGGCCCAACTACGGCGAAAGCCGCAGGGCAGGTTCAGTCCGTCAAATCAGTCAGTGCTTTGGGTGTTCAGGTAATTTCAATCTGCAGATCGTGCGCGCAAATCCCATAGTACGATATTCCCACACCTCTTGTCAAGAACAAAATAGGAACATATGCTGCTCCCACCCCCTGCCGTCATGCCCGGACTTGATCCGGGCATCAGTCCGCCACTGACGGGCCTCACCCGGTCGCCCCTGATCCCCGGGTCAAGCCCGGGGATGACGGCGTTTTTGAAAGGCCGGGCATCACGCTCAGGGAATGGGTTCGATCCGCTCGTTGACCTCCACCTTCAGCGTGCGCTCGCGGTAGAGGACGAAGAGGCCGCTGCCGATGATGATGGCGTTGCCGATGAGGATCGGCGGCGTGGGCCGGTCGCCCCAGAAGATCCAGCCCAGGATCGTGGCCCAGACGATGGCCGAATATTGGAAGGGGGCGAGCAGCGAGGCCGGGGCGAGGTTGAGCGCCTTGGTGATCAGCATGAAGCAGCCACAGGCGACGAGACCGACCAGGGCCATCAGGACGAAATCGAGCAAGGTCGGAATCGTCCAGGCGAAAGGCGCCCCGATGACGCCGACGACACCGCAGCCGATGAACTGCCAGGCAACCAGTGTCAGCCAATGGCAATCGCGAAGTCGCCGCGTGATCACCATGGCGAGCGCAAAACAGGCAGCGCCGGACAGTGCCACCAGCGCCGAGGGCGAGAAGGCGGCACTGGTCGGCTGCAACGCCACGACCACGCCGACGAAGCCCACCAGAATGGCGCCCCACCTCTTCATCCCCACCCGCTCCTTGAGGAGCAGCGCGGAGGCCGCCGTGATGATGAGCGGCGCCGACATGTAGAAGGTCATGACATCGGCCAAGGGCAGCGCCTGGGTGCCGTAATAGAAGGAGAAGCTGTCGCCGGCCAGCAGCAGGATGCGGAGAACGTGCCAGAGCGCCTGGCCGGGCGGGAGCTTGAGCGTAACGCCCGTCGAGCGCATCAACCCATAGATCAGGAACACCGCCCCCAGCGAGCGGATCAGCATCAGCTGCGCCACGCTGTAATCCGTCACCAGCCACTTGCCCAGCGCATCATTGGCCGCGAACAACGCCACGCCGGCAAGGTAAAGCGCGATGCCACGGGCGTGGGAGGACATGATTAAACCAACCATTCTAGCATTCGGCTTCGCCAGCATTAAGAAAAAGCTCTGGTGAGACGACTAAGCCTAATACTAATAGGAAAGTGATGGATCCTATTGTTGAGGGGATTGCGCCTGAAGAATTCAAGAACAGCTTTTCAAACTGCTCTTTCTCAAGAAACGAGCCATGGCGAATATTGCGCTGGGACCGCAACAAATCCAGCCTATCTTTTTCTTCATCATAACCTTGGCGGCGAAGGCAACTATGAAATTCTTCGTAGCTCCTATCGACCGCTTGCTCGAACGCGACACCAAGATCATTGTAACTTCGACGATCAAAGATTCGGCGAAGCAAAACTTTCAAATTCCGAGCCTCACTCATAGAGCATAGCGCCTTAAAGTATTCACTTTCCTTTTGCCGCCTGCCTTTTCTTTCGAATTTCCAGCGCAGATTAGCGAGCTTATCAAGCAACGACATAGCAAAGCTGATGGTATGGTGGCTCTCCGTAGAATGATGCATTGCGCTCAAGTCACCAAACAGCAGATGCACCGCGCTTAATGTTTGCATCTGCCTGAGCAAATCAATTCGACCATCTGCATCTACAAAATTCGAGGGGTCACAAAGCCAGCAGAGCAGACTATTGACACTACTGACTACAAAACTCAGATACCGCCAGATATTAGCTTCATTCATTGCGTGAAGGCCGCTCAACCCAAAGTAATGTCCGGACTCCGCCATTGGATTTACTGCCATCGCAAACTCATTGAGCCATCCGTTGCAGAAGACTCTATGAAAATGCCACATCGCTTCAGACTGGAAATGAAATGCGCAATTAAGTCTACGCACAGGCAGAGTCAGCGCTAATGGTGGAAACTTAACCAACGCGTCAACATATGAAAGCGTATCAAGGCAGCTTGGCCAAGCACGTCCAAATGGAGCTAATAGAGGATCATCATGTCCACTCCTCACCATTTGCCCCGCCCTCTCGCCACCAAAATGCTGCCATAGGCAAACGATCTTTATTGCGGATAGTGCTTCCTGAAGCTCTTCAAGATTTGCCTTCACACAGGTGACATGTGTTGCTTTGAACGCGCGCATTAGCGGAATGACTTTCTCGCTAAGAACCTGAGCCACAGCACTGGCTTCGCACACAGCGAGACTGTCTAAGCTTAAGATTGTCTCCGTAACTAGACCAAGATCTGCGGGAATACTTAGTTTCTTGGCCGCTAACACTGGTTGTGGCATGTCAACCTGACTGGCGAGAGTCTCACTTATTTTCCAATCTTCGCCGGGATCATTGATGCCAAGTTGATGTTGGCGAGACAGGTAAGTACGTGAGCCAAATCTCCTCTTAGCTAAAATTTCTTCAATGAAGACGCAATTTCCTTCCACTCGAGACGGGAGATTGAAAGTTTCGCGAAGAACATTTGCTAATCCTTGGGCGTGAGCGCCAAGCCTGTCGAAGTAAATTTCTTTATTCTGCGTCTTCATTGCGACGAACCACCATGCTTAAACAGAACTCTACCTCTAAGCTATTCACCCAGTTCTGGAAACATTCAGAATCTCGCGTTGAGTCCGAACGTGGAGTGAACCACGTCTCTCCCTGGATTCTCTCCCACAGAGAGGAAAGGACGGTGAATTGCTGAAGAGAGCCGTCACTTGCGCCCCCACCCCGACCCTCCCCCTGAAGGGAGAGGGGGAAGACTTAGCGGCATTTCAATTTAACGCCCATCAGCCACCCTCACTTCCTGAAATGCTCCTCATATCTTTCCATTCCCTCCGGCACGTCGGCCCAGCCGTGGTCGGAGCGGAGGAAGATGTGGCGGAAGGGGATGCCGCTCTGCTTGAGCCAGGCGGGGTCGTCGAAGGTGCCGGCGGGGATGGAGCGGATGTCGGGGACGGCTTGCATGGTGATGCCGAGATTGGTGCCGCAGGCCCCACAGAAATGCTGGTCGAGCCAGCGGCCGGATTGATCGGAGATGTGGCGGTAGCTGCGCTGCGTGTCGCCGGTGAGGGTGACCTGGTCGTGTCTGAACACGGCCTCGGTGCCGAAGGCCGAGCCGGTGCGGCGCTGGCACCAGGTGCAATGGCACATGGTGACGCGGTCGGGATTGCCGGTGATCATGTAGCGGACGGCGCCGCAGACACAGCCGCCGTGGTGTTGGTTGGTCATGGGCTTTGGTCCCTTCGTGTCGTCTTGAGAGAGAGCCGTCACTTGCGCCCCCACCCCGGCCCTCCCCTAAAGGGAGAGGGAGAAGTGTTCAGGCGCGATGGAGTTTGCCGCCGGTCATCGGTTGCGGGACGGCCGTCGTCGTCGGGAAGCTCAAGGGGAGTCCGGCGAGGCTGCGCAAGGCGAGATAGGCGAAGGCTTGGGCCTCCAGCGCGTCGCCGTTCCAGTTGATGTCATCGACGCTGCGCACGGGGGCGTCGAGGCGTTCTTCTAGGGCTTCCATGAGCACCGGGTTGTGGCGGCCGCCGCCGCAGATGAGCCAGTTCTGCGCGGGCTCGGGGAAGAGATAGATCGCGCGGGCGATGCTGGCGGCGGTGAAGGCGGTCAAGGTCGCGGCGCCATCCGCCGCCGAGAGGTGATCGACCATCGTCGAATGGAAGGCGTTGCGGTCGAGGGATTTGGGCGCCTTCTGATCAAAGAAGGGATGGCTCAAAAGTTGCGCCAGCACGTCCTCGTCGATGCGGCCGGCCTTGGCGAGGGCGCCGCCGAGATCGACCGGCTCGCCCTTGTGGCGCTGGGCCCAATCGTCGATGAGCGCATTCCCGGGGCCGGTATCGAAAGCGAGCAGCGATCCGTCGCGACCGATCCAGGTGACATTGGCGACGCCGCCGATATTGAGCACGGCCAACGGCCGCTTCACTTCCTTGGGCAGCATGTCGGCCAAAGCAAGATGGAAGATCGGCACCAGCGGCGCCCCCTGCCCGCCCGCCGCCACATCGGCACTGCGGAAATCGTTCACCACATCGATGCCGGTCGCCCGCGCCAGTTCGGCGCCGTCGCCGATCTGCCAGGTGCGGCGCTCCTTCGGCGCATGGAGGATGGTCTGGCCGTGGAAGCCGACGACGTGGATCTCGGCCGGTTTCATGCCGGCCTGTGCGAGGAGTTGGTGGACGGCCTCGGCATGCAACCGGGTGAGTTCGCGCTCAATGGCTGCGATCTCCTCGGCCGGGGCCTTGCCGCCATAGCAGGCCTTGAGCCGCGCGCGGAAGGCGGGTTCGTAGGGGCGGCCCAGAGCCGGGCCGAATTCATGGATATGGGTGGCATCCGCCCGGATGAGGGCCGCGTCCACCCCGTCGCCGCTGGTGCCGCTCATCAGCCCGATCGCCCAAACACCGGTCATTACGCCCCCAAAAAACATAGCCATTCCCCTCACCCCAACCCCTCTCCCCAGAGGGGCGAGGGGCTTTAAACTAGCTCGATCTAAACTCCCTCGCCCCGCTTGCGGGGAGAGGGTCGGGGTGAGGGGCGGCCCCGATTCCCAATGGCTTGGCCGTTCTTCGGCGAATGTGTTACATGACCGGCCTCCAGATCAAGCCAAGCCGATAGAGTTCAACCATGTTCCAGCCGCAATCCCCCTTCCTGCGCGATTTCGTCGCCCGGGGCTATCTGCATCAATGCACCGCCATGGAAGAGCTGGACGGGCTCGCCATGCCGGGGAAGCCGCCGCTGGTCGCCTATATCGGCTTCGACGCCACCGCGGATTCGCTGCATGTGGGTTCGCTGGTCCAGATCATGATGCTGCGCCTGCTGCAGAAATCGGGCGGGAAGCCCGTGGTGCTGATGGGCGGCGGGACGACCAAGGTGGGCGATCCGACCGGGCGCGACGACATGCGCAAGGTGCTCTCCGACGCCGACATCGCCCGTAACATCGCCGGCATCAAGCAGATCTTTGCGAAGTTCCTCACCTTCGGCGACGGCCCAACCGACGCCATCATGGTCAACAACGCCGATTGGCTGGACAAGCTCAACTATCTCGAATTCCTGCGCGATTACGGCCGGCATTTCTCGGTCAACCGCATGCTGGGTTTCGATTCCGTGAAGATCCGCCTGGAGCGCGAGCAGCCGCTGACCTTCCTCGAATTCAATTACATGATCCTGCAGGCCTATGACTTCCTGGAACTGGCGCGGCGCAACAAATGCGTCCTGCAATTGGGCGGGTCGGATCAATGGGGCAATATCGTCAACGGCGTGGAACTGGGACGCCGTTGCGACGACAAGGCGCTCTATGGCCTCACCTCGCCGCTGATCACCTTGGCCTCGGGCGCCAAGATGGGGAAGTCCGCCGCGGGCGCGGTGTGGCTCAACGAGGAGCGCCTCTCGGCCTATGATTATTGGCAGTTCTGGCGCAATACCGAGGATGCCGATGTCGGTCGCTTCCTGCGCCTCTTCACCGAATTGCCGCTCGTCGAGATCGAGCGCCTCGCCTCGCTGGAAGGGGCGGAGATCAACGAGGCGAAGATCGTTCTCGCCAACGAAGCCACCAAACTGTGCCGGGGCGAAGCCGCCGCGACGGACGCGCAAGAAACCGCGCGCAAGGTCTTCGTCGAAGGCGGACTCGGCGGCGATCTGCCCGTGATCGAGGTCGCGAAGGCGGCGCTGGATGCCGGCATCGCCGCCATCGATCTTCTCGTGCAGGCGGGCTTTGCGAGTTCGAAGAGCGAGGCGCGGCGCATGATTAAGGGTGCGGGTGCGCGCCTCAACGATCAGGTGATCGCCGACGAGAATGCCAAGGTGAGTGCTGGCGATCTCAATGCCGAGGGGGTGATCAAGCTCTCCTCCGGCAAGAAGAAGCATGTGGTCCTGAAGCCGGTCTGATCCCCAACACGCATTGTTGCATTGCGGCAAAGATGTCGCCGCCCTATCTTCCTGGCACGGATTTCAACCAGGGCCGGGCATGGAACAGGGGGCGACATCCTTTCGTGACGAGATCGCGCATCCGCGCCTGGCGGCGCTTTACGATTATTGGCACGCCCGGCGCGGGCCGAACGGCGCCATGTTGCGGGCGGATCTCGAACCGCTCGACATCCCCAAGCTCCTCGCCTGCCTCATTCTCTCGGATGTCTGGGAGAACGGGCATCATATCCGCTATCGCCTGGTGGGATCGGAGATCGCCGCCGCCCATGGCTTCGACTATACCGGCAAGACCATCGAGGAACTGACCAGCGGGACGACGCTCGATTTCACGCGCGAGCTCTATGCGAAGATCGTGACCGGCGGCGTACCGGTCTTTTCCGAAGGGCATTTCCGCTGGGAGGGCAAGGAGCATCGCTGGACCAAGCGCCTGCATCTGCCGCTTTCGCGCGACGGCAGCGCCATCGACATGGTGCTGGCAGGCCAGGTCTTCGAGCAGAAGCGGCCCGATGGGGTCGAGCGGCTCCTGGTGGCCGATCCGGCAACGCTTTAGCGTCGCCAGGCCTTGAGGCGCTTCACGGCCTCGGCCATGTCCTCGGTCGAGCCGCTGAAGCAGAAGCGCATGAAGTGATGGCCGCGGGCGGGATCGAAATCGATGCCGGGTGTGGCGGCGACACCGGTCTCGGCCAGCATGCGGCGGCAGAAGCCGAGGCTGTCATCGGTGAGATCGGAAATATCGGCATAGATATAGAAAGCGCCGTCGGTCGAGATGAGATGGCGGAAACCGGCGGCCGGCAGGTCATTGAGCAGGAGCGCGCGGTTGGCGGCATAACGCTGCACATTCCCCTGCAACTCGTCATGGGCGTCAAAGGCCGCGATGCCGGCGAGCTGCGAGAGCGTCGGCGCCGAGATGAAAAAGTTCTGCAGCAATCTTTCGGTCGCCTGGGCGAGGTCATCCGGCAGCACCATCCAGCCGAGGCGCCAGCCGGTCATGCTGAAATATTTCGAGAAGCTGTTGATGACGATGGCTTCCTTGCGCCCCGCCGCCGTGACCGCATGGGCGTCATAGGTGATGCCGTGATAGATCTCGTCCGAGACCAGCCGCACGCCTTTCGCAACACACCAATCGGCGAGCGCCGTGAGATCGCTTTCGCCCAGCAGCGCGCCCACGGGATTGGAGGGTGAGGCGATGATGAGGCCGTCGATGGGTTTCGCGAGTTTTTCCAGCGCCGCGATGGTGGGCTGGAACTTGGTCTCCGGGCCGGTTTCGATCAGCACCGGCTCAAGGCCGAGGGCGGTGAGGATGTGGCGGTAGCAGGGATAACCGGGCGCCGCCAAGGCGACACGGTCGCCGGGATCGAAGGCGGCAAGGAAGGCGAGCAGGAAGCCGCCGGAGGAACCGGTGGTGACGGCGATGCGCTCATAAGGCACCGACACCTCGTAGAACTCGCGGTAATGCTGGGCGATACGGCGGCGCAAGGCCGGAACGCCCAACGCGTCGGTATAGCCGATGAGATCGCGCTCCAGCGCCTTCTGCGCCGCCTCGCGCACCTTGCGCGGCGCCGGAGTCGAGGGCTGGCCCACTTCAAGATGGATGACGTCGCCACCAGAAGCCGCGCGCTCATTGGCGGCGCGCATCACCTCCATCACGATGAAGGGATCGATGGCGGCGCGCCGCGAGGCCTTGAGCGCCATCTCGCGCGCCCCTTATTCCTCGCCCAGGATCGTGGCGAGCCCGTTGCCGCGGTAATCGTTGCGGAGCTGGCAGGAATCCGGCGAGCTCGGCACGCCGCGGCTGCAGAAGATCGAGTTCAGGCGGCCAAGACGCAAACCGCTGTTCTCGTCGAAGGTTTCGCCCGCACCCGCATCGAAAGCGCGCGGCATCTGCATCGCCTGATCGAGCGGCTGCGCGCGGCGCATCACCGCATCGAGCACCAGCGCCTCGGCCAGCGCCCCCGGCACGCCGCCCGCGGCAGCACTCGCGAAATAGAGCTCGCCGTTATACTTGCTGGCGACGATCACCGGCGCCAAAGCGGAATAGCCGATCCCCTGATCGTTGGGGGCCGGCGACAGGATGATGCCGGTCCCCTGGGCCGTGCGCGCAGCGCCGAAGGGCGCGTTCATGGTGAAGGCGCAGGCCACCGCATTGCCGTCGGAATCGACCGCGACCACACTGGCTGCACTGGGATTTTCCGTGGGCAGCGTGACACTCGGCTGCTGCGCCATCTGCTGCACCGCCTGACGCGAGACGATCTCGGCCGGGGCCTGCGTGGAAGAGCCGTCGGCCTGCATCCATTGCGACCTGGCCGCCATCAACTGGCGCGAGATCGCGGCCTGGCCGCTGGGCGAATTGTCGCCGCCGGCCAGAAGCTCAACCGCCTGGGCGACGAGCACGCCGCCCGAGGCCGGGGGCGGCGGCACGAACAGGCTGATATCGGTGAACTGGGCCTCGACCGGCGGATAGATCTGAACCTTGAAATTGCGGAGGTCGTCGATGGTGAGCGGCGCGCCGATCGCCTGGGCGCCCTCGACGATCTTCTGGCCGAGGAGGCCGCTATAGAACGCGTTGACGCCCTGGGCGCGCACCTGGCCGAGCGAGGCACCGAGATCGGTCTGGCGGAAATTCTCGCCATCGCCGATCAGGCTGCCATCGAGGCGGTGGAACACGGTGCTGATCGTCGGATCGTCGCGCAGCAGGGAATCGTATTGCTGGAGGTCGCGCGCCAGAGCCTTGCTGAGCGGCGCGCCAGTGAGCGCCAGGTTTTCAGCGGGGCCGACCAGACCGGCGAAGGGGAGATTGCCATAGCGCGCGTTGAGCGCCGCCATGCCGCGCACATTCCCGGGGATTGCCACCTGCCCCGCCGCCGCCGCGCGCGGCAGGAAATCGATCACGTCGGTGGTCTTCTCCTCGGCATTGTGCGCGATGCAGATGCCGCCGCCGCCAAGGCCGGCAGCACTCGGCATCGTCACCGCCATGGCGAAATAGGCGGCCACGACGCCATCGGCGGCATTGCCGCCATTGGAAATAACCGTGCGGCCAATGAGCGCGGCGCGCGGCTCGTCGGCGACCACCCCCGCCCGGAAGCCGTCGATCTGGGTGGCGTCCGAGGCGATCGAGCGGGTGTTTTCGCAACTGCCCAGAACGAGCGGGAGCATGGCGAGGCCCAGCCCGAATCCGGCCCGGCGCCAGCCGTTCCCCCGCAAGGTGGCTGATTTCCAGCGCTTGCCGGTCAGGGTGCGGCCGTTATGATAGGCATCAGGCATGTCGAGCTCCGCCATTTATCGTCTTGATGTTGCCCCAATTTCCGGGTCGATTCCGGACCTCAGGGCCTGTCCCGGGGTTGATACCCCGGGGGGCGGAGCATAGAGAAGGAAACCCGGCTTGATCAACCGAGCCATTTTACGCCGATTTTCAGCCGTCACGCTGTCGCTGCTGATCCTGCTGGGCACCGATATGCCGGCCCGGCAGGCTGCCGCGCAGGGCCGCGCCCTCGCACTGGTGCGCGATGCCGAGACGGAAGCGACGATCCGCGCCTATGCCGATCCGCTGTTCCGCGCCGCCGGCCTCGACCCGGCCGGCATCCGGGTGTTGCTGGTTAACGACGATTCGATCAACGCCTTCGTCGCCGGCGGCATGCGCATGTTCATCAATACCGGCCTCCTCATCCGCGCCGATACCGCGAACCAGGTGATCGGCGTCATCGCCCACGAAACCGGGCATATTTCCGGCGCGCATCTGTCGCGCATCCAGGAGGAACTGCGCAACGCCACGATCGAACAGATCATCGGCATGATCCTGGGCGGCGCCGCGGCGGCGGCCAGCGGCCAGGCCGGCGGCGTGCTGGCGGGCACGACGCTGGGCAACGAGATCGCCAAGCGCAGCCTGTTCGCCTATACCCGGACCCAGGAATCCGCCGCCGACCATGCCGGCATGGGTTTCCTCGACGCCACCAAGCAATCCTCGCGCGGCCTCCTTGAATTCTTCGAGAAGCTGGAAGGCCAGGAATTCCTGAGCAATCCGCAGGACCCCTATCTGCGCACCCACCCGCTGACCACGGACCGCATCGATTCCGTGCAGCAGCATGTCAATCAATCCCCCTATAGCGACGTGACGGATTCGCCGCAATTGAACGCGCGCCATCAGCGCATGATCGCCAAATTGAAGGGCTATCTGTGGCCGCTCTCGCGGGTCGAGCAGGAATTTCCGGAAAGCGATCAATCGGTGCCGGCCCGCTATGCCCGCGCCGTGGCGCTTTATCGCGTGAGCCGCATGCAGGAAGCCGTGGCGCTGATGGACAGCCTGCTCGCCGAAGCGCCGAACGATCCCTATTTCCTGGAACAGAAAGGCCAGATTCTCTACGATAGCGGGCAATTGGCGGCGGCCCTCCCCGTCTATGCCGCAGCCCACGACGCCGCGCCGCACGAACCGATGATCACGCTGGGCCTTGCGCAGGTGGAAGTCGGGCTGGAACAGCCGGACCTCAACAAGACCGCCATCCGCCATCTGGAAGAGATCACCGCGATCGAACCCAGGAACAGCCGGGTCTGGTATTATCTCTCGGTCGCCTATGGCCGTGATGGCAATCTGCCGATGTCGCATCTTGCACAGGCGGAACAGGCCATGGCGCAGGGCGATGCCGAACTGGCCTGGGCCCAGGCGAAACGTGCGCTGGAGGGGATGGAAGCCGGTTCACCGGGCTGGCTCAAGGCCAACGACCTGATCAGCGAAGCGCAGCAGAGACTGGACCGCTACGAAGAGCCGCCGGCGCCGTAAGTGCCGGTTCTGGGACGCGATGCCGATAGGCAGAACCCCGCATGCCTGCTACTTTCGCCCCGAAACAACGACATATCCACGGAACCTTTATGCGCCATCTGCCCAAATTCGCCGCCGCTGCCTTTCTCCTCTGCCTCGTCGTGATCGGCGGGATGGCGACACGCGCCCAAGAGGCGAGCTTCGATCCCGCGCAAAAGCAGGCGATCGAGGAAATCGTCCGCGCCTATCTGCTCGAGAACCCGGAGGTGATCAAGGAAGCGATCCAGGCGCTGCAGGCCAAGGAGCAGGCGGCCGAGGCCAATCAGCAGGCCGGGGCCCTGGCTGCAAACAAGGATTCCCTGTTCGCCGATCCGCTGGCGCCCATTGCCGGCAACCCGATCGGCGATGCCACAATCGTCGAGTTCTTCGATTACAAATGCCCCTATTGCAAGCGCGTGACGCCGGCCCTGGCCGATCTCCTCGCCGAGGACAAGGGCGTGCGGATCGTGTTCAAGGAATTCCCGATCCTGGGCGAATCCTCGGTCGTGGCCGCGCGTGCCGCTTTGGCGGCCGTGAAGCAGGACCGCTATCTCGATATCCATAACGCGCTGATGGCGCATCGTGGCGATTTCGATGAAGCCGCGATCACGGCCATCGCGACGGAGCTCGGCCTCGATGTCGAGCGTCTGAAGGCCGATATGAAGGCGCCCGAGATCGACCAGCAATTGAAGGCCAACCACGAACTGGCGCTCACCCTGGGGATCCGCTCGACCCCCACCTTCGTGATCGGGGACCAGATCGTGCCCGGCGCCATGTCGATCGATGACATGAAGGCGCTGATCGCCGATTTCCGCGGCGGGTCTTGAGCATCTCCTAAATTAAATCCAATTTAATCAATAAGTTAAAATCAAAGGAACGGCTTTCCGCCCCGCAAGCGGCGGTTGCCCTCGCCCCCCCGCGCCGCTATAAGGGCTTGAAATAGTAACCAAATGCGCTCAAAAGCGCTGCCCTCACCAATGCGCGGGAATCCACCGGTTTTGGCCAAGACAAAGAACATCCTCGTCCTCAACGGACCGAACCTCAACATGCTGGGTGTCCGCCAGCCGGAGGTGTATGGCAGCGACACGCTGCAGGACATCGCCAAGGCCTGCGCCGCCAAGGGCAAGGCGCTGGGCCTCGGCGTGGACTTCCGGCAATCGAATATCGAAGGCGAATTGGTGACCTGGATCCAGCAGGCGCGCGGGCGCGATGCCGGTATCGTCATCAATCCGGCCGCCTATGGCCATACCTCGATCGCCCTCCTCGATGCGCTGACGCTCGCGGAACTTCCCGTGATCGAGGTGCATCTCTCCAATATCCACCGGCGCGAGCCGTTTCGCCATTCGACCTACATTTCGCAGATCGCCACCGGCGTCATTTGCGGATTGGGCGCCCAGGGTTATCTGCTGGCGCTCGAGGCGATGGCCAATCTTGTCACTCCGAAGAAAGCACGCTGATGAGTAAGTTCGATATCGACGAGGCCCTGATCCGCAAGCTGGGCCTCCTGCTCAAGGAAACCGGCCTCACCGAGCTTGAATTCGAAAGCGGCGACCAGCGCATCCGTGTGACCGCGCAAGGGGCGCCCACGACGGTGGTGCATGCGGCCCCCTCGGTGCAGAACGTGGCACCGGCAGCACCCGCCGCCGGTGCGCCGGCCGCGGCACCGAAGAACGCCCTCACCTCGCCGATGGTGGGTACGGCCTATCTCTCCTCCGAGCCCGGCGGCACACCCTTCGTCAAGGTCGGCGACCGCGTCGCCAAGGGCCAGACCGTGCTGATCATCGAAGCGATGAAGGTGATGAATCCGATCTCGGCCCCCGCCAACGGCGTGGTGAAGGAAGTGCTGATCCATGACGCGCAGCCGGTCGAATTCGGCGAGCCGCTCCTGGTCATCGAGTAACGGGAAGCAGCGCAGCCGATGTTCGAAAAGGTCCTCATCGCCAATCGCGGCGAAATCGCCTTGCGCATCCACCGCGCCTGCCGCGAGATGGGCATCCGCACCGTCGCCGTGCATTCGACGGTCGATGCCGATGCGATGCATGTGCGCCTCGCCGACGAATCCGTCTGCATCGGTCCGGCGCCCTCGCGCGATTCCTATCTCAACATGGCGGCGATCATTTCGGCGGCCACCATCACCGGCGCCGATGCGATCCATCCCGGCATCGGTTTCTTGAGCGAGAACGCCAAGTTCGCGGCGATGGTGGAAGAACACGGCTTCACCTTCATCGGCCCCTCGCCCGAGCACCTCTCGCAGATGGGCGACAAGGTCGAGGCGAAACTCACCGCGAAGCGTTTCGGCATTCCCTGCGTGCCGGGTTCCGACGGTGCCGTCTCGGATGCCGATGCGCCGCGCATCGCCGAGGAGACCGGCTATCCGGTGCTGCTGAAGGCCGCGGCCGGCGGCGGCGGCAAGGGCATGAAGGTTGCCAACAATCCCGGCGAGCTCATGGAAGCGCTCGCCATGGCGAAGGCCGAGGCGAAGGCCGCCTTCGGCAACGACCAGATGTATATGGAGAAATATCTCTCGCATCCGCGGCATATCGAGATCCAGATCCTGGCCGACAATCACGGCAATGCGGTGCATCTGGGCGAGCGCGATTGTTCGCTGCAGCGCCGGCACCAGAAGGTGCTGGAAGAAGCCCCCTCGCCCGCCCTCAATGCCAGCCAGCGCGCCGAAATAGGTGACATCGCCGTCAAGGCGGTGAAAGCAATGGGCTATCGCTCGGTCGGCACCATCGAGTTCCTGTTCCAGGACGGCCAGTTCTATTTCATCGAGATGAACACGCGGTTGCAGATCGAGCATCCGATCTCGGAAATGATTACCGGCATCGATCTGGTGCGCGAGCAGATCCGCGTCGCCTCCGGCGCACCGCTCGGCTTCGGCCAGTCGGACATCACCTTCACCGGCCATGCCTTCGAATGCCGCATCAATGCGGAAGATCCCGAGACCTTCATGCCGTCCCCCGGCAAGATCACGGATTTCCACGCGGCGGGCGGCCTCGGCGTGCGCGTCGATTCAGCGCTTTATGCCGGCTACAAAGTACCCTCGAATTACGACAGCCTGATCGCCAAGCTCGTGGTCCACGGCAAGACCCGCAACGAAGCCCTGATGCGCGCCCGCCGCGCGCTCGAGGAAATGGTGATCATGGGGGTAAAGACCAACATCCCCCTCCACCAGCGCCTGGTGACCGCGCCGGATTTCATCAACGGCGATTACGACATCCGCTGGCTGGAGAAATTCGTCGCCAAGTGAGGCGAGGTGTTGAGTATCAGCAGTTTGGATACTCAAGTCGCAACTCGGCGATCTGCTCGGCAGGAAGAATTGGGCCAATGAGTTTTTCCGCTGACGGTTGGCGGTCTCCACGGACAACTATTCTATAGCTGTCACGTAAATTCACCGATCGAACTTGCTGCCATCCGCCATCCGTGCCGATTATGATCGGCGCACAATAATGGCCCGACACTCTTACGAAACCAGCCGCATCCGGCTGCTTGACCTCAACGATCGTGGCCATGCCGCCGATTGACTCGGCGACATACGCCCTGGCGTCATAAAGCCGTATGCCGGCCTCGTCTTCAAAGCTAACGACCGCATCGATATCCAACCATTCGCCAGGCGCCTGTCTGCCAGCGCTAGGTGAATTGATACAAGCGAGTATGAGCAAGGTTCCGCCTAAAACCGGTGCTCGAAACCTGCGGCTCATCTGAGCCCTTTCTTCAAAAAACTGAACATGCGCCCAGCCTGCGAGGATCAGATGGCGCCACTTTCTTTCTCGTCATCCCCGGGCTTGACCCGGGGATGGCGCCTATTTCTAACTAACATGACGCCCAATGCACAATTGTCATGGCCCGCTTTAGGCGGGCCATCCATGAGTTTGTCGGCAGGCGATGAAAGGAACTCGTGGATCCCCCGCCTTCGCGGGGGATGACAAAGGGGGCGCGGGGGATGACAAAGGGGGCGCGGGGGATGACAAAAAGGGGGGGCGGCGGAGGGGTACGGGGAGAACGAGAGGTGGGGCTCGCCGCAATCGGTAAACATCGCGCATGACTCCCGCTTGCCCGCACGTTACGCTTCGACTCGCGGCGAGGCGGCGGATGAGGTGGCTATGTCCAACCGGATCAAACAGCCGAAGATCACCCCGGAGATGCTGTTGCGCGCTTATGCGATCGGCATCTTTCCGATGGCGGAAGCCCGCAACGACCCAGAGCTTTACTGGATCGACCCGGAATTGCGGGGGATCCTGCCGCTCGACGATTTCCATATACCGCACAGCCTGAAGAAAACCGTGCGCCATTGCCTCGCCGGCAAGGCCCCTGGCTATCGCGTCACCTGCGACACGGCCTTCGATGCGATCGTCCAGGGCTGTGCCACGCCGGCGCCGGGGCGGCACCAGACCTGGATCAATGACACCATCTTCGATCTCTGCCGCCAGCTTTTCGTGATGGGCCACGCCCATAGCGTCGAGGTGTGGCAGGACGAGCAACTTGTGGGCGGACTTTACGGGATCAGTCTGGGCGGTGCCTTTTTCGGCGAAAGCATGTTCAGCCGGGCGACCGATGCCAGCAAGGTGGCGCTGGTGCATCTGGTGGCAAGGCTGCGCCAGGGCGGGTTCAAGCTGCTGGACACGCAGTTTGTGACCAAGCATCTCAGCCGCTTCGGCACGATCGAAATTCCGCGTGAGGCCTATCGGGAGAGATTGAACGCGGCGCTGGCCCAACCGGCCGTGTTTTACGGCGTGGTGCCGGATTCCGTGGTGCTGGAACTGCTGGGATCGGATGTCGCCGGATCAGAGTCCGGCGCAGATTGACCCTGCTGGGTCGGGGCATCGTCGGAGCAATCCAGGACCCAGATGTCATAGACCGGATGTTCGAGGGCCGAGAGCGCGGGGCTGGAAGCGAACATCCAGCCGTTGAAGCGCGGCTGTGGCGATTCACCGGGCTTTTCCTCGATCACGTCGAGATAGGCCGAGGCCTCCGGCGTTTCCTCGGGCGGGCGCTTGTCGCAGGCGCGCGCGGTGATCTGCAGCGAGCCGAAGGCGACCGTGTCGCCCACCGGCACGGTGATGGTGGAGACGCGGGCGGTGATCTTGTCCATCGCGCGCAGCACGACATTCTCGGCCGGGATCGCCCAGGCCGGCGCGGCGCCGAAGCAGGCGACGGCAACAAGTGCCGCCAGCGATGCCGCCTTCGAAAAATGCATCATTTCTTTCCGTACGGATTCTCGAGTTTCGCCACGAGATCGTAGAACACGGCGCGCACCTGCGCTTCGTCGCATCCCATCAGTATGGCATCCTCCAGCGCGTCCTGCGCCAATTGCCTGATCTCGATGACATTCTGATTGAGGACTTTGACCTTTTCGAGGCAGGAAACAGGCTGGCCGTCCGGCTGTTTCCAGACCGGCACCGCGAAATCCCCGCCCGCTTTTTTCTCGGTCATCAGCATCACTCCGTAGAGGAGCCGCCCACCACGAATTTGTTGATCAGTTCGACGAGGTCGAGCGCACCCTGGGCATAGGTGATTTCCTCGCCATCTTTCAGGAGCTCGTCGGCGGCACCCGGTTCCAGCTTGATATAGTAATTACCCAGCAGACCGTCACTGGTGATGATCGCCGAGGTATCGGTCGGGAGTTCGATATCGCTGCGGACATTGATGGTGACCACGGCCTGGTACATCTTCGGGTCGAATTCCTGCGCCGTCACGGCGCCGATCTTGACCCCGCTCATGCGGACATCGGTGCCGGGCAGGACCGAGCCGCCACGATCGAAGCGGACGGTGAGCTGATAACCGCCGCGATCCTCGCGAATGCCGCTGCCGCTATAGATCACGTAGAGGAACGCCGCGGCGGCGATCAGAACGATCGCGCCCATGATGGTTTCAAGTACGTTCCGCTGCATGTCTCAACCTAGCTGAATTCAGGCAAATGGAGAATTGACCGCGGCTGGGCTCAGGACGGCGTCCAGGGCTCGTAATCGCCCGTCGCCTTGGCGCGGTGACCACCCATCAGGGTATGGCCGGGCGGGCGGTAGGCGAGATCGGTGCCGGTACGGTTGGGCTCGTGCGGCTTCTGCCAGGCGCGCGGCTTGGCCCGGTTGACCGGGACGACGACCGTCTTGCTGTGCAGCCAGGCATGCCATTCCGGCGGCACATTGCTGGCTTCGGGCGCGCCCTTGTAGAGCACCCAGCGCCGCTCGCGCTTGCCGCCCTTGGTGCGGCGGTCGACGTAATAGGTATTGCCGAACTCGTCGCTGCCGACGCGCTCGCCATAGATCATCGTGAAAAGTCGGGTGCCGATGCTCATGAAATGATTCGCCGTCGCTTTTGCCTAATGGGTGCAACAGGTTAAGGTCGTTGCGGCGGACTATACAGGGCGCCCGGGAGGGAGGCAAGAAAAGGGATTCCGGCGCCGAAGCGCGCCTCCTCCCCCCTTTAGGGGGGAGGTCCGTCGGCGCAGGCCGACATGCGTCGGCAGGAGGGGGGCACGGGTTCGCACCACCCGTCACTTGCATGCCCCCACCCTGCCCTCCCCCTGAAGGGGGAGGGAAAACAAAAGGGGCCGTACTGGACAAGACCCCGCCGCGCTTGCCATGATTGGTGACCGCATTTCTTCCCAGCACCCGGGATCGGCGACAGGCCCCCACATCAGATGGGAATGCCGCCGCCTTGCCTGCCCGGCCGCGTTCAGATCAGAGGTAACCAATCGTGAGCCATCCACAGGGTGAAGCCGGCCGCAAACGCTGGGGGGCGCTGGGCGTGCTCTTGATCGGCACGGTTTTCGTCAGCCTGATCACGACCTTTGCGAGCCTCGCTTATGTCGGCGGCGCCACGCCGATGACCCTGGTCTGGTCGCGATTCATCGGGCTGGTGCTGGTGCTGGGGATCCTCCTGCGCGTCACGGGCGTCCGTTTCCACCTGCCCCGGCGCAATATGCGGGCCACCTATTGGATCGCCATCTGCCTCCTCATGATGTCGGTGGGCTATTTGAGTTCGGTGGCCTTCATCAAAGTGAGCCTGGCGGTCGTCCTCCTCTACACCTATCCCCTGCTGGTCGCGGTTTTCGCCGCATTGTCGGGGCGGGAACGCCTGACGCCGCTCCGGGCCGGCCTGCTGGTCCTGGCCTTTGCCGGGCTGGTCATCGCCCTCGGACAGGATCTGGGCCTCACCCTCAGCCTGGACCGGATCGCCTTCGACGTGGGCGCCATCACCCTCGACTGGCGCGGGGCGGCCCTCGCCCTCATCGCCTCCTTCGGGGTGGCGGCCTTCGTTACCTGGGGCGGGGCCTATCTCAACGACGTCGATTCCCGGGTGGTCAATTTCTGGGCCAATCTGTGGATGATTCTGCTGGTGGCGATCTTCGTCATCCTGCGGGGCGGCCTCGCCTTGCCGTCCACCGGGCTGGGCTGGATCGGTTATGCCGGCGCCACCTTCTGCTATGTGGCGGCCATGGTGTGCTGGTTCGGCTCGATGAAGGTCCTCACCCCCACCGAAACCGCCATGACCCTCAACCTGGAGCCGGCCATCAGCCTGGTCGCCGCGAGCCTGGTACTGGGCGAAGCGACCTCGATCCAGCAATGGGTCGGGACATTGGTGCTGCTCAGCGCCATCATCCTCTCCAGCGTGCTCGGTGCCCGCCACAAAGATTAACGACGTTTCGGCCAGATTATCCCATTGATAGAAATAATAAATTTCGGGCGCCAACGAATCATGGCGAAATCATGACCTACTTATCCCCAAGCAAATAGCCCCCTCACGCGCCAGAAACCCCCGCGTTACGCCACATATGGCGAGGTCAAGCGCATTAATCACTAGATATTGAAATTTCGAGGTTGCGGGTGCACCGCAAAGTGACTCAATATCTAGCCAAGGCGCCGGTCTGGCCACCCAGATATAGGCGCGGCGAACCAATCCCTTACCTCGATTTGCTGAACCAGATTCTGCAGAGGGGGAAGGATTCGGTTCCGATAGGCGTAAAACACTAGATTTTGGGGGCCACCTACATGCGCATTGCTCGTCGATTCACCAAAGCTGGCCAGTCACCCTATGCGGACATCCTGTTCCGCCGGACGACCAGCGAGATCAAGAATCCGGATGGCTCGATCGTCTTCCAGTTGAAGGATATCGAGGTGCCGGCCGATTGGTCGCAGGTGGCAAGCGACGTGCTGGCCCAGAAGTATTTCCGCAAGGCCGGCATCCCCGCCGCTCTGCGTCCCGTGATCGAAGGCGACGTGCCGGAATTCCTGTGGCGCCGCGAGGGCGACCGGGAAGCGCTGGTGAAGCTGCCGGCCGAGAAGCGTTTCGGCAGCGAAATGTCGGCGAAGCAAGTGTTCGACCGCATGGCCGGCACCTGGACCTATTGGGGCTGGAAGGGCGGCTATTTTGATACCGAGGAAGACGCCCTCGCCTTCTATGACGAGATGCGCTTCATGATGGCGCGCCAGATGGGTGCGCCGAATTCCCCGCAATGGTTCAATACGGGCCTCCATTGGGCCTACGGCATCGACGGCCCGGCGCAGGGCCATCACTATGTCGATCACCGTACCGGCGAGCTCACGGTTTCGGCTTCGGCCTACGAGCATCCGCAGCCCCATGCCTGCTTCATCCAATCGGTCTCGGACGATCTGGTGCAGGAAGGCGGCATCATGGATCTCTGGGTGCGCGAGGCGCGCCTGTTCAAATACGGCTCGGGCACGGGTTCCAACTTCTCCAAGCTGCGCGGCGATGGCGAGAAGCTGTCGGGCGGCGGCAAGTCCTCCGGCCTCATGAGCTTCCTCAAGATCGGCGACCGCGCCGCGGGCGCCATCAAATCGGGCGGCACCACGCGCCGGGCGGCGAAGATGGTGACGGTCGATCTCGACCATCCGGATATCGAAGCCTATATCGATTGGAAGGTCCTGGAAGAGCAGAAGGTCGCGGCCCTCGTCGCCGGCTCCCAGGCCTGCAACGAATGCCTCAACAAGGTGATCAAGGCGGCTCATGACGGCATCCATGCCGGCAAGGGCGGGATCGACCCGAAGACCAACCCCGCCTTGAAGGCCGCGATCCGCGAGGCGCGCAAGGCGAAGATCCCCGAGAACTATGTCCAGCGCGTGATCCATTTCGCGGGCCAGGGCTATGACAAGATCGATTTCAAGACCTATGACACCGATTGGGATTCGGACGCCTATCTCACCGTCTCGGGTCAAAACTCGAACAATTCGGTGCGCGTCTCCAACGATTTCATCCAGCGCGTGCTCGATGACAGCGACTGGAACCTGATGCGCCGCACCGACGGCAAGGTCCACAAGACGCTGAAAGCCCGCGACCTGTGGGAAAAGATCGGCCAGGCCGCCTGGGCCAGCGCCGATCCCGGAGTCCAGTACGACACCACCATCAACGAATGGCACACCTGCCCGGAATCCGGGCGTATCAACGCCTCCAATCCGTGCTCGGAATACATGTTCCTCGACGACACGGCCTGCAATCTCGCCTCGCTCAATCTGATGACCTTCAAGGGCGAAGACGCGCTGGTCGATATCGAGGCCTATGAGCATGCCGTGCGCCTCTGGACCATCGTCTTGGAAATCTCGGTGCTGATGGCGCAGTTCCCGTCGAAGGAAATCGCGCAGCTCTCCTACGAGTTCCGAACGCTGGGCCTCGGCTATGCCAATATCGGCGGCCTCCTCATGTCGCTCGGCCTCTCCTATGACAGCGAAGACGGCCGCGCCTTGACCGCAGCCCTCACCGCCGTCATGACCGGTGTCGCCTATGCGACCTCGGCCGAGATGGCGGGCGAGCTTGGCGCCTTCCCCGGCTATGCCAAGAATGCCGATCACATGCTGCGCGTCATCCGCAATCATCGTCGCGCCGCCTATGGCGAGACCAAGGGTTATGAGGGCCTCAGCGTCCTCCCCGTCGCCCTCGACATCGCGAATTGCCCGGACCAGCGTCTGGTCAAGGCCGCGCAGAAGGCCTGGGATCTCGCCCTCGCTTTGGGCGAAGAGCATGGCTATCGCAACGCCCAGTCGACCGTGATCGCACCCACGGGCACGATCGGCCTGGTGATGGATTGCGACACCACCGGCATCGAACCCGATTTCGCGCTGGTGAAATTCAAGAAGCTGGCCGGCGGCGGCTATTTCAAGATCATCAACCGCATGGTCCCCGACGCCTTGACCACGCTCGGCTACAGCCCCGCGCAGATCGAGGAGATGGTGCGCTATGCGGTGGGTCACGCGACCCTCAAGGACGCACCCTATATCAATCACGAGAGCCTCAAGGCCCGCGGCTTCACCGATGAAGCCCTGGACCGGATCGAGACCTCGCTGGAAAGCGCCTTCGACATCCGCTTCGTCTTCAACAAGTGGAATCTGGGCGAGGATTTCTGCCGCGGCGAACTCGGCCTCACCAGCGAAGAGCTGAACAGCGCCAATTTCGACATGTTGGCCGCCCTCGGCTTCTCGAAGGCCGAATACGATGCCGCCAACACCTTCGTCTGCGGTGCGATGACCCTCGAAGGCGCGCCGTTCCTCAAGGACGAGCATCTCTCGGTCTTCGATTGCGCCAATCCCTGCGGCCGCATCGGCAAGCGTTACCTGTCGGTCGAGAGCCATATCCGCATGATGGCCGCCGCCCAGTCCTTCATCTCGGGCGCCATCTCCAAGACCATCAACATGCCGAACCAGAGCTCGGTCGAGGATTGCAAGGCGGCCTATATGCTGTCCTGGCAATTGGGCGTCAAAGCCAACGCGCTCTATCGCGACGGCTCGAAGCTCTCGCAGCCGCTCTCGGCCTCGCTGCTCTCGGACGAGGACATGGTCGACGAGGTGATCGAAGCCCCGGCCGCGGCGCGGGCACCGATCGTGGCCGAGCGCATCGTCGAACGCATCATCGAGCGTGTCGCCGAACAGGGCCGCAGCCGCCTGCCCGAGCGCCGCAAGGGCTATACTCAGAAGGCGATCGTCGGCGGTCACAAGGTTTACTTGCGGACCGGCGAA
This sequence comes from Dongia sp., assembly GCF_041909655.1. Taxonomy (GTDB): domain Bacteria; phylum Pseudomonadota; class Alphaproteobacteria; order Dongiales; family Dongiaceae; genus Dongia. Next base: position 57,074 of record NZ_JAYRDA010000015.1, on the reverse strand, counting down.
TACGAGGACGGCAAGCTGGGCGAGATCTTCATCGACATGCACAAGGAAGGTGCCGCCTTCCGCTCGCTGATGAACAACTTCGCCATCGCCATCTCGATCGGCCTGCAATACGGGGTGCCGCTGGAAGAGTTCGTGGAGGCCTTCACCTTCACCCGCTTCGAGCCCAACGGCATGGTCGAGGGCAACGACGCCATCAAGATGGCGACCTCGATCCTCGATTACACCTTCCGGGAACTCGCGGTCTCCTATCTCGGCCGCAACGACCTCGCCCACGTCCAACCCTCGGATCTCTACCCGGATGCGATGGGCGGCGGCGCCGACGAGCAGGCCATCCCGGAGAAGTTCCAGCGCAATGTCGAGGCCGTGAAGAAGATCGCCTCGTCGGGCTTCGTGCGCTCGAACCTCATCGTGCTCAAGAACGCCTCGATGATCTCCGGCAACAACGCGCTTGCCCTCGATCCCACCGAGCTCACCCAGACGGCGGCCCGCATGGGCGGCGGTGACGGCACCACCATCTCGGCGGTGACCGCCAGCGTCACCAGCACCATGTCGGTGGGTGCCGCCGTGGTGAAGGCCGTCGACGGCCGCCTCGACAAGATCCGCGAAGCCAAGATGAAGGGCTATGAAGGCGATGCCTGCGGCGAATGCGGCAACTTCACCTTGGTGCGCAACGGCACCTGCATGAAGTGCACGACGTGCGGGTCGACGAGCGGGTGCTCGTAAGCGATCGAAGAGGTCATCAAGGGCGGCCCACCAGACCGCCCGCTCCCCTGGGAATACTTGGCGACCTCCGCAACTGGCCGCTAGAGACCACCGGGTCCGTGTTCGTCACGGGCCCGGTTTTCTTTTGGTGAACCCTCAGGAATAATCGCCGCCATAAGTTGCACACCTGGAGAGCGGCGCATACAAGGCAGAGAGGTGTTGCAGGCGGGCGAGAAGCTGTTGTGGAAAGGGGCGCCGATGACAGCAACTTTAGGACTGGTCGTCATGTCAATTCCCCGAAACTGAAGCGCAGTTGATTCCTAATCGTTACTCGCACCACCTGCGCCGATGCTTCGGCGCAACCGGAGCAGATATTCAGCACGGTTGAATGGGTCAGGTCCCGAGCGTGCGCGCATTGGCGTGGCACCATTGATCGGTGCATAGTGATCAAAGGCACTTTCCATCGACCCGGCCCCGCTTGTCAGACCCGGGATTTGCTGCTGCACATTCTGAATCTTTGCAGAGGCCAGAGATCCTGCGAGCCGCGCAATTCCGTCGACGATCATTGTCTCCGTCATCACAGCGCCTGATTTAGCCAGCATGGCAAGCAAGCTGTTCAAGCATGCCGCCGGAGCTTCCAGAGAGAAGCTCTCGATTGGCTCACAAACGACCGTTCCAGCCTCGGACAATGCAGCAGCCAAGACCAAAGGAGTCAGGTGCCGGAAGTCTGCTGCCGTGCTGTCCGCGGAGCTATGTCGGGCAGAGGTCAACTTCACGTGACAGTCAATGATCTGCCAGCCGTAAACACCTTCTTTCAGCGCTATCGAGGCGCTTTCCTCGATGGCCCGGTAAAAACTCGTTGGCATCTGCCCGACGTCCATCTCTACGGAAAATAGATTTCCTTCACTGCGCGGTCTGGGCTCGACGCTCAGCCCGATTGTTGCCATGAAAGGGTTTGGCTCCTTCAGCATGACTTCGAGGCCATTCCCACACCCGATCAGTGTCTCGACGCATATGATTGTGGTTTCCTCGAAGACGGCATCAAGACCAAAGTCGGCCAGCAGCGTCGAATGGATGACCTCCTTCTGTACCTCACCATAGAGAGAGACAAAAAGCTGGCCCGTCTCTTCATTCTTTCGGAGGTTGATCAGCGGGTCCTGTTCGGCCATTTGACCAAGAGCGAGCCACAGCGCTGCATTCTCTGACGGACGCCGGGACAAGATCCGCGTTTCTAGAGTCGGTGGGGAAAACAAACTTTCTCTGCTTGCCTGCGAGCCGCTGCCCAGGACATCACCGATGCGGGCTTCATGCAGCCCGCTGACACGGGCGATTTGCCCTGCCCGAAAGCTGGTAGCCGGGCGAGTTTGGCCGGACTCGAAGACATGGATGCCAGTAACGCGGGACAGCCCTTTGGGCAGTTGAACATATTGCCTCGCTTCAACCGTTCCCGATGTCAGGGAGATATAGCATTGCTTCTCCCCGCCCCAGCCGCGTTCGATCTTGAAGACGTCTCCTACCACAGGTCCATTCGGATCAGGTTGGCGCGACGGCATGATTGTGGCGATGGCATCCATGAGGGCCGGAACCCCAACACCTGTAATTGCCGCCCCGCCAAACACGGGCTGAACCATTCCCTTGGCCACCTGGGTTCTCAGCACAAGACGAAGGCGTTCGGCCGTCAGTGTATCGGCGGCGTGTATGTAATCCGCGAGGAGTTCGTCATCAGCCTCACAGAGGACGTTGCATATGGCGATCCGACCACCCTCGGAACGCAAGTCGAGTGCTTCAACCTGCGCTGCTTTGCTGCCAGGGTGAAGCACCGATGACATAGCGATTGGTCGCAAGGACATTTCGGTTTCGATAGCTTCGAACACGCGGTCATACTGCGCGCCCACACGATCGACCTTGTTGACGAAGAATACGAAGGGAACGGCAAGACGCCGCAAAGCTCGAATCAGCACCCGCGTCTGCGCTTGAATACCTTCGACGGCGGAAACGACGACTACGGCCGCATCCAGCAATCCAAGCACCCGCTCGACTTCGGCAATGAAGTCCGGATGGCCTGGCGTATCGATGAGGTTGACGATTGTGCCGCGAATATTGAACGACACAACGGCGGCCTTGATGGTGATGCCGCGCTGCCGTTCGAGTTCTAGACTGTCAGTTTGAGTGTTGCCAGAATCGACACTGCCAAGCTTGTCGATGACGCCCGCGTCAAAGAGTAGGCGCTCAGTAAGGCTGGTTTTGCCCGCATCCACATGGGCCAAAATGCCCAAATTCAAAGTGCGCATGAATTGTCATCTTCTTACCGTTCTGAACGAGGTTTTTGTAAGAAGTGACTCGGGGCATGCGATCCTCTATGCGGGTCAGTGAATGCTCCGTCCATGACGGACGTGCAGCCGAGACGCTACTCGCATTGGCTAAAATTTGTCAAGACCATCCGCGGTGCGTGGATCCATCCAGGGCACGTGTATGTTGTCGGCGGTCCAGGCCGAGAAGTCGACGGCTGTTAGCAATCGGTGAACTGTCCCGCTGCGATGCATTCGAGTAGCCCGAAGCATCAAGATGGCGATCCCTGTCTGGGGATTTCGGCTTGCGCGCCAAAGCGCCTGCGGATGCACATAATCACTACTTGGTGGCAAAGCGCCGCCATTCGCGGATTGCGTCGACCACATCCATCAAATCACCAAGTTCGTCATGCAGGGCAGAACGACAGGCGTATCAACGATTGAGTTCGTTGGCCGTGGCGATGACTTCCGAGACGATCGCATGCACGTCTTCGCGCGTCGTTCGATGATTTACGAAACAGGCACGCAAGGCGAATTGTTCGTGGATCGTGGCGTTGGATAGATAGACTTGGCCGCGGGCGATCAAGCGTCGCAGGATGGCCGCGTTGTCTTTCGTGCGGTGCCGGAAACAAACCGCGCTGAGCGTTACCGGCGCGAGCAGCTCCAGCTCAGGATGCGATCGAATCGACTGCGCCAAGAGCTGAGCGTGGCTCAAGTCACTGGCGATTGCATCACGGAAAGCCGCTCGCCCGTGGTATTGCAACGACATCCAGAGCTTCAGCGCTCGAAAACGCCGCGACAATTCCATTGATTCATCGAAGAACGCGAACGCTTCCACAGGGTCCTCGGCGGTAATTTTCACGTAGTCGCCGCTATGCGAGAAGGTTTTGTGCGCGATCTGCCTGTCGCGATAGAGCAGACAGCCGCATTCGAGCGGCTGATAAAGCCATTTGTGCGCATCAAGCGACAGGGAATCTGCTTGATCCAATCCACGGAACTTCTCGGGAGCGGCAAGGGCCGCCAGCCCACCGTAAGCCCCGTCAACATGGAGCCAGAGAGCCTCACGCCTTGCTATCTCGGCTATCTGCGGAAGCGGATCTATTGCGCCGACATTGACGGTGCCGGCCGTTGCAACGATTGCCAGAGGCGTTCTCCCCGCTTCCCGGTCGAGGGTGATGGCCGCTTCCAGCGCATCCGTCCGCATGCGCAAATCGTCGTCGACGGGAATCAGGCGAAGATTGTCGCGGCCGATACCCAGCAGGGCGATCGCCTTCGGGATCGACATATGGACCTGTTCCGACGCGTAGACCACGCACGGACGCGCGCCCACCTCGTTTGCCGGGAGCTTTGCTTCGCGCGCCATGGCGAGGGCCATCAGGTTTGCAGCCGATCCCCCGCCGCACAGACTCCCCTTCAAACCGGGACATCCGACCGCATCCGCCAGCCAGCCCACAACCGCCTGCTCGATGGTCGCCCCCGCAGGCGCCGAGCGCCAGGAGGTGACGTTCTGATTGAGCACCGCGGCAAGCAAATCCCCAAGCGCCCCAACCGGCTCGCCCGAGCCAAGGACATAGCCGAAGAAACGCCCGCCCGAGGGACGTACATGTGCCGCGATCTTCGTGAAGTCATCCAGGACCATTCTTCCCAGCCCTTTTTCCGACCAGGACCGGGAAAAGAGTTGGGCGGTGATTTCGCCGCTGGTGACGGGATAGCTCGGGAGAGCATCAACCGACGCCCAATATTTCAGGGCCAGCGACATGGCTTCCTGGGTCAGGCGGGAAAGCTCTTCATCGGAGATTTTCAAGCTGTGCATGAGCCTGCCTGTCTCGCTGCGGGCAGTTCACGCTAACATATCTTTTCCACCCATCCCATCGGGTCTGTGCCCATCACAGGCCCGGTTTTCTTTTGGTGAAACTTCAGCAATAATCGCCGCCATAAGTTGCAGAGCTGGAGAGTGGCGCATGCAGGGTCGAGAGGTGTTGCTGCCGGGCGAGAAGCTGTTGTGGAAGGGGGCGCCCGAGCCCGGGTTGAAATTCCGGTCGCGGGACATCTTCCTGACGGCATTCGGACTGGTCTTCTTCAGCTTCTCGGTTTTCTGGATGTACACGGCCCATTACACGATGACGGCGCCGCCCTATTTCACGCTGTTCGGCATTCCTTTCGTTCTGGTGGGCGCCTATCTCTTGATCGGGCGGTATTTCTGGGAAGCCTATAAGCGCGGCCGGACCGCCTATACCTTGACCGACAAGCGCGCCATCATTCGCGTGAACGCCTTCGGGCAGACGCAGAAGACCGTGACGCTGAATGACCTGGCGGAAGTCGAGCTGGAGGAGCGCGCAGACGGCTCCGGGACAATCGCCTTCGGCCGCGACATCACCACCGGCAGCGGCAAGAGCCGCAGCACCAGCTACGCGCCGCGCTTCGAGTTCGTCAAGGATGCGGCACGCGTCTATCAGCTTGTCGAGAAGGCGCGCAACGCGGCCGACGACGCGTAGACAGATGGCAAAAATCGAGGTCAAGATCTGCGGGGTGAAGACAACGGAGGCGCTTCTTGCCGCCGCCAAGGGTGGGGCTGCCTATGTGGGGTTCAACTTCTATCCACCCTCCCCGCGCTATGTTCCGCCCGAGCAGGCGGCAGCACTCGCGAAGCGCATGCCACGCGGCATGAAGAGCGTCGCGGTGACGGTGGATGCCGGTGACGTGCTGTTCGACCAAATCTTTCAGAACTTCACGCCCGATTTCATCCAGCTCCACGGCAAGGAATCCCCGCAGCGCGCGGCGGATCTGAAAGCGAGATGGAAGACGGCCATCATCCGCGCCCTGCCCATCGACACGGCTGAATCCTTTGACGCCGTGAAGGCGCATGAAGATGTCGCCGATTATTATCTCTTCGATGCGGCCCCGCCGCCCGGCGCCGTGCTGCCGGGCGGGAATGCCGCCAGCTTCGACTGGAATCTTTTGCGGGGACGAAGCTTTGCGAAGCCCTGGTTCCTGTCGGGCGGGCTGAATGCGCGGAATGTGAGAGAAGCGATCACGCGGTCCGGGGCTACGCGCGTGGATCTCTCGTCGGGTGTGGAACGTGCGCCGGGAGAGAAGGATCCAGAGATGATCGAAGACATGCTGCGTCTGGTCGCGAGCTTGAGCTCATGACGCATTCCATTCTTCTGGACCTCGACGGCACCATCGTCGATTCCTGTCCCGGTATCCTGGCAAGCTGCCTGGCGGCCCTGCGCGCCCTTGGGCATGAACCGGATGAAACCCTCGACGTCAGGCGATTCATCGGGCCACCGCTGGAAGAAATCATGCAGCACCTGCTGCGATCATATGGCGACGACAGAGTGGGTGAAGCCGTCACGGCCTATCGCCGGCATTACGGCGACAGCGGCTATCTCGGCAGCCTGCCTTACCCGGGGATCGGCAAAGCCCTCGACGAGATGAAGCAAAGCGGGTTGCGGATCTATCTGGCGACATCGAAAAGGGAAACTTTCGCCAGCCGCATCCTGGAGCATCTGAACTTCGCCACCTATTTCGACGGCATCCACGGTTCCGTGCCGAGCGGCGAACTGGATCACAAGCCGGAACTGCTCGCCCATATCGTGGCGAAACACGATCTTTCGCCATCCAGCAGCCTGATGGTCGGAGATCGCCGGCACGATATTGCCGGCGCCCATGCTGTCGGCATGCGCGGTCTCGGCGCACTCTGGGGTTATGGCAGCCGAGACGAGCTTGAAACCGCCGGCGCGGATCGACTGGTGGATACACCTGCCGATCTCGCCCGTATTGCCCGCTCGATGCTCAACGGGAACCCATGAGAGTGCGACGACACTTTCCAACCAGTTCCGGCGGGCAACGCGCGAGATCGATCGTGACTTCCTGTCCGTCTTGGACCGGGCGGCGCAGGGCCTTGGCCGAATTGGGCCGCAGAGTGAGTGACCCGCTTTCGACGAGCGTTTGAACCTCGGCGCGCTGCAAGGAGAGGCCCAGCGCCAGGGCACGATCAAGCCGTATGCCGGCGGCAGGCACCGCGATCGAGACGCGGATTTCCTGGGTGGCTTCCGTGGCCGGCTGAAGGATGCGGCGTTCCAGGAATACCTCCCCCGCCACGCCGCGCCCGAGATCATGGGCATAGCGCGTAGCGAGCGCCGCGTCGTTCTGCATCAGCGCATTGAGCTCGCCGGGTGAGAGCGATTTGACCTTCTGGCGTTCGTGAATGGGATGGTTCCAGGTCTGGTCGCAATTGCTGCAGCGATAGATCAGCCAGACGTCGATCAGCTTCTTCTGCGCGTTGACGCGGAACTTGCCGCTGCTGGCGAAGGGACGCTCGGCCTTGCAGCCTGCACAATGACGTTGGACTTGGGGCGTGGTGGTGGACGCGATGACGAGGTGGAGATGGGCGCTATGCCCGCAAGAAATCCGAGACACGATCCGACAGCCTTCCGATCTGGAAGTGCTGCGGGCGGCAGAAAAAGATTATCGGAATGCGGTCAGGCGGGGTGCGAAACGGGCCGAAGCGGGATCTGGTACGAATGCGTCAGCCAGGCAATCAATTTGCCACAACCGATCCCAGCACACCGCCAACAGCACCAATCTCCCACACCCGGTAAAATCCGGGCGCGGATGAACGCAGCGTTCACTGAGATCGGTCAGATCTTCGGCAAAGTCGGCCTCAAGGCGGTGTTGGCGTAAGCGAAATAACTAAGGCAGGTGGGGCGTGGAGTCAATCCGACCTTGCTCTACTCCTTTGTCATGCCCGCGCTCGTCGGCGAAGGCCGACATGCGTCGGCGGGGCGGACATCCATGCATCGAATTACCGGAAGAATGGATCCCCGCTTTCGCGGGGATGACAACAGGTGGTTAGCAACCTTGCGATGCTACTTGGTTTGCTCGGCATTCAATTCCCTGAACCGTTGCAGGAAAGTCTGGAAGGTCGTTTCAAACGAATCGTCGTCGACGGCGATCATGGCCTCATTGACCATGACTTCAGCAGTACCGTTGCGGAGCAGTGCAATATCGAAGTCAACAAACCCATTGATCCAGCATCGATAGTCAGCAACTGCGTTCGATCCCTCGAGCGCTAGCGCCACACCTGGCAAGGGGTAGTCGTCGCCAGTCTTTCGGAAACTGATCACCGCGCTTTTCAGCGCCATTGAGGATGACTGCCTTTCCAGCCAATCCTGCCATTTGTGAAAGTCAAACATCTGGCTCACCCCTTAAACGAGGCAACCGCCTTCTCCATCGCGTCGAGGAAGATGTCGGCGTGTTCCTGGGTGAAGACCAGCGGGGGGCGGATCTTGAGGACGTTGGCGCCGGGGCCGGTAGCGCTGATGAGAACGCGGCGGCGGCGGAGGTCGTTGACCACGTGGGTGGCGGCGACGGCCAGGGGTTCCTTGGTCTTGCGGTCCTTGACGAATTCCAACCCCAGGAACAATCCGGCGCCACGCACATCGCCGATGATCTCATGTTTTTGGGCGAGCTTGTTGAGGCCATCCAGCATATAGGCGCCGACCTTCCCGGCATTTTCCGCGAGGCCCTCCGCCTCGATCACCTCAAGAACGGCGCGGCCGACAGCGCAGGAAACGGGGTTGCCGCCGAAGGTGTTGAAGTAGCGCGACTTCGCCCCGAATTCGGCCACGATATGCGGCTGCATGATGGCGGCGGCGATGGGATGGCCGTTCCCCATCGGCTTGCCGATCGTCACCATGTCCGGCACCAGATCGTGGCGCGCAAAGCCCCACCATTGCGGGCCGACACGGGCAAAGCCCGGTTGCACTTCGTCGGCAATGAAGATGCCACCGGCAGCACGGATCGCCGCGACGGCTTCCTTCAGGAAACCGGGTTCGCCGGGAAAGACGCCATCGCTGGAGAAGATGCCGTCGACCAGGAGGGCGCAGGGCTGGATGCCTTTCGCTTGCATGTCGGCGATGGCCTGCTTGACGCCGGCGGCGAAGGCGGCGCCCACATCCCCCTCGATGCGATAGGTATCGGGCGCCGGCACCAGGCGGACATGCTCGCCGCGTTCCACGTAATCGCCGAGCGAGGGCGAGAGTTCGGAAATGGCGATGGTGAGGCCGTGATAGGCGAGTTTGGTGACGATGACACCCTTGCCCCTTGTATAGGAGCGGGCGATGCGGATGGCGAGATCGTTGGCCTCGGAGCCGGTGCAGGTGAACATGACGTGCTGCAAAGCGGGCGGGAACTTCGCCAGCAGCTTCTCCGCATAATCGACGATGGTCTCATGCAGGTAGCGGGTATGCGTGTTGAGCACAGCCGCCTGTTTCGAGAGTGCTTCGACAACGTGCGGGTGGCAATGACCGACTGAGGCCACGTTGTTGTAAACATCGAGATAGGCCTTGCCGTCGCGGTCATAGAGCCAGACACCCTCGCCGCGCACGATGTGGAGCGGCTGTTCGTAGAACAGGCGATAGGCGGGGCCCAGCAATTTCTGCCGGCGGCGGATCAGCTCAATATCGCGCGGATCGAGATCGCCCTCGCGGCCGGGCACATATTGATTCACCATTGCCATGATCAGATCTCCTTCAAATTCCGCAGATGCGGCGCAGTTTTTCCTGGGCGTCGCGCCGCGGCAAGGCGGCGAAGGCCTGGAGGCCCGCCCAGGCCCGGGGCGCGTTGCGCAGGATATAATCGCGGTTCTCCGGATAGCGCGCAGCGCGCCAGGAGGTGATCGCCGCGGTGGTCGCCAATCTGGCACCGACGAGATCGTAGAGCAGATCGATCTCGATTTCCTCGAGCGGCGTCACCGCGTGATAGGCCCCGATGAGATCGCCCGCCTCGGAGAGCGGATCGCCCACTTGCGCCAATTGATAGGAGGCGGCAATGGCGAGGTCGTTCACCAGCGGCGTGTGCACCATGTCGCCGAGGTCGAGGATCCCGGCGACGCAAGCATGATCGTCCTCCGCCACCAGCACGTTATGTGGGTTGAAATCTGCATGCACGATCTGGGCGCGGAGTTTTGGGAGAACCGGCGTCACATGCCGATCGAAGTTATCGAGGATGCGCTCGACCAGCGCGCGGCGGGCCGGCTCCTCGATATGCGGCAAAAGATCCCGCATGCGGGCGGCATGTTTGATGTCCCAGAGGAGTTCATGTCCCGCCGCCGGATGAAAAAACCCGCGCAAGGCCAGGCCGAGCCGCGCCAAAGCGGTACCAAGCGCCCGGCGCTGTGCGACGCTGCGCTCGGCCTTGTGGAGCGGCAAACCGGGGAGATAGGTGAAGAGGCGCAGGATCATCCCCTGCCCGCCCGGCCCCGTGATGGTCTCTTCGTGGCTGCCAGTGAGGTTGGGCACGACACGCTGCACGGGCAAATCGGGATCGACCGCCGCGATGTGGAGGAGCGCCCGGGTCTGGAGATTGGTGACCAAGGCCGGCTCGGCCGGGTTGGAAACCTTGAGGACGAATTCGCCCTGCTCCGTCACCAGATGGAAATTGGCATCACGCTCGCTGGTGAGGCGCGCGACGTTGCCGCTGAGGCCGAAATGCCGGGAAGCGAGGGCGATTGCCTCGGATTCGGGGATAACCGGCGGTGGGACGGAGAGGGAATCGTCGCTGGATTGGGTCACGGGCGGGAAAACGCATGGCTGAAGGAATTGAGGGCCCTTTCATAGCATAAATCCACCCCTTGTCGCCTGGCGGAACATGGCGCGGGCAGAGCAATTCGGGGCGCCTTCCGGTCTGGATTGGTGCGCGCCGACCCGCTAGGATCGCCTCCGAAACCGCAACCCATAAAAAACATCGCAAGGAGAAAACCCATGGCTGGCAAAATCGAGTCCAAACTGGCCGAACTCAAGATCGAGCTGCCCAAGGCCGCCGTCCCGGTCGCCAATTACGTGCCGGTCGTGCTGGCCGGCAACACCGCCTATGTCTCGGGCCAGGTCACCGTGCTCAATGGCGAATTCAAGTTCCAGGGCAAGGTCGGCCAGGATTTCACCGCCGAACAGGCGCAGCAGGCGGCGCGGTTGTGCGGCCTCAACATCATCGCGCAGTTAAAGCTGGCCCTGGGCGATCTCGACCGGGTGAAGCGGGTCTGCAAGCTCGGCGTCTTCGTCAATTGCGTCGATGGCTTCAGCGAGCAGCCCAAGGTCGCGAACGGGGTTTCGGATCTGATGGTCGAGGTGTTCGGCGATGCCGGCAAGCATGCCCGGTCGGCCGTGGGCGTCAACGTACTGCCGCTCAATGTCGCCGTGGAAGTCGACGCCATCGTCGAGTTTGCGTGAGGCAAATGGATTCGAGGGTGAGCGGGTAGGCAATGTCTGACCCAGAACTCACCCTCACCGCCCGCATCATCGACCGGATCGAGAAGATCGCGCCCACGGCATGGGATGCCTGCGCCGGGGGCGACAATCCCTTCGTCAGCCATGCCTTCCTGCAGGCGCTGGAGATCTCCGGCTCGGTCGGGCGCGGCACCGGCTGGCTGCCGCAGCATATCGTGCTGGAAGATGCGACCGGCGAGATCCACGCCGCGGCCCCCCTTTATGTGAAAGGCCACAGCCAGGGCGAATATGTCTTCGACCATGGCTGGGCCGAAGCCTATGAGCGCGCAGGGGGAAAGTACTACCCGAAGCTCCAGGTCGCTTCCCCCTTCTCGCCCGTGCCGGGACCGCGCCTGCTGGTGCGCCCCTCGCCGCAGCAACTGAGCATCCGCGAGGCGCTGATCCGCACGCTTACGCAGACCGCCGAGAATTCGGGACTCTCATCGCTCCATGTCACCTTCTGCACCGGTGATGAGGCAGCGGCCCTCGCCGAACATGGCTATCTGCATCGGCTGGGCTGCCAATATCACTGGCACAATCAGGGCTATCGGAGTTTCGACGATTTCCTGGGTGCGCTCTCGTCACGCAAGCGCAAGGCCCTGCGCAAGGAACGCGCACAGGTGGCGGCACAGGGGCTGGATATCCGCGCCCTTTCCGGCGACGACCTCAAATCCGAGCATTGGGATGCCTTCTTCGCCTTCTATATGGATACCGGCGGCAGGAAATGGGGGCGGCCCTATCTTACCCGGGCCTTCTTCGCGGCGTTGCATGAGAGCATGCGCGAGAAGGTCGTGTTGGTGATGGCCTTCCGCAACAATCAGCCCATCGCCGGTGCGCTCAACCTCGTGGGCCGCGATACGCTTTACGGCCGCAATTGGGGCTGTATCGAGGATGTCCCCTATCTCCATTTCGAGTGCTGCTATTACCAGGCAATCGATTACGCGATCGCCCATGGTTTGAAACGGGTCGAAGCCGGCGCGCAGGGCGAGCACAAGATCCAGCGTGGCTATCTGCCGGTCGAGACGCATTCGGCGCATTGGATCGCGGATCCGAATTTCAGCGCCGCCATCGCCGATTACCTCGACCGCGAGCGCCAGGCGCTGGAGCATGAGATGGCGGGGCTCGCCACCCTCTCGCCCTATCGGCACAGCGATGAAGGCTAGATCAGCCATCATCGTTGGCGGCGGCCCGGCTGGGTTGATGGCGGCGGAGGAGTTGCTCAAGGGTGGCGCAAGTGTCGATCTTTATGAGGCTATGCCGTCTCTCGGCCGGAAATTTCTGATGGCCGGCAAGGGCGGGCTCAACATCACCCATGCGGAGCCGATCGAGGTTTTCATCGGGCGCTATGGCGCCGCGGCGCCGCGTGTGAAGGCATGGCTGAACGATTTCGGGCCCAGCGATCTTCGTCGATGGATCAGTGAACTCGGCATCGAAACCTTTGTTGGCAGTTCGGGCCGCGTCTTTCCGGCGGAGATGAAGGCGGCACCCTTGCTACGCGCCTGGTTGCACCGCTTGCGGCAAGCAGGCTTGCGCATCCATGTGCGCCATCGCTGGCTGGGCTGGGATGCAACAGGCGCCCTGCGCTTTGCGACACCCGGCGGCGAGGTCACGGCAAGAGGCGACGTCACCGTTCTGGCATTGGGCGGCGGTTCCTGGCCGCAACTGGGCTCGGACGGCGCCTGGCAATCATTGCTCGCCGCGCGCGGTGTCGAGGTCACACCTTTGCGGCCAGCCAATTGCGGCTTCGAGATCAATTGGAGCAAGGCCTTCCGCGCGAAACATGCGGGTGCCCCGCTGAAGAATGTCGTGGGCCACTTCGCCGGTGCGCGGCGTCCGGGGGAATGCGTCATCACCGAACATGGCATCGAAGGCGGATTGATCTATGCCCTCTCCGCATTCTTGCGCGACGCCATCGCCGACCGAGGCGTGGCGGTGCTGGAACTAGATCTTCTGCCCCAGCATAATGTCGCGCAGATCGAGAAGGAACTCATGCACCCGCGCGGCAGCCGCTCCTTCTCCTCGCACGTGAAATCGCGCCTGCGCCTCGATGGCACCAAGTCGGCCCTTCTCCGCGAATGCCTGCCGCCAGAAGTGATGGCAGACCCGCAGCGCCTGGCCGCCGCGTTGAAAGCCCTGCCCCTGCGCCTCACGGCGCCACGGCCCATCGCGGAAGCGATCAGTTCGGCAGGCGGCGTCAGCTTCGACGCCCTCGACGATCATCTGATGCTGCGCGCCTTGCCCGGCATGTTCTGCGCCGGGGAAATGCTGGATTGGGAGGCCCCCACCGGCGGCTATCTGCTCACCGCCTGTTTTGCCAGCGGCCGGGTTGCCGGCAGATCAGCCTGCGCCTGGCTCAGGCAGACCGCGGATATGTAACCGTCAGGCCGCGGCGACGGGCAGCAGCAGATCCCGTGCCCCGCGCAGATCCGCATGTGCCCAATCGGCTTCGCGCAGATCCGCCATGGTCATAATGGCATCGGTCAGCACGGTACGGTGCAAAATCGTGTTCCGCATGTTGGCCTGCGTGAGATCGCTATCATCCAGACGTGCGCCCGTCAGATCGGCGCCCGCGAGATTGACACGGGCCAGCCGGGCTTTGCTGAAACTGGTCGGCCAGTTCTGGCCGCTGCGCAGCTCCATCGGCCGGGCGATAACATTCGTCAGAATTGCATCGAAAAGAGTGCACCGTTCCAGACAGGCGCCGCGCAAATCGACGCCCGACATCTTGGTTTCGCGCAGATCGGCCATCGATAGATCCGCCATGGCAAGAACCGTTCCCGAGAGATTCGCGCCACGCAGCGAGGATTGCTTCAGCACAGCCGCCGACAGATTCATGTTGGAAAGGTCCTGTCCACCGAGATCGAGACCCGAGAGGTCCGCGCGCTTTCCCTTGGCGCCATTGCTGACGATCCATTCCCGGTGCAGGCGCAGAGCATTGCCGATGATCCCGTCGATGCCATCCAGCCTGCGCAGGACATCGGCACCGCTGAGATTGGCCATGGAGAGGTCGACTTCGTCCAGCAGCGCCCCAAGCAAGCTGGCGGAGGAGAGATTGGTGCCCCTGAGCGTGGCACGGGTAAGGATGCAGCCATCGAGGCGGGCCCCGGACAGATTGGCTTCGGAAAGATCGGCCCCTTCGAGATTGCAGCCGGTGAGGTCAGAGCCGCTGAGGTCCGCGCGCACGAACACGGCACCGCGCAAATCGGTGTCGCGCAAATCGGCCTGTATGACGAAGGCATTTGACAATTTCGCCCGGCTGAGATCGGCGCGCATCATCGTCGCCTCCGATAACTCCGTGGCATTCTGGCTTGCCGTCATCGGCAGCAGATCGCCATTCTTGCTGCGCATCAGGTAACCGTCGCGCAAATCGGCCTCGACCAAAAGTGCCCGTGCCATGCAGGCACCGCGCATGGAAGCACCACGGAGATCGACGCGCGTCATATTGGCGTAGGCCAGAGTCGCGCGGCGCAAATCGGCCCCGAACAGGCAGGCACCTCGAAGATCGGCCCCCGAAAGATCGGCGCCCATCAACTTCGCTCCGGTGAGATCGGCCTCGGCGAGCAAGGCATCGCGCAATACCGCATGCGAGAGATCATGAAACTTCAGATTTGCGCGCACGCCGCCGCGCTGTCCTTGCAGAAGCCGCTTGTGCAATTCGAACACGCGCTCAAGCTCGGTGGCGCCAATTTTTATGTAGTCAATATCAAGACCATCCAAGGTCGCGTGTTTTGTCGTCATCGAATCAAACTAACTCTGTTGTGTGCGGTCGTCGGAGCGCCGGACCCTAGTCATGGTTTGTTAATTTTTTACCCACACAAAATCGCGAAAATCGCGCATGCTAGGATGGCTATCTTAAGAAAGACGCGCTGAATTTTATGTGCCTTTGGGATGATCCCTGCACCCGCTCTTCGCATCTTGTTTTCACTAACATAATCGGCACGGCCACGGATTCATGCCATGCGGGGGATGACATGTGGCCATGTGCAAGAGACGTTTGAGAGTGCGAAGATGTCGCAGGATCGCCGTGGTGATTTGAACTGCATTTGATCGGGTTCGGTGACGCCCGTCACCATTGGCCGCAACATCTGTGACAAGGATGTGATCGGGTCGAACGCAAAGCCATCGCGGCGGCGACCTCCTTCCAGCGACCGGCGCCATCGCGGCGACCGGTGCTTGCGGAGGAAGCGACCATGATCAAGCATCTTCTCATGCGCAGTGTTGCAACCGGGACCCTGCTGGCATTTTCCAGCATCGCTGCGTCCGCCGACAACACGCCAGGTTCTGAATCCATGTCCGACCCGGAGATCACCGCCGCCGAGAACGAACAGGCAGCCGCCCTCGGCACCTATGACACGATCGTCGTGATCCCGGACAATCTCGACTGGGCCACGGCCCTGCCGACACAGCTTTCCATTCCCTTCCATGTCGAGGCGAAGACCTCGAAGAAGAAATTCACTGTGGCGGAATCCTATCTCATCGTCGGCCTCGCGCCGATCACCTCGGCTGGTGTCACGGGTGCCTGCTGTGGTGACATGGAGGTTTCAGATTTCAGCCCATATAATTATGCCGCGTGGGTGCAGCATCCAAGTTCCACTCATCATGTCGACAAGGATGCCTGGTGGACCCAGCCCAATGTCGACAACAGCATCGGCATTTCGGCACGCAATGCCTGCCGCAACCTGCGCCAGGAATTATCGCAGCAGGGCTTGAGCTCCGACGAGATCTTCGCCGAGGACCGGCATACGGTCCTGCCCTACGAGTTCCGCTATGTGGCCGCGGTCGCCTATACCACGGCCACCGGCGAGAACAGGTATTTCTGGAAGCAAAGCCAGCCGAGCTATCGCAATTTCAATGTCGTCTGCCAGAAACGCACGGGCATCGAGATTACACGCAACCCGGATCTTCAGCCGGCCGGCAATAACGGCATCAGCGTCGGTTTCCAGGTGAGCCAGGTGGCACTCGCGACAACGGTGAAGGACCATGTCGGCCATTGCCCGGCGGAACTGCATCTCAACCCGACCATCGAGACCAACGGGCCGGGCGTGGTGAAGTACCGCTTCCGCGACCATCTCGGCGTCGCATCTCCGGTCTATCAGGCGAGCTTCGCCAAGGCCGATATCAAGTTCCTCGACCATGTCGTCGAGATCGACCGCAAGGATCCGCAGCAGGGTGGTCTTGTGGCAGCACAGGGATCTGGCGGCGAACTCGGCCTCAAAGCGCCCGGCGATCCCAACCTCATCCAGGGCTATTACCAACTCGAGATCGTGGCGCCGCACAAGAAGATCTCGAACATCGCCGATTATTCGGTCGCGTGTACAATCCCGACAGCCACCGACGATCTCGCGCCGGCCCCCGACATCGTCAACCCGGTGATCGTCGAGGGTGTCACCGCAACCCTGCTCCTCGCCGACCTGGTGGTCGAAGACGTGCAGCCGGTCCCCGCCTTGCCCAACAAGCTTTTCGTCAAGGTGACCAATCTCGGCCAGTTGGCCTCGACGCCGACCAATCTCAAGGCGCTGCGCGCGGCGCCCGGCGCGGCAAGTGTGCGGGGGACGCTGATTCCCGCCATCGCCGGGGGCCAGTCCCAGGTCGTTCAGGTCGAACTGGGAGGCGCGCTCGAAACCGCGACCTCGCTGCAATTGCGGATCGACGACCCCAACCGTATCCGCGAGATGAATGAAGACAACAACGCCTTCCAGGTAAAATAGGCTTCAACGGCCCCTTCCCCCGCGGGAAGGGGCCCACTTTCCAAAGCCCGGCCAGATCCCATATCGCATTGGTAACCGTATCCCCCCATTCTGAAACGTTAGGGAAATCCGCCCGCCGGAGATTGTGAGGGCATACCTCGCATTTCCAAAGGAGACTTTCCCTTGTCATACCCCGCGATTTCTTCGGGAAAAAAGTACGTCACGTTTTTCGGCCGCATCGTCATTCTGGGCTTCGGCAGTATCGGCCAAGGCACATTGCCGCTCATCCTCCGGCATATCGATTGCGACCCGGTCAAAATTACAATCGTCACCGCCGATGAACGCGGCCGCGCCGAGGCCGAAGCCATGGGAATTGAATTCACCGTTCAACCTTTGACACGGGAAAACTATATCGAAATTCTCACCCCGCTGCTGGATGCTGGCGATTTTCTGTGCAACCTGTCCGTCGATGTCTCAAGCCTGGCATTGATGGAATTCTGTCATCGCCGGGGCGTTCTTTATCTCGACACCTGCATCGAACCCTGGTGCGGCGGCTATACGGATAACGCGCTCTCGCCGTCCGAGCGTTCGAACTATGCCTTGCGCGAGAGCGTCTTGGAGTTCCGGCGCAGGACCGGGGATGAAGGCCCCACTGCCGTCGTGACCCATGGCGCCAATCCCGGCCTGGTTTCCCATTTCGTGAAACAGGCGCTCCTCGATATCGCCCACGACACCGGCGTCGAGGCATCGCCGACGGGACGGAGCGGTTGGGCGGCACTCGCCGATCATCTCAACGTCAATGTGATTCATATCGCGGAACGGGACACCCAGGTTTCCAACCTGCCCAAGCAACCGGGGGAATTCGTCAATACCTGGTCGGTGGACGGATTCTTCAGCGAGGGGTCCCAACCGGCGGAACTCGGCTGGGGCAGCCATGAACGCCACTTCCCCACCGATGCCGGCCGACACAGCTTCGGCTGCGGTGCCGCGATCTATCTCAATCGCCAGGGCGCCGGCACCCGAATCCGCAGTTGGACGCCGCTTGAGGGGCCTTATCACGGATTTCTGGTCACGCATGGAGAATCGATCTCGATCGCCGATTACCTGACCCTGCGCAAGGGCCAGAATATCCTTTATCGGCCAACCGTCCACTATGCCTATCATCCCTGCGACGATGCGGTCCTGTCGTTGCACGAACTGGCCGGCAAGAACTGGAACCTGCAGCGCGAGAAGCGGATCTTGATGGACGAGATCACAGAAGGCGTCGACGAGCTCGGCGTTCTGCTGATGGGGCATGCCAAGGGCATCTATTGGTATGGCTCGGTTCTGTCGATCGAGGAAGCGCGCAAGCTGGCACCCTATCAGAACGCTACCAGCCTGCAGGTCACCATGCCGGTCGTGGCCGGCATGATCTGGGCGATGGAGAATCCCAATCGCGGATTGGTGGAACCCGACGAGATGGACCATGCGCGCATCCTCGAGATCACGCGGCCCTATCTCGGCAAGCTCGTCGGAACCTATGGTGACTGGACGCCGCTTCAGGGGCGCAATCCCCTGTTCCCGGAAGATGTCGACATGTCGGATCCTTGGCAGTTCAAGAACTTCCGCGTCGCCTGACAGCCCAGTCGGGCCGCGCCGGATCAGAAGGGCTCGACAAGCGCGGTGAAGGTGTAGCCGATTCCGCGCTCGGTCCTGATGATCTTCGGCGCGGCCGGGTCGGGTTCGAGCTTGCGCCGCAAACGCAGCACCTGCACATCGATACTGCGGTCGAAAATGTCTTCGTGGATGCGGGTGCTCTGCAGCAGGCATTCCCGGCTTAACGGCCGCTGCGGTGCGCCGAGGAAGGCCAGCAGCAAAGCGAATTCGCCTTTGGTGAGCGCCACCACTTCGCCGGCCGGATTGAGAAGCCGCCGGTCCCGCCGCTCCAACTGCCAGCCATTGAATCGGTAGCCGCCGCGCTGCGGGTCGCGCCCCCGCGCCAGCCGCCCGAATTCCTGCCGCCGCAGCACGGCCCGGACGCGGGCCAGCAATTCGCGCAGGCCGAATGGCTTGGTCAGATAATCGTCGGCGCCGAGTTCCAATCCGACCACCCGATCGACTTCATCGCTGCTATGGCCCGTCATGATGATGACCGGAACATCCGAATACGACCGGATCTCGCGCAGGACATCCAGGCCGTCATCCCGGCCAAGATGGATATCGAGCACGATCAAGCAGGGTGCCGGGCCCAAAAAATAGCGCGACATCTCCTGCCGGCTGGCGGCCCCGCGCACGGGAATGTTGTTCTCCTCGAAATAGCACGCAATCATCCGACGCATGACCGGATCGTCATCGACGACCAGGATATATCCGGCTTTCGGATGGACGGCCTTCGTAGGGGTGGACTCAACAGCATCATGGCCGTGAGGCATAACAAGCTCCGGTTTTGATGATGAGGCAAAGAACATTTCAAAATCTCCCGCAAGCGAGGCCGGGCCTTGGGCTCAGATACCGTAGGCGGCCTTGATCATGTCCGCAGCGCGCTCACCGATGACGACACAGGGCGCCATGGTGTTTCCGCTGGTGATTCTGGGCATGATCGAGGCATCGGCGATGCGCAGGTTCTCAATCCCGTGGACCTTGAGCCGAGCATCGACCACCGACATGGGATCGCGCCCCATTTTGGCGGTGCCACATTGATGCCAGTAAGTGACGGCCGCATTGCGGGCGAAGTTGCGCATGTCCTGATCATTCAGCTTGCCCGGCAGCGCCTCGCGGCTGACCAGCCCGCCGAAGGCGCTTTGGGCGCCGAGTTCCCGGCACAACGCGATATTGGCAAGCGCACAGTCGAGATCGTCCGGATGCGAAAGCGTGTTTGCCTCGATCAGGATCGGGTCATCGGGATTGGGGCCGGAGAGATGAAGGGAGCCGCGGCTTTTGGGATGTGCCAGCCCGGCAAACATCGTCCAGCCATGCGCGGGAATTCCCAAGGCCGCGGTTTCGGCACTCGGCGCCGGAAATTCGAGCTGACAATGGAACATGTCGGGGACATCCAGATGCGCCGCGCTCGACCAATACAACGTGGCCTCCGAGCCGCCATGGCCGATCTGCTGCGGCTTCTCATATTCGAAGATGCACCCAAACGAGACATGATCCTGGTGATTCCGGCCGATACCGGGCAGATGCTGGATCAGCGGGATGCCATGGCGCCCGAGTTCCGCCTCGGGTCCGATGCCGGATTGCATGAGCAGCTTGGGCGTGTTGACGGCACCCAGCGACAGAATGACTTCGTGGGCCGCCATGTACCGGCGCGGCTTTCCATCCGTGACCACCTCCACTCCCGCAACCGAATTTCCCGCGATGATCAGCTTGCTCACCAGGGCATGGGTCAGGATTGTGAGATTGGGCTGCGTGCGCAGCGGCTGGACATAGGAGCGAAAGATCGAGGCGCGCTGTCCATCGCGCACGATTAGATCGTTGATCGCCGCACCGCCACGCCCTTCCATCATCTCGCCATTGGGACTGTCGAAACGTGGCAGGCCCATGGCTTGCGCTGCCTCGACCATGGCGCGGGCGACGGGCTGCGGATCGACTGCCGATTGCACGAAGACCGGGCCGCCGGCACCGCGCCGCAAGGGATCGCTCGCACCCTGCCAATTCTCGACACGGCGATAAATTCCAAGAACGGCCTCGTAGCCCCAGGCGGGATCGCCCGCTTCCGCGGCGAAATGCTCCCAATCGTTCTTGTGGCCGCGTGCCCAGACCATGACGTTGATGCTGGAACCGCCGCCCAGCACCTTGCCCATACTGAGGGGAATGGCACGGCCGTTGAGATAGGGGTTGGGCTGTGCCGTGAACCCCCAATCGCGTTCCGAGCCGAGATTGGCCGGCCACGATCCCGGATTCATCACTTCCGGCACGTCGTCGCTGCCGCCCGCCTCAAGCAGCAGGACCCGGACCGCCGGATTCTCGGCCAAACGCGCTGCGACGACCGAACCTGCCGGGCCGGCGCCGCAGACAATGAAATCATAAGTATCGCGCTTGTCCACATTGCCCACTTGCGGGGCGTTATTGGGATCAATTGCTTGAGAGGAGGGATTATTATTGGGATTGGCGGTCATTATTGGATCATCCTGTGGATTATTTATGATTTACCCGGAGCGGTCGTCAGGCCCGCTGCGTCGCTCTGGTACAATGGCTTACGTATCGAATCTATCAAATATATCAAATAGGATTGATTTTTTTTAGATGCGCTCTAAACTCATAAAATCTTTGGAGATAAGCACACACTCCTATGGGCAAAACAGCCCAATAGACTCAAGGCGGTCAGAGCGCGATTTCGAGGCGAGGCTGGTGCGGCGTACAGCTATACTGTCGGTGGCTCGATATTCTTGATTGGTAAAGAATGAAAGACGACATTCTGACGACTTCCGAGACAGCCAAGTTATTGGGGGTGTCGGTACGCACGGCTCAGCTGCTGATCGAAGGCGGCGCGCTGACGTCGTGGAAGACGCCCGGCGGCCATCGGCGCGTCTATCGCGCCGACGTTCTGACCTTCATGGCCCGGAAGAGCACGCAGCTGCTCGACCTTTCCTCGGCGCGCCTCGTTCTGCTGGCATCCGCGGAACGACTGACGATGCTCGAGACGGTTCTTGCCGCGATCGGCGGCTGCTCGGTGGAGAGCTATACAGACCCCGTCGCGGCATCCTTCGCGATGGGTGCGCGCGCTCCGGCTGTGGTCATTGCCGATATGACGGAAGAAACCGGCAATCGATTGTCCTTTCTGGAATATGCCGCGCTCAATCCAGCACTCCGGCAAACGAAGCTTGTTGCGTTGGGGGGCCTTTCCTCCGAGGGGTCGGATCTCCTGTCATCCCGCTTGCACGCCCGCGTCATGGATCCGCAGGAGCTTGCCAATATTGTACGGGCGGCATTGCAGGACGTTACCAAATCGGAAGACATCTTTTCAGCGGCCCCCGCCTTTCCCGTCGCGGTGAATGAGGGACAGCGCCTCGCCGCCGTGGAGCGATCCGGCCTGCTGGCAATGGGGCGCGAGGAAATCTTCGACCAGTTGACCTGGCTGGCAAGCTACAGCCTCAAGGCGCCGATCGCCTTGATCTCGATGCTGACCGCCACGCACCAGTTGTTCAAATCGCGCCACGGTCTCGCACTCACGAAGACGCCGAGAAGCTGGGCTTTCTGCAATTACACCATCTTGCAGAGGGGCGTGTTCACCATCGGCGATCTGTCGGGAGATGCACGGTTTGCCGGCAATCCGGCCGTGAAGGATGCGCCGCATTTCCGCTTTTATGCCGGCGCGCCGGTCATCGATCCGGACGGATTTGCGCTGGCGTCGCTCTGCATCATCGATACCGAACCGCGCGTTCTGGACAAGGATCAGACGCAGACCCTGCAATTGCTGGCGAAATTCGCCTCGAGCGAAGTCGGCGCGCGCGCCTTCCAGGAGACGAGGCCGCTCATCAACGCCTAGGCGTTCGACCCGGTCTTGCTTGCGTCTCTGACGACATCCAGAAAGGCACGCAGGGCCGGCGGCACGGCCCGGTGCCCCGGATAATAGACCGCCAGCGCTTCCGCGCCCGGCATCCAGGACACGAGAACCGCGCGCAACTGTCCCGCGGCGAGAGCCGCCGCCGCGGCCGGACCTGCGACATAGGCAATGCCCAATCCCTTGACGGCCGCTTCCACCATCAATTCCTCGTCGTCGAGAAGGATGGAGGCGGTGGTGTCGATCGTCAGTTCCTGGCCGGCCCGTGCGAACTCCCAGCGGTAGAGCTTGCCGCTCGGCAGGCGATGGCCGATGCAGCGGTGGCGTTTCAGATCCTCAGGCGTTTTCGGAACACCGGCGCGATCGAGATAAGCGGGCGACGCCACACAGATGAAGCGTACCGGCGCGCCCAGCGGGACGGCGATCATATCCTTCGGAATGGAATCGGCGAGGCGCATGCCGGCATCGAAGCCGGCTGAAACAATGTCGATCAGCAGCCCCTGGACGACGACATCCACAATCACGTCGGGAAAGCGCTCCGACATCAGGGGAAGAACGTCGCGGACGAGAAGTGCCGCCGCCAGGCGCGGGGCGTTGATGCGGACGGTGCCGGCTACCTTGCCGCGGAAGGCGGCGACGCTATCCAGGGCCTCGTCCAGCGAGGCCAGGGCCGATTGAAGGTGGCCGAGCAATTGGAACCCGGCCTCGGTCGGCGAAACGCTGCGGGTCGTGCGATTGAGCAGCCGCACCCCCATGCGTTCCTCGAGAGCGCGCATCGCATGACTCAGGGTGGAGGGCGCCGTGCCGAGCTCGTCCGCCGCGCGGCGAAAGCTGCGGTGGGTGGCAACGGCCACGAAGGCGTTGAGATCGTTGAGCGACGGTCGAGACATTGCTGGTAATTTTGCATCAACCTGTACGGATTTCAATGCCTAGTCATCGCAATCGCAGAACCCTATCTCGAGGGCTGTACTTGTCCCCCGAAAGGAAACCGTGATGTCTCAAGCCGTTAAATCACCCAAGCGCGACGCCGTCTTCCCCGCCGACCGCCATGCCCTCTACGATCTGCATCAATATTCGGCGGCGATCCGCTCAGGCGACATGCTCTTCGTCTCCGGCCAGGTCGGCAGCCGTGCGGACGGCTCGCCCGAACCGGTCTTCGCCGACCAGGTGCGCCGGGCGTTTGCCAATTTGAAGGCCGTGCTGGCGGCCGCCGGGCTCAGCTTCGACGATGTGGTGGATGTGACCAGCTTCCACACCGATCCCGAAAAACAATTCGAGACCATGCTTGCCATCCGCGCCGAGGAAATCGGCGAGGCGCCCTATCCCACCTGGACGGCAGTGGGCGTCACCTGGCTCGCGGGCTTCGATTTTGAAATCAAGGCTATCGCGCGGATTCCTGAATAGCTCGCTAGGCCGCCTCATGCCCGGCCTGCCGGGTCTTGTCAGCGCGGATGAGCCAATAGAGGAGCGCTATGGCGATGAAGACCGCCATGTTGATGATTGAGGACAGGGCATAGAGCTCGGGCTTCACGCCATAGCGCAGGGCGCCCCAGGCCACGGACGGCATGGTCGGCGTCGCCCCCAGGAGATAGAAGGAAATGTCGAGACCATTGAGAGAGAGCACGAAGGCGCAGATCAGGCTGCTGAGAATTCCGGACCATGTCAGCGGCAGCATCACCTCGAAAAAGGAGCGGAGCGGTGAGGCGCCACAGACCAGCGCCGCCTCATTCATCCGCCAATCATACTTGTAGAACAGCGATGCCATGATCAAGAAACAGAAGCTGAAACAATGCACGGCATTGGCGATGATGGCCGCCATCATGTTTCCGGCGACGCCAAAGACGAGATAATAGAGCGACATGCTGGCGATCCCGAGCAGGATCTCGGAGACGAACAACGGTGCAGCAAAGAAGATCGCATAGACCAGAGCGCGCCGGCCAGCAAAGCGCAGAATGCCGATTGTGGCGACGAATGCCAGCACCGTTGCCAGAATAGCCGTCGAGGTCGCGATGGTTAGACTGTTCAAGAAGGCGCTTTGATAGATGGTATTGGTATAGAGCCGGACGTAACTCGAAAAATTGAACTCCGGCGGATAGGGAAAGTTCGGCCGCGACGACATCGATGCGAACAGAATATGCATGATCGGAAGATAGAGGAAGACATAGGCAACGATCAGAATCGCGGCGAGCGACCATTTTGCCAGAAAGTCGCGATCCATCCGCATCATTGTCTACCCATGCCGGTGAACCCGGTCCGGCGCAGATTGACGCCAAGGCTGAGCACCACAAGGGCAATGACCGAAAATACAAACAGCACCACACCCATCGCTGCCCCCAGCGCCCAAGTACCGGATTCACCGAATTGCTGTGCCATCGACATGCCATAGAGCGTGCCGTCCGGCCCACCCAGGAAGCGCGGCACCAGAGAGGCCGACAGGGTAGGAATGAAACTCAGCAGGAAACCGATGATGGTGCCGGACAGGTTGAGCGGCCAGACGATCTCCATGAAAACGCGCATGCGCCCTGCCCCACACGCACTGGCGGCGCTGGTCAGCCGGAAGTCAAAATTGAGCAGCGACAGATAGATCGTCGTCACGACAAGCGGCAGATAAAGATAGACAAAGGCGATGAAGGACGCCGCGTTGGAATACATGATGAAGCGCAGCGGAGCCATCCCCATGCGAATGAAAGCACCGTTTACAAGACCCGCCGGCCCGAGAATTCCCTGAAGCGCGATCAGCCGCAACACTTCGCCCGACAGGAATGGAATAACCAGCAGCAGCGACAGGATGAGTTTATAGCGGCCGCCATACCGGACGATGAAATAGGCAATTGGCCAGGAGACCAGCACCAGAAAGACCGATACACCCAGCGCCATCAGCAGGGAGCGGAAGAAGAAAGTAACATAGGCCGTTTCGGTCGCCAGCGTTGCATAGTTAAGCAGCGACCATTCGCGAATGATTTTGTAGTTTTCAGTCTGCCAGAAACTGAGCACCACCAGCGCAATCAGCGGCACAACGAAAAACAGGATCAGAAACAGCACCGGAATATTGAGGAAAAGTCGCTGCCTGGCATAGGGACCAAACATCACCTACTCCGCCGCAAACACATGGCATTGCCCCGCATCCCAGGAAAGGGAGAGAGACGCACCCAGGGGCAAAGGATCGACGCGTTTCGGTTGGACGGCGATAATGCGTTCCCGGCCGCCGGTTTCAAGAATGTATTCAAGGAACGGACCGCGCAAGACAACATCGCCGACGACGCAAGGAATGCCCGCCCGCCCTTCCGCCGCCGGGTGGAGGTCAAACCGCTCGTTCTTGACGAATATCTCGACCGCCATGCCCGGCCGGTGCAGGCCCGTCGCCGCGTTGGCAACGGCATAATCATGATCAGCCAGCTTTATGAAGCCGCCGGTCGGATCAACCACGCCGGCAAATTTCGTCGATTTGCCGACAAAGCGCGCGACGAAAGGCGTTTGCGGCCGATCATATATCGCCTGCCGCTCACCATAGGCTTCCAGCCTGCCACGATGGATGACCGCGACGCGGTCGCTCATGCTGAGTGCTTCTTCCTGGTTATGGGTGACGTAAACGAAAGGAATGCCCAGCTGCTTCTGATAGCGGCGGATTTCCACCTCCATCTCCTGCCGCAGCTCTCGGTCGAGATTGGCGAGCGGCTCGTCGAGCAGCAGAAGCGTGGGATGTGCCACGAGACCGCGCCCGAGTGCCACGCGCTGCTGCTGTCCACCGGAGAGCTGGTTCGGGTAGCGATCCATCAACCCATTCAGGGAAAGCACGCCCTCAACCCAGGCCAGCCGGTCGGCAATCTTCTGCGGCGTTTCCTTGGTCATGCGCAAGGGGAAGGCGAGGTTCTCCCGAACCGTCCGGTGTGGGAAAAGCAGAAACTCCTGGAATACCATGCCGATACCGCGCTTGTGGGGCGGCAGTTCGGTCACATCTTCGCCCTTGATATAGATGCGGCCGGTGGTCGGCCGGTCGAGACCAGCGATCAGGCGCAGCAGCGTGCTCTTGCCCGAACCACTGGGGCCAAGGATCGCGATGAATTCATGCTTTTCAATATCAATGCTGAGATCATCGAGCGCGCGGACGGGTCCGTATCGGCGCGAGACCTGGTCAATGCGGATATAGGGACCCTCGGAAGTCATCAATCATCGCCCTAAAAATGCCATGGCACGCCTGTCGGAAAGGATGCACCTCTCCGACAGGCCTTTCCTGCAAACTAAACGTTCATGTAGCGGTTGCTCAAGCTGCCTGAACGTTGGACCAGATGCGTTCCCATTTTTCGGGCGATGATGGTTGGTCGAACATGAAAAGGTCGGCAATCTCGCTGGAGCGGTCCATCAGATAGAGCTTGCGCTCCTCTTCCGAGGAGATCGCGCGCAGATCGATTGTGGCCGAGCAGCCGGCAACCTCGCCGATCCGCTTCATGATGGCGGGAGAAATCATTTCGTTGATGAAGCTGTTGCAGAGATCGAGATGCGCGCCATCCGCAACACCGGAAGTCACCAACCAGGTATCCACCCAGCCCAGTCCGCCCTCCTTCATCTTCAGGGCGTGGCGGAAGTCACCGATCGGCGCGCCATCCTTGCTGGTCAGGAGCTGACGAAACACCTGAGCGAACTCGGTCGCCGCCACAACGGCACCGCTTTGCAGCAACTGGAAGAGGGTCGGATTATCCTGGTAGCGCGTGAGCAAAAGACCCTTTTGCTCGATCAGAAGTTTCTGCACGCCATCCAGTTCCGCATCGGTGAGAACATAGGGATTGAATGGCTTGCCATCGGGGCGCTCGCTATTCCGCGTCCCCATCTGCTCGGTTACCAGCAGGGCGACAAGGGCGATATTCTCCTCAAACCGGGCGCTGGTCGCCAGGCGACCGCTGAGATCGGCGTTGAACATGCATTGGATCGTTTCGGTCTTTTCCGGCGCCACTACATTGGCATCATAGGTGATGCCATAGGCACCCCAGCAGAACGGATAGCCGATCTTTGCACCGGAGACCGGGTCGGACAGGACCTTGAATTTTTCGGCATGGAATTCCGGCAGGTAATTGCCTGAATTACTGAGCGCCGCATAATCCACCGCGCGGATCAGTCCTTCGCGGAAATAAAGCTGGGGCCAGAAGCCATCCGCCTGGACCAGGTCGAACTCCTTGGCGCCGCCGACCCGAAGCTTGTTATAAGCCTCGGAATTGCCATCGAAGAAGGTGCCGACGAATTTGACGTTATTCTCTTCCTCGAACTTGGTAATCACGTCGGGAAGCACATAGGCCTCCCACATCAATGCCCGCAGCTGGGTGGGTGCCGCCCAGGACGGACGAACAAACGGCATGGATATCGCCGCCGCGGCCGTACCGGCGAGCATGGAGCGTCGCGTCACTTTCCGATTGAACATGTCAGATCTCCCTGTTTCTAGTTGGGCGTAAATCGCCTGTTGTTTTCAGTTATGCAATTCCATCAGCCTCGATCGATCCCAACACCTCATCCAGTATATCCAAGGCATGCGACATCTGTTCATGAGTGCAGTCGAGCGGCGGCTTCACTTTGATGAGATTGCCAAGGCCGGCGTAACGACTTTCTCCGAACAGCACGCCCTTCGCCGCGCCGCGTCGATATACTTCGGACGCCGCCTTGCGGGCGGGTTCCTTGGTCTGCCGGTCCTTGACCAATTCGACGGAGACAAAGAGGCCAGGCCCGCGCACATGGCCAATCAGCTTGCGGCGCTCCGACATTTCCGCCAAACGCTGGGTTGCGTAAGCTCCATGTTCACGCGCCTTGTCACAAAGGCCGTCAGAAATGATTGCATCAACGGTGGCGACAGCCGCCGCCATGGCGACCGGAAACTGGCCGAAGGTAAGCGCGTCCTCGCCCGATTCAAAACCCTGCAGACGGTCGCTGGCGAAGATACCCGCCAGCGGAAAACCACCACCGACACCTTTCCCGAAGGTCATGATGTCCGGGACGATGCCGTACAGATCAGCAGCAAACATTTTGCCGGTGCGGCCGAAGCAGCTTTGGATCTCGTCCCAGATCAGGACGATGTCGTGACGATCACAGATGTCGCGAACGCCTTTCAGGAAGGAGAGCGGCAGTTCGATATGGCCACCATTTCCCATGATGGGTTCCAGCATGATGGCAGCAACGCCGCCATCGACACCCTTGGCGATCGTCTCCTCCAGCAGATACAGGCAGAGCTTCGATTCAGCCTCGACATCCATGCCGAGGCGCGGGCGATAGGGGTCGGGATGCGGCACGCGCACGAAACGTGGCTGGATCGGCAGGAAGGGGTTGTCGGGATGCGGCCAACTCGCCGCCATGGTGGTGATGGATCGGCCATGATAAGCGTCTTGCAACACAATGAGGTTGTGCCGCCCCGGTTTGTTCTTGAAGGCAAGCTTGATCGCCATCTCGACTGCAAGGCTGCCATGAAGGCAATAGCCGATGCGGTTGAGGTCGCCCGGCGCAATCTGGCGCAATTTCGCGGTCAGTTCCAGAAGCGGCAGCGTGTTGAAGTTCGGGCGTGCATGGGTGATTTCCTGCATCTGGGCGATGGCTGCCTTCACCACCCGCGGGTCGTTCGCGCCGAGATTGTTGGACCAGGCCTGGGACGTACAATCAAGGTATTCGCGGCCCTGATCATCCCAAACCAGGGAACCCCGCGCGCGCACCAGGGTGATCTTTCCCTCATCGCCCTCGAGCGGGTCATGAATCAATGACCTCTTACCTAGAGCATGTATATTTTTATCAGTGATTGCAGCTACTTGCCCGGTATTCATCGACGCATTTCCTCTGACATTTGTGCATCGATTATTCAGGGAAGCGCATTGACAACAAGGACGATTACCTGAAGGATTAATTCATGTCTCTTATGAATATCCAGTTCAGGCACGTCCGGTGCTTCATCGCCGTGGCAACGGAGAAGAGTTTTGCGCGGGCTGCCACCCGGCTCGGCGTATCGCAGCCGGCCCTGTCACAGACCATCCTGCAGTTGGAAGAGACACTGGGATTCGCGGTTTTTCAGCGCACGACGCGGAATGTCAGCCTGACGGCCTATGGCGAAACGCTGCTGGCAAAGGCCAAGCACCTCGCCCAGGAGATGGACGGCTTTCATGCCAGCATCAAATCGCTGCAGCAATCCATGCATAACGAGTTGCGCGTCGGCTACCTGATCGGTACCGGCGTTGAGCTGTTGCCGGGTATCGCAGAAGAGTTCGAGCGGCGCCGGTCGCAGGCCTCGCTGCAATTCATCGAGTTTGACTTCCACAATCCCGATGCCGGCTTGCTCGGCAATTCGGTCGATTGCGGCATTATCCGACCGCCGACCGAGCTCAGCGAGGACATCAGGACCGTCGAATTGTTCCGTGAAAAGTGCGTGGTTTGCCTGGCGCCGGACCATCCGTTGGCGCAGCGCGAGAAGGTTCTGCTCGCGGATATCCTGGACGAGCCGATCATCGCCGCCCCAGGCAACGGCATTTGGCGGGATTACTGGCTGGCGACGCAATACCGCAACGGCAACCCACCCAGGGTCGTGTTTGAAACCGCCACTGTCGATGCAGAGCTGCGTGCCGTGGCGACCCGGAAGGGAATCAGCATCACCGCGGAGAGCACGGCAAAGTACTATGCCAGGCCCGGTGTCGTGTTCCGGGTCATTGAGGACATGGAAGAATGTGCCATCGCGATCGGCTATCGCGATTCCGCCAATGCGCTGGTGGCGGATTTAATCGCCACCGCCAAGGATGTGGCGGGGCGCTATCTGCAAACATTGGACAAGAGACACCCGGCCTGACGGCCGGGTGTCTGAAGCAAACGTTCCGAGGTCAGAACGGAATATCGTCGTCGAGGTCGCCGCCGCGGGCACCGCCGCCGCCGCCGGATGAGCCGCCGCCGAAGCCGCCGCCAGAGCTGCCGCCGCCATATCCACCACCACTGCCGCCGCCGTAATCGCCGCCGTTATCGGCCATGCCGCCGCCACCGCCTTCGCCCTTGCCGTCGAGCATGGTGAGTTCGCCGCGGAAACGCTGCAGCACGACTTCGGTGGTGTATTTCTCGGCACCCGATTGGTCGGTCCATTTGCGGGTCTGCAACTGGCCTTCGATATAGAGCTTGGAGCCCTTCTTCAGGAAGCGCTCGGCCACGTCGACCAGGCGTTCGTTGAAGATCACGACGCGGTGCCATTCGGTCTTTTCGCGGCGCTCGCCCGAGCTCTTGTCGCGCCAGCTTTCCGAGGTCGCGACCGAAAGATTGGCCACCTTGGTGCCGTCCTGGGTCGAGCGGATTTCCGGGTCGCGTCCCAAATTGCCGACGAGAATAACCTTGTTGACGCTGCCCGCCATGAATGTAGCCCCCTGCTCAAAAACCGATGCGTGAATGCGCTCGTATAGCGCGTCGCCGGCTCCTTTCCTAGCACCGAGATCAGAAGAACAAAAGGGGTATTACACCCGCGCGATCACGGTTATGATGCGCCCTTGCTGCGGTACAGCATGGCCGCCGATTCTGCCTCTTTTGCCCCAGGTCCCCATGGCTAACCAGTTGACTGGTAACAAGATTTCCGTGCGCGGCGCGCGCGAGCACAA
Source organism: Dongia sp. (assembly GCF_041909655.1). GTDB lineage: Bacteria > Pseudomonadota > Alphaproteobacteria > Dongiales > Dongiaceae > Dongia. The sequence continues at coordinate 26,057 of NZ_JAYRDA010000015.1, read as the reverse complement.
TCTCAAGAACGTCGATGTCGACATCCCCCGCGACAGCCTTGTCGTGATCACCGGCCTTTCCGGCTCCGGGAAGTCGTCTTTGGCCTTCGACACGATCTATGCCGAAGGGCAAAGGCGCTATGTCGAGAGCCTCTCGGCCTATGCCCGGCAGTTCCTGGAATTGATGCAGAAGCCGGACGTCGATTCGATCGACGGCCTCTCGCCCGCGATCTCGATCGAGCAGAAAACCACCTCGAAGAATCCGCGCTCGACCGTGGGCACGGTGACCGAGATCTACGATTACATGCGCCTGCTCTTCGCGCGCATCGGCATCCCCTATTCGCCGGCGACGGGTCTGCCCATCGAGAGTCAGACGATCAGCCAAATGGTCGACCGGATCATGGCCCTGCCCGAAGGCACGCGCCTGTTGCTCCTCGCCCCCATCGCACGCGGCCGCAAGGGCGAGTACCGGAAGGAATTCCAGGATTTGCAGAAGCGCGGCTTCCAGCGCGTGCGGGTCGACGGCAAGATCCATGAGATCGCCGAGGTGCCCAATCTCAACAAGAAGCTGAAACACGATATCGAGGTGGTGGTCGACCGCATCGCCGTGAAACCCGGTCTTGAGACGCGCCTGGCCGGCAGCGTCGAGACGGCTTTGGGCCTGGCCGACGGTTTGCTCTTCGCCGATTACGCCGACAAGCCGGGCGAGCGGATTCTGTTCTCCTCGCGCTTCGCCTGCCCCGTCTCGGGTTTCACGATCGACGAAATCGAGCCGCGCCTCTTTTCGTTCAACAACCCCTTCGGCGCCTGCCCCGTCTGCGATGGATTGGGATCGAAACTCTATTTCGATCCCGAGATGGTGGTGCCGGACAGTTCGAAGACCCTGCGCGATGGCGCCATCGCGCCCTGGGCAAGCTCGACCTCCTCCTATTACACCCAGGCGCTGGAGAGCCTTGCCAAGCATTTCAAGTTCTCGCTGGGGACCGCCTGGAAGGATCTGCCGAAGAAGACCCGCGACATGATCCTGTTCGGCTCGGGCGAGGAATCCGTCACCATGTCCTTCGATGACGGCACGCGCTCCTACAAGACGACGCGGCCATTCGAGGGTGTCATCACCAATATGGAGCGCCGCTTCCGCGAGACGGACAGCGCCTGGGTGCGCGAGGAATTGGGCCGCTTCCAATCCACCAGCCCCTGCGAGGCCTGCGAGGGGAAGCGCCTGAAGCCGGAAGCGCTCGCGGTCAAGATCGACAAGAAGCACATCGCCGAGGTCGCTGACATGTCGATCCTGCAGGCGGCGGATTGGTTCGGGGGCCTGGCGAAAAAGCTCACCAAGAAACAGAACGACATCGCCTATCGCATCTTGAAGGAAATCAACGAGCGGCTGGGCTTCCTCAATTCCGTGGGCCTCGAATACCTCACCCTCTCCCGCGCTTCGGCGACGTTGTCTGGCGGCGAGAGCCAGCGCATCCGCCTCGCCTCCCAGATCGGCTCGGGCCTGACCGGCGTGCTCTATGTGCTGGACGAACCCTCGATCGGCCTCCATCAGCGCGACAACGACCGATTGCTCGCAACGTTGAAGCGCCTCCGCGATCTCGGCAACACCGTGCTTGTGGTCGAGCATGACGAGGATGCGATCCGCAACGCCGATTACCTGATCGATATGGGTCCCGCCGCCGGCATCCATGGCGGCACGGTGGTGGCGCAGGGAACGCCGGCCGAGGTGATGAAGACGGACAGCCTCACCGCGCAATATCTCAACGGCAAACGTTCGATTCCGATCCCGTCGGAGCGGCGCAAGGGTGCTGGCAAGCAGGCGAAGCTCCGCATCGTCGGCGCCAAGCACAACAATCTCAAGAACATCAGCGTCGATATTCCGCTGGGCACCATGACCTGTGTCACCGGCGTCTCGGGCGGCGGCAAATCGACCCTCATCATCGAGACGCTCTATAACGCGCTCGCCAAACGCCTCCATGACGCGCGCACGCATCCGGGCGAGCATGACCGCATCGAGGGCATCGAGTTCCTCGACAAGGTGATCGATATCGACCAATCGCCGATCGGCCGCACGCCGCGCTCGAACCCGGCCACCTATACCGGCGCCTTCACGCCGATCCGCGACTGGTTCGCCGGATTGCCCGAGGCGCAGGCGCGCGGCTACAAGCCCGGCCGCTTCTCGTTCAACGTCAAGGGCGGGCGCTGTGAATCCTGCGAGGGCGACGGCGTCATCAAGATCGAGATGCATTTCCTGCCCGACGTCTATGTGCAATGCGACCAATGCAAGGGCACGCGCTATAACCGCGAAACCCTGGAAGTGCATTTCAAGAACAAATCCATCGCCGATGTGCTCGAGATGACGGTCGAGGAAGGTGTCGATTTCTTCAAGGCGGTGCCTGCGATCCGCGACAAGCTCGCCATGCTCAATCAGGTGGGCCTCGGCTATGTCCATATCGGCCAGGCTGCGACCACACTCTCGGGCGGCGAAGCGCAGCGCGTGAAACTCGCCAAGGAACTCTCGCGCCGCGCCACCGGCCGCACGCTCTATATCCTCGACGAGCCCACGACGGGCCTCCATTTCGAGGATGTGCGAAAGCTGTTGGAAGTGCTGCAGCACCTGGTCGACCAGGGCAACACCATCGTCGTGATCGAGCACAATCTCGAGGTCATCAAGGTGGCCGACTGGATCATCGATCTCGGCCCCGAAGGCGGCGACAAAGGCGGCCGCATCGTCGCCGAAGGCACGCCGGAAGATGTCGCCGATACGCCGGGGAGCTATACGGGGCGGTATCTGGCGCCGTATTTGAGCAAGCGCGAGAAGAAAAAGACGGCGAAGGGGTAGAGACAGCAAAGAGGCGGAGACCATGAGCAAGACCAAAGCCTGGCTGAGCATCTTTGGCGGCATGGGATTCATAGCGTTGGGTCTTTACCTCGGCTTGTCCAAAGATGATGGTCTGATCCTGACTGCGGTTCTTTTCTTTGTGGGCACCACAATTGGCGCCATATCAAAACTCGTCGCGCACAAGCTGCACGAACAGCCGGTTTCTTATGATTCAGATAAAGGCGTGATTCTTCGCCGCAATCGTATCTATCCCCTGCTGAGTTTTGTGTCTCTCAGCGTTCTCGGTACAGCGATTGTGTATGGTTTTATTGCCATAGATCCCAACCATGTACTTAGCCGGGGTCTGACTGGCGGCGAACTGAAGTTTATCCTTTTGCTGATCCTGCCCTTTGTCGTCTATGGCGCATGGTTCTATTTGAGCGAACTCTGTCGCGCCGATAGCGATATTGTTTTGAATCGCTATGGCATCAATGACCAACGAACGCCCTACAAGTCAGTTACCTGGGCGGAAATTACCAATGTTGAACTCGATGGTGACGCCCCTCAACAGCGTATCATTCTGACGTTACGTCACCCGACACAACATCCACGTCCTTGGTGGCGACGTTTGCTAGATTTGTTTCGCAACAGGATCACGCCTGTTCCCTTATGTATATACACGGGCGGAATGATCGGAAGCCCTCAATCTCTTTTCGAGGAAATTCGAACACGAGCGCGACCCAAGTTAGACGAGAGAGTTTGATTTGGAGATAAGACGATTCTAGGAAGAGTGATGCCGATTCTGACACCCGATACCATCAACCGATTGGAGGCAGGCGTGCCGCCGGCTCTGGCATTGCTGGCGGGGATGGAGTTGGAAGTCTTCACGGCTCTGGCAAAGGGGCCACGCACGCCGGACGTGCTCGCCGCCGATTTGGGCGTCGATAGCGAGCGGTTGTCGCGCCTCCTCTACGCGCTGGCCCTCACCAATCTCGTCACCTATGAGAACGGCAATTTTGCCAATTCACCCGAGGCGGCCACGTTCCTGGTCAAGGGGAGTCCGCGCTATATCGGCGGTGGCCATGAACTGACGCGGGAAATTTGGGAAGCGGATCTCAAGACGGCGGAATCGATCCGGCGCGGTGCACCCGCCGCCTTGCACGATTTCGCCGAGATGGATGAAGCGAGCCTCACCGCCTTTTTGCGCGGCATGATCCCCTTCGCGACGGCAACCGGCCGCGCCCTCGGCAGGCAATTCGATTTCTCAGGCGTCCGCAGCATCGTCGATGTCGGCGGCGGGTCGGGCGCCGCTTTGGCCGGCCTTATGGAACAGCACGCCGCAATGCGCGGGACGCTGTTCGAACTGCCAAGCGTCGCCAAGGCCGCAGCCGTACTGCTGGATGATTTTCCGTGCCGGGACCGGATCGACATCGCGACCGGCGACATCACCACCGAGCCGCTCAAAGGCCAGCATGACGCTGCCTTGCTGCGCGCCCTCGTCCAGGTCCTGGCGCCGGAAGATGCGGCAAAGGCCATCCGGCATGCTGTCGCGGGATTGCGACCGGGCGGGCATATCTATATCACCGGGAGCGGCATCTTGAACGACGACCGCTTGACGCCGCCTGCCGGCGTCTATCTCAACGTGACGCTGATGAACTTCTATCCTTCGGGCCGGTCATATACCAATTCGGAGCATGTCGCCTGGCTGAAGGCCGCCGGCTGCACCGATCCGGTCCAGACGACGCTCCGTGGCGGCTCGGAAGTGATCCGCGCGACCAAGACGTAACGACATTGGAAGGGGGAACGATGTACAAACTCTACTGGAGTGCCGGGAGTGCTGCCATGGCACCGCAGGCGATCATTCTGGAATCGGGGGCCAAGGCCGAGTTCATTCATCTCGATGACGGGAAGCGCGAGCAGAAGAGCCCGGAGTATCTGAAGCTCAACCCGCATGGCCGCATTCCGACCCTGGTCTTCGACGAGGGCCAGGTGATGTATGAGAGTGCCGCCATCTGCCAGTTCCTGACAGAGCGGCATCCGGAATTGACGCTCGCCCCGGCGGTTGGATCGCCTGACCGGGCGCGCTACCTGCAATGGATGGCGTACCTGACCAATACGGTGCAGGAAGCGATCATGCATTGGTGGCATGGCGAGAATTTCGTTGATGGTGCGGCCGAACAGGCAAAGGTGAAGGCAAAGGCGGAAGAGCGCCTGGCCAAGATGTGGACCTTCCTCGACAACGAGATCGCGACCAAGGGCCCTCATCTTTGTGGGGCGCCCTTCTATGCCTGTGATTATTTCCTGGTGATGCTGGTACGCTGGTCACGCAAGATGGCCAAGCCCGGCCATCAATACCCGCATTTGAATGCTCTCATCCGCGAAACGCTGCAGCGTCCAGCCTATGCGCAGATGCTGAAGCTGCAGGGGATCGAGCAGGCGGTCTGAACGGACATCATCCCCCGCGCTCAGCGCGGAGGATGAATCGTTGCGGCCTGGGTGTCAGATACCGCCCATGCACATGTATTTGATCTCGAGGTAATCCTCGATCCCGTATTTCGAGCCCTCGCGGCCATTGCCGGATTCCTTGACGCCGCCGAAGGGCGCCACTTCGCTCGAGATGATGCCGGTATTGATGCCGACGATGCCGTATTCGACCGCCTCGGCCACACGCCAGACGCGACCCAAGTCGCGGGCGTAGAAATAGGAGGCAAGGCCGAATTCGGTGTCGTTGGCCATCTTGATCACCTCTTCTTCCGTCTTGAAGCGGAAGAGCGGCGCCAGCGGACCGAAGGTCTCTTCCTTCGCCACCGCCATCTGCGGGGTGACGTCGGTGAGGATAGTGGGCTCGAAGAAACTGCCGCCCAGGGCATGACGCTTGCCGCCCGCCATGATCTTGGCGCCCTTGCCGACGGCATCGGCGATATGTTCCTCGACCTTGGCCACCGCCTTCATGTCGATGAGCGGACCCTGCTGGGTCTCGCCCTTCAAGCCGTCGCCGATCTTCATCTTGGCAACCGCAGCCTTCAGCTTCTCGGCAAAGGCGTCATAGACAGCATCCTGCACATAGATGCGGTTGGCGCAGACGCAGGTCTGACCCGTGTTGCGGAACTTCGACATCATGGCCCCCTCGACCGCAGCGTCGAGATCGGCATCGTCGAACACGATGAAGGGCGCGTTGCCACCCAGTTCCATCGAGGTCTTCTTCATCGTGTCGGCGCATTGCTTCATGAGAAGCTTGCCGATCTCGGTCGAGCCGGTGAAAGTCAGCTTGCGCACGATCGGGTTGCTGGTCATCTCGCCGCCGATCGCCGAGGCCGAGCCGGTCACGACGTTGAGGACACCGGCCGGAATGCCGGCGCGTTCGGCGAGGACGGCAATCGCCAGCGTCGAGAAGGGCGTCTGCGTGGCCGGCTTCATCACGACCGGGCAGCCGGCCGCCATGGCGGGCGCTGCCTTGCGGGTGCCCATGGCGTTGGGGAAGTTCCAGGGCGTGATCGCCGCCACGACGCCGACCGGTTCCTTGGTGACGACGATGCGCTTGTCGCCCTGATGCGGCGGGATAATGTCGCCATAGATGCGCTTGGCTTCTTCGGCGAACCATTCGATATAGGAGGCGCCATAGGCGATCTCGCCCTTGGCTTCGGCGAGCGGCTTGCCCTGCTCGGCGGTGAGGATGATGGCGAGATCTTCCTGTGCCGCCATCATCAGATTGAACCAGTTGCGCAGCAGGTTGGCGCGCTCCTTGGCGGTCTTCTTGCGCCAGGCGGGCCAAGCCTTGTTGGCGGCTTCGATCGCGCGCTTGGTTTCGGCCGCCCCCATGTTGGGAATGGTGCCGATCACCTCGCCGGTCGCCGGATTGGTGACGTCGATGGTCTTGCCGGAATCCGCATCGACCCACTTGCCGTCGATATAGCATTGCTGGCGGAGGAGCGCCGGATCCTTGAGCGAAAGAGTGGCGGTCGGCGCTTTCATGGCGGCTGAAGTCATGGCGATCATCCTTGGGAATGGGCGTTGGATTGGGCCGGAATAATTCGGCGGGAGTATACGCGCCGCCCCGGGGCTTTAAAAGTACTCCCTGGGTGGTAGTGATGTGGCGGATAGCCACGTCGGAACAAGGGGATAGAGCCTGGTCGACGAAGAGTTTCAGCGCCCCGGCGCGGGCATCGCCGCGGCGGCCGTGAAGCCCGATTGGATGGCGCCCTCGATGGTCGAGGGCCAGCCGGTATCGGTCCAGTCGCCGGCGAGATAGAGGTTCTCCCAGCGCGTCTTCGGCCCGGGCCGACGCCGGAGCTGGTCCGGCGTCGCCGCGAAGGTCGCACGCTTTTCCTTCACCACGCGCCAGACCGGCATCGCGACACTGCCGAGATCGAGCGACCGCACGATGTCGCTCCAGAGAGCCGCGGCGAGGTCTTCGGCCGGGCGGTCGATGATCGCTTCGGCGGCGGAGCTGGTGGTGGAGAGAATGCCGGGCTTGGCGAAGATCCATTCCGCCATGCCACCGATGACACCCGTGAAGGGCGCCGTGCCCGCCGGCGGATCGATCCGGAAATGCGCGTTGACGATGCCACGAAAGGCATCGGGAGCGGCGAGATCGGGCACGAGGTCTGTGGCGACGGGTGCGGTTACCGCCAGCACCACGCAATCGCCAGCGTTCACGGTGACCGCCGCCTTGCCGAAATCGAGGCCAGCGACGCGGCCGCCCTCGAACGTGACCGAACGCAGGCGATGGCCGTACTGGATGCTGCTCTGATGGGCGGCGAGGTTACCCAGCGCCGGATCGACGAGACTCTCCGACAATCCTTCGCGCGGCAGCAGCGGGTGCAAAGCCGCCCCGCCCTGGCCGAACGTGTCGCGGAACAGGCGGCCGAGCAGTTTCGCCGAGGCCTCCTCGGGCGCGGTGTTGAGGGCCGCCACGCAGAGCGGCGCCCAGAGCCGGCGATAGGCGACTTTACGTGTATTGAGAATGTCGGTGACGACGGCGCTCTCCCCGGCCCGCGCCAGGCGCTCGGCATCGAGATAATCGAGGAGCGAGGTCCCCTTCACGCGCCGCGCGGGGACGAACAGCCACCAGGGCACGCGCCCCTCGGTCGGCCGCACCTGCCAGCTCTCACCGGTTGCGAGATCGACGAAGGGATAGATCGCCTTGTCGACGGTCTCGAAAGTCGCCTGCGCGCCGATCTCGGAAATATAGGCCATGGCGGCGAGATTGCCGGAGACCACCAGATGATTGCCGTTATCGATACGGCAGCCGAGCTCGGCATCGACATAAGAGCGGCAGCGGCCGCCAGCCTGTTGCGCGGCTTCATAGAGAGAGACGCGCCAGCCGGCCCGCGCCAGGCGGATTGCGGCGGCAAGCCCGGCAAGGCCGGCGCCGATGACATGCGCCGTGGCGGCGTTATGCGGTGTGACGGAACTCATCGATCAGAAGAACCCGTAGCGCAAGGCCAGCCAGATCTTGCGCCATTTCGGCACCTTGACCGGGGTCGTGAAATCGCGCCAATCCCAGGCGATGAGTTTTTCCAGGATGGCACCATAGACCGCGCCCATGATGCGCGCCGGGCGCATCGGCCCCTTGGCGCATTGGCGCATGGCCGCATCGGCGCGGGCGAAATGATCCTGCGCCACGCGAGAAAGATCGCGGCACACGGCGCGAAGGCTGGGATGCGCTAGAACCTTGGTCGGCTCCACGGTCTCGATGCCGTTCTTTACCAGGAGATCGCGCGGCAGATAGAGACGGTTGCGCTCCGCATCCTCGGCCACGTCGCGGAGGATGTTGGTGAGCTGCAGGGCACGACCGAGATGATAGGCGACCTCGTCGGCGATCGCTTCCGTCGCACCGAAGGCACGCACCGAGAGGCGCCCCACGGCCGAGGCCACCCGGTCGCAATAGAGATCGAGCTTCGCCATGTCCGGCGCCTGGATCTCTTCCGTCGCATCCATTTCCATGCCGTCGATCACGGCGAGGAAGTCTTCGCGGCGCAGCTTGAAATCGCGCATCGGTGCCAGCAAGGCCTGGGCGATGGGATGCTTGGGCGATCCCGCATAGAGCCGGTCGATCTCGACACGCCATTCGGCAAGGCCTGCCTGCTTCTCGGCCTGGGGCGCCTCCTCGTCGGCGATGTCATCGACCTCGCGGCAGAAGGCATAGATCGCGAACATGGCCTCACGCCGTGCTTCGGGCAGCAGGCGCATGGCAGCGTAGAAAGAGGTGCCGGAGGCGCGGACCTTTTCGGCAATGGCAGCAGTCTGTTCGTTCATTTCGGTCTCGCCACCATCGCCCAGAGAAAGCCTTCGATCATTGCCGTCAGGAAGAACCATTTGGTCGGTTTCACGCGGCCCGCCAGCGGATCCTTGCGCCGCAATTGCGCGATCATCTTGTCTGCCAGCCGCACGATGGTCGCCGATTCCGCGCGCAGGCGGAAATCCTTGAGCCTACCCGGCAGCAATCGCGCCTCGACCATCAGTTCGTCGGTCTTGTCGAGCAGCGCGTCGAGGCATTGCCGCAGGCCGGGCGTGGATGCCTTGGCGGTGAGATGCGCAATCTCGGATCCGAAGCGCGCGAGATGATCCTGCGGTACATAGATCCGGTCCATCTCGAGATAATCGACACCGCAATCCTGCAAATGGTTGATCACCTGCAAAGCGGCGCAGAGTGCATCCGAGGGTCCGCGCGCGGCTTCCGGCTCGCCATGCAGGTCCAGCAATTGTCGCCCGACCGGCGCCGCCGAATAGCGGCAATAGGTCATCAGCTCGTCCCAATCTGCGTAACGCTGCTTGGTCGCATCCATGCGGAAGGCGATCAACAATTCGCAGGAATTGGTCGGCGCCACTTTGGTCGCGGCGAGCGAGCGCCGAAGCCTGACGGCTTCCTCCACTTCCGCGCGGGCAGGATCGCGCAGCACAGCCTCCATGAGATCGAGGCGTGCCACCTTGTCGGCCGGCAAGAGCGCGCCGTTATCGGCGATGTCGTCGCCCATGCGCGCGAAGCGATAGAAGGCATGGATATGCGGCCTGAGATCGGCGCGGATCAGAAAGGAGCCCACCGGAAAATTCTCGGTCGCCGCCGATTTGCCCGAGGGCGTTGCGATGTTATCGGCGATCTCGCTCACGAGGCACCCTTGCGCAGATGTTCGGCCTGGGCCCTGCCCTTCCATTGCCCGCCCTGCCCACGCCAATAGCGCCAGGCCGAGGCGATCGTAGCCAGCGTGTAGAACAGCGCCACCAGAGGCAGAAACGGGGCCCAAAGCGCGGCGCGCTGATAATTGGCGAGCGTCGGCAGATAGGCAAAGGCCATCATCGCCCAGGCCATGATGCCGAGCGGCTGGATGCCGGGATCAGAGCTGAGCACAATGAAGGGTGGCAGCAGATAGGTGAAGACCATGCCGAGCACCGAGCCCAGCAGCAGCAGGTTGGAGTGATGAAGCTGGGTGAAGGCCGAACGGGCAACGAGGTTCCAGATATCCGACCACAGCGGATAGCCGCGCAGGCTTTCAACCGGACCGGCAAGGCCCAGCCAGATCGGACCGGTCTGCTTGATCGCCCGCCCCAGCGCGCAATCGTCGATCAGCGCGCCCCGGATCGCCGCGATGCCGCCGATCGATTTCAGCGCCTTCAGGCGCACCAGCATGCAGCCGCCGGCGGCTGCACCCAGCTTGTGTTTCGGGTCGCGCACCCAGGCAAAGGGATAGAGCTTCTGGAAGAAGAAGATATAGGCGGGAATGAGCGCCTTCTCGGCGAAGGTCTCTGTCTTCAGGCGCGCCATCATCGAGACGAGGTTGAAGCCGCCCTCTTCCGCCCGCGCCACCAATTGCGCGAGACTGTCCGCGCCATGCCGGATATCGGCATCGGTGAGGAGAACATAGCGCGCGGCGGGCGCCAGCTTCTGCGCCTCGGCCAACCCCTGGTTCACGGCCCAGAGCTTGCCGGTCCAGCCCGCGGCGAGCTTCTTGCCTGAAACGAGATGGAAACGATGCGGCGAACCGGCAGCGCGCGCGGCGGCGGCCGCTTCCCGCGCCTCGGCGGCGGTGCCATCTTCGCTGTTGTCGTCGACCAGGATCAGCGTGAAGCTGCCGGCATAATTCTGCCGCATGAGGGCGGTGACGACATCGCCCACCACGCCGGCTTCGTTGCGGGCCGGGATGACGGCGACGATCTCGGGCTGCCGACCAGCGCCGATAGCCACGGCTGCCGCCGGCCGCTCCAGCCAGAAGCGACCGCGGAACAGCAGCAGATAGAGCCAGATGCCGGCGGGAATCCCGGCGAGGACGATGAAAGTCTCGAACATATCGGTTCCTATAGCCGGAAGCCGGATGCCACGCCACCCCTACGTCAGCCTCCGCGGCACGCCCACACGCAAGTCTATCCCGGAACCTTATCTGATTGATTCAAAAGGCACAGCACGAACATTCCTAGAGAAAAAATCCGCCCCGGCGCGAAGGTCACTTGCACCATTCGGTCAAGAAGCAAATGATTACGCATGGGGAGAATGGTCACCGGGGAGAGGGGTGGCCCGAACGACCGGTTCGCGGCAGCGGCAGGTTCCGCACCGCATCGGCGGGAGGTCAGGCATGCCAAGCAACCCCGTGATGCAGCATGGCCAGCGCGTAGCGCAGATTGGCCGGCTGTCGACGACGCTGGAGGAATCCAGCGCGGCCAACGAAACCGCCATGGCGCCGGGTCTCGGCCTGGAAATTTCGCCCGATGCGATGTTCTGTCTGACCACCGGCGGGATTGTCTGCGAGGTCAATGATCGCGCCGCCAACTTGTTAGGCTACCACGCTCAATTGATGAGCGGCGCGCATGTCGGCGCCTTTATCAGCCGGGGCGCCGAGGCCGATTCCAACAGCGCCGATGCCGGCAGCGCAGATTCCGGCCTCGGCGATCTGCTGCAGGCCCTGCTGGCTGGAGACGGCCGCGCCATCGAAGCCACCGCCCATACCCTCTCCGGTCAAAACTTGCCGATCGAGATCACCACCCTCCGTCACCGCCAGAATGGGCAGGATTATTTGGTCTGCGCGATGCGGGACATTTCGCACCGCAAGCAGCATGAACATGTCCTGGCCGAAGCGAAGGAAATCGCCGAGCGCGCCAATGTCGCCAAGCTGGAATTCCTGAGCCAGCTCTCGCACGAATTGCGCACGCCGCTCGCCGCCATCATCGGCTTTGGCGAGGTGATGCGCGACGAGATGTTCGGCCCCCTGGGCGTGCGGCTTTATCAGACCTATGCCGCCGATATCTGCCAGAGCGGGCGGCAGCTCACCGATGTGGTCGAGCGCATCATCGACGTGGCCCGGCTGGAAGGGCGCATGGCGACCGCCCATGCGCGCACCGCCGATCTCGGCGAGATGATCGAGTTGGTGATCGAACGCGCCGCCCCCGAGGCGACGAAGCAGAACGTGCGGCTGCACAACAATATCCGGCGCGGCAGCATGCCGGTCATCCTGGATGACGAGGCGCTCGCCAAGATGATCGGCCATGTGGTGGACAATGCCGTCACCTATAACCGGTTCGGCGGCAAGGTCGAGATCGCCGCGGCGGCCGATCAAAGCAAGGACGGCAATCTCATCCATCTCACCGTCACAGATACCGGCCCCGGCATGCTGCCGGACAAACTGGCAGAGTTGCGCCGCTCGATCGATGGAACGAAGGCAGAAGCCAGCGGCGGGCTGGAAGTCTGCGCCGCGTTCCTGCATCTCATCGGTGGCAAGCTCGATATCTGCAGCGCGCCCAATCTGGGAACGACGGTGACACTCACCTTCCCGCGCCGCTGCGATGGGCGCTGGCGGCCCTAAAGAAAAACCCCGCTGCCGAGGCAGCGGGGTTTCCCAACTCTAAAACCTGTCGGCCAATCAGGCCACTTCGGCCGAGGGCGACTGGTCGGTCAGCGCCGGCTTCTCTCCGGCGGCATCCTGGAGCACCTTGTCGCGGGCAGCCGCGACCTGCTTCAGGCGGGCCATCACCGAGCCGGTACCGGCCGGGATCAGACGACCGACGATGACGTTCTCCTTCAAGCCGATCAGGCTGTCGACACGACCCGAAACCGCCGCCTCGGTGAGGACGCGGGTGGTTTCCTGGAACGACGCCGCCGAGATGAAGGAACGCGTCTGCAGGCTGGCCTTGGTGATGCCGAGCAGGACCGGACGGGCGGAGGCCAGACGGCCACCTTCCTTCAGCACCTTCTCGTTCTCGTATTCCATCTCCGAGCGATCGACCTGCTCGCCGGCGAGGAAGGTGGTGTCGCCCGGATCGTTGATCTCGACCTTCTGCAGCATCTGGCGAACGATCACCTCGATGTGCTTGTCGTTGATCTTCACGCCCTGGAGACGATAGACCTCCTGGATCTCGTTGATGAGATAGGAAGCCAGGGCTTCGACACCCAACACATTGAGGATGTCGTGCGGGACGGGGTTACCGTCCATCAGCAGATCGCCCTTCTGGACGTAATCGCCTTCCTGCACCGAGATGTGCTTGCCCTTCGGGATCAGATATTCCATCGATTCCGCGCTGGCATCCTCGGGCACCACGACGATGCGGCGCTTGGCCTTGTAATCCTTGCCGAACTCGACGCGGCCAGCGATGTCGCTGATGATCGCGTAATCCTTCGGCTTGCGCGCTTCGAACAGTTCGGCGACACGCGGCAGACCGCCGGTGATGTCGCGCGTCTTCGAGCTCTCGCGCGGGATACGGGCCAGCACGTCACCGGCGCGGACATGCGCGCCGTTCTCGACCGAGAGAATGGCATCCACCGACATGAAGTAGCGCGCTTCGACGCCGTTCGGCAGGGTGATGACATTGCCCTTGTCGTCGCGCAACGTGATGCGGGGACGCAGATCGGCCGCGCGCGGCTGCTGCTTCCAGTCGACGACGACGCGGCTCGAGATGCCGGTCGTGTCGTCGACCACTTCGCGCATCGACAGGCCTTCGACCAGGTCGATGTAGTTAACGATACCTTCCTTTTCGGTGAGGATCGGCAGCGTGTAGGGATCCCATTCGGCCAGCTTCTGGCCCTTGGTCACCTTGACGCCATGATCCTGGAGGAGCTTGGCACCGTAGGGAACGCGGTGACGCGCGCGCTCGCGGCCCTGATCGTCGACGAGGACGATTTCGCAATTGCGGCCCATGACGACGGGAAGGCCGTCGCTGTTCATGACGATATTGCGGTTCTTCACCTGCACTTCGCCATTATAGGTCGCTTCAATCGCCGATTGCTCGGCACCACGCTGTGCCGCGCCACCGATGTGGAACGTACGCATGGTGAGCTGCGTGCCCGGCTCGCCGATCGACTGCGCCGCGATGACGCCAATCGCTTCGCCGATATTGACCGGGGTACCGCGGGCGAGATCGCGACCGTAGCAGGCCGCGCAGACGCTGGTCTTGGTATCGCAGGTCAGCACCGAACGGATCTTCACCGTATCGACGCCGGCACGTTCGATCTCGTCGGCCATCGGCTCGTCGATGAGCACGCCGCGCGCCGCGATCATGCGGCCCGAGAGCGGGTCTTTGACGTCGGCGGCGACAGTGCGGCCGAGGATGCGTTCGGAGAGCGCCGAGATGACTTCGCCACCTTCGACCACCGCCTTCACGGTGAGGCCGTTTTCGGTGCCGCAATCGAGCTCGGTGATGATGGCATCCTGCGCCACGTCGACGAGGCGACGGGTGAGGTAACCCGAGTTCGCGGTCTTCAAGGCGGTGTCGGCGAGACCCTTGCGGGCGCCGTGGGTCGAGTTGAAGTACTCGAGCACCGAGAGACCTTCCTTGAAGTTCGAGATGATCGGCGTCTCGATGATTTCACCCGACGGCTTGGCCATCAGGCCGCGCATGCCGGCGAGCTGCTTGATCTGGGCGGCGGAGCCACGGGCGCCGGAATGCGCCATCATGAACACCGAGTTGATGCCCTTGCCGGTGGATTCCTTGGACATGACTTTCATCATTTCCTCGGCCACGCGCTCGGTGCAGTTCGACCAGACGTCGACGACCTTGTTATACTTTTCGCCCTGGGTGATGAGACCGTCCAGATATTGCTGTTCGTATTCCTTCACCTTGGTCTGAGCTTCGCTGACCAGGGCCTTCTTGGCTTCGGGGATGATCATGTCATCTTTGCCGAAGGACATGCCGGCCTTGCAGGCCTGGGCGAAGCCCATGCCCATGATGCGGTCGGCGAAAATCACCGTCTCCTTCTGACCGCAATGGCGGTAGACGGAATCGATGACGTTGGTGATTTCCTTCTTCGTCAACACGCGGTTGATGAGCGCGAAGGGCAGGTTCGGATGGCGCGGCAGCACTTCCGAAAGCAGCATGCGGCCCGGCGTGGTCTGCACCAGCCTGGTCACCGGCGCGCCGGTTTCGTCGACGGTCTTCAGACGCGCCTTGATCGGGGTGTGCAAGGTGATGACCTTGGCTTCGATCGCGTGCTGGATTTCGCCGATATTGGCAAACGCCATGCCTTCGCCCGGCTCGCCCTTGCCTTCCATGGTGAGGTAGTAGAGGCCGAGCACGATGTCCTGCGACGGCACAATGATCGGCTTGCCGTTCGCGGGGCTGAGGATGTTGTTGGTCGACATCATCAGCACGCGGGCTTCAAGCTGCGATTCCAGCGAGAGCGGCACGTGGACCGCCATCTGGTCGCCGTCGAAATCGGCGTTGAACGCGGTACAGACCAGCGGATGCAGCTGGATGGCCTTGCCTTCGATCAGCACCGGCTCGAAAGCCTGGATGCCGAGACGGTGCAGGGTCGGCGCGCGGTTGAGCATCACCGGATGTTCGCGGATGACCTCTTCCAGGATGTCCCAGACCTCGGGACGTTCCTTTTCAACCATGCGCTTGGCGGCCTTGATGGTCGAGGCCATGCCATAGAGTTCGAGCTTCGAATAGATGAACGGCTTGAACAGCTCGAGCGCCATCTTCTTCGGCAGGCCGCATTGATGCAGCTTCAGTTCCGGACCGACGACGATGACCGAACGGCCGGAATAATCGACGCGCTTGCCGAGGAGGTTCTGACGGAAGCGGCCCTGCTTGCCCTTCAGCATGTCGGAGAGCGACTTCAGCGGACGCTTGTTGGCGCCGGTGATGACGCGGCCGCGACGGCCGTTATCAAAGAGCGCGTCGACGGCTTCCTGCAGCATGCGCTTTTCGTTGCGGACGATAATGTCCGGCGCCTTCAACTCGATGAGGCGCTTCAAGCGGTTGTTGCGGTTGATGACGCGGCGATAGAGATCATTGAGATCCGACGTGGCGAAGCGGCCGCCATCGAGCGGAACGAGCGGGCGCAGTTCCGGCGGAATGACCGGAATGACGTCCATGATCATCCATTCGGGCTTGGAACCCGATTCCAGGAAGGCGTCGACCAGCTTCAACCGCTTGACCAGCTTCTTGCGCTTGGCCTCGGACGAGGTCTCGCGCAGATCGGTCTTCATCGTGTTG
This sequence comes from Dongia sp., assembly GCF_041909655.1. Lineage (GTDB taxonomy): Bacteria > Pseudomonadota > Alphaproteobacteria > Dongiales > Dongiaceae > Dongia. The sequence goes on along the minus strand of NZ_JAYRDA010000015.1, from coordinate 9,841 downwards.
CGCTCTTCCTCGAGATCGATCGTGGAGAGCATGCCCTTGAGGGCTTCGGCGCCGATGCCGGCCTGGAACGCGTCCTGGCCGTATTCATCCTGGGCGTCGAGATATTGTTCTTCAGAGAGTAGTTGGTGCTGCTTGAGCGGGGTGAGACCCGGCTCGATCACCACGTAGTTCTCGAAATAGAGGATGCGCTCGAGATCCTTCAGGGTCATGTCGAGCAGCAGGCCGATGCGCGAGGGCAGCGACTTCAGGAACCAGATATGCGCCACCGGCGAGGCCAGTTCGATATGGCCCATGCGCTCGCGACGGACCTTCGACAAGGTCACTTCGACGCCGCACTTTTCGCAGACGATGCCGCGATACTTCATGCGCTTGTACTTGCCGCACAAGCATTCGTAATCCTTGATCGGACCGAAAATGCGGGCGCAGAACAGGCCGTCGCGCTCCGGCTTGAAGGTCCGGTAGTTGATGGTCTCGGGCTTCTTGATCTCGCCGAACGACCAGGAGCGGATGCGCTCGGGGCTGGCGATCGAGATGCGGATGTTGTCGAAGGTCTGCGGACCCTGGGGTTGTCCGAAAACGCTCATGAGTTCTTGGTTCATTACCATCTCCTTCCGCTGTATTCCCGGCGGGTGCGACCCGCCGGGAAATCACAGCCATCCGATATTTAGTAGTCGGTCTGCGTCAGTTCGACGTTGAGGCCGAGCGAGCGGAGTTCCTTCACGAGGACGTTGAAGCTCTCCGGGATGCCGGACTCGAAGTTGTCGTCGCCGCGCACGATCGCTTCGTAGGTCTTGGTACGACCCGAAACGTCGTCCGACTTCACCGTCAGCATTTCCTGCAGGGTGTAGGCGGCGCCATAGGCTTCGAGGGCCCAGACTTCCATTTCGCCGAAACGCTGGCCACCGAACTGCGCCTTGCCGCCCAGCGGCTGCTGGGTCACGAGGCTGTACGGACCGATGGAACGCGCGTGGATCTTGTCGTCGACCAGGTGATGGAGCTTCAGCATATAGATGTAGCCAACCGTCACCTTGCGCTCGAACGGCTCGCCCGTGCGGCCGTCGATCAGCACGACCTGGCCGGAGCTGTTGAGCCCCGCCTTGGTCAGCATCTCGACGATGTCGTCCTCACGTGCGCCGTCGAAGACCGGGGTCGCGATATGCACGCCACCGCGCATATTGCCGGCGAGTTCCACGAGCTGGTCGTCGGGCATGTCCATGATCTCGGCCTTGTAGGTCCGCTCACCATAGATTTCCTTCACCGACCTCCGCAGTTCGGCATATTTGCCGTTGCTGCGGACCTGGTCGACCATCTCGCCGATCTGGCGGCCAAGATTGGCGCAAGCCCAGCCGAGATGGGTCTCGAGGATCTGACCCACGTTCATGCGCGAAGGCACGCCGAGCGGGTTCAAGACGATGTCGACCGGACGGCCGTCTTCGAGATAGGGCATGTCTTCGCAAGGAACGATGCGCGAGACGACACCCTTGTTGCCGTGACGGCCGGCCATCTTGTCGCCCGGCTGCAGCTTGCGCTTCACCGCGACGAACACCTTCACCATCTTCATGACGCCCGGCGACAGCTCGTCGCCGCGCTGCAGCTTCTCGACCTTGTTCTCGAAGCGCTTCTCGAGGGTCGCGATGCCCTCGTTGAACTGCTTCTTCAGGCCTTCGATCTCGGCCATGCGCTTGTCGTTCTTGATGCCGATCTGGCGCCACTGGCCCGGCGTGAACTCCGAGAGCACCTTGTCGGTGATCTTGGTGTCGGCCTTCAGGGTCTTCGGACCGCCGGCGGCAAGCTGGCCGACCAGCATTTCCTTCAGGCGGCTGTAGAAGTTGCGCTCGAGGATCGCCTTTTCGTCGTCGCGATCCTTGGCGAGACGTTCGATTTCGGCACGCTCGATCGAGAGCGCACGTTCGTCCTTGTCGACGCCGCGGCGCGAGAAGACGCGCACTTCGACCACCGTGCCGGAAACGCCCGGCGGCAAGCGGTTCGAGGTGTCGCGCACATCCGAGGCCTTTTCGCCGAAGATCGCGCGCAGCAGCTTCTCTTCCGGCGTCATCGGGCTTTCGCCCTTTGGCGTCACCTTGCCGACCAGAATGTCGCCCGGTTTCACCTCGGCGCCGACATAAACGATGCCGGCTTCGTCGAGGTTTTTGAGGGCCTCTTCACCGACATTGGGAATGTCGCGGGTGATTTCTTCCTGGCCGAGCTTGGTGTCACGGGCGACGCATTCGAACTCCTCGATATGGATCGAGGTGAAGACGTCGTCCGAAACGATGCGCTCGGAGATGAGGATCGAATCTTCAAAGTTGTAGCCGTTCCACGGCATGAACGCGCAGAGCACGTTGCGGCCGAGAGCCAACTCACCGAGTTCGGTCGAAGGACCGTCGGCGATGATGTCGCCCTTCTCCACCACATCGCCCACCTTCACCAGCGGTCGCTGGTTGATGCAGGTGTTCTGGTTGGAGCGCTGGAACTTCAGCAGGTTGTAGATGTCGACGCCCGGCGCCGCGATATCGGTTTCATCCGTGGCGCGGATGACGATACGCGTGGCGTCGATCTGGTCGATGATGCCGCCGCGGCGGGCGCCGATGGCAACGCCGGAATCGCGTGCCACGGTGCCTTCCATGCCGGTACCGACCAGCGGCGATTCAGCACGCAGCAACGGCACCGCCTGACGCTGCATGTTCGAGCCCATGAGCGCGCGGTTGGCGTCATCGTTCTCGAGGAACGGAATGAGCGCCGCGGCCACGGAGACGAGCTGCTTCGGGCTGACGTCGATGAAATGGATGTCCTCGCGACGCGCCATGATGAAATCGCCACCACGACGGCACGAGATGAGATCCTCGACCAGCTTGTTCTTGGCGTCGAGCTGGGCATTGGCCTGGGCGATCGTGTACTTGCCCTCTTCCATCGCCGAGAGATAGATCACCTCGTCGGTGACGATGCCCTTGTCGACACGGCGATACGGGCTTTCGATGAAGCCGTACTGGTTGACGCGGGCGAAGGTCGCCAGGGAGTTGATGAGACCGATATTCGGACCTTCCGGCGTTTCAATCGGGCAGATACGGCCGTAATGGGTCGGATGCACGTCGCGCACTTCGAAGCCGGCGCGCTCGCGGGTGAGACCGCCCGGCCCGAGGGCCGAGAGACGCCGCTTGTGCGTGATTTCGGAGAGCGGATTGGTCTGATCCATGAACTGACTGAGCTGCGACGAGCCGAAGAACTCGCGCACGGCAGCCGCCGCGGGCTTCGCGTTGATGAGGTCATGCGGCATGACCGTGTCGATCTCGACCGAGCTCATGCGCTCGCGGATCGCACGTTCCATGCGCAGCAGGCCCAGGCGGTACTGGTTTTCCAGCAGCTCGCCCACCGACCGGACGCGGCGGTTGCCGAGATGGTCGATGTCGTCGATTTCGCCGCGGCCGTCCTTGAGGTCATGCATGACCGCGAGGATGGCGAGGATGTCCTCCTTGCGGAGCACGCGCACGGTATCGTTGGCGCCGGCCGGATCGAAGGAATCCGTCGGCAGCACCGAGAGACGCGAGTTCATTTTCACGCGGCCGACCGAGGAAAGGTCGTAGCGCTCGAGGTCGAAGAACAGGCCGTTGAACAGGGCTTCGGCCGTGTCGAGTGTCGGCGGCTCGCCGGGACGCATGACACGGTAGATGTCAATCAGCGCTTCTTCGCGGCTGGAGTTCTTGTCCGCCTTCAGCGTGTTGCGGATATAGGGGCCGACATTGGCGTGGTCGATGTTGAGCGTCACCAATTCCTTGACGCCGCTCTCGTCGAGCTGGGTCATCAGGGCTTCGCTGATCTCGTCGCCTGCTTCGAGCAGGATCTCGCCGGTATCTTCGTTGACCATGTCGAGGGCCGCGAAACGACCGATCATCTCTTCCGGCTGAACGAGCTGTTCCTTGAGGCCGGCTTCCACCAGCTTCTTGGCCAAGCGCGGCGTCATCTTGGTGCCGGCTTCCGCCGCCACTTTGCCGGTCTTGGCATCGACCAGATCGGCCACCAGCTTGGCGCCCTTCAGGCGCTCCATGTCGAAGGCTGTGGTCCAGCCCTTCTTGGTCTTGGTGAAGACGACCTGCTTGTAGAAGAAGCCCAGGATTTCCTCGGCCGACATGCCGCCGAAACGGCGCTCGTCATCGGTGAGGGCTTCGCCCTTCTTCTTCTTCGCGGCAGTGGTCTTGTTCCAGAGGGCGAGCAGCAACGTCGTCGCCGGCAGCTTGCGGCGGCGATCGATGCGCACATAGACCAGATCCTTGGCGTCGAATTCGAAATCGAGCCAGGAGCCGCGATAGGGAATGACACGCGCGGCGAAGAGATACTTGCCGCTGCTGTGGGTCTTGCCCTTGTCGTGATCGAAGAACACGCCGGGCGAACGGTGCATCTGCGAGACGACCACGCGCTCGGTGCCGGAAACGACGAAGGTGCCGCTATGCGTCATCAAGGGCATGTCGCCCATGTAGACGTCCTGCTCCTTGATGTCGCGGATCGAGCGGGCGCCGGTTTCCTCGTCATGATCCCAGACGACGAGACGCAAGGTCACCTTGAGCGGCGCGGCGAAAGTCATCCCGCGCTGCTGGCATTCCTCGACGTCGTATTTCGGCTCTTCAAGCTCGTAGCGAACGAACTGCAGTTCGGCCTTCTCGGAGAAGTCCTTGATCGGGAAAACCGACCGGAAGACTTCTTGAAGGCCGGAATTCTGACGCTGTTCCGCAACCACGCCGACTTGCAGGAATTGATCGTAGGAGCTTTTCTGCACCTCGATCAGGTTCGGCATGGTGGTGACCTCGGCGATACGGCCAAAGGTCTTGCGGATGCGCTTGCGGCCGGTGAACGACTTCGACATTGACATCCCTCGTCTCAAACAGTGGGGCGGGCGATCACAAACAAACGGGCGATCTCGAAAATTCTGTGCCGTCCAATTCGGCGACGGCGACCGCAACGAGTTAAAATTCGACAGGCGCCACTCGCAAAAAACGCCCTTAAATCGGCATATCCCTGGAGGCGCGGAAGCGCCGGACCTTGCGGCCGGCGCTCCCCACCCCAGAAATAGGCAAACGAGCTTACTTCAGCTCGACCTTCGCACCGGCAGCCTCAAGCTTCTTCTTGAGGTCTTCGGCTTCGGCCTTGCCAACGCCTTCCTTAACCGGCTTCGGCGCACCTTCGACGAGGTCCTTGGCTTCCTTCAGGCCGAGACCGGTGATGGCGCGCACTTCCTTGATCACGTTGATCTTGTTAGCGCCACCGTCCACCAGGACGACGTTGAATTCAGTCTTTTCCTCGGCGGCCGGGGCGGCAGCGCCACCACCAGCAGCAGCGACGGCAACCGGCGCCGCGGCGGAAACGCCCCAAGCTTCTTCGAGCTTCTTCGACAGCTCGGCAGCTTCGAGCACGGTGAGCTTCGAGAGCTCGTCAACCAGCTTTTGCAAATCAGCCATTTTTATCTCCTAAAGGCTTCAGTCTTGTTGGGTTCGAACTTCAGATAGTCAGTCGCGCGGATCGGCCAATTCAGGCCTCACTCCTTGCGGGCATATGCACCAAGCACACGAGCGAGCTGGCCAGCCGGCGCTGCGGTGATCACGGCCAGACGCGTGGCCGGGGTCTGCAGCATGCCGACGAGCTTTGCACGCAACTCGTCGAGCGACGGCAGGGTGGCCAAGGCCTTGATCCCGTCGGCGCCCAAAGTCTGGGAGCCCATCGAGCCCCCGACGATGCTGAGCTTGTCGTTGCTTTTGGCATACAGCACGGCGACCTTTGCGGCCGCGATCGGGTCCGCCGAATAGGCGAGCGCGGTCGGGCCCTTGAGGATTTTCCCCAGGTCTTCGTGCTTGGTACCCGTGAGAGCGAGTTTTGCCAGCCGATTCTTGGCGACTTTGAAGCCGGCTCCGGCCGCCCGCATCTTGCGACGCAGGTCGGACACCTCGGCAACGCTCAGGCCGTTCTGATGGGTAACAACCACCAGATTTGCGGCGTTGAGCGATTCCTGGAGTTCCGTGACCAGCTTCTCTTTGCCAGATCGGTCCACGTTTCGTCTCCGATACTATGACCCCTTGCCACCCGAGAGCGGCATGGGACCGGTTACAATTGGACCTTCCGACCCATCTCATCTGCCCTCCGAAGAAGGCGCCCAAGACAGAACCGGAAGCTCCGGTTGACCTGTCCCAGAAGTTCGACCCGAACGGACATCTGCCTCATCGGCATCTGCCTTGAATTCGGTTCGCCTCTGTCTATTGCAGGCGAAAGGCGGAGCGGCCTCCCATTAGTCCCCTACGCCCAGGGGACCTGCAGTCTCGGACAGGGAGACGGATGTTTCCATCCGTCCATCCGACCGCCCGCTGCCCGAAGGCAGCGCGCGTCCGGAAATTCGCTTAGCCGGCGACCACCAGGGTGGCCACATCCAGCTTCATGCCAGGACCCATGGTCGAAGCCAGCGACACCTTCTTGATGTAGGTGCCTTTGGCGCCCGCGGGCTTGGCCTTGTTGATCGCACTGACGAACGCCTTGACGTTCTCAACCAGGTTGGCTTCCGAGAAGCTGACCTTGCCGACGCCGGCATGGACGATACCGGCCTTCTCGGCGCGGAACTCCACCTGACCGCCCTTGGCCGCTTTCACGGCTTCGGCGACGTCGTTGGTGACGGTGCCGAGCTTCGGATTCGGCATCAGGCCACGGGGGCCAAGGACCTTACCCAGCTTGCCGACGGTCACCATCATGTCGGGCGTCGCAATGACGCGGTCGAAATCCATCTTGCCGGACTGAACCAACTCGGCCAGATCGTCCGCACCGACCAGATCCGCACCGGCCTTCTTCGCCGCCTCGGCCTTGTCGCCCTTGGCGAACACGGCCACGCGCACGGTCTTGCCGGTGCCATGCGGCAGCGAGACAACGCCGCGCACGTTCTGATCGGCATGCTTCGGATCGATGCCGAGGTTCATCGCGATCTCGACGGTTTCGTCGAATTTCGTCTTGGCGCGCGCCTTCAGTTCCTTCACCGCTTCTTCGAGCGAGTAGAACTTCAGACGATCGACGCCGTCGTAAGCCTTGGTGATGCGCTTGCCGGCCATGATCAATCCTCCACAACCTGCAGACCCATCGAACGGGCCGAACCGCGGATCATTTCCGCCGCCGCATCGATGTCGTGCGCATTGAGATCGGCCATCTTCTGCTTGGCGATCTCGCGGCACTGGGTCATCGTCACCTTGCCCACGAAACCACGACCGGTGGTCTGCGACCCCTTGTCGATCTTCGCGGCCTTCTTCAGGAAGTAGCTGGCCGGCGGCGTCTTGGTGACGAACGTAAAGGAACGGTCGCTATACGCGGTGATAACCACCGGGATCGGCATACCTGCTTCCATCTGCTGCGTGGCGGCGTTGAACTCCTTGCAGAACTGCATGATGTTCAGGCCACGCTGACCAAGTGCTGGACCCACGGGCGGCGACGGATTCGCCTTGCCGGCCGGGATCTGCAGCTTGATATAGCCTTCGATCTTCTTTGCCATGATCAAACCTCGTTTATGGAACCAACAACCTGGTTCCGGGGGTTTTGCGGTCCGGCCCTGGCTGGCCTCCCGCAGCTAGTTCCGGCGATACCGTCACCGGGCGGATACCAAACCGAAAGGGTCGTTAGACCTTCTCGACCTGGGAATACTCAAGCTCGACCGGCGTCGCGCGACCGAAGATCGAAACCGCCACCTTGAGGCGACCCTTTTCTTCGTCGACTTCCTCGACATGGCCGGTGAAGGAGGTGAACGGCCCGTCATTGACGCGAACCTGTTCGCCCACTTCGAAGATGATCGCGCGCTTGGGCCGTTCGATCCCTTCCTGCACCTGATGCAGGATGCGCTGCGCCTCGGCTTCCGAAATCGGGCTCGGCTTGCCCTTGCCGCCGAGGAAACCGGTCACCTTCGGCGTATTCATGATCAAGTGCCATGACTCGTCAGTGAGTTCCATGCGCACCAGGACATAGCCCGGGAAGAACTTGCGCTCGGCATTCACCTTCGAACCGCGCCTGACTTCGACCACTTCTTCGGTCGGCACCAGCACGTCGGTCAGCAATTCCTCCATGCCCTTCTGCTTGGCCTGCTCGCGGATCGATTCAGCGATCTTGCGCTCAAAGCCCGAATAGACATGGACCACGTACCAGCGATGCGCCATTGCGCTCAGCCCCCCAATCCCAAAACGGTCGTAATGCTCCAGCCCAGGATTGTGTCGACCACAAAGAAGAACAGCGAAGCGACCACCACCATGATGAACACCATGGTCGTCGTTACCGTCGTTTCCTTGCGGGTCGGCCAGGTAACCTTCTGAACCTCCTGGCGAACCTGCCGTAGAAACTCGATCGGACTTGCTTTCGCCATCGTTCTTGAACCTGACAATCAGCTTCTAACTTCGTGGTGCCGGGATGCCCGCCTTTAGGAACGCCGCGCGATGGATTGCGGCATGCGTTCTGAGGCTGGCAGGGGCAGCAGGGATCGAACCCGCAACCTTCGGTTTTGGAGACCGACGCTCTACCAGTTGAGCTATACCCCTAACGCACCAACTCCTTTAACTGGGCAATCTCTCAAGCCACTCAACCCGGTCTTTTTCAACGCCGATCCGGCGACCGCTTGTGGCAGCCGCCGGTCCAGCATTTCCAGGCCATTCCAGTGACGGTCCAAGCCGTCGCCGGAACTTGAACAGCCCCTTACTCGACGATCTTGGCGACGACGCCGGCGCCGACGGTACGGCCACCTTCGCGGATGGCGAAGCGCAGGCCTTCATCCATCGCGATCGGCGCGATCAGGTTGACGACCATGGCGATGTTGTCGCCCGGCATCACCATCTCGGTGCCTTCCGGCAGTTCCACCGTGCCGGTCACGTCCGTGGTGCGGAAGTAGAACTGCGGCCGGTAGTTGGAGAAGAACGGCGTGTGACGGCCACCCTCTTCCTTCGTCAGAATGTAGGCTTCCGCCTTGAACTTGGTATGCGGGGTGATCGAGCCGGGCTTGGCCAGGACCTGGCCGCGCTCGACTTCCTCGCGCTTGGTGCCGCGCAGCAGCGCACCGATATTGTCGCCCGCCTCGCCGCTGTCCAGCAGCTTGCGGAACATTTCCACACCGGTCACCGTCGTCTTCACCGTCGGCTTCAGGCCGACGATCTCGACTTCCTCGCCCACCTTCACGATGCCGCGCTCGACACGGCCGGTCACAACCGTGCCGCGGCCTGAGATCGAGAACACGTCTTCGATCGGCATCAGGAACGGACGGTCCTTCGGGCGCTCCGGCTGCGGGATGCTGGCATCCACCGCTTCCATCAGCTTCAGGATCGCGTCATGGCCGAGTTCCGGCTGCTTGTTTTCCAGCGCGCAGAGCGCCGAGCCACGGATGATCGGAATGGTATCGCCCGGGAATTCGTACTTCGACAGCAGCTCGCGCACTTCCAGCTCGACCAGGTCCAAGAGCTCGGCGTCGTCCACCATGTCGCACTTGTTCATGAACACCACCAGCGCCGGCACGCCGACCTGGCGCGCCAGGAGGATGTGCTCGCGGGTCTGCGGCATCGGGCCGTCGGCCGCACTGACCACCAGGATCGCACCGTCCATCTGCGCCGCACCCGTGATCATGTTCTTCACGTAATCCGCATGGCCCGGGCAATCGACATGGGCGTAGTGGCGGTTCTTCGTCTCGTACTCAACGTGAGCCGTCGAGATCGTGATGCCGCGCGCACGCTCTTCCGGCGCCTTGTCGATCTGGTCGTAGGCCGTGAACGTCGCACCGCCCGTTTCCGCCAGAACCTTCGTGATCGCCGCCGTCAGCGACGTCTTGCCGTGGTCAACGTGGCCAATCGTGCCAATG
>NZ_JAYRDA010000014.1:0-81450 GCF_041909655.1 Dongia sp. | reverse complement strand
TGGACGTGCAGCACAATGGCAGCGAGATCGAAGTGGCCGTCGATCATGGTCAAATTGATTCGCGCATGGGCAGCACGCCGATCCACGAGATCGAATTCGAACTGAAATCCGGCGAGCCTTGCGATCTCTTCAAATGCGCCGAGAAGCTGGTGGAAGAGGTGCCGGGCCGTGTCGGCCACCTGACCAAGGCGGCGCGGGGCTATCAGCTTGCTTTCGGCCTGGCCCCGGCGCCGATCCGCGCCGTGCCGCTGGAACTGGAGCGCAAGGCCACCGCCGGCGAGACCTTTGAAGCGATTGCCCATAATTGTCTCGACCAATTGCGCGGCAATGAAGCGGCCGTGCTGGCCAGCGAAGACGATGAGGCCATTCATCAGTTTCGCGTCGCCATTCGCCGCCTGCGTGCTGCCATCGGTGCCTATCGCGAATACATCGATGACGGCGCTCATGCCATTCTCTCGATTGATCTCCGGTGGTTGCAGCGCCAGTTCGGTCCGGCGCGCGATCTCGATGTTCTGATCGCCGATACGCTGCTGCCGATGCAGGCGCGCCTGAGGGGTCAGACGGCGATCGGGGAACTGGTCGAAATCGCCGAGGCGGCTCGGATAGAAGCCCGGCGCCGCGCGCATCTGGCACTCGACAACCCCCGTTATGCGACGCTGCTGCTGCAAGCCTATCGCCTGCTCCTGACCGGCGAATGGCGCGGCAAGACGGCGGTTGCGATGGCCAATCTCGACAGGCCGGTGCGCCCCTTCGCCAATGCGTTGCTGGCCAAGCGCCACAAGCGTTTGCTGCGGCTGGGCGGTGCGCATGCGGCTTTGTCCGAGGCAGACCTTCACCGCCTGCGCCTCATGGCCAAGAAGATGCGTTACGCGGGCCAGGCCTTCGCCTCGCTCTACCGCGACAAACGCACCGAGCGCTATCTGACGCATCTGGGCGAAATCCAGGAACATCTCGGCTCGCTCAACGACGCTGTCGTCGGGCGTCACCTTCTGGTGGAACTGATTGGCCGCTTGCAGAAGGAACGCAACCTTCCCGAAGTGGAGACGAGACTGCTGGAAGGCGTGGTGCTGGGCTGGCAGTCGCGCCGCATCGCCATCGATCTCGCGGATTTTCCGGCGACTTGGGAAAACTTTCTGAAGCAGCGCAAGTTCTGGGGAACGAAATAGCCGGGGCGGCCTCAGTCACCGTCTTTCGGCGTCGCAAAATGGCGCAATGTGCCGGTCTCGCCCTCGACATCGCGCCAGGAATCGACTTCGAAACTGAGGACTGCCACACCGGCTGTCGGGAACTTGTCGGCGATGTGGATCAACTCGCGCTTGTCGCCCTGTCCGGCCAGCCAATGGGCGAGGCTGCCGATACCCGGGTTATGACCGACCACCATCAGGGTATCGACGTCGTCCGGGACGCGGCCGATCTCGGACAGGATTTCGCGGGGCAAAGCCATATAGAGGCGCTTGAGCTCCTGGATCGTGATGTCGGCCGGGAGGCTGGGGCGCAGCAAGGCCACCGTCTCCCGGACACGAGCCGCGGTGGAGCAAAGCATCAGATCCGGCCGGAGCCGCGTTTTCTTGATCCAGGCACCCATTCTGGGCGCAGCTTCGCGCCCGCGGGACGAAAGGGGACGGTCGTGATCGGTCATGTCACCGCCATCCCAGGATGATTTGGCATGGCGCATTAGTATCAGTGTCTTCATTCTGTCATCAAATTGAAGTAATTGATTTATAAGGAATACCCAGCAAGATACGACTATTCTATAATGTAGGTAAATGATGCCGTTAGCGCTAGTCCCGACCTCGGCGGAGCAACGACGGCCGGGCAAGGAAATGCACAGGTAATGGAAGCTATCATGGATGAAGCCCTCCTGATCGACGCCAAATATCAGCCGGACTCCCTCAACCGTTTCATCAACCGGGAGCTCTCGTGGCTGGCTTTCAACGAGCGCGTTCTTGAGGAGGCCGGCAATCCGGCCCACCAACTTCTGGAACGGGTCCGGTTCCTCTCGATCTCGGCGGCCAATCTGGACGAATTCTACATGGTGCGCGTGGCGGGCTTGCGCGGGCAGGAACGGGCGAATGTCAGCGTCATTTCGGCCGATGGTCTTTCGCCGATCCAGCAATTATACGCCATCAACCAACGCTCCGGCGAATTGATGCGCAATCAGCAGAAGCATTGGCGGCAATTGCGCGACGATCTCCGAGAGAACGGCATCTCGGTCCTGGAGCCTTCCGAGGTCACCGGCGCCGAGAAGGAATGGCTGGACGCGCATTTCATGGACCAGATCTTCCCGGTCTTGACACCGCTCGCGGTCGATCCGGCACATCCATTCCCCTTCATTCCCAATCTCGGCTTCTCGATGGTGCTGGAGCTGCGGCAATTGGCCGACGGCAAGCCGATGCGCGCCCTTGTCATGATGCCCAATCTGCTGCCGCGCTTCATTCGTCTGCCGGGGCGCGATCCCTACAACGTGCGCTTCCTAACGCTGGAGGCGGTCGTCGGTCTTTATCTCGATCGATTGTTCCCGGGTTTCGAGGTGATCAGCAAAGGCTATTTCCGCCTCATTCGCGACAGCGAGATCGAGGTCCTGGAAGAAGCCGAAGATCTGGTGCGACATTATGAATCCGCGCTGAAGCGCCGTCGCCGCGGTCTGGTGATCCGGCTCAAGGTGAATGCCGACATGCCGGAGGATCTGCTGTCCTTCGTGATCGACGAACTGGACGTCGAGCGCGAGGATGTCTTCGTGCTCGATGGATTGCTGGGGCTTTCCGCCACGTCGCAGCTCATCATCAGCGAGCGGCCGGATCTCAAATTCCAACCCTTCAATCCGCGCTTTCCGGAACGCATCCGCGAGATGGGCGGCGATTGCTTTGCCGCCATTCGTGCCAAGGACATCGTGGTCCATCATCCTTACGAAAGCTTCGACGTCGTCGTGCAGTTCATTCTGCAGGCGGCCCGCGATCCCAATGTTGTGGCGATCAAACAGACGCTCTATCGCACCAGCGACGACAGTCCCATCGTCAAGGCGCTGATCGAGGCGGCAGAGGCCGGTAAATCGGTCACCGCGCTGGTCGAACTGAAAGCGCGCTTCGACGAAGCCGCGAATATCCGCTGGGCGCGCGATCTCGAGCGCGCCGGAGTTCAGGTCGTCTATGGTTTCGTCGCCTTGAAGACCCATGCCAAGGTTTCCATGGTGATGCGCCGCGAAGGTGCCAACATGCGGACCTATGTGCATTACGGCACCGGCAACTATCACCCGATCACGGCCAAGATCTATACCGATCTCAGCTTCTTCACCTGCGAGCCTGGCCTGTGCCACGACGCGGCGCGGCTGTTCAACTTCATGACGGGCTATGCGCAGCCGGAATCGACCGAGAAGGTTTCCTTCGCGCCGGTCAATCTGCGCCCCAATATCGTGAAGCTGATCGATGACGAGATTGCGCATGTGAAGGCCGGCCGGTCCGGCGCCATCTGGGTGAAGCTGAATTCGCTGGTGGATTCCGGTCTCATCGACGCGCTGTATCGGGCGAGCCAGGCCGGCGTCAAAATCATGCTGATCGTGCGCGGCATCTGCTGCCTGCGACCGGGTGTCAAAGGCCTCTCCGAGAACATCCGGGTGAAGAGCATCGTCGGGCGGTTCCTGGAACATTCGCGCATCATTTGTTTCGGCAATGGTCACGCCTTGCCCTCCCGTTCGGCCAAGATCTTCATCTCGTCGGCCGACTGGATGCCGCGCAACATGGACAGGCGGCTGGAAATTCTGGTACCGATCGAGAATCCCACCGTGCATCAGCAAGTGCTGGACCAGATCATGATGGCCAATCTCAAGGACAATCTCCAAAGCTGGGAGCTGGATGGCGACGGGAATTACCATCGCCTGAAGCCTGCGGACGGTGTCGGCTTCAGCGCCCATACCTATTTCATGACCAATCCCAGCTTGTCCGGGCGTGGCTCGGCGCTGAAGAAGCAGAAGAAGATGCCGAAACTGGATCTGCCGAAGGCCTGATCGGTGACCGCATCGCTCCGCAAGGCCGCCGCGACATCCCGGGCTACCAAATCCGGTCGCGTCGCCGTCATCGATATTGGTTCGAACTCACTGCGTCTGGTGGTCTTCGACAAGCGCTCGCGCTGCCCGGTGCCGGTCTTCAACGAGAAGGCTCAGCCCGGCCTGGGCAAGGGATTGGAGCGGCACGGCCATCTCAATCCCGACGCCATTCCGGCGGCGATCACCAATATCCGGCGTTTCGTCACGTTGTCGGAAGCGATGGGTGTTGAATCCATCGCGCTGCTGGCCACGGCCGCGGTACGCGATGCCAAGGACGGCACGCTCTTCGCAGCCCAGATCGAAAAGCAAACGGGCCAGAAAGTTCAGATCGTCACCGGCGAGGAAGAAGCGCGGCTGTCGGCGCAAGGCGTGCTCGCCGGCATTCCCGATGCCGACGGTCTGATGGGGGATCTGGGCGGTGGCAGCCTGGAATTGGTGCGTCTGGAAGCCGGCCAGATCCGCGAGCAGGTGACCTTGCCGCTGGGACCTTTGCGCCTGGCCGAGGCGACCAATGGCGATCTCGACGCCGCGCAGAAACTGATCGACCGTCAGTTCGAGAAGCTGGATTGGCTGTCACTGGTCAAGGGCAAGACGCTCTATCCCGTCGGCGGCACCTGGCGGTCGCTCGCGCGCATCCATATGGAGCAGGCGCGCTATCCGCTCCACATTATCCATGAATACCGCATGACGCGGCGGCAGAGCGAAGACCTTGCGAATGTGCTGGCGCATCTGGGCAAGAAATCCCTCAACAATGTCGGCGGCATTTCACGGCGCCGATTGGAGACCGTGCCTTTGGGTTCGCTGGTGCTGGAGCGGCTGATCAAGGCCGTGAAGCCGGAATGTGTTCTCTTCTCGGCCTATGGTTTGCGGGAAGGCTATCTCTACAGCACGCTCGACAAGGCGGCACAGCAAGGCGACCCGTTGCTGGTCGGCTGCGCCGATCTGGCCGGCGCCGATGGGCGCTTTGGCTCGGTGAGCGATCAGATCGACGATTGGCTGGCGCCCTTGTTCCGCTCGGAAGGGAAGGCGCGGGCGCGTCTCCGCGAAGCGGCCTGCCTGCTTTCCGACATCGCCTGGCGCGAACATCCGGATTACCGCGCCGAGCACGCCTTTTTGCGCGTGCTGCGCCTGCCGGTCGCGGGCATTACGCATCCCGAGCGCGTGGTGTTGGCGCTCGTCATCGCAACCCGCTATGGCGGCGGGATGGATGCGCCCTTCGCCCAGAGCATGCTGGGGCTGCTCAGCGACGATGACCGCGATTTTGCCCAGCGTGCCGGGACGGCTTTGCGTCTTGCTTATGCCCTGAGTGCCGGTACCGAGCACATGCTGCACCTGACCACGATCGAGAAACGCAACGACCGCATCGAACTGCATTTGCCGAAAGACGGCGAGGCCATGTTCGGCGAAGCCGTGCAACGCCGCCTCGATGCTGTCGGCCGCGCGTTCAGGCTGCCCGTGGCGATCGTCTGAATTTAACTCCTCCCCCCTTCAGGGGGGAGGTCGGGAGGGGGGCTAGCGCTCTCGATGGCGGCCAGTCTTCACTTGCGCCCCCACCCTAACCCTCCCCCTGAAGGGGGAGGGAATAAGATTTAGCTGTTACGCAATCGGATCGATCAGCGGCCGGCCGGCGAAGAAGGCATCGAGATTGTCGAGTGCCTTGAAGCCCATGGCATTCCGGGTATCGATCGTGGCACTGCCGAGATGCGGCAGCAGGAACACGTTCGAAAGATCGCGATAGGCCGGGTTGAGGTTGGGCTCGTTCTCGAACACGTCAAGGCCGGCGGCGAAGAGCTTGCCGGATTTCAACGCGGCGATGAGGGCGTTGTCATCGACCAGGCCGCCACGCGCGGTGTTGACGACGATGGCGCCGTCCGGCATGCGCGCGATGCGCTCGGCATTCAGCCAATGAAGAGTCTCGGGGCCACCTGGCGCGTTGATCGACAGGAAGTCGCAATGCGGCAGCATGTCCTCGGCCGAGGCATGATAGATGGCGCCTTGTTCGAGCTCCGGCTTGAGGCGGCTGCGGTTGTAATAGTGGATGGTCATGTCGAAGGCACGGGCGCGCTTGGCCACCGCCTGACCGATGCGGCCCATGCCGAAGACGCCGAGGCGCTTGCCGGTCATATGCACGCCCAGCATGTAGGTGGTCGACCAGGACTTCCAGGTCGCTTCGCGCACGGCGCGCTCGCCCTCATAGGCCCGGCGCGCGGCACCCAGCATAAGGAGGAGGGCGATATCGGCCGTGGCATCGGTGAGCACGTCCGGGGTGTTCGAGGCCTTGATGCCGCGCTGCTTGAGCGCGTCGGTGTTGATATGCTCGAAGCCCACCGAGAAAGTCGCGATCATCTTGATGCTGGCGGGCAGCTTTGCCACCAGCTCGGGGGTGATCTTGTCGACGGGGGTCACCAGCAGGGCATCCTTGCCGGCGGCCTTGCCCAGCAATTCCTCGGCGCTCATGACGTGATCGTCGGGATTCATCTCGGCCTCGTAGCCCGCCATCAGGCGCTTGGTGACGGCGTCCGGCAGGCGGCGGGTGACAAGCAGTTTGGGCCGAGAAGTCATGAAAATCCCCTGAAGGTACGGATAAAACGGCGGCCCCGAAGCCGGTGCCGCCGCGATGTGAGTGCTCTATCATGCAAAGGAACTGCATGCCATACTTGCCAGGAACGGCCCGAACTGCCCCGTTAACGACACGATCCGCGCACGCCGCGGCTCGAAGATGAGATTGACCACGCAGGTTATGGATTGCTGATGATTTCCGGTCTTTTGCGCCGTTTTTCCCATATTTCGGCTCTGATCGCGCTGATCGTCCCCCTGGGCGGCGGATCGGCCCTGGCCGACCTCCTGCCGCACCGCGCCGTCTATGTGCTGGGTATCGGCGCCGGCAGCACCATGAGTGGCGGCGACGGGGTGATGTCCTATGAGATCAAGGATGTCTGCGATGGCTGGGCGGTCGATTTGAAAGCGGAACTGACGCTGGCCACCGAAGACGGCCAGGTTCACCGCCTGGGCTGGAGCCAAGTCACCTGGGAGGCGAAGGACGGCTCGCGCTTCCGCTATTTCATGCGGGAACTGAGCGATTCGGAGGAGACCTCCCGGCGCCGTGGCGAGGCGCGGCGCGATGCCGAGGGGGCCATCAAGGTCGTGGCGGATCTACCGGAGCAAAGCGAGTTTCCCATGCCGAAGGACGTGCTGTTCCCGATTCAGCACACCGAGGCCCTGATCGCGGCGGAGGCCGCCGGGCGCGGCTATATGCTGGCGCAGCTTTTCGACGGATCGATCGGCGAGCAGGCGATGGAAGTCGGTGCCGCGTTGGGAGGTGGCGACACGGAATGGCGCGTGCCGGGCAAGCCGGTTCCCGAACTCGACGGCCAACGTTCCTTTCCCGTCGGTCTGGCTTATTTCATGAGCGCCTCGCCCGAGGGCCTGCCGGACACCGAACAGCAATTGCGCTTGTTTGCGAACGGCGTCGTGGGCCATCTCACCTTCGCTTTGGGTGATATCAATATCCAGGCGCGGCTTGACGAGTTCCGCGCCTTGAAGGCGGAACCCTGCTGACGCAGGACTACTTGGTTGTTTTGAGGCTGCGGCCTTTGACGATCGCATCGTGCCCCAGCTTGGCTCGCACGGAATCCATCGCTTCCTCGACACGGCGGCGGCGATCGGCATCCGGGTCCGCAAGGTCGATGGGATCGGCATCTTCCGCATCGTGCAAACCATCGACGCCGATGCCAATCAGGCGAAACCAATCCCCCGTCGCCTCCTTCCGCAGCAGCGCCTGCCCGGTCCGGTAAAGGGTTTCGGCCAGTTGTGTCGGCGCATTGAGCCGGGCCTGGCGGGTGATGAGCCGGAAGCCGGCGGTCTTCAGTTTGATATGAACCACCTGACCTGCGAGGTCCGCTGCTTTCAGCCGCTCGGCCACCTTTTCGCAGAGCGGCCAGAGTTCCTGTGTGAGAATATCGGCATCGGCGATGTCGATGTCGAAGGTCGTCTCGGCGGAGATGCTCTTGGCAGCGCTGTCAGGCTCGACTCGGCGCTGATCCAGCCCGCGGGCGAGGTGCCAGATATGACTGCCCATCTGGCCATAGCGCTGGGTCAGGTAGTCGAGCGGCATCTGCTGCACCTGGCCCATGGTGACGATGCCATCCTTGGCGAGCTGTTCGCGCGAAACCTTGCCGATGCCCCAGATCTGTCCGACCGATCGTTCGGCCAGGAAGGTAAGCGTTTCCGCCCGGCCGATGATCGAAAAGCCGCGCGGCTTGTCGAGGTCGGAAGCCAGCTTGGCGAGGAATTTATTGTGGCTGAGCCCGACCGAGACGGTGACGCCGATCTCGCGCTCGATGCGCCGGGTAAGCCGATTGAGCGTCTGCGCCGGGCTCATACGATGCAGGGCATTGGTGCCGGTCAGGTCCAGGAAAGCCTCGTCGATCGAGATCGGCTCGATCAGGGGCGTCAATTCCCCCATCAATTGCCGTATTTCCTGCCCGACTCGGCGGTACTTGCCCATGTCCGGCGGCAGGATGACCGCCTCCGGGCAGAGCTTGCGGGCCTTGAACATGGGCATGGCCGAGCGCACGCCGGACAATCGGGCGATGTAGCAGCAGGTTGAAACGACGCCACGATGGCCACCGCCGATGATCAGGGGACGGTCGCGCAGCTCGGGCCGATCACGCTTTTCGACCGCCGCGTAGAAAGCGTCGCAATCCACGTGTCCTATGCTTAATTCGTGCAATTCCGCATGTATGAGCAGGCGCGGCGCGCGGCAATGCGGGCACCGTTCCGGCGGGACGCCGGCCGTCATTTCGATGACTGCCTCGCATTCGCGGCAAAAGCCGGACATGGGAACTCCGTCGCCTTTGGTTAAATATTAACATCAAACAGAATCGCGTTGGAATTTTCGCCGGGTTTACTATTATGGCATTGATAAATCGGCGGGATTGGGGCCGAAGGGTCTCGGGCGCGAGCCTCGGGGACCGGCAGGAGGGGTTATGGCAGAACAGCTTTCGCCTGAAGAGAAGCGGAAAAAAGCGGCATCCAAGACGATCCTGATCGTCGAGGACAACGAATTGAACATGAAGCTTTTTCACGACCTCATCCAGGCTCAGGGCTATAACATCCTGCAGACCAAGGACGGCATGGACGCCTTGAAGCTCGCCCGCCAGCACAAACCGGATCTCATCCTGATGGATATCCAGCTGCCGGAGGTTTCCGGGCTCGAAGTCACCAAATGGATCAAGGAAGACGACAACCTGCGGTCGATTCCGATCATCGCCGTGACGGCCTTTGCCATGAAGGGCGATGAGGAGAAGATCCGCGAGGGTGGCTGCGAGGCTTATATTGCGAAGCCGATTTCCGTGGTCCAGTTTCTGGAGACCGTCGATCGTTTCCTGCAGTAACGGATGCAGTGAGAGCTAATGTCAGCGCGCATCCTGGTCGTCGACGATATTCCGGCCAACGTTCGTCTGCTCGAAGCGAAGCTCGCGGCTGAGTATTTCGAAGTGGTCAGTGCGTCCAGCGGCAAGGAAGCGCTGGCGCTTATCGACAAGCAGATTCCCGACATCGTCCTCCTCGACGTCATGATGCCGGAGATGGATGGATTCGAGGTGTGCGCGCGCATCCGCGCCAACCCGCGGACGCATTTCCTGCCCGTGGTCATGGTGACGGCGCTCTCCGACCCGAGCGATCGCGTGCGTGGCCTTGAGGCGGGGGCCGACGATTTCCTCACCAAGCCGGTCAATGATCTGGCGCTGTTCGCCCGCGTGCGCTCCCTGGTCCGTCTCAAGATGATCATGGACGAATGGCGGATGCGCGAGCAGACCTCCGGCCAGTTCGATCTGCTGGCGGCCGCGACCGAACCTGACTTGAATGAAGATCGCAATGCCTCGGTGCTGTTGGTCGAAGGTTTCGCACCGGCCGCGCAGCGCGTGGTTCAGGTGCTGTCCAAGGACGGCGACACGGTCGAGGTCTGCGACAATCTGGCGACCGCTCAGGAACTCGCGGCCAGCAATCACTTCGACCTCATCATCACCAATATCCAGGTGGGCGGCGAAGACGGCCTGCGCCTCTGTTCGCATCTTCGTTCGCATGAGGAGACCCGGCAGACGCCGATCCTCCTCATCGTCGAGGAATTCGACATGCCGCGCCTGATCAAGGGTCTCGATATCGGCGCCAGCGATTATCTGATGAAGCCGATCGATCCCAATGAATTGCTGGCGCGGGTGCGTATCCAAATCCGGCGTCGGCGCTATCAGGACCGGCTGCGGGCCAATTACGAACGCAGCCTGTCCCTGGCACTCACGGATTCACTTACCGGTCTCTATAACCGGCGTTATGCCATGCGGCATATGGAAGGCCTGATGGACCGCGTGAAGGATTCCGGAAAGGCTCTGAGTGTCCTGGTCTGCGATCTCGACAATTTCAAGAACGTCAACGATACCTATGGCCATGCCGCCGGTGACGAGGTGCTGAAGCAATTCGCCCAGCGCGCCACGGCCTCGATGCGCAATTTCGACATGGTGGCGCGGACCGGCGGCGAGGAATTCGTCTGCCTGCTGCCCGATACCGACGGCCAGGCGGCCCTCAAGGTCGCGGAACGCCTGTGCAAGCGCGTCGCCGATACACCGATGAAGGTGGATGGCGCGCCCAACGGCGAGATCACGGTCACGGTCTCGATCGGGCTTGCTGCCACCAGCCGCGTGATGTCAGGCGAAGAGCTTCTGAAGATCGCCGATGCCGCCCTCTACCGCGCCAAACAAAGCGGCCGCAACCGGGTGATGGTAGATCCCAGCGCGATGCTGTAAGCGGCTTTAGCCTTTCTGCTGACTACCGTATCTCAATCGTCATCCCCCGCGAAGGCGGGGGATCCACGAGTTGCTTTCTTCAATTGCCGACAAACTCGTGGATGGTCCGCCTTCGCGGACCATGACAATAAGGAACAGGTCTGCGTCCTTACGCCCTCTCGGCCCCGTAATAGAGCGTCACCGTATGCCGCGCCTCGGCGAAGAACAGCCAGCGTTCGGTCACGGTACCGGCGGCGTTGGCGAGGGCGGCGAGGACGAACAGAACAATGCCCCATCCATCGAGGGATGACCCCTTAAGAATCGGATAAAAGGCCATCAATACGATTGGTGCTGCGAAGGCGAGATTGTGGGCCCACATGCGCAACCGCAGCGCATGCTTCCGGGCGATGCGATAGCCCATCTCATTGAGCAAATAATTCTCTTCGGTGTGTGGTGCCGTTAGGAGCCGTACTTTGCCAAAGCGATCGAGGCCGGTCGCACTGCCGGCAGTCGCAACGCCGGTCTCGCGATCAATGAACCGCCAGTAACACCTCTTGATGATGAAGGCGATCGCGAGAGGGATCCACGCAACCAGGTGGATCCACCGGACATCGTCGGGAGATTGAACGTCGACCTCAAAGATTGCCATCAGCAGACTGAGCCAGATGGCGCCGCTTGCAAACCCCATTGCAAGATAGCTTGGCAGCGTCCAACCATTGCGCCAACGCCGAACCGTCTTGAGGCTGGCATAGATCATCGACGTGGTCATGATCGTGGCGATGGCGGAAGCCGCGAGGATCAGCGCTGGCACGATCCAGATCTCCTCGAAGATCACCCAGCCAAGCGCGGTGATGCCGGCCGGCAGATAGGTGAAAACGGCGAGCACGCCTTCGCGCGAGAGCCAGGAGGAGCGCCATTGCGAGAAGGCGCGCCAGGCGCGCTCCGGGCGTCCCAGGTGATAGGTCGAGGAAAGGAGGCCAGCGGTGACGGCGATGAGTGCCACCAGAAACCCGGTCAAGCCGAACCAGCGCTCGGCTGGCAGCAGGCCGCAAGCGCCCAGGATTCCCATCAGTGCCAATAGGCCGTAACCGGCGCCTGAAGCCGAGGTAAAGAAGATGACGGAATAAGCTGGATGCATGCCGGTCTCAGCGTGTCAGCAGCCGGTCGACCCAGCGCAGGAAAGGGTGCGAGCCGAGATCGATCGGTGCCTCGGCCTTGGCGGTGGCCGTGGCGCAGCCGCTGCCATTCTGGCGGGGGCGCGGCGGCAAATACTTATTGGTCGGCTTGTAACCCATTTCCGGCATCAGATCGTAGCCTTCACGCTCGGCCACCAATTGCGAGACGTCGGAATGGGGATCGCCGAGATCGCCGAAATGCCGGGCGCCCACCGGGCAGGTGGACACACAGGCCGGCACGCGCTCTTCGACCGCGAGCGTCTCGTTATAGATGCGGTCGACACAGAGCGTGCATTTCTTCATGACGCCGACATCTTCGTCGAACTCGCGCGCACCGTAAGGACAGGCCCAGGAGCAGAGCTTGCAGCCGATGCACATATCCTCGTTCACGAGCACGATGCCATCGGCGGCGCGCTTGAACGAGGCACCGGTCGGGCAGACGGTGACGCAATCCGGCTCGGCGCAATGCAGGCAGGATTTCGGGAAATGCACCGTGCGGCCTTGCGAGCCTTCGCCGGCCTCGAAGGTGTGGATGCGGTTGAACCAGACGCCGCTTGGCTTCTCGCCGAAGGCGTCGAAATCGGTGAGCGGCGCCATATGGCCGCCGGCATTCCATTCCTTGCAATTGACCGCGCAGGCATGGCATCCGACGCAGATGTCGAGATCGATGACCAGTCCGAGGCGGCGCGCAGCCGGTTGCGCGGGAAGGGAGGTCATGACGGCACCTTGTTCATGCCCTGGCCATAGCGCAGGGTGCGCTCCGGCTCCTTGCCGCGCGGCTTTTGCGGCGCAAAGCTGGGTTCCGTAGCACGGGCTTCATCAGGTGCACACTTCCGCAGCCGGATCTTGAGGTCGAACCACGCCGCCTGGCCGGTGACCGGATCGGAATTGGTGTAACGATAGCCATCTTCGCGTGGCGGCAGCAATTCGCTGATGACGTGATTGAGCAGGAAGCCACTCTTGGCCTCGGGTGCCTCGGCGACCAGGTTCCAGGCGCCCTTGCGCTTGCCGATCGCGTTCCAGGTCCAGACCGTGCCTTCATGGACCCCGTCCATCAGCTTCACCTCGGCCTTCACCTTGCCATGAGCGCTTTCGATCCAGACCCAATCGCCATCGGCGAGGTCGAGTTCGGCAGCCGTCTTGTGATGGACGAAGAGTGGATTGCGCGCCTGCAATTGTCGCAGCCAGACGTTATGCGTGCCCCAGGAATGATACATATGCATCGGCCGCTGGGTCAGGGCGTGAAGCGGGAAGCCGTCCTCGGTCTCCGCTTCGCCAAAGGGCGGATACCAGATCGGCAGGGGATCGGCGAAGGCGCGGATCCGCGCGGCGTCTGCTTCGTTGGGCGGCTGCTTGGGTCCGAAACCCTCGGCGGCCAACTGGAACTTGCGCATCGGTTCGCAATAGAGCTGCAGCACCATGGTATCGGGACTGTCGATCAGGCCGCGTGCCGTCGCCCAGGTGAGATAGTCCTTGTTCCCATAGCGATAGAACCGCCCGTTCTCCGGGATATGGGCCTGGAAGAAGCAACCGTTCTCGATATAGCGCTTGATCTGATCCGGGTTGGGCTTGCCGCGGCCGACATCCGTGCCATCCGGCCCGCGGAAGCCGCTCAGCATGCCGATGCCGGGCTTGCGCTCGTGTTTGAGGA
This sequence comes from Dongia sp., assembly GCF_041909655.1. Classification (GTDB taxonomy): domain Bacteria; phylum Pseudomonadota; class Alphaproteobacteria; order Dongiales; family Dongiaceae; genus Dongia. The sequence continues at coordinate 67,806 of NZ_JAYRDA010000014.1, read as the reverse complement.
TGTAATCGTGGAGACCGCCGGGATAGAGCGCGCTGCCATCCTCTGCGACCATGCCCGGAAGCTTCAGCCGCGCGCCGAGATCGAGCAGCACGTCCTGGAAGGCGCGCACGTCGCGGTCTGGCTTGATCACCGGCTGGCGGATGGCATCGCCTGCCGCGTCGGCATGGCTGATCGGGCGGTCGAGCAGCGAGATGCAATCCCAGCGCTCAAGATAGGTGGTATCCGGCAGGATAATATCGGCGAAGGACACCATCTCGGAATAATAGGCGTCGCTGTAGATCACGAAGGGGATGCGGTATTCGCCGGTCGCGGGATCCTTGTCCCGCAGCATCTCCATCGTGCCCTTGGTGTTCATCGACGAGTTCCACGCCATGTTTGCCATATAGAGGAACAAGGTGTCGATGGGATAGGGATCGCCCTTCCAGGCATTATGGATGACCATATGCATCAGGCCATGGAGGGCGAGCGGCGCTTCCCAGGAATAGGCCTTGTCGATGCGGAGCGGCCGCCCCAGGGCGTCCACCAGCAGATCGTTTGGGCCTTGCGGGAAGCCCAAAGGCATGCCGGCCAGAGGCTGGTTGGGGCCGACCATCGGCGAGGGCGTCGGGCCGGAGCCCGGAGTCTTCGGGAAGGGCGGCTTATAGCGCCAGCCGCCGGGGCAATCGACGCTGCCCAGCATCATCTGCAGGATGTGAATGGCACGGCAGGTCTGGAAGCCGTTGGAATGGGCCGATACACCACGCATCGCATGCATCGAGACCGGTCGGCCGATGAAACTCTCGTGCCGGCGCCCGGCCCAATCGGTCCAGGGCGTCTTGATCTCGATCGTCTGTTTGAAGGCGACATCCGCCAACTCGTCGGCGATGCGGCGGATCGTTTCCGCCGGAATGCCAATTTGCGGCGCAACTTTTTCCGGCGCGTAATCGTCGCTGAGATAACGATTGGCGAGCAGATCGAAGACGCTGCGCGCTTGGCGTCCGTCAGGCAGGGTGACGGGGCCGATGATGTGCGGCCGGATGCCGGGCTGCAGGGCATCGACGAAATTGCTGCTGTCCCGGTCGAGGCAGAGCGGATCGCCTTCCTGGTTGCGATAGACGAGGCCGTGCTCTTCCGTATCCGGAGCATTGATCAGCAGCCAGGGAGCGTTGGTGTAACGCACCAGGAAATCGAGATCGATGCGGTCGGTGCGCAGCAATTCGTGGATAAGCGACAGGACGAAGAGGCCGTCGGTTCCAGGCTTGATGCCAAGCCATTCATCAGCGATCGCCGAATAGCCGGTGCGGATCGGATTGACCGAGACGAACTTGGCGCGATTGTCCGCCGGCCGGCCCTTCAGATGGCCGAGGCCGATCTTGATCGGATTGCTGTCGTGATCCTCGGCCACGCCGAACATCAGGAAGTACTTGGTGTGCTCCCAGTCGGGTTCGCCGAATTCCCAGAAGGCGCCGCCTAGGGAATAGAGACCGGCAGCCGCCATGTTGACCGAACAGAAGCCGCCATGGGCGGCAAAGTTCGGCGTACCGAAGCGTGACGCCCACCAGCCGGTCAGCGCTTGGCTCTGATCGCGGCCGGTGAAGAAGGCAAGGCGTTTGGGGTCGGTCGCGCGAATTTTGGCGAGGCGATCGGAGACGATCTTGAGCGCTTCGTCCCATTCGATCTCGACAAATTCGCCTTCGCCGCGCTCGCCCACTCGCTTCAAGGGCTTGGTGAGGCGGGCCGGGGAATATTGCGTCATGATCCCGGCCGAACCCTTGGCGCAGAGCACGCCACGATTGACCGGGTGGTCGCGATTGCCTTCGATGTAGCGGATCTTGCCGTCTTTCATGTGCACCTTGATGCCGCAGCGGCAGGCGCACATGTAGCAGGTCGTCGTCTTGACCTCGTCATCGGCGGGAACGGAGTAATCGATCACCTGCTCGCCGGCCTTGTCGGCCGGCGCAGTGACGGATTCCGCGATGAAGCGGCGCTGGGTCATCGAATGAAGATCGGCCTGGCTGATACCCGGGACATCAATACTCGCTGAAGACCTCTTTGAAGATGCGGTAGATCTCGTCGATATCGGCCTTGGTGGCGACGAGGGCGGGAGCACAGATGCCGGCATCGCCGGTGAATTTGATGTGGAGACCGCGGGCGAAGAGTTTCTTGGTGACCTCGAAGCCCCTGAGGCCCGGCCTTGCCGCCGGCGCAAGGTCGATGCCGCAGAGCATGCCGTAGCCACGAATGTCGGTCACAGCCTTGATGTCCTTGAGATCGTACATGCGATCGAGGAAATAGGGCGACATTTCCGCGGCCCGGTCGAACAGACCTTCCTTCTCGTAGACGTCGAGCGTCGCGATCCCGGCGGCGCAGGCGGCGGGATGCGCCGAATAGGTGTAGCCGTGGAAGAACTCGACGGCGCCATCAAGGGCGGAACTGGTGACGGTGTGGTAGATCTTCTCGCTCACGGCGACCGCACCCATCGGCAGGGCGCCGTTGGTGAGGGCCTTGGCCATGGTGATGATGTCCGGGGTGACACCGAAGCTCTGCGCGGCGAAGGCCTTGCCGGTGCGGCCGAAACCGCAGATGACCTCATCGAATATCAGCAGGATGCCATGCTTGTCGCAGATCGTGCGCAGGCGCTCGAGATAGCCCTTGGGTGGAATGAGGACGCCGGTCGAACCGGCGATCGGTTCCACGAAGCAGGCGGCGATGGATTTCGGGCCGTAGAGATCGACGAAACGCTGCAGATCGTCGGCGAGATCGGCGCCGTTCTCAGGCTGGCCGCGGGTGAAACGCGCATCCGGGCTCCAGGTATGGCGCATATGAGCGACACCCGGCATCACCGCGCCGAAGGTCTCGCGGTTGCGAACCATGCCCGAGAGTGAGACGCCGCCGATATTGACGCCGTGATAGGCGCGCTCGCGGCTGACGAACCGGGTGCGCTGGCCTTCGCCTTTGGCGACATGATAGGCGAGGGCGATTTTGATCGCGGTCTCGACCGCTTCCGAACCGGAATTGCAGAAGAACACGTAATCGAGATCGGCCGGCGTGATCTTCGCGACCTTGCGGGCAAGTTCGAAGGAAGAGGGATGTCCGACCTGGAAATGCGGCGTGTAGTCGATTTCCTGCATCGAGGCATAGACGGCTTCGGTGATTTCGGGGCGGCCGTGACCGGCAGCACAGCAGAACAGACCAGACGAGGCGTCGATCAGCTTCTCGCCCTTGTGGTTCCAGTAATGCATGCCCTTGGCCTTCACCATCAGCCGCGGCTCCGCCTTGAAATCGCGGTTCGAGGTGAAGGGCATCCAGTGGTTTTCGAGGGTATTGGCTGCGTATTGCATGGAGCGCTCCCGAATCAGGCTGGCTCCATTCCACAGAGCCATTTGCGACAATCTAGGCTTTTATCCACAGCTAAGCCAAGGGGGCAGGCGCATGGAATTCGGGGGGCCAGGAAGCCCTTATCGCGGCGCGGATTCCCGCTTGCGCAGGATCTCGCTCACCAGCGTGAAATCCGACGGCTTGTCGACATCGATCGGTGCCTCGGCGAAGGGCAGCAGCACCGGCCGGATGCGCGCACCGGTCAGGCGCGAGATGTGGGCGAAGGCGTCGTCGAGGCCGAGGCGGCCAAGTGCGACACGCAGCAAAGCGAGCGGTCCGATCTCCCAGACCAGGCGCCAGGGCTTCTTGCGGTGCTTCTCCATACGCCGCCAATAAAGGGCGACGTCGCGCGCGTGTGGCCGTTGTGCCAGGAAGAGGTTGCAGCCGCTCACCTGTTGCTGCTTGAAGCGATAGAAGGTGCGGATGGCGCCGGGATAGGCCGCGCGGACGATGCCGGCATCGGCCAGCCCCACGACGAGATCCGCATCCGCCGGGGCGTGGCGCCGAAGATGCTGCATCATGTCGATGGTGAGCAGCGGGTGATCCGCCGTCGTGGTGAGCAAGGGAAGATCGAGGCCGATGCGCTCCAGCGCCAAGGCGAGACTGGCTGCGGGACTCTCGGCGGGGGGCACGATCTTGAGGGCGCCGCTGTCGCGCGCCCGCGCTAGTTCCGGCACCGCGTCCAGGAGCGCCGCGTCGTCGATGCAGACATGGATCGCGGCAATGCCCGGGCAGGCACTGATCGTGCGATAGAGCCGCAGCAGCATGGGGATGCCGTTGATGGGCGCCAGTGCCTTGTGACTGACACCGGCCATCGCCGCCACGGAATCACCTTCGCGGCGGTTGCCGGCCAGGATCAGGGCATTGAAGGACGTGTCCATCGCGGCCTCAGCCGAGGTTTTTTTCGTAGAGTCGATAGGTCTTGTAGGCTTTGCCGCCGATGCCTTCAATGACGCGCCGCATCGGCATGTTGTCTTCGAGAATCCAGGAGAGTTCCACGCGCTGTAAGCCGCGCTTGAGGAACGGTCCCTTGACCCGATCGAACATCAGCGGCAGGAGCGCGGCTCCCAGAACCGAACTGTGATGCGCCTTGCGGATGCCAGCCAGGGGAATGCGGGCGGTCTTCAGCGTCTTGCGCTTCAACCGCCAGATCAGCTTGAAGAGATTGAAGGGCAAGAGCGAGCCGTCGAAATCGCGGATCGCCTCCAGCAGATTGGGGAGGCAGACCAGCATGCCGGCGGGTGCGCCCTTTACCTCGGCGATGACGACGAGATCGGGGTCGATCAGCGGCTTCATTGAAGCGGCAGCAGCGGCGATCTCAGCTTCGGTAAAGGGGATCATGCCCCAATTCTCGCTCCAGGCATCGTTGAAGATGTCGAGGATGATCCTGAGATCCCGGGTGTAGTTCTTCATGTCGAGACCGCGCAGGCGCACAGTGCCGTCAGCCTGCCATTTCTCGAGCATGCGCGACGAGCCCATTGGCTTGTAGGTGGTTTCGTCGATGTCGTAGGCGAGTACGTCCTTGGCCTTTGCCAGGCCTGCCGTTGTGACATGCTTGCCGGCATATGCCGCGTGATAGGGCATCATCAGCATCGGCAGGCTGTCGAAGCCGTCTACCAGCAGGCCGGTTTCTTCATTGCTGGAGAAACTGAACGGTCCCACCATGCGTGTCATGCCACGCGTCCGCAGCCAATCCTCGGCGGTGGCCAGCAGAGCGGCATAGACAGCCGGATCGTCGATCGCATCCAGCCAACCGAAATGCCCCGTCCCCGGGCGTCGTTCCTGTTCCAGCCGGCAGACCTGGGCCGAGATGCGGCCGACCGGTTTGCCGTCGCGGAGTGCCAGGAAGAGCTGCGCCTCGGCGTGGGTGAAATAGGGGTTTTTCTTGGGCGAGAGCACTTCCGCGCGCTCGATATCGAGCGGCGCCACATAGCCCTTGTGGCCGCGATAGAGATGCTTGGGGAGAGCAATGAACTGCTTCAGCCGCTCGCGGCCGGCGACAGGAACGACTTCGATTTTTGACATTTGGATCGGTTATTCCGCCGAACCGTTGGTCGCGTCGGCATTCATGCGGAAGCGGCGTGGATTGCCGTCGCCGCGCGTGTTGTTGGAGAGCTGTGCCACCCAAGGATAGCGCTGCGCCATCTCTTCCGTATAGCCGATGTTGAACACGGTCGGCGATTTCGGAACCATGTTCGCCTTCGGATAATAGGTCTTGCCGAGGCGATCCCAAAGGAAGTTGGTGATACCGAAATTGCCCTGCTCATTGTGGAAGTGATGCCACATGTGAAGCTGCTTCAAGCGCTTCATGAATCGTGTCTTCGGGCTGGTATTGAGGTGCTGCACGCAGTGACAGAATTCGTAGAAGCAGGTGGTGAGGAGGCCGGCGGCAAAAGCCGTGGCGGCACCGGAGAGGCCGCCCACCAGGTAACCGATCGGCATGGTGACGAGGGCGATCGTCGGCAGCGTCGTATAAAGCGCGCCGAACAGGACGACCAGGTTATGCGGGTCCTGGTGATGATCGAAATGGATGCGCTTCCAGACCTTGGCCGTGAGCGGCGATTTGTACAGGAACTGGCTGTGCAGGACCCAGCGATGGAGCACGTACCAGACGAAGGGATAAACCACGACGGTAAGGCCGGTCGCGATCACCAGCGGCAGCCAAGCGGTGAACCAATGAGCGGCCAGAACCAGGCTGACGGCAGCAAGGCCGACATAGGCATGGACCGAGGGATAGGTCGCGAAAGCACGCACCAAATCCATCATCCCCATACGGGAGAGATTGTGGGTCCGGTCTTTCCAAAAGCCAAAACGGATCATTGCGGGCGACTCGCTGCCTATCGTGAAAGCCAATGATTGGGTGGCAGTAATCTAGTTGGATCAAGGAATTAGAGCAAGCAATCCCTGGTTCTATCCGACTACCAGCGTAACTTAGTCGCGGGCCGATGCGGGTTTGCGCTCGATCGCCAGGATCCAGAAGGTCCGCAGGCCATGATAGGCACAGGTGGCCGCCTGCCAGGCGACGATGAGATAAAATGCCTCGATCGCATAGCCCGCCGCATAAGCCACTGTGAAAAAAGGCAGATTGATGTTGCGCCGGGAAATAAACGTGCGCACCAAGGCGTCGATCGGCGCGTGGGTGTGCAGGCCGCGCTTAAACTTGGCCCGGTAGATGGCCAGGATCAGGCGGTCCAGAATATAAAGCGCCAGCATGATCCAGGCGGCCTGCCAGAGCGGCTCGCTCCAACCCACCAGCGTCCAGCCGCCGAGAAGACCGGCGGCCCAGCCGAAATACCAGAAGGGCGGGTGTACGATGTCGAGCCCATGATCCAGCACATTGCCGATGGCGGAATCGGTGAAGGTGAGCCGGGCGAGCTTGCCGTCGACGGAATCGAGCACGCTCATGCCGTAGGCGCAGGCAAAGCTCCACCAGAACTCCCCGGCGGCGGCAAGGGGTACCGCCAGCAAGGTGAGAACGATGCTGATGATCGTCACCGTGTTGGGATGCACGCGCAAGCGCGCCAAAGGCGGTACCATGGCCCAGACCAGCGGGGGGTAGACATATTTGGTGAAGAAATCGGTCGAGCCCTTGTAGTTCGACCAGAACAGGAACCGCTCGACGCTGCGCCGCTCGGCGTCGTTCGTCACCGCGAAGAGGTAATAGGGCAGGGCGCGGCGCAATTTGACGACGAAGGAGGGGAAGTCTTCCTGCCGGACTTCCGGCAAGTGCGATATGGCTGCGTCCAGTGTCGGTGCCGCCAGCAATCGCGCTGCGTCATCGGGCTCGATACGCGCGATGACGGCGCGGTTCTCGCGCGCGGCGCAACTCCCGGTACGTTCCGCAAGAAAGCGATAGAGGCGCGCATCAGCGAGCGTTGCCGCATCGGTTGCGATCAAGGCCTCGCCGTCGGCTAGGGCACGGCCGAGACGGTCGGCGACACTGCCCTCACCACGCACGATGCGAATGGGGCAGCCCAGGCGCGGTTCTTCCGGACAGGCCGGCTCGGCAGCCGCGAGGCCGATATCGACGATCACTTCGGTGAGCATGAGCTTCTGATGCCGCGCGGCCTTGATGTGCCGTTCGAGCATGGTCATGCCGAAGACGCGCTCTGCGCTGATGCGCGCGGCGTCGATCCACAATTTCATATCGCTAATAGCCTTCTTGCCGGATCAACCACGCACCACCAATCGCCGCAAAGAGCAGGACCGGCAGCCAGGCCGCGAGGAAGGGCGGGATGGCGCCGGACTCGCCCAGAGCGAGCACCAGGCCATCGGTCAGAAAATAGAGAAAGCCGAGGCCGAAACCGATGGTCATGCCCATGGCCAGGCCACGCTCGCGGCGCTGCAGAGAATGAGCGACGGGGGCAGCCAGCAGGATCATCAGAATCGAGCTTACCGGCAGGGCGATGCGCTTTTGCAGCCAGGTCTCGTAGAAATAAGTGGGCCGCACGCCAACCTGGGTCGAGGTCACGAAACCGCGCAGCTTCAGAAAGGTCATTGCCTGGGGGCGCTCGACCAGATCGGAAAATTCCGCCGGTGTCAGCCGCGTCTCCCAAGGCTGCGTCGCGATATAATCGGTGCGCGCCGGCTCATTCTTGACGACCGTCGTTATCCGCACATCCGACATAGTCCATTTTTCGGTGGGCACATCGTAGCGGACGTCTTCGGCGAAAATCTCGCGCGCGACATTGCCGCCGGCATCGCGTTCATAGATCCGCACATGGCTGAGGTGATTGCCTTCGTGGGAGATGGCACCCGCTTCGACCACGCTGCTGCCGTCCTGCACGAACAGCGATTCATCCTTGGCCATGTTGGGCGACTGGGCACGTTCCGCCTCCATCTCCCAGGCCACCAGCGCCTGTGTGCTGCGCGGCACGATTTGGTCGGCCAGAATGAAATGCAGCACCGCGACGATGCCCACCGCCGGCAGGAATGCCCAGAGCAGCGAGAAATAGGGGGCGCCGGCGGCTTTGTAGGCCATGATCTCGTTGGCGCGCTCCATGCGTCCCAAGGTCGTGAGCGTGCTCATGAGCACGACGAACGGAACCAGGAAGGACGCGATGTCGGGCAGGCGCAAAGCGGCGTATTCGAACACCGCGCTGAGCCGGCCGCCATGATCCGTGAGGATGTCGGCGCTATTGTTGAGGAGATCGAACAATTGCAGCATGGCCGTGAAGCCGATCAGGAACAGCAGGAACTGCATCAGGAAGCTGCGCAGGATGTAGCGGCTGAAGGTGTTCATTCCGCGATCTCCGACCGGCGTTGCGGCGTCAGCCGGCGCGCTCGCGCAATTGTCCAGGCAATGGCATCGTTCAGTGCTTCGAGTACATGCGCAAGAGGGTCTGCTCCGGGGCGCGAATTCGCGAGATAGAACAGCCAAGTCGTGCTGCCGGCAAAGAGCATGAAGGGAACCCAAAGCACCAGGAAGGGTCCGGCCAAGTCACTGCCGACGGCATCGCGCCCGAATTGCAGCAATTGGAAGTAGCCCACCAGGAACAGGATGCCGACGGTGATCCTGACCCCTTTGGACGCCCGTCGTGACGAAATGCCGATCGGCATCGCGAGCAGCGGCAGAAACAGCATTGAGAGCGTGCGGATCAAGCGGCTGTTGACCTCGGCCATGATGTCTTCGGGGTGAAGACCCGGTGCCCCGCTGAAATGCGCGGCCAGCAATTCGGTAAAGTCGAGCTCACTTTCCTTTTCGCCCCGGCTGCGGAAAGGCTCCGCGGCGACCGATTCCATCGGCAGGTCCAGCTCTTCAAACGCGACGGCCTGGGCCTGATCTGTTCCAGGCGAGGTTTCCAGCCGCATGCCGTTGCGCAGGGTGAGAACCAAGGTGAGACCGTTGCGCGTCAATTGCCCGGTTTCCGCGGTGATCACCAGATCCCGCCCTTGCTCGTCGACTTCCTTGACGAAGACCTGCGACAATTGCTTGCCGCCGTCGGAAATATCGCCGATCAGAATGGTCTTGCCGCCGAAGCCGCTGAAGAAGGCACCACGTTCGATGGCCGAATCCCAGGCCGTCTCGACCACGAGGTGGACCAGGGCGCGATAGGCCCAGCGCGTATGCGGCTGCAGATACCCGATCACATAGCCGCTGACGATAACGAGAATGATGGTCAGGCTCATGATCGGCATCATCAGGCGCCGCAGCGAAATGCCACTGGCGCGCATGGCGTCGAGTTCGCTGTCCTGCGACAGGCGCATGCTGGCGAACAGCACGCCTACAAAGAGTGCTGCCGGCAATGCGATGCCCAGGTAATGCGGCACCAGATTGGCGAGCATTTTGAAGATGATGTTGATCGGCCCGCCGCGATTGGCAAAGAGGTCGAGCAGGCGGATCAGCCGTTCCAGCAGCAAGGCAGCCATGGCGACGCCGACCGCGCCCAGAAGGGGCAGCGATACGCGCTTCAGGATGTAGAGGTCGATGCGGAGAAACGTCATGGGCGGATACTTGCCTCAAGCCGTCGGACGGCGCGGGTCATATAGCTTCCAGTCAACTGATCTCAAATAACGGCACCGGCCGCCATCCCCAGCGGCGCCGTCTGCGGTGAAGCCTCTTTCGTCGACGTCACGGCTTGTGATGATAGCAGCGGAATCGCGAGCGCCATACTGCCTTGGCGCTCAAATCCATCGCGCTTTTCCGTCAGGCCGCGGATTTCGACCTCAAGCGACCAGGAATTTTCGTGCCGCTCGATCCGATAGAGGTGATAGCGGGAGGCGTCCTTATGTCCGGCGGCAATTGCCGAGGCGGACGGAACGCCGATCACCGGGGCCGCGCCGTTCGGTGTTGCAAGGCGGGCGAGGCCCGACACATGGGTGTGGCCGTGGAGAATCAATTCCGCGCCATGCGCCGCGATCACCGCCTGGAATTCCTGCGCGTCGAGCAATGATTTGCGCTTGTAGGCGCCACCCCCGAAAGGCGGATGATGGATGAGGACGACGCGAAAGAGGCCTTCTTCGCCCGCTTGCCGAAGTTGCGCGGCGAGCCTTGCGCATTGGGCCTCACCCAACCGGCCCGCGGCAATGAAAAGCGGCATGGGCAGGGCGGTCGATGTGCCGATCAAGGCGACAGATCCGCACCGGCGGGTGAAAGGGAAGTCGGAGGCATCTGCCGGCAGGGTTTCCGCGGTCCCTGGGGCTCTGGCGCCACGCATGTAGGGACCCCAAAGTCCGGCACCTTGGTGCCACGGCAAATTGACGTAGGCGTCGTGATTGCCAGGAATGACGGTCGCCCGTTCCGGTGGCGCAATCGATTGCAGCCAGGATGCGGCGTTCGCGAATTCCGCCGGCAACGAGATATTCACCAAATCGCCGGTGATCGCGACATGATCATGGGCTTGTCGTTTCAGGTCCTCGCGCAAAAGGGCCAGAACTTCCGGCCGATGAATCTTCACCCGATTGCGGGTCCAGGATAAAAATCCTGACAGGCGCTTGTTCATCAGCGCAGCCCAGCCAGCGTGTGGCAAGGGGCCGAGATGAGGGTCGCTGAGATGCGCCAGGGTAAAGCTCGTCACGCCATTAAGCCTTTCATGTCGGGCCTTTCTGGTCCGATCCGCCCGGCTGGTCAAGCTTCTCGCCCGCAGGGCCGGGATTTCCTGCCGATTTGGGTGGACGGCGCCGGGATTCGGGTTTAACAAGGCCGAACTTCTCTTCGGATTTATAAAAAAACACATGATAAATCAATCAGATAGTTGGTCTGGTCCGATCTTTTTAAATGACTCGACGACCACCATCTGGGGGCTGACGCCGCGCCAGCGGCTGGAGCGTGCGCTGGTCCGTGCCGGCGACGATGCGGAAGATGCCGGCCTGGTCTTCCGCGCCGATGCCGTCTTCCATGAAAACCTGGTACGCGCGCTGCTGGCCCAGCCGGGGAAGATCCTGACCGATGCCCTGGGCCGGCCTTTCGCCGCCCATGCCCGCGACGCGGCCGAGATGCTGGCGGCGCAAGCGGCCCTGGCTGCGGGCGATGCGGCGCTGACGCCCACCACCATGACTCTCGCTGATCCCGCGGCCCTTGCCAGCACCTATGACAAGGCCCTGCGGCGGAAGGGAGCGCCGTATCTCTACCCGCTCGATGCCTATCCGGCAGCCGAGATCGAACGGCGCATGTATCTTGAATCGTATAAGGGCGTCACCGATCTGGTGACCAAATATGTCTGGCCGGAACCGGCCTTGCTGGTGACGCGCTTCTGTGCGCGGGCCGGTATTTCGCCCAATATGGTGACGCTGGTTAGTTTCATCTGCGTGCTGCTGGCGACCTGGCTGTTTGCGATCGGCCAATTCGGGCCGGGTCTCGTCGCTGCCTGGGCGATGTGCTTCCTCGACACGGTCGATGGGAAACTGGCACGGGTGACCCTGACCTCCACCAAATGGGGCAATGTCTTCGATCACGGCACCGACTTGGTCCATCCGCCTTTCTGGTATTGGGCCTGGTATGCGGGGCTGGGTGGCGCCGCAGCGGTGGAGCCCTGGATTTTCTGGGTCATCATCGCCGGCTACATCCTGGGTCGCGGCCAGGAAGGATTGTTCATGTGGCAATTCGGCATCGAGATGCATATCTGGCGCAAGCTCGATTCCGCCTTCCGGCTCATCACCGCGCGGCGCAATCCCAACCTCATCATCCTCAGCGTTGCCGTTGTGCTCGGAGCGCCGGATACCGGCTTTGAGATCGTGGCCTGGTGGACGATCATCAGCTTCGTCTTTCATTGCCTGCGCATCGCTCAGGCCTTTCTGGCAAAGGCACAGGGTCGCAAGCCGTCATCATGGCTGATGGAACGCGCGTGATGGCGGTCCGCATCGGCGTCATCAGCAACGCACACAGCAAGCGCAACAAGCTCTCGATGCGCGAGATCCATGCGTTGCTGAAAGAGCACCCGCAGGTCCTCCACCGCAGCTTCAATCACATCAGCGAATTGCCGGCTTGTCTCAAGGCCATGGCAGATGCCGAGATCACACATCTTGTCATCAGCGGCGGCGACGGGACCGTGCTGGCGACAGTCTCCGCCCTGATCAACGATTCGCCGTTCAAGCAACCGCCTTGCCTCAGCCTGCTTTCCGCGGGCATGACGAATGTCATTGCACATCTGGTCGGTCAGCCGGGGCTGCCGGCGACGGGATTGAGGCGCCTGGTCTTCCGCGCGGAAGCAGGCGAAACCGGCCAGATCATCGAGCGGCCTGTACTCTCGGTCGATTTTGGCGACGGCCGCCCCATCGAGCGCGGTTTCCTATTTGGTGGCGTGGGATTCTATCAGGGCACCCAACTCGTCCGGCGTGACATCCATTCCCTTGGGGCGAAACAGACTTTTGCGGCGAAGCTCGGCATCGCCTGGTCGATCCTGAAGATCATGATGTTCGGGCCCGGCCCACGATCGGGCTTCCATGGCGAAGAAATCAGCCTGACCCTGGACGGTCGTCGCGAGACGCGTCAATGCCTCATGTTTCTGGCTTCGACCCTGGACGAATTGCTGCCCGGAGTTTCGCCGTTCTGGGGCGAGGGCGACGGGCGGCTGCAACTGACGACGATCGATTCACCGCCGAAGCGGTTTGCCCGAGCTGCCATCAACGTGTTGCGCGGAAAGCCGCGGCCGTGGATGGCCGAGGCCGGCTATCTCAGCCGCCGCATGGAGCGGCTGGAACTGGAGATGCATTCGCCGGTGACGATCGACGGCGAAAGATTCGAGCCACCGGCGCACGGGCGCATCGTGGTGACCGCCGGACCTGTAGTAAGGTTCCATCGGTATTAGGCCTTTCAGGCGCGGACGGGGATAGCGGGGCAGATGGCAGCGGATGCGGTCGCCACATTGATTGCCGGAGAATTGGCGCAGCCCGTCGCACCGGCGGCGCTGGCGATGGCGGAATATTGCCGGGCGCGTCACGGCGGTGCCGCGATCGCGGTGTTGTTTTATGGCTCCTGCCTGCGGCAATCGGATCAGGCGCTGGCCGATGCCCTGCTCGATTTTTATGTCATCGTCGACGATTATCGCGCGGCCTATGACAGCCGGTTGATGGCCTGGGCGAACGCCCTGCTGCCACCCAACGTCTTCTATGTCGAGATGCCCTGGCAGGGTGGGCAATTGCGTGCCAAATACGCGGTGATGTCGCTCAGCCAGTTCGCGGCCGGATGTTCACGCAAGGCGCGGAATGTTTCGATCTGGGCGCGTTTCTGCCAGCCGGCGCGGCTGGTCTGGGTCAATGGCAACGTCACGCGGCGGGCGATGGCTGCGGCGCTGGCCGAGGCCTGCCGGACGATGCTGTGGCATGCCTGGCCGGCGGAGCCCGGCACGCGCGCCCCGCAGAGTATCGACACGCTTGCGGTCTGGGAGCGCGGCTTTCGCGAAACCTATGCCGCCGAATTGCGATCGGAATCCGGCGACCGCGCGCTGTCGATCGTTGCCGCCGATAAAGTGCGCTACCAGCAGGTGGCCCGCATGATCGCCCCGGAAATCCGCGCGAGCGGCCTGCCATCCGGCAATGTCTGGCAAAGACGCCGCTGGATCGGCAAGACACTCAATTACCTGCGTCTGGTCAAGGCGGCCTTCACCTTCGACGGGGCGGTCGATTATGTGATGTGGAAGGTGCGGCGCCATTCCGGTGTCGTCCTGCCAGTGAGCGATTGGCAGCGCCGCCATCCCCTCTTGGCAGCCCCGGGCCTGGCGTGGAAACTCTATCGTCTTGGTGCGTTCCGCTAGCAGCGAGGGAAAGATGGCCGAAGCCGCCCGCTATTTTGTCGCCATGGCCCAGAACAATGCCTGGGCGAATCTGCGCCTTCTCAATGCCTGCCAGCAACTGACCGCCGAGGAATTCGCCGCCACGCGCACCAGCTTCTTCCCGTCGATCCAGGCGACGCTGAACCATATCCTGGTGGTCGACTGGTTCTATGTCGACGCACTGGAGGGCGGCTCGCTGGGGCCGAAGGCCTGGGCGAACGAGATTCCCTATCCTTATTGCGGCGACCTCAAGCTGGCGCAGGCGGCGGTTGATCAGCGTCTCATCGATTTCTGTCAGACACTCGATGCGGGCAAGCTCGAATCCGAGGCGCGCATGAATCGGGACTCGCATGTGCAGGTCGAGCGGGTCGACCGTACGTTGCTGCACCTTTTCGAACATCAGGTGCATCACCGCGGGCAGGCGCATGCGATGCTGGCCGGGACGGGTGTGAAGCCACCGCAGCTCGACGAGTTCTTCATGGCGAGCGATTCCCGTTTCCGGACGGCGGAATTCGAAGAGCTCGGCTGGGAGGACGACGCGATCTGGCGCGGTCTCTCGACGAAGTAGCCGCCAAACAAATGGGCCGGTGCTTTTGGCACCGGCCCGATAGACAGGTCTTCGGCTTTAAACTTATTCGGCCGCCACGGCATGGGCCGGGTTGGCAAGGATACCGAGCTCGCGTCCGACCGAAGCCAGGGTCGCGACCACGCGCTGCAATTGCTCGGTTGAGTGAGCGGCCGAAACCGAGCAACGGAGCAGGGCTGTGCCTGACGGCGTCGCCGGCGGCAGCGCCAGATTGACGTAAACGCCGTTCAGCAACAACGCACGCCAGGCGCGAGCGGCCAAGGCCGGATCGTTGATATGAATGGCGACCACGGGGCCCTTCTGCTGGCCGACGGTGAAGCCGGCGGCGCGGGCGCCGTCATAGAGCGTGTCGACGTTTTCCCACAGCTTGCGCATCAGACCCGGATTGGCCCGCAGCTTCGCCAGCGACTTCCGCACCGAGGCGACGGTCGCGGGCGGCAGCGAGGCTGTGAACATATAGGGCCGGCAGGCGACGCGCAGGATGTCGAAATCCTCGATATTGGAAACGAGGAAGCCGCCGATGGCACCCATGCTCTTCGAGAAAGTGCCGGTGATGAAATCCACCTGATCGAGAACGCCGTCATGCTCGACGACGCCCTGGCCGGTCTTGCCCATGACGCCCATCGAATGGGCCTCGTCGACCAGGATATAGGCGCCGTGCTTCTTGGTGACGGCGACGAATTCCTTCAGCGGCGCATGATCGCCCAACATCGAATAGATGCCTTCGACCACGACGATCTTGTTGCCCGGTTCATCGGCGAGGCGCGCGAGGCGGCGGTCGAGATCGGCGGGGTCATTGTGCTTGAAGCGGATCACGGTCGCCGAACCCAGCTTGCAGGCATCGTAGATGCTGGCATGGCTGTCGGCGTCGATGATCAGGAAATCGTTAGGGCCGGCGAGGGTCGAGATGGCGCCGAGATTGGCCTGATAGCCGGTGGTGAACACCATGCAATGTTTCATGCCGTAGAAATCGGCGAGATCCTGCTCCAGCGCCTTGTGATCGTGGTAGGAGCCATTGGCGATGCGCGAGCCGGTCGTGCCGGTGCCGCATTCATCCAAGGTCTGCTTCGCGGCTTCGATGCAATCGGCATCGAAGGTAAAGCCGAGATAATTGTTCGAACCGCACAGGATGGTCGGGCGGCCTTCGATCTGGGCCTCGGTGGCGGAGAGGATCTTGTCCATCTTCACGCCGAACGGATCCGCACCGCAGGTCTTCACCTGGGCATGCAGCTCGCGCTGCGCCTTGAAGCGATCCAGCAACCCCATCTTACGCCCCCTTCTTCGAATCGATGACGGTCTGGGCTAGTTGCCCGACCGTGGCAATCTCCGGCACCATGTTCAGCGGGATCGAGACGTCGAACTTGTCTTCGAGCTCCATCAGCAGATCCATCACCGCGAGGGAATCCATGTTGAGGTCCTGCGCGATATCCGTGGACGCGGTGATGGCGACGTCGCCCTTCTTGAAGGGCTGCAACGCCAAGGCGATTTCCGCCACGACCTGATCCAAAGACAAACCTGAAACCTGCTGAGCTGCACTCGCCGTCACAATGCCAACCAATCTTTTTCTGCGGTAACCGGAATCTGGTAATTCTGGGAACCCCTTAGGCGCCACGCGACTCGCGCCCTATCCCATGGGATGATTTGTCGTAAATTTTGCCGCCGACGTTAAATGACAAATTGTTACCGAATGTAACAATGTCCTGATTCCAGCAGGTTACCGGCTGTTCTTTATATCAGAGAAGAGCCTGGGACCGGTACCAGGCAGCGGTATCGGCAAAGCCCGTATCTAGGGAAAATTGCGGCTGCCAATTGGCGACCCGGGACAGAGAGGGACCTCGCGCCACCCAATCCGGGTGATAGATTTCGGCCACTTTGCGCAGCGACAGGACCTTTGGCTGACCGGTCAGGTGCGAAAACAGGGTCACGCCGGCGGCAATGGGCATAAGCAGCGGGCGGGGGAGCCGCCAGGCGCGGGGCGCCCGGCCGACGGCCTTGCCGAGTGCCGACAGAATTCCGGGCCAGTCGTGGGCATTGGTGGCACCGTCATCGATCTCGATCTGGCGCTCGGCCCAATTGGGCGCGGCCAGCAGGGCCACGATTGCCTCAGCCAGATCGGCTACATGGATCGTGGCGACCCGCGCGCCGGGAGCGGCCGGATAAGCCACAAAGCCGAGCTTTGCCGCCTTGAACAGCGGCAGCAATTCATGATCGCCTGGACCGTAGACGACAGGTGGGCGCAAGGTGATCCAGTCTCGGGGACCCGCCAGGCCCGCGACCTTGATTTCCCCGGCCTGTTTGCTGGCGGCATAGGGGGACAGATGGGGCTCCCGTGCCGCCAGGGACGAAATGTGGATCAAGCGCGCCCGGGGCGCTGCCTGGGCGGCGGCCAGCAGCAGATGCTCGGTACCGCCCACATTGGCGGCGAAGAAGGCTTCCGGTGTCGGCGCCTTCACCAGACCGGCGCAATGGAGGATGGCGTCGGCACCGGCGACGAGCTGGCGCAGGCTGGCCTGATCGTCGAGATCGCCGAGAACCACCTCGATTTTGTGATCGGGCATGAGTGCTGCCTGCGGCATGCGCCGGGTCAGGATGCGAATGCGCCATCCCGCCGCTGCCAGATGGTGCACGCAGCGGGCACCGACAAAACCGGTGGCGCCGGTGATGGCAACCAGGCCAGTCATGCGCCGATACCGGTTTGGAGATCAGGCACTGATGGGAATCTCGGCGTTCGCGTAAACGCCCGCCAGATAGTTCGCTTTCGCCTTGGCACGTGAGAGCTTGCCGGAGGAAGTTTGCGGCAGGCCCTTGGGCGGCACCAATTCGACCCGCGCCTCGACCGACATGGCACGCTGCAGCAAGGCGGCGACATCCTGCTGCAACTTGGTGCGCACGGCGGGGTCGCTGACGCGGCATTGCACCAGGACGACGACCATCTCTTCGTCGTTATCCCCCAGCACCGAGAAGGCAGCCGTATCGCCGCGACGCAGATCGGGCAGGGTCTCGGCGGTCCATTCCAGATCCTGCGGCCAGATGTTGCGGCCGTTGATGATGATGAGATCCTTGGCGCGGCCGGTGATGACGATCTCGCCATCCAGCAGATAGCCGAGATCGCCGGTATCCAGCCAGCCATCGGCGCTGAGCGCCTCGGCGGTCAGTTCCGGCTGATTGAAATAGCCCGTCATGACACTGGGACCGCGGAAGAAGACACGGCCGATACGGCGTTCCGGCAGCACCTGCCCCGCTTCGTCGCGAATCTCGAAGGCATGACCCGGCAAGGCGGGGCCGCAGGCAACCAGCGCGCGGGCATTGCGGCCGGGTTCCACCGGTTTGGCCTGCTGGCTCTCAAGGCCGGCGCGGTCGATGTGATCGACGCGGTAGGCGCGGTCGAGCGGCGCGAAGCTCATCGCCAGCGTCGTTTCCGCCATGCCGTAGCTCGGCACGAAGACTTCGTGGCGGAAACCATAGGGGGCGAAGGACTCGCTGAAGCGCTGCAGGATCGGATCCTGCACCATGTCGCCGCCGATGCCGGCCGCGCGCCAGGATGAGAGATCGCCGGTGAATTCCGTGCCGCCGCGCATCCGCTTGGTGCACAATTCGTAGCCGAAGGTCGGCGAGTAGGCGAGGGTGCCCCGATTGTCCGACAGCATCTTGAGCCAGGTCAGCGGCCGCCGCGCGAAGTCGCGGGTAGCGATGTAATCGACCGAAACCTGACCGGTCGCCGGCACCAGCAGGAACCCGACCAGGCCCATGTCATGGTAGAATGGCAGCCACGACGTGCAGCGGTCGATCTCCATGATGTCGAGGCCGAAATGCGTGATCGCATAGGCATTGGCCATCAGCACACGTTGATGAATCTCGATGCCTTTGGGGAAGCGCGTCGAGCCGGACGAGAACTGGAGATAGCTCGGCTCGTCCGCGGTAAAGGGTTTGAGATCCGCTTCTTTGGTCGGCAGGGCCTCGAACTCGGCCAAGGTGCCGACCATCTTGACGTGATCGAGGCCGGCGGCGGCTTCCGTCAGGAAACCGAGCAGGGCCTGTGGTGCCAAGGCGATGCTGGCGCCGCAGCCACTCAATTGCTGGCGAAGCTGTGCCACATAGGCATCGCGCCCGCCGAGGCTGGTGGGGATCGCGACCGGGACGGGCAGGAGGCCCGCATATTGCGTGGCAAAGAAAGCGACCACGAATTCCGGATCGGTATCGGCGACCAGGACGACGCGCGACCCGCGCTCCAGACCCAAAGCGGCAAAGCGACGCGCCAGTTCCCGCGCCTTTGCCTGCAAGTCGGCATAGGGAAGGACCGTGGCAAGGTCGCCCTTGGCGGTATAAAAGTTAAGACCAGTCACGCCCTTGGCGGCGTAATCGAGCGCCTGCCACAGCGTTTCGAAGGTGCTGCGGCGATGCGTCAGGCTGGTATTGGTGGTCGCTGTCGGTTTAAGGGTCATTTGCTCTGGACGTTCATGGGACCTTCGGTCGCATTTGGGCGAATTGCGCCAGGACCTTGCTATCCCTACGATTTCGCGGTCCATAGCAAATGCGCCGACGAGGTACAAGGTTTACCGGGATGGGCGTGCCATGGCGCCGGGATTGAATGCAGCCAAGTAAGGAATCTGTCTGATGAAGACGTCGGATGTGGAATTGGCGCCTAAAGGTAGCGGCAAGCAGGCCGGAGGCACTGGCTTCTTCGACTGGCTATTGCCGAAGGGCAAGAAAAAAGACAAGAAATTCAAGGCTGGTACCCATCCTTCGGCTGGCGGCGTGGCCGATGCCAAGACCAAGGTCAGCCAGTCGATCGGCGATGTGCTGCGCCTTCTGGCCGCCGATGGTGCCCGTCGGGTGGGGGTTCACGGCGACGAGGCCTTTTATCGCGCCTTCCAGGCCGAATCGGGTGACCTCGCGACGACCTGGCTCTCGACCGACATCTTCCAGGACCAGCCGAAGGGGGCCAAACCCCTGACCGCCGCCGCGATCAGGGAATGTGACGCGATTGTCACCGGTGGTGCCGATGTGGCGACCAAATACCGCTATTCGCTGCGACAGGTTCATGCCCATGCGCCGACGGTTCCGGTGCATTGGGTGGCGCAGAATTGGGAGTTTTGTGCCGGCACCGCGGCGGTCCCGCTCGAAATCGAGGATGTCGACGCGCTCGCCTTCAATCACTTTGAAGAATTCTTCGGCATCAAGGATCCGATCCAGTTCCGCTTCGAGATCATCGCCGAGGGCGAGATCCGCCGCAGCTATCTGGTGCTGGGTCCCAGCCAATCGGCGAACCTCAATCTCAAAGCCATGATGCCTCAGCGCCGCGGTGCGATCTGCATGAAGGTCTATGTGGCGCACCCGTTCCTGACACGTGGCCGCCACTATCGTTTCCGCGTTTGCGGGGACGTGTTCTGGAAAGACAGTTTCACGATCATTCACGGCTCGCATCAGTTCTTCAAGAACCCGGACAAGATACAGCCCTTCCGTCTGATCGAATCCGTCGTGCGTGGCGGCGAGGTCGTGATGACCGTGCCCAATTACGATCTCGATATGGGTGCCAATGACGAAATCGTCATCGGCACGGGGTCTGCCAAGAGCATTCAGAAGCGCGCGCGCAACAAGCCGGTGGAAGAGGTGCACTTCCCCTTCAGCGGCAAGAACGCGGCGGAACGCAGCTATTTCGCGGCTTCCTATGCCGGTTACGGGACCTCATTCTGGTACGCGCTGGATCAGGGCTTCTCGCAGCAGCCCGGTAAAATGGGATCGATCGCCGCCAATCATCTGTGCCGGGTCGGCGTCGACAATCGCGACGACATTCTGTTCAAGCCCGAGGAACGCCAGATCGTCGAGACGGCGATCAAATCCGGCTTCATGATTCACCCCTGCTGCCTGCCGGTGACGCCGGACAATGATAATCTGGTGTTCGGTTTCAATTTCGATGCATCGAACCCACCCTTCGACGATTACTGGCTGCGTTTCTATGACGGATCCGGCGGCTTCGTCGGCGAGATGCGTTACCACAAGGATTTCATCGGCCCGGCCTTCATGGACCAGGTCCTTGCCGGGTGGACGCATCCGCGCAAGGCCGAGATCCGCATGGCGCTGGTTTGCCCGGATCATCTGAAGACCGGTCTGGCCCCCCAGCGTCTGGTGACGACCTCGGACATGGCGGTACGCCATCGCATCACGGGCGATCAGGACTTCACCGAATTCCAATCTTCCTGGCGCAATGTCGGCGCGGATATTCCGACCCTGCCGCATTGGCTGCATCCTTCGATCGGTATCATGGGGCGCACCAATGTCATCGGCCGCGTGCGGACCAAGGGTGGTTTCCGCACCGGCGTGTTCGTGGCGAATGCCAGCGGCAACCTCAATTATGATATGGCAGCCCGGGTGGAGGTCGCCGCCATCAATAACGCCGGCGAACGCCTGAGCCATCACCTGACCTTGCCGGCCTTTGGTGCCGACATCGTCTGGCTGGACGATGTCCTGCCGGGCCTTGCTCGCCATACCGGCGAAAGCGGCATCGCCGCCTTGCAGGTCAAATCCGCCGACGCCGATCTCACGGCTCACGTTCTGGGTCTGTCGCCGCAGGGGGCGGTCGGCCTGCAGCATCTCTGGGGCTACTGACCCTCGAGATGATCCCGGCCTGGAGCATCAGATTTTGGCCGTCGCTGGGGAATCCGGCCTGGCGGCGTGCGACCGTCGCCCGGGCGGTACTGGGGTCGGATTTGGCCGTCACCGTGCGGCCGGAGCGGGTGAGCCGCAAGGTGGATTCGGCGGCCATGGGGCCGATCAAGGACCGATTCCTGGTAACCGGCCTAGATGCACTCCCCGCCCAGCCGATCGACGAATTATACACCTATGGCGATATGGCCGATGTGGCCAAGCATGGGGAAAATCTGCCGGAAACCCGGCTCTATCGCTGGCTGATGGCAAGCTGGGCGGCGGGGCGCCCGGTTGAGGGGCGTGGCCAGGTTTTCGATACCGAGGAAAAAATAAGGTCTTACTGCAGGAGCAATCTGGATCTCCTTCGCTCGTTGCAGCGGGACGGTTATAAATACGCTGGCGATGACGAGATTTGCTTTGGGATCACGGCTGCGGGAGACCTCCTGCACATGCGGCGGGGAACCCATCGCATGGCCGCTGCCCGGATACTTGAGTTGCCAAGTATCACCGGTCGGATTACCCATGTCGATCAGAGCTTTGCCGAAAGGGCTGTGACCGAGGCCCGGCAGCGCGGTGAAGGCGACTCGGTGGCCAGGATCCTTGGCCGGGCGATTCAGGAAGTAACGAGACAAACCCTTGCGTGACGTATTTCGTATCTTTTTCAGCACGGGCTGGCGCCAGCAGGTAATCATCCTGATCGTGCTGCTGACCTCCGGCGTCGTCGAGATCGTCGGTATCGCGACCCTATGGCCGATCGTGGGCCTGGTGGGCGGCGAGGGCATGGCCAATGACCATTTGATCGACGACTACGTCCGTTGGGGATTGGAGGCCGTCGGATTGCCGCTCACGATCGAGGTGCTGCTGGCGGTGATTCTCGGTGCCGCGGTCCTTTCCTTCCTGTTCGGCACGGCTGGATCGGTCTTTGTCGGCCGTTCGGTCGCGAATTTCGGCACCAGCATTCGCCTGCAGGTCATCGACGCCCTGGTCCACGCGAAGTGGAGCTATTTCGTGGCGCAGCCGGTGGCGCGCTTTACCGCCGCCATCAATTCGGATGCCGAGCGAGCCAGCATCGCCTTCAAATCCGCCGGCATGTGCCTGGTCGGCCTGGTTCAGGGCGTGGTCCTGATGGTCATGGCGATCTTCGTGTCATGGCCATTCTTCCTGGGTGCCATCGGCATCACGGTCGTGCTGTGGCTGGCGGTGGGCCGCTACATGAAGATGGCCAAGAAGGCCGGCCGCGGCAAATCAAAGCATAACCTCGCTCTGCTGCATTCGGTGATCGACGCGCTTACCAACGTCAAGGCGCTGAAATCCATGAACCGGCACCGGTTTATCGGCCATACCTTCGCGGTCCATGTCGATCGTTTGCGGCGCGCGACCCAGGCCGAGACTTACAGCACCAGTGCCATGCGTGCGATCCAGGAGCCGCTCTTCGTCTCGCTGCTGCTGGGAGGCCTATATGTCGGTCACACTTTTCTCGGCATGGATCTGCGCGTCATGCTGGGCTCGACCCTGCTCCTGAAGCGCATTGCCGACGCCATCAATACCGTTCGTGCCAATTATCAGCGTGTCGCGCTGGACCGGGTCAGCTATTGGCATTTGCAGCGCTTGCTGGACGAAGTGCGCGCCAACCGCGAAGACCTGGCCTCGGGCGCCCTGCCGCCGCTGCCTGCCGATATCCGGATGATCGATGTCGGCTTCGCCTATCCCGGCAAGCGCGTGATGCAGGGTGCCAACCTGACATTGTCCGCCGGCGAACTGACGACGGTGATCGGTCCGTCCGGTGCCGGCAAGACGACCATTGCGGATCTGGTCGCCGGTCTGCACGTGCCAAGCGAAGGCGCCGTGATGATCGGCAACACACCGATCGCAGATCTCGATATGGCTGCCTGGCGCAAGCAATTGGGCTACATCCCGCAGGATAGCATCCTCTTCAACGACACGATCGTCAACAATGTCACGCTAGGCGATACGCGCGTGCCTGTTGCTGAAGTGCGCGCTGCATTGGTGGCGGCGGATGCCTGGGGGTTCGTCTCGCAATTGCCGGGCGAGATGGATTTCTCGATCGGCGTGCGTGGCAGCCTGTTATCCGGCGGACAGCGTCAACGCTTGGCCATCGCGCGTGCGTTGATCGGTAATCCGAAGCTGCTCATCCTCGATGAAGCGACCAGCGCTCTCGACCACAAGACGGCGCAGGAAATCGCCAAGGCTGCGCATGCGCTGACCGGTGCCCGGACCATTCTGGCGATCACGCATCAGGCTCTATGGGTGGATGCCGCGGATTCGGTTTACGAGATCCGCGATGGGAAGGTGACCACGGCGCCGCTGGCGATACCGGGTTCCGCCTGAGACTGACGGGCTTCCGTCTGACGCGGACGGGCCCGGTCGATCGCCGCCTGGCGTTGCTCGGCATCCAGTTCCTGCACCTTGCCGCGGGCAATGTGATAGACCTTGTCGGCGATTTCGACCCAGGCTGGCTGGTGGGTGATGGCCAGGACCGTAAGGCGGCCGCGTTCCTGCGCTACGGCGGCGCAGATTTCGGCCTCGGTTTCGGGGTCCAGCGCGCTGGTCGCTTCATCAAGGATGAGCAAAGACGGCTTGGTAACCAGGGCGCGGGCGAGGGCGATACGCTGGCGCTGCCCACCCGAAAGCAATACGCCGCGATCGCCGACCGTGGTCATCAGGCCTTGTGGCAGATCGCGGATGAAATTCATGGCGCCGGCGCGCTCCAGCGCCTGGGTGGCTTGCCCTTCCTTGATATTCGGATCGCCCAGCGTGACATTCATCAGGATCGTGTCGTTGAAGAGCAGGATCTCCTGCGGCACATAACCGACTGTGGAACGCCAGCGCCCGACATCGATCTCGTTGAGCGGCACACCGTCCAGCGTCACGCGGCCCTGATTGGGCTCGAACAGGCCCAGGATGAGATCGGCCGTCGTCGTCTTGCCGGATCCGGATTCGCCGACCAGCGTGGTGATCGTTCCGGCTCGCAATTCCATCGAGACGTTCTCCAGCACCGTCGCGCGGCCATAGGAGAAGGTCACGTCCTCCAGGCGGCAGGATTCGCGCAGTGTCGGTTCCCGTCGGCCATCAAAAGTCTCGGCCGCCGTCTCGGTCTCCCTCAACGTATCCATGAAGGAGTAATAGCCGACCTCGGCCGTCACGGATTCGCGCACTGATTTCTGCATCTTGGCGAAGCTGCGGGTCAGCCCCATGATCAGGATCCCCGAGACCAGCATGCTGGCGAGATCCAGCTTGAGGACGCTAATACCGACATAGGCGATCATCGTCAGCATGGCGATGATCAGCAGATCCGGCAACCGATTGGCCAATTGCTCGAGCAAGACCAGTTCGCGCAGTGCCCGGCGCAGGGATTTGGTCTCGTGGCGCAGTTCTTCCACCAGGATCTCGTGGCGGTGCATGGCTTTCATCGGCTTGAACCCGACCACCACGTCATTGAGATCCGTGACGATCGCGCGGGTCGTCAGCAGCATGCGGCGCGAGAACATGCGCGAGCGGCGGGTTAGCCACCGCATGGCCGAGCCGACCACCAGCGCCATGGCGCTGCCAACGAGGCCCACGCGCCAATCGACGGTAAAGACGATGCCGGCCAGGACCAGAACCTGGATGGCGGAAGTAATGAGATTGAGCGAGGTGCGGTAGATCGCGGCACCCCAATTGGCCTCCACCGTAATCGCCGAGGCGAACCGGCCGATCGGGTTGATGGTGTAGTAGGACCATTGCGCGGCCAGCATAGCATCGATCATGCGCGAGCGCAGTTCCGTGGCGATCTCGGCCACCAGATAGCCGACATGGCGGCTGACATTGAGCGAGATCACGGCCTTGAGCACGGAAAGACCGATCATGACCGCGATAAGGACGCCGAGGGATTTGTCGACCTGCAGAAGCTCCAGCGTCCCCAGAATGACCCGTTCGACCTTGTTCGGTTCTTCGCTGCCATCGCCCGACACGATGGCCAGAATCGGGAACAGGCTGGCGACGCTCAGCCCTTCCAGAAGGCTGGCCGCCATCACGCCGATTATCACCGGAATTTGCCGCCAGAGGCCGTGCTTCCGGATGATCTGGAAAGCATTGGCAAGCGGCGAGGGAGTTTCTTTGGGGTCGTTCAGCGTCTGGCCCATGCGTTTAGGGGTCGCCTGTTGCAGTTGCCGACAGTCTTTTGGGGCGGCGGCCCGGCTGTGATAACACCGATGCCCTGGAAGTCAATTGTCAGAGAAAGCAATTTTCGACCCGATCCGGGCAGGGACCAATAACCTTGCACTATTTGCGGCAAATAGGCGCATTTTCAATAGGTTCGGTTGCTGTAGGGTCGGGAGGCCAGTATCATCTGGGCTGCCGACGGCTGATTTCCAAGGCATTTGCCGGGGTGCTGATTTGAAGGCGGCCAAATGGGGCGAAGGATGCCCCCTCCTGGCCGATCTGCCGAACTAAGGGGGCAAGCGCGTGCAGTATAAACTGTTCATCCAGTCGAACGACGAGCAATATCTGGGCGCTTTGGTCGCCGCCTATGCTGCCAAGCGCAACAGCCGCCAACCCGACGCCTTCGACGTCGAGATCATGCATTACAATGATTATCCCTGGCTTGAGGCCCGGGTCGGCCAGCGCTTTTTGCGCGGCCTGGAGCGCCGCCCCTGGGCGCATGACGATTTGCAATCCTTCACGCCGCTGCGTTTCACCCCGCCCAAGACCATGAACTATCAGGGGCGCGCCATCGTCATCGACCCGGACTGCTTCGCCGTGGCCGACATCATGGAACTCTTCACGCGCGACATGCAGGGCGCCGGCGTCATGTGCCGCATACGTCCGCCCCTGAAGGAGATGCCGGCCTATCGCGCTTCCAGTGTTATGCTTCTGGACAATGCCAAGCTCACCCATTGGGATGCCGAGAAGACCTTCAACGAGCTCTTCGAGTTCAAGAAGGATTATCTGAAATGGATCAAGCTCGAATATGAAGCGGATTCCAATGTGGGTCTTTTCGAGCCGGAATGGAACGATTTTGACAAGCTGACGCCGGCCACCAAGATTCTCCACACGACCTATCGCCGGACGCAGCCCTGGAAGACCGGTTTGCCGATCGATTTCACGGTCAGGGCCAAGCCAGAAAAATCGGCCTCATTGGTGAAGAGCGTCCTCAAGTCGCTGAAGAAAAGCCTTGGCGGGACCAAGCCGGGACGCACAAAAGACGGCTTTTACCAGCCGCATCCTGATCCCAATCAAGAAAAGCTGTTCTTTACGCTGGTCAGCGAGATGCTGGCCAAGGGCCTCATCGACGAGAAGCTGGTCGAGCGCGAGATGGCGCAGAATCACGTGCGGCACGACGCCCTCGATCTGTGTCGCAGGCTGGCGGCGTAACCCGCCCCCAAGCGGCGACGGATCGTCGCTGCGGCGGAATGGTGAATTGAGACAAATGGCCGTGTTCCGGCAGTTTGTCCACAGCGGACGGAGTGCCGCGGAACGAATTGGAGAGGAACATCATGTTGGCGGCGACAGTGGCGACACAAGCACCTCGCATGTTGGAGAGCGTGCGCTCGGATCAAGTCATGACCGAACCCTATCCGCACCATGTTCGGCAGAACGCCGTTCCAGTCGACATCTACCAGCAATTGGAAGCCGAGTTTCCCGATCTGGCGACCATTCTCAATGGCCGCCAGGAAGTGGGCAGCAATGTCGCCGTCCGCATGACGGTGAAGCAGGTCCTGGGCGACAAACGCATTTCGCCGCTCTGGCGGTCTTTTTTCGAGTATCACACCTCGAATGATTACTGGCGCCATGTGACGCGGCTGTTCGGCGACCATTTCCGCCGCACCTTTCCCGGCCTCGAGGAGAAGATGGGCCGCCGCTTTGAAGACTGGCGCGCGGTTCCGCGCGGTTTCGGCGGCGATGCGGAAATCCGCCTAGACTGCCAGTTCGTCATGAACACGCCGGTGAAGGAAGTGACCAGCGTGAAGACGCCGCATGTCGATCTTTGCGACAAGATCTTCTCGGCGCTCTTTTATTTCCGCGATCCCCGCGACAACGTCACCGGCGGCGATCTCGACATCTATGCCTGGAAGCGCGCGCCGCGCTTCATCAAGCATCGCTCGATCGAGCGGGATGTGGAATTGATCAAGACCGTGCCCTATGCCGCCAACACCTATCTCTGCTTTCTCAATTCCGAGAACGCGGTTCATGGCGTCAGCCCGCGGGGGATTACCGATGTTCCGCGCCGCTATATCAATTTCATCGCCGAATTGCCGATCAAGGCGTTCGAGCCCAAGCAGCTCAACAAGCTGCAGCGCCTGATCTTCGCGGACGAGGTCCGTGAGGCGGCGCAGGACGACAAGTACTAACGGAACGCAAGCAGCAAAGGGCGCCGTTCCCGACAGGGATGGCGCCCTTTTTTGTCTCAGTCGACGTGATCGAGCGCGCTCGCCACGTCGGTCGGTTTGGCGTTTTTCTTGTGCGCGCGGTCGATGGCCAGGATCCAGAACGTCCGGCTGCCGTGATAGAGCGCGGTCAGGATCTGCCAGGCCGTGATCAGGTAGAAAGCCTCCAGCGCGAAGCCCAGCACATAGCCCAGAATGAACATCGGCAGCGTGATGTTGCGCCGCGCGATGAAAGTCCGCATGCGACCATCGAGCTTGGAATGGGTGTGGAAGGCCCGTTGGAAGAAGCGCGGATAGATTTTCAGGATCAGGCGGTCGATCACGTAGAAGGCGACCACCAGAATGGCAGCGGTGCCGAGTGGCGAATCCCAATCCAGCGTGCCGCCGCCGATGCCATACGCCCAGGCGACATACCAGAAGGGCGGATGGACCATGTCGAGGCCGTGATCCAGAAAATTGCCGATGCGTGAATCGGTAAAGGTCAGGCGGGCGAGCTTGCCATCGACGGAATCGAGGACGCTCATGCCATAGGCCATGGCAAAGCCGGTCCAGAAGCTCCAGGTCTCGCCGATCGCCCAGATCGGGATGGCGCCCAAAGCAAGGATGATGCTGAAGATGGTGACGGTATTGGGATGCACCCGCGCCCGCGCCAGCGGTCCCACCAATACCCAGACCAGTGGCGGATAGACATAGCGCGTGAAGAAATCGGTCGAGCCCTTGTAGTTCGACCAGAACATGAATTTCTCGACCTTCGCCGCCTTCTCGGGCGTCTCGATCCGGAACAGGTAATAGGGGATGGTCCGGCGCAGCTTGCGGATGAAGCCGTTGAACTCGTCCTGTTGATAGGGGCGCAAGGTGCCGTCGGCGGTCAGCTTCTCGGCAAGGTCCGTCAGATCGGTTGCCGCGATCTGGCGTCCGGCGAGGCGACCCGGTTCCGCACGCAGGAGCGCGGCGCGTTCCTCGTTCTTGGGCGCCAGCACGGCGACGGAATCGGCCAACGGCACCAAGGCGGCGTGAAGCCGCGCATCGGGGAGCGTGGCACCGTCCAGCAGCAGGACCGGTTCATTGCCGGCCTGCGCCAGAAAGGCCGTGAGGCGGGTTGCGAAATCGCCAGGGGCTTGGCGCCATTCAATGGCGAAAGCGGCATCCAGGCTGGAATCGATCCGCGGTTTGGCACCGTCCGCGCCCAGATCAACCACGATCCGGGTCGGTCGCGGCAGAGACCGCTTCAGCGCCTGGAGATGGCGTTCAACCAGGGTGAGACCAAATATCTTCGGCACCCGCCCACAAGCGGCGGCATCAATCCAAACCAGCATTTTTCAAGGATTCCTGGGGCATGTCATCGTCGCGTCATACACGCGATTCGCCGCCCCCTCAAGCATTCCCGGTGAAATGTAACAGGAATAATATCCTTTAATCGCGCTTGTCCAGCCGCGTTTTCCACAGGCTTTGGACGCGCTCCAGCACCGCCGCCAATTCCTGCGCGGGTGTCGGCAAGGATGATATCTCCGACGGCGATGGGCTGGGCGCCTTGAGGGGCTGAGCGATGCCCGTACTGATCAGTCGTTTCAGCAACTGCCCGATGTCGCGACGAGGGCGGGCTTTGCCGCGCCGCGTCCAGGCGTCATAGATCTGATCGCGGAAATCCGGCGGCAACCCGGCATCCAGGCGGCTCTTGCGGCGCAGGCGCCAATTCCGCGACAGGGCCGCTTTCAGGCCCGGCTTTTGCTTCGGCGGGATCTTCGGCAGGTCGAAAAGATAGATCGGCTTTCGTCGTGTCGCGGCCTCCGCCACCATCGAAGCGCTGTCGATGGTGACGACAAAATCGTCGGCCAGCGCCAGCAAGGCTTGATATGGATTGTCGCTGCCGGCCGCGAAGGGCATCAGCAGATGATGCTGTGGATTGTTCAAACCACCCCGCAGGCGCGCGGTGACTTCCGGCGGCGTGCGCGGCGAGGTGGTGACCAGCAGGCTGCCGCCCTGTTGCCGGTGCCAATCGGCAAGTTCGCCCAGCAATTGCTCGGCTTCTTCCGCGCCGAAGGCGAGTTGCGGCGATGGCCCTCCGATCAGGATTGCATGCCAGGGTCGCGGCATGCGGGCGAAGCGTTCGTGCCAGCGCGCGGCGGCCCGGCCCAGCTCCTCGCCGTCGACGAAAACAATCGGCAGGCTGATTTCCATCACATTGGGTGCCGGCGGCAGATTGTATTGCGGGGTGGTGACCACGAGGTCGAAGAGGCCGAGATCTGTACGCGGCCGCCCGAGATGGATGTGCAGCGGATTGATCCCGGCCGCCCGCGCCTGTTCGCGAATCCAGCGTGTCACCGGCACCGAGCGGCGGCCGATGGCGATGATCGCCTCCGGCCAGGGCGCTTCCAATCTGTCGCTCGCCGTCGCATCGACACCGATCAGGCTGGCGCCGCGATCCTTGAACTCGATCTTTTCGGCCGCGTCATAGCGGATCTGCTTGACCTCTGTCGGCCAACCGAGCGCGCGGCCGAGAGCCAGGACCTGGGAATTGTCGCCGGTGCGCTCGCCCAGAATGAGCCAGGTTCGTGGTGGTCGCGTAGCTGCGGGATTGGTAAGAGCGGACATGATGGCCGGACCTTAGCAATCGAATCGGAGAGCGCCAAGGATTGAACCGTTTTCCCACATCCGGAGACAAACAATCGCCATTAGACCGCCATCCCGCCAAAATCCGGTCGTAATCATCTGGTAGGAAATGACTTCGCCGACGCTATAATCGCGATCGCGTTCGACCGGGGGATGGCTGGTCGGAGCGTAACGCGGCGCCAGCGCCAAAACTCGTACCGCAGGAATTCAGACATGCGCGTGCCCAGCCTCCGCTTCGGCTTGTTCGTCCTTCCCTTCATTGTCCTCGCTTTTCTCCTCCTCAGATCGTTTCCCGTTTCAGCCGCGGAAATCGGCGACATCGCCAAGGAGGCCGCTACCTACCGCGCCGAATTGCTGAAGGACGCAATCGGGGACGACGTGGCGCGCATTCCGCTCATCAACACCCAGGCGGCGATCGAGGCTGGCGCCGGGCGCTTCCGCGAGGCGGCGGCGCTCTATGAACGCGCGATCGGCCTTGGCGACGAAAGCTATGAAACCTGGATGGCGCTGGCCGACGCCCATAAGGGCGCCGATCGCTGGCGACAGGCCGGGCTTGCCGCCTATCGCGCCTATGTCGAGACCGAGGATTATCAGCGCCAGGGCGAGGCACTCAACAAGGTCGGCGGATTCTTCGACCGCCTCGGTGATTTTGAACTGGCCTTGGCAGCTTATGATGCGGCAAACCGCTATACCTATGACCAGGAAGCCTATGCCCGCGCCGATCAGTTGCGCACGATGCTGGCCTTTGCCGTTGCCGGCACGAAGCTCAACACCGAGGGCGAGACGCCGGAAGCCTGTGTCGAGTTCCGCAGCGAACTGGCCGCGACCGATGCCACAACCTACAGCGATTTCATCCGTATCGAACCGGAGACCCAGGTCTCATACCGTGTTTCCGGTACGCAGCTTTGCATCGGCGACCTTGCCTTTGGCACCGGCTACAAGCTGACGATCCTGCAGGGACTGCCGTCGCTTTATGGCGACAAGCTCGCAAAGAACGAGGAATGGTCGTTCTCGATCGGTGATCGCGCACCCTCGATCGGTTTTCGCAACCAGGCCTATGTCCTGCCCAAGATCGGTAGCACCGGCGTTCCGGTCATCAGTGTCAATATCGACAAGGTCAAGTTGCGCCTTTTGCGCATCAACGACCGCAACCTGATCAACGAGCTCTATGAAGGCCGCTTCCTCAACAATCTCGAGGAATACGACCGCGAACGCATCGCCGAACAATCCGGCGCCGAAATCTGGACCGGCGAGATGGACGTGACGCGCGAGCGGAACAAGCGCGTCGTCACCGCTTTCCCGCTGGATGAAGTGGTGCCGGAAACGGAACCCGGCATCTACATCCTGATGGCGCGCAATGCCGCCGACGAGCAGGACCCGGAAGATTACAATTGGCGCTGGCAGCCGCAGGCCACGCAATGGCTGGTGGTTTCGGATCTCGGCCTTACCACCTTTGCCGGGGCAAGCGGCCTCGACGTGCAGGCGCGGTCGCTGGAAAGCGGCCGGCCGCTGCATCGGATGGAACTGCAATTGCTCGCGCGCAACAACGAGATCCTGGCGACCGCGACGACCGACACGGCGGGCCTTGCGCATTTCGATCCGGGCTTGCTGCGCGGCGAGGGCGGGCGACGGGCGACGGCGATCATGGCCTTCCGCCGCGATGGCGATTTCAGCTTCCTCGATATCAGCGGCCCGGCCTTCGATCTTTCCGATCGCGGTGTCGGCGGGCGCGCCATGCCGGGGGATCTCGATCTCTTCTTCTATACCGATCGTGGCGTCTATCGCCCCGGCGAGACGGCGCATGTCATGGCGCTTTCGCGCGATCCCGCTGCCCTGTCGGTGCCGAAGCAGAAGCTGACCTTCCGCCTGCTGCGTCCGGACGGGGTCGAGGCACGGCGCTTCGTCGATGTCGAGGACACCGGCGGCGCCTATCACCTCGCGATCGATTTCGCGGCGACGGCGCGTACCGGCGGCTGGTCGGTCGAGGCCTATCTCGATCCCGAAGGCGACCCCATCGCCAGCACCAGCTTCCTGGTGGAAGAGGTGGTGCCGGCGCGGATCGAGGCAACGCTCACGCCGGCCGACGCACCATTGGTGCCGCCGGAACCGCTCCCGGTCCAGATTCATGCCAAGTATCTCTATGGTGCGCCCGCTGCAAATCTGACGGTGAAAGGCGAGGTCGTCATCGCCGCCGATCCGAAGCCATTCCCGGAATGGCCCGGCTATACCTTCGGTCTCGACGGCGAGAAGATGGATCCGGTCCGCCTCAGCTATGACGACATGACGACCAATACCGCCGGTCATCTCGAAATCGATATGTCGTTCGATGAGGTGCCCGAGGCGCAGGTTCCGCTGGCGGCCACCTTGCGCGTCGAAATCTATGAGTTCGGCGGGCGGCCGGTGATCGAGACGGTGACCAAACCGATCCGCGATCGCGAACTCTATCTCGGCATCAAGCCGCAATTCCCCGATGACCAGGTTCAGCAGGGCAGCGAGGCGGGCTTCGAGGTGATCGCCCTCGACCGCGACGGGAAGCCCGTGGCGAAGCCGGGCCTTGCCTATCGCCTGGTGAAGGAGGATTGGGATTACGTCTGGTATTACCGCGATAACCGCTGGGACTATGATTACATCGTGCGGGATTCGGATGCCAGCAACGGCACCCTCGATATCGCTGCCGCTCAGCCGGGCAAAGTGGACGTCCATGTCGATTGGGGCCGCTATCGGTTGGAAGTCTTCGATCCCGAAAGCGGCGTTGCCAGTTCGCATCGCTTCTATGCCGGCTGGTGGGCCCAGCCCGGGACCGGCGGCACGCCGGACAAGCTCCAGGTCGTCGCGGACAAGGAAAGCTATGCAGCGGACGACACCGCCGAAATTCATCTGACGGCCCCCTTTGCGGGCGAAGCGCAGGTGACCATCGCCACCGACCGCATCGTTGACACCTTCCCGGTCTCGATCCCGGAAGATGGCAAGACCATCAAGGTGCGGATCGACAAGGATTGGGGGGCGGGCGCCTATGTGCTGGTCAATGCCTTCCGTGCGGGTGAGGGACAGGAACGTGGGCCGGGCCGTGCGATCGGCCTCACATGGCTCGCTATCGACCCGGCACCCCGCACGCTCAATGTCGCAATGACGGTGCCGGAATTCATCGAGCCGCGACAACGCGTCGAGATTCCGGTGACGGTTACCAATCTTGCCGGCAAGCAGGCCTATCTCACTTTGGCCGCGGTGGATGAGGGCGTGCTGCAACTGACCGATTTCGCAACCCCGGATCCAATCGGCCATTATTTCGGCAAGCGTCGCCTGGGCGTCGAGATCCGCGATCTCTATGGCCAATTGATCGATGGGCGCGAAGGTGCGCGCGGACAGATCCGCAGCGGTGGCGACGGTGAAGGCCTCGCCAAGCGTGGGGCACCCAAGCAGATGAAGCTGGTGGCACTCTTCTCCGGCATCGTCGAGTTGGATGCCGAGGGGAAGGTGATCGTTCCGCTCGACGTGCCCGATTACAATGGCCGCCTGCGATTGATGGCTGTCGCCTGGGACAGCGCCAATGTCGGTGCTGCCGAAGCCGGTCTTGTGGTCCGGGATCCGGTGGTGACGCTGGCGACTGCGCCGCGTTTCCTGGCACCCAGCGACAAGGGCAGCCTGTCCTTTGCTGTGCAGAACGTGGCCGGCGGGGCTGGTCTTTACGCGATCAAGCTCACTGCCAGTGACAATCTGCGTCTCACCGGTGAGACGAGCTGGTCCAAGGAACTGGCGGTTGGCGCCAGTGCCGAATGGCGCGTCGATCTGGCCGCTGCGGGTCTGGGTGACGGCTATGTCGAGATGTCGTTGACGGGCCCGGATAACTTCACGCTGTCACGGCGCATCGAATTGCCGGTGCGGGCGGCTCAGCCAGCCGTCACGCAGACGCTGACGCAGCGATTGCTGCCCGGCGAGCCGCTCCGCGTGTCCGGGGCGGCATTGGGAGACTTCCTGCCGGAGACGGCGGATCTGAAACTTTCCTTCAGTGCCACACCCAATCTCGACGTACAGACGGTCTTGGCATCGCTCTATCACTATCCCTATGGCTGCGTGGAACAGACGACCTCGGTGGCCTTCCCGATGCTCTTTGCCAATGAACTGGCTGAGCGCTGGAGCCTCGACAAGGAAGTGGTGGCGGGCGACGAGAAGCGCGTGCAGGCTGCGATCGGCCGTATTCTCGAACGCCAGCGCGGCGACGGTCTGTTCGGTCTCTGGTCCAGCTATTCCAACTCGGACAACTGGCTGAGCGCCTTCGTCATGGATTTCCTGACCCGCGCCAAGGAACAGGGTTATGACGTGCCCGACATCGCCTATCGCCAGGGCATCGAGGCGCTGGGCTTTGTCGTGACCTCCTATAACGACGAATCCGCCAACAATCTGGCGGCACGTGCCTATGCCCATTACGTCATGTCGCGGGCAGGGCAGGGACGACTCAGCGATCTTCGCTATCTCGCCGACAATTATCTCGACC
The DNA here is from genome assembly GCF_041909655.1 of Dongia sp. Lineage (GTDB taxonomy): Bacteria > Pseudomonadota > Alphaproteobacteria > Dongiales > Dongiaceae > Dongia. The sequence continues at coordinate 33,021 of NZ_JAYRDA010000014.1, read as the reverse complement.
GCATGCCTTCCGGCCTCGCTCTGGCGCAGCTCGGCACGGCGCTTGCGTTGCACGGAGACATGGCGCGGGCGGGGCTAGCTTTCGACGCGGCCATCGTGGCGGCCAATCGTGCAAGACGCCCTTTGCTCGATTACGGCTCGGATCTGCGTGATTGGGGCGGCATCATCGCGCTGATGGCGGAAGCCAAACTGCCCGGCTATGACGCGGCGGCTTATCTCGACCGCCTCGCCAGTCTGCAGAGTAGCCGTCGGTATTTGAGCACCCAGGAACAGGTCTGGCTGTTGCTGGCCGCCAAGGCGACGTCGTCCTCGACTCAGCCGCAGGTGAGCATCGCCCGCGACGCGGCGGATGCGGTGCCGCAGGCCAAGCCCTATATGCTGACCCTGGCCAGTGCGGAATTGGGAGCAGCCACGACCTTCGTCAACAAGGGCAGCGAGCCGGTCTATGCCAAGGCCTCGGCCAGTGGCGTGCCCTTTGCCGAACTGCCGCCGGAGGAGAGCGGGTTCACCATCAGCCGCAGCTTCTATCATCTCGACGGCAGTCCCGCCGACCTCGCCAAGGTGAAGCAGAACGACGTGCTGGTCGTGCTGGTGGGTGGCGAACTGACCGCACGGCACCAGCGCCGCGCGCTGGTGGTCGATCTGCTGCCGGCCGGCTTCGAGATCGAGAACACGCGGCTGAGCGATGCGCGGCAGACCAGCGAGTTGTCCTGGGTCAGCGAACTTACCATGCCGACCTATGCCGAATTCCTGGACGACCGCTATATCGCGGCGCTCGATCTCAATGGCGATGCCGACAACCGGCGCTTTACCGTGGGCTACATGGTGCGCGCGGTGACGCCCGGCACGTTCACCATGCCGGCACCGGCGGTTGAAGACATGTACGCCCCCGAGATCCGCGCCCGCGGCGCCCGGGGTTCCGTCACGATCTCCGCCTATCGCTGAGCGGCGATGCGGTGGTGGCGACATCGGCGTTCTAAAACCCTCCCCCTGCAGGGGGAGGCCCCTTTGTATTCCCTCCCCCTGCAGGGGGAGGGTGGGGTGGGGGCATGGAAGCGAAGATTCCATCGCACCGGGACTGAACGATGCCCCCCTCCCGACCTCCCCCCTAAAGGGGGGAGGAGAAGCAGGACATGGCTCGTCGCCATCGGTAGTGTGCTTGTTCTACTGCTCGCAACGGTACTTGCTCTCGATCACCTCTATCCGCCGTTCCAGGGCCGGCTGCGCGATCAATCCACCCTGGTGCTGGCATCCGATGGGCAGGTGCTGCGCGCCTTTGCGACGGCGGATGGCGCCTGGCGTTTTCCGACCGAGGTATCGCGGGTCGATCCCAAATTCCTGCGCTACCTGAAGGCCTACGAGGATCAGCGTTTCGATCTTCATCCTGGCATCGATCCATTGGCGATGCTGCGCGCAGCGGGGCAGGCGATGGCGCATGGCGAGATCGTGTCGGGTGCCTCGACGCTTACCATGCAGACCGCGCGTCTTCTGGAACCGCGGCGGCGCAATTTGGCAGCCAAGGCCATCGAAACCCTGCGCGCCTTGCAATTGACCTATCGCTGGGGCCGCGACCGGGTGCTCGATACTTATCTGACGCTGGCACCCTATGGCGGCAATTTGGAAGGCATCCGCGCTGCGAGCCTCGCTTATTTCGCCAAGGAGCCGAGCCACCTCACGGAAGCCGAGGCGGCCTTGCTCGTGGTTCTGCCGCAAAGCCCCGAACGCCTACGTCCGGACCGGTATCCCGCCGCAGCGCGGGTGGCGCGGGACAAGGTGTTGGCGCGGCTGCTGGTCGCCGGCGAGATCGACGCGGCGAGTTACGAGGCGGCTTTGGCGGAAGCCGTGCCGCAACGCCGCCGTCCGGCCCTGGCCGACGCGCCGCATCTGGCCGAGCGTTTGCGTGGCGCACATCCGGGTCAATCCGAAATCACGACCCATATCGACCGGGCTTTGCAAGTGCGGCTTCAGGACATGCTGCGCAAGACCGCGCGCAATCTTGAACCCGGTGCGACGATCGCCGCTTTGGTGGTGCAGAATGACGGCCGCAAGGTGCGGGCCTATCTCGGTTCGGCGGATTATTTCGACCGCCTGCAATTCGGTCCCATCGACATGGTACAAGCGGTGCGCTCGCCCGGCTCTGCGCTGAAACCCTTCATTTACGGCATGGCCTTCGATCAGCTTGCCGTGCATCCGGAAACGATCATGGTCGATCAGCCGATGCGCTTTGGCGATTACGCGCCGGAGAATTTCGATCATCTGTTCCGCGGCGAGATCCCGGCGCGCGAAGCCTTGCAATTGTCGCTCAATCTGCCGGCGGTGGCGCTGATGGACGCGGTGGGGGCGCCGCCTTTCGCGCGGCGCCTCGCCGATGCCGGCTATCCGCTGATCTTGCCCAAGGATGCCGGCCGGCCGGGCCTCCCCATCGCATTGGGCGGCGTCGGTGTCACGCTGGAGCGGATGGTTGGTCTCTATGCCGCGCTCGCCGATGAAGGTCGTGCCCTGCCGCTCAGCTTTGCCGCGGATCGGCAACAGCCGGCTGCCACGCATTTATTGGGCGCACTCGGTGCCTATTATGTCACCGACATTCTTGAAGATACACCGCCGCCACCCTCCTGGCTGGCGGCCGGCAATCGCCGCCAGGGCAGCCGCATCGCCTACAAGACCGGAACCTCCTATGGCTATCGCGATGCCTGGGCCCTCGGCTATACGCATGATTACACGATCGGTGTCTGGGTCGGCCGGCCGGACGGCTCGTTCTCGGCCGGGCGCATGGGCCGCGACGCGGCTGCACCCTTGCTGTTCGAAATCTTCGATCAACTGCCGCAAAGCGGCAGCGCCCTGGCACTCTCGCCCCCGGAAGGCGCCTTGCTGGTCAGCCAGAACGCCTTGCCCGCCAATCTCCGCCGCTTCAAGACGGCGCAGGATTTCACCTCGCCGATATCGGAACGCGCCAGACTCCGCATCGCCTTTCCGCTGGACGGGGCCACCATGATGCTGGCGATGAAAGCGGACAGCGCCTTGCCTTTCGTGTTGAAGGCCGAGGGCGGCAAGCTGCCTTTGCGCTGGATGGTGAATGGCAGGGCCGTGGGCTCACAGCCCTATCTGCGCCAGACGCAATGGGATCCAGACGGCAAGGGCGCCCACCGCGTCACGGTGATCGATGCCGCGGGCCAGTCGACCAGCGCAGAAATCTGGCTGAAGTAGAGTCGCCTATTTCCGCAGGCCTTCGCGGGTGAGGTCATCCATCACCTCGACGATGCTCTGCCGCAGGATCGCGACCGCGTCGTCGATCTGCGCGCGGTTGATGATAAGGGGCGGCGAGAGAACGACCAGGTGACCCAGGGGCCGCGCCAGTAGGCCCTTGGCCTGGCATTTCTCGAAAATGCGGCGGCCCACTTCCCATTCCACCGGCGGCACGGTCTTGTTCTTCTTGTCGGCGGTGCATTCGACGCAGACCATGAAATGGCTGCCGCGCACGTCGCCCACCACGTCAAGCTCGGCGAGGGTGCTGAGCTGCTCATGGAAATAGGGGCCGACCTTGCGCACATGGCCGCAGATATCCTCGCGTTCGAAAATGTCCAGATTGGCCATGCCGGCGGCGCAGGAAACCGGATGCGCCGAATAGGTATAGCCATTGGCGAAGACCTGGCCGCGCCCGGCCTTGTCGGTCAGCGTCGAATAAAGACGGTCCGAGACGATCATGGCGCCCAGCGGGACATAACCCGAAGTGAGGCCCTTGGCGCTGGTGATGATGTCGGGCTCGATGTCGAAGACGTGTTTCGAGGCGAAGATATGTCCCAAGCGCCCGAAGCCGGTGACCACTTCGTCCGAGATGTAGAGCACGTCGTATTTGCGGCACACTTCCCAGGTCCGCTTCTGATAGCCCGGCGGCGGCACGATCACGCCGCCCGAAGCCAGCAGCGGCTCGGCGATGAAGCAGGCGACATTATCCGGGCCGAGTTCCAGGATCTTGTCCTCGAGGTCCTTCACCTTGGCGTCGCAGAAAGCTTCCAGCGACATGCCCTCGGGGCGGCGATAGGGGTTGGGCGCGGGCAGGTGATGGATGAAGCCGGTCTCGAGATCCATATTGCCGCGATCGGCCGGTTTCCCCGAGACGGAGGCGGTGAGATAGGTCGAGCCGTGATAGGCGTATTCCCGCGTGATGATCTGCTTCTTCGTCTTGCGGCCGTGGAAGTTGTTGAAGAAATGGACGAAGCGCAAAGCGGAATCGACCGCCGTCGAGCCGCCGGTGGTGAAGAAGACGTGCTTGAGATCGCCTGGGGTATGCTGGGTCAGTCGGTGCGCGAACTCGATCGCGGGCGGATTGCCGATCTGGCCGAAGGGCGAGAAATAGGCCATCCGCTTGGCTTGCGCCGCCATGGCATCGGCGATTTCATCGCGGCCATAGCCGGCATTGACGCACCACATGCCGCCGATCCCGTCGAGCAGCTTCTGGCCATGGACATTGTAGACATAGGCGCCTTCGGCCTGCGCCACGATCAGCGGTTCCCGCTCCTTGACCGTGCCGAGATCCACCCAGGGATGGATCAGATGGTCGCGATCCTTGGTGGCGAGATCGATCGCGTCGAAGCCGAAATTGCTGGACATGGAATTCTCCGGAAAGCGCGGGGTGGTATCAATTGGTCGATTTGAGGAGTTGCTTGGCCTTGGCCATGTCGTCGTCGCTCATCTGCCGGGTGACATCGTTCAGCATCGATTTCGCCTGGATCGCTACCGCCTGGTTGGGATTGACCTCGAGCCCTTGTGCCTTGCCCTCGCTGGCCAGTGTCAGCCAGCGATAGGATTCGGCCAGGTTCTGCGGCACACCCTGGCTGCGGAAATAGAGCACGCCGGTTTGATACTGGCCCTTCGCGTTTCCGGCTTCGGCGGCGCGCTGATACCATTTCAGGGCTTCGACATCGTCCTGGGGAATGCCCTGGCCGAAATCGTACATCTGGCCGACCAGCACCTGCATGTTGCTGTCGCCCGCATCGCCCAGCGCCTTGAAGATGGCCAGCGCCTGTTGCGGGTCGCCACGTTCGAACGCGGCCCAGCCATCGGCGGCCGTCGCACCCGCGGGCGCCACCGCCGGCGCGGCGGCAGGGGTCGCTGCGGTCGCCGCCGTCGTTGTCGCGGGGGCAGGTGCCGCCGGAATCTGGCCATCGGTCGGAATCTCGATGATGCCGGGTTGCGCGGCTATGGGGGCGGGCGGCGTGGTGGTGGCCGGGCCGCAGCGGCGATAGGCGATGCCGATCATCGATTTCGGCATCGTGTCCGGAATGGTGACGATGATCATGCGGTCGGCGCCGTTGCGCTGATAGGTATAGGTCTGGCCCGACCCGTCGCTGGCGGTCGAGGTGACGACGATATTGTCGCCGGTGATCTGGTAGCTGGCACTCATGCGTACGGCGACCTCGCCGTCGAACCAGCTCAGCGTTTCGGATTCGGTGAACTCGATACCGCCGCCCTTCGGGCAGCCGAGCGAGGGCCCTTGCCATTGCCCGATCAGCCAATTGCCGTCGCTGCGCGGTGCCGCCGGTGGGACGGCAATTGCCGCCTGCTGGGTCGGCGCCGCAGGCTGAGCGGGTGCCGCCGGCACCGCACTGCCGGTCGCCGGCATGGTGACTGTCTCGCCGCCGCCGATATCGAGTGCGACACCCTGCTCCGGGAAGGCCGCCGGTGCGGTTTCGGCGGCAGTGTTGCCTGATTCCATGCCGGTGATGACCAGATCGCTATCCGCGGCACTCGGCGCGGGAGCAGCCGTGGCGGCCTGGCCTGTGCTTTCAGACGCTGTGCTTTCAGCCGGCACCGCCACGGAGCCGGTGGTGGTTGGCGCGACGAAGGTCGGTGCCGCGGCGGCTGCTGCAGGCGCCGTGCTCGGCCGCAATTGACGCAGCAGCGAGACGGATTGCTGGTCGCCCAGTGCCGCGGCACGTTCATACCATTGCCGCGCCATATCAACGTCATAGGGCAGGCCGTGCCCAGTCGCATATTGATTGCCGAGGTTGCGCATGGCTAGCGGCAGGCCTTGCTGCGCGGCCATCTCATACCAGCGGGCAGCCTCGAAATTATCTTCCTGGACACCGAGGCCATGGTCGTAAAGGGCGCCGATACTGTTCTGGGCAACCGCGTCGCCGGCATCTGCCAGGGGGCGCCAGGCTTCCAAAGCGGCGGCGAAATCGCCCCGGTAATAAGCGTCGACCCCCGTCTGGTAATCGGCCATGGCCGGTTCCGGACGGCTTACCGCCGCCCCCATTGCCACTGCCAGCCCGAGAAACCCACAGATCGCCGCCTTGCGCGCGAATCGGCGCGTGATTCCGATCACAATTGCCCCCAAATTCCTTTGATATTCACACGATTTGGGTCCATGACCCTTGAGATTCGACCCATTTTCATGTTCTTACGTTCCACCCCATTCTGGCAGCCGAGGGAAGTTGAGGGAAGTATGTTGCTGCGGCCCCATAGCGATCGGCCCTACATCGCCCGCCTGCGCGCACTGCTGCCCTGCCTTGCGGGATGGCTGGGCTTGGCCCTGCTGTTCCTGGGCCTATCCGTCCCTCCGGCCCTGGCCCGCAATGCCTCGCTCCTGATCGATGCCGAGACGGGCCGGGTTCTGCAATCCCAACAGGCCAATGCTCTCTGGTATCCCGCCTCGCTCACCAAGCTGATGACCGCCTATATGGTTTTCCAGGCGGTTGAGGCCGGCAAGATCGGCTGGGAAGACAAGATCACCGTCTCGGCTTATGCCGCCGGACAATCACCCACCAAATTCGGCCTCAAAACCGGCCAGAAGATCACGATCGAGCAGGCGCTCAAGGCCATGCTGGTGGTTTCCGGGAATGACGCGGCAGTGGCCCTCGCGGAAGCTATCGGCGGGAGCGAAGAAACCTTCGCCCAGATGATGACCGCGACCGCGCGCAATATCGGCATGGAACGCAGCGTGTTCCGGAATGCTTCCGGCCTCCCCGACAGCGGCCAGGTTACGACGGCACACGACATGGCTGTCCTGGCCATGAGAATTATCAATAATTACGGGCAGCATTATCACTTGTTCAGCCTGCGCAGCATCACGATCGCCGGCCGCACGCAGGGAACGGTCAACGGCATTTTGAGCTCCTATCCCGGGGCAGACGGCATGAAAACCGGCTTTACCTGTGGCTCCGGCTACAACCTCGTGGCTTCCGCCAAGCGGGACGGGCGGCGCCTGATCGGTGTCATCCTGGGCGGCCGTAATCGCGGCGAGCGCGCATCCCTGATGACCGCCCTGCTGAATTCCGGTTTCTCGAAAAAGGGCAAGGACGGGCTCTCGCTCGCGGATCTGGCCATCCAGATCTCCACCGCCGAACAGGGGCCGCCGCCGGTGCTGCTCAATGGCGGCGAATGTGGGGCGACCGTTGCCGATGACGGTACCTCCACCATCACATCCTCGGCGCGGTTGAGTGGCTGGGGCGTGGTTTTCGGTTCCTTCCCCAAGCGCGATCTGGCCGAGGCCACTGTCGCGAAGATGAAGAAACAGCTCACCGGCACGATCGGCAAAGGGCGCCCGGCCATCATCGAAAAGACCTGGGAAGGTGTTTCGCGCTATTCCGCCCTGCTGGTCGGGATGGAACAGGGCGATGCCGGCAAGGCTTGCAAAAAGGTCTGGGAAGACAAAGGTTATTGCTTGGCGCTGAGTCCAGCCGTGCTCACCAACCCAAACGCGGAATGGCGTTGATCCCGGCCCGAAGGTCCGCCCGGCCCTTGTGAACTCGATCACATTCTCGCGCGTTAGGCATTCTCATCTCTCTGCCAGACGTGTCCGAATGATAAGGTCGAAGCATGAAAATACATTCGCTCTCCAAACTGTTGGCAGTTCTGGCACTGGGCGTTGGCCTCTCCGCCTGTGCTGCGTCGACGCCGCCGCGTCCCGCGATGCAACCTCTGGCAGTGGCCGGCAATTTCGGCTTCACCGACCGGAAGATCGATGCGGACACGATCGAAGTGACCTATCGCGGTGCCGAGGTTTCGGTGAACAGCCGCAATGCCCGCAACGATACGCGGCTGGAAGCCGAAAAGCTGAAGGTGCGGGATCTCGCTTTGTTGCATGGGGCCAAACTGGCGAAGGAACAGGGTGCCGCTTCGGTACGCGTCGCCAGCGAGCGGGTCGATAGCGATGTCGATGTGAACTCGCAGCCCAGGTGCCGACCATCGCCATTCTGGGGTCCGCCGGGCTTCTGGGGGCATGGGTATTACGGACATGGCTATTATGGCCACGGCTATTACGGTTGGCCTGGTCCCTATTACGATTGTTATGAATCGCGTTGGGCCAAAGCCCGTGCGACGGCGGTCCTGACACTTGACCTCCTGCCGGCCGATGCGCCCAAGGACGAGACGGCACAGCCGGTCGGCCCGACCATCGAGCGGCTGGAAAAGACCTATGCCGGGGCGACTTATCCCTGATCGGCTTGTTTAACCCGGCTACGCTGTGAAATGCCGGATGTTGCGGCGGCGCATATTGATGCTATTTGATACCGCCACGACATTGCCGAAGGGATGGTTGATATCATGAGCGAGCCGGAAAATCCGCGCGGGTCAGGCGACGGGGTAGAACAGCCGACCGTCGCGGAGATCAAGCGGCATCGCATCAGTTTCGGGGTCAGGCTGCGCAATTACTTCCTCGCTGGCATCCTGATCACGGCGCCCGTGGGTCTCACCGTCTATATCGCCTGGCTGTTCATTTCCTGGGTCGACAACACGGTGCTGCCGCTGGTGCCGCCGCATTACAACCCGGAAAACTACCTGCCGTTCTCGATCCCGGGCATCGGCCTTATCATCGTGCTGGTGGTCCTGACGCTGATCGGGGCCGTGACGGCCGGGATCTTCGGCCGGCTAACGCGGCAATTGATGGAAAGCGTCCTCAACCGCCTGCCCATCATCCGCAGCCTCTATGGTGCCATCAAGCAGATCACCGAGACGGTGCTCGCCAACAAATCGGCGGCGTTCCGCGAATGCGTGCTGGTCGAATTCCCGCGCAAGAATGCCTGGACCATCGGCTTCGTCACCGGTGCCACGCCCGAGGAGGTCGGACAATTGGTCGATGGCGATCCGATCACGATCTATGTGCCGACGACGCCGAACCCGACCTCGGGTTACCTCATCTTCGTGCCGCGCGCCGAGCTCATCTATCTCGACATGTCGGTCGAGGACGGCATCAAGCTGGTGGTCTCCGGCGGTATCGTGACACCCGCCACGGCCAAGAAGAAAATCCCTGCCAAGCAGGCGGTTTCAGCCTGACCTGATGGTCTTCACCACGGCGTCCTTCTCGAAGAGATAGAGAAGGACGCGGAGCGCCGTGCCGCGCTCGCTCACCAGTTCCGGATCCTTTTCCAGGACCAGCCGCGCATCGTCGCGGGCGATCTGTATGAGATCGGCATGGGCGGCGAGATCGGCCAGATGGAATTCCGGCAGGCCGCTCTGGCGCGTGCCAAGCAATTCGCCCGCACCGCGCAGTTTCAAATCTTCCTCGGCGATGCGGAAACCATCCTCGGTTTCGCGCATGATGTTGAGCCGGGCCTTCGCGGTCTCGCTCAAGGGCGTCTGATAGAGCAGCAGGCAACTCGACTTGCCGCTGCCGCGCCCGACCCGGCCGCGCAATTGGTGGAGTTGTGCCAGACCGAAGCGTTCGGCATGCTCGATCACCATGACGGTGGCCTGCGGTACGTCGACACCCACCTCGATCACGGTGGTTGCGACCAGGATGTCGATCTCGCCCTTCTGGAAGCGCGCCATGGTCTGGTCGCGCTCGGCGGCCTTCTGCTGCCCATGCACCAGGCCGACGCGCTCGCCGAACATCTGCCGCAGCACGTCATAGCGTTCGGTGGCGGCGGCCAAATCGATGAGCTCCGATTCATCCACCAGCGGACAGACCCAATAGACCCGCGAGCCCTGTGAGGTGGCGCGTTTCAGGCTGCCCGCCACTTCTTCCAGGCGGTCGAGCGGAATGGTGCGGGTATCGATCGGCTGCCGTCCGGGCGGTTTTTCGGTCAGGCGCGAAACGTCGATATCGCCATAGGCGGTGAGGGTGAGGGTGCGCGGGATCGGTGTCGCCGTCATGACCAGAAGATCGACGCCTTTGCCCTTGTCGGCCAGGGCGACACGCTGCTGCACGCCGAACCGGTGCTGCTCGTCGACCACGGCCAGGCGCAGATCGTCGAAGACGATGCTTTCCTGGACCAGCGCATGGGTGCCGACCACCAGATTAATCTCGCCACTGGCCAGTCCCGCGACAATCTTCTCCCTTGCCTTGCCCTTGTCGCGGCCGGTCAGCAATTGCAGATGCAAGCCGGCGGCGCGCGCCAGCGGTTCCAACGTCGCGAAATGCTGGCGGGCCAGAATGTCGGTGGGGGCGAGGAGGGCGGCCTGGCCCCCTGCCTCTGCCGCGATCAGCATGGCGAAGAGCGCGACCACGGTCTTGCCGCTGCCGACATCGCCTTGCAGGAGGCGCAGCATGCGCTGCGGTGCAGCCATATCGGCGGCGATCTCCTCGATCGCATGGCGCTGCGAGCCGGTGAGTTCGTAAGGGAGCTTGGCCTTCACCCGCGAGGTGAGGGCGCCGGTCGCGACACTGGGGCGCCCGGCGAGGCGCCGGTTGTGCTGGCGCACCAGTGCTAGCGCTACCTGCGCTGCCAGCAATTCGTCATAGGCGAGGCGCTGTCTTGAAAGCGTGGTCGGGGCAAGGTCGGCGGGTGCTGCGGGGCGATGCACCTGTTCCACCGCCTGTTTCCATTTGGCCCAGCCATGGCGCTTCACCACATGGGGGTCGATCCATTCCGGCATCTCGGGCGCGCGATCGATCGCCGCGGCAACCGCTTTCAGGACCATGCGCTGGGTGAGGCCAGCGGTGAGGCCATAGGTCGGCTCCAGCCCCTTGATCTCGCCGATGCGTTCCACCGGCAGGATGTAATCGGGATGCACCATGTTGAGGCTCCCGGCATAACGCTCGACCCGGCCGGAAACCACGCGCCATTCCCCCGGCGGCAGCAGGTTCTTGAGGTAATCCGCGCGCGGGTTGAAGAAGACCAGATCGACCGCCCCGGTATCGTTGACGCAGGAGACGCGATAGGGCTGGCGCGGCCGCTGCGGCTCCAGATGGATCGTGACCTGCACCTTGAGAGTGACGGTGGCACCGTCCGCCACTTCATCAATCAGCGGTTCGAGCTGGCGCGCAAGCAGGCCGGTGGGCAGGTGCCAGAGCAGGCCCGCCACATTCGGTCCGGTCAATTTCTCGAACAGTTTCCCAAGCCTGGGCCCGATTCCGGGCAGGCTGGTCACCGGCGCAAAGAGCGGGTAAAGGAGTTGCGGTCGCACGAGAATCCGGGTCCGGCTGCTGCTGGAAACGGGGGGACTCTATGCGCCAAATGCTTATGAGGGAAGGGTTTCGGCATGGCCGATGCCACACATCTGCGCAAGAAGCTGATGTTCCAGTGCCAGCACCGGGGCACCAAGGAGCTTGATTTGGTCCTCGGCCCCTTTGCGCACGCCCATCTTGCCGACCTCAATATCGACGAGTTGCAGATTTTGAACGATTTCCTGAGCGAGCCGGACCCCGACATTTATGACTGGCTGAGCGGCCATACCGCCTTGCCGGAACGGCTGCGCAGTCCGGTCACCGACCGTCTGGTGGCCTTCGGCCGGCAGCGCCTGACAGGCGAGGGCGCCTGATGAAGAAGCTGCCCTTCGATCTGCCGCAGACCGGCCGCCACGATGTGGGCGGGGTGCCGGATGGCTATGACGCCCAACTTGTGGCCGGCATCGCCCGGGCACGGTCGCTCAACGGCGTCCTTCATGTGGCGCGGGACGATCTCCGCATGGCGCGCATGGTCGAGACCCTGCGTTTCGTCGCCCCCGATCTTGAGGTGCTGAGCTTCCCGGCCTGGGATTGCCTGCCCTATGACCGCGCCTCGCCGCATCGTGACATCCTCGCTGCTCGTATCGAGGTTCTCTCTCAGCTCGCGGCCGCCGGGGCAAGCGGGCGACCTCTGCCCATCGTCGTCACCACGGTCGCCGGATTCCTGCAGAAAGTGCCGGCGGCCTCGGCTTTCAAAGGAAGCACGCTGGATCTCGCGCGCGGCAAGGAAGTGCCGCAGGAAAAGCTGGTCGAATATCTGCTGGGGAATGGCTATCTGCGCAACGCCACGGTCTCGGAGCCGGGTGAGTTCTCCGTCCGTGGCGGCATCATCGATCTCTTCCCGCCGGGAACGGCCCAGCCGTTGCGTATCGATTTCTTCGGCGACGAGATCGAGGATATCCGCCTCTTCGATCCGCTGTCGCAGCGCAGCCAGGAGAAGCTTGAGCATTTCGCGATCAAGCCGGTCAACGAAGTCACGCTGACGCCGGCGGCGATCGAAGCCTTCCGCACGGGCTATCGCGAGACCTTCGGCACCAGCGGCACCGACGATCAGCTTTACGAGGCGATCAGCGCCGGACGCCATTATCCCGGCATGGAACATTGGCTGCCGCTCTTCGGGACACCTTTGGTTCCGCTCGATGCGTATCTGCCGCAGGCGATCATCGTCCTCGATCACCAGGCCGACGAGGCGAAAAGGGCCCGGCTCGACACCATCGCCGATTTCCACAGCGCACGCACCCAGTTGCAGCGTGCCGAGCGGGAATCCGGGGCGCCGATCTATCGGGCTCTGCCCACGGACCGGCTCTATCTCAACGATGCCGATTGGCGCAATTATGCGCGCAAGCATCTGGTTCTTGCCTTTCATCATTTTGGGACCGGCGGCCTGGATGTGCTGGAAGCGGGCGGTTCGCCCGGCCTCAATTTCGCCGAGGCCCGCACCAATCCGGACGTCAACGTCTATGACGCCGCCGCCAAGGCTATCCGCGCCGAACAGCAAGCGGGGAAGCGCGTCCTCCTGACCGCCGTCAGCCAGGGCGCTGTCGAGCGTATCGGTCATCTGCTGAGCGAGCACGGCCTTGGCAATCAGGTGGCCGTCGACAATCTGGACCGGTTCATGGCCTGGCCGCGCGATACCCTGGGCCGCGCGGCTCTGGGTTTGGAAACCGGTTTCAACGCGGAAGGGATGCTAGTCGTCACCGAGCAGGATATTCTCGGCGACCGCCTGACGCGCACCGTTTCGAGGAAAAGGAAGAGCGAAACCTTCCTGGCCGAGCTCGCCAATTTCAGCGCCGGCGATTTCGTGGTTCATGTCGATCACGGTATCGGGCGATATGAGGGGCTGGAGACGCTCGATGTCGGCGGCGCGCCCCATGATTGCCTGCGCTTGACCTATGCCGGCAACGACAAGCTCTATGTCCCGGTCGAGAATATCGAGGTGCTCTCCCGCTATGGCGGCGAGGACGCCATTGTCGAACTCGACAAGCTGGGGGGTGCTGCCTGGCAGGCCAGGAAGGCCCGCGTCAAGCAGCGCATCCGCGATATCGCGGCGCATCTCATGAAAGTGGCGGCCCAGCGCGCGATCCGCGAATCCGAGCCGCTGACGGCGCCGGCCGGTTTGTTCGACGAATTCTGCGCGCGCTTCCCCTATGCCGAAACCGAGGACCAGCAGCGCGCCATCGACGACGTGCTGACCGACATGGCATCGGGCAAGCCGATGGACCGGCTGGTCTGCGGCGATGTGGGCTTCGGCAAGACCGAGGTCGCCTTGCGCGCCGCCTTCGTGGCGGCGATGGGTGGCAAGCAGGTCGCCGTGGTGACACCGACGACCTTGCTCTGCCGGCAGCATTACAAGAATTTCGCCGAGCGTTTCCGCGGTTTCCCGATCCGCGTCCGCCAGCTTTCGCGGCTGGTCGGTGCCAAGGAAACCAAGGAGATCAAGCAGGACCTAAAGGACGGCAAGGTCGAGATCGTCATCGGCACCCATGCGCTTTTGGCAAAGTCGATTGAGTTCGCCGATCTTGGTCTCCTCATCGTCGACGAGGAACAGCATTTCGGCGTCTCGCAGAAGGAGCGCCTGAAGGAGCTTCGTGGCGACATCCATGTGCTCACCCTGACCGCGACGCCGATCCCGCGCACGCTCCAATTGGCACTGACCGGTATCCGCGAGATGAGCCTCATCACCACGGCGCCGGTCGATCGCTTGGCCGTGCGGACCTTCGTGCTGCCCTTCGACCCTGTCGTGATCCGCGAGGCGATCCTGCGCGAGCAGTTCCGGGGCGGCCAGATATTCTATGTCTGCCCGCGAATCGAAGATCTCGACATGGTGGCCGAACGCGTCCGCAAGCTGGTGCCGGAAATCAAGCTGGTGACCGCCCATGGTCAGATGCCGGCGACGGCGCTTGAGAAGGCGATGACGGCCTTCTACGACCGCAGCTACGACATGCTGCTGGCCACCAACATCATCGAATCCGGTCTCGACATCCCCAGCGCCAATACGATGATCATTCACCGCGCCGATATCCTCGGCCTCTCGCAGCTCTATCAGCTCAGGGGCCGGATCGGCCGATCGAAACTGCGCGGCTATTGCTATCTCACCACGGTGCCGAACAAGGCGCTGACGCAGACCGCCGAGAAGCGGCTCGAGGTCATGCAAACCCTCGATCAATTGGGCGCTGGCTTCACCCTGGCCAGCCACGATCTCGATATCCGTGGCGCCGGCAATCTGCTGGGCGAGGAGCAATCCGGCCAGGTGCGCGAAGTGGGTGTCGAGCTCTATCAGTCGCTCCTGGAAGAAGCTGTGATGGAAGCCCGTGGCGAGGCGCGGGCCGCCGCCAAGCAGGATTGGGCACCGCAGATCAATCTCGGCACCTCGGTCCTTATCCCCGAGGAATATGTGACCGATCTCTCGGTTCGCCTCGGCCTCTATCGCCGTATCGCGACCCTCGAGAACGACAACGAGGCGGAAGCCTTCGCCGCCGAGATGATCGATCGCTTCGGCAAGCTGCCGGTCGAGGTCGAGAATTTGCTGAAGATCGTTGCCGTGAAACGGCTTTGCCGTACTGCCGGCATCGAGCGGATCGAGGCGGGCCCCAAGGGCGCCGTGCTCTCCTTCCGCCACAACCGCTTCGCCAAGCCCGAGAAACTCATCGACTTCATCTCGCGCCGTTCCGAGATCATCTCCGTGCGGCCGGACCACAAGCTGGTCTACCGCCAGGATTGGCTCGATGCCGATGCCCGGGTGAGCGGTGTGCGGAAACTGATGGATAAGTTGTCGGAACTGGCGGCTTAGGAGACGGCCATCTGCACATCGTCCTCGCGGGCGAGGTCGAACATGTTGTAGAGCACTTCGGGCTCCTGGGCGCCGGAAAGGCCGAAGCGGCCGTTGAAGATGAAATAGGGGACACCGGTGATGCCGAGACGGCGGGACTGGAAGTCCTCATTGAGGGCCGTGTCTATTTCCGGCAAACCGTTGACCGCGCTATGGGCGATGTCGCTGGGTAGGCCGACATCTTCAGCGAGGCGCACCAGGATCTCGGCATCGCCGATATCGATGCCTTCCGAGAAATAGGCCCGGAACAAGTGATCGAGTAGCAGGCTCTCGCGGCCGATGCGCGAGGCCGCCTGGATGAGGCGGTGCGAGCGCAGGGTATTGGGCGTGCGGCGCACGAGGTCAAAGCGGAAATCGATCCCCTCATGGCGGCCGACCCGCGCCACATTGTCGAAGACTCGCTGCGCGCGTTCGAGGCTGCCGAATTTCGCGGTCATGTATTGGCTGCGGTCGATGCCCCCCATGGGCATGCCGGGATTGAGCTGGAAGGCCCGCCAGCGAAGCTTGAGGTCTGGCTGCGGCCGTTGCGTGAGCGCGCGCATCAGCCGGCGCTTGCCGATATAGCACCAGGGACAGACCGTGTCGGCGAAGATTTCCAGCAGCATGGCGGGATTGTTTCATGCTGCCCGGTTCACTGGCAAGTGGTTCTAAACGAAGGGTTTCGGGTCCAGAAACCGTCGCAAGACGTTGAGCGTCAGGCGCGACACGTTGTTGTCATATCGGGCATGGGACAGGGAACTGGCCCAGCCGATCGAGCCGGTGGCAAAAACCGCCCCGCCGGAAGGTGTTTCGAAGAACACGAGTTCCGCCCGGCATTTGTCGTTCTCGATCGCGTCCAGGCCCGGGAAACCCGCCAGCATCTCCTCGGGCGTCAGCAGGAAAACATTCGAATGCTCGACCGATTTGGCCAGGATCAGGGCATGGCGCGGCGTGCCGAGTTCCGGGTCGCTGGCATCGAGTTCAAGCCCGGCGGCACCGCCCAGAATGCCGAAATTCCCGATCTTTTCGTCATCATTGATGCCTTCGAAGATGAAGCTCGCGCGCGGATCAAAGGAATCAGCAAGGCGCACGTAATAGGAGCTGGCATCGAACCCTTCCGTCACAAAACCGACTCCGAACAATTTCTGCGGCGCTCGGCCCTGGCTGCGCCACAATCCGCCGAACTCGCCGCCCCAGGCATGGAAACGCTCGCCGGGCGGCAGCTCATAGCACCGCGTCCCAGCCTCGCCGCGGCGGAGTTCGATCGCACCCGGCCAGTCCGGATGCGTCGCGATGCGCCAATAGAAGCCGTTGCCGCCGGTATAGATGATCCGCCCGGCATCGCGCTGATATTCTTCAAGCGCATCCATCATCGCTGTGCTGTGATATTCGGGGTGGGTGCCCGTCACGATGCAGCGATAGCGTTTCAGGAGCTCGGCGCCTTCTTCATGCAGCTTGTCGTCGGTGATGATGTCGTAGGGCTGCCCGATCGCATGCAGCCAGTCGATGATGTGAAGGTCGGCATTGAAGTTCCAGATCGCGCGCTTGGGCCGCGAATTCAGGATCGGCCGATGCCAGGATGAATGGCAGGAACCCGAGCCGTCGCGATGCCTGTCATAGAGCGAGACCCCGTAATCGCGCCGCTCCTTCAGGAATTGTTCGGTCGGGCCCAATTCCAGGAGCGAGCCATAACAAACTTCGGAAAGGGAATCCTCGTAACCATGATGCGAATTGGCATAGGCGAGATAGGTGAAGGTCGAGGCGAGAAAGGCGAGGGAGGCTGTCACCTTGCCCTTGGGCGGCAGCACGAAGAACGG
Organism: Dongia sp.; assembly: GCF_041909655.1. Lineage (GTDB taxonomy): Bacteria > Pseudomonadota > Alphaproteobacteria > Dongiales > Dongiaceae > Dongia. The sequence goes on along the minus strand of NZ_JAYRDA010000014.1, from coordinate 16,011 downwards.
CACGATATCCTCGCCGCCATCATCCGTGGTCAACTCGCAGGCATAGATGCCGCTGGCGAGATCGGCCGGCACAACCCAGGCAAAATCGGTCGCCCACCCCATGTCGTAGAGATCGTCGCAATGGAAATGGATCGCGCCATAGAGGTCTGGGCGCTCGTGCCAATGCGTGGTCTGGCTGCGCCAATGCGCTCCGGTGACGGCGCGGGTCGGCAGATTGACGATTTCTGCGTCGTGGCCATGGCCGCTGAGGTCGTTGAGATAACGGCCGCCCATATCGCGGCTGAAATCCCAGGTGAGATAGCGGGTGAGATTGAGCGTGGTCGGATAATCGAGCGCGCTGAAATCGATCAGGCCCGCAAAGATCGCCGGCGCTTCGATCTTGCCGTCGAAATGATGCGTGGAATGCCGGCGCCGGTCTGGCCGCAGGGCCACACTGGCGGCGGCGGTCACATAAGTGCCGGCAAGGTCCGACAGATCGAAGGTGGCAGTCGTTCCGCCGCCACTCCTCGGCGGTTCGCCGAAGGCCGGATCAAGCGGCCGCTGCAGCAGAGTCAGGCGCTGCGTTTCCGGATCGATACTGGCTGCCAGCAAATACCAACGATGGGCCAGCAGAGGTTCACCGCTGCTCAGGACCGCCTGATTGGCGCCATCCCAGATCGTGATGCTGGCGGCACCGCCGCGATCCAGGCCGAGCACAATTCCGCGCTGGCGGCCGGTATTGGTGGCCACAGCCTCCTGGCAGGCAAGGATTGTCTGCTGGGTTCCCTTGTCGGGTGACGTCGCCAAGACCAGGGCAACCAGGGTGAAATCGCCCCGGGAGAGAATGTCGGCCGGCTCGCGCGTCGTGACATAGGAGCCGATATCGATCGTCTGACGCCGACCGGGATAGCTCCCGTTGATCTTGGCGTCGACGGGATGAACTTTGTAACCGGGGCTGGCCGGTCCATCATCGCCGCAGATCAGCCGCACGATGCGGGCGCGGTAGCGGCCGGCGCCGCCTTCGCAGGAGATCTTGAATTCGACGCGCTCGCCTGGGCGCAAGGATGGCCGATCCGTATAGCCGGTGATCTTCAGCATAAGGCGATCATTCCAGCGTCAGGTCCTGGCCGGTAAGGCGCTTCCAGCGAAGTTTGAAGACGGCCCATTCCGCTGCCATTTTGTCGGCGAAGACATCGCCGGTTGGGATTATCGGGTCCTGCGGCCGGCGGCCCAATTGCGCGAGCCGCCAGGGCCCGGAGGGGCCATCACGCAGCAGCACATAATGACCTTCAAAAGGCTCCGAGCGCATGCGGTTGAGCACGCGCTGCAACTCCGCGCTGTGGCGGCCATATGGCTTGCGCTTGAATTCTTCGGCCAGATCGATCCGGCTGGCGTCAATTTCATACATAAGTATGCATTCTAACAGAGCCTTTGGCGATTCGCCCGCCGGGCATTGATTGTTTCTTGCGATTCACACCTTTGCGTGAAATTCTCCGGCCGCAAGGATGGGGGAGGTTACGGCGCCATGGTTATGGCCGACGGCGGCGAAGTCGAGGGAAATGTGGGCGGCTTGCCTCTTGCCGATCTGACCTCGCCATTGGTCTTGGCGCTTCACGAATATTGGGCGCGGTTGCGCGGATCCCGGAAATGGCCGCGCAAATCCGATTTCGATCCAGCCGAAGTGCGCAAGCTGTTGCCCTATGTCACGCTGGAGGAGATCCACCGAGATCCGTTGCGGGTGCGCTTTCGTCTGGTCGGCACCGAACAGGCGCGTTTCGCCGCCCTCGATTATACCGGGCGCTGGCTGCATGAACTGCCCTGGCATCCCGCCATCATCCAGGATCTGCTCGGGCATTATCGCCGGCTCATCACTCTGGGAGAGCCGATTTTCGGCGCATCGCGCTATGCCTGGAGTGATGGTTTCGAGAAGGCCTTCGAATGGGGCCTTTTCCCGCTCTCCAAGGACGACACGGATATCGACCATGTCATCAGCATCGAGGATTTCTCGATGATCGATCGCGATCGGCTGGCACGCCTCCTCGAACGGCAGGACCGCCTCCATGCGCGTCCCATGGCTGGCGGCAAGGACCGGCCGGCCTTCTTCTAGTTGACGCCGCGCATGAAGCCGCCGATCCGAACCAGGGCTTCGTCCAGGGTCGCATGCCTTTTGGCAAAGCAGAAACGCACCACCGATTTGACCGGCGCCTCGGCATAAAAGGCGCTGACCGGAATGGCGGCGACCCGCGCCTCGGTAACCAGGCGTTGGCAGAAGGCATTGTCATCCTGGCCGCGGGATCCGAGATCGACATTGAGAAAATAGGTCGCCTTGGACGGCAGGACGTTCAATCCAAATTCACTCAGGCCCCGCGCGAAATGATCCCGCGCCGCCTGGAAATCGCGCCGCATGCCGGTGAAATAGGAATCCTCCTTGTCGAGGCCATAGGCGACCGCTACCTGCAAGGCAGGTGGCGTGGTGAAGGTCACGTATTGATGTGCCTTGGCGATGACCCGCAGGAGATGTGGTGCCGCGCAGACGAAGCCGACCTTCCAGCCTGTGAGGGAAAAGATCTTGCCGGCCGAGCCGATCTTGACCACGCGGTCGCGCAAAGAGGGCAGGGTGAGGAGGGGCGTATGGGCGACGTCGTCGAAGAGGACATGCTCCCAGACTTCATCGCAGACAGCGACCGCGTCGAATTCGACCATGTAGCGGCCGAGCAATTCGAGGTCTTCCCGCGCAAAGACAGTCGCCGTCGGATTCAAGGGATTGTTGAGCAGCACCACCCGCGTCTTCTTGTTGAAGACGGCGCGCAATTGCTCTTCCTCTATCCGCCAATGGGGCGGGCGCAGGGTGACGAAGCGCGGGATGCCGCCAGCCCGCTTCACCAGCGGGAGATAGGCATCGTACATCGGCTGAAAGAGGACAACCTCGTCGCCGGGCTCGATGAGGGCGAGGAGGGAATCGGCGAGAGCCTCGGTGGCACCCGAGGTCACCATCACCTCGTTTTCCCAGTCCAGTGTCACTTTGTGAAAACGCTGGTAATGCCGTGCGATCGCCTGCCGCAATTCCGGAATACCCATCATGGACGGATATTGGTTCCAGCCGGACACGACTGCCTCGGCGGCCTTTTGGCGCACATCTTCCGGGCCGGGATCGTCCGGGAAACCCTGGCCCAGATTGACCGCGTGATGTTCCCGCGCCAGGCGCGACATGGTTTCGAAGACGGAGGTGGATATCTGGGAAAAGATCGGATTCATGGCGGGCGGCGTTCTGGTGGTTACGGGCGCTCCACTTGTGCGGTCCGGGCGGATTCTTGTCAAATCCCTGCGCATATGCGGAAATTCACGGGCGTTATGCGTTAAATCCGCCTTGATTTACGTCACGTAGCAACCAAGTTTGGTCTATCGAGCCAAGTGGCGAAGGGGGTTCAATTGCGGTTCTGGGTTGCGATGCCGGTTGCGGCTGGGATTGCGCTGGTTTCTGCCTGCGCAGGCCAGGTGCCGGCCACCCATCCGCCCGCCAGTTTCGCTTCCTATCAGGCGGAGACGCGCCAGCTGATTGCCGAGCGCCGTGCTTTTCAATCCGAGGATCGCGCCGCCGAGCTCGATTACAACACGCCGCAGGAATGGCGGCCACAGGGCGGGAAGCCGCAGCGCGCGATCCTGCTGGCGCATGGCCTGGGTGATTCCCCCTTCTCCTTCAGCGATATCGGCCCCGCTTTGGCGCGGCAAGGCTTCGTGGTTCGCACCGTGCTGCTGCCGGGCCATGGCACCAATCCCGCCGATTTGATCGATGTGAGCGCCGATGACTGGCGCCGCGTCATCGCCCAGCAGACGGCCCTTCTCAAACAGGAGGTTGAGCAGGTCTATCTCGGCGGGTTTTCGACCGGCGCCAATCTGGTGACCTCCCTCGCGCTCAACGATGACGAGATCGACGGCCTGCTGCTGTTTTCGCCGGGCTTCAAATCCGACGAGGGCTATGAATGGATGGCGCCGTTGATTGCGCCCTTCGTCACCTGGCTCCGCGATCCCGAGCCCAACCGGCCGCAGCAGAATCCGGTGCGCTATCTCAACGTGCCGACCAATGGCTTCGGCCAGTTCCATCATACCAGTTCGGAAATCCGCGCCGCTTTGGACGAGCGTCCCTATGAAAAGCCGGCGACGATCATCCTCACGGAACACGATTCCCTGCTCGACGTCGCCAGCATTGCCGAGACCTTTACCGAGCGCTTCACCCATCCCGACAGCCGGCTGATCTGGTATGGCGGACCGCCCGCGATCGACGATCCGCGCATCCTCGTGAAACCCGATCATCTGCCGGAATACCGCATCAGCCAGTTCTCGCATATGAGCGTCCTGTTCTCGCCCCGGAACCAGCTCTATGGCCGGGAGGGCAGTCTGAGATTTTGCGAGAACGGCCAGAACGAGGATTTCTATGCCCGCTGCAAAAACGGCGAGGAAGTCTGGTATTCGGATTGGGGTTTTGAAACCCCGGACCGGATTCATGCCCGCCTGACCTTCAACCCCTATTTCGACTGGCAGATGGATGTGGTGGCCGAGGTTCTGGGCGCTCCCGGGCAGAAAGTCCTGACCGGGCAGAATTCAGAGCCATAACAAAAGCCGGTTCGTAACAAAAGCGGGGCCGGCGCCGAACTCTCTGGCATAGACTGTTGATCCCACAGCCCCATTCGGCGGGAAGGACTTGCCATCTTGTATCCCTGGCGCGACCGGGCCGGACAATTGTCCGGCTTCAAGCTGACCGTCTTCCTGCTGCTGTTGCTGCCGGGGGTCTGGATCGCTGTCGCCTGGGCGCTGGCCAGTCCTGATCCCAATGCGGGGACGCTTCTCGCGGGTGCAGTCAACAGTGCCACGGATGCCATGCCGGTGACCAAGGCGCTGCACGAGATCGGCCTCTGGGCGGTGCGTCTGCTGATCCTGACGCTCGCAGTGACGCCCTTTCGCCGGATCGCCGCCTGGCCGGCCTTGATCCAGATCCGGCGCATGCTGGGCGTTGCCGCCTTCGCCTATCTGGCGATCCACTTCATCCTTTACATCGTGCAACAGAACTTCCGTCTGATCTTCGTGGCGAGCGAGATCGTGCAGCGCTTTTATCTCAGCATCGGTTTCGTGGCCCTGCTGGGCTTCCTCATTCTGGCGCTGACCTCGACCGACGCGGCGATGCAGCGCCTCGGTGGGCGCAAATGGCAGCGCCTCCATTATTTCGTCTACCCGCTCACGATGCTCGGCCTGTGGCACTTCTTCCTGCAATCGAAGATCAATGTCAGCGAGCCCGTCTTGATGAGCGGTCTCTTCATCTGGCTGATGCTTTATCGGCTCGCCTATCGCTGGAATGGCTCGCGCTCTCTCTTGCTCTGGCATCTGGGCGTCTTGGCAATCGCCGCCGCGGCGCTCACCATGATCGGCGAATGGGCCTGGTACGAGACCATGACGACACTTGGCGGCAATCGTATCCTCGCCGCCAATTTTACCCTGGCAAGCGGTCTGCGCCCCTCTTGGTGGGTGCTGATCGCGGGTCTGACGGTCGTATTTTTGAAGATCATCGCCGATCGCTGGTGGGGCAGGGATCGCGCCACACGCCGTCGTCGACCCAGCACTGCTGCCGTCAGCGCGGGTTGAGGATGGAATAGAGGGCGCAGAATCCGCCGGCGATATCGCCCTCGCGCTCAAAGCGCAGGCCGGCAGCTTCCGCGACCCGGATCGAGGCCGTGTTGGCCGGGTCGATCAGCGCGATCAGGCGTGGGAGCTTCAATCGTTCAAAGCCATGACGCACCAGGGCCTGTGCCGCTTCGGCACCGAGGCCGCGTCCCCAGCAATCCCGGCCGAGCAGATAGGCGATCTCGATTTCGAGCCTGCCGTCAATGTCCCAGGGCAGCAGGCCGCAGCGCCCGATGAAGCGGCCGGTCTTTCGCTCGATGGTCGCCCAGAGACCGAGTTCGGAGTGTTCGGGATGGCCATGGCGGAACCAGTCCAGTTCCTCCTGGGTCTCCGCGGTCGAAAGCACACCTTCGGGAAAATACCGCCGGACGACCGGATCGGCATAGAGCGCCGCCAGTTCGGGAAGATCGCGCGCCTCAAGATGCCGGAGGATGAGCCGTTCCGTCGCCAGGATTTCCATGACGCGAGGATAATCCGTCCTCGCCGGTCATGCGAAGGACCCCAATGTTATCCAGGCGAATATTATCCAAACGAAATTCAGCTCGGGAGGTCACCCAGGGACGCCCGCCGCGCGGGCGCATGATGGGCCGTCGCCGCCGAATGCCGGTGGCGATCCGCCAGTTCCTCGCGGATGTCGTCGACCATCATGCCGGTGGTTGCGACCAGCCGGCGCAAATGGTCGTGGGAAATGTTGAGTTCGTCGGCCCAGTACCGAACCGCGAGGGGATCGTTAATGTCGACACGATCGAAATACTGGACGGCTTGTGCTGAAGAGATCGGCATTCTCGCCTCCATAACCCTGACCTTTGGAAGCCCGCTTCGCGCGCTTGGGTCGGAGTATAGCGCCGCGATCCTCGGCGCGCGGTGACCGTTCTGTTGCAGCATCATTTGCCACAGGGCGCATTCGTCTGGCCGCAGCCGTCTCGGCGCGTGCCTCAGATCGCGTGCCACAGGCTGGAAACGCCGACCAGCAGAATGCCCAATACCGCGACGAGCCGCCAGGCGCCGCCGAGGCCTTCCCGACTCTCTCTGGCTTCCCGCAGGATGTCGTTATAATTGTCGGTGGTTTGCATCTGATGCCTCCACGACGGATCGCCTCTTATTGGATATGCCTCGAGATGAGGCTGTCCATCGCAGCGAGATGGGCGGTCGCGGAAAAGGTTCAAGCCATGGTGACCGGCCTGTGCGCCCTGTCACAGTAAATGAGGGGCCGATATTCCTTTTTGTTAACGAACTTCCTTTATATATATATGACATTGATAATGCACTTTTTCTGACACATTCTTTCGTTGATGCGCGGCAATTCAGCCGTCGGGAAAGCCACGATGTTGCATCGGTCCCTCAGACACGGGGTTTGCCGCCTTCTCCTATGGGCCCTTCTGGCCTGTGTCTGGCCGGCCGCCATCGCACCGGCCGCGGCGGCGGAATGCAGCCGGCTGGTGGCTTCCGGCAACCCGGAATATCCCCCCTATCTCTGGCGCGACCCGGCAGATCCCGGGCACCTGATTGGTGCCAATGCGGAACTGATGAAACGGCTCTCGGCCGAGATCGGCCTGCTCATCGAAGTGCGCTATATCGGTTCCTGGGCGCGCGTGCAGGAGGAGATGAAGGGTGGCCGCATCGACCTGATCGCCGGCGCCTTCCTCACCACGCCACGCCTCGAATACATGGACTACTTCCTGGCGACCATCGCCACCACGCGCTCGGTCGTCATCACGGCCCAGGGCAGCAAGGTTCATTTCGGTAAATGGTCGGACCTCGCCGGCTATCGCGGGCTCACCGTCATCAACAACAGTTTCGGCGAGGAATTCGACCGCTATGCCGCCGAACACCTCAAGATCGCCGAAGTCGGCAAACTCGAAAACGCGCTCCAGATGCTGGCCGGCAAGCGCGCCGATTACCTGATCTACGAGGATGCCCCGGCACGCGCCTTCGCCGCCCAGGCGAATATTTCCGGCCTGACGGAAGCGCCGGAAGCCATCAGCAACGAGAACCTCTATCTCACCCTCTCGCACCGTTCGCCCTGCAACACGCCCACCTTGCGCGGCAAAATCGCCAAGGCCATGCAGAAACTCGCCGCGGAGAAGGTGATGGAGGCCTTGATCGCCGAGGCGATTGAGGCGTGGCGGAAGGAGTGATTGATTTTGAAGCGGCTGCAGGGTCACGATCGGTGAAGACAGCTGCGATTAAATCGCCATACAGAGTGGGAGCTGCCGTTCAAGCGCCCTGACATTCCCCGCTTTTTAGAACTTCACATTGCAAGGTGCCGGTCGAGAAACGAGATGAGATGATCATGATGTTCGTTCTCGGCCGCGCTGCCAGGGATGTGATCCTGCCCCTCATAGTAGTGAACTTCGGGACTCCGACCGTGCTGTTTCAGACGGGCAACAAGTCGTCGTGTCATCTCAACAGACCAGACCCGATCCTCGGTTCCGTGGCTCAGAAATAGCGGGCCGCCGAAGCGTTCGATTTCAATGGGCGTCGTCGGGAGCAATCCATCGCTGGAACCGCGCCAGGACCAAGCCCTTTGCCCCGGATCCCACGTCTGCCAACCAGGATCGCCAGTGTCGCGATACCGGCGTGCGTCGAAGGCACCGCACACGACGTCGGGCGGACTATGTGCCGCGATTGCGTCAGGCAACCCCTCGAGACGATCGCGAGCCATCAGCGACGCCAACAGAAGTGCGTGTTCGGCCCCGCGCGAGACCCCATAGAGAGCGACCTTGTCACCTGCCGCCGGAAAAGCGCGAAGGGCAGCGAGTGCTTCAACGCTGCGATCTAGCGAGATCTCCTCGATGCTGCCCGCATTCCAGGCGTTCCCTCCTTTGGAGTACCCAAAAGGAAAGGCCAGGAAACCATGAGCTGCCAGCAGGGCGGCGTTGCGATGGCTCCATCCGGACCATGCCCCTTCCGATCCGTGAAAGATCATGACGGCTGGAAACGGACCATCCCCTGGAGGCCCGTATGTCGTTCCCCAATCAGGGATCAGCCTTCGGACGATCTTCAAACCCACGCCGCTCTCCTTCGATTTCCTCGAATTGGCGACAGCCTAGACAACCGTAGGCAAATCCGAAAGGCTGCATCGAGGCAGAGACAAGGGCGCAGCGGCTGGCGGAAGGGGTGGGATTCGAACCCACGGTGAGCTTGCACCCACGGCGGTTTTCAAGACCGCTGCCTTAAACCACTCGGCCACCCTTCCGGCGCATTTACCGGCACCGCTGCTTAATGGGGCCGGGCCGGTAAATCAACCGGCTTCGGGCTGCCTTCACCCGGCCGACTCGGCCAGCGCGGACCCAGCGCGGATTTGATCTTGAGAATCACTTTCCGTTCTTGCCTATCGGGGGCCGGAAAGGTAGTTTGGGCTTCATTTCCATCCCACAATATCTAGATGATTCAATGGGTCGGACGGTCCAGATGCAGCGGTTTCGTCGGCATTTCAGTCTTTTGGTCGGGTTGACGCTGTCGCTCCTGGTGGCGGCTTGCGCCGAGACCAATCTGGCGGTCGAGACCACCAAGGTCGTGACCCGCAAGGATGGCGAGGTCACCGGCCCCTACAAGATCGGCAAGCCCTATCAGGTCAATAACGTCTGGTATTACCCCCGGGCGGATTACGATTACGACGAAACCGGCATTGCTTCCTGGTACGGGCCGGGCTTCCACGCCAACCAGACCGCCAATGGCGAAATCTATGACGAGAACGACCTCACCGCGGCGCACAAGACCTTGCCGATGCCGTCGCTGGTGCGGGTCACCAATCTCGAGAACGGGCGTTCGCTGGTCGTGCGGATCAACGATCGCGGCCCCTTCGTCAATAACCGCATCATCGACCTGTCGCGCCGCAGCGCCCAACTGCTCGGTATCGAGCAGAAAGGCACCGCCAAGGTCCGCGTCCAGGTCCTGAAGGAAGAAAGCATGATGCTGGCCGCCCAGGCATCATCCAAGGGCGGGGACACGATCGGTCCCGCGCCCACTGCGGCACCGGCTGGCGAGGTCGTGGCCGAAGCATTGCCCGGCTCCAACGGACAGGCGCCGGTCCAGCAGGCCCAGCCGAAGCCGAGCTCACAACAGGTGGCGCTGGGCAACACCCAGACGCCGCAACTGACCGGGCAGGTCGCCGTGGTGCCGGTCAAACCGTCCAACATCTATATTCAAGCCGGCGCATTCCTGCGCCAGGCCAATGCGCGTCAGTTGCAGCAGAAGCTCTCCGGCATCGGCCAGACGCGCATTTCCGAATTCGTCCTCAACCAGCAGCGTTTTTATCGCGTCCAGCTCGGGCCCATCGCCTCGGTGGAGGAGGCGGACCGCTTGTTGCAGCAATTGCTCGACAGCGGCCATCCGGATGCCAAGATCGCCGTCAATTGAGAGCCATATCCGCGGGGCGACACCCGCATCTAGTCTTGAGGTTGCGTATGCGTAGTTCGTTCTTCTCCGCCAAGGGAATGCTCCGGCATCTGTTGGCTGCTGTCACCTTGATGACGATGGTTCATGGCGGCACCGCTTCGGCGGTCCCGGTCGACACCACCGCGCCCTTTGCCTATGTGGTCGATTTCGAAACCGGCGCGGTCCTCTTCGACAAGAAGGGGACGGAACAGTTCCAGCCGGCTTCGATGAGCAAGCTGATGACCGCCTATATGCTCTTCGATGCGCTCAAGCGCGGCGATCTGAAGCTGACCGATACGTTCCATGTGTCGGAAAAAGCCTGGTCCATGCAGGGCTCCAAGATGTTCGTCGACATCAACACCGATGTCGCCATCGAGGATCTCATTCGCGGCATCGTCATCCAGTCCGGCAACGATGCCTGCATCGTCGTCGCGGAAGGCCTTGCCGGCAGCGAGGAAGCATTCGCCGAACGCATGAACAAGAAGGCCAAGGAAATCGGCCTTACCGACAGCAATTTCGTCAACGCGTCCGGCTGGCCGGATCCCAACCATCTGATGACGGCCAAGGATCTCGCCACCCTGGCGCGCCGGCTGATCAGCGATTTCCCGGATTATTACCATTTCTATTCCGAGCACGAATTTACCTATCACGGCATCAAGCAGGGCAACCGCAATCCGTTGCTCTACCGGACCGGTTCGGGCGTCGATGGATTGAAGACCGGCCACACCGAAGAGGCCGGGTATGGCTTGACGGCTTCCTCGCTTCGCGATGGTCGCCGCGTGATCATGATTCTCCATGGCATGGCGGGCATGCAGGAACGCGCCGACCAGACCGGCATCGTGCTCGACTGGGCGTTCCGCGAATTCGGCAATTACACCATCGCCGCCCCCGGCACTGTGCTGGGCGAGGCGCCGGTCTGGATGGGCGCGGAAAAAACCGTGCCCCTTACCGTGGCCTCGGACCTCCTGGTGACTCTGCCGCGCTCCGAACGCCAGAACGTGGCTGCCAAGGCCGTGTTCCAGGGCCCGATCGCGGCACCGATCGCGGCTGGGCAGCAGATCGGCGAGCTGATCGTCGACATCCCCGGCATGCCCCAGGCCCGCGCGCCTTTGGTGGCGGCCAAGGATGTAGCCGAACTGGGCTTCGGTGGCCGCGTCACCGCCGCGCTGATGCATTTCATCTTCGGCTCGAGCTGATTTCGCCATGCCGGCGGCGCCGCTGCGCTTCATCACCTTCGAAGGCGGCGAGGGCGCGGGCAAATCCACCCAGATTCGATTGCTCGCGGAAAGCCTGCGGACGCGCGGCGAAAAGGTCGTCGTGACGCGCGAGCCCGGCGGCACGCCGGGCGCCGAGCAGATCCGCGCATTGCTGGTCGAAGGCGGTGCCGGCCGCTGGCAGGCGGAGAGCGAGGCGTTGCTGCATTTCGCCGCCCGCGCCGAGCATCTGGCGGCGGTGATACGGCCCGCTCTGGCCGATGGACACTGGGTGCTCTGCGACCGTTTTGCCGACAGCACGATCGCCTATCAGGGTTACGGCCAGGGCCTCGATCTCGCCTGGCTCTGGACCTTGCGCAAGCATATCGTCGGGGCAACGGAACCGGGCCTCACCCTGATGCTCGATCTTCCGGTCGAGGCCGGATTGGCACGGGCCGAAACCGAGCAACGCTACGAACGCATGGGCCTCGACTTCCACCGGCGTCTGGCCGAGGGCTTCCGTGCCATTGCGGCAGCGGCACCTGAACGCTGCCGCCGCATCGATGCGGCGCGGGCCATCGACCCCATTGCTGGCGATATCCGCGCCGCGGTGGGTGCGCGCTATGCCATGACGCTCTGACCATGGCGAAGTCAGCCCCACCACCCCCCGAGACTCTCGTCGCCCCGCCGGAAGCAAGTGTGCATCTGGTCGGCCACGATGCCGCCGAGGCGACGTTCCTGCGTGCCTTCGCCAGCGGCCGCATGCCGCATGCCTGGCTGATCACAGGTCCGCGCGGCATCGGCAAGGCAACGCTCGCCTTCCGCATGGCGCGTTTCCTGCTGGCGCATGGCATGGCGGCGCCCGCCTTGGAGAGTGCCGGTGCCGGGCTCTTCGGCGATGAACCGGAGCCCGCGCCCGACCAGACGCCCCGGGACCTCGACATCGCGGTGGACCATCCGATCTTCAACCGGGTCAAGGAATTGTCGCACAGCGATCTCCGCGTGCTGCGGCGCTCGGTCAACGAGAAGACCGGCAAGCTCCGCAGCGAGATCGTCATCGACGACGTGCGCGCGGCGATCGATTTCCTGCATCTGATGCCGGCGGAATCCGCCTGGCGCGTGCTGGTGGTGGACGCCGCCGACGACCTCAACCGCAACGCCGCCAATGCGCTCCTGAAGATCCTGGAGGAGCCGCGGCCGCGCTCGGTCCTTATTCTGGTCAGCCACGCACCGGGGCGCCTGTTGCCGACCATCCGCTCGCGCTGCCGCCGCCTCGCGCTCGAGCCGTTATCGACCCCGGCGCTCCAGACTGAACTGCGTCGGCATTGCCCGGATCTGGGCGGTGCCGATCTCGATCTGGTTCTGGCTTTGGCTGAAGGCTCCCTGGGCCGCGCCATTACCTTTGGCCGCGATCAGGCGGCGCGCGATCTCTTCCAATCCATGGCGCAATTGCTGGGCGGCTGGCCGGATTTCGACCCCACCGTGCTGCACCGCCTGGGCGACAAGCTGGCCGGGAAGGGCGGCGAGGAGAATTTCGAGACGGCGGTGACGCTGCTCGATTGGTGGCTAGCCCGTTTCGTGCGCCGGGCCGCAGCCAAAGACCGCCCGTTTGCCGAGGTTTTTCCCGGAGAATCCGGCCTGATCGACCGCCTCGCCGGGGCCGCCAGCCTTGATCGCTGGCTGCAATCATGGGAAAAGATCGGCCGATTGTTCGCCCGGGTCGCCAGCGCCAATCTGGACCGCAAGCAGGCCTGGGTCACCGCCTGGCTGGTCTTGGCTGCGACCAGGGGCTAGAACGATCCATCTGCCCCTAATCGTCATGGTCCGCGAAGGCGGACCATCCACGAATTTGCTGGCAAGTGAAGAAAGTAAGTCGTGGGTGGTCCGCCTTCGCGGACCATGACGGATAAAATTGAGAAGAATGATGCCGCAAGAGCGCTTCTACATCACGACGGCGATTGCCTACCCCAATGGGGCACCGCATATCGGCCATGGCTATGAACTCATCGCCACGGATGCGATCGCGCGCTTCATGCGGCTGGACGGGCGCGACGTCTTCTTCCTGACCGGTACCGACGAGCACGGGCAGAAGATGCAGCAGACGGCCGAGAAGGAGGGCATCAGCCCACGCGAACTCGCCGACCGCAACACGGCGCAGTTTCGTGCCATGCCCGCGGCCCTCAATGCCTCCAATGACGATTACATCCGCACGACCGAAGAGCGGCACTACAAGACCTGTGCCGCGATCTGGCAGCGCATGGAGCAGAACGGCGATATCTATCTCGACAAATATGCCGGCTGGTATTCGGTCCGCGACGAAGCCTATTACGACGAAAGCGAGCTGTCGAAGAATGTCGATGGCAAGTTCCTGGCACCCACCGGCACGCCGGTCGAATGGGTCGAGGAGGAAAGCTATTTCTTCCGCCTCGCGAAATATCAGGACAAGCTCCTGGAGCTCTATGAGCGCGTGCCCAATTTCATCGGCCCGGATGCGCGCCGCAACGAGGTGATGAGCTTCGTCAAAGGCGGCCTCAAGGATCTCTCGGTCAGCCGCACGACCTTCGATTGGGGCATTCCGGTGCCGGGCAATCCCAAGCACATCATGTATGTCTGGGTGGATGCCCTCACCAATTACGTGACCGCGACGGGCTGGCCCGATGAAAACCATCCGCGTGCCAAATTCTGGCCGGCCAATGTGCATATCATCGGCAAGGACATCGTCCGTTTCCACACGGTCTACTGGCCAGCCTTCCTGATGTCGGCGGGCCTGCCTTTGCCGGACCGTGTCTTCTGCCACGGCTTCCTGTTCAACAAGGGCGAGAAGATGTCGAAATCGGTCGGCAATGTGATCGATCCCTTTGCCCTTGCCAGCCATTACGGCATCGATGCCATGCGCTATTTCTTCCTGCGCGAAGTGCCGTTCGGCCAGGATGGTTCCTACAGCCCGGAAGCGATCGTGCAGCGCATGAATGCCGATCTTGCCAACGATCTCGGCAATCTGGCGCAGCGCTCGCTCTCCATGATCGCGAAGAATCTCGGCGGCAAACTGCCGGAACCCGGCCCGCTCGATCCGGTCGACACCGCCATGCTGACCGAGGTGGACAGCCTCATCGGCAAGGCGCGGACGGCCATGAACGATTTCGCGCTCCACCAGATCCTCATGCAGACCTGGGCGGTGGTGGCCGAGGCCAACCGCTATTTCGCGGGGCAGGAACCCTGGGCGTTGCGGAAATCCAATCCCGAGCGCTTCGGCACGGTGCTGTGGGTCACCGCCGAGGTCTTGCGCCAGGTTGCGATCCTCACCCAGCCGGTGATGCCCACGGCCTGCGGCAAGCTCCTCGATATCCTGGGCGTGCCGGCCGAGAAGCGCAGCTTTGCGGAACTGGGCGGCGGGGCGCGCATCGTCGGGGGCAGCGAATTGCCGGCCCCCATGGCGATCTTCCCGCGCTATGTGGAACCGGAGGCCGCCGCGGAATGAGTGTTGCGTCTCTCGTCGACAGCCATTGCCATCTCGACTTCGCCGATTTCGGCGAGGATTTCCAGGCCGTGCTCGACCGCGCGCGGGAGAACGGCGTTGCGCGCATGCTCACCATCTGCACCCGTGTGACGAAATTCGACCAGGTGCTGAAGATCGCCGAAAGCGCCGACAACATCCGCTGCTCGGTCGGCATCCATCCGCATGAAGCGGCCAACGAGCCGGAAGTCGACGTCGCAAAACTGGTCGAGTTGGCGCGCCATCCCAAGGTGGTCGGGATCGGCGAGGCGGGACTGGATTACTTCTATGACAAGAGCCCGCGCGAGCGGCAGCAGGAGGTCTTTGCGACCCATGTGGAAGCCTCGCGGGTTTCCGGCCTGCCGCTGATCGTGCACAGCCGCGACGCCGACGAAGACACCGTGCGGCTGCTGGAGGAGGGCGCAAAGAAGGGTGGCCTCACCGGCGTCATCCATTGCTTCACCTCGACGCAATATCTTGCCGATGCCGCCTTGGAGATGGGCTTCTATATCTCGCTCTCCGGCATCGTCACCTTCAAGAATGCCGAGGCCCTGCGCGCGGTGGCCAGGACTGTTCCGCTCGACCGCCTGCTGGTCGAGACGGATTCGCCTTACCTCGCGCCGATCCCCATGCGCGGCAAGCGCAACGAGCCCGCTTTCGTGCGCCATACGGCGCAATATGTCGCGGATTTTCTGGGTCTCTCCTTCGATGATCTTGCCGTCCGGACCACGGCCAATTTCGACCGCCTCTTCACGAAGGCTGCTGCATGAAGGTGACGATCCTGGGCTGCGGCGGCTCGGGCGGGGTGCCGCTGATCGGTCCCGGCTGGGGCGAATGCAATCCCGACAATCCGAAGAACCGGCGCAGCCGTGTCTCGATCCTCGTGAGCCAGGGCGAGACCAACATTGTTTGCGATACCAGCCCGGATTTCCGCGCCCAGGCGCTCGGCGCCGGCATCAATCATCTCGATGCCGTTCTCTACACCCACGATCATGCCGATCATACCCAGGGTATTGACGATCTCCGCTTCGTGAAGAGCCGCGACAAGTCGCGCCATCACCGGATACCGGTCTACGGCTCCAAGGAGACACTCGGCACGCTGACCAGCCGTTTCTCCTATGCCTTTGCCCAGAATACGCAAGGCTCTGGACATCTCTACAAACCCTTCCTCGATCCCATCGAAGTGGCTGATAACGAAACGGTGTCCGTGGCTGGCTTAGCCGTCACTCCCTATCTGCAGGAGCATGGCTTCGGATCGGTGACCACCGGCTATCGCATCGGCAATGTCGCCTA
>NZ_JAYRDA010000013.1:0-82876 GCF_041909655.1 Dongia sp. | reverse complement strand
TGTCAATGGGTATTAATGACCCCCCCCCCTTGGGGGGGGGGGTTGGGGGGGGCCACGCAAGTGACGGATGGTGCGAACCCATGCCCCCCTCCCGACCTCCCCCCTGAAGGTGGGAGGAGTAAAGCGGAAGCCATGCGTTTGCGTGGGCGTTGCGTGTGAAATTCGGGACTCTCGGGCACGCGCTCGGGCGTTAGGGTGGGCGATCAACGCACAGGTTCATTCCGTTCATGACCGATCAGAAAAACGCTGCCCTCAAGCCCTGGCAGGCTTTCGCCCTCATCGCGGCGCTCTCGCTCATTTGGGGGTATAATTGGGTGATGATGAAGGTGGCAGTGCATGACGCGCCACCCTTTGCCTTCGCGGCTTTGCGATTCCTCGGTGGTGCCATCGTGCTGATGGCGACCTTCAAGCTGATGGGGCGGAATCTGCATTGGCGGGCGATGGCCAAGCGCTGGAAGACAGTGGTGCTGGTCGGCACCTTCCAGACCGCCTGCTGCTTCGGCCTCATCACCTGGGCGATCTCGACCGGCACGGCGGGGCGTGCCGCCATCCTCAATTACACCATGGTTTTCTGGGTGCTGGTCTTCTCGGCAGCCTTTCTCCACGAGAAGGTGCCGGCGGTGCAATGGGCGGCGGCGGGCCTCGCCCTCATCGGAATCTTGTGCATCGTCTTTGCCGGCGGGCAGACCGGCAATCTCTTCAATATCGGCCTCGCCCTGGCGGCCGGCCTCACCTGGGGCATCGGCGTCATCGTCACCAAGCGCGCGATGAAATTCGGCGCGATGGATACCATGGCGCTCACCGCCTGGCAGATGCTGGTGGGCGCTGTGATCCTTTGTACCGTGGCGCTCCTGGTGCCCGAACCGCCGATCAACTGGACGCCCGCTTTCATCGCCGCGATCCTCTACAATATCGGGCCGGCGACACCCTTGGCCTATGTCATCTGGTTCACCCTCATCAGCCGCCTGCCTGCCGGCCTCGCCTCGCTCAGCATCATGCTGACGCCGCTCCTCGGCATCGTTCTCTCCGGGTTGCAGCTCGGCGAAATTCCGGGGCTTGTCGAAGGGGTGGGGATGGGGCTTATCCTTGTCGCCATTGCCGGGCTGGGCCTCGTGGGCAATCGCGGGAGCGGCAACAGGCGCGCGTGAGGGGCACGCGGATTATGGTGCGGGGGAATGAATGGGCTGGTCGCGCGATCTGGCGGCGGGGATCTCACTGGTATTGATGGCGGGTGCCGCCATGGCGCAGGATCTGGCCATTCTGGAGCGGACGGCCCAGGAGCAATATATGGACGGCCTTTATGGCGCCGCCGATGAATCGATCCGCGCCGCCATCACCTCGGCCAATCCCGAAGATTTCAACCGCCTGATCCTGTTCCAGGGTCTCATCGCCAGCCGCATGGCAGGGGATGGCGGCAACGCCGCCGATGGCCGCGCACTTCTCGGCATGGCGGTGGGCGACAGCCAGGACGGGTCCTGGCCGCGTCCGGTGATCGATTACCTGCTGGGCCTCAAGGAATTGCAGCAGGTCGCCAATGCGATCCGCCATGCGGGGATTTCATCCGAGGCCAAGAAAGCGCGTTTGTGCGAGCTCTCCTTCTATGCCGCGGCCTTCGCGGTGAATGACGGCGAGAAACGCTTTGCCGTGGCCCTCCTCGACAAGGCCGACGAAACCTGCGCCGAAGACGCCACCTACCGCGCCCTCGCCGCCAGCGAACGGGAACGGCTGGAACTGGAGTGAGGGGGATACAGTTTAGGGTGGTGAGAATCCATCTTTACTTCTGAAAAAGTGTATGGAACATTTACGGAACACATGGCGGAAATCGGCAGACGGGAGGGCCGGAATGTTCGAAGCACTGAAGAACGCCACCAGAGAAGAGAAGATGCGCTTCATGGGCGCAATCCTGAAGACCGCGGAAGCGGATGAGGTCCTCAAGATGGGTGACAGCGCGGGCGGGATCGCGGTCTACCGGGAGGCGATCGCGCTCTGTCCGCCTTGCGAGATGCGCGGCGATTATCAGGTGATCCTGGGCGCGCATCTCTTCGACCAGGGCGAGGCGGCAGCGGCGGAAGAGGAATTCCGCGCCGCCTTGGCGGGTGACTGCGGCCATCCTCATGAAGCCTTGCGGCGCCTCGCTTTCGCCCGCGCCGCCCAAGGCGATTTCGATACCGCGGTCGGGGCCATGCATGAGGCCGCCAAAGCCGGCGAGGATCTGGCTTTCGCGAGCCAGGCCATCGTCACCTTCGGGGTGGCCCTGGGCCGGATCGCGGAGGCCGGGCAGGTCGCCGAAGACGGGCCGGAACTCATGGATTGCGAACCGGAATACCGCCGCCGTCTTGCCTTGTCGGCGGCGGAACTGGCGCGCCTCTCCGGCGACGGGGCGAAGATGGCGGCGGCCCTCGATGCGGCGGCGGGTTTTCGCGCCAGCGATGGTTCCGTGATGGGGATGGACGAGGCCTTGCGCCTCGGCGTGCTCGATCATGTCGGAGGGCGCGTGGGTCAGCGCCGGGAAGTGAGCGCCGCCTTTGAAGAAGCGCCGCAGAGCTGGGTGACGCTCGCCTGGGAGATCCTCAATGGGCGGGCGCAGGCCGTCGAGCTTGTCTCCCGCCTCGAAAGCGAGCCCTGGGGCATCCGCGCCGAGAATTTGGCACTCTATCACCGCCTCGCCGGTCTGCTCGCGGAGCATGAAGGCGATCTCACGTCAGCGCGCAAACATTACGAAACCGCGCGGATCGAGCCCTTCACGCAATGGTGCATCGATTATCACCTCGCGGGGATCGGGTTGGAACGGATGGAGTAGAGTGTCTGTACTGTGAGCTTTGCGGTTTCATCTTTAACTTGTGGCCAAATTGGGCAACGATCGCTTTTGGGAAAACTGACGGGGGTGCGGAAAAGTGTGGCGAAACCACAAGACCTTTTGGCACGTGATCGTGTTCGCATGTGCCTTGAGCAGTTTTTCAGCATTCATGCATGGCGCTCAAGGTCAAGAGCTTGACGGTGATGTCCCGCCAGAAGTTGTCCAGGCGCTAGAGGAGGCCAAGCAGGGAAAGCCTGCGCCGTTGCCATCGACATCGGGGGACCCATTGGCAATCCTCGAGCAACATGAGGAACGCGCTAAAACGCGTGGGTCGTTGACAAAACTGGCGCGCCAGCCTGTCACGTATCTCGACCTCGGCCTTTACCGGATGGAAATGTTGATCACCGGCATGTTTCCGGCGCTGCGAGAGCGTTTTCCCAATATCGAGCCACTCCATGTAGATGGTATAGCCTCGCTCGATCCGGAACTCATTCTGATCACGCTCTATGTGTCGGAAAGGAAACCTTCCGCAGATGGTGCTCAAAAAAAATGCACGACTGCGGATCGGAACCTAATTGCGGCTGTCAGAGATTTCTCGCCGATCCATCCAGAGTTTGATTTCGACTTCGCGGCCTTGTTCACGGACCGCGCCAGAGGAAGCAACCCGATCATGGGCGACAGCTATTGGGCTGTGCGTCGGTCTCTTGCCTTAGAGATATCCACCATATCCACGAGCGATGGACGCGAGTTGCGAAGCTGCCTGGAACCGCTGCTCAAGCAATAAAATGCGGATTGAACAGATTAACTGGCCAGACGCCGCGCCTACTTCCCCCAGGCAAACGGGCTGAACTTGGTGTCGCGGTCGTAGACGTCGATGCCTTCGGCGCGCTTCAACTTGTTGACGATGAGATAGGTGAAGGGGGTGGCGAGCGCCTCATAGGTGATCTTGAAGAGCCATTGGCTCAGCATCACCGAGAGGAGGAGATCGTTGGGCCAGACACCGTAGAAGGCGATGGTGAGGAAGATCGCGGTGTCGCAGCCCTGGCCCAATATCGTCGAACCAATCGTGCGCATCCAGAGATGTTTGCCCGCCATCCAGACTTTCATCTTGGCAAGCACGGTCGAATTCACGAACTCGCCCACCAGATAGGCGGCGAAGGAGGCCGCGAGGATGCGCGGCTGGTTGCCGAGGATGGCGTCATAGGAGGCCTGATCTCCCCAATCGGGATGGGCGGGGAGGGCCTGGCCGAGGCCGATCGCCGTGACGGCAAAGAGGTTGCAGGCAAAGCCGATCCAGATCACGCGGCGGGCGCGCTTGAAGCCATAGACCTCGGTCAGCACGTCGCCCAGGATATAGGAGATCGGGAAGATGAGATCGGCCGCCTGGAGCGGATAGCCGAAAATCAGGATCGCCTTGGCCGCGATCACGTTCGAGATCAGCAGATTGGTAACAAAAAGGGCCACCACCAGGACGAACAGCGTCGAGTGGCGGGTGGCGTCGTTTTGGGGGCCGGTCACGGGCATTGCGGGTCTCTCGGATCTCGGAATGGGTCAGGATTTGGCGGGGGTTATAAACCCGGGGGGCTGGGGGGACAAGGTGGTGTCCTGCATACCCCTCCCCAAGATCGTGCCGACCCATGCCCCCCTCCCGACCTCCCCCCTGAAGGGGGGAGGGGGCGTCGGCCAATCACGTTCCGAGCACGTTTTCCCTCCCCCCTTCAGGGGGAGGCCCCCTTGTTTTCCCTCCCCCTTCAGGGGGAGGGTGGGGTGGGGGCATGCAGGTGACGGGTCTTGCCCTGTTGTTTCCGCCATAGAATCCGATGGCGGGGGCGGGGCGGGCTGGCTAAAACCCAGCCATGACCGACAAAGCCCGCCCGTTAACCTTATCCGATTTCGATTTCGACCTCCCGCCGGAGCGGATCGCGCTCCACCCGGCGAGCCCGCGGGATTCGGCGCGGCTTCTTTATGTGCCGGCCTTCCCCAGTGAAATCGGCGACGGCTTCGGGGATTTCCGGGTCGCCGACCTCCCCAAGCTGCTGCGGGAAGGGGATGTGCTGGTCAGCAACGACACCAAGGTCATCCCTGCCCAGCTTGAAGGGAAACGGGGCGAAGCGCGGGTCGAGGTCACACTGATTGAGGATTCCCGCGATGGGTCGCGCGTGCGCTGGTGGGCGTTTGCCAAGCCGGGGAAGAAACTGAAGGTGGGCGATACGGTCACGTTCGGCGCGGGCTTTTCGGCCCTGGTCGTGGAGAAGAAGCCCGAAGGCGAGATCCTGTTCGATTTCGGCAGCGATCCCGCCGCCTTCGCGCAAGGCCTGGCGCAGCATGGATCGATGCCGCTGCCGCCCTATATCCGCAAATCACGTGCGGTCGGGAAGGGCGACGATGCCGATTACCAGACCATCTTCGCGCGGCATGCGGGGGCGGTGGCAGCGCCCACGGCGGGCCTCCATTTCACGCCGGATTTGCTGGCGGCTCTCGACAAGCTGGGAGTCGAGCAGCATCGGGTGACGCTCCATGTCGGCGCCGGCACCTTCCTTCCCGTCAAGGTCGAGAACATCGCCGAGCACAAGATGCATGCGGAATATGGCGAGGTGAGCGAGAGGACGGCCGAGGCCATCAATGCCGCGAAGCGCGCGGGACGGCGCATCGTCGCGGTGGGGACGACCTCCCTGCGCCTCCTGGAAAGTGCGGCGCAAGACGGCCGGCTTTTGCCCTTTCAAGGCTCGACCGATATCTTCATCACGCCCGGTTACCAATTTCAGATCGTCGATATGCTCATGACCAATTTCCATCTGCCGAAATCGACTCTCTTCATGCTGGTCTCGGCCTTTGCCGGGCGGGCGCGCATGCGCGCCGCCTACAACCACGCGATCGAGAACGGCTATCGCTTCTTCTCCTATGGCGATGCGAGCTTGCTGGAGCGCGCATCATGAGCGGACGTTTCGAGCTCATCACCACCGACGGCAAGGCGCGGCGCGGGCGCATCCACACGGCGCATGGGGTGGTGAACACGCCCGCCTTCATGCCGGTGGGGACGGCGGGAACGGTGAAGGCGATGCTGCCGGAATCAGTGAAGGCGACCGGTGCCGAGATCGTGCTGGGCAACACCTATCATCTGATGCTGCGCCCGGGTGCCGAGCGTGTGGCCTCCTTCGGCGGGCTGCATAAGTTCATGAACTGGCCGGGGCCGATCCTGACCGATAGTGGCGGCTTCCAGGCGATGAGCCTGTCCGATCTCCGGAAGATGAGCGAGAAAGGGGTCGAGTTCCGCTCGCATATCGACGGCTCGAAACACATGCTGACGCCGGAGCGTTCGGTGGAGATCCAGGATCTTTTGGATTCCGACATCACCATGGTGCTCGACGAATGCACCGCCTTTCCGGCGACACCGGAGCAGGCGGCGGATTCCATGCGCCGCTCGATGCGCTGGGCGGAACGCTGCCGCGTCGCCTTCCGTGACCGCGAGGGCTATCTCCTCTTCGGGATCGTGCAGGGCGGCATCTATCCGCATTTGCGCGAAGAATCGGCGAAGGCGCTGACCGCCATTGGTTTTGATGGCTATGCCATCGGGGGCCTTGCCATCGGCGAGGGGCAGCAGCAGATGTTCGGCGTCCTCGATTACACGCCGGATTACCTCCCCGCCGACAAACCCCGCTATCTGATGGGCGTCGGTCGGCCGGGCGATCTGGTGGGCGCGGTCGCGCGCGGCATCGACATGTTCGATTGCGTGATGCCGACACGCTCCGGCCGCACGGGGCTTGCCCATACGCGCTATGGCGATCTCAATATGCGGAACGCCCGGCATGCCACCGACGACCGGCCCGTGGATCCCAGATGCACCTGCCCCTGCTGCACATCCTATGTGCGCGGCTATATCCATCATCTGATGAAGACCAAGGAAATTCTCGGCGCCATGCTGCTCACCTGGCACAATCTGCATTATTATCAGGAACTGATGCAGGGCATGCGCGACGCGATCGAACGAGGGTCCCTCGCGGATTTCATCGCGGCATTCGAACGAGAGCAGGCGCTGGGGGATGTGGTGGGGTGAGGCGGTGATCGTGCGCCGGAGAAATGGATTCCCGCTTTCGCGGGAATGACAATAAAATTGGGCGTACATCTCACTTGTCATCCCCGCGAAAGCGGGGATCCATGGGGCGGCGTACCGGGTGGATGGAGAGAATGCACTACGCCTGGGTCTACATCATGACGAATGCACCGAATGGCACGTTGTATGTGGGCGTCACGACAGACCTGGTGAAGCGGGTCTGGGAGCATCGCACGGGCGCGTTGCCCGGATTTACGAAACAGCATGGCCTCAAGCGGCTGGCCTATTTCGAAAGCCACGATGACATTAACGCGGCGATCCAGCGCGAGAAGCATCTGAAGAAATGGCGACGAGACTGGAAGATTGAGCTTATCGAGCGGGACAATCCGCGTTGGGATGATCTCTATGAGGGATTGCTCAAGTGACGGGGCATGCCTGGATGCGCAATTGCGTCGGATGGATGGATTCCCGCTTTCGCGGGAATGACAGGTAAGATGTACCCGACTTTTATTGTCATCCCCGCGAAAGCGGGGATCCATGGAACGAGTTGCTGGATAGATGGACCCTTGCTTTCGCGGGGGTGACAATCAGGTTTGCAAAGGACGGCGGTGCGACGGCATGCCAGTTTCTGTTTCACGTATGAAACCCGGTACCCCTCACGACCCCGCCGCCATCAAGGCGGATATTCGCGCACGCGCGTTGCTGGAGGGGTTTGACGCGGTGGGGTTTGCGGCGGCGGAATTGCCGGATGCGGCGCGCGGGCGGTTGGCGAGCTATATCGGCGAAGGCCGGCATGGGGAGATGAGGTGGTTCGCCGAGAAGGTGGAAAGGCGCGGCGATCCCAAAGTGCTGTGGCCGGACGTGCGTTCCATCCTGGTGCTGGGCCTCAATTATGGCCCCGATGAAGATCCGCTACGCGTGCTGGCGCAGAAGGACAAGGGCGGCATCTCGGTTTATGCACGCAACCGCGATTATCATGACGTGGTGAAGAAGAAGCTGAAAAGCCTCGGGCGCTGGATCGCCGAGACTTACCAGATCGAGATCAAGGTCTTCGTCGACACGGCGCCGGTGATGGAGAAGCCGCTGGCGGCGCAAGGCGGGATCGGCTGGCAGGGCAAGCACACCAATCTGGTCTCGCGCCAATTCGGATCCTGGCTGTTCCTGGGCGAGATCTATCTGGCGCTGGATCTCCCCGCCGATGCGCCGGAAGTGGATCATTGCGGGTCCTGCCGCGCCTGCCTCGACATCTGTCCCACGGCGGCCTTCCCGGCGCCCTATCAGCTGGATGCGCGGCGCTGCATCTCCTACCTCACCATCGAACATGCCGGGCCGATTCCGGCTGAATTCCGGCCAGCGATGGGGAACCGCATCTATGGCTGCGACGATTGCCTCGCAATCTGCCCCTGGAACAAGTTCGCGGGCCTCGCCCATGAGGCGCAATTGACAGCGCGCGATGATCTGCGCGCCCCCGCCCTCGCCGACCTCGCGCAGCTCGACGATGCTGCCTTCCGCGCCTTCTTCTCCGGCTCGGCCGTCAAACGGATCGGGCGCGACCGCTTTGTCCGCAATGTCCTCATTGCCATGGGGAATAGCGGCGATCCCGCGCTGCTGCCCGGCGTCTTGGAACGATTGGCCGATCCGGCAGTTATCGTGCGCGGGGCGGCCATCTGGGCGCTCCGGCAATTGGCGCCGGCCGAATGGGCCAGGCGGGCGCCCGCTGCCATCCCTTCCGAGCATGACAGTTCGGCGCGTTTGGAATGGGTGGCCTGAGAAGCGCTCGCAGTTCTTTGTAAAGCTTCCAGTTTCAATGAGATGTCGCTGTTGCAGCGCATAAAAAGATGCCGAAACATCTGCGTCACGTCGGTCATCCGGGCGATCTCGGCAATTGACGCAGGAAACAATCCTTTCCTATTCTTAACCAAGATGACAGCGCTTGAATTTAGGCCAGAATTCGCATTGAGCCGGAATCTCGGGATGGGATGAGCCGGTTCGGAGGGGGAAGGCAATGTTCGCGAGTCTCATGCAGGCCACCATCAAGATCGGCCGGATCTCCATCATCGACCACACGGGCAAGCGCCGGGATATCGGCAGCGACGGGCCGCAGATCACGCTGCGGCTGAACGATGCCAAGGTGGATTGGGAGCTCGGCCTCAATCCCTGGCTGAAGGTGGGCGAGGCCTATATGGATGGCCGCTTCACCATCGAAGAAGGCACGATCTACGACCTCATCAATATCGGCATGGTGAATGCCAACGGCATCATGGGCGCCAAGATGCAGCGCGTGGTGAGTGTCATGAACAAGATGCTGCGCTGGTGGCATCAGCACAACCCGATCGGCGCCGCCCAGCAGCATGTGGCGCATCATTACGATCTGTCGCGCCAGCTGTTCGAATTGTTCCTCGACGAGAGCATGCAATATTCCTGTGCCTATTTCACGCGGCCGGAAGCGAGCCTTGCCGAGGCGCAGCAGGCGAAGATGCGCCATATCGCGTCGAAATTGCTGCTGGAGCCGGGGCAGCGCCTGCTCGATATCGGCTGCGGCTGGGGCGGGCTCGGCATTTATCTCGCCAAGACCGCCGGGGTGAAGGTGACCGGCGTCACCCTTTCCAGGGAGCAGCACGAAGTCGCCTGCCAGCGCGTGAAGGCGGCCGGCCTCGAGGGCGAGGTCGAGTTCAAGCTGCAGGATTACCGGCTGGAACCGGGCCGCTTTGACCGCATCGTCTCGGTCGGCATGTTCGAGCATGTGGGATTGAAGCATTTCCCCGAATTTTTTGCGAAGGTCGAGGAATTGCTGGTGCCGGGCGGTGTCGCCCTGCTGCACGCGATCGGCCGGCGCGACGGGCCGGGCTCGACCAATCCCTGGCTCAGGAAATACATCTTCCCTGGCGGCTATTCGCCGGCCTTGTCGGAAGTCCTGCCGGTGGTCGAGAAGACCGGCCTCTGGGTCACCGATATCGAGATTTTGCGCCTGCATTACGCCGAGACGCTGAAACACTGGCGCGCGAATTTCGAGCGCAACCGCGCGCGCATCGCCGCCCTCTATGACGAGCGCTTCTGCCGCATGTGGGAGTTCTATCTGATCGGCAGCGAATTGTCGTTCCGCTACGATTACAACATGGTCTTCCAGATGCAGATGAGCCGCGGCATCGGCGCGGTGCCGATCACGCGCGATTACATGTTCGATTGGGAGCGCCAGGAAGCGGCGGCGCCCAAGGCGAAGATCGCCTGGGATAGCGGCAAGGCGGCGGAGTAGGGGAGCGCCTCTTCTCCTCCCCCCTTCAGGGGGGAGGAGAAGAGGCGCATGCCGACATGCGTCGGCGGGAGGGGGGCATGGGTTCGCACCACCCGTCACTTGCATGCCCCCACCCTACCCTCCCCCTGAAGGGGGAGGGAAAATGAGCGGGGTCTCCCCCTCCAGGGGGAGGAAACGCAAACTACTCCCCCGGGCCGTGGGCGCCGGGGCGCAGGATGGTGTTTTCCGGCAGGGCGATGGTGACGGAGGTGCCGCGGCCCAATTGGCTGGTGATCTCGACCGTGCCGTCATGGGCCTTGATCAATTCACGGCTGATATAGAGGCCGAGGCCGGTGCCGCCGTATTTGCGTGAATAGGCGGTCTCGCCGGAACGGAAGGGTTTGCCGAGGTCGCGCAGAACCTCGGGGGCGATGCCGGGGCCGGTATCCCTGACCTCGATGCGGAGGCCCGGTGCCTGCCAATCGAGATTGATCTGGATCGAACCGGCGGGCGGCGTGAATTTCGCCGCATTGCCGACCAGGTTGAGGATGACCTGACGCATGGCGCGGGGATCCACCAGGATGTCCGGGCAGCCGCTGCCGTCGCGGATGGTGATCGGCGCGGAATCCGGAAAGGCGTGGCGCACCAGATCGATCTGTTCGGCGATGATGGCGTGGAGATCGCAACGCTGGCGGTTGATGCGGGTGGAGCCCGCCTCGATCCGCGCCACGTCGAGAATGTCGTTGATGAGTTCCAGGAGCTGGCGGCCCGAGCGGTGGATGTCGCGGGCATATTCCTGGGTCTTGGCAGGCGTGAGGTTCTGCGTCTCGATCAGTTCGGAAAAGCCGAGGATCGCGTTCAAGGGTGTGCGCAATTCATGGCTCATATTGGCAAGGAATTCCGATTTCGCGCGATTGGCGGATTCGGCCTTTTCCTTTTCCGCGACCAGCTCCTCGTCGAGCAGCTTGCGCTGGATCGCGATGGCCACGGAAGCCGCTAGCCGGCGCGCGATGTCGAGTTCGCGCTGGCTGGGGTGATAGGGGACCGTGTGATAGGTGGCAAAGGTCCCGAGCACACGCCCCAGCGGCCGTTGATGTGCGCTGCCTTCCCGTTCGCCCATCTGGGCCATCAAGGGGATCGACCAGCAGGCCCGAAGGCCATGCGGCAGCGCCGCCTGTTTGTAATCTTCCCATAGCGGATCGGTGGCGATGTCTTCGACGATCACCGTTTCGCCGGTATAGGCGGCGGTGCCGCAGGACCCGGCCTTGGGTCCGATTTCGGCGCCGTCGATGGCGCTGCAGTAGACTGGCGGCAAATTGGGGGCCGCGCCGTGCCGGAGATGCTTGCCGTCATCGCCAAGCAGCAGGATCGAGCAAAGGGCACCTTCCAGCACCTGTTCCAGGGCGCGGCAGGCGGTGTCGAGGATTTCGGCAAGCGGTTGGCCTTCGACGATGGCCCGCAGGATGAACTGCTCGGCATCGCGCAAGGCATCTTCCTGCCTGCGCTCCGCCATCAGCTCCAGGAGCTCGCTGCTGCTTGAGACCATGCCCGTTATGCCCGCCCCGTTCGCCCATATCCCGATCGGGTGTTGTCCCGAGGCGGTCCAGGCGGTCGTTGATGGGAACAACCATCACGGCGGGAAGTGCCAATGCGCTTCCCGGGATCATGTGGTCATTCTCTGGTTGCAGAACTCACTAATGCAACGCGGGAGAATCAACAAGCACGGAGAATGGTGAATAAAAGGTAAATCAAATGCGATTCAAATTAACGAGTTGACCGATCGGCCCATTAAATCGACCTCTCCGGAGGCTCAAGCACCCGCATGAGTAGCCGGAAGTGTCAGGTGAACCCGCAATCCGGCAATACCGCCGGTGGAATCTCTTCGATTGTAGAGTTCAATCTCGCCGCCCTGGGCGCGGATGGCCGCCCTGGCGATGGCGAGACCCAGGCCGGTCCCGCCGGAGGCCCGGTTGCGCGAGTGTTCGAGGCGGTAGAACGGGCGAAAGACGCGCTCCATTTCCGCCGGCGGGATGCCGGGGCCGTTATCGTCGATGACCAGATCGAAACGCTGGTCCTGGCGGGCGAGGCTCACCACCGCCTCGCCGCCATAGAGGATCGCGTTGTCGATGAGATTGGCGATGGCGCGCTTGATGGCGAGTTTCTGGCCGCGCATCTCCCAGAAGCCGGCACTGGGTCCGGGGCCGGCGAAAGAGAAACGCAAGGCGCCGGACGGCTGGGCGGTGTGATGTTCGCCGGCTTCCTTGACCAATTGCCGGAGATCGAAAACGGCGGCGGGTTCGGGATTCCCCTCGGCGCGGGCGAAGGTGAGGGTGGCGCCGATCATCGCCTCCATCTCGTCGAGATCCTTCAGCATCTTGGCGCGCATCTCGTCATCGGCCATGAATTCGGCGCGGAGCCGCAGGCGCGTGATCGGCGTTTTGAGATCGTGCGAGATGGCGGCGATCATCTGCAGCCGGTCCTCGATCAACCGCGCGATGCGGGATTGCATGGCATTGAAGGCGCTGGCCGCGCGGCGCACCTCGCCCACACCCTGTTCGGGCAGCAGCATGTCGGCATCGCGATCGCCGAGCTGATTGCCGAGCCGGGTGAGCGGTGCGCGGCCGAGGGATTCGGCGGCGCGGGTCAAGCGGTCGAGCGGGCGCGTCAGGCGCAGCACGGCATAGAGGCAGAGGCCCAGAACGGCGATGAGCGAGCCCGCGGTGAGGCCCAGCAATTGCGGGCTGGCCCAAGGGAGGCCCGCCACCATGGGAAATTCGAAATTGAGCCAGGCATTGTCGCGCAAATGAATGGCGACGCGGATCGGCACCAGATCGGCCGCGCTTTGCTCGGCGCTGGGATCGCGGGCACCGATGCGGATTTCCCGCCAATCGATGCGCTGCAGGCGTTCGGCCAGCGCCTCGCCGAGCGGGGCCAATTCGCGCGGTGTCTCGGGGAGGGCCACCAGCGGCTCGGATCCCACGCGCACATCGAGCGAGGGACCGCTCATCGCATCTGCGACACCTTTGCGGAGGATGGGGGCGGTGTGATCGAGAAAGGTGGCCAGGGCCGCGATGCGCTCGGCCGCGCGCTGATCCTCGAGCCGCAACAGGATTTCGTTGCGGTTGAGGTTGTGGAGCAGCATGGTGACGGCCTGGCTGGCCAGCACGGCGGTGACCAGGATGAGCAGCAGCCAGGCCAGGATGGAATCGGGGAGGAAACGGCGCAGCATCAATCCACCCGCTTCACGGATGCCGCGAAGAGATAGCCGCCGCCGCGTATCGTGGTGATGAGCTTGGGATCGGCGGGATCGGCTTCGATCTTGCGCCTGAGACGTCCCACCTGCACGTCGATCGCGCGGTCGAAAGGCTGCGCCGCGCGGCCCTTGGTGAGGTCCAGCAATTGATCGCGGGAGAGGACCCGTTGCGGGCGCTCGGCCAGAGCGACCAGGAGGTCGAATTCGCCGCTGGAAAGCTCGATCTCGCCCTGGGGGCCGCTGACGCGGCGGGGCCCGAGTTCGATCTTCCATTCGCCGGCATCGGGGCTTTCGAACAGAAGCGCGCCGCCATTGCTGGTGATCGGCACCGGCTCGTTGCCGGCCCGGCGCAGCACCGCGCGGATGCGCGCCAGGAGCTCCCGCGGATTGAAGGGCTTGGGGAGATAATCGTCGGCACCCATTTCGAGGCCCACGATGCGGTCGGTCTCGTCCCCCGCCGCGGTCAGCATGATGATGGGGAGATGCCGCTGCGCGCTCTGGCTCTCGGCCCGCAATTGCGCGCAAAGGGCGAGACCGGTCTCGCCGGGCAGCATCAAATCGAGGACGATGAGATCGATGCGGGCATCGCCGAGGATGCGGCGCATCTCGCGCCCGTCGCCGGCGACACTGGCGCGCAATCCATGCTTTTGCAGGAAGCGCGACAGAAGGTCGCGGATCTCGCGGTCGTCGTCGACGATCAGGATATGAGGCAGTTTCTCGGTCATCAGTACAGGCAGGATCCGTCACTTGCATGCCCCCACCCTACCCTCCCCCTGAAGGGGGAGGGGATTCTTGCAGGGAGGGAGCGTTTTCTGCTCCTCCCCCCTTCAGGGGGGAGGTTGGGAGGGGGGCATGGTGCGAGTCTCTCCGTCGCCCCGCAGCCGCTATTTGGTAACAGATTGTAACGGCTCAAGCCCCCGTCACAGAACGTTGCCAAATAGCATGCCGCCCGACATTCCGCTGTGGCAATCCCGGAACAATATCCCTGGCGACGGGGGCAATGACCCTCTTCCTGGATATGCAACGGAGCCATAGATGAGCAACACGCCAGAACTTGCGCCCAGGACCGGGCGGCGCGAAAGCCTTTACCGCCGTACGGCCCGGGCGGCGCTGATCCTGGGCGGTCTTGCCGTGATCCCGCCCGCCATCGCCTTTACCCAGCTCCATCCGGCGAAGGCTGAATTGCCGGTAACGAGCCTCGACAACCGCCCGGGCAGTTTCGCCGACCTTGCCCAGAAAGTGGCGCCGGCGGTGGTCAACATTTCCTCGACCCACAAGGTCGACGGGGCGGAAGGCATGGGGCCGGATGGCGAAATGCCGTTCAATTTCCCGCCGGGCTCGCCCTTTGAAGAATTCCTGAAGCCCTTCCTCGAGCAGCAGCGCCGCCATGGCATGGGCGAGGGGAGCGGGGGCATGGGCCAGAACCAAGAGGGCCAGCCGCGCCGCATGAAGCCGCGCCAGGCGATGTCGCTGGGCTCGGGCTTCATCATCGATCCCGCCGGCTATATCGTCACCAACAATCATGTGATCGAGGGGGCGAGCGAAATCACGGTCACCCTCAACGACGATACCGAATTGCCGGCGAAACTCATCGGCACCGATCCCAAGACCGATCTCGCGCTTCTCAAGGTCGAGAGCTCGCGGAAACTTCCGGCGGTGCCCTGGGGCGATTCGGACAAGGCCCGGGTCGGCGATTGGGTGATGGCGGTCGGCAATCCCTTCGGCCTCGGCGGCACGGTCACCGCCGGCATCGTCTCGGCCCGCGGCCGCGACATCCAGGAAGGTCCGTTCGACGATTTCATCCAGATCGACGCCGCCATCAACCGCGGCAATTCCGGCGGGCCGACCTTCGATTTGAACGGCAATGTCGTCGGCATCAACACCGCGATCTACAGCCCCAGCGGCGGATCGGTCGGTATCGGCTTTGCGATCCCCAGCAACCTCGCCAGGGACGTGGTCGCGCAGTTGAAGGAGAACGGCTCGGTCGAGCGTGGCTGGCTCGGCGTCGAGATCCAGCAGGTGACGCCGGATCTGGCCGCCGGATTGGGCCTCGACGAACCCAGGGGTGCGCTGGTTGCCAATGTCGATCCCGCCAGCCCCGCGGGCAAGGCCGGCATCGAGGCCGGCGACGTGATCCTCGGTTTCGACGGGACCGGCGTCAAGGAACTCCGCGACCTGCCGCGCCTGGTGGCGGCGGCCAAGCCCGGCGACACCGCCGAGGTGATGGTGCTGCGCGACGGCAAGGAACGCACATTGAATGCCGAGATCGGCCAGATGAAGACGGAAGAAACGGTGGCCAGCAACGATACCCCGGCGACACCGGATGCCATCGAGGAAAGCGACGTGCTGGGCGCTACCCTGGCCCCGCTCAACGACATGGCGCGCTCGAAATTCGGTCTCGCCAAGGATGTCGAAGGCGTGGTGGTCGCCGATCTTGCCGAGGATTCGCCGCTGCTCGATCAGGGCATCCAGCCCGGCGATGTCATCGTCAAGGTGGGCGATACCTTGGTGACCAACCCCGCGGAGATCGAAAATGCGGCCCTGAAGGTGAAGGACAGCGACAAGCCGGTCCTCCTCATGCTGATCAACCGCGACGGCCGCGACCGCTTCGTCGCGGTCAATCTGAAGAATGCGTAAGTTCTAATTTTCCCCTGGAGGTGGGGTCTTTCTTTTCCTCCGACCTGTCTCTCCAACTCAAGCGGGGCGTTCGTTCGGGAACGCCCCGCTTTTTTCATGCTATGGTGCGAGCGCCATGGCGAAGCTCGAGATCTATTACAATTCAGCCTGTCCGGTCTGCGATGCGGGGATCAATGCCGAGCGGGCGCGGTTGACCGCGCAAGGCATGGAAGCTGATTGGAAGGACATCGCCGCAGACAACAACCTCGTCTGCGAGATCGGCGCCGATCTCGACACGGTGCGGCATTCACTGCATGTGCGCGACGAGACCGGCGCCGTGTTCGTCGGCGCCGATGCGGTCGCGCGCCTCATGCTGGAAACGCGCGGCCAGCGCTGGCTGGGGCGCTTCATGATGTGGACGCCGCTGCGGCCTTTCATGCGCTGGCTCTACGACCGCTTCGCCGACCGGCTCTATGCCTGGAACCGGAAACATGGCAGGTGGTGAGTGTGTGGCGCGTGGGAGCCAAAATGCGTCATGGCCGGGCGAAGACCCGGCCATCCACTGTCGCAGCTGTTGGCTGTGGATCCCCGGGTCGAGCCCGGGGATGACGTCATCAATCTAAAGGAGCGCTTACGCCCCCACTTCCTTCAGATAGTCTTCGCGCATCTGGCGGGTCATGGGGCCGACTTTGAATTTGTAATCGCCGATCTGGCCGACGGGGGTCACCTCGGCGGCGGAGCCCACCAGGAAGACTTCGTCGGTCGAACCC
The DNA here is from genome assembly GCF_041909655.1 of Dongia sp. GTDB lineage: Bacteria > Pseudomonadota > Alphaproteobacteria > Dongiales > Dongiaceae > Dongia. The sequence goes on along the minus strand of NZ_JAYRDA010000013.1, from coordinate 66,157 downwards.
AGTTCTTCCGGCTGGATCGCGCGCTCGACCACCTTGATCTGGCGGCGCTGGGCAAGCTCGATCACGGTCTGGCGGGTGAGGCCGTTCAAGAAGCAATCGGGCTTGGGCGTGTGCAATTCGCCGTTCTGGACCAGGAAGACGTTGGCGCCGGTCGCTTCGGCCAGGAGCCCGCGGTAATCCAGCATCATCGCGTCCTGGAAGCCGTCACGCTCGGCCTCGTGTTTCGAGATGGTGCAGATCTGGTAGAGGCCGGAGGCCTTGGCGGCGGTGGGGGCCGTGTCCGGGGCCGGGCGCTTGTATTTGGCCCATTTCAGGCGGATGCCGTTCGCCAGCAGCTCCGGCGAGAAATAGGAGGGCCATTCCCAGGCGGCGATGGCGAGGTGGATGGTGTTGTTCTGGGCGGAGACGCCCATCATCTCGCTGCCGCGCCAGGCGATCGCCCGGACATAGCAGTTCTTGAAGCCGGTGCGCTTCACCAATTCGGTCTTGGCGGCCTCGATCGCGTCCACCGAGAAGGGGATCTGATAGCCGACGATTTCCGCCGATTTATGCAGGCGCTCGGTGTGCTGGCGCGATTTGAACACCTTGCCGTTATAGGAGCGTTCGCCTTCGAACACGGCTGAGGCATAATGGAGGGCATGGGTGAGGACGTGCAGCTTCGCTTCCCGCCAGGGAATGAACTTGCCGTCCATCCAGATTTCACCGTCACGATCATCGAAAGGCACCAGGCTCATGAATTCCTCCACGCTTTGGTCGTTTGTCGGGTTATAAAGAAACCCGAATTGACCCTGGTTTAAAATATTCGCTCAGATAAGTCAACAAGCCTGACATAAAATGATGACGGACACAAAGTCGCAGCCTAACCCCTTGTTCCTCCGGGACGACGAGCTCCGGCAGGGAATCGAGATGCTGTTCTTCGGCTATCGCGATTTCACCGCCAAGGCCGACCAGACCCTGGCCGCCTTCAATTTCGGCCGCGCCCATCACCGGGTGATCTATTTCGTCGGCCGCAACCCGGGCATGACCGTTTCGGACCTGCTCGATATTCTGAAAATCACCAAGCAGAGCCTCAGCCGGGTGTTGTCGCAATTGGTGCGCGAGGGCTTCATCGTGCAGAAGCCCGGCACCACGGACCGGCGCCAGCGATTGCTTTCCCTCACCGAAAAGGGGGCCGAACTGGAGCGTAAGCTCACCGAGGATCAGCGGGCGCTGGTGGCCAGGGCCTACAAGGCGGCGGGGGCCGAGGCGGTCGAGGGCTTCAAGAAGGTGCTTCTGGGCCTGGTCAATGAAGAGGACCGCGCCCGCTTCCGCGGCGCCGGCACGCTGGGGAACGCACCGCTCCGGGGATCCGGTGGCCGCTGAGGGAAAGTATGAGCCAGCATCCGGCGCATATCCTGATCGTCGATGACGACAAGCGCCTCAGGGAATTGATCGGCCGGTTCCTCTCGGAACAGGGTTTCCGCGTGACGCTCGCCGTGGATGCCAAGGAGGCGCGCGCCAAGCTCGCCAGCATCAGTTTCGATCTCCTGGTGCTCGACATCATGATGCCGGGGGAGACGGGGCTGGAACTCACCCAATCCCTGCGCAGCGAGAGCGGTGTGCCCATCCTGCTGCTGACCGCGATGGGCGAGGTGCAGGACCGCATCAACGGATTCGAGAGCGGGGCCGACGATTACCTGGCCAAGCCCTTCGAACCCAAGGAATTGGTGCTGAGGATCAACGCCATCCTCAAACGCGCGCAAGGTCCGGCGCCGAAAGCGCCGGCGGGCGGCACCGTGCGCTTCGGCGCCTATGCCTTCGAGATCGAAAGGCGGCGGCTCTATAAATCGGGCGAGATCGTGCATCTCACGGAGGCGGAGGTCGATCTCCTGCTGCTGCTGGCGCGCCGCGCCGGCGAACCGGTGAGCCGCGACGAATTGCTGTCCCGTTCCGGTGAAGCCGCGAGCGAGGTGGAGAACGGCGAGAACGCCGCCAGCGAAAGCGGGGCCTCGCGCCTCATCGACGTGCAGATGACGCGCCTTCGGCGCAAGATCGAGGACGACCCGCGCTTCCCGCGCTATCTGCAGACGGTGCGTGGCATCGGCTATGTGCTGCGGCCCGATTGAGCCCGGACCCGACGATGCGCAATGTCTTCCAGGACTGGCTGATCGGATTGGAGCGCATGCTGCCCAGGAGCCTGCTCGGCCGCTCGATCCTCATCATCGTGACGCCGATCGTGCTCCTCCAGGTGGTCTCGGCTTGGGTGTTCTATGACAGCCACTGGGAAACGGTGACGCGGCGCCTGGCGCAATCGGTGGCGGGCGAGATCGGCGCCATCGTGCGGATGATGCCGCGCTATCCGACGCCCGAGGATCTGTCGCCGATCTTCGAGATCGCCGATGAGGACATGGATCTGGTGCTGGTCTTCAAACCGGGCGAAATCCTGCCCAACGATCCCACCATCATGCGCCAGAACCTTGTGGACCGGCAGTTGGCGCGCGCTCTGGAATCGCGGGTGGACCGCCCCTTCATCATCGACAGCCGCAGCCTCGAGAAATTCATCGAGATCCATGTGCAGCTGGCCGATGGCGTCCTTCATGTGGTGGTGCAGCGGCGGCGGCTGTTCAGTTCCACCACCTATGTCTTCCTGCTCTGGATGGTGGGGACGTCGCTGGCGCTCCTCACCGTCGCCACCTCCTTCATGCGCAACCAGGTGAAGCCGATCAAGAGCCTCGCCCAGGCCGCCGACGATTTCGGCAAGGGGCGCGAGGTCGCGGATTTCCGTACCACGGGAGCGACGGAAGTGGTTTTGGCGGGCCAAGCCTTCAACCTGATGCGCAACCGCATCCGCCGCCAGATCGTGCAGCGGACCGAGATGCTGGCCGGGGTCAGCCACGATTTGCGCACCCCGCTTACCCGCATGAAATTGCAACTCGCCATGATGGGGGACGGCGCCGATATCGCCGATCTCAAGAAAGACGTCGCCGATATGGAACGCATGATCGGCGCCTATCTGGCCTTTGCCCGCGGCGAGGGCGTGGAACAGGCGGCCCCCACCGACATCACCGAATTGGTCGCGGATGTGACGGGGGATGCGCGCCGGCACGGAGCCGATATCGAGGTTACCCTGCCGGAACGCGGCATCGTCGTACCGCTCCGGCGCGACGCCTTCCGCCGCGCGCTGGGGAATGTGATCGGTAATGCGCAGCGTTATGCCAAAAGCGTCGCGGTGACGCTGGCCTTGAAGCCCCGTCATGTCGAGGTGATGGTGGACGATGACGGGCCGGGCATTCCGCCGGGCGCGCGCGAGGATGTGTTCAAGCCCTTCTTCCGCCTGGAGCAATCCAGGAACCAGGAAACCGGCGGCACCGGATTGGGCCTCACCATCGCCCGCGACATCGTGCGCGGCCATGGCGGCGATCTCGAACTCCGCGAAGCGCCGGGTGGCGGCTTGCGGGCGGTGCTGAGATTGCCGCTGTGAGGTGAAGGCCACTTTCTCGTCTAGACCTCCACCTCGATCAGTTCGACCGGGCGTTTGACGATCAGGCGGAAGCGGCCGCGGCCGGCTTTCTCGAGGCCGATATGGGGGCTGCGTTCGGCGAGGCGGCGGCGCAGCAGAATGAGGCGGGCTTCGAGGTTTTCGGAATATTCCGGCAGACGTATCTGCGGCGAGAGGCGGAGTTCCTTGTTGCTGAACTCGGTACGGCCGCTCTTTGCATGTTCGGACAGCAGCAGCCAGAGAATGGCGCCGGCCACCCCCTTGATCACATAGGCGTCGTCGATGAAGACGCTGTCATCGGCGCGGTAATGGCGGATGGCGAGCGGTGCCCCGGAATCGATCGGCGGGATTGTGCCGAACGGCGCGGTGCCCTCATCCGCCTCGTTCGGCAATTGCTCGATGGCCGCGGCGAGGCGGTCGGCGAGAATGACCAGTGCGTCCTCTTCGTCATAGCCAAAGCGGCCTTCCTCGGCGCTCTCCGCATAGAGGATGCCGAGGAGCCGCGCCTCACGGAGAAGCGGGACCGCGATCTGGCTGCCGCTGGTGGCGAGGCCGGGAAGCGGAATCTCGGTTTCCAAGCGCGGTGCGAGCGGGTTTTCGCGGAGCGCGTCGCGGATGGCGCGGCCGTAAAGATAATCGCCCGTCGCATGGGTGAGGCGGATCGGCGTCTTCTCGCGCGCCGCCATGCCGATGACGCCCTGGCCCGGCAGGATCTCGGCGCCCACACCGGATTCCGGATAGCCCTGGCTGGCCAGCGTATAGAGCCGGTCGCCGGCAGGTTCGGCCATCAACAACATGACATGCGAGAGATGGAAATTCTGTTCCAGTTGCGCGAGCAGAACCGCGACCAGCCCGTCGAGATCGCGCGCGGCATCGAGCAGCGGCAAGGTCCGGCGCAAGGCCGCAAGCAAGGGTGCCCGCGGTGGCGGGAGAAGGGTGGTGTCGGGTTTCATGTGGCGTGATTCTGATGCGTGAATCTGATGCCCAAAGGATAGGTCCCGGGCCGGATTCCGTCGAGTGCGCGCCATCACGCTTGCGTTTTCGCCCTTGAACCTTTTCGGGAGACGGGTTTGGCGCGGTTATTCTTCGGCCACCAGGCGCAGCATCTGCCGCGCGTCACGGCGCGCATGGCGTTCCTTGAGATCTGCCCAGAGGAAACGATTGAGGGCCGCAGCGAGGCGGTTGGCCAATTCCGGGTGGCTGATTGCCAACTGGCTGGCAGCGGTCAATGTCTTCACCAGATGCGACGAGATGATGAAGCGGCCACGACCGTGATCCAGCAGGGCATCCAGTTGCGCCGGCCAGAACGCATCGACATCGCCAACAAAATAGGGCGTTACATCGATATCGTGATCGACATAGGCAGCGTTGCGGCCGACGAAACAACCAAGCTGCAGCAAGAGATCGGGCCAGAGCGACGGGTCTTCCCACACCACCTGCAAGCCTGCCTGGGCAAAGGTCAAGGCATGGGTGAAATCGAGCCAATTCACGTTGTCGGCAAGCGCGTTGTCGGTGGCGCGGAATCGTTTCTCGTCGGCATGGAGCATTTGCCGCGCAGCGGCGTCGAGGAGTGTCGCGAAGATCGCGCCGGGTGCGTGCTGTGCCGACCAGGTCGTGACCAGCGGCAGGATTGTGCGCGGCGTCACAGAGCGCAGGGCCGCGACGGATAAGGGGGGCGGTGCCATCAGCTTTTCGCCCCAGCGCGCGCGGCATTCGGCATAGAGGCGGAATTCCGGGATGAGGTCCTCGCGGGTGGCGAGGCAGAGGCTGCGCACCAGCATCTCCAGTAAGGGTGCCGCGGCATCGGGGCCGATCTCGTGAAGGAGATCGGCGGTCTTCACGCTGTAGATGAGGGCATGGCCGAAATCGGCGTAATGGGAAAGAGCCGCGCGGGCGGTGATCCGCTGCCAATCGTACGGGGTGAGGCCAGCAGCGATTCCGCCGCGCAAGGTCAGGATCGCGCGCGCTTCGTCCTGTGCCTCGAGGGCGGCGAGGAAGGCTTTCTCGTCCCATTCCTCAATGCCGTCCGGATAGGGATAGAATGTGCGGTCGCGTGCGTCGTCGGCGAGATGGCCGAGGATTTCGCCCAGGGCGATAAGCAGGATTTCGGGATCGTCGCCCTGGGCGGCGGCAAGGGCCAGCCAATCGGGCGCCGCACCCAGCGCATGGGTGGCGCCGAATTCGAGACGGGGATGCGCCCAGGCGAAAGCGTGACGCAGGATTTCGCCCGGCGTCGCGCCGGTTTTGAGCAGCCGCGCCGTCTCGCGGATGATGCGCTGCTGGTCGGCCTGCGTGAGCGCGCCCGCGAGATTGGTGAGGTGGCGCTGGCGGCTGGCCGCCGGATCTTCCGGGACGATGTCGAGCTCGATCCGCTCACCCGTTGCACGGACGGAGAAGCGGGTGAGGCGGTCGCCGCCCACCAGAGTCGCGCCGTTCACGAGGTCGAATTTCCAGTTATGCCATTGGCAGGTGAGGACGCAGCTTTCCGCATCGGCGGTGATAGTTCCCTCGCGCAAGGGATAGCCTTCATGGGGACAGCGATTAAGACAGGCGAAACGCCCGGCGGCATTCTCCAGCAGCAGGATCTGGCGTCCTTCATGGCGGACGACCAGCTTCCCGGTCTTCTTGAGATCAGCAGCGGCGCCGACATCGATCCAGGCCATGGATATCCTCCTTGAGGAGGCATGCTCGCGCCGGGAATAAAACAAGTAAATAGTTTTTAAAATAGAATGCGCTTAAATCGCCGAAGCTTTCTCCCCTCCTTAGTTTCCTCCTCCCCCCTGAAGGGGGGAGGAGGGCAATCAATACATCCTGCCGCCATTGGGCACGTCGAGGCTCGGCGTGATCAGCACCACCTCGCCCTCCGCATCGGGGAAGCCGAGGACCAGCACTTCGGACATGAATTTGCCGATCTGCTTTTTGGGGAAGTTCACCACCGCCGCCACCTGACGGCCGGGCAGTTCTTCCAAGGTGTAGCGTTTGGTGATCTGGGCCGAGGAACGCTTCACGCCGATCTCCGGGCCGAAATCGACGCTGAGCTTGTAGGCCGGGCGCCGCGCTTCCGGATAAGGCTCGGCCGAGATAATGGTGCCGACGCGGATGTCGACCTTGCGGAAATCGTCATAGGTGATTTCGGCGGAGATGGGTTCTGGCATCGTGCTGGACATGGGAAAAGACTCACGGGCTCGCTTCGGATGCGCGATCTAAGCGGGTGCGTGATGAGAGAGCAAGCCTGGAGGTGAGCACCGCCGCCACCGGATCGGCGCTCAAGTTTGCGCGACAGGCGATGTTGCGGTGCCGCGCGTTTTCGTGGATAAAAATGAAAACTGGAATCCTGGCTGTGGGATGTCAAATGCATCACCGTGGAAGCCTGTTCGAACCGCTGCAACTGCCTTGCGGTTTAATCCTGAAAAACCGCCTTGCGAAATCGGCGATGTCGGATTCCCTGGGCGATGGGACCGGCCATCCGACCGCCGAACAGACCAGGTTGTATCAGCGTTGGGCCGCGGGCGGCGTGGCGGTATCCATCATCGGCGAGGTGCAGCTCACCGCCGGTTACGCCGAGAATCCCGGCAATCTGGTCCTTAACGATGCCTCCGACCTTGACCGGTTCCGGGAACTTGCCCGACATGGCGGCGAAAACGGCACCAGGCTCTGGGTGCAACTCGGTCATGCCGGAGCGCTTGCCTACGCACCGACCAGCGAACCAAAGGGCCCAAGCGCCCTCGATCTACCGGGCCTGCGCTGCGCGGAAATAACCTTGGACGAAATGCGCCAATTGCCCGCGGCGTTTGCGCGGACAGCCTGGCTGGCACAACAGGCCGGATTTGCCGGTGTGCAAATTCACGCGGCGCACGGATTCTTGCTGAGCCAGTTCCTTTCGCCGTTGTTCAACCGGCGGAGCGACGAATATGGTGGGGCCATCGCCAATCGCATGCGTCCTCTGCTGGAAGCGATCGACGCCACGCGCGCCGCGGTCGGACCGGATTTCCCCATCGCCGTGAAGCTCAACTCTTCGGATCAGCTTGAGGGTGGATTCGACAGCGCGGACGCGCTCAATGTGGTGGCCGCCCTGGACAGGTCTTCGATCGACCTGATTGACATCAGCGGCGGGACTTATTTCCCGGGAGCAAAGTCTGCCTCCGACGGAACGGGACGCGGCCCCTACTTCCTCGAATTTGCAAAACGCGCCCGCGCCGCAACGACCAAGCCGCTTATGCTGACGGGCGGGTTCAAGACGCGCGCCCAAGCCGAGGAGGCCGTGGCAAGTGGCGCCGTTGATATTGTCGGTCTTGCGCGTGCACTCGTCCTTGAGCCTTCACTTCCCGATCTCTGGAAAGCGGACCAGAAACCTGAACCGATTTTTCCCAGATTCGCCGATGCCCCGGAGGGCGGGATCACCGCGTGGTACACGATGCGGCTGACCGAGATCGGCGCCGACAGGGAAACGCCGGTCGTCGGCGAGCTCGGGCAGGCCATCCGGGATTATGAGACGCGCAACAAATCTCGAACACAAGTTTGGTTGCGTCACTTTGCCAATGATTAGCCCGCACGCTCTCCCTCCCTCTTAAAGGGGGGAGGGGTGGTTACGCAAAGTGTCGATGAGCGCAGCGACCGCGGCCGCCATCGGGTCGGCGGAAGAGAGATGCGCCGCTAGCGGTGTCGCGGCCTCGATGCGCCACTTGCGCGTCGGCATGAAGGCATCCTCGAAGGCAGCGAGTGCGCCGAAGGGGCCGGCGAGATCGCCCGAGACCAGCAGGCAGGCATGGGCGAGGATGGCCTGGCCGCCCTTTTCCGCCCGCTTGCGGCGCTGGGCGAGGCCGGCGATCTTGCGGCCATTGAGGCTCAAATCGTAGCGGCCGGGGCAGAAGGCGTCGGCGATCTCGCCGGTGACCGCGTCGAGGCCAAGGGGTTTCAGGGCATCGGTGAGCACCGCGGCGAGATGCCGGTAGGCATCGTCGATCGACCAGGGCTGATCCGCCCCCACACGATAGGCGAGGGCGATGTTCAGCATGCCGGGGAATTGCGGCACGGGCGCACCGCCGGTGGCACGCACCAGAACCGGCCAATCATTCGCGGCGGATGTTGCGGAGGCTTCCGTAAAACCAGGCAGGGACGAGACCCTTGAGGGCACGATGAGCGCGTTGGTCATGCGCCAGAGTCGCGCCGTATCCGGCGCGCCGACGCTCACCGCTTCCAGGAGCGTGGTATCGCCGGCCAGAGCAGGTTCGGGCGCTGACGGCGCCACATGGTCGATGATCTCGAAAATGGTGGCGGCCCGCTTCAGCCGATCGCGGCGATGATGGCGCCGCGCTTGAACGGGCGTTCCGCCGGAATGCGGATCTGCAGGGTGCCGGAGACCGGCGCGTTCACATCGTAGGAAGTCTTTTCCACCATCACCTCGGCAATGAGATCGCCTTCGCGCACCGCATCGCCATCGGCAAAGAGCCAGGCGGAGACGGCACCTTCGGCTTCACCTTCCCAGAGATCGGGGGGAATCACCACAGGAATCATCGGGTGGCCTTCATCATGGCTTGTGCCGCCGTGACGATTTTCTCGGCGCTGGGCAGAGCCGGGCGCTCCAGGGTCGGGCTGAACGGAATCGGGATGTCGGGAAAGGCGATGCGCCGGGGCGGGGCCTTCAACGTGGCACCGGCCTCGACCACGCTCGCGATGATTTCGCCGGACACGCCATAGCTTAAATAATCCTCGTCGACCACCAGCAGGCGTCCGGTTCTCGCCACCGAGGCGATAATGGTGGCGCGATCGAGGGGGACGAGGGAGCGGAGGTCGATCACCTCGGCCTCGATACCGGATGTGGCGAGCTCGGCAGCAGCATCAAGGGCGAGATGCAAGGTGGCGCCGAGCCCGACGATGGTGAGGTCCTTGCCAGCGCGCGCAATCGCCGCCTGGCCGAAGGGGATCGCATAGGCATCTTCCGGCACGTCGGTGATGCTGCCCTGCACGGTGCCGAGCCAGCCCATGCCCTGGAGCGCCTTGTGGAACATGAAGATGACGGGGTTGTCGTCGCGGATGGCGCTCACCATCAGCCCCTTGGCGTCATAGGCGTTGCTGGGCACCACCACCTTCATGCCGGGCAGATGCGCGAAGGTGCCATAGAGGCATTGGCTGTGCTGGCCGGCATCGCCATAGCCGCCGCCAACCGAAGTCATCAGCACCATCGGCACCGGCGCGTGGCCGCCGGAGAAATAGCAGTTCTTGGCGGCGAGGTTGTAGATGGCATCCATGCAGACGCCGAAGAAATCGACGAACATCAACTCGACCACCGGCCGCATGCCGACCGCCGCCATGCCGACGGCGGCCCCGATGAAGGCGGTCTCGGAAATCGGCGTGTCGCGGATGCGTGAAGGGCCGAATTCCTCGAGCAGCCCCCGCGTATTGCCGAAGACGCCACCCAGGGCCGCGATGTCCTCGCCCATTACCAGCACGGATGGGTCGCGCCGCATCTCCTGCGCGATGCCTTCCGCCATGGCCTTGGCGATGGTGAGGTTGCGCTTGGTGCGGTTCTCTCGAATGGTGGCGGTCGCGGTCATGGCGCGTTCCCCTTATGCGAAGACTTTTTCGAAGGCCTCTTCCGGTGCCGGGAAGGGTGCGGCGCGGGCCTTGGCGATGGCCTGTTCGACGGCAAGCTCGGCTTCCTTCACCAGTGCCAGATCCTTGGCCTCATCCATCAATCCCGCAGCGATGAGCTTTGCGCGCAAGAGCGGGATCGGATCGGCGAGGCCTGCTTTCTCGCCCTTGGGCCGGTAGCCTTCGGCATCGCCGATAAAATGGCCGGCAAGGCGCGCGGTCTCGATCTCGATGAGGCTGGGGCCTTTGCCGGCGCGGGCGCGGGCGATGGCTTCGCTGGCGACGGCGAAGATCGCTTCCGGGTCGTTGTCGGTGACGCGGTGCCCGGGCATGCCATAGGCGGCGGCGCGGGTGTCGTTGTGGGGCACGGCGGTGGATTGCGCCTTGGCGACTGAAATGCCCCAGGCATTGTCCTCAATCACGAACACGACTGGCACCTGCCAGACCGCGGCGAGATTGAGGGATTCGTGGAAGGCGCCTTGATTGGCCGCCCCCTCGCCGATGAAGGAGACGGCGACGCGCTTCTCATTGCGCAGTTTGAAAGCGGTGGCAGCCCCCACCGCCGGCCCCATCCCTTGCGCGATGATGCCGGAACAGCAGAAATTCACGGACGGATCGAAGATATGCATATGCCCGCCGCGCCCGCCTGAAAGGCCCGTCTTCTTTCCGAAGATCTCCGCCGCCATGGCGTCGAGATCGACCCCCTTGGCGATGGCGATGTGATGCGGGCGATGGGTGGCGGTGACGAAATCGCCGGTCTCAAGATGCGCGCAGACACCGACGGCGCAGGGCTCCTGGCCGTTGGAAAGATGCATCTCGCCCGGAATCGGGCCGTTGGCCATGTTGAAGACCGGCGACTTCCCCTCGAAATAGGCGGTGGCGATCCGCTCCTCGAAGGCGCGGGATTTCACCATGGTCTGGTACATCCAGAGCCATTGCTGTGGCGACGGGCGCATCAATGCCTCCCCTGAAATAAACGGAACTGACTGCGTCAGGCGGCTTTGGCCTGGTTCGCCTGGGCGTCGGCGAAGAATTTCCAATCGAGCATCATGATGATCGACTTGTCCGGGTTGACGAAGGCGACCGGCCCGTGATTGGAGAACCACAGCACCGTGTCTTCGACGAATTCCGTGCGCTCGTGATAGACGCCCAGAGGCTCGTAGCCGTAATCGCCGGCGCGCGCGATGCCGGCCCGGTAATCCATGACGCCCTTGAGCATCAGGTATTCGCCAGCGCCATAATGGAAATGCGGCGCGAAGCTGGAACCCTTGTCGCATTTGAAGAGGACGGTCCAGGTGCCGGTCTCCGGGCTCACGCGCAGGACCTTGTAGGAAATGGCCTCGGTAAAGGGGATCCAGGCCATCTTTTCGGTTTCGCAAAGGATATCGGCGGGATTGCTGTCCGCCAGCAGGGTGTCGGCCATCGTCGGTTTCCTTCCAGTGCGTTCCGGGAACTCGTTGAATTGACTGGTCCCGGATTCTGCGGGACAGTATGGCGCTTGTCCTTGCGGCCGGTCTTGCCGGAGCGGGACGCGAAACTTGCTCCAGCCTGCCCAAGCCGTCGAAAAGGCCAGCCATGCAGCCGGGTGTTCAAGAAAGTCCCATTCAATCGACGGCGTCTTTGCCGGCCCCCCGCCAATATGATTGGTGGCGCGAGGCGGTCTCGGACACGCATCTCGGCTGGGATCTGCCGCGCCGCGACGTGGGCGATTTCCGCGCGCGCTTCCGCCATCAGGCTTTCGGGCAAGCGCAGATCGTGCAATGCGCCTGCGATCCCTGCCACGGGAAACGCGGGCGGCCCGAGATCTCGCAGTTGCGGGAGCCGTCTTTCGGTTTGCTCTATATCCTGAAAGGGCGCGAGAGCCTCAAACAGGCGGGCCGCGAGATCGTGCTGGAAGCGGGTTCCTTCACGCTCTGGGACAGCACACGGCCGATCGATTTCGGCCTCCCCGGCGAATTGGAGAAAATCACGTTATTGCTGCCGCAAGGGGCGGTCACCGATCTGTTGCCGCAAGCCCCCGATCTGGTGATGCGGCCGATCAGCGGCCAACGCGGGCGCGGCGCCTTGTTTGCCACACATCTCCGGGCCCTGGCGCGGGAGGGCGGCGACCTGCCCTCAGCCTTGCAGGCGCCGGTTCTGCGCGCGACGCTCGATCTTCTCATCGCCGCCATTGAGCCGGAAGCGGAGGAAGGTGCCTATCAGCGCGCCTTGCGCGCGCGCATCCAGGATTTCGTGCTGGCCAATCTCGACGATCCCGCGCTCGGGCCGGAACAGGTGGCGCTGGCCATCGGCATTTCGGCGCGTCAGGTGCATCGATTGTTCAATGCCGGCGGCGTGACGCTCGACCGCTGGATCTGGCGCCAGCGCCTGCAGCGCTGCCGCGACGAATTGCTGGCGCGGCCCCATGCGCGGGTGAGCGAGATCGCCTTCCATTGGGGCTTCAGCGATTCCGCCCATTTCAGCCGCGCGTTCAAGGCCGCGTTCGGTGTCTCGCCGAGGGAATTCCGCAAGGAGCGGTGAGGGCGGGTTCTGATTTCCGCTGGAAAGCCGTACGCCCTCGTTGTCATCCCCCGGCTTGGCCGGGGGATCCATGAGTTGCTTTCTTCAGTTGCAACCAAACTCGTGGATGGCCCGCCTAAAGCGGGCCATGACAAGCTGAGCAGGTCGCAAGCTTACTCCGCCGCCTTTTTCGTTTCTTCCGGCTTCCAGCGCAGGATCGGTTGCCTGGCAGCGAGCGTCTCGTCGAGGCGGCGGCGGGGGGTGTGGTAGGGGGCGCCGTGGAAATACTCGGCTTCGCCGGCTTTCGCGCGCTGGGCCAATCCCTTCACCACGCCGATATAGCGATCGAGGCCGATCTTGCTTTCGGTCTCGGTCGGTTCCATCAGCAGGGCGCCGTGGACAACCAGCGGGAAATACATGGTCATCGGGTGATAGCCCTCGTCGATCATCGCCTTGGCGAAATCGAGCGTGGTCACACCCGTTCCTTCCAGGAAGTCGTCGTTGAAGAGCGCCTCGTGCATGCAATTGCCGGGGAAGGCGGCGGTGAGATCGTCGCGGAGACAGGCGAGCAGGTAATTCGCGTTGAGGACCGCATCGCCGGAGACCTGACGCAAGCCATCGGCGCCGTGGCTGAGGATGTAGGAGAGCGCGCGGGTGAACATGCCCATCTGGCCGTGGAAACCCTTGAGGCGGCCGAAGGCCTTGTCTCCGTCATGCTCCACGAGATCGAAGCCGTTCGGCCCATGGGTCACGTAAGGCAAGGGCGCGTAGGGGGCGAGGGCTTCGGAGAGCACCACCGGGCCGGAACCCGGACCGCCGCCGCCATGGGGCGTCGAGAAGGTCTTGTGGAGGTTGATATGCATGGCGTCGACGCCGAGATCGCCCGGCCGCACGCGGCCGACGATGGCGTTGAAATTGGCGCCGTCGCAATAGAAGTAACCGCCGACACTGTGAATGGCCTCGGCGATCTCGACGATCTCGGTCTCGAACAAGCCGCAGGTATTGGGGTTGGTGATCATGGTGCCGGCGACATCGGGGCCGAGCTTGGCCTTGAAGGCCTTGAGATCGACGCGGCCACGTGCATCGGCGGGGACCGGATCGACTTCGTAGCCGATCGAGGCGGCCGTCGCCGGATTGGTACCATGCGCTGATTCGGGAACGAGGATGCGCTTCCGGGCATCGCCCTTGGCAAGATGGGCGGCGCGGATCGTCAACATGCCGCAGAGCTCGCCATGGGCGCCGGCGGCGGGCGACATGGCGACGGCCGGCATGCCGGTCAAGGTCTTCAGCCAGTGTGCGAGCGTGTCGATGAGTTCCAGGGCTCCCTGCACGGTCGAGACCGGTTGCATCGGATGGAGATCGGCGATGCCGGGAAGCCGCGCCATCTTCTCGTTGATGCGCGGATTGTGCTTCATGGTGCAGGAGCCCAGCGGATAGACCGACATGTCGATCGCGTAATTCTTCTGGGAGAGTTTGGTGTAATGGCGCACGACCTGCGGCTCGGCCAAACCCGGCAAGCCGATTGAGCCTTTGCGCTTCACCTTGCCGAGGCGTTCCTGATGTTTGGGCACGTCCGGGAGATCGACGCCGGACCGGCCGGCGACATCCATTTCGAAAATCAGCGGCTCTTCGATCTGGAGGCCGCGATTGCCGGAGATGGTATCGGTGTTGATGTTGGGCGCGCTCATGCCAGCACCTCTTTAAGACCGGCTTCGAGGGCGGTCATGTCGGAATCGGTGGTGAGTTCGGTGGCGGCCACCAGCAGCAGGTTCGCCGTCTCCGGTGCCGGCTGCAGGCGATGGACCGGCACGCCGCCGAGGATGCGCTTCTTTGCCAGGGCCTCGACGATGGGCGTCGCGGGCTTGGGCAATTGGAGCGTGAACTCGTTGAAGAAGCTATCGTTGAGGAGCTTCACGCCGGGGAGCTTGGCGAGGCGATCGGCAAGCTGGCTCGCTTTGGCATGGTTGAGGGCGGCGAGTTTGGTGAGGCCCGCTTCGCCGAGCAAGGTCAGATGCATGGTGAAGGCAAGCGCACAGAGGCCGGAATTGGTGCAGATATTGCTGGTCGCCTTTTCGCGCCGGATGTGCTGCTCGCGCGTCGACAGGGTGAGCACCCAGCCGCGCTTGCCGTCGACATCCACGGTCTGGCCGGCGAGGCGCCCCGGCATCTGGCGCAGAAACTTTTCGCGCGCGGCGAAGAGGCCGACATAGGGGCCGCCGAAGCCAAGCGGATTGCCGAGCGACTGGCCTTCGGCGACGACGATATCGGCCCCCATCTCGCCGGGCGGCGCGATGAGGCCCAAGGACACAATCTCGGTCACCGCGACGATGAGAAGCGCACCCGAAGCATGCACGGCCTCCGCGAATTTGCTGAAATCCGAGAGATGGCCGAAGAAGCTCGGGTTCTGCACCACAACGCAGGAGACGTCGGGACCGAGATGCGTGGTGAGGTCTTCCTTGCCCGCGGAATCCAGAGGTGCCACCACGGTCTCGAAGCCGGTATGGCGGCCATGGGTCACGACGACATCGCGGTAATGCGGATGGAGGCCGCCGGAGAGCACGGCCTTCTTGCGGCGCGTGACGCGGTTGGCCATGGCCACGGCCTCGGTGGTCGCGGTGGCGCCGTCATACATCGAGGCGTTGGCGACATCCATGCCGGTGAGGAGCGCCACCTGGGTCTGGAATTCGAAGAGGTATTGCAGGGTTCCCTGCGCCACTTCCGGCTGATAGGGCGTGTAGGAGGTGAGGAATTCGCCGCGCTGGATCAAGTGATCGACCGCCGCCGGGATGTGATGGCGATAGGCGCCGGCGCCGAGGAAACTCGGTGCCTGGTTGGTGCCCAAATTCTTGCCCGCCATGGCGCCGATGAACCGTTCGACCTCCATCTCCGGCATGTGGTTAGAGAGGCCGGCGATGGGGGCCGACAGGAGCTTGTCGGCCGGCACGTCGTTATAGAGAGATTCGACCGATTTTGCGCCGATCTTCGCCAGCATCTGCTGGCGGTCGGCATCGGTCTGCGGCAGGAAGCGCATGATCGGTGGAACCCTTTCTCAGTGCAGGCCTTCGCAATAGGCCTTGTAGGCGGCTTCATCCATCAGCCCGTCGAGTTCGGCCTTGTTGGCGATCTTGAGTTTCGCGAACCAGCCTTTGCCGAGCGAATCCTCATTGACGGTGCCGGGCGCGTCACCCAAAGCTTCATTGACCTCGACCACTTCGCCGCCGATGGGTGCGTAGACTTCCGAGGCGGCCTTCACCGATTCGACGACGGCGAGTTCCTTGCCCTTCTCGACCTTTTTGCCGATTGCCGGCAAATCGACGAAGACCACGTCGCCCAATTGCTCCTGGGCATAGGGGCTGATGCCCACCGTGGCGACATCGCCCTCGAGCTTCACCCATTCATGTTCCTTGCTGTAGCGAAGTCCGCTCATCCCACTCATCTCCTCTGTCTTGGCGCGCGTCCGCGATGGATCGTCGCGTTTTTCTCCGGTGAAACTGACCATGGTTTTGTTGATCCTTACTCTGCCGTCATCCCTTGTTCTCGTTGTCATCCCCCGCGAAGGCGGGGGATCCACGAGTTGCTTTCTTCAAGTCGCACGCAAACTCGTGGATGGTCCGCCTTCGCGGACCATGACAATGGAGAGGGTAAGGGCAACAGCTCACCACTCACCCCCGCCAATAGCGATGCGGGACGAAGGGCATCGGCGCCACCTTGGCGGGAAGGGCCTTGCCGCGCACCAGCAATTGGATCGGCGTGTTGTCGGCGGCATGGGCCGTCTCGACATAGCCCATCGCAAGAGGCGCGCCGAGGCTGGGGCCGAAACCGCCGGAGGTGATTTCGCCAATCACCTTGCCGTTCATGTCCGTGATTTCGGTATGGGCGCGGGCGGGCGCCTTGCCTTCGGGGAGGATGCCGACGCGCTTGCGCTTCGGGCCTGATGCCAATTCCTTCTGCACGATGGCGGCACCCGGAAAGCCGCCTTCCTCGCGGCGACGCTTCTGCATCGCCCAGATCAGATTGGCTTCGACCGGGTTGGTCATGGGCGTGATGTCGTTGCCATGGAGGCAAAGCCCGGCTTCGAGGCGCAGGGAATCGCGGGCACCAAGGCCCACCGGCTTCACCGCGGCGTCATCGAGCAGGCGCCGGGTGAGATCGTGGATGGCGCTGTCCGGCACCGAAATTTCAAACCCGTCCTCGCCGGTATAGCCGGAGCGGGTGACGAGGCAGGAAACACCGCCTACGTCGAGCGCCGCCCCTTGCATGAATTTGAGGTCACTGCTCTTCGGAGCGAATCGCGCGAAGACCGATGCTGCCTTGGGACCCTGCAGGGCGACCAGCGAGCGGTCGGCGATCACCTCGATCTCGCAGGATTTGTCGAGACGGGCGCGGAGATGGGCGATGTCGGCGTCTTTGCAGCCGGCATTCACCACCATGAAGATATGATCGCCGTTGTCGCCGGGACCCATCCTTGTCACCATGAGGTCGTCGAGGATGCCGGCCTTGTCGTCGAGGAAGAAGGAATAGCGTTGCTGGCCCGGTTTCAGATTGATGAAATCGGCCGGGCAGAGTTTCTCGAGTGCCGCGGCGACGGTCGCAAAATCCCGCGCGCGGAGGCGGAGCTGGCCCATATGCGAGACGTCGAATAGCCCCGCGCCATCGCGGGTGTGCTGGTGCTCGGTGAGGATACCGGTCGGGTATTGCACCGGCATGTCATAGCCGGCGAAAGGCACCATCTTGGCGCCGAGCGACACATGAAGATCGTGGAGAGCGGTGCGGTGGAGGGGGCCATGGCCCTCGGGTTCGGCACTCACGCGAGAAAATCCTTCCGACATCAGGCGACCGCGACCGGGACAGCCCTTGTCAGGACAACCCGCGCGACCCCCCTCTGTCTTCGGAACCTGAGAGATTTGCCACCGGTCGAAACGGGAACCGGCAGGTTACTCCTTCGGTGGGACGACAGCCCGTTCGGGGCGTCATCCGCTTTCCAGAGTTGTTGCCCGTCACGGTCCTTTTGCCTGAGAGTTTCCGGGGGCGGTTGCTCCTTCGGCGCCCACCCACAGCCGCGCCGTCAAGGCGCTGGGGCTGGTGGCGAGTCTCTCCCGACGACGGGTTAGCCGCGCGCAAGATGGGCCGCAGGGCGACGCTTCGTCAAGAACTATCCGGCAGGCGGCACTTTTTTGTGCAGGCGCGGCATGGGTGAGGGACCCTGGTGACCTATTGCAGCGGATTGCGGCGGTTATAGGCGAGTTCTTTTTCGGTCACTTCGAGGCTGATCCAGATGCGGTAGAAATCGCCGTTCTCGCCTTGCTGCAGGGGCGTGTAGACGAAGACCTCGTCCTGGGCGACACCCTGGACCTTGGAGGCGGTGAAGGGGATTTCCACGTCGAGCAATTGATCGCCCTGGAGAAGCTGGCCGCCGGGGCCGGTGACGCCGATGCGGTAGCGGAACTTGGCGGCGCTGTCGGGATTGTTGGGGCCGCGGGAGGCGGCGAATTCGACCTGGACCTCGGAGCGGACCACGGTGGTGCCGGTCTCGCGGTTCTCTTCGTAATAGCAAAGTGATTTCGAGCGCGAGATGCGCGCCTCGAACGAGGTATCGGTCAGATCCTCGCCGGCGCCGGCGAAGCGGGTGAGATAAGAGGCATCCTGGACAACGCGGACCTGAGGGCAAGGGCGGCTTTGCGGTGCCACGTTGTCGTCGGCGCAGGAAGCCAGCAGGAGGGCCGCGGCGCCGAGCGCCGAGAGCATTGCGCCAAAGCGAACACCCGGCCCGAAGTTTTTCTTGCCGATCATCATCATCCTTCCCGCGTATACCAGATTGCTGTCGTTGAAATGGCCGATGCGCGAATCCCGAAGCTGCGCTGGGATGTTGTCATAAGCTGTTGTGGGTGCCGTCGCAAAGGGGCGATTTCGAGGAATGCTTGCAGCCGCAGAAGAAAACCGCTTTCGCCTCATTGGCCTGGAACTTGACCGGGCTGAAGCCGGTCCCCTGATGGGAACCGTCGCAGAAGGGCTGTTTCTTGCTGCGCCCGCAGGCGCACCAGAAATAGGTCTTACCGGCCTCGACCGCGACCTTGAAGGGTGATTTCTGAGCGATCTCCGGCTCCGGCATGGCGTGCTCCCCCTGATGGCGGCCCGATTCGGCGCCGTGATCCGTTAACATGCTGGCTTGTCACGATGTTATGCTGGCGCCGGGGAATAGTGAAGTGGCGTCATTTGCGATTGCCTGCGGGGGCGAAAGCCCTATATTCCGGAGCATCGCCATGACTTCACGCGGCGATGCGGAAATTGGCCGGCGCGAGACTCATGACCCTTGATGCGATGACGAAGTCCAAACTGACCGTCTATCTGGCCGCCCCGCGCGGTTTCTGCGCCGGGGTCGACCGCGCCATCCAGATCGTCGAGCGCGCTTTGGAGCGTTACGGCGCCCCGGTCTATGTGCGCCACGAGATTGTCCACAACCGCCACGTGGTCGAAGCCCTGGAACGCAAGGGTGCCATTTTCGTCGAGGAACTCGATGAAATTCCCGGCCAGTATCCGGTCGTGTTTTCGGCCCATGGCGTGCCGAAATCGGTGCCGGAAGACGCCGAGCGGCGCGAACTCATGTATCTCGACGCCACCTGCCCGCTGGTTTCCAAGGTGCACCGGGAGGCGGAAGGCCATTTCGCGGCCGGCCAGCACATCATCCTGATCGGCCATGCCGGGCATCCGGAAGTGATCGGCACGATCGGGCAATTGCCGGACGGCGCCGTCACGCTGGTGGAAACGGCGGAGGATGCCGAGAAGCTCAGCGTCGCCGATCCGGACAATCTCGCCTATATCACCCAGACGACGCTGTCGATCGACGACACAATCGGCATCATCTCGGTTCTGAAGCGCCGCTTTCCCGAAATCCACGGGCCGCGCAAGGAAGACATCTGCTACGCCACCACCAACCGCCAGCAGGCGGTCAAAGCGATCGCCGAAAAATGCGATCTGATGCTGGTGATCGGCGCGCCCAATTCCTCGAATTCGCGGCGTCTGGTCGAGGTGGCGGTGAGTGCGGGCTGCCCCGCAGCCTATCTGGTGCAGAAGGCCGCGGAGATCAACTGGACGTGGTTCGACGGCGTCAAGACCGTCGGCATCACCGCCGGGGCCTCGGCGCCGGAAATCCTGGTGCAGGAAGTGATCGGCGCCTTGAAGGACCGCTTCGACATCCTCACGGACGAAGTCTCGGTCACCACCGAGACGACGCATTTCAAACTGCCACGCGCGCTCACTGCGTAAAATCCGGAACTTAAGACATGGCCGTCTATACCGAAGTGCCGGATGGCGATCTCGCGGCTTTCATCGCCGCCTACGGGATCGGCGAGGTCGTCTCGTGCAAGGGCATCGCCGAGGGTGTCGAGAATTCGAACTACATCCTCCACACGACGACCGGCAGTTATATCCTCACCCTCTATGAAAAGCGGGTGCACAAGGAAGACCTGCCGTTCTTCCTGGGGTTGATGGAACACCTGGCGGCGAAGGGCCTCAATTGCCCGACGCCCCTCAAGGCCAAAGACGGGATCGCGCTGCGCGAACTCTGCGGAAGGCCGGCAGCGCTCATCTCGTTCCTCGACGGCATGTGGCCGCGCCGGCCCAATGAGAAGCATTGCCAGCAGGTGGGAGCGGCCCTGGCCGATCTCCATTTGAAGGGCGCCGATTTCAAGCTGTCGCGGCCAAACAATCTCTCGGTCGAAGGCTGGCGGATTCTGGTCGCCAATACCAAGGACCGCGCCGACGAAGTGAAGCCGGGCTTGGCTGCCATCATCACGACGGAACTGGATTTCCTGAGCGGTCACTGGCCCAAGGATCTGGCGCGCGGCGTGATCCATGCCGATCTTTTTCCCGATAACGTGTTCTTCCTCGGCGACAGGCTGTCGGGCCTCATCGATTTCTATTTCGCCTGCACCGATTTCCTGGCCTATGACCTCGCCATCTGCCTCAATGCCTGGTGCTTCGAACAAACCGGCGAGTTCAACGTCACCAAGGCGCGGCTCATGATCGAGGGCTATGGCAAGGCGCGGAAACTGCCGCAGGCGGAACTGGATGCCTTGCCGATCCTGGCGCGCGGCGGCGCTCTCCGCTTCCTGCTGACGCGCCTCTATGACTGGCTCAACCATCCGCCGGGCGCCTTCGTGCAGCCCAAGGACCCGCTGGAATATCTCAAGAAGCTGCGGTTTCACCAGCAGGCGAAGAGTGTCGCGGCCTATGGGCTGTGATGAATGACAAGGTGGTACCGAGTGCATGACTGACATCAAGACCGTCGACATCTTCACCGATGGCGCCTGTTCCGGGAATCCGGGGCCGGGGGGATGGGGGGCGATCCTGCGTTATGGATCGGTCGAGAAGGAATTATCGGGCGGGGAGCGCGACACGACCAACAACCGCATGGAGATGATGGCGGCGATTGCCGCGCTGGAGGCCTTGAGAGGCCCGGCTCATGTGCGCCTTCATACCGACAGCCAATATGTGAAGAACGGCATCACCACCTGGATCCACGGGTGGAAGAAGAACGGCTGGAAAACCTCGGACAAGAAGCCGGTGAAGAATGTCGATCTGTGGCAGCGTCTTGACGCCGCGCTGAAAGCGCACAAGATCGACTGGATCTGGGTCAAGGGCCATGACGGCCATGTCGAGAACGAGCGCGCCGACGCGCTGGCGCGCGGCGCCATTCCCGGGAGGTAAGCATGACCACCGCACTCCTCATCATCGACGTGCAGAAGGCGATCATCGAAGGCGCCGGCAAGGATGGGCGGCAAGCAGTGCTCGACAAGGCGCTCGACGATGTGGCGGCGCGGTTGGGCCGGCTGCAGGAAAAGGCGCGGGCGACGGGCGTCCCGGTCATCGTCGTTCAGCATGACGACAAATTCGATCACCGCCTGGCCAAGGGCAGCCCCGGCTGGGAGTTGCGCGACGAGATCGCGGCCAAGCCCGGCGATGTGCTGGTCAGCAAGACCGCCTGCGATTCCTTCTTCGAGACCGATCTCGAACAGCAATTGAAGGAACGCGGCATCGACCATCTCGTGATCGGCGGCTGCATGACGCAATATTGCGTCGATACCACGGCGCGGCGCGCGGTCACCCTGGGATATGACGTGACCCTGGTCGCCGACGGGCACACCACCGCGGATTCAGGTGCCCTCACCTATGACCAGATCATCGCGCATCACAACCGTCTGCTCGACGGCTTCGATGCGGGGACCAAGGCGATTGCGGTGAAGAAGGCGGAAGAGGTCGGGTTCTGAGGTTCGCGCTCCGCCGTCATCCTCCGCGAAGGCGGAGGATCCACGACTTACTTCAGCGCGGTTGATCGAAACTCGTGGATGGTCCGCCTTCGCGGACCATGACGAGATAGAAGGAGATGCCCGCTCACGCCACCGTGTCGACGTGATCGGGCGTGTCGCCGGCGGGTTTCGGGTCGCCTTTGGCGACACCGACCAGGGCCGGACGCAGCAGGCGGTCATGCATGACATAGCCGGCCTGCAGGACCTGGACGACGGTGCCCTGGGGCTTGTCGGTGCCGGGGACTTCGAACATGGCCTGGTGGAGGTTGCTGTCGAACTTCTCGCCCTCGGGCCAGATGCGCTTGATGCTCTGGCGGGTGAAGGCGGCGTCCAATTGCCGTTCGGTCGCCGAGACGCCCTCATGGAGCGTCTTCAGCGCCTCGTCCTTGGCCAGCGCCTCGGCGGGAATGGCAGCGAGGGCGCGGTTGAGGTTGTCGGCCACACCCAGCATTTCCTTGGCGAAATTGCTGGCGGCGTATTTCGCGGTCTCATCGCGTTCGCGGGTCAGGCGCCGGCGCGTATTCTCGGTCTCGGCCACGGCGCGCAGGAGCTGGTCCTTCATGGACGCGATCTCGGCCTGCAAAGCGGCGATATCGGCCACCGCTTCGAACGGCACTTCTGCACCCGGATTGACGGGGTTGTCGATCTGATCCGCCGGATTGGTTTCGGCGTTCTTTTCCTGTTGGGCCGACATGTCGAACACTAACTCCTAAAAAGACAAAACCTGTCGCGCGCAGCGCTTTTTCCCTCAGCCGAGAATCCGGCCGATGACCTTGGCGGTATAATCCACCATGGGGATGATGCGCGCGTAATTAATGCGGCTGGGACCGATGACGCCGATGGCGCCGATCAGCCGGCGCTGGCTGTCGCGATAGGGCGAGATCACCGCCGAGCAGCCGGCCAGACCGAAAAGGTCGTTCTCGGCGCCGATGAAGATCTGCACACCCTCGGCCACTTCCGCCGCCTCGACCAATTTAAGCAATTGTTCCTTGGCTTCAAGGGCGGCGAAGAGAGAGCGCAGGCGTTCGAGATCGCCCACCTCGGTCACGTCATCAAGGAGATGCGACTGGCCGCGCACGATGAGGGCGCCGGAATTGTCCTCCTTGGACCAGGAGGCAAGGCCCGCCGCCACAACCTTTTTGGTGAGTTCGTCGAGGGCGGCGCGTTCGGATTCCAGTTCCTCCAGAATCTGGTCGCGCCCGAGGCCCAGGGTGCGGCCGGCAAGGCGGGTGGTGAGGTAATTGGTGGCCTCGACCAAAGCCGAAGGCGGCAATCCCAGGGGCACGTCGACGATCCGATTCTCGACCATGCCGCCCTCGGTCACCATGACGACGAGGGCGCGGCCGGGGCCTAGATGCACGAATTCGATATGTTTCAGGGGCCGGTCGGTCTTGGGCGCCATCACCATGCCGGCGCAGCGCGAGAGGCCCGAGAGCATCAAGGTCGCCTGGTCGAGCACCTCCGGGAGCGAGCGGCCGGCGGTGGCGCATTGCACGTCGATCGAGGAGCGTTCCGCCTCGGTGAGGCCACCCACTTCCATCAAACCATCGACGAAGAGGCGCAGGCCGAGATCCGTGGGCAGGCGCCCGGCGGAGGTATGCGGGGCGAAAAGCAGCCCCAATTCCTCAAGATCCGACATGACGTTGCGAATCGTGGCCGGCGACAATTGCCCGCCGGTCAATTGGCCGAGGCGGCGGGCGAGGGTGCGCGAGCCAACAGGTTCGCCGGTTTCCACATAGGCTTCGACGATGGTGCGGAAGATGTCGCGCGAGCGCGCCGAGAGCTCGCTCAGGACCGGGCGGTGCTGGCCGGAAGCGGAATTGGGAAAAACACCTGAATTCGGTCGATATTGCATGTACTTACCCGTCTGCCCGTCGTCTGCCCGGGGCCATACGCGGAAGAATTTAGGACGCGCCGGGGCGGCATTCAACCGGCCGGCGCAATGCCGGCTCGAGAGCCATTATGGCACGGATCGGGGCGGGGTGGAGGGAATGGATGGGGCGTTAACCAGTCTTAAGGCCAGGTCTTGCGGCACATTGCCGCATTCGCCGCAGGGAAATGCCAAAGCTGCCTCCCGGGCCGCCTCCCAAAAGGCCTTGCGGCCCATCGTCTCAATGTGGGGGCGAGGCGACAATCCCTTAGCAATGCTTGAGTTACCGCAAGGTCCCGTGTAGTTTCAGCCTGCTTTGTGGGGGGCCTTTGGGGTTGCCCACGGCCAGTTTGTACGCCGGTTCTGGCGACGGATTGAGCGGAGCGGGTGTGGTCCCGGGACGCCGTCTGTCGGAAGGCCGGTAGATTTAGCCGGGGATGGCAATCGGGTCGTTCGAGCAATGTTCCAGCAGGAACAGGGCCGGGCCTGCGGCCAGGTCCCCTGCCAGAACGACGGATGGGATCGAGATGTTTCTGAAGCAGATGTTCGGCCGAGTTGCGGCGAAAGCGACCGGCCTGATGACGCTGGCGGGCAGCGCGGCGATGGCGGCAAGCGCCCCCCTGCAAAATGCCTGGGCGCAGGAAGTTCTGGGGGCACCCAAGCCGATGCAGCTGGGCCTGCAGGAGCCGGCCACCTCGATCGCCGTCGATCTCAACCACTTCCATAACTGGGTGCTGATGCCGATCATCACGGTGATCACGGTCTTCGTGATGCTGCTGCTGCTCTGGGTCATGATCCGCTACAATGCCAAGCGCAACCCGGTGCCCTCGAAGACCACCCACAACACGCTCATCGAAGTCCTGTGGACGGTGATTCCGATCCTGATCCTGATCGGCATTTCGGTGCCGAGCTTCAAGCTGCTCTACAAGCAGCTCGACCTGCCGCAGACCGACCTCACCATCCGCGCCATCGGCAAGCAATGGTACTGGTCCTACGAATATCCGGATAACGGCAATTTCACCTTCGACGCCAACATGGTGCCGACCGATCAGTTGCAGCCGGGGCAGTTGCGTCTCCTGGAGACCGACAACGAAGTGGTCCTGCCGGTCGGCAAGAACATCCGCATCCAGATCACCGCGGCCGATGTGATCCATGCCTGGACCGTGCCCGCCTTCGGCATCAAGCACGACGCCGTGCCGGGCCGGGTCAACGAAAGCTGGTTCAACATCGACAAGCCCGGCATCTATTACGGCCAGTGCTCGGAATTGTGCGGCACGGCGCATGCCTTCATGCCGATCAAGATCCGCGCCGTCACTCAGGCGGAATACGATGCCTGGGTCGCCGAGGCGCAGACCAAGTTCGCCCGGATCGACGGGACACCCGTGGACGCGGAAGGCACCCATGTCGCCGCCGCCGAAACGGCCGCCGTTCCGGCCAACTGATCCGACGCCACGCTAAAGCCGCAGAGTTAGAGCCGCAGAGCCAATCCGAGTTAGGGACAAGAGCCATGAGCCCCGTCAGCACGCACCATCACGACGCCCATCACGACCATCATCCGACGGGCCTTTCGCGCTATCTGTTTTCGACGAATCATAAGGACATCGGCACGATGTACCTTATCTTCGCGATCTGCGCCGGCCTCATCGGCGGCGCCTTCTCGATCTATATGCGTGCCGAGCTGATGAACCCGGGCGTGCAGCATTTCATGACCAGCGACGGCGCCGTCGACGGCCAGCACTGGAACGTGGTGATCACGGCCCATGCGCTCATCATGATCTTCTTCACGGTCATGCCGGCGCTTATCGGCGGTTTCGGCAACTGGTTCGTGCCGCTCATGATCGGCGCGCCCGACATGGCCTTCCCGCGCATGAACAATATCAGCTTCTGGCTGCTCATCCCCTCCTTCGCATTGCTGCTCGGCTCGTCTTTCGTCGACGGCGGTGTCGGTGGCGGCTGGACGCTCTATCCGCCGCTGTCCTCGGAAGGGCAGCCGGGCATGGCGGTCGACATGGCGATCTTCTCGATGCATCTTGCCGGTGCCTCGTCGATCCTGGGCGCCATCAATTTCATCACGACCATCTTCAACATGCGGGCACCCGGCATGACGCTGCATCGCATGCCGCTCTTCGTGTGGTCGGTGCTGGTCACCGCCTTCCTGCTGCTGCTGTCGCTGCCGGTTTTCGGCGGCGCCATCACCATGCTGCTGACCGACCGCAATTTCGGCACCGCCTTCTTCAAGCCCGACCAGGGCGGCGATCCGATCCTGTTCCAGCATCTGTTCTGGTTCTTCGGCCATCCGGAAGTCTACATCCTCATTCTCCCGGGCTTCGGCATCATCAGCCAGATTGTCTCGACCTTCTCGAAGAAGCCGGTCTTCGGCTATCTCGGCATGGCCTACGCGATGGTGGCGATCGGCTTCGTCGGCTTCGTGGTCTGGGCGCATCACATGTATACGGTCGGCCTCGACGTCGACACGCGCGCCTATTTCACCGCGGCCACGATGGTCATCGCGGTGCCGACGGGTGTGAAGATCTTCTCCTGGATCGCGACCATGTGGGGCGGCTCGATCAGCTTCCGCGTGCCGATGGTCTGGGCAATCGGTTTCATCTTCCTCTTCACCGTGGGTGGTGTCACCGGCGTGGTGCTGGCCAATGGCGGCCTCGACCAGGGCCTGCATGACACCTATTACGTGGTGGCGCATTTCCACTACGTGCTCAGCCTCGGTGCCGTGTTCTCGATCTTCGCGGCCTATTACTACTGGATCAGCAAGATCACCGGCCGCGAGCATCCGGAATGGGCGGGGCATGTGCATTTCTGGACCACCTTCATCGGCGTCAATTTGACCTTCTTCCCGCAGCATTTCCTCGGCCTTGCCGGCATGCCGCGGCGCTACCCGGATTATCCGGACGCCTTCGCCTTCTGGAACCACGTTTCGTCGATCGGCTCCTATATCTCGTTCGCCTCGACGCTGTTCTTCGTGGTGATGGCGCTCTATGCCGCCTTCGCCGGCCGGAAGACGGTTTCCAATCCGTGGGGCGAGGGGGCGACGACCCTGGAATGGACGCTGCCTTCGCCGCCGCCCTTCCACACCTTCGAAGAGCTGCCGGTGATCGAGCCGGTGAAGCATCACTGATGAAAGCCGGGCGGCGGGGAAATCCCGCCGCCCGAGGTTTCTGGACGAGCAATTTCGGGACGAAGAACAGTGCGTCGAAACGCGCTTCATACCTCGCTTGAAGAAAACGATCTCGCCGCCGAAATGGTCGGCGCGGGCGCCCGTGTCGGCGATTTCTGGGCGCTGCTGAAGCCGCGCGTCATGTCGCTGGTGGTGTTCTCGGGCTTTGCCGGACTTTATGTGGCACCGGGCCATATCCATCCCTTGATTGGCGCCGTCGCGGTGCTGTGCATCGCGGTCGCCGCCGGGGCCTCGGGCGCCATGAACATGTGGTACGACCGCGACATCGACGGCATCATGAGCCGCACCTGCGGCCGGCCGATCCCCAAGGGCTATGTGGCGCCGGAACAGGCGCTGGCCTTCGGCCTCGCCCTTTCGGCCTTCGCGGTGATGCTGATGGGCCTCGCCGTCAACGCGGTGGCGGCCGGTCTGCTGGCCTTCACCATCTTCTTCTATGTGGTCATCTACACGATCTGGCTGAAGCGCCGCACGCCGCAGAACATCGTGATCGGCGGTGCCGCCGGTGCCTTCCCGCCGATGATCGGCTGGGCCGCGGTCACCGGCAACATCGACTGGGCCTCGATCGCGCTCTTCGCCCTTATCTTCATGTGGACGCCGCCGCATTTCTGGGCCTTGGCCCTGTGGCGCAACCCGGATTACACCAAGGCCGGCGTGCCGATGATGCCGGTCGTGGCCGGCATGGATTCCACCAAGCGGCAGATGCTGCTCTATACCCTGCTGCTGGCGCCGATCGCGCTGGTCCCCGTTTTTCTGGGCGTCGCCGGCTGGGTCTATGGCGGGACCGCGATCCTGCTCAATCTCGGCTTCATCTATCACGCCTGGCGAGTCCTCAAATCCGAGGACATGATCTGGCCCAAGCGCATGTTCGGCTTTTCGCTCGCTTATCTGTTCCTGCATTTCCTGGTGCTGATGCTGGACCGCGCGCCCGGCCTTGTCAGCCTTGTGGCGGGAGCGTGACCATGGCCGAGCAGAAGCCGCAGATGGACATCAAAGCCGAGCGGAAGAAGCGTCTCAGGCAGCGCAATTGGGCACTCGCCGCGGCGCTCGTCTTCTTCGTGGTGCTGGTCTATATCGTCTCGATCGTCAAAATGGGCGGTGCGTGATGGCGAATCCTGATCTCCAGCGCCGCAACCGCAATCTCATGATGTGGCTCACGGGTCTGGTCGCCGGCATGATCGGCCTCGCCTTCGCCTCGGTGCCGCTTTACGACCTCTTCTGCCGGGCGACCGGTTTCGGCGGCACGCCGATGCGCGCCGCGGAGGCCAGCAATGCGGTGGGCAGCCGCGACATGATCGTCACCTTCAACGGCGATCTCGCCGCCGGCATGCCGTGGCATTTCCGCCCCTCGCAGAACAAGATGACTGTGCGTACGGGGATGACCTATACGGCGACCTATGTGGCCTCGAACCCGACCGACACGGTGATCACCGGGTCATCGACCTTCAATGTCTCGCCGGACGTGTTCGGCCAGTATTTCGTGAAGGTGCAATGCTTCTGCTTCGAGCGGCAGGTGTTGCAGCCGGGTGAAAAGGTAGAGATGCCGGTCGTGTTCTATCTCGACCCCGAACTGGAGCAGGATCCCTATCTCGGGAAGCTCCGCGACGTGACCTTGTCCTATACCTTCTTCCAGGTCGAAAATGACCCGGAAACCGTGAATTCCGGGGCGGTCGGCCCCGATCTGGCGAGCCCGAATCCGGCCCTTCCGGCGCCGGTCGAAGCTGGCCAATCCGATGGTAGTTGAGTAGATTGACGTCCAACGCGGCCGGCCCCAGGGAGGTTTCCCGGGCAACCGGCGGTCTGAGAAGAGAGAGTTGAAGCCATGAGCGACGCCGCGGCGCACAAGCCAAACCATCCCTATCACCTGGTCAATCCCAGTCCGTGGCCGCTGGTCGGCAGCATTGCCGGCGGCGTGTTCTTCATGGGCATGGTGCTTTACATGCACGGCAAGGTGTCGTTCCCGGTGGGCGTCCTGCCGGGCCTCGCCCTCATCCTCATCACCATGTTCGGCTGGTGGCGCGATGTGGTCAGGGAGGCCGAAATCGACAAGGCGCATACGCCCGTCGTGCAGATCGGCCTCCGCTACGGCATGGCGCTCTTCATCGCCTCGGAAGTCATGTTCTTCGTGGCCTTCTTCTGGGCCTTCTTCGATTCCTCGCTGTTCCCGAAGGAAGCGATCGGCGGCGTCTGGCCGCCGCAGGGTGTGGCGGTTCTCGATCCGCTGCAGATCCCGCTCCTCAATACCCTCATCCTGCTGCTCTCGGGCTGCACGGTGACCTGGTCGCACCATGCCTTGCGCGAGGGCGACCGCAAGAGCTTCATCCAGGGCTTGGCGCTTACCATCGTGCTCGGCATCATCTTCACCGGCTTCCAGGCCTATGAATATGTCCATGCGCCGTTTGCCTTCAAGGACGGGATCTATTCCTCGACCTTCTACATGGCGACCGGTTTCCACGGCTTCCACGTTTTGGTGGGCACGCTGTTCCTGATCGTCTGCCTCATCCGCGGCCTCAAGGGGCATTTCACCCCGGACCATCATTTCGGCTTCGAGGCGGCGGCCTGGTACTGGCATTTCGTCGACGTGGTCTGGCTGTTCCTGTTCGCCTGCGTCTATATCTGGGGTTCGGGACCTGGCCCCTATCATGGCTAAGATGGATGACGGCGAGCAGGGTGCCACGGCGTCTCGCTCGCCCATCCTCACCGGATTGGCCTGCCGTTGTCCGCGCTGCGGGCGGGGCAGGCTTTTTCGTGGCCTGCTTTCGGTCGCCGATACCTGCAATGTCTGTGGGCTGGACCTCAAATCCGCCGATAGCGGCGACGGCCCGGCGGTCTTCGTGATCCTTATTCTGGGGGCGGTGCTCGCCCCCCTGGTCTTCTGGGTCGAGTTCGGCCTGGAGCCTCCTTTCTGGGTGCATATCATCCTGTGGCCGCCTTTGGTCCTGGGGGCTGCCATCGGCCTGCTGCGGCCCCTGAAAGGGGTCATGATCGCGCTGCAATTCCATCACCAAGCGGCGGAGCATCGGGTAGAATAGCCGCCCCGACGGCCGCTTCCCGCAGATCTCGAGAGATGATGAACCGACGTTTCCGACCGAGTTTCTGGCCGACACTGATCACCGTGCCGGCCGTGATTTTCATGCTGGCGCTCTGCGTCTGGCAGGTGCAGCGCCTCCATGCGAAGGAGGCGATGATCGCCGAGCGCATCGGGCGCTCGGAAGCGGCGCCGATCCCGCTTCCCCCCATGGGCGCCAATGTCGCGGCGGCCGAATTCCGCCGCGTGAGCTTGAGCGGCCGTTTCGACCATGCGCGCGAATTCTATCTGGCAGCGCGCTCGCAGAACGGCAATGTCGGCTATTGGGTGGTGACACCCTTCGTCCTGGGCGATGGCGGCGGCGCGGTCCTGGTCAATCGCGGCTGGGTGCCCGACGAGCGGAAGCTGCCGGAGAACCGGGCCGAAGGGCAACTGGCCGGCGACGTCACCTTCGACGGCATCATCCGCCAGCCGCAGCGCAAGGCCTGGTTCCAGCCGGACAACGAGCCCAAGAAGAATATCTGGTTCTATCTGGACCCCGCCGAGATCGCGGCCTCCAGCGGATTGCCCGTGCGCCAGGACCTCTATTTCGACGCCGTGAAGACGGATATTCCCGGCGGTTTCCCGATCGGCGGGCAGACGCGGATCTATCTCCCCAACGACCACCTGCAATATGCGATCACCTGGGGGGCGCTCGCTTTGGCCCTCATCGTGATCTACGTCATCTACAGCATGAACGGCGCCAGGACAGAGGCGCCGCCGCGGAAAGAGGAACCATGAGCAGCAACGCCTATCAGGTCCTGGAACAGCGCTTTGCGCGCATGGGGGCGCTCAACGAAGCGGCCGGCATGCTGCATTGGGACATGGCGGCGGTGATGCCGGAAGGCGGGCATGGCGCCCGGGCCGAGCAATTGGCGATCCTCAACGTGATCGCCCATGAAATGCTGACGGCGCCAGAAACTGCCGACCTCCTGGAAAATGCCCAAGGGGCGGGGCTCGATTCCTGGCAGGCGGCCAATCTCAACGAAATGCGCCGGCTCTATGTGCATGCGACCGCCCTCTCGCCCGCTTTCGTCGAGGCGATGACGCGGGCACGGGCCGCCTGCGAAAAGGTCTGGCGTACAGCGCGGCCGGCCGGCGATTTCAAGGCGGTACAGGGGAAGCTGCAGGCGGTGCTCGATCTCGCGCGCGAGGCGGCCGCGGCGAAGGCTGAGAAGCTCGGCCTCTCGCCCTATGAAGCCTTGATGGATGAATACGAGCCGGGCGCCCGGGTGGCCGAGATCACGCCGATCTTCGATGCCTATGCGGCCTTCCTGCCGGAATTCCTGGGCCGTGTGCTGGAGCATCAGAAAGCCAAAGGCGCCCCCGTCCTGCCGCAAGGCCCGTTCCCGATCGCGACACAGAAGGCCTTGGGCGAGAAGCTGATGGGGATCATCGGTTTCGATTTCAATCATGGCCGCCTCGATACCTCGGCGCATCCCTTTTGCGGCGGCACGCCCGACGATGTGCGCATCACCACGCGCTATGACGAGAGCTCGTTCGCCGATGCGCTGATGGGGGTCATTCACGAAACCGGCCATGCGCTTTACGAGCGCGGCCTGCCCGCCGATTGGCGGCGCCAGCCGGTGGGCCAGGCGCGCGGCATGGCGCTCCATGAAAGCCAGTCTTTGCTCATCGAAATGCAGGCGGCGCGGAGCGTCGATTTCTGCCGCTTCCTCTCGCCGCTGCTCCAGGAAACCTATCCCGGGAATGCGGCGGCCTTTCATCCCGAGAACCTGTTCCGGCTCTATACCCAGGTCAATCCGGGCTTCATCCGCGTCAATGCGGACGAGGTCACCTATCCCGCCCATGTGATCCTGCGCTACCGGCTGGAACAGGCGCTGATCAGCGGCGATCTCAGCCTGGATGATCTGCCCGGCGCCTGGAATGACGGCATGAAGCAGCTCCTAGGGCTCACCGTCGCCAATGACCGCGAGGGCTGCCTGCAGGATATTCACTGGTTCGAGGGCTTGTTCGGCTATTTCCCCTGCTACAGCCTGGGCGCCATGAACGCGGCACAGCTTTTCGCCGCGGCCATCGCGGCCGAGCCCGGCATCCCGGCGGCGATCGGACGAGGCGATTTCAAGCCGCTCCTCGCCTGGCTGCGCCAGAACGTCCATGGATTGGGGTCGAGCCTGACCACGGCCGAGATCGTCACCCGCGCCACGGGGAGGCCGCTCGATGCCGATCTGTTCCGGCGGCATCTCACGCAGCGTTACCTCGGCACGGCCTGAAGAGACGGCCATAATGGCCCCTTGAGTCGGGTGAGCCGGCTTGGCAGCATGGGCCAAAGCGGAGTCGCATGAAACGAGCCGGCCGCAACAAGGGAAACTCCAATCCCCGGCAATACCCAGCGCAGCAACGGCCCTATGCGGGGCTGCTGGCGTTGATCGCCTCGACTTACGCCTATCATATCGGTCTTGAGATCGCCGGCTTGCGGCCGGACCTCCTGCCGCTGCTCTGGGGAGCGCCGGCTTTTCTGCTGGGGCCGCTTTTGGTGCTGGGCTGGCGCGCCTTGCCGCTGATCGCGATCGCCGCGCTCGCCTTTGAAGTCTTCCGCCACGATTCCTGGGAGATGGGCGGCCTCGCCGCTTTGGGCGATGTCGCGGCGGCGGTGCTGGCCGTGCTGGTGCTGGCCTTCTGGGCGCCGATGGATCTCAGGCTCCGCGGCCAGCGCGATCTGTGGCGGCTGGCCTTCGTGGCGGGGATACTGGTGCCCGGTGCGCTGGGCCTTATCGGCCTGCTGTTGGGTCCGGGTTTCGGCATCGCCGCCTCGGGCGGCGTTTTGGGCGGCTGGCTGATGGCGCTCGCGGCCAATGCGGTGGCGCTGCTGGCCGCCGTGCCCTTCGTGGTCGTGTGGGTCACGCAATCGCAGGCGCGGGGCCCCCATCCCAGCGAGCTCCGCTGGCTGGCAATGGTCGGCCTGGTCTTCGTTGGCATCGTCTGGTGGCTGCCCGACCGGCTGGTGGGCGGGTCGGTCTATCTGGCGTTGCTGGGGATCCCGATCGCCTTTTATGCGCTCACCCGCTATGGCCGGCGCGGCGCCAGTGTCGCCAGCCTCTTCTTCGCGCTCATCTTCGTCAATGGTGCCACCCAGGGCGTCACCCTGTTCGCGGGCATGGCCGGGGCCTATGTGCTGCCGGCACTCATCCTGTTCCTGCTGGCGATCGAGCTGGGGTTGCTGGTGGTGGCGATCGCGCGCGCCGAGCAGGACCGCGAGCAGGACCGCATCGCCGAGAACGAGACGCGCCTCCGCATGCTGATCGACAATACCAAGGTGGCGCCCTATGCCATGCCGGGGCCGGATTTCATTACCTACAGTTTCATCAGCGAGCGGATCGAGGCGATGACCGGCCATAGCCTTGCCGAATGGAACGAGCCCAAGGCCTGGTTCCGCTTCATGCATGCCGAGGATCTGCCGCGCATGGCGGCGATCGACGCCAGCCAGTTGCGCCCGGAACAGGATTACGAATGGGAATACCGCCTGGTCCACAAGGACGGTTCGCCGGTCTGGATCCGCGACATCTTCCGCATCGACCGCAAGGCCGATGGCAGCCTGGAACTCCGCGGCATGATGACCGATGTCACGGCCCTGAAAAGCCGCGAATTGGTGCTGGCCGAGCGCGAGCGCGAACTGGAGGTCGCGCGCGATCAGGCCGAGGCGGCCAACCGCGCCAAATCGAGCTTCCTCGCCACGATGAGCCATGAACTCCGGACGCCGATGAATGCGATCATCGGCTTTGCCGAGGTGATCAATTCCGAAGCCTTCGGCAGCCTCACCGCCAAGCAGCGCGAGCATGTCGGCGACATCATGGAATCGGGGCAGCATCTGCTGCAGCTCATCAACGACATTCTCGACATGTCGAAGATCGAGGCGGGGCGGTTCGAGATCAATGAGGAACTGGGCGATCTCGGCCATCTCATCGCCAGCTCGGTGCGGATCAACGAGCCACTGGCGATGCGGCGCAATGTCCGGATCGAGACCGAGAACCCCTATCCCGGGCTGGGCCTGTTCGCGGATCAGCGGGCAGTGCGGCAGATCCTGCTCAATCTCATCTCGAACGCGGTCAAATTCAGCGCCGAGAAGGGAATCGTCACCATCGCCGTCACGCGGACCGAGAGCGGCGATCTCAGCCTCGCCGTCACCGATCGCGGCATCGGCATGTCGGCGGAAACGGTGGCGCGCATCTTCGAGCCCTTCTATCAAGGGAGCGGCGTCGATTTCCACCACAAGCGGGAAGGGACGGGGCTGGGGCTCGCCATCTCGCAGAAGCTCGCCATCATGCATGGCGGCGCCATCCGGATCGAGAGCCGCCTGGGCGCCGGGTCGAGCGTCATCCTGACCCTGCCCGCGATCCGGGTGCGGATTCTGGGCCGGGACGGCGCCGATGCGGCGGCGGAGACCGAGACCGGCGCGGCGCTCGGCACCCCGGTAAAATGACCGGCAAGTAACCCTTCTGAACAGCATGACAATTTTGCAAGGCCCGAAGCGGTTTCCAGAGCCCGGCCTTGCTTGTCAGGGCGGAGGCATGCCTCTAATTTGAGGCCCCAAATGTGACATTGGGCCTGCCGGGATTTCCGGCAGCCGGCATCCATTCCCGACGAGGTTTCCTTGCGTTACATCAGCACGCGCGGCCAGGCGCCCAAGCTCACTTTCGAAGACGCCCTTCTGACCGGCCTCGCCCGCGATGGCGGGCTTTACGTGCCGGAAAGCTGGCCGCAGATGAGCCCGGCCAAAATCGCGAAATTCGCCGGCAGGCCCTATGCGGAAGTGGCGGGCGCGGTGATGCGCCCCTTCATCGGCAGCGCACTCAAGCCGGCGGCCCTCGATGGTGCGATCGAGGCTGCCTATGGCAGCTTCCGCCATCAGGCGGTGGCGCCACTCGTGGAAATCGACGAGAGCCTGTGGCTGATGGAATTGTTCCATGGCCCCACACTCGCCTTCAAGGACGTGGCGCTCCAATTGCTGGGGCAGCTTTACGACCGGGTCCTCAAAGCACGAGGCGAGCGCATCACGGTCATTGGCGCCACCTCAGGCGATACCGGATCGGCAGCCCTTGAGGCTTGCAAGGACCGCGCCGCCATCGACATCTTCATCCTCCACCCGAAGGGCCGCGTTTCCGAAGTGCAGCGCCGGCAGATGACCACGATCGATGCCGGCAATGTCCACAACATCGCCATCGACGGCTCGTTCGACGATTGCCAGGATCTGGTGAAGGCGATGTTCAATGACAGCGTTTTCCGCGACCGCATCAACATGGCGGCCGTGAACTCGATCAACTGGGCGCGCGTCATGGCCCAGATCGTCTATTACGTGACCGGCGCCGTGGCCCTGGGTGCCCCGCATCGCAAGGTGAGCTTCGCGGTGCCTTCCGGAAATTTCGGCAATGTCTATGCAGGCTATGCCGCGAAATCCATGGGTCTGCCCATCGACCAATTGATCGTGGGATCGAACCGCAACGATATTCTGACGCGCTTCTTCAAATCGGGGGCGATGAAGATCACGGCGGTTAATCCTTCGCTGTCGCCCTCGATGGATATCCAGGTCTCCAGCAATCTCGAGCGGCTGCTGTTCGATCTCTTCGACCGGAAGGGCGAGAAGCTCGCGGGCGCCATGCAGGATTTCCGGAAATCGGGGAAGTTCACGGCACCTTCGCGCCATTGGGGCAAGGTGCAGAAGGCCTTCCAGGCGCATCGCCTCGACGACAAGCAGACGCTTGCCGCCATGCGCGACATCCACCGGCGCACCGGCATGCTGGTCGACCCGCATTCGGCGATCGGCATCGCGGCAGCACTCGACGCGCGCAAGGGGCAGAAGAATAGCGCGACACCGATCATCGCCCTCGCCACCGCGCATCCGGCGAAATTCCCGGACGCGGTCGAGCAGGCGACCGGCATCCGCCCTGCCTTGCCGCCGCATCTGGCGCATCTCATGACGGCGAAAGAACGCCTGAGCGAGCTTCCCAACGATCTCCGTCGCGTGCAGGATTTCGTCCTCGCCCATACGCGCCTCGGCCACAACAAGTAAGGTCACCCCATTCCTTGAACATTTCCCCGCGCAGCACCCATGTGCAGACAGACAGCGTCGAGATCACGACGCTGGAGAACGGCTTCCGCATCGCCAGCGACCGCATGGATTCAGTGGAGACCGTCTCGCTCGGCATCTGGGTCGGCATCGGCACGCGGCATGAGGCGGCGGCGGAGAACGGCGTCTCGCATCTTCTCGAACACATGGCGTTCAAGGGCACAGAGCGTCGCTCGGCCCGCGACATCGCCGTCGAGATCGAGAATGTGGGGGGCGTGCTCAATGCCTATACCGGTCGCGAGCAGACCGCCTATTACGCCAAGGTGCTCAGCGACGATGTGCCGCTGGCACTCGATCTCATCGCCGATATTCTGCAGCATTCGACCTTCGATGCCGAGGAACTGGAGCGCGAGCGCGGTGTCATCATCCAGGAGATCGGCCAGGCCGAGGATACGCCGGACGACATCGTCTTCGATCATTTCCAGGAGACGGCCTTTCCGGGGCAGAGCATGGGGCGGCCGGTGCTGGGCAAGGCCGAGATCATCGCGGAACTCAAATCGGATGCCATCGCCGGCTATATGCGGAGCCGCTACCGGCCAGGCAATATGGTGCTTTCGGCCGCCGGGCGGATCGAGCATGAGCGCCTGGTTGATATGGCGATGAAGGCCTTTGACCATCTGCCCCCCGGCGGCAATGCCGCGACGGATCCGGCGCGCTACCAGGGCGGCGAATTGCGCCTCGCCCGCGAGCTCGAACAGGCGCATATCGTATTGGGCTTCGATGGCATCGGCGTTCACGATCCAGATTATTATGCCAGCGCCGTGCTGTCGCAGCTTTTCGGCGGCGGCATGTCCTCGCGCCTCTTTCAGGAAGTGCGCGAGAAGCGGGGCCTCGTCTACGGCATCCATTCCTTCGCCAGCGCCTGGTCCGATGCCGGGCTTTTCGGCATCTATGCCGGAACCGGCGAGAAGGAAGCGGCGGAATTGATGCCGATCGTCTGCGACGAACTCCTCAAGCTGCCGCAGGATATTTCGGATGAGGAAATACGCCGGGCCAGCGCGCAGTTGAAGGCCGGCATCCTGATGTCGCGGGAGAAGACTTCGGCGCGCTGCGAGCAATTGGCGGCCCAGATCCTGATCCATGGCCGCTTCATCACGCCCGCCGAGATCGTGGCCAAGGTGGATGCGGTGACGGGGGCGGATCTTGCCCGGGTGGCCCGGCGCCTCATCGCCTCGACCCCCACCCTCACCACGATGGGGCCGGTCGGCAATGTCATGGACCTTGCAAGTTTGCAGGAGCGTCTTAAACTTTAAGGCGCAGGTTGCTGGGGGCGCCATGTTCTTCTTCGAGCCGCGCTATCGACCGGTTCCGCCGCCTCTGGTGGGCGAGAGGGTGCGCCTGCGCCCGCCCCTGATGATCGACTATTTTTCCTGGGCCGATCTCAGGCGGGTGAGCCGCTCCTTTCTGGAACCCTGGGAGCCGCAATGGGGCGCCGATGCGCTTTCGCGCCGGACCTATCGCGCGCGCCTCACGCGCATGGTGCGGGAATGGAACGGCGACCAGGGCTATGCCTTTCACCTCGTCGCTACGGGCAGGGGCCATGTCGGCGCCGCGCGCGGCGAGGTCCTGGGCGGGATCAACCTCAACCAGGTGCGGCGCCTCTCGGCGCAATCGGCGAGTCTGGGCTATTGGATGGGGGCACCCTATGCGGGTCAGGGGCTGATGCGCGAGGCGCTTAATCTGCTGCTGCCGTTTGCCTTTGCTTCCCATGAGGAAGGCGAGGGCGGCAGCCCGGCCCAGGTCAGCCCCGGCTGGGGCCTGGGCCTTCACCGTATTGATGCCGCCTGCATTCCCGAGAACGACCGCAGCCGCCAGCTATTGGCGCGGATGGGCTTTCACGAGATCGGCCTGGCGCCAGCTTACCTCAAGATCAACGGACAATGGCGCGACCATGTCTGCCACCAGATGCTGGCGGAGGATTTCGTCGCCAATGCGGCGATGTCGCGGGCGGATTTCGTGGCGGGGTGAGAGGTCGATTCTACGCGTGGCCGATCTCGCCAGAGAGGGTGGTGAGGCTGACGCCCAATTTGCCGATGCAGCGTTCCCATTTGTCGTTGAGATTGTCGTCGAAGACGAGCTCCTCGTCGGGCGGCACGTTGAGCCAGGCATTGGCCTGCATCTCGGCATCCAATTGCCCGGGACCCCAGCCGGCATAACCCAAAGCCAGCAACGAGCGGCGGGGGCCGTGGCCCTCGGCGATGTCACGCAGGATGTCGAGCGTCGCCGTAAGGCCGATCTCGCCGCCCACCTGCAAGGTGGCGTCATCGACGTAATCGGTCGAATGCAGCACGAAGCCGCGACCGGTCTCGACCGGGCCGCCGGAACGGATGCGGATATGTTCGGTATTCCCCGCCGTGTCGATGCCGAGCTGAGAGAGAAGGTCCGGAAAGGTAAGGGCGCCCACCAGGCGGTTCACCACCAGGCCCATGGCGCCGTCATCGGTATGGGCGCAGAGATAGATCACGGTGCGGGTGAAACGGGCATCGCGCATCTGCGGCATGGCGACGAGCAATTGCCCGGTCATGAAGCCCTGATGTAATAGCCCTTGTTTCATTGGTACCATCCGGATCTTGAGGCGCGGCAAAACGGGCGGCGTAATGACGCAGGCGGGAAATTCCGCCCGGGTCGAAACGACTTCGTGACGGCGAACGCCGCGTAACAAAGGTATAATTGGTCCCGAAAGTTGGCAAATGATGAATCGCGGATCACATATCACAGGGCCGAGAGCGGGACTTCTGAAGGCCTTGATTCTGGCGGGATTCGGCCTCCTGGCGCTGCCTGCGCCGGCTGTGGCCAGGGATTTCGCGCAGACCGACCAGACCGCCGTGCGCCTGATGTCGGCGGTCACGGCGGCGGGGAGCGATTCGGTCCTGCCCTTCGGAATCGAGATCGTTCTGCAGCCCGGCTGGAAGACCTATTGGCGCAGCCCCGGCGATGCCGGCTTTCCACCCAGCGTGGAGATCGCGGGTTCGGAAAATGTGGCGGCGGCGGAACTGGCATTCCCGGCACCGCACCGCTTCGAGCTCTTCGGGCTGCAGACTTTCGGCTATGGCGAGAAGGTCGTGTTCCCTCTGCGCGTGACACCGCAGCGGCCGGGCGAGGCGGTCAACTTGAAGGCGCATCTCCGTTATCTGGTCTGCGAGCAGATCTGCATCCCCTATGAACACGATCTCGATCTAGCCTTGCCGGCGGGCTCGCCAGCCTTGAGCGAAGACGCGGCGGCGATCAGCGAGGCGCAAGCTCTGGTGCCCGATGACGGATCGCGCGCGCGCTGGCGCTTGACCGATGTAAAGATCGTGGGCGAGACGCTCTCGGTCGCGGCGCGGAGCGAAGGCGATGCCTTTGCGGCACCCGATCTGCTGGTCGAAGGCCCAAGCGGTTTGCTGTTCGGCAAGCCCGAGACACGCATCGCCGGCGGCGGGCATGAGGTGCGCTTCGATCTGCCGGTCGAGCGCGTGGGTCAGGCGCCGGATGTCGCCACCAGCGAACTCGTCTTCACAATGGTCGATGGCGCGCATGGGCTGGAGCAGCGTGTCGTGCCGGCAAATTTCGTCGGGGTGGCAGGCGGGATGCCGGCGTTGCCGACAATTTGGCCAATGCTGCTCATCGCCTGGCTGGGCGGGCTCATTCTCAACGTCATGCCTTGCGTGTTGCCGGTGCTCATCCTGAAGCTGAGTTCGGTGCTGGAGAAAGCGGGTGAAGCGCGACGTGATCTCCGCGCGAGTTTCGTCGCCAGCGCCGCCGGCATCGTCAGTGCCTTTGCAATATTGGCCGCGATCCTGATCGGCTTGAAATTGAGCGGTCAGGGGATCGGCTGGGGCATCCAGTTCCAGCAGCCGGTTTTCCTGGGCGTTCTGGCGGCGATCTGCCTGGTCTTCGCTGCCAATGTCTGGGGCTGGTTCCAGGTGCCGGTCCCGGCCTTCGCCGGCGGCATCGCCGCCGCCGCGGACCGCGCGGAAACGAAACGCCCGCGCCGCGCGGCCTTCCTGCAAGGGGTGCTGGCGACGGTGCTGGCGACACCCTGCTCGGCGCCATTTGTCGGCAGCGCCGTGGGCTTTGCGCTGGCACAGGGGCCGTTCGAGATCGCGTTCATCTTCATCGCCTTGGGGCTGGGCCTCGCCACACCCTATCTCGCCATCGCCGCCTTTCCGGCGCTGGTTGGCTGGCTGCCGCGGCCGGGACCGTGGATGCGCTGGCTGAAACGCATCCTCGGCCTGTCGCTCCTCGGCACGGCCTTGTGGCTGCTTTTCGTGCTGGGCCAGCAGATGGGCTGGTGGCAGCGCGAGGCCGATGACGATGGCATCGCCTGGGTGCCGTTCGAGGAGAGCGCCATCGCGGCGGAGGTGGCGAAGGGACAGGTGGTCTTCGTCGACGTCACCGCCGCCTGGTGCCTCACCTGCCGCGCCAACAAGGAATTCGTGCTGAAGCGCGATCCGGTGCTGAGCGCGCTGGGCGCGGCGAATGTCACGCCGATGCTGGCCGATTGGACCGATCCCGATCCCGCCATCTCGTCCTATCTCGCCGGGTTCGGCCGCTACGGCATTCCGATGAACGTGGTCTATGGGCCGGGGGCGCCGGAGGGCATTCTGCTGCCGGAATTGCTGACATCCGAGGCTGTGATGGATGCCCTCAAAGCGGCGAAATAACCGCTTACGTGGCAATGTCATAATAGGGCCGCGGCCTTTGCCGCCTTGGCAAAGACCCAGATGAGGCCGTATATCTAGGCCCTACCCAGAACGATTCCCCAGAAGCGCAAAAGCGGCCTTGCCGGTTGGGCAGGACCCGCTTGGACAGGCCAGGAAAGGAAACGCACCATGACCATCAAGGTTGGCGACAAGATCCCCAGCGTCTCGCTGAAGACTATGGATAAGGACGGCATGCAGACGCTGTCGACCGACGATATTTTCAAGGGCAAGAAGGTGGTGCTGTTCGCCCTGCCCGGCGCTTTCACGCCGACTTGTTCCGCGAAGCACCTGCCGGGCTTCGTGCAGAATGCCGCGGCGCTCAAGGGCAAGGGCGTCGATACCATCGCCTGCCTTTCCGTGAATGACGCCTTCGTCATGGATGCCTGGGGCAAGTCGCAGAATGTCGGCGACAATGTGCTGATGCTGGCCGACGGCAATGCCGATTTCTCGAAGGCGGTCGGCCTCACCATGGATGGCAGCGGCTATGGCATGGGGACCCGCGCCTGCCGCTATGCGATGGTGGTCGATAACGGCGTGGTCAAGGCCTTGAATGTCGAGGCGCCGGGCGCCTTCGAGGTATCCAGCGCCGAAGCCGTGCTGAAGGTGCTTTGAGCGCATTGAAATGAATGACGGGCGGCGGCCTCGGCTGCCGCCCGTTTCGATTCGGGGAAGTAGATTTAATGGTGGCTGATGGCTTGGCAGCGGTAGAAGATCGGGCGCTGGAGATTCTGCGCCGGGTCTATGGCCATGCCGCCTTCCGCGGCCCGCAAGCCGCGATCATCGACCATGTGACTGCCGGGGGCGATGCCCTTGTCTTGATGCCGACCGGCGGGGGCAAATCGGTCTGCTATCAGATCCCCGCGATGCTGCGCCAAGGTGTCGGCATCATCGTCTCGCCGCTCATTGCCCTGATGCAGGATCAGGTCGCGGCGCTGCAGCAGATGGGTGTGGCGGCGGCCTGCCTCAATTCATCGCTTTCACTCGATGAGATGCGGGTGATCGAAGGCCAGATGCGGCGGGGCGAGCTGAAGCTGCTTTATGTGGCGCCGGAGCGCCTGCTGACCCCTTTCTTTCTCAATCTGCTGCGCCAAGTGAAGATCGCCCTCTTCGCCATCGACGAGGCGCATTGCGTCTCGCAATGGGGCCATGATTTCCGCCCGGAATATATCCAGCTCTCGGCACTCCATGAACAATTCCCGGAGGTGCCGCGCATCGCCTTGACCGCGACGGCGGACCGGGAGACGCGCGCCGAGATCAGGGAGCGCCTGGCACTGGAAGAGGCAGAGGTCTATCTCACCTCCTTCGATCGGCCGAACATCCGCTACAAGGTGGTCGAACGCCATGACGCGAAGAAGCAATTGCTGGCGCTCATCGAGGCCGAGCAGAAAGGCGAGGCGGGGATCGTCTATTGCCAGTCGCGAAAGCGCGTCGAGGATGTGGCGGCCTGGCTGCAAGCGCGCGGGGTGACGGCTTTGCCCTATCACGCGGGGATGGAGCAGAAGGCCCGCGCCCACAACCAGCACCGCTTCATCAACGAAGATGGCATCGTCATGGTGGCGACGATCGCCTTCGGCATGGGGATCGACAAGCCGGATGTGCGTTTCGTGGCGCATCTCGATCTCCCCTCCTCGATCGAGGCCTATTACCAGGAGACCGGCCGCGCCGGGCGCGACGGCGCGCCGGCGGAAGCCTGGCTCGCTTTCGGACTCCAGGACGTGGTGCTGCTCAGGCGCCGCATCGAGGATTCGGATTTGACCGAACAGCGCAAGGTGGTGAGCCGCCGCAAGCTCGACGCGCTACTTTCCTTCTGCGAGGCGACCGACTGCCGCCGCATGGCATTGCTGCGTTATCTCGGCGAGGACTCGCAGCCTTGCGGCAATTGCGATATCTGCCTGGAGCCGGGGGAGACCTGGGACGCGACCCTGCCGGCACAGAAACTGCTCTCGGCCTGCTGGCGCACGGGCCAGCGTTTCGGCATCGCCCATGTGATCGACGTGCTGCGGGGCGAGGGCACGGAGAAGGTGTTGCGATTCAGCCACCAGCAATTGCCGGTTTTCGGCATTGGCGGCGATCTTGATGCCAATGCCTGGAAGAGCCTCGCGCGGCAATTGCTGTCGCTGGGCTATCTCTTTGTGCAGAACGACGAATTCAACACGCTGGGTGTCGCCGAAGGCGCCCGGCCGCTCCTCAAGGGCGAGACCAAGCTGATGCTGCGGCGCCCGACCATCGCGGTTTCGCGCCGTGACCGCAGGAAGCGCGATCCGCTCCTGGCGGCGGCAGCGTTGGGGGATATCGACCCCAAGCTGTTCGACGCCCTGCGGGCGCGGCGCCGGGATCTCGCAAGTGCGCAGAACGTGCCGCCTTACGTGATCTTCCACGACGCCACCTTGCGTGAGATCGCACAAAGAAAACCTGCGACCCTCCACGATTTCCTCGCCATCCCGGGAATTGGCGAGCGCAAGCTGAAACGCTACGGTGCCGATTTTCTTGAAGTGCTGGCGGCGTTCAGGTGAGTGATCTGACCGTCTTCCATGTCGTCATCCTCCGCGAAGGCGGAGGATCCACGAGTTTCTTTCTTTGGGTAACCACCAAACTCGTGGATGGTCCGCCTACGCGGACCATGACGTTTTAAGGAACGGAAGAGTTCACGAGCATGCCCCCCAACCGCACCACCGCCCTCTCCCTCCTCGTCTCGACCGGGTTTCTGATCGGGCTGAGTTTTCCGCTGGGCAAGCTTGCGCATGGGGCAGGGATTTCGCCGCCGGCCTGGTCGTTCGCGATTTCGGGTGGCGGTGCGCTGGTGATTTTCGGCATCATCCTCGCGCG
Source organism: Dongia sp. (assembly GCF_041909655.1). GTDB lineage: Bacteria > Pseudomonadota > Alphaproteobacteria > Dongiales > Dongiaceae > Dongia. Next base: position 22,561 of record NZ_JAYRDA010000013.1, on the reverse strand, counting down.
CAAGATGCGGATCGCCTGGGATGCGCGGCATCTGCGCTATTACCTGATCGCCGGTCTGCTCTCCTATGTGCTCCCCAATCTCCTCATCTATGCGGCGATCCCGCGTTTGGGGGCGGGCTTGACCGCGATCTACCTCACCCTCTCGCCGATCATGACGCTCACGATCTCGATTCTGATGGGGATCAAGAAGCCGGGTCTCCTGGGCTTTGCCGGTATTGCTTTGGGCTGCCTCGGTGCTCTCACCATCATCCTCTCGAAGGGTGAGGTTGGCGGCGGCGATCTCGTCTGGCTGATCGCGGCGCTCTTCATTCCCCTCAGCCTTGCCAGCGGCAATGTCTATCGCACCCTCGACTGGCCGGCGAACGGCAAGCCGCTGGTGCTTGCCATGGGCAGCAACGCGGCGGCAGCCTTGTGCCTGTTCGTGGCGACCTTGTTCTGGGATGGTGCGATGCCTTTCGCGATGCTCGGCGAAGCGCCCATCCTCACGCTCGGCCAGATCGCGGTCTCGGCGGTGATGTTCGCCCTCTTCTTCCGCCTGCAGATCGTGGGCGGGCCGGTCTATCTTTCGCAGATCGGTTATGTGGCGGCGGCGACCAGCCTCGTCATCGGCACGCTGTTCCTCGGCGAGCGTTACGCGCTCCTCACCTGGGGCGGCGGGTTGATCATCGTCGCCGGCGTCGTCGCGACCACATTGGATCGCGGTCGCAAATAATCTATTTCGGCCAGAAGGCGGGATCGTGGATGAGATCCTGCACGCCATTGATGACGAATTGCACGCCGATGCAGACCATCAGGAAGCCCATGATGCGCGAAATGGCGGCGATGCCATTGGCACCCAGCAGGCGGTTGAGGAGGCCGGCCGCACGCAGGCAGAACCAGATGATGATCGCGGTCACCACGATGCCGACCGAGATCACCAGATAGGTCATCGGCGTCGAGAGTTCGCCCGATTGTTGCACGCTGGTCGACATGGTGATGACGAGGGCGATGGAGCCCGGACCGGAAAGCCCCGGCATGGCCAAGGGCGTAAACGAGATGTCGAGCTTGGCGCGCGCCTCCATGTCGGAATCGGAATCCAAGGGCGACTCGCGCGGGAACAGCATGGAGAAGCCGAGGAAGGCGACGATCATGCCGCCGGCGATGCGGAGGCCCGGGATCGAAATGCCGAAGAGATCCATGATGAGGACACCCGCCAGCAGGAAGCTGAGCAGGATGCCGGTCATGTAGATGCAGGCCATGGTGATCTGGCGGTTGCGCTCGGCATTGGTGAGGTTGCCGGTGATGCCGATCAACATGCCGGCGGCCGAGATCGGGTTGATGATGGGCAGAAGCGTCGCCACCGTCCAGCCGACATAAGGGAGGAAGTCGTCCATCTGTCACCCTCTCGGTGTCATGGTCGGCGCAGGCCGACCATCCACGAGTTTGTCTGAGACTAAAGAAAGAAACTCGTGGATCCCCGCCTTCGCGGGGATGACAATCGAGTTGACCAAGCCAGTTCAGCCGTCACTTCCGCCGCTGCCAATCGATGCCCAGCAGCAGGCAGCCTTTTTCGGTGCGGCTGTTGTGATAGGTGCCGGCTTCGTAGATGACGTAATCGCCGGTCTTCAGGATGGTGCCGTCGCTTTCGATGAGTTCGCCTTCCAGGATGATGAATTCCTCGCGGAAGGGATGTTCGTGGGCGATGGTCTGGGCGCCGGGTTCCATGCGGATGAGATAGGCGCCCTGTTTGTTGTCGCGCTCATAGGAAAGCTCGATGAGCGACATGTCGTGCTGCAGCGGCCCGTCCATGTCATAGGGCACCATGGGCGTCTCGCGGATATTGATGACCTTGCGGCCCTTTTCGCCGGTGAAGCGTGCCTTGTCTGGTGACGGGTGCGCCATGTCGTTTCCCTTTTCGAGTCAGGTAAGGCCGATCACCGAGACTTGCCGGCCGTAATCGGGTTCGCCACGTTTGGTCTTGCGGCGGTAGGAGAAGAAATCATCTTCGAGTGCGCAGGTGTCGTGGCCGGTCACGTTCACCTCGGCGAGGCCGAGATGCGCGAGGCGCGCGGCGATATAGCCGGGAAGATCGAACTGGAACTTCCTGCAGGCATTGGCGGCGAAGAAGCGGGCATTCGCGGGGTCCTGGTCGATGAAGGGTGTCGGGAATTCGGTGCCGACCTCGTAGGATTCCTGGCCGATGCAGGGGCCAAGGACGGCGACGATGTCGGCGCGCCTGGCGCCCAATCCTTCCATCGCCTCCACGGTCGCCTCGATGATGCCGCCGACGGCGCCTTTCCAGCCGGCATGGCAGGCGCCGACCACGCGTGCCTCGGCATCGGCGAAGAGAAGCGGGCCGCAATCGGCGGTGAGGATGCCGAGATTGATGCCGGGCGTCCTGGTGACGAGGCCGTCGGCCTGGGGTCGGTTCTCCTGATCGAGGGGCGTTTCCACCACCAGCACGTTCTTGCCGTGGACCTGATAGGCGGTGTTGAGGGGTTCGGCGCGGAGGCCCGCCGCCTTTACGGCGCGGGCGCGGTTTTCCATCACGCGCGCCTTTGCGTCCTCGGTGCCGAGGCCGCAATTCAAGGAATCATAGATGCCGTCGGAAACACCGCCGCGGCGCGTGAGAAAGCCGTGGCCGATGCCGGGGAGGCGGGAAAGTGATTCAGTGGTGACAATCATATGCCGGCCAGTTCCTCGAGATCGGCGCCCGTGAGGGCAAGCACTTTGAACAGCCTGCCCATTTCGTCGGGCGCAATCAAGCGCCGGCACTGGCGCCTGAGAATCTCGGCCGTCTCCGCGTCGGCTTTGGCGGCCAGCATGTCGGTACGGAGTTCAAGCCCGAGGGAGCGCAGGAAATCGCCCTGGGTGACGGGGCCATAGGCATGAACACCGGCCTGGCGGGCTGCTTCGGCAAGGCTCGCAAAATCGACATGGGCGGTGAGGTCGGCCTCGCCGGGATCTGCGAGAGGGTCATGAAACTGGTGGCGCTTCAGGGCCTGGAAGGAATCGCCAAGTCCGCTTTCCGCCGGGCCGTAATCGATGAAGAGGGCGGCACCCCCCTCCGCTTTGAGGCGGCGGGCGAGGCTGTCGATGAGGGCGATCGCGGCGGGTGATACTTCCGCGATCTCGCCGAGGACGGCGCCTTGATGGGCGGGCCGCAGCAAGGCGAGGGCCGGGCCGGGGGCGGCATGAGCGAAGGCAAAGCTGTCACCCTGCTGTACCACCACGCGTTCGCGCCAGCCGCTTTCGGTCATGATGAATTGATGGATCGGCAGCGCGTCGAGGAATTCGTTGGCGAGGAGCAGCACAGGCCCCGGCGGCAAAGTCGCAAGCGATGCGTGCCATTGGGGTTGATGATCGGCGAGGCGCAGGGCCTGCTGGCGCTTGAGCTCTTCATTGATCTCGACGAGATGCAATTGCTTGGCCGCGAGGAAAGCGGAGGAAACGCGGGCGGCGCGCAGGGCATCCTGCATCAGCGTGCCGCGCCCCGGCCCCATCTCGACCAGATGGAACGCTTCGGGCGAGCCGAGGCGCGTCCAGGTATCGACGCACCAAAGCCCCAGGATCTCGCCGAACATCTGCGAGATTTCCGGCGCGGTGATAAAATCGCCGGCTTCGCCCAGGGGATCGTTCTCGCGGTAATAGCCGCCGGCACCAGCCAGCACGGTTTCCATATAGGCGGCAATGGTGAGGCCGCCTTCGAGGGCCAAGCGGCGCCGGAGGCTTTCCGCGATCTGCTGCATCAGGCTGGCTTGAGGCGCCGGCCGCGCCAGATGAGATAAAGGCCGTAGAGGATCATCGGCGCGCTCAGCCACTGGCCCCAGGTGGTGGCGACGAGGCTGTCGGTGAAGGCCTCCGGCTCGCGGAACATCTCCGAGACGACGCGGGCGCAGCCATAGCCGATGAGGAAGATGCCGGAGAGCGTGCCGAAGCGTTCGCGGATCTTCTGCCGGTGCGCGAAGAAAGCGAGAATGGTGAAAAGCAGGACACCTTCGGTGAGGGCCTCGTAGATCTGGCTGGGATGGCGTGGGAGTCCGTCGACATGGGGGAAGATGATGGCCCAGGGTACATCGGTGACGCGGCCCACCAATTCGCCATTGATGTAATTGGCGACACGGCCGAGGAAAAGGCCGATCGGGGTCGCCGCGGCGGCGAGATCGGCCAGAGCGAAGAAGGGTATCCCCACGCGCCGCGTATAAAGCAGCATCGCCACGATGACGCCGATGAGGCCGCCATGGAAGGCCATGCCGCCTTCCCAGATCTTCAGGATCTCGATCGGGTTCGAGAGGTAGTAGCCGGGATTCCAGAGGAGGACATGGCCGAGGCGCCCGCCCAGGATGATGCCGATGGTTCCCCAGGTGATCATGTCCTCGCAATGGCGGGGCTCCACCCGGGCAGGCGGCTTCTTGGCGAGATAGACCATGTAGCGCCAGGCCAGCAGAATCCCGGCGATATAAGCGAGCGCATACCAGCGGATCTGGAGGATACCCAGATCGAGGGCGACCGGGTCGAAGCCCGGATAGATATAATAGCCGGTATCGGAAATCATGATTCGCCCTGGTTTGCCCCGTATTGATCGGCGTTGATTCGGCCTGCGCCGATAGGCGCCCTCGAAAACCGGGCGCGGACCGGTTATATAAGCCCCAGGATAGTGACCACAAGCATAGGGACGAAACCGCCATGCAGAGCGACAACCGGATTCTCGACGACATGGCCAAGGTGGCGACCGGTGCCCTGGGCTCGCTCACGGGATTGAAGCAGGAAATCGAGGGCAAGGTGCAGCAGCATCTGGAACGCCTTCTGGGCCGCATGAATCTGGTGAGCCGCGAGGAATTCGACACCATGAAGGCGGTGGCCCAGGAAGCCCGCGCCGAACAGATCAAGCTCGCCCGGCGCCTCGCCGCCCTCGAAGCGAAGCTGGCCGAAGACGCCGAACCCGCCGCCCGCCCGGCCCATGAGATGCCGGACAAGCCCAATTTGTGAGGGTTTCCCGTCCTTACACCTCCCCCCTTCAGGGGGGAGGTCGGGAGGGGGGCATGGGTTCGCACGACCCGTCACTTGCGTGCCCCCCCCCCCCCCCCCCCCTGAAGGGGGAGGGAAGAAAGTGAGGGTTTCCCGTCCTTCCCGCACTCGCGAGATATTTTTGTTAAGGAATGTAAATGTCGCTTGCGCCAGAGTCGCAAATTTGCGACTCTAAATCTGGTGGGAAATTAACGTTTCACATCAAGCCTTAGGGGTCGCGCACCCCCAAGCGTGGCGAGCCCCGACGGCACTCTAGTCTGGTCGATTACTGGCGACCGGTTAGCCCCGGTTGCCACCCGCATGGAGGGCGCTTTCGATGCAGCTTACCCAAGAGTCGACCCTGGCCCCGACCGCTAATCCCCTCGACATGATGGAAGAATTGGTCAACGCCAATGAATGGCGTTACGACCGTTCGACCGATGAGGAGATGATCGTCGAATTCACCGGCCAGTGGTGCGAATACCGCATGTTCTTCGTCTGGCAGGAAGATCTGGGGGCAATGTATTTCTCCTGCCTCTTCGACACCAAGATCGCCCTCGCAAAGCGCGCCCAGTTCTCCGAATTGCTGGCACATATCAACGAACGCCTCTGGCTCGGCCATTTCGACCTCTGCTCCGATGAGGGGGCACCGATGTTCCGGCACACGATTCTGCTGCGCGGTACGGCCGGGGTCACCTCCGAGCAGCTCGAGGATCTGATGGAAGCGGCGATCAACGAATGCGAGCGTTTCTACCCCGCCTTCCAATTCCTGCTCTGGGGCGGTAAGAAGCCGCAGGAGGCGGTCGAGGCGGCGCTGCTGGAAACAGTCGGCACGGCCTGAAGTCAATCGGCGACCGCCCTCACTGCAAAGGGCGGGAGCCGAGATGACCAAACTGGAATTACCGGGCAAGCTGCTGCTGGTCGGCTGCGGCAAAATGGGTGGCGCGTTGCTGCGCGGCTGGCTGGCGCAAGGTGTCGCCGGCAGCGATGTCTTCGTGATCGATCCGGCGCCCAAGGGCCTCGACGACGTCAAGGCGGCCGGCGTCACCATCTTTACCCATTACGAGGATGTGCCGGACGATCTCATCCCGGCGCTGGTTCTTCTGGCGGTAAAGCCGCAATTCATGGACGAGGCGCTCGAGAATCTCGAGATGCTGGCCCAGCCTGGAGTCACCTTCCTTTCCATCGCCGCCGGGAAGAACGTCGCCTATTTCAAGAAATCGCTGGGGACCCAGGTCCATGTCGTGCGCGCCATGCCGAACACGCCGGCAGCGGTGGGGCGCGGCATGAGCGTCATTTTCCGCGATGCATCCGTGCCGGCAAAGACCCTCGATCTCTGCGGAGCACTGCTCGCGGCGGTAGGCGAGGTGGCCTGGGTCGATGACGAAGAGCTGATGCATCAGGTGACCGCGGTTTCGGGCGGCGGTCCTGCTTATGTCTTTCTGCTGATCGAGGCGCTGGCGGAAGCCGGACGTGTGGCTGGCCTCCCGGCCGATCTCTCCATGCGTCTCGCGCGCTCGACCGTTTGTGGCTCGGGGGAGCTTGCCCATCAGGCCAGCGAACCCGCGGCCGATCTCCGGAAGGCGGTGATGAGTCCCAAGGGCACCACCGAACAGGCGATCGCGGTGCTGATGGCGGCGGACGGCATCCAGCCTTTGATGAACAAGGCGATCGCCGCCGCCACGCATCGTTCGCGGGAACTGGCCGGGTGAGTATCGAGAGCGGCAGCGTCGCCCGCGTCCGCGCGGCACTCGCGGCTGCGGGCCTCGTGGCCGAGATCAAGGAATTCGACGCCTCGACGCGGACCGCAGCCGATGCCGCGGCGGCGATCGGCTGCAAGGTCGCCGAGATCGCGAAATCGCTGATCTTTCGCGGCACCGAAACCGACAGGGCCGTTTTGATCATCGCCAGCGGCGCCAACCGGATCGACGAGGCAAAAGTGGCGGCGGCGCTGGGTGAGAGCATCGGCAAGGCGGATGCCGCCTTCGTGCGCGACCGCACCGGTTTTGCCATCGGTGGCGTCGCCCCCATCGCCCATAGCGGCCCGGTCACGGTGCTGATCGACGCGGATCTGCTGTCGTTTGCGGAAATCTGGGCGGCCGCCGGGGCGCCCAATGCGGTCTTCCGCCTGACTCCCGCCGACCTCCTGCGCGTGACCGGCGGGCAGGTGGTGGATGTGAAGGTTTAGGCGGCGGGCAAGGCGATGCGAACCAAGGTGCCGCGCCCGATCTCGCTTTCGATCTCAATCCGGCCCGACATGGCTTCCACAAGAGATTTGCAGATGGCGAGGCCCAATCCAACGCCGCCCACGTCGCGGGCGTAGGAATCGGAAACCTGGACGAAAGGCTTGAACACATCGACGAGGCGGTCTTCGGGAATGCCGCGGCCGGTGTCGCGCACGCTGAGGATTATTTCCGAACAATCGCCGGAGGGTGCGATCGAGACGCCCACCATCCCGCCATTGGGGGTGAATTTGATCGCGTTGGAGATGAGGTTCGTCAGCACCTGGGCCACCGCATGGCGATCGCCCTGGAACCGATGCGGCGCGCTGGGAGCTGCGATATCGAGCCGGATTTCCTTCTGAGCCGCGAGCGCCTCCAGGGCATGGGCGATCGAGGTCCATGAATCGTCGAAGGAGATCGGCGCGATCTTGAGGTCCTGCCGGCCGGATTCGATCCGCGAGAGATCGAGGATGGAATTGACGATGGTGAGCAGCAAGGCGCCGCTCTCGTTGATGTCGATCGCGTATTGTTTGTAGCGGTCATTGCTCATCGGGCCGAAAATCTCGCGCTTCATCAAATCCGAAAAGCCGATGATGGCGTTGAGCGGTGTGCGCAATTCATGACTCATCACGGCAAGAAAACTCGATTTCGCCTTGTTGGCATTTTCGGCATGGAGCAAGGCCGTCTCCCGTTCGTCGAGGAGTTGCTGCAATTTCTCTTCCCGGCTCTTGGTGTCGCTCATGTCGCGCATGATGGCGGTCAGCGTGGTCTTGCCGCCAACCGCCACTTTCGAGATGACGATGTCGAGCGGAATGGTGCGGCCATCCGCAGTGAGGCCGTTGATCGTGCGCCAATCGCCGATTGCCAGGCTGCGCATCTCGCCGGCAGCGAATTGCCGAAGGTGCTCGCCATGCCGGCTGCGCAGATCGTCCGGAATCAGGCGGTCGAGGCTGGTTCCCATCATCTCGGCGGCGCTGTAGCCGAAGATTCGTTCGGCCTCGCGGTTGAAGCGCGTGATGCGGAAACGGCTGTCGACGGTGACGATGCCTATGGCCGCGGTGTCGAGGATGGCCTTGAGGCGGCTTTCGCTCTCGGCGTATTGTTCGGAAGCCAGTTGATATTCCGCTTCGATTTCCTTCTGCCTGGTGATGTCGACCATGACGCCGCGAATGAGTTTGGTGCGGTTGTCGCGCAGGATCATCGAGACTACTTCGTGAATCCAGACCGGCCGACCATCGGCGGCAATCATGCGGTAGCTGGTATCGTAGGAGCGGCCCGAGGCGATCGCGCGCTCATAGGTGGCCAAAGCGAGCGGCGCGTCTTCTGGCAGGATGTGATCCTCCCAGAAAGTCGAGTCGCGCAGCCATTGTTGTGGCGTGTAGCCCAGAATCCGCTCGACGCTGTCGCTGATATAGGTGACGCGGTTCTGGTCGCGATCCGCCTCCCAGACGATGCCGTCGATGGTGGCGATGATGTCGCGATAACTCTGTTCCGACGAACGATGCGTTGCTTCGGCGAGTTTCTGGGCGGTGATGTCGCGCACCACGCCGACAATGCGCAGGCGCCGGTCCGGCGGCTCGCGGAACGAGCGCCCGACCACGCGCAGCCAGCGCGTATCTCCGCCATCCACCTGCTGTCGGAATTCGATCTCTCGGAGCTGATCGCTATTGGTCACCTGCTTGAACGCCGCTTGCACCGCATCGCGGTCATCGTCGTGAACCCTGGCCAGAAAATCGCGGAAGCTCTTGGTGACGGGCCCCTCTGTATTCGCGGAGAACCAGCCGCGATAAGGCTGATGCGCGATCATTTCCGATTCTGGATCAAACTCCCAGGAGCCCATCTCGGCCGCGGCCAGGGCCAGACGCAGCCGCTCCTCGCTGTCGCGCACCGCGACGTCGCTGGCGCGGCGTTCGAGTGCCATCTTGATGGTGGCGTGCAACTCGCGTTCCGAGAAGGGCTTCAGGAGATAGCCATAGGGGCGCGTCGCCCGGGCGCGGTCGAGCGTGGTTTCCTCGGAATAGGCGGTGAGATAGATGATCGGCACCATCATCTCCGCGGGGATGCGGCTTGCCGTCTCGATGCCGTCGATGTCGCCGTCGATATGGATGTCCATGAGAATGATATCGGGCCGCTTCTCTTCAATTTCGGCCAGGGCCGCCTTGCCCGAGGAGACGACGACGGGCACGTCATAGCCGAGCTTTTTCAGGCGCTGGCAAAGATTGAAGGCGACAACACCCTCATCCTCGACGACCATCACGCGTGTTGTCGGCATATTCATGTGTTCATCCCGAAGCGATGGGGAAGGTCAGCTCAAACCGCGTCGGCCGGGCGCGCTGGATATAGATCTGACCATGCAATTGTGCCGCCAGGAGCTGGACCAGAGTCAAGCCCAAGGTTGCGGTGCTCGCCAAATCCAGTTGCTCGCTGATGCCGATGCCGTCATCGCTGACCGAGAGTATGACGTCCTCGCCCGAGCGCAAGCGGGATTCCACCTTGATGCTGCCGCCGCGATCGCCCGGAAAGGCATGCTTCAGGGCATTTGAGATTAATTCATTGACAATAAGCCCACACGGTATGGCTTGATTGAGTGGCAGATGTACATCCTCGATTTTGACGTCGAGCGCGATCCTGTCGGCGGCGACGCTGTAGGATGTCATCAGCGTGGGCAGCAGGGAATCGAGGAAGTTCGAGAAGTCAACGCGCGCAAAATCCTTCGACTGATAGAGCGTCTGGTGGATGAGTGACATCGAGCGTATGCGGTTCTGGCTTTCCCGCAGCATGGCGATCACGGTTTCGTCCGATATCTGGCCGGATTGCAGATCGAGCAGGGAATGGATGATCTGCAGATTGTTCTTCACGCGGTGATGGACCTCGCTCAGGAGCACGTCCTTTTCGCGCAGCGCCTGGCGGATGCTTTCTTCCTTCTGCTTGCGATCGGAGATATCGACGATGGCCGAGAGCACCATGGGGCCGTCATCGGTTTCGATCGGATTCAACCCGATCTCGACCGGAAATTCGCTGCCATCCTTGCGCAGCCCATAGAGATCGCGCCCGGCCCCCATGGGCCTGGAATCGGGCGCCGAGAAGAAATGCCCGCGCAAAGCGGGATGCTGGGGGCGAAAGCGTGCCGGCACCAACACCTCGATCGGCTGCCCCAGCAATTCGGTGCGGTCATAGCCGAAGACGAGTTCGGCCTGAGCGTTCACCATTTCGATGATGCCCCGGCCATTGATCATCACCATGGCGTTGGGTGCCGCTTCGACGACACGGCGGAAGCGTTCCTCGGAGCGGCGCCGCGCGGTGATGTCGACGATCGCCGAGAGCACTTTGATGCCCTCTTCGGTCTCGATCGGATTGAGCCCGATTTCGATCGGGAATTCGGTGCCGTCGCGATGCAGGCCGAACAGCTCGCGCCCGGCCCCCATCGGCCTTGCCCGCGGCTCGGCGGAGAAGCCATGTCGCAGCGCCGGATGATGGCCGCGGAACCGCGCCGGTATCAGCATCTCGACGGGCTGGCCCATCATCTCGGCGCGGGGATGACCGAACAATCGCTCGGCCTGTGTGTTGACCATTTCAATGCGGCCGTCATCGCCGATCATCACCATGGCGCTGGGCGAGGCGTCGACCACGCGGCGAAAGCGCGCTTCGCTCTGGCGGTGGGCGGTATTGAGCCGGATGAGTTCCGCCATGCGCGCAGCGACGCCGCCGATCGGCTGTGGCTGGTCCTGGTCGTCATCGGATTCGCCAGGCGGCGTGTCGGCGGGGGGGACTGTCACGATCGCGTCGCATGCTCCATGCATCGCTTAACCGAGATCAATTCGACCGTTTGCAAACCGAAATGTCAAATCTATTGGGGGGTGCTACTAAAGGATATGCCCATTGTCACAGGGTGACGAGGTGAGGCGCCCAGGAATGGGAGGAAGATCACATCGCCGCTTGCGGAACCGGCCAGACGTGAAGCCGCACCGGTTCGATGCGACCACGCAAGGCCGTGAGGCCGAGATCGGCGAAGGCCGGGAGATCGACGATGTCGTTGCGCGCTGCAGCCAGACAGGCATCCGATACCGCGATGCGGCAATCGAATTTCCGCGTCAGCCGTTCGATCCTGGAGGCCACATTGGCGGCATCGCCGACGACGGTGAATTCCATGCGCTGATCGCTGCCGACATTGCCGACGACGGCCGGGCCGTAATGGAGGCCGATGCCGAGACGCACGGGGAACGTGCCGCGCGCCGCACGCTTTTCACACCAGCGATCCATTTCCCGCTGCAGATCGAGGGCACAGGCCAAAGCGCGCTGCGCGACCTTGCCGTCATCGCCGCCGTCGAGGGCGCCGAAAGTCGCCATGAAGCCGTCGCCGAGATATTTGTCGAGCGTGCCGCCATGGCGGAACACGATCGCGGTGGCGCGCACCTGAAAACTGCGCAGGAGCGAGACCACGCGATCCGGCTCCAGCTTCTCGACCAGGGTGGTGAACTGCCAGATATCGGCAAAGAGCACCGCCACATGCCGCGTCGCCGGCTGGCCGAAGGTATCGGGCGCATCGGCCAGCATGGCATCGGCGACGTCGGGCGAGACGTAGCGGCGGAGATCGGCGCGCGCCACTTCGGCGCGAGTCTGGCGCAGGAGCATGTGACGCGAGCGCGCCACCGCCGCCGCCAGGAGACCCGTCGCGATCGCGGTCAGCACGTTCTGGGTAAGCAGATTGGAGATGCCGACATAATGTGGATCGAGAATGACGGCCATGACCTCGGCCGGCGCCAGTTCGCCGCCAGTCTCCGAGAAGCGGACCGTGTCGGGAAGATTGTAAAGGGTGAGCACACCCGCCGACCAGACCACGATGATGCAGATGCCGGTCCAGACCACATGACTGGGCCGGTATGAAAGAGCGGAGCCGATCAGCAGCAGCATGAGATAGAGGAACTCGACAAAGCGGATGCGCATCTGCACCGGCCAGTCATAGGCGATGTGGTCGGGCGGCTGCATCATGATGGTGGCGGTGATGAGCGCAACGTCGAGCAAGATGAAGGCGAATTTGAGCGGTTCGGCATGGCGCCAGCGCCGCAACAGATGGGGGATGAGTCCCAGCAGGAAAAAGGCGCCCACGAGGCCGAGATAGTAATAGGTGCGCGGACCCTCAACGATGAAGGGCAGCCAGATGGCAACGATGACGACGGCGATCGTCCGGGCCATGAAGGCAAAAGCGAGGCCGGCCTGTTCCTCGGCGGCGATGGCGTTGGCAAGGCGGGCATTGCCCGTATGGCCGGGAACCGCCCGGTTGTTCCAGAATGCCATGCCGCCCTGCCCCTCAAACGATCGCCTCTATCCAGGGACATAGGTAGGGGGCCCAGCCCGGCACCGCAATGGAGCGACCTCCCACACCAGGCCACGCAATGCCCCCAAGCATGACCCGGCCATGTCGGAAGCTGGAATATCTTTGCCTATTCCTCTATCGGGCACGATTTCACGAGTATTATGACCCTCGAATGCTAACCTAATACTGCGTTGGATTGGTAAAGGAGTATGTAACATGAATATGCCGAGCCCCGTCCCCGCAAGTCCTTCCTGGGATGCGCGCCAGAAGCGCATGATCGAACTCATCGGGCAGCTCGCCCCGAATCCTGGCTTTACCCTGGCGCCGCTCGACGGCGTCAAGTTCATGCGCGCCAACCAATCCATGCCGCGGACGCCGGTCATGTACGAGCCCAGCATCTGCGTCATCGTGCAGGGCAGGAAGCGCGGCTATCTCGGTGACGAGATGTTCGTCTATGACGCCCAGCAATATCTGGTGCTCTCGGTGCCGCTGCCCTTCGAGAGCGAGACCGAGGCCAGCGAGAAGGAGCCGCTTCTGGGCATGGCGATCCGCATCGACCTCAGCGTGGTCGCGGAATTGCTGATGGCCCTCGACCAGGCCGGCTCCTATGCCCAAGTCATGCCGAAGGGAATCTATGCGACACCGCTCGACGATTGCCTGGGCGATGCGGTGCAGCGGCTCCTAGAAGTGCTGGCAGGGCCGGCGGTCGAGGCCAAGCTGCTTGGTCCATCCATCATGCGCGAGATCTATTTCCGCGTCCTCACCGGATCGCAAGGCGGCGCCCTGCGCGCGGCCCTTGCCCATCACAGCCAGTTCGGCAAGGTGGCAAAGGCCCTGCGCCGCATCCATCACGAATTCAACGACGATCTCGACGTGGCGGCCCTGGCCTCGGAAGCGGGTATGAGCCCGGCCGCCTTCCATGCGCATTTCAAGGCGGTGACGCAGACCTCGCCGATCCAGTATCTGAAGACGACGCGGCTTCACCGCGCGCGCCTGATGATGGTGCAGGACGGTCTCAATGCCGCCGTGGCGGCGACGCGGGTCGGTTACGAAAGCGCCTCGCAATTCAGCCGCGAGTTCAAGCGCCTGTTCGGCCGCTCGCCGGTCGAGGAGACACGCTTCATGAAAGCGCTGCTGGTTGAGACGCAGGAGCCGCGCGCGCCGCGGCGCGTCGAAGGCGCCTATGTAACGGCGCAGTAGCGCGTTACAGCCAGCCTCGGCGGCGGAAATACCAGATGGGCAGCAAGGCGGAAAGCACCATCAGGACGATCGCGAAGGGATAGCCGAAATGCCAGTCGAGCTCCGGCATGAATTTGAAATTCATGCCGTAGACGCTGGCGATCAGGGTGGGCGGCAGGAAGGCCACCGCCGCCACGGTGAAGATCTTGATGATCGCGTTCTGCTCGATATTGATGAGGCCCAGGGTCGCATCCAGGAGGAAGTTCACCTTGCCGCCAAGGAAATTGGCGTGATCGGTGATCGAGGCGATGTCGCGGGTGAGCGTCTTCAAGCGCAGCTTGCTGTCCTTCTTGAGATCGGCCTGGGCGGTGAGAAAGAGCACCAGACGCGACAGGCCGAGGAGCGAATCCCGGGCCTTGGTGCCGATATCGCCGCAGCGCGCGACGCGGAAGAGCACCTGCTGCAGATGGCGGCTGGAATGCCGCGTCTCGGCATGCCGCCCGCGGCGGTGATGGCCGGCCGGCGTGCTGCGGAAGACATCGCGCGAGACCCGTTCCATGTCGGCCGCCGCCACTTCGAGGATGTCGGCGAGGCGGTCGGCCACCCCTTCGAGAATCCCCAGCAGGATCATCTGCGGCGTGGCGGCGATGGCGGGATCGCGTTCGGCGCGGCGGCTGAAGGTCGCAAAGGGCAGCGGATCGATGAAGCGCACGGTGATGAGCCGGTCGGGCAGCAGCACGAAGGTCGCAGCACCACTTTCCGGCACGTCGGTCGCGGCGCGGTGCAGGACCGGCGTCGTCATGAAGAGGGCGCCGTGATCGGCATAGAGGCGGCTTGAGGCCTCGATCTCGTGCATCTCCTCGCGGGTAGGAATCTCGATCGCGAAGGCGCGCTCGATGGCCGCGATCTCGGCCGCCTTGGGCATGGTGAGGTCGATCCAGATCGCGTCAGGCGGCAGCAAGCTTGCCGCCATCTCGCTTTCCGCCTGGATATGGCTGGGCAGCATCTCGGCCGGCGGGCGCTGCTCGGCGGCGGCGAGATTGGGCGCGCCGGAGACGATGATTTTTTCGAAGCTTTGGCCGTTATGCCGGTAGGCGGTGATCATGGGGCACCCCGCGGGTCGCGATCTCAAGATGAGGGAGGGCTTGAGCGGAACCGGGGCGCTGGGTCGGGCCGGCGCTAAAGGTTCCGGACGGCGTGGCAGAACCCGCCGTCGCAGGTACTACTCGGTGGCTGGCTGGAGGTGTGACGGAAATGTGTCATGACAGGCCAAGCGTAAAGAAATGGCGGCGAACGGGGTTTGTTTGAACCCTTTGCCGGGGAGAGTCAATCCATCCGCATTCCGGCATCGTAGGAAGCTTGTCGCTGTCGGGGGCGGGCCTATATCATGGCGATGAAAGAAGCGTGAAAGAACGATATCGGGAGGGCAGAGCGATGGCCAAGACTGCCAAGAAGCCGGCACCGAGACGCGCCAAATCCGCCGCCAGGAAAGGCGGCACCGGCAAGCCAGCAGGTCCGCGGAAAGCAGCGCCGGCGGATGCCGCCGCAGCGATGCGCGCGGCCCTCCTCGACCTCTGCGGCACCCAAGGCTGGCGCGACCTGTCGCTGGCCGAGATTGCCGAGGCGGCTGGGCTCGACATGGCCGCCGCGCATGCGACCTATCCCACCAAAGCGGCGATCCTCGTTGGCCTGGCGCGGGCGGTCGATGCGGCGATCCTCACCTCGCTCCGGGACGATCCGCTGGACGGTACGTCCAAGGACCGGCTGTTCGACCTGTTGATGCGGCGCTTCGATCATTTGCAGCAGCAGCGCGATGCCTATCTGACCTTGCTGCATGAATTGCCGCAAACGCCTCTGGAAGCCGCCGCGATGGGTTGCCAGATGCGCCGCTCGCTGCGCCTAATGCTGGAAACGGCGGGGATCAGCGCCTCGGGCCTCAAGGGTCATCTGCGCCTGCAGGGGTTGATCGCGATCTATCTGGCGGGATTGCGCGCTTGGGCCCGCGACGAGAGTGCGGATCTGGCCCATACGATGGCCGAGATCGACAAGCGCCTCGGCCAGGCGGCGAAGCTTTCCAGCATGATGAGCGCCGGGCTGAAACGCGCCGAGCGGATGAAAGAAGAAGCCGGCAAGGCCGCCAAGGGTGCTGCGGCGTAGTTCAGCGCGCCGCGAAATCCAGTCCTTCGTCGTGATCGTTCGCGGAGATGGCGTCGTCGCCGCGATTTTGCAGTAGTTTCCGCTCGACGCTTGCCAGATGCCGGCGCATTTCCTGCGCCGCGCGGTCCATGTCGCGGGCTTCGATCGCGGCCAGGATGGCGTCATGTTCGGCGAAGCTGTGGTGATCGGAATCGGGCTTCACCTTGTCGGCGCGAAGCCGTCCCCAGGCCACCGCGCGGCGCACGGCCGTGAGCGAGTCGAGCAGGGCCAGCAGCAGCGCGTTCTGGGTCGATTCCGCGATGACCCGATGGAAATGGTTGTCCCAAGCCTCGTATTGGCGCCAGGTCTGGGCGCTGCGCATCTTGGTGAGGCAATTGCGCATCTCGGCGATCTGCCCGGCGGTCGCCATCAGGGCCGCCATGCGCGCCACTTCCGGCTCCAGCAGCAGGCGGGTCTTCATGACCTCGGTCGGATTGGTGCGCCGGGTCATGGCGGCGATATCGGCGAGGTCGTCGATCGGCCGGCTGCCGACGAAGGTGCCCTTGCCGACATGGCGCCAGAGCTGGCCCTCGGATTCCAGAATAGCCAATGCCTTCCTGAGCTCGGCGCGGCTCACCCCGATCGCCCGGGCGAGATCGCGTTCCGGCGGCAGGCGGCTGTCGAGGGGGAGCGCCATGCGGGCAAGATAGGCGCGGAGCTGCGCGAGGGCGCTCTTGTCGTCGCGCGGGCTCGCGGCCGCGACGTTCACAAGATCCAGTCCCGGTACATGGTTTCGCGCATCGCTTGCTATCCTCGGATGTCGCCGTTCAAACAACCGTGACGGTGAAGCCCTTCAATCCGTCGATGTTGACTTCCATCCTGTCGCCGCGAGAAACCGGGCCGACACCCGACGGCGTGCCCGAAAAAATGACGTCGCCGGCCGCCAGTTCGAAATATTCCGACAAATAGGCGATCATCTCCGGCACCTTCCAGATCATCTGGTTGATGTCGGCGGTCTGCCTGACATTGCCATTGACCTTCAGCTCGATCCGGCCTCGATCGAGATGACCGACCTGAGCAACGGGATGCAGCAGGCCGACGGGACCGGAGCGCTCGAACGCCTTGCTGATCTCCCAGGGACGACCGGCCTTCTTGGCGTCGTTCTGCAGGTCGCGCCGCGTCATGTCGAGTGCGGGCGCGTAACCCCAGACATGGTCCAATGCCTTCTCGACCGGGATATTGACGCCGCCGGATTTGAGGGCGACGACCAGCTCGACCTCGTGATGCACATCCGATGTATTGGCCGGGTAGGGGAATTCGCCGGTGGGATCGAGGTTGTTCGGGTTCTTCTGGAAGAAGAACGGCGTTTCCCGATTCGGATCCCCGCCCATCTCCACGGAATGGGCGGCGTAATTGCGACCAATGCAATAGACCCGGCGCACGGGGAAGGCCCCGCCGCCAGCAACCGGTATCGACACGATGGGTGGCTGCTGAATCACAAAACCGGACATGGGAACCTCGTAATGGGGTGAAATCAGCCGATTTGGTATGCCAGTCACCCGCCAATATCAACCGCAATCAATTCGACTATTGCCGCCTTTGTAAAACCAATCTAGATTGGTTGAAGGCTTACGACAAGATCCGCAACGCTGGGTGACGCTCATATGCTGGCGCGAAGAGAACCTTTGGAAGATGTGGAAGCCGTTTCGCGGCTGCGGGCCTATGTGGCCGAAAAGGGCCTGAAATCAGGGGCGAGATTGCCGGCGGAGCGCGAGCTCACCGACCAGCTCGGCATGACCCGCAATACCTTGCGCAAGGCGCTGGAATCACTGGAGCGCGAAGGCACGATCTGGCGCCATGTCGGCAAGGGCACGTTCGTTTCCGGACCGGCCGACAACCCGGAGCTTGCCGGCACGTTGCTGAGCGGCACCTTGCTGAGCGAGATCAGCCAGCAGATCACCCCTTTCCGCATGATGCGCGCGCGTTTTGCGATCGAGCCGGCGATTGCCAAGGAAGCCGCGATCAACGCATCCAGCGCCGCCCTCACGCATATGAAGGTGGCGATGGAGCGCACGCGCTCGGCCTCGAGCTGGCAGGCATATGAAGTCGAGGACGATATCTTCCACCGCGCCATCGCCGAGGCCAGCGACAATCTGTTGCTGCTGGCTTTGCATGACCAGCTCAACCTGGTCCGCCGCGCGGTCGCCTGGGGCAACGTCAAGCGGCAGAACGCGAAGCCGCCCGCCGATCATTCCAGCTTTATCGAGCATGAAAGAATTGCCGAAGCCATCTGCGCCCGCGATCCACATGCGGCGTATGAGGCCATGAGCAATCACCTGCATTCGGTATCGAAGCGGCTTTTCGGAGGCACTTGATGCGGACCCCGGCAGGGGAGCCGGGGAGGGGCGCGCGTATAAGGCCGGATTCGTAAAATGACGAATTCGGAAGTTGAGAAGAAAAAAACAAACAATTCACCCACGGGAGGACAACATGAAGAGACTACTGAAGAAATTCACGGGGTTCGTCAGTCTGGCCACGCTTGCGGTCGGATTGATGGTGTCGTCGGCGCATGCCGAAACATTGAGGATCGCTTTGGCGGAAACGCCGTCGGACGAGATGGCGGCGTTCTTTGTGGCCCTCGATCGGGCAAAGGCCAATGGACTGGATTACGAATGGACGGCCTTTGCCGATGAGGAA
The DNA here is from genome assembly GCF_041909655.1 of Dongia sp. Taxonomy (GTDB): domain Bacteria; phylum Pseudomonadota; class Alphaproteobacteria; order Dongiales; family Dongiaceae; genus Dongia. The sequence goes on along the minus strand of NZ_JAYRDA010000013.1, from coordinate 4,027 downwards.
CTGGCCATTCAGGCCGTTCTCAGCGGGCAGATGAATATCGGGTTCGGCACGCCCTATGCCATCATGCAGCGTTCCAAGGCACCGGTCCGGATCGTGTTCCAGCTCTCGAAGCTGAAATTCTTCCCGGTCACGACAATGAAGTACAGCACGCTGAAGGACATGAACGGCGAGCCGATCATGCTGCATTCGCGCGGCGGCGGCACTGATTCCATCGCCAACGTCATTGAAGAGCGCGAAGGCATCAAGTTCGGCGAACGCTCCTATGTGCCGGGCTCCGGCAATCGCGTCGCCGCCTTGCTGGCGGGTCAGGGCGAGGCAACCATCCTCGACATCTCCAACAAGAACAAAATCATCAAGGAAGCGCCGGACCGGTTCCATGCCCTGCCGATGTTCGATGTCGATGCCAGCGACGAGGCATTGTTCGCCAATCTCGACTGGATCCAGTCGAACGAAGAGCAGGTGAATATCCTGGTGAAGGCCCTGGTCAGCGTCTGGCAGGACATGGCGAAGGATCCCACCATCATCAGCCGCGAAACCAACCCGGACGGTCCCATTGGCCAATTGCCCAAGGAAGTCCTGGATGAACTCGACGGTTTCTATGCGGAAGCCGTCGAAGGCGGTCTCTATGACCCCAATGGCGGCGGTCGGAAAGCGGCCACGGCGGATCTCGAATGGTATACCCGCGCCGGCCAACTCGATGGCGATCCGAAGACGCTCAACATCGATGACTTCTGGTACTTCGCGCCGCTTGATGCCGCGCTGAAGTAGGCAACAAACGGCGGCCATCACCGGCTTCTTTGCCGGAATGGCCGCCGCTATTTCCAGAAGACAAGGTTGGCTCACGCATGAAACACAGATCACTGTTCCTCAAGCTCCTCTCGGCACTGCTGGTGTTCGGGGCCTGGGAGATTGCGGGCAGAATTCCCGTCAGCTTCGCGTTTCCGACATTTCTTGAATCGATGCAGGCCCTCCTTGCCATGACCTTGGACGGCAGGATCTTCGTCGCCTATGGCGAGACGCTGAAGCCGTTGGTGGTCGGCATTGCGATCTCCGCGATCTTCGGTATCGCCCTGGGACTCTGGATCGGCTTGAGCGCGCGGTTCGACTGGCTGTTCTCGCCGGTCTTCATCGTCATGCAGGCGGCACCTCTCGCCGCCCTCATTCCTCTGCTGGTAATGGCCTACGGCATCGGCTTGACGTCGAAGGTCTTCGTCGTCTGCATCATGGCTATGCCGGTCATCGTCCTCAATACCAGCGGGGCCGTGCGCAACACGCCGTCATCGATCAAGGAAATGGCGACGTCATTCCTGGCCAGGGATCGGGACGTCATCCTCAAGATCATCATTCCCGCCGCGTCCCCGGTCATTTTCTCAGGGTTAAGGCTGGGCATTTCGGCCGGATTCATCGGGGCGATCCTGGCTGAATTGAAGATCACACCCACAGGCGTCGGCGACATCATCACCTATAGCCGCTCGATCGCAGACTACCCCAGCATGTATGCAGCGATTTTCTCGATCATCGCTCTGGCTGTCGTATTTCTGAACGTGCTTGAGCGATTCGAAAACTTCTTGTTTGCAGGAAACAACCGTGGTTATGCATCAGACTGAAAAATCCTTCGGAAATCTGCAGGTGGTCGTTCCGGAGAGCGCCGTTTCCGTGCGCAACGTGTCCAAGAGCTATGGCAATACCGAAGCGCTACGCAATCTGTCGCTTGAATTTCCGCGCGGGCAATTGACCTCGCTGCTGGGGCCATCAGGTTGCGGCAAGACCACACTTCTCAAAATCATCGCCGGACTGATCAAGGCGAATGCGGGTGAGGTCGAGGTCAATGGTGTCAGGGTCGAAGGGCCTGGCCCGGACCGGGCCTTCGTCTTCCAGGATTTCGCTTTGCTGCCCTGGGCCAATGTCATGCGCAATGTCGCTTTCGGCCTGGAACTGCGCGGGACCGCAAAATCGGAACGCGAAGCCATTGCCGAGAGATATATCAACAATGTCGGCCTTGCCGGATTTGAGCGAAGCTATCCCCATGAACTCTCGGGCGGCATGCGCCAGCGCGTCGGTCTGGCGCGGGCACTGGCCGTGGACGCACAGGTCCTGCTGCTGGATGAACCCTTCTCGGCCGTCGACGAGCAGAACCGCCGCAAATTCCAGGAAGACATGCTGGCCCTGGTCCAGAACGAGAAGAAGACCTTCATCTTCGTGACCCATTCCATCGAGGAAGCGGTCTATGTGTCCGATCAGATCGCGGTCCTGCTACCCCGCCCGAGCCGCGTATCGGAAGTGATCCGTCCCACGAGTTTCCGCAACAAGGATGCCGCCAACATCCGCCGGGACCCGGAATACCTGGATATCATCGACCGGATCTGGGCGTCGCTGCGCAATTACGTCGAGTAGAGGACGAGATGACAGCATTTGGACTGAGACTGCCAGCGATGTCGTCGCTCGTCATTTGGGCGTTGCTGTGGGAAATCATCGGCCGCATGGACCTGACCTTCTTCATCCCGCCCCTGTCCCATGTGATCGTCACGCTGTTCGAGATTATCGGCACGCCGGCCTTCATGAAGGCATTGTCCGAAACCGCTTATGCCTTCTTCGGCGGTGTCGTTGCATCGATCGTGATCGGTATTCCCGTCGGCATCCTCATTGGCAAGAGCCGCCTGCTCGACGAAATGATCCTGCCCTGGGTCAACATCTTCCTCAGCGCCCCGCTGACGGCGCTGGTGCCGGTGCTGATGGTCCTCTTCGGCTTCGGCATGACCTCGATCATCATCACGACGACGCTGTTTGCGATCTGGATCATCATCCTCAACACAAGGGCGGGCGTCATGCAGATAAACCGGTCCATGGTCGAAATGGCCCGCAGCTTCGGGGCGAAGCCGCTGGAAGCCTTCTTCAAGATCTATTTCTGGGCGGCGTTGCCGGAAATCCTGGGCGGGGTGCGCATCGGTGTCATCCGCGCGGTGAAGGGCGTCATTATCGGTCAGCTGCTGATTTCGATCGTCGGCTTCGGCGCGCTGTTCGAGCTCTATTCCTCGAACTTCCTGATGTCACATTTCTGGGCCGTGCTGGTGGTGCTGTTCGCCATGGCCTTCTCCATCTCTGAATTTCTCGCTTATCTCGAGCGCCGCGTCGCCTATTACGCGGCGAAAAGATAGCGGATGTCGCCCAACGGATTTTCTTGATAACCACGTCGAATATTACGCAGGAGTAAGACAATGACCGCGATGAATCCCACTGTCAGCTATGCCTTTCCGCCGCACGCGGTCCCGCATCTGCCGATCCGCAATTCAGGGAGCGTCTTCCCGGTGCACCGGATCTATTGCGTGGGGCGCAATTACGCCGACCATGCGATCGAGATGGGCCATGATCCCAACCGCGAGGCGCCGTTCTTCTTTCAAAAGAACCCGGACACTTTGGTGCTCTCGGGCGGGGTGTTCCCGTATCCGGACAAGTCGAATGACGTCCATCACGAGCTCGAGATGGTCGTGGCGCTGAAATCCGGCGGCAAGGACATTCCGGTCGAGAAGGCCCTGGATCATGTCTTCGGCTATGCGGTCGGGCTCGACATGACCCGGCGCGACCTGCAAAGCGAGGCCAAGAAAGCGGGCCGCCCCTGGGAGATCGGCAAGGCGTTCGAATATTCGGCCCCCTGCACCGAGATCGTACCGGCGAGTGAGATTGGCCATCCGGCCAAGGGTGCCGTCTGGCTGAAGGTCAATGGTGCCGAGAAGCAGAAGGGCGATCTCGACCAGCTCATCTGGAAGGTGCCGGAGATGATCTCCTATCTCTCGGGCTTGTTCGAACTCAAGGCCGGCGATCTCATCTATTCAGGAACACCGGCCGGTGTCGGTGCCGTGAAGAAGGGCGACGTCATGGTCGGCGGCGTCGACGGGATCGGCGAGATCACGATCAAGGTCGGGTGAGAATAGCTACGGCCGTTCATCACTACCATGCCCCCACCCTAACCCTCCCCCTGAAGGGGGAGGGGATATGGAAGTAGGGGGAAATAGGAAGTCGCTCCAAGCTT
>NZ_JAYRDA010000012.1:0-85800 GCF_041909655.1 Dongia sp. | reverse complement strand
CGGTCGAGCGTGATCTCGAGGACATGCCCCCGACGCGCGAGCTTCACGGCTTCACTCATGGAACTTCCCCTTATTCATGCCGAAATCCTGGGCATCCTGCATAGGCGGCGCCCACAGGTTTGAAGTGACGAATTCCGACAAGAGCGCGAAGGAATCCGACATCAATTATACAGATGTTAAAGAAGCTCCCGGGCTCTTTTAGCCGTTTGCCCCCACTCGTTTGCGCCTAATCATTCGCTCTGGCCCCACCCACCGGCGGGCGGCCATTGCGCTGAATGGATTTCTGATAATCCGACATCTGCTTGCGGTACTCGCTCTCGCCGCCACTTCCAGACTGGGCGCAGGCCGCCAAGGCGAGGCTCGCCGAGACAAGAGTGACCGCGAGCATGAGATGGCCGTACATCGAACGCCTCCGGGATAGGGTGAGGGAGACCGCCGGCAGGGCGGATCCCGATGTTAACGATGTTTGCTGATCTGAGCGGGGATTCAAGAGCGGCTCAAAAACTTAGCCACGACGTTGGCCCTCAGATAATTTCACACAGAGGATGTTGATTAGCCGTATGAAGCTCTGTGGAGAGGCCTGACCAGCTCTCGTCTTCGCTCACAACAAGCTCTGCGTCGGAGCGATGCAAATTTCCCGGATCCCAAAGATAATCATATAACTAATTGTTATTGTTATGAGTAAGTCCCGCCTTTCTCTCCAGATCTTACCGTCTTTAATAACATTTATTTACTGTCCTTTTAGTTCAAATATGGCATGGAGTTCGTTAAATTCAATTGACCGATGGCTTTGCTGTGCTACATCTTTTCACACAACTGGCGCCATTATACTTTTCTAAGTGTGTAATTGACGCCAGTCTCATTCCGGACACGCAAGCTCATGCCGCTCGATCAGATCTCGTCAGCCAGCCGACCGAACGTTTTCGATGCCAGCACCGTGCTCGGCGCGGAAGTGGCGGCGCTGAATGCGCGCTTTGCCGGCGCGCATCCCATCGAGATTCTGCGCGCGGCGGTAACCGAGCTTTTCCCCGGCCGCATCGCCCTCGTCTCCTCCTTCGGCGCTGAATCCGCGCTGCTGCTGCACTTCATTGCCGAAATCGATCGCCACACGCCGATCCTCTTCCTCGACACCGGCAAGCATTTCATCGAGACGCTGATGTATCGCGACATCCTTGGTGGTCGTTTCGACTTCACCGATATGCGGACGCTCGAACCCGACGTGGCCGCGATCGCCCAGGCCGATCCCGATGGGACATTGTGGTCGACCAATCCCGATCTCTGCTGCCAGTTGCGGAAGGTCGATCCGCTGGTGCGCGGCCTTGAGCCCTTCGAGGCGTGGATCACCGGGCGCAAGCGCTATCAGAGCAAGACCCGCGCGGCGCTGCCGATCTTTGAATCCCTGGACGGCCGCATCAAGGTCAACCCGCTCGCCGCTTGGGGTGCCGAGGAGATCGAGGCCGCCTTCAAGCAATTCAAGCTGCCCCAGCACCCGCTGGTCTATGACGGCTTCAAATCGATCGGCTGCCAGCCCTGCACCATCCGTGTCGCCGATGGCGAAGACGCGCGCGCCGGCCGCTGGGCCGGTTTGGAAAAGACCGAATGCGGCATTCACCGCAATTGAAAGACAAGATGATGAGCCACGAATCTCAATCCGATCTCGACCAATTGGAAGCACAGAGCATCTTCATCCTGCGCGAGGCCTATGCACGGCTGAAACCCATCGCCATGCTCTGGTCGCTCGGCAAAGATTCCAACGTCATGGTCTGGCTGGCGAAGAAAGCCTTCCTCGGCCATGTCCCCTTCCCGGTCGTGCATGTCGATACTGGCAAGAAGTTTCCGGAGATGTACGATTTCCGAGAACGCTATGCCAAAGAGTGGAACCTCAACCTCATCGTGCGCGATTGCCCGCCGGTGGAATCGGTGGATCCCAGCCTGCCGCCGGCCGCGCGCTCGGCCGCCCGCAAGACCGTGGGCCTCAAGAACGTGATCGACGAATTCGCCTTCAAGGGCATCATCGCCGGCATCCGTCGCGACGAACAGGCGACCCGCGCCAAGGAACGCGTCTTCTCCCCCCGCGCCGACGGCAGCACCTGGGATTTCCGCGACCAGCCGGCCGAATTCTGGGATCATTTCAACGCGGCACTCCCCGACAGCGCCCATATGCGCATCCATCCGCTGCTGGCCTGGACAGAGCTCGACATCTGGCGCTATGTGCAGCGCGAGCAGATTCCGCTGGTGCCGCTCTATTTCGCGCGCAACGGCAAGCGCTACCGCTCGCTGGGCGATTCCGACATCACCTCCCCGGTGGTTTCCGATGCCCATGACCTCGATGCCATCATCGACGAGCTGCGCACCACCAAGACCTCCGAGCGCGCCGGCCGCGCCATGGATCACGAACGCGAGGACGCCTTCGAGCGCCTGCGTGCTTCCGGCTATATGTAAGGGGAACGCTCATGAACGCCATCACCCTCAAACCCGCCAATGACGCAGCACCCCAGCCAGCGGCGCAGCAGGCGCGTTTCCCCTTCGCCATCGTCGGTCATGTCGATCATGGGAAATCGACCCTGATCGGCCGCCTGCTCCACGACACTGGCAGCCTGCCCGAAGGCAAGCTCGCCGAATTGCAGGCGGCCAGTGACAAGCGTGGCGGTACCCTCGAATGGTCCTTCCTCCTTGATTCCTTCCAGGCCGAGCGCGACCAGGGCATCACCATCGACACGACGCAGATCTTCTTCCAGACCGCGAAGCGCCCTTACGTCATCATCGATGCGCCGGGTCACAAGGAATTCCTGAAGAACGCCGTTTCCGGTGTCGCCCAGGCTCAGGCCGCCCTTCTGGTCATCGATGCTGCCGAGGGTGTGCGCGAACAATCGCGCCGCCATGCGCTGATCCTGCAATTGCTGGGCCTGCGCCAGGTCGCCGTCATCGTCAACAAGATCGACCTCATCGATTTCGACCCCATCCGCTTCCAGGTGGTGGCCGACGAGATCACCGCTTTCCTCGCCGAGCTTGGCTTGACACCCAAGGCCATCGTGCCGATCTCGGCGCGCCATGGCGACAACATCGTGACGCGTTCGGCCAGCACGCCCTGGTATGACGGCGTCACCGTCATCGATCTGCTGGATGGTTTCGAGGCAGCGAAGCCTGCCACCGAGCTGCCGCTGCGCCTGCCCATCCAGGACGTGTTCAAGTTCGACGAGCGCCGCCTGGTCGTCGGCCGCATCGAAAGCGGCCGCTTGAAGGTCGGCGATACGCTGACCTTCGCTCCCACGGGCAAGTCGGCCAAGATCGCCAGCATCGAAACCTGGAACGCCGCGCCGCAGATCGCGGCCGCCGCCGGGCAATCGGTAGCCCTCACCCTCGATGACGAGCTCTTCATCGAGCGCGGCCATGTGGCGACCCATGTCGAGCGCCAGCCGCACCTCACCCATGAGGCGGTCCTGCGCCTCTTCTGGCTGGACAGCGAACCGCTGGAACCCGGCGACCGCATCGGCCTCAAGGTCGCGACCTCGGAATATCCCGTCGCCATCGAGGGCATCCGCGCGGTCATCGACGTGGATTCCCTCGACCGCCAGGTGGCCGACCGCGTGCACCAGAACGGCATCGCCGAGGTGCTGGTGCGCTCGCGCCAATTGATGGCGATCGATCTGGTCGATGAATTGGCCAAGACCGGCCGCGCCGTCCTCACGCGCAATGGCGATATCGTTGGCGGCGCCGTGATCCTCGCCCGCACTGCGTCGGAAGACAATGCCGCCGATCCGCGCCATCTCTTCAGCCCCGACCATCATGTCACGCGCGAGGCCCGCACCGCCGCCAACGGCCACCAGGGTGCGGTCATCTGGCTCACCGGGCTTTCCGGCTCGGGCAAGTCCACCCTCGCCATGGCGTTGGAACGCGATCTCTTCGCCAAGGGCCGCCAGGTCTATGTGCTGGACGGGGATACCTTGCGCACCGGCCTCAACAACGATCTCGGCTTCGGGCCCGAGGCGCGGGCCGAGAACATCCGGCGCGCGGCCGAGATGGCGAAGCTCTTCGCCGATGCGGGCCTTGTCGTCATCACTTCGCTGATCTCGCCCTTCGCCGCCGAACGCGCGAAAGCCCGCGCCATCATCGGCACCGGCTTCCACGAAATCTATGTGAAGGCCGACCTCGCCACCTGCGAAAGCCGCGACCCCAAGGGCCTCTATGCCAAGGCGCGTGCCGGCGAGATCCGCAACTTCACCGGCATCGATTCACCCTATGAGGCGCCGCAGAACGCCGCACTCGTCATCGACACCAGCGTGACCACGCCCGATGCAGCGGTTTCCACCCTCATCGGCTATGTCGAACAAGCCATCGCCGCCCGCGCCACGCCTCAGCGCAAACAGATCGGGGCGGCGCAGTAACCCGCGCCGCCCCGTCCCTACTTCTCGCTTAGCTGGCAGCAGCGCCGTTAATTGGTATTGCTGTTGCCGTCGGTGCAGTTCTGGGCGTCGCCCTTTTCATTGTCACAGCGGTAAGTCGCCGGATCTTCCTGCGACGGCGCGCCGGCACCGGTATTGATGTTCAGCTCTTCCGGGGAATTGGTGGCATTGTTGTCACAAGCCTGTGACGTCCCCTTCTCGCCATCGCACTGACCGGTGGTCAGCGGCGTGTCGTTCTGCATCGACGGTGCCGGCTGAATCACATTGGTGTCACTCGGCGCCGTTTCCGACGCCGATTGCGCAAAAGCGGCACCCGAGGCGCACATGAAAGAAAGGACGGTGGCAGCGGCAAGTTTCTTGAAGGTCATGACATGCTCCTTTTCTGATCTGCATGTCCTGCCTAACCGCGCCAGCCAAAAGATGTTCCACGTCCGTCGTGTGACATCTGCAACAGGTTGCGCGATCTTCAAGTTCTGGTGCCCGCTGCCGGACTCGAACCGGCACGAGGCTTTCGCCTCTCAAGATTTTAAGTCTTGTATGTCTACCAATTCCATCAAGCGGGCAGCTTGAAACATCCTAGGCGGCCGGTTCTCCCTCGATCGGCTCGGCGCCGAGGTTCCTGATGATGCCGTGGAGTTCCACGGCCGCCGCGTCGATCCGGTCCTTCTCGGTGCCGCGGATGACGAAGGAGGCGCCGAATTTTCCGGCGCGGAAGAAGGGGTAGGAGCCGATCTCGAGCATGGGATAGCGGTTCTGCAGGGCTTCGAGATCCTTGGCGATGGCGCCTTCGCCGACATAACCCGAGACCGTGCGCGAGAGCATCTTCGCTCCGCCCTTCAACTCCGCCTTCAAGCCGTCGAACATCGCCTGGCAGATGCGCGGCACGCCGGCCAGCACATGCACGTTGCCGATCTTGATACCGGGTGCGACCGAGACCGGATTGTCGATGAGCTCGGCGCCTTCCGGCGTATGCGCCATGCGCATGCGCGCCTCGGTCAAATTCTCAGGCCCGTAATGATCGAGGAGGAGCTTCGCCGCCCTGGGATGCTTGATGAGGGGCACGCCGAAGGCCTTGGCGATGCTGGCCGCCGTGATGTCGTCATGGGTGGGGCCGATCCCGCCCGTGGTGAAGATGTAATCGTGTTTGGCGCGGAGCTCGTTCACCGTGGCGACGATCACCTCCTCGATATCGGGGATGAAACGCCCCTCCATCAGGCGGATGCCGATCTCGGTCAGGCCCGTCGCCAGGTAATTGAGGTTGGTGTCCTTGGTGCGGCCCGAGAGGATCTCGTTGCCGATCACGATCACCGCGGCCGTAACAATCCTGGATTCACTCATGATCGCCGTCACTGCACCCGCTGATAGCCGTAGCCGGTCATGCATTCATTGACCCAGGCATCATAGCGTTCCTGGGTCTGGTAGCTGTTCATGCTGGTGGTGAGGCCCGGATCGACGCCGCCGGGATTGCCGGTGCCTTGCGCGGCGGCGATGTCCTGGTCGATGCCGCGATCGGCCTTGGTGGCGGCGCGGGCCTGGCTCTCGCAGGAATCGAGATCGGACCAGGCCTCATCCTCGCTCACCCCGGCTTTGGTCCAGGTCATCTCGCGCGAGAGATAGGAACAGCCCGAAACCAGAGCCCCCGCCAGAAACAGAGCCACGATACCGCGCCCGGAAGAACCGATCATCATCACACCCTTGCCAGAAATCCGGCGCTAACTTGCCGGGAAGCCCGCCCGGATGCAACATCCGCGCTCACCTCGATTCTACGGCCCATTTCCCATTTCGGTTCCATGATTTTCGATCCACCCCTCCTTCCTGCCCGCCTTATCCGCCGATACAAGCGGTTCCTGGCCGATATGGTGCTCGAGGACGGGCGCGAAATCGTGGCGCATTGTCCCAATCCGGGCTCGATGCTGGGCCTCGCGGAACCCGGATCCCGCTGCTGGCTTTCGGCCAAGACCGGGAAAGGCCGCAAGCTCGATTTCGGCTGGGAGATCGTCGAGACGGCGTCCGGCGCCCTGGTCGGGATCAATACCGGTTACGCCAACCGGATCGTGGCCGAGGCGCTGGCGGCCGGCAAACTGCCCGGCCTGCCGACCGACGGCACCTGGCGGCCGGAGGTCAAATTCGGTACCGGCACCCGCTTCGATTTCGCCCACGAGGCCGCGGACGGAAAGATCACCTATCTGGAGGTGAAAAGCGTCACCCTCTCGCGCGAACCCGGACTTGCCGAATTCCCCGATTCCCGCACCGAGCGCGGCGCCAAGCATCTCCGCGCGCTTTCGGCCGCCTTCGCTCTCGGTCACCGGGCCATCCTCCTCTTCCTGGTCCAGCGCGACGATTGCGACCGCCTGGCGGTGGCCGCCGATATCGATCCCGCCTATCAGGCGGCCCTCACCCTCGCCCGCGGCCAGGGTGCAGAGCTGCAGGCCTATCATTGCAGCATCGCACCGACGGGGATTTCACTAGCAAAACCAGTGACTTTCCTGCCCTGACGCATATGCCCCCTGCGCGCCCGGGGCTTGCAAGGGATAAGGGCGCGGCGTATCTAAAGTTGACCAGCCAGCAGCCAAGAGCAGCCCAGCGTGATGCAGAAGAAAGATTTGGAAGACGATTGGATCGAAGACGGCAAGATCAAGCTGCACAAGCCCGCCGATTTCGAGAAGATGCGCCGCGCCGGCAAACTGGCCGCGGAAGTCCTGGATTTCATCACGCCCCATGTCGTGCCCGGTGTCACCACCGAGGCGCTCGACAAGCTGTGCCACGATTACATCGTCGCCCATAAGGCGATCCCGGCGCCGCTCAATTACCGCGGCTTCCCGAAATCGATCTGCACCTCGATCAACCATGTCGTCTGCCACGGCATTCCGGGGCCGAAGAAGCTGGCCGAGGGCGACACCGTCAATATCGACGTCACCGTCATCCTCGATGGCTGGCACGGTGATACCAGCCGCATGTATCCGGTCGGCAAGATCGGCGTGCAGGCGCAGAAGCTGATCGACGTCACCTATGAAGCCATGATGCGCGGCATCGAGATGGTGAAGCCCGGCGCCACCTGCGGCGATATCGGCCATGCCATCCAGAGCTTCGCCGAGAAGCAGCGCTTTTCCGTGGTGCGCGATTTCTGCGGCCACGGCATCGGCAAGGTGTTCCACGATTCCCCGTCGATCCTGCATTTCGGCCGCGCCAAGACCGGCCCGGAACTGAAGCCCGGCATGTTCTTCACGGTGGAGCCGATGATCAATGCCGGTACCTGGCAGGTGAAGATCCTGGACGATGGCTGGACCGCGGTCACCCGCGACAAGAAGCTCTCGGCCCAGTTCGAACACACGCTCGCCGTGACCGAGACCGGCTACGAAATCTTCACCGCATCGCCGGCCGGCCTCGACCGGCCCCCTTATGCCGCCTAAGCCGGCAGCGGAAGAGACGGAAGAGAAGCCGCATTATCTCGGCCACCGCCAGCGTTTGCGCGATCGACTGCTGCAAAACGGTGCCGGATCGCTCCAGGATTACGAGCTGCTGGAATTGCTGCTCTGCCTCGCTATTCCACGGATCGATGTGAAGCCGATCGCCAAGGACCTCATCCGCCGCTTCGGCAGCTTCGCCGGCGTGATGGCGGCAGAGCCAGATCAATTGATGGAAGTGAGCGGCATCAAGGAGAGTACCGCGGCGGCGATCAAGATTGTGCAGGGTGCCGCCCTGCTGATGCAGCGCCAGGACGTGCTGCAGAAGCCGGTGCTGTCATCCTGGAAATCGGTGCTGGATTACTGCCATTCGGTGATGGCCCATGACCAGAACGAGCAATTCCGCCTGCTTTTCCTCGACGGCAAGAACGCGCTCATCGCCGATGAAGTTCAAAGCCGCGGCACCGTCAATCACGCCCCGGTCTATATCCGCGAGGTGGTAAAGCGCACGCTCACCTTGGGCGCCGTCTCGATCATCATGGCGCACAACCATCCGACCGGCGATCCGACGCCGTCCCGCGACGACATCGACATGACGCGCGCCGTACAGCGCGCCTTGGCCGAGGTCGGGGTCAATGTGCACGACCACATCATCATCGGCCGCAAGGGCCATGCCAGCCTGCGCTCGCTCGGTTATCTCGACGCCGTCAAGGCGCGCTGAAAGGAAGAAGCCATCTTGAGCACCGTCCCAGAGATCATGCCCGTGCTGTTCCTGTCCCACGGCAGCCCGACGCTTCCCTTCGACAACGTCCCGGCGCGCGATTTCATGATGCGCCTGGGTGCCAAGCTGCCACGCCCCACGGCGATCCTTTGTATCTCGGCGCATTGGGAGGCGGCGGCCCCCAGCGTCACGGCGAGTGCCAGCCCCAGCACAATCCACGATTTCTACGGCTTTCCCCAGGCGCTCTATGATTTGCAATACGACGTGCCCGGCGATCCCGCTCTTGCCCAGCGCATCGCCAAGCTGATCGAGGCCGGCGGCTACAATGCGCTGCTTTCTTCCGATCGGGGCCTCGATCACGGCGCCTGGAATCCCTTGATGCTGATCTATCCGCAATCGGACGTTCCGGTGCTGCAGCTCTCGCTCATCCATCACGGCAAGACGGGCGATCATATCGCGCTGGGCCGCCTGCTCGCCCCGTTGCGCGCGGAAGGTGTCCTTATCATCGCTTCAGGTGGCGCCGTTCATAATCTCCGCGCCGTCGAATGGGGCGGCCGCACGCCGCCCCCCGATTGGGCCAGCGCCTTCGATGCCTGGCTGCGAGCACAAATCGAGAGCGGCGATTTCGAAGCCTTGGGCGATTACCGCGCCCAGGCCCCGGACGCCGCCATCGCCCATCCCAGCGAGGACCATCTGATGCCCCTCTTCGTGGCGTTGGGCGCCGCCGCCGGTCAATTGCCCGCCGCCAAGGGAACGCTCATCCACGGCAGTTTCACCTTCGGCAGCCTCAGCATGGCGTCCTATGCCTGGGGTCTCTGATCCGGGATTTCCGATGTCTTTTTATCCACTCGGTTGATTTTTACGACTCGTGGCAAAAGTGATCGCCGGGAGTCACATGGCGACACTTTTGCGGCGCACCAGTAACGATTTGATTCATTTTGCTAAAATTTCCGGTACTGGCGAAATCCCCACACTATAAGAACAAATACCCATAATTCGACACACACTATAATATGAGCGCGTTAGCTCGATTTTAACCCTCTGGTAACGGTCCGGGCCCTATCGTTTTCACAACAAAGGAATTTTGCCGCGCGCGTCTCGGACCACAGCCGAAACGCCGATGCGGTGGATTGTGAGTACCGCACCGTGATCGCCACCGACGTCCGCAAGCTGGTCGACCTCGCCCGTGACAAGTCCAGTCAGGGTCGGGCCAGCCTCGTCACCGCCATCGGCGATCTGATGGAAGATTCCGGCCGCATCCTGACCTTGCAGGAAAAGGCCTTGATGAACGACATCCTGAAGAAGCTCATCCAGGATGTCGCCCGGCCCATCCGCAAGGCGCTTGCCGACAAGCTTGCACAATCGCACAACGCCCCGCACGAGGTTGTCTCGCTGCTGGCCAATGACGAATTCGACATCGCTTCGCCGGTGCTCCTCAAAAGCGATCTCCTCAGCGACGAGGATCTGGTCGAAATCGTGCGTCACCGCACCTTGAGCCACCGCCTCGCCATCGCCATGCGCCGCAGCGTCTCGACGCTGGTGAGCGACGCGCTGGTCGGCACCAATTCCGTCGACGTGATCAAGGCGTTGCTGGAGAACCACGGCGCGCAGATCACCGATGCGACCATGGCCTATCTGGTGCAGCAATCGGAAAGCGTCGACGAGTTCCAGGAACCCCTGCTCCGCCGCAACGATCTCCCCGCCGATCTTTCCAAGAAGATGTATGTCTGGGTCTCGGCGGCCCTGCGGCAATACATCGTCGAACACTTCCCGGTCGACAAGGCCGAACTCGATCTCACCGTCGCCCGGGTGACGGATGACATCGCCGCCCATGACGATGTTCGCCGCGGCGACGATGCCGCCATGGCGCTCGCTGAACAATTGGCCCGGCGAAACGAGCTCACCGCCGACATGCTGGTCAAGACCCTGCGCCGTGGCGAGATCGCGCTCTTCGAAGCGATGCTGGCACAGATGCTGAGCCTGCGGCCGCAGGTGGCGCGCAAGCTCATCTATGAAGATGGCGGCGAGGGCCTGGTCATCGGCTGCCGCGCCTGCAACATCAACCGCACCGATTTTACCGCCCTCTTCCTGATGCTGCAGCGGGCGCGGCCGAACGAATTGGCCAACAACCCCTATCAGCTTTCGCGCTCGATGGAGATGTTCGACCGCCTGAAGCCGGACACGGCCAGGAAAGTGGTCGAACGCTGGAAGATCAATCCCTACTTCCTGAAATCCATCCGCCGCCTCGAACAGCGGCCACGCGGATGAGCATCGCGCGGGACAAGCTCCGGCTCGTCAAAAGCGAGCCCAACGCGGCCCGTCAGCCCAGCGCCGACCAGATCAAGCAGATTTTCGCGCAACGGCTGTTCGATTTCGCTTCGCCGCTCTACATGGTTGATCGCGCAGGCCGCATCACCTGGTCCAATCTTCCCTATCGGCAATTGGGCGAACGCCTTGCCTTGCGCGATGGGCCGGCCTCGCTGCTGCCCTTGACCGATATGCTTTCGCGCGCTGAAGGCAGTGACCGCGTCATCCGCCGCGACATCCAGATCGTGCTCGACGGTCATCAGCGCATCCTCCACGCGCATCACGTGCCGCTGACCGACCGCCATGGACGCCACACCGGCATCGCCGGCCTCATTGAGCCGCTCGACAACGCCCTCGAATTGCAAGCGGAGCTGGCCCGCGCGCGGGAACGCTTCGACGACATCGTGCGCCTTACCTCCGATTGGGTGTGGGAGACCGACACCGACCTCACCATCACGCTGATCTCGGACCGCGTTACCAAGGTTTTGGGCTATCTGCCGCAGGAATTGCTCGGGCGGCCCTTGAACGAACTCGCCGATGGCGAAGCCGGACGCCGCGCGCTCAAGCAACGCTGCATGGCGCTGACACCATTCCGCGACCATCATCTCGAAGTACTGACCAAATCCGGCGACACACGGCTCTTCCTGTTGTCCGGCGTGCCCACCTTCTCCCACGAAACCGGCGGCCATCTCGGCTTTCGCGGGACCGCCAGCGACATCACCGAATTGATGCGGCGCGAGCTGTCTCTGATCCAGGCCAAGGAAGCGGCCGAGATGGCCAACCGCGCCAAGTCCGATTTCCTCGCCAATATGAGTCACGAGCTCCGCACGCCCTTGAACTCGATCATCGGCTTTGCCGATCTGTTGAACAACCAGCTCCTGGCGCCAGCGGGCGATCCGCGCGCGCAGGAATATGCCGCCGACATCCAGACCAGCGCGCAGCATCTCCTCGCCATGATCAACGACATCCTCGATCTTTCGAAGATCGAATCCGGCCGGTTGATCCTGAACGAGGAAGAAACCTCCATCGAAATGCTGTGCGAACCGGCCTTGCGCATGATGCAGGATCGCGCCCGCGCCGCCGGCATCACGCTTTCGACCGACTTCCCCACCGGCTTGCCGCTCATCACGGTCGACCATCGCCTGACGCGGCAGATCCTGCTCAACCTGCTTTCCAACGCGGTGAAGTTCACGCCGCCGGCGGGCAGCATCGTCTTGCGCGCCTATCGCGCCGAGGGCGGCGACCTGGTGCTGGAGGTCGAAGATACCGGCATCGGCATTCCCGAACAGGATATCGACCGGGTGCTGGAGCCCTTCGTCCAGGTGGAATCCCATCACGCCCGCCGCTATGGCGGCACCGGCCTGGGCCTCGCCCTCTGCCGCCGCCTGGCCGAACTCCATGGCGGCCGCCTTGCGCTTGTGAGCACGGCCGGCAAGGGAACCAAGGTCGGTTTCCACATTCCGCCGGAGCGGGTGCGGTAAGTTAGACCGCTGCAGCTACCGCGTAATCGGCGCGCCAGCTTTCGGCGCCGCGGCCTTCAACCCGGCGCGTTCGACGCGCAGCAGATCCGGCCCACGTCCTTTCTCGACCACATCCGCCACCAGCGGCCCCAGCGCCGGGCCGAACTTGAAGGCATGGCCGGAACAACCGCAGGCCAGGATCAGCCGATCGCCCCACTCGCCACCCGCCGCATCGACGATGAAGTCGACATCGGGCATCATGGTCCAGGGATGGCGCTGGGTTTTCGCGACCTTCGCCTTGTGGCCGGGGAAGCGGTCGGCGAACCAGGCGAGGAGGCGCGCCTCCTCGCCCATATCCGGCGACCAGGAGGTGACGTCCCCATCCCAGCCTTCGGCACCCGCATCGAAGGCGACCTTGTAGCCGATGCCCGGCACCGGATGGCCGTAATAGCCGACCTCGCCATTATCCTTCCATTCGGCAAAGCCAGGCCGGTCGACCAAGCCCGGCGCATCCAGGAACGTCACCTGCGCGATCGCCGGGGCGAGCGGCAGATCGATCCCCAGCGGCCGCAGCAGCGCCCCGCTCCAGGGTCCCGCCGCTACCACCGCCTTCGCGGCAACCACGTGCCGCTGCGCCGTCGTCACGCGCACGCCGTCGCCGTTCCGCGCGATACCGGTGACGGCTTCTGGCGCGAACATCGCAACGCCCAGTTTCGCCGCCGCTTCGTTCATCGCCTTCATGCCCACCTCGGCCATGACCGTGCCGGCCTGGGCATGGAACAGCGCGCGCTCGCCAGGCTGCAGCGCCATTTCCGGAAAACGCTGTTTGAAATCGCTGCCCGCCAGCATGTCGATGCGGCAGCCCGCTTTCGTCACCTCGCCCATCAGCGCCGAGAGCTTCCGTTCCGAACCAATATCGACCTGGCCAGTCAGATGCAGGATGCGCCGCCCGCTGGTCTTCTCCAGCGCCCCCCAGGCCTCGATCGCCTGCATGGCCAATTGCACATAGAACGGATGATCATAGGCAAGCCGGATCGAGCGCGAGGCGCCGGTCGAGGACGTCACCTCATGTCCGCTGCCGAACCGGTCGACGATGGCGACACGCTGCCCGCGTTTGGCGAGTTCCAAAGCCGTCGCAATGCCAAAGACACCCGCACCCACCACGACCGTATCGAACACGTCGCTCATTCTCGTCATCCGTCCTAATCCAGATCAATATCCATGCGCGCCGCGATCTCGCGATAGCGGCTGCAGGCTTCGGCATCTTTTCCACGCAGAGCCAGATCGCTGGCGTCCATCAAGTCGACGAAGGCATCGAGATAAGCTTTTTGTTCTACCTTGCTCAGCGAGCGATCCCGAAACCGCTCAGAACTGACATCAAGCTCCTCATGAAGCTTGGCGCCCATCTCCAGCGCCTCCTCGTGGGAACAGCTTTCGTCGGCGGACGCCGCACCGGGAGTTACAGCAGCAAGGGTTGCAGCACCCGCAACCAATATGCCGGCCAAAAGCATTAGCCCAAAGGATCTATGCATTGAACCCTTCCAGGAACGCCACCAGGTTGCGGCCGAGTTCCGGGCAGAGGTAACCGCCTTCCTGGACCAAGACGCTGGGGAGATCGAGTTTGCCGAGACGGGCGGCGATCCGGTTGAAGCCGCCCTCGGTCACCTTGAGCCCGGCAAAGGGATCGCCCTGGAACGCATCCAGGCCCAGCGCCACGACAATGGCCTCTGCACCGAAATCGCGCACTTTCCGGAGCCCCACATCGAGGGCGGCGAGGAAGTCATCGTCGCCGCTCCCCAACGGCAAGGGCAGGTTGAGATTGGCGCCCTTGCCAGCACCCTCGCCGGTTTCGTCTGCATAGCCCCAGAAGAACGGATAGAAATTCGCCGGCTCGGCATGGACCGAGACAGTCAGCACATCGCCGCGCGCATAGAAGATGCCCTGGGTGCCATTGCCGTGATGAAGATCGACATCGATGACGGCGACGCGGTCATATTTGCCGCGCAAAATCTGCGCCGCGATGGCGCTGTTGTTGAGATAGCAGAAGCCACCGGCCATATCGGCATAGGCGTGATGGCCCGGCGGCCGGCAGAGCGCATAGGCGGCGCGCGTGCCGGCCTTGACCAGTTCCGCCGCCGCGATGGCGGCATCGGCGCTGGCGCGGATCGCCGGCCAGCTCTCGGCGCCGATCGGACAGGCCGTATCCATCATGTGATAGCCCGCCTGCCCCACCACGGATTCCGGATAGGCAGCGGCGCGGCGTGTGGGATGGATGTTGGGCACGATCAGATCGGACGCCCCCGGCAGTTCCCGCCAGCGCGCATGACCTTTTTCCAGGAAGGCGAGATAGCGCGCATCATGGATGGCGGCGATGGCGGCATCGGGTCCCCGCACGGGCTCACGGACCTCATGCCCGGCCGCATCCAAAGCCGCCTTCAGCGCCGTGGCGCGTTCCGGCTTTTCCGGGCAGGGCTGCCAGCGCCCCCGCACCAGGAACTCATGCGGCGCGTGGCGCAATTGCGTTTCCGAGAAAAAGACCTGCATGGCCCCGACTCCGATGCTGCGATTTTCCCGCAGCATCGGCCGGACGAGGCTCGGCTGGCAAGCCTCTCCCGTTTACTTCTCGGCCTCGATGATGAGCGCATCGACGGCGAC
This sequence comes from Dongia sp., assembly GCF_041909655.1. Lineage (GTDB taxonomy): Bacteria > Pseudomonadota > Alphaproteobacteria > Dongiales > Dongiaceae > Dongia. The sequence goes on along the minus strand of NZ_JAYRDA010000012.1, from coordinate 70,850 downwards.
GGCACCTGTCGGCAGCACCATCAGCGGATTGACGTCGAGTTCGACCAAATCGCCGCGCTGCGCCTCGGCATAGGATGCCACCGCCATCACCGCATCGACCACCGCGCCGATATCGCCCGCCGCCTTGCCGCGATAACCCTTGAGGAGCTTGGCGATCTTGAGGCCCTGGATCGCCTCCTCCACCACGGCCCGGCTGGTGGGCAGCAGGAGGAGTGCTGAATCCTCGACCATCTCGACCAGGATGCCGCCGGCGCCCACGACCAGCGCGAGGCCGAATTGCGGATCGCGTTTGACGCCGATGATGAGTTCGGCCACCACGTCCTTGACCATCGCCTCGACCAGAACCTGCTCGATCTTGAGGCCCTTCTCATAGGCGGCAACCGATTGATGCATCTTCGCCACCGCCGCCTCGACCTCGGCCGCGGATTTGAGATTGACCGCGACGGCGCCCGCCTCGGTCTTGTGGGCGATCACGGGTGCCGCCACCTTCACCACCACCGGGAAGCCGAGTTCCGCCGCGGCCTTGGCGGCATCGGCCGGCGCCACCACGCGGCTCTGCGGCACGGCAAGACCATGGGCGACTAGCGCCTGCTTGGCGTCGCGTTCCGAGACGATGCGGGTCTTGCCGTCGAGCACGGGCGTTACCGGCATGATGAGATCCTCGGCCGATCCCGCGGTGAGGCGCGCCCGCTGCCGCGCAAAACGCGCGGTGGCCGCGAAGGCGCGCATCGCCTCAGGAAGACCCTGCATCGGCGCCGCGTGTTTGGGCGCCATCGCATCGCGCGCGGCGGCCGGCAGCAATTCGGGCAAGGTCGCCGTGACGATCGGCATCTTGCCGTGTTCGTGGCAGGCAGCGATGATCGCATTGACCGAAGCATTGCAGGCCTTGAGACTCGTTTCGCCATCCACCGCGTAATCCAGGATCAGCATGCCGGCATCGTAATCGCCGCGCATCACCGTGCCGAAGCATTTGGTCAGCAGATCCTCGTGCCCCCAGAGCGAGGTGTTGTAATCCAGCGGATTGGTGACGCTGGCAAAGTTCGGCAATTGCGCTTTGAGATCGGTGACCTGATCCGGCGCATGCGGCTTCAGGGTGAGGCCCACATCCTCGGCGAGATCCGCCGTCATCAAGCCATCACCGCCCGAGCAGGTGAAGACCGCGAGGCTGTCGCCCTTGGGGAGACCGGCGATGGAGATGAACTTCATCGTCTCCAGGAGATCCGGCACCGAATTCACGCGGATGACGCCCAGCCGGTCGAAGAGCGCGTCATACATCCGATCACTCCCGGCCAAAGACGAGGTATGGCTCATGGCCAAGGCCGAGCCCAGTTCCGATTTCCCGGCTTTGAGGGCGATGAGCGGCTTGCCGTTCTCGAGCGCCTTCGCGGCCGCGCGGCTGAACGCCGCCACATCGCTGATCGCCTCGATATAAAGCCCGATCGCCGTCACCTTGGGATCCTCGGCCAAGGCATCGACGAAATCGGCGACGTTCAAGACCACCTGATTCCCTGAGGTGATGACATAGGCGAAGGGCACCGAGCGGTCGTTATAAGTGAGGTTGAGCGCGATATTGCCGCTTTGCGCCACCAGCGCGCAGCCGGTCTCGACCTTGCGGCCGTTATGGCCCGCGGGCCACAGCACGATGCCGTCGAGGTAATTGAGGATGCCGTAGCAATTGGGCCCGACCACGGCGAGATCGCCCGCCGCTTCGATGAATTTCTTCTGCAGCTCGACGCCCTCGCCGCCGACTTCGGCAAAGCCCGCGGCGTAGCAGATCGCCCCGCCGGCATCCCGTGCCGCCAATTCCTTCAGGATCTCGATCGTCGCCTCGCGTGGCACGGCGATGAAGGTGGCGTCAGGCGCTGTCGGGAGATCGGCGATCGAGGCGTAGCATTTGCGCCCGCCCAGCGTTTCGTATTTCGGATTGACCACCCAGATCTCGCCCGGGAATCCGGCATCGGCGCAGCGCGCGATGGAATCCGCCATGGCCTGGCCGCCGACGATGCAGACATGGCGCGGCTTCAGCAGTCGCCGGATGTTGTTTTGGCGTTTGGTCAGGCTGGTCATGTCTCAGGATTCCAATATCGGTGGGATGCGGCTAGAAGTGCTGATAGCAGGACAGGTGGGCTTGAGACAATCCGCCATCCTTATGATGAATTCCGACAGACGAGACCCGCCCATGATCCCAACGCAGCATGACATCCTGATCCGCCACGGTCTGGTGATCGACGGCAGCGGCGCCAAGCGCTTGCCCGCCGACCTCGCCATCGATGGCGACCGCATCACGGCCTTGGGCGATCTCGCCGGTCATCGCGCCAGGACCGAGATCGACGCCACGGGCTTGATTGTCGCCCCGGGCTTCATCGACGCCCATGCCCATGACGACATCGCCCTCCTCGACCAGCCCGACATGCGCATGAAGGTGAGCCAGGGCTGCACCACGGTGATCGTCGGCAATTGCGGCTTCAGCGCGGCACCCCTCACGCCCCGCGAAACCTATCCGGACGATTTCCTGCTGGGCGATGAAAGCTGGTACCGCTTTCCGCGCATCGCCGATTATTTCGCCCATCTCGATCATCAGCCGGCGGCGGTCAACGCGGCGGCCCTGGTCGGCCATGCCGCCTTGCGCGCGGAATCCGTGGGCGACCTCACCCGTCCGGCGACACCCGCCGAGATCGCCCAGATGCGCGCCCGCCTGGAGGAAGCCCTCGCCGACGGCGCCATCGGCTTCTCGACCGGGCTCGAATACCCAAGCTCCCGCGCCGCCGACACCGGCGAGATCGTGGCCCTCGCCGAGATCGCCGGCAAGGCGGGGGCCGTCTACACCACCCATACGCGGAATTACGACCATCATTTCCGGGAAGCGCTCGACGAGGCATTGGAGATCGGCCGCCGCGCCGCGGTGCCGGTCGTGCTCTCCCATCACCAGGGCGACGGGCCGGAGAATGCCGGCCATGTCGCCTGGTCCCTCCCGCGGATCGATGAAGCGCGCAATGCGCAGCCAGTCGGCCTCGACGTCTATCCCTACAATGCCGCCGCCACCATCATCGATCCGGTCTTCGTGCTCTCCGCCGCGCGCGTGCTGATCAATTCCTCGCAGCCGCATCCCGAGATGGCCGGGCGCGAGCTGGACGAGATCGCCGCCGAATGGAGCATCGATCGCGAAGCGGCGGCGGTGAAGCTGTCGCCCGGTGGCGCCATCTATTTCTGCCAGGACGAGCAGGATGTACAAGCAATCCTGACCTATCCGCCGACCATGATCGGCTCTGATGGTCTCCCTGGCGGCGAGATCAATCATCCCCGCCTCTGGGGCAGCTTCCCGCGCGTGCTGGGTCATTACGTCCGCGAGCTCGGCCTCTTCGACCTGGAAACCGCGATCCACAAGATGACGGGTTTGACCGCCAAAAGATTTGGACTCATCGATCGCGGCAAACTGGCTGAGGGCGCCTATGCCGATGTCACAGTCTTCGATCCTGACGTTGTCATCGACCGCGCCACCTTCACCGCGCCCAGCGCCGAGAGTCTCGGCATCCAACATGTGCTGGTAAATGGGGCCTTTGTGTGGCGCGACAGCAAGCCGACAGGCGCGCGCAGCGGCCGCCCCTTGAAGCGCGAAACACGCCTTGCCTCGCTAACACTTTCTCAACCACATGTGACCGAGATCGCAGACTTTTGATCAAAACGCACACCATAAATGCGGCGATGTTGTTGGCGACTCATGGGTAATCGTTCTATATGTCAAGAGAGAAAGTATTCGAGCGTTTTAGCAGGTTGCCGTGTCCCCATTTTCGATAAAGAACCGTCTTCCAGCCAACCGCAGGTTGCTGGCGAGGCGCGCGTTCTTGGTGGGGCTGGGCGGGATCGGCGCGGCGGGGGCCTTCGGCCTCACTTTGCTCGATTTCGGTTCCGCCGAAAGCGGCCTTTCCGGTGCCGCGAAAGCGCAGGATCTCAGCTATTTCCGCATCGGCGCCGGGGCGCCTGGCACGGCTGTCTATGATCTCGCCGGCCTGATCAGCGGTGCCATCAGCAATCCGCCCGGCTCGCGCACCTGCGAGGAAGGCGGCTCCTGCGGCATTCCCGGCATGATCGGCCTTGCGCAAACCTCTACCGGATCGGTCGACAATCTCGGCCTGCTGCGCGACCAGGCGATTGAATCCGCCGTCGCCCAATCCGACATCGCCTATCTCGCCTATGCCGGCAAGGACGTCTTCAAGTCCAAGGGTGCCGCCAAGGATTTCCGCGCCATCGCCGGTCTCGGCCGCATCAACGTCAAGATCATCGTCGCCGCGGATTCCGACATCACCGAGATCACGTCACTCAAGGGCAAGCGCGTCAATCTGGGTCTCGAGAACAGCGACAACCTGATCACCGCGCGCCAGGTGCTGGCCCATTACGGCCTCACCCTGAAGCGCTACAAGCCGAGCTATGAGGATGTCGGCACTGCCGGCGAAAAGCTGAAATCGGGCAAGCTCGACGCCATGGTCGTGGTCGACGCGCCGGACAGCCGCGACGTGACGGCTTTGGCCGAGGCGATGCCGATCCGCCTTCTCCCCATTGTCGGCGCGGTGGCTGACAAGATCGTCAAGGGAACGCCCTATTATCAGGCCAGCTCGATCACCGCCGACCGCTTCAAGGGCGTGCCGCAGACCCAGACCCTGGAACTGGTCGCGATCTGGCTGGTCTCCAAGGAACTCGACGAAGAGGTCGCCTACGAGCTCACCCGCGCCGTCTGGTCGGTGACCAGCCGCAAGCTCCAGGACCAGGCTTCGGCCAGCGGCCGGCCGCTCGATCTCGATCTTGCTCTGGCCGGCATCAGCGTGCCCTTCCATCCGGGCGCCTTGCGCTATTACGACCAGCAGGGCGTGACCCGCTTCCTGCCCGCCGCCTTGCGTCCCGGCACCGACGGCGAAGTGGCGCCCCCTGCGAGCACGACGACGAATTGAGGCGGCGCTAAGACGCCACCTCCCGCTCCTGCCGCGCCGCCTGCCATACTTCACGGGCCGCATCGGCATTCATCGCGGCAATGCCCAACCCCACCACCAGATCCGGCCAATGTGATGGCCAAGCCAGGGTGAGCAGGCCGGCGGCGATGATGGCGAGATTGGCATAGGCATCGTTGCGGGCCGAGAGAAAGGCAGCCTTGGTGAGACTGCCGCTGGCGCGGCGGAACCGCGCCAGCATCAAGGCACAGGTGAGGTTCACCGCCAGGGCGCCGGCACCGGCAAGACCCAACGGCACCGCATCCGGCGGCACGCCGGCATTGAAGCGTTCCCACGCGGTCCAAAGCGCAGCGAGGCTGGGCACAAGCAGCAGCGCCGCAAGCCCCATGCCGACGCGCGCCCGGCTGGCGGCAGACCAGCCCAACGCCAACAGGATCAGGAGATTGACCGAGGTGTCTTCGAGAAAGTCGATGCTGTCCGCGAACAGCGCGACCGAGCCGATGGTGAGCGCCACCGCGAACTCGATGCCGAAATAACCGAGATTGGCGGCGGCCACAAAAGCGACGACACGGCGCAGGCTGTTGTCGCCATCGACCGTCATGCTCGCTACCCCCGATACGCCACCAGCATCGCGCCGGCGGCGATGAGCGCCACCCCCGCCCAATTGGCGCCGGAGAGTTTCTCGCCCAGGAACAGGACACCGAACAGAGCCACCAGCACGACACTCAGCTTGTCGATCGGAGCCACCCGCGCCGCGTCGCCGATCTTGAGGGCACGGAAGTAGCAGAGCCAGGAGGCGCCGGTCGCAAGCCCCGAGAGCACCAGAAAGAGATAGGTACGCGGGCTGACCGAGCCGAAGGATTGCCATTGATCGCTCGCCACCAGGATCGCGGCGATGGCTGCCAATATGACAATCGTGCGAATGAAGGTCGCGAAATCCGCGCCGACATTCTCGACGCCGATCTTGCCGAAGATCGCGGTCAGTGCCGCGAAGGTGGCCGACAGGATCGCCCAGAACTGCCAGGTGAGGACGAGGCTTTTCACCGCAAGCCCCAGCGCATCGCCGCCAATCCCAGCGCGATACCGGCAAGGCTCAGCAGCACGGAAGCGAGGACATAGATCACTGCCTGACCCAATGCCCCCCGCTCATAGAGCAGCGCCGCATCCAGCGAGAAGGCCGAAAAGGTCGTGAACCCGCCCAGGATGCCGGTGGTCAGGAACAGGCGCCAGGCCTGCGAGGCCTCGCCCTTCAGGGCGAAATAGCCGGCGATCAGGCCCATGACGAGCGAACCGACGATATTGACGGTCAGGGTTCCCGCAGGGAATCCGCCTCCGAACAGGCGCAGGCTGGCGACGTTGACGCCGTGCCGCAGCGCGCCGCCGATCCCCGCCCCCAGGAATACGATCAGGTAGTTCATGCGGCCGCCCTCATCCCTTCGCTCATCGACTCGCCGGTTCGAGCCCCCCAATTGTCATTGCCCGCAGCCTGGGCGCAATATGGCTGACCAATATGGCAGCAACGGGCAGCCGATTCTGGGGGATGCGAGAATGGTGATGCGGCGAATAGCGGCCCGATACCTGGCTGTTCTTGGAATGCTGCTGGCCGTCCTTCTGGGCACCGGCATCCCGGCTTCGGCACAATCCGATACCCCGCCGGAAAAGGTGCAGGAGCTGTTGCGCCTGCTCGACGATCCTGCCGTGCGCGATTGGGTGGCGCGGCAAGGCACCGGACCAGCAACAACGCCAACACCCTCCATGGCCGATGTCACCATGAATCCCGGCCATTTCATGGACCAGCGCCTGATCAGTGTCCGCGCCCATATCGACCAGCTCATTGCCGCGATCCCGCTCGTTCCCACCGAGTTTGCGACCTTGCGGGACCGGCTCATGGTGGAATTGTCCGATCGTGGCGGGCTGGAAGTTCTGGCCCTCATCGCCGCCTTTCTCGGCCTGGGCGTGGTGGCGGAACTCCTCTTCTGGCATTTCACCAAGGGGGCACAGCGCTGGATCGTCGGGGTCAATCTCGCCACCTCGGCCGAGCGCCTGCGCGCCGCCGGCATCCGGCTTGCCTTCTCGCTGGGCATCGTCGCCTCCTTCGCCGTGGGCAGTGTCGGTGCCTTTCTCGCCTTCGACTGGCCGCCCTTGCTCCGTGAAATCGTGCTCGGCTATCTGGTGGCGTTCCTGGCGACGCGCGTCGCCCTCGCCCTCGCCCGCTTCGCCTTGGCACCCGGTGGCGAGCGGTTCCGTCTGGTGCCCATGACGACGGATTCGGCCTGGTTCTGGTACCGCCGCATCGGCATCGCAATCGGCTGGCTTTGCCTCGGCTGGGTGACGGTCGCCTTGCTGCACCGGCTGGACGTCTTCATGCCGGTCCATGCACTGGTCGCCTATACGCTGGGACTGGTCCTGCTCGGCATCGGCATCGAGGCCTGCTGGCGCCGGCCGGTCCAGGATAACGGCGGGCAGGCAGCGCATAATCACCGCCGGCTCAAGAACGGCTTGATCACCGCCTATTTCATTCTGCTGTGGCTGCTTTGGGTGGCAACCGCGATCCCTCTCTTCTGGCTGGCCGTGGTCATCGTCGGCCTGCCGGTCTCGATCCGCTTCACCCGCCGTGCGGTCAATCATATCCTGCAACCCGCCGGTACCGAAGAGGCGCGCCAGATCCGCGGCCTGGCCGAGGTCAGCCTCGATCGCGGCCTCCGCGCACTCCTGATCATCGCCGCCGCCTTGCTGCTTGCTCACGCCTGGAATGTCGACCTCGTCGCCATGACCATGATGCAGGATACGCTGATGACCAAACTGCTGCGCGGCGTTCTCAGCGCCGTGGTCATCGTGCTGGTGGCGGAATTCCTGTGGAATGCGCTGCGCGCCGCCATCGATGTGCAATTACAGGGTGCCATCGCCGCCGGTCATGCCGATGACGAAGCCTCGCGCCGCCGGGCACGCCTGCGCACCCTGCTGCCGATCCTGCGTAACGTGCTGTTCATCGTCATCTTCGTGATCGCCGTCCTCATGGTGCTTTCCAGCCTCGGCATCGAAATCGGCCCGCTCATCGCCGGTGCCGGCGTGGTCGGCGTCGCGGTCGGCTTCGGCGCGCAGACCCTGGTGAAGGACGTCATCAGCGGCATGTTCTATCTTTTGGACGATGCCTTCCGCGTCGGCGAATACATCCAGAGCGGTTCCTATAAGGGCACGGTCGAATCCTTCAGCCTGCGTTCGGTCAAGCTGCGCCATCATCGCGGACCGCTTTACACGGTCCCCTTCGGCGAACTCGGCGCCGTGCAGAACATGAGCCGCGACTGGGTAATCGACAAACTCACTATCGGCATCACCTATGACAGCGACCTCGACAAGGCGCGGAAACTGATCAAGGAAGTAGGCAAGACGCTGGCCGCCGATCCCGAATTCGCCCCACATATCCTGGAGCCGATGAAGATGCAGGGTGTCGAGCAATTCGGCGATTACGCGATCCAGATCCGCGTCAAGATGATGACCAAGCCCGGCGAACAATTCACCATCCGAAGAAAGGCGCTCGCCATGATCCGCCAGGCCTTCAACCAGAACGGCATCAAATTCGCCCAACCGACGGTGCAGGTCGCCAGCGGCGCCGATCACACCGACGCCGCGATCGCCAAGCAGGCGATCGACATGGCGGCGGCGAAGCCGGTGGAGGAGTGACGCGCAGCCTTTTTGCTGACCGTCATCCCCGGGCATGACGAACTTTCTTATTGGACCCGACATACAAAAAATATCGTCATGGTCCGCGCAGGCGGACCATCCACGAGTTTATTGGCGACTGAAGAAAGCAACTCGTGGATCCTCCGCCTTCGCGGAGGATGACGGTCTGTTCGCGGAAGGCTGCTTCTACCCCACCACCTCGACCCGGATCCGGAAGACGCCCGGTTCCGGCTCGGAACCTTCCAGCAGCTTGTTCCCCGTCACCTCGCAGAAATGCGCGAAGTCCTTGGGGGCACCGGGATCGGTGGCGTCGATTTCCAGGATGTCGCCGGGCGACAGTTCCTTGATGAGCTTGCGGGCCTTCAGGACCGGGATCGGGCATTTGAGGCCGCGCGCGTCATAGGTCTTGATCATGCTGTCGCTCTGTTTTGCTTCGCCATCTTCGCCTCGCGCGTCGCCTGCCAGCTTTCGAGAATGCTGGCACTGACGATAAGGACACCACCCAGGATCTTGTTCCAGCCCAGATCCTCGCCGGCCAGCAGCGCGCCGGAGCCCACACCCACCACCACCTCGAACATCATCAGGATATTGGCGCGGCCGGGCGAGAGCCGTGCCGCCCCCCAGAGGCTTAACACGAGCGACGGGACCACCCAGATGACGAAGGTAGCGAGGATCCAGGGCGTCGCCGCCAGCAAGGTTGCATTGTCCGGCCAGGCCGCGGGCATCAAGGTGGCATCGACCAGGAAGAAGACCGCGAGGCCGATCGGCAAGGCGCAGATGAATTGCAGAACGCTTTTGTCGAGCACGGGAATCCGCGGCCACATGCGCGCGGTGAGCAAGGCGATGGCCCAACACAGACCGGCGACCAGCCCCATCCATTCCGGAAAGTTGGAGGGCCAGGGCATGCGGCCATGGCCGCCTTGCAGCACCAGCAAGCCGATCAGCGCCAGCCCGATCCCCGCCCAGCGCAAGGGTGAGATGGCGATCTTGAGGAAGATGCGTTCGAGAACGGTCGACCAGATCGGCGACAGATAGAACATGAGGACGATCATGCCGATCTCACCCGTCACCACCGCCATCGCAAAAAGAATGTTGCAAAGGGCAAGCGGCGCCGCGCAGAACAGCAAGCCCTTGGCGTCGGCCCTGACCCGCTGCCAGCGGAAGAACAGCACCGGCAGCAGCAGGATGGCCGGCAGGCCATAGACCAATGTTCCGCCCAGCGTCGCCGGGACACCTGAAGCGCCTATTTCCCGAAGGCCGATCCACATCGTGCCCCAGAATAACGTCGAGCCCAGCATGGCGAGGCTCGGCCACAACACGCCGCCATTGCCGGCGGGGGCGACGAAAGACGGATTGCTGCTCATGCCAACTGGCTCCAGCCGGCGGCGATCGCTTCCTGCTCCTGCGCTAGGATCACGTCATAGACATCCTCGTCCAGCACGGCGACGGATTCCAGCAACAGTGCCTCGCGGCATTCCTCCAGCGCGGGATCGCCGCAGGCGGCACTGAGGCCGGCGCGCAGACAGCCCAGATTCTCGACCGGCGTCTCCAGGCTGGTGATGAACGGCAGACAGGGCGCCGAGGCGGTCCTGGCAAACACGCGCAGACCTTCGGCCTCCTTGGGTGCATGTGCCGACAGCAAGGCCCAGGTGACGCAATCCACGGCGCAGAAATCGACCACACCGGCTTTCACCATCGAAATCGACCGGCGATGCGCGCCGCTTTCGATGGCCCCACCCAGCGAGCCGGGCGCCACACCTTGTTTGGCGAGGTAGTGACGCAGGATGTTGTAGCCGGATTGCGAATCCGTGCCGTTGAAGGCGACCTTGTATCCGGCGAGATCGGTAGCGGTCCGGGCCGGGTCGTCATCGCGCAGGATCACGAGGCTGCAATAGGTGTTTTCCCCGCAGCCTTCGGCACGATAGCTGGGTGTCGCGAGATAGCGGACCCGGTCCCGGAGGATATGCGTGAGCGGGTAGCCGCAGGTCTGCGAGAGCAGCAATTTCTGCTCCAGCCAATGCACATAGAGCTCTTCCGGCTTCACCCGTGCTTGCGGAATGCCGGTGACGCCGGTGGCAATCAAATGACTGCGCAGGCCTTGCCAGAATTCCTCGGTCGCCGCTGCGATCTCCGGCAAGTCATACATCGGCAGGGCAACAATCATGAACGGGCTCTCATCTCGGGAAAGGGTAAAGGTCAGAACGGCAGAGAATCGTCATCCGTGACGGCGAATTGCGGCAGGCCATCGGCGATGTCGCTGTAATCCCCCTTGTCGGCAACGAAGATGTGCTCCCGCGCGCGCAGGCCGGTCGGCGGGTTGAGACAGCCTGCGGCGATCGAAACCGCATCGCCGCCATTCCGTTCCCAGAACATCGAGGAGCCGCAGATCTTGCATGAGCCGCGCCGGGCGATGTCGGACGAGCGGTACCAATGCAGATGCTCCTTGCCGACAAGATCGATCTGCGCCCAGGCCGCCCGGCTATAGGCGGGCGCGTCGCCATGCCAGCGCCGGCATTGGCCGCAATGACAGATGCCGATATCGGCCATGGGTCCGTTGATCGTCATCTGCACCGCGCCGCAGAGGCAGTTCCCGGTATGGGTATCAGGCTGCTTGGCCTCTCTCGGCAAGGGCGGCACGGGGGCGATCGGGTCGGCATGGGCGGAGGACCCGGCATATTGCGGCAGGTCCGACCCGATATCCTGGTAATCGCCGCGATGATTGACCCAGATATGCCGGTCGGCGCGGAGGCCGGTGGGGGAGTAGAGCGACCCCATGGCGATGTCGAGATCCGCGCCATCCACCTGGCGCCAGAACAGGCTCGATCCGCAGGTTCCACAGAAACCGCGCTCGGAACTGGGGCTGGAGCGGTACCAGCGCAATTTCCCGGCGCCGGCAAGGCGCACATCCATCTTCGGCGTGGATGTGTAGGTTCCGGGCGAACCATGCCAGCGCCGGCACATGCCGCAATGGCAGATGGTCGGCGCCTTCAATTTCCCGGTCAGCTCGAAGTTTACCTCTCCGCAGAGGCAGGCCCCGCGGATCACGAAAGGTATCCCATTCTTAACCATCCTTGCCGCTCTCGGGCCGAGCATAACGAGGGAAACGCGGGTGGGTAGAAGTTTTTCTTCATTGCTGAAATGTCACAATTCGAGATACAAATATCCGTACCACTTATGGGCTTTTAAGGATCATGTCGGTTGACGCCATTTCCGCTGACCCCTCGCGGAAGATGAATAAGGGGGATGCCGGTCGGCACGGATATGTGGCGGACCTGCCCACGCTTTTCCTCGGATTTGGCATCTATACCGGCTATTTCCTCCTCACCTGGAATTATCACGCTTTGCCCTGGTGGGCCGTTCTGGCCCTCGGCGCGCCGCTGATCTGCCTTCATGGCTCGCTGCAGCATGAAGCGGTGCATGGCTATCCCTTCCGCTCAACCTTCCTCAACCGCCTCTTCGCCGGCTGGTCGCTGTGGCTGTGGATGCCCTATGACATTTACGTCCGCAGCCATCTCAAGCATCATATCGACGAGGACCTGACTCAGCCGGGGATCGATCCGGAATCGAATTACGTGACACCCGCGCAATGGCAGAAGATGTCGCCGCTTCATCGTCTGGTACGTCAGGCGATGCGCAGCATGGCCGGGCGGCTGTTGCTGGGTCCGGCCTACTACACCATCCATCTCGCCGACGATCTGATGCGGCACCTCATCACCTGGGATCTCCCCAAGCTGAAGCCCTGGGCCTGGCATGTGCCGAGCACGGCATTGGTTCTCTATTGGGTGGCGGGGGTTTGCGACATCGCGCCCTGGGAGTACATCCTGCTCATCGCCTATCCCGGCACCTCGATGGCGCTGCTGCGCTCCTATGCCGAGCATCGGGCGCGGCCGGATGAGAAGCAGCGCACCATCGTCCTGGAAGCCGGACCGTTCTGGAGCGTCATGTTCCTGTGGAACAACCTCCACGCCCTCCACCACCACGAGCCGGGCCTCGCCTGGTGGAAGCGGCCGCGGCGTTACCGGGAATTGAAGGCGATGCTGATCGAGGGGAACGGAAACTACTTCGTCTCCGGCGGTTACGCCGCCCTGGCGCGGGCCTATCTGTTCACCCCCAAGGAACCCCTGATCCATCCGGGGTTTGGTGCCAGCGAACCGATTAGCTAATCGATTAGCTAATCGATTAGCTGGCGGATTTCCGCCATTTTTCTCAGATCTGTTTTACCCCGCCCTCTTCCTTCCTCTTGGCGATGAAAGCCTGCATCGATTCCGCGACACCAGGATCGATCGGCGGCATCTCGTAATCGCTGAGGGCCTGCTTCCAGAGGGTGTTCGCCCGCTGCGCCGCATCCTGGGCACCGCCGAGGCGCCAATTCTCAAAATTGCGCCAATCGGAGACCAGCGGTGAATAGAAGGCCGTCTCGTAACGCTCCAGGGTATGGGCGCAGCCGAAGAAATGGCCGCCCGGGCCAACCTCCTTCATCGCCTCGAAACCGAGGGCTGCTTCGGAGGTATCGAGGGGCTGCATGAACTCGACCATGCCCTGGATCATCTCGGCATCGATCACCATCTTCTCGAACGACGCCACCAAGCCGCCTTCCATCCAGCCCGCCCCGTGGAGGATGAGATTGGCATGGCCCATGACGGCGCCCCAGAGCGACATCTCGGATTCGTAAGCCGCCTGGGCATCCACCGTGTTGGCGGCGCAGGCATTCGAGGAGCGATAGGGAAAACCATAGCGCCGCGCCAATTGCCCGCCCGCCATGGCAGCGCGGGTATATTCCGGCGTGCCGAAAGCGGGTGCCCCGGTCTTCATGTCGACATTCGAGGTGAAACCGCCATAGACGCAAGGCACACCCGGATTGACCATCTGTGTGAACGCGAGGCCCGCTAGCGCCTCGGCATTCGCCTGCGCGAGCGCACCCGCGATGGTAGCCGGCGCCATGGCACCGGAGAGGGTGAAGGGTGTGAGGACGATCGGCTGCCCGGCTTTCGCCATCGCCTGCAGGCCCTGGAGCATCGGCGTGTCGAGACGCAAGGGCGAGTTGCTGTTGATGATCGAGAAGACGCTGGGTTCCTTCGCCAGTTGCTCTTTCGAAATCCCGCGCGCCAGCGCCATCAGTTCGATGGCATCCTCGATGCGTTCATTGCCGAGCGAATAGGGATGCCAGACCTTGTCGGTCAAGGTGGCGGCCATATAGAGCGCATCGAGATGGCGCGTCGCCGGCGGCAGATCGGCAGGCTCAACCGGATAGCCGCCGAGGAATTGCACGACATTGAGCGACTGCGCGAGGCGGACGAGGTTGCAGTAATCCTCGAAATTGCCGGGCCGCCTTCCCTTGTCGAGATCGGAAACATTGGGCGCCGAGGCGACCGAGCCGAAATTGATGTGGTTCTCGCCGAAGGTAAGGTTGTGCGCCGGATTGCGCGCATGGAGCTTGAAGGTCTTCGGCACCGTCTTGATCTTTTCCATGATCAAGGCCGGATCGAAGCGCACCCGGTTCGAGCCCGCCACCACCTCGGCGCCGTTCTCCTTCAGAATGCGCAGCGCGTTCTCCTCCAGGAACTCGATGCCGAGTTCGGAAAGGATGCGGAGCGAGGTCAGATGAATGGCCTCGATCTGGTCGTCGGAGAGCACGCGGATGGGGTCGTAATTGTTGCGGTAGTTGCGCCAGGGGAGCTGCTTCAACCCCTTCGCCTGCCGGGTGTTGCGACGACCGCGCGCCTCGCGCGCTGCTTCGCGTGACATGATCTGCCTCGAAAAAAGAGTTAATTCTGACGACAACGTAGCAAAGGCGCGCCCCGGCGGGGGTCAGAAAGTCTCATAGCGGGCATTCCGGGGGGGAATTTGGGGCGTGATGGAAAGTAGTGCCGTCAACGACAGAACCGGTTGGCACAACTCCCCACCCAACAAAAAAGCGCCGGACCTTGCGGGCCGGCGCTTTTGTTTGTGCGGTGACGGATCGGGTCAGTTCGCGGCGGCGACTTCGGGGGCCGCGACTTCGGGAGCGCCGATGCCTTCCTTGAGACTGATCTTCTTGGTCACGGTCTCGCCGGCCATCACCACGATATTCTCGCTGCCCCACAGCTTCTCGCCGATGCGGGCCACGGCGATGTAGCGGCCTTCGCGCAGCATGATGGTGGGGTCGGGCTTGTCGCTTTGGGCGATGAGTTCGTAGACGCCCGGCGCATTGGGGCGCTGGCGGAGGACCTGCCAGGAGAGATCGCCCATGGCCTTCTTCTTGCCGGGCTTCAGCGCGCTGAGCTTGGCATAGCCGGCATAGAGATTGAGCGTGTACTTGAAGGAATTGCCGCCTTCCAGCGGAATGACGAGGTCGGCCTGGGCGCCCTGATATTTCGCGCGTACGACATAGGAGCCGGCGGGCAGCGAGAAGATGCCGGTGGCGGCCTTCTGCTCGGTCACCTTGACGCCGTTCTCGGTCGCCTGGCCCTTGCTGTATTCATAGACTTCCCAGTGGACCGCTTCCTTGACCGGCTTCTTGCCCTTGCTGAGCTTCAGATTGATCGAGATCTGCGCGGGCGGGCCGGCAACGGGCTTCTTCGCCGCGGCGGCCGTCTTCTTGCCGTTCTCGGTGAGGATGATCGAGCGCGTGGTCGCCTTCTCGCCCACCAGGATCGCCTGGCTGGCCTTGGTCTTGCCCAGGGCCGCGGTGACCACATACTGGCCGGGATCGAGCTTCGCCTTCAGATGCGCGCTCTTGCCCGTGAGGGTCGGCTTCGCCTCGGGCTTGCCGGTTTCCTTGTCGACCTTGACGACGGTCCAGAGGATTTCTTCCGTGACCTCGGGACCACCGGCGCCTTCGACGGCCATGATGGTCACTTCAGCCGCGTGGGCGGCCAACGAGAGTCCGAAAAACAGCGTGAGGCCGGCACTGATCCGAGCCAGCCCATTCATGAGTGAGCGCAACACCGCCCTCCCCTTTTTGATCGATATTCAGGAGGGTTAGTAGATACCTCATCGACTCCCGTCCGGACAAGCCTGAATACTTTTTAGGCAGCCAATCCCGACTTTGTCACAGGGCACGCGACACTCAGCAAATTGCCGCCTTTGGCGTACGCAGATTCCAAAAATGGAGAGCCATAATCGAACTGTCGCAATAAAATCATACAACAAACCAATTCTCGTAAGGGCTGTACAAAATTAACGAGGGATGACATCAATCCTAGACCATTCAATTGGGGGAAAAAATGACATCCTTCTTTAAGCTGGCTGCCGCTTTGCTCGTGGCCGGCAGCCTGACGGCATGCAGCGCCGCCGCCAAAGTCCAGATGACACAGCCCAAATCCGCCGCAATCCCAAGTCAGAGCGTTGTGGCCCTGGAAGTTGTGCCTGCCGGCAACGAGGCGGGCGACGAGGACACCGAAGCCGTTTTGCAGAAGCTGCGTTCGTCGCTTTTCGGAGGTCTGGTTGCCAACGGCTTGTTCAAGCAGGTCGTGCAGCCTGCGGAAACGGCGGATTACAAAATGCAGATCACGGTGGACGGCGTCCGTACGGTCTCGCAGGGAGCGCGCATTTTTCTGGGGGCGCTGGCCGGCGAGAACGAATTCTCGGCGCGCTGCCTGGTGACCAACTTCGCCACCGGCGACAAGGTGACGGATTTCACCGTCATGGGAGAATCCGCAGCACACCCCTTGTCGTCCGAGAACGACATGGATGACGCCATCAACAAGGTGGTCGAGAAGATCATCGCTTCGCTGCGATGAGCGTCACTTGCTCGGGAAAGCTTGGCCGAACTCAGAAATTGGAAGTTCCGTTGGCGAGATAGGCCGCCAAGAGCGCGCCGCAGAGCATGATTCCGACGGCGAATGCGAGCGACATAAATGCTTTAAGTCCAGATTCTTGGGTCATTTTCCGTATGCGTGATCTGATGTTCATTGGTGGCGGTCTGTCGCGCTGATGAGGTGATCGGTTCAAACCGATGTGCGGCGGCGGGCGAGAAAGGCCTGCATGTGAAACGCCATTTGCGCAGGCGGGTACGCATATTCCTTGCCCACGGGACAGGCCCGGCGCGCCAGGCAGCCGCGCTCACGGCATTCTGTCCCATCCGGCCCGTCGACATGGCGGGCACACCTCATGTCGTCAAAGCCGGCGGAGGTGAAGGCATCGACCGGACAGGCATGAAGGCAGGGCTGGCCGGCGCAGCTATCGCAGGGCCGCGCGCCGGTCGCCATCGATGGCAAGGCGAGGTCTTCGGCAAAGAGCAGTGCCGCGCGGTAGGCGTGCCACAAACCGTATTGCGGATGGATGAAGATCATCAGCGGCGACGGCTGCACGCCTTCCGCGCGCCGCGCCCAAAGCTGGAACGGCCGATAGGGCGGACCGTCGGAAGGATAGAGCGCCGTGGCGCCGCATGCAGCGGCCAGCGGATCGATGACGCGGCGGGTCCAGCGATCCATCGGATCGTCGTCGTCATGGGGAGCGGCGGCAAAAGCCGGCCACATCGCCCCACCGATATTGCCGATCAGAAGGAGCGCGCGTGCCGGCCGGCCGGGCGCCAGATCGGGGACGGCATCCTCCGCGCGCGGTACAAAGCCGCCACGGATCGCCATGCCGGATCGGGCAAGCGCCGTTTCGAGGGTGGGTATGACGGCAGAAGACATGATTCGCTCGGGGCGGTCTGGACCGGTCAAAAGGTTACCCGTAGAGTGCATCCGAGTTTGTCAAAATGATGTCGAGGAAACGGCGCCATGGAATCAGAATCCGTCAGCTTCATCCGCATGGAAGATGGCACGTTCGAGGAATACCAGTATCTCGACCGGATCTATCAGAAGCTCAATCATGGCCTGGCCGGGAGCGTGCTGGCCAATCTGAAGCTGCTGCAAGGCGACAAGATGGGCTACCAGATCGACCGCTACCAGCACTCGCTGCAATCGGCGACGCGGGCGATGCGCGACGGGCAGGACGAGGAATTGATCGTCTGCGCCCTGCTCCACGATATCGGCGATCTGCTGGCGCCTGAGAACCATTCCGAACTCGCCGCCTCGATCCTGCGCCCCTATGTGAGCGAGCAGAATTACTGGCTGGTGAAGCATCACGGCGTGTTCCAGGGCTACTACTTCTTCCACCATCTGGGCATGGACCGGAATGAGCGCGAGCAGTATCGCGGTCATCCGGCGTTCCAGGCGACTGCCGATTTCTGCCACAAATACGACCAGAACAGCTTCGACCCAACTTACGACACGGCACCCATCGAGGTGTTCGAGCCGATGGTGCAGCGCCTCTTCGCCAAGCCGCCTTTCGGGCGCCTGCGCGACAGCATGGCCGCGTGAGGCGGGAGACATGAAAAGACTGATCGTTCTCCTGATCCTGGTCGGCGCCGCCTTCCTCTGGGCACCGCAGGTCCTCGAATCCGCCACCGGCGCCTGCGACGCGCTGGAGCAAAAGATGGTGGCCAAGGAAACGAATGGCAGCCAGCTCGGCAACGATCTCGGCGCCGCCTTGGTGCAGAACCTCTCCGGCGGCGCCATCGCCGAAGCCGCCATGCGCGACCGCCACCCCAATTTGCCGCCCCTGGTCTCCTGCGCGCTGGAATACTGGAAGTCGACGCTCGGGATGGAGTGAGCGATATCACGATCGGACGTTTTTCCTTTTTGTAGCAATAGATTAATAACGCGCGGCAGTGTGGCCCGGATCACAGATTTCCGGGGCGGACGGGCCTAGTCTCTCAGCATCGAAACGGCGCATCTCAAGTCGCGCCAGTCAATCGTGAGAGACCGCCATGTTCCGCGCCATGAGCATCGCCACTTTGGTTCTGATCCTGATCTGCTTCTTCGTCGGTGCCGGCATTGCCTTTGCCGGCGAGGTGCCGCAACAGGCGCCGAGCCATATCAACGATGCGACCGGCCCTAGGGACGAGACCATCGTCGACAACCTTGCGGAAGCCGACGTCTACGATTTCAGCGATTACATCAAGGAACGCGCGGCGCAACCGCGACCGCAATCCAACCCGGTCGATTCGGAAGAGATCGAAGAACCGGCGGCGACATTTGCGACGGTGGAGTGCTGAGGGATTCCAACCGGCAGCTGTGTTGCCCGGGGTCAAGCCCGGGCATGACGCTTTAGGGCAAGACCCGCTAAACCATTTTCGTCATCGCCGGGCTTGACCCGGCGATCCACTCCATCCGCGAATGATCCTTAAGCCGCGACGCTGGCCAGGGGCATGCGTGGCAGGGGTGTCGGCGTTGCGCGTTCGCGGCGCGGGGTCTTGCCGAAGAAGTCGCGGTAGCATTTCGAGAAATGTGAGGCCGAGACAAAGCCGCAGGCCAGGGCCACGTCGATCACCGACATGTTGGTCTGCAGCAGCAGGAGACGCGCCCGGTGCAGGCGCAATTCGACGTAATATCGCGCCGGCGAGCGGTGCAGATATTTCGCGAACAGGCGCTCCATCTGGCGGCTGGAAAGCCCGGCGGCTTCGGCGAGTTCCGCCCGATCCAGCGGCTCTTCCAGATTGGCTTCCATCTGCTGGATGACCTGGATCAGCTTCGGGTGACGGACGCCGAGGCGCGCCGTCAGCGCCATGCGCTGGTGGTCGTGGCGATCGCGGATGCGCTCGTGGATAAATTGCTCCGAGACCGCGGCGGCGAGTTCGTGGCCGTGCTGCTGCGAAATGAGATTGAGCATCATGTCGAGGGCCGCCGTGCCGCCTGAACAGGTAAAGCGGTTGCGGTCGATTTCGAAGAGTTCGGATGTGGTTTCGATCTCGGGGAAGTTCTCGGCGAAGCTCGCCAGGTTCTCCCAATGGATCGTGCAGCGATAGCCATTGAGGAGATTGGCCTTGGCGAGGATATGGGCGCCTGTGCAAAGGGCCCCGATATCGGAGCCCTGGCGGTCGGCGCGGCGCAATTGCGCAAAGACATTCTTGTCGTCGTAGAGATGGCCGTTGACGCCGCTGCACAGGATGATGGTGTCGTAATTGCCGATCTGCTCGACCGCCCCTTCCGGGGTCAGCAGGATGCCGTTGGAGGCGTTGATCGGCTTGCCGTCCGGCGAGAAGAGATGCCAGGAATATAGTTCCTTCCCGGCGACGCGGTTGGCGAGGCGGAGCGGCTCGACCGCCGAGGTGAAGGCAATCATCGAAAAGTTCGGCACGAGCAGGAAGGCAATCTCCTGCGGCAGCTTCACGGACAAATCACCGAACACGGTAACATCCCCCTTGCGAATGGCTGGCCTTCATGGCGAGCCGAGGGGAAATATCTCATTTCCGACATGTCGTCTATAGGCAATATGGCGCGATAGCGACATTTAATCGACCCAATGGTCAGAAAAGCCCCGCGGCGCCACCATCGCGCCAATTTCCTGTAACTTTGGACGAATATGAGTGGCATCCCCAAGGCCTGTAAGGTCTCGTTTGCCCGAAAGGCAAAAGCCCATGACTTCTGGTCGCGGGAGCCTGCGGCGCCTTGACCGGCGGCGTTAACGGGACAATAGATGGCGCGCCATCGGCGGAATCGGCTGGCCCATCTTGCCATGATCCGGCGTCATCGATGTTGCAGCGCAAAAACGCCGCCGACCCATTTCGCCAACCGGGCGGCATATCGCCATTCGGGGAACCCATTCGGGATCGCTATGAAGCAGAATTACTCGATCTTCACCCTGGTTCGGAACGCCCTCAACTACCACCAGGATTGGCAGGAGGCGTGGCGCAGCCCGGCGCCGAAGCCGGAATATGACGTCATCGTCATCGGCGGCGGCGGCCACGGCCTGGCGACCGCCTATTACCTGGCCAAGGAACACGGCATCACCAATGTGGCGGTGATCGAAAAGGGCTGGCTGGGCGGCGGCAATACCGGCCGCAACACGACCATCGTGCGCTCCAATTACCTGTGGGATGAATCGGCGCATCTCTACGAACATTCGCTGAAGCTGTTCGAGGGCCTGACGCAGGACCTTAATTACAACGTCATGTTCAGCCAGCGCGGGTTGATGAACCTTGCCCATACGCAGCACGACATGCAGGCGCTGCGCCGCCGTGTCTATGCGATTCAGTTGAACGGTATCGACAGCGAGATCCTCACCCCTGAGCAGATCAAGGAAATGGTGCCGATCCTCGATTGCTCGGCCAAGGCGCGCTATCCGATCATGGGTGCCAGCCTGCAGCGCCGCGGTGGCGTCGCGCGCCACGACGCGGTCGCCTGGGGCTTTGCCCGCAAGGCCGACGAGCGCGGCGTCGATATCCTGCAGAACACCGAAGTCACCGGATTCAAGATCGAGAACGGCGTGGTGAAGGGTGTCGAAACCACGCGCGGCTTCATCGGCGGCAAGAAGATCGGCATCGTGGTTGCCGGCCATTCCGGCGTGCTCGCGGGCATGGCCGGGTTCCGCCTCCCCGTCGAGAGCCATCCCCTGCAGGCGCTGGTCTCCGAACCGATCAAGCCGATCCTCAATACCGTCGTCATGTCGCCCCAGGTCCACGTCTATGTCAGCCAGTCGGACAAGGGCGAATTGGTGCTGGGTGCGGGCATCGACGCCTATACCTCCTACGCGCAGGTGGGCTCGCCCTTCATCATCGAGAACCAGCTCAACGCCTTGACCGACCTCTTCCCCTGCTTCGGGCGGTTGCGGATGCTGCGGCAATGGGGCGGCATCGTCGATACCTGCCCCGACGCCTCGCCCATCATCGGCAAGACGCCGGTCGAGAACCTCTTCATCAATTGCGGCTGGGGCACCGGCGGCTTCAAGGCGACGCCGGGTTCGGGCAACGTCTTTGCCCATACCATCGCGCGCGGCGAGCCGCATCCCCTCGCCGTCCCCTTCGCCCTGGACCGTTTCACCAGCGGCTATCTCATCGACGAGCACGGCGCCGCCGGCGTCGCTCACTAAAGATCCCTGAGAGAGACATCCCATGCTTCTCATCTCCTGCCCCCATTGCGGTCCCCGCGACGAGCACGAATTCTCCTACGGCCACGAGGCGCATATCGCGCGCCCGACCCTGGAGCAGCAGCAAAAAATGACCGATGCGGAATGGGCCGATTACCTGTTCATGCGCAAGAACCCGAAGGGCGTGCATTTCGAGCGCTGGGTGCATGCACGCGGCTGCCGCCAATGGTTCAACGTCGCGCGCCACACCGTGACGCACGAGATCATCAAGGTCTATCCGATGGGCGAACCGGCCCCGCAATTGGAGCAGAAGTAACATGAGCGCGCAGAAGAACCGCCTCGCGCAAGGTGGCCGCATCGACCGCACCAAGCCGGTCCGCTTCACTTTCGACGGCAAGACCTATTACGGCTATCAGGGCGACAGCCTGGCTTCGGCCCTGCTCGCCAATGGCGTGACGCTGGTCGG
This sequence comes from Dongia sp., assembly GCF_041909655.1. Taxonomy (GTDB): domain Bacteria; phylum Pseudomonadota; class Alphaproteobacteria; order Dongiales; family Dongiaceae; genus Dongia. The sequence goes on along the minus strand of NZ_JAYRDA010000012.1, from coordinate 48,929 downwards.
CCGCTCGTTCAAATATCACCGCCCGCGCGGCATCGTCTCGGCAGGTGCCGAGGAACCGAACGCGCTCATTGAAGTGGGTACCGGCAACCGGCGCGAACCCAACACGCGCGCCCCGCAGATCGAGCTTTATGACGGCCTCACCACCGCCAGCCAGAACCGCTGGCCCAGCCTCGATTTCGATCTCGGCGAGGTGAATTCGCTGGCCAGCCGCTTCCTGCCCTCGGGCTTTTATTACAAGACCTTCAAATGGCCGAAGGACGGTTGGCTGTTCTACGAAAAGTTCATCCGCCGCATGGCAGGTCTCGGCACCGGTTCAACGGAAGAAGATCCGGACCGCTACGACAAGGTCTATGGCCATTGCGACGTGATGGTCGTGGGCGCCGGTCCCGCCGGTATCGCCGCGGCTTTGGCCGCCGGAAGATCGGGCGCCCGCGTGGTGCTGGTGGACGAGCAATCGGAACTGGGCGGGTCGCTTCTCTCGGAACGCGACCGGACCATCGACGGCAAGCCGGCCCTGGATTGGGTGGCGGCGGCGCAGGCTGAGCTTGCCGGCATGCCGGAAGTCAAAATCCTCACCCGCACCACCGCCTTCGCCTATCTCGATGCCAACATGCTTTCCTGCGTCGAGCGCATCACCGATCATGTTGGACCGTCAGCCACCGGCCCGCGCCAGCGCCTGTGGCGCATCCGCGCCAAGGAAGTGATCCTGGCCACCGGCTCGATCGAGCGGCCGCTGGTCTATAGCGACAACGACCGCCCGGGCTGCATGCTGGCCTCGGCCGCGCGCACCTATGTCAACCGCTATGGCGCGGCACCGGGCCAGCGCGTGGTGATCCTCACCAACAACGATACCGCCTATCAGACCGCGATCGATCTCGCCGTCGCCGGCGTCTCGGTGGCGGCGGTGGTCGATCTCCGCACCAACCCGCAAGGCGCCCTGGTCCAGGCCGCGCGCGCCAAGGGGATCGAGGTGATCGCCAATTCCGCCATCACCAATGTCAAAGGCAAGAAGCAGGTGCGCGAGGTCGACGTGATGACCTTGAGCGCCGACGGGAAGTCGGTCACCGGCGGCGTGCGTCATATCTATTGCGACACGGTGCTGAGCTCGGGCGGCTGGCAGCCGACCGTGCATCTCCACTCGCAGACCCGCGCCAAGGTGGTGTGGGACGAGAATTTGCTGGCCTTCGTGCCGGGCCCGATCATGCCGGGGCAGAACAATGTCTCGGTGGGTTCGGCCAAGGGTGTCTTCGGCCTCAATGATTGTCTGAGCGAAGGCCACAAGGCCGGCGCGCAAGCAGCCGCGCGCTTTGGTTTTGCCAATGCGACCGGCAACGTGCCCAGCGCCGAAGCCGAACCGGAAGCCGAGCCGATGCGGGCCGTCTGGATCGTGCCCTCGGACAAGCCCGTGGGCCAGGGCGGCAAGCATTTCGTCGATTACCAGAACGACGTCACCGCCGCCGACGTGATGCTGGCGCATCGCGAAGGCTATCTCTCGGTCGAGCATCTCAAGCGCTATACCACGATGGGCATGGCGACGGATCAAGGGAAGACCAGCAACGTCAACGCGCTCGCCATCATGGCGGGTCTGCGCGGCATCGACATCCCGCAGGTCGGGACCACGACCTTCCGCCCGCCCTATACGCCGGTGACCTTCGGCGTGTTCGCGGGATCGGACAAGGGCGATTTCCTCGATCCCATCCGCAAGACGCCGCTCCATCAATGGCATGCCGATCACGGGGCACCCTTCGAATGCGTCGGTCAATGGCACCGCGCCTGGTATTATCCGAAGCCCGGCGAGGACATGCATGCGGCGGTCAATCGCGAGGTGAAGGCGACGCGCGATTCCGTGGGCATCGTCGACGCCTCGACGCTGGGCAAGATCGATATCCAGGGACCGGATGCGGCCTGGTTCCTCAACATGGTCTATACCAATGCCTGGACCAAGCTGGAGCCCGGCAAGTGCCGCTATGGCTTCATGTGCGGCGAAGACGGCATGGTGTTCGATGACGGCGTCACCAGCCGCATCTCGGAAAACCATTTCCACATGACCACCACCACCGGCGGCGCCCCGCGCGTCATGAGCTGGCTGGAGGAATGGCATCAATGCGAATGGCCGGACAAGAAGGTCTACTTCACCAGCGTCACCGAGCAATGGGCGGTGTTCGCCTTGAACGGCCCTAATTCGCGGAAGGTGCTGGAGAAGGTGGTCGAAGGTATCGACCTCTCGGAAGAAGCCTTCCCGTTCATGACCTGGCGTGATTGCACGGTCGCGGGCGCCAAGGCGCGCATCTACCGCATCAGCTTCACCGGCGAACTCTCCTACGAAGTCAACGTGCAGCCGAGCTATGCGCTGCATGTCTGGCGCGCGCTGATGAGTGCCGGCGAAGAGTTCAACATCACCCCCTACGGCACCGAGGCGCTCCATGTGCTGCGCGCCGAAAAGGGCTTCGTGATCGTGGGCCAGGAAACCGACGGCACCATGACGCCGCAGGATCTGGGCTTTGAATGGATCATCGGCAAGGCGAAGCCGGATTTCATCGGCCGCCGTTCGCATCTCCGTTCGGATACCGCGCGGCCCGACCGCAAGCATCTGGTCGGCCTCCTCACCGAGAACCCGCTCGACGTGCTGGCCGAAGGTGCGCAGGTGGTCGAGCATGTGAAGGACAAGCCGCCGATGACCATGATCGGCCATGTCACATCGAGCTATTGGAGTCCCAACGCCAATCGGTCGATCGCCATGGCGGTGATCAAGAACGGCCGCAACCGCATGGGCCAGACCGTGTACTTGCCCTATGACGGCAAGGTCATCGCCGCCAAGATCACCAAACCGACCTTCCTTGAGGATGGAGCGCCCGCCAATGGCTGAAGCCTATAACCGCCGCAGCGCGCTGCAGCATTTCGGCCTCAAGGCCGCCGCGTCGCATAATGCGGGTGCAGCCCGTGTCTTTATCGGCGAGAGCGCACACCGCGCTATCGTCAACATCCGCGGCAATGGCCAGGATGCGGCCTTCGTTCAAGCCGTGAAGGCCGTGACCGGCGCCGATCTGCCGGTAAAGCCGAACACCACCACGCAAGCGGGCGAATTCCGCCTGCTCTGGCTCGGCCCCACCGAATATTGGGTGACGGCGCCGGGCGGCTCCGAGGAAAAGCTGGTCGCCGATCTCCGCCAGGCCTTCACCGGCCAGCACGCGGCGGTGATCGACGTTTCGGAAAGCCGCACGGTGATCTCGATTTCCGGCCCCGATGCCCGCGAGATTCTCGCGCGCGGCTGCAGCCTCGACCTCCATCCGCGCGTCTTCGGCCCCGGCCAGTGCGCGCAGACCGGCTTGACCAAGGCGAACGTGCTCATCGACCAGCGGGATTCCGTGCCGAGCTACGACATTTATGTCCTGAAGAGCTTTGCCGATTACCTGTGGCAATGGATCGGCCTGATCGGCCGCGATTTTAGAATGGCCATCAAGGCGGACTAAGGTCCGCCCAGAGAAAGCGACGGAGGGCCGCTGCGCCAAACAGCGGCCCTTTTGTCTGGCCCTGCCCGCATGGCATTCCGCCGCCCGGCATGCTATCCAGGTGGACAAGAGGCCAGACGCGGCCCGTATCTGTCAGGTCGCATTCCATGTCTGTCCAGTATTCCCGCACCACGATCATTGCCATGCTGTACATGGCCGCGGGTGTTTTCTGTTTCTGCGTGCTGGACGCGCTGACCAAGCGGCTCACGGACGATTACAACACCTGGCAGATCATCTTTCTGTCGCGCGTCGTCACCACGATCCTGATCCTCTCGCTGGTGACGCGGGCCCATCGCAGCATCCGGCCGCTGCGTTCATCGCATCTGAAGACGCATATCCTGCGCTCGTTCCTGGTCATCGCCACGACCTGGACTTTTTTCGAATGCCTGCGCTACATCACTTTGGCCGATGCGGTTGCAATTGCCTTCGCAGCACCCTTGTTCATGACGGCGCTTTCCGGACCGTTGCTCAAGGAACAGGTCGGCTGGCGCCGCTGGAGCGCCGTCGTGATCGGCTTCGTCGGCGTAATCATCGCCGTGCGGCCGGGCGCCGAGGGCATCGGCTATGGCACCTTCCTCGCCCTCTGCGCGGCCGCTTCCTACGCTTTGCTGCAATTGTGGCTGCGGCCCTTGAGCGGGCGCGAGGTCGGCCACAACATCATCTTCTACACGACGCTCTTCAGCGGCCTCTTGGCCATGCCGATGGCGCTCTATTACTGGATCTGGCCGGATACGATTGGCTGGACGATCGTGCTGGCGCAAGGCTGCTGCAGCACGATCGGCCAGACCTGCATGATCCGCGCCTTCCGCCAGGGGGAAGCCTCGATGCTGGCGCCCTTTGAATATACCGGCCTTATTTGGGCCGTGCTCTTCGGCTGGATCTTCTGGGCCGAATTGCCGACGACACAGGTCCTCGCCGGTGCCGCCATCATCATCGCCTGCGCCATCTACATCGCGCATCGCGAGGCACGGAAGAAGGCGTGAGGGACTGCACGCGACCAAAGATAGATGTGGCCCGTGATTACGACCTAAAGTAGATTTGCGCGGTTCTACGTTCGCACTTGGGGGGCTCTCCGCTCCATGTTGATGCTGATAACCGCATTCGGCCTGATCTTCGCCTTCATTGGCCTGGTGACAGAGAGACGAAAGTGGGGGCTGGTCTTGTTGATCCTTGTGACAGGCGCATGGGCCTACCACCTCACGCCACATGTCGCTACCGGGGAGGAGTTGGCTGCGAGTTGTCAGGATTTTATCAATGGTGAAGAAGAGATAGGCAGGTTGTGCGAGCGGACAATTCTTTCTGGCGCCATTTTTGTTCCTTCCAGAACTGCATTGTCGCTGCGCGACGGTAATGGGACCGAGATTCCATTTTGTATTGGTGGGCCGGTATGGAACTGGGACGAAAGCATTGACGACAATAGCAATCGCCTCGCACATGCCGTAATTGCTTGGTCGACCAAGAATCCGGAACGATTGACGCTTGAGCCAAAACTTGTGTTCCTCCTGGTCCTCGCCGACGCTTACCCCTGCCCTACAGGTGCGTGATACTGGTTTAGATAGCCGCCCGTAGGTCGCTTTGGGTTCGGAGCAACGAAACGATCAATAACCTCCAACTGACATACGCTTCCAACCAGGTCAGGACGGAAAGCCAACAGGGTCGTATGGGGTCCGCCGACGCATGCCGGCATTCGCAGAAGGCCTGGGGATGACGGGTGCGTTGTGGGACGCTCAAAAACTCGGTGTCTCTTCGAAGGAGAGCATCTGGTAGATGGGGTCGAGGTCGTGGACGCCGTCGGCCCAGAAATCGAGATCGCGGAGACGGCCGTCGCGGACCGAATAGGCCCAGCCGTGGACGCTCAAGGGTTGGCCGGCCTTCCAGGCGTTTTGCACGATGGTCGTGTGGCAGATGTTGCGCACCTGCTGCCGGACGTTCATCTCACAGAGCATGTTGACGCGGCGCTCCATGTTCGCTTCCGCTTCAAGCAATTCCTGGTTGGCGGAATAGATGTCCTTGATCTGCCGCAGCCAATTGTCGATGAGGCCGATCTCGGTATTGCCCATGGCGGCACGCACACCACCACAGCCGTAATGGCCGCAGATGATGATGTGCTCGACCTTCAGCACGTTGACCGCGAATTCCAGCACCGAGAGGCAATTGGTGTCGATGTGGTAGACGAGGTTGGCGATGTTGCGGTGGACGAAGATCTCGCCCGGCGGCAGATCGAGGATCTGGTTCGCGGGAACACGGGCGTCCGAGCAGCCGATCCAGAAATATTTGGGGGCCTGCTGTTCGGCCAGGCGGTTGAAATAATCGGGATCCGCCGCTACCTGGCGCTCGGCCCAGGCGCGGTTCCGGGAGAAAATCTCAGCATGGGTTTTCTTGGCGGCGTCGTCGGTCATGATGGCCTTATTTCCGGCAAGGAGGGCTAGGCAGAAGGACTGCCCTCGCATAGCATGCCGCAACGCAATGGAACAACAGGATCAAAGTGACGATGACAAGCCGGCCAGCCCCTAAATGGCTTAAATTCCTTGTGGATTTTGGCCCACTTGTCATTTTTTTCGCCTCATTCAAGCTCTATGACATGCGCGTTGCCACCGGCGCACTAATGGTCTCGACCGTGATCGGTCTGGTGCTGGGGTATATCGTTGTCCGACATATCTCGCCGATGCAGAAGGTAACCGCGGTGGCGGTGCTGCTATTCGGCGGCCTGACCTTCCTGCTCAACGACAATTCATACGTGAAATTGAAGCCAACAGCCGTCCAGGCTTTCTTTTCCATCGTGCTCTTTGCCGGATTTCTGCTCAAGAAGCCAACACTGCAATATGTCTTGGGCGAGGCGCTGCAGATGCGTGAAGAAGGCTGGCGACAACTCACTTTGCGCTACGCTGTGTTTTTTGCCGTCATGGCTATCCTAAACGAAATTGTCTGGCGAAATTTCTCTGAAGACTTCTGGATCAACTTCAAGGTGTTTGGCATTCTGGGATTGACGATGGTTTTCTCGATCGCCCAGATGCCGCTGATGAAGCGGTATATGATCGAGGCGCCAGAGGGCGAGAAAAGCTAGCAAAGCAAATGCCGGCCGCCCTTCTCAATCTGATGCCGGCGATGAGCGCCGGGGCGGCGCTGCTGGTCTTCGGCACCGTGTTCCTGGCGGGGTTCCTGCGCGGATTCACCGGTTTCGGCTTTGCCCTCGCCGCGGTTCCCGTGATCACCCTGTTCCTGGAGCCGGCGGCGATCGTGCCCGCCATTCCCATCGTGGCCATGGTGGCCGGCGCCGAACAATTGCGCCGTGCCTGGGGCCAGGCGAATTGGCCCGCCATCAGGCGGCTGCTGATCGGTGCGATCATCGGTGCGCCTTTCGGTGTGGCGGCCCTCACCTATCTCCCTGCCAATGTCATGCGCATCATCATCGGCGGCGTGCTGCTGGCCGCGGTCCTGCTGCTGTGGCGCGGCTATCGTTTCAAGAAGACACCGCCTACCAGTGCGCAGCTCGGCATCGGTGTCTTTTCCGGCCTCCTCAATGGTGCCACTGCGATGGGCGGTCCACCGGTCATTCTGTTCTTCCTGGCGGCACCCGAAGGTGTCGCGGTGGGTCGTGCCAGCCTGCTCATCTATTTCTTCTTCATCTCGGCCTGGAGCATCGTCATGCAGAGTGTGGGCGGGCTGATGGACCTCAAGGTGGTGGTCCTGGCCCTCCTCATGATCCCGGTCATGGCGCTGGGCAATGTCATCGGCGACCGGATGTTCGACCGCTCGAGTGCCACGACCTATCAGCGGGTGGCGCTGCTGTTCCTGCTGGCGATCGCGGTCGTCGCCATCCTGCGCGCCTTCATGGCGCCTTAATTCCCACCACAACCAATTGATATTGCTATATTTATCATTTGTGAGCGTGTAATCCAGGCTGCGAATTCGCAAGCTCCGTCCGACGCTCTTCACAGAAATGAACGTCGACTTTTCATGGGCGCCATGATTGCATGCCCAGCCTTTCGGCCCGGCAATTGTGTGCGGGCATAAGCGACGATCGCGGTTGAATGTCGGAGCATCTCTACAACAATCCGGATTTGTGGGACGGCGAGGTGCTGTATCTCCCGGCGCCAACCGGCCGTTCGGCGATGATCGAGGCAGCCCAGGCCTATTGGGAGCGGCAGCGTGCGGGTAAGCTCTATCCGGCGCGCGGCGATATCGACCCGCTGGCGCTGAGTCCCTGCCTCCTTCCGTATCTGTCGCTGGTATCGATCGCCCGCGAGCCGTTCGGCGTGCAATATCGCCTGGTGGGTACGGAGGTGGCGCGTTTCTATGGCGGCGAGATGCGCGGGAAATGGGTCCATGAAATGGAAATCTGGCCCGAGCAGGATATCCACGACACGCACGAGACCTATCGGCGCATCATCGACCTGGCCGAGCCGCAATTCGGCCTGTCGCTGATCCACTGGCAAGATCGCAGCGACCACATCTTCGAATTCGCGCGCTTCCCGATTTCCGATGACGGCGAGACGATCACGCATTGCCTGGGCGTCGACGACTTCACCATGATCGAGCCGGCCCGCGGGCGTGCGGTTTAAGGCGCGATCCCGGCGCTAGAGCTGTTCGTCGATCGGCAGCAGGCCGACGACATCGATCAGCCGGCGCTGCCAGAAAGTGGTTTCGGGATCGGTGTCGAATGCGATGGCTTTGCCGTCGGTCTCCGCCGTCCAGACCAGATCGCCGTCGTCGTCCAGCGCGACGCGAAAGGCGCTGCCGGGCAAGATGCCCTCATCCATGAAGGCGGCGAGCTGCGCCGCGATTTCCGGGCTGTCGATCATGATGCCGATCTCGGTATTGATGAAACGCGAGCGCGGATCGAAGTTGAAGCTGCCGAGAAATGCCGTCTCGCGGTCGAAGACCAGCACCTTGGAATGAAGTGCCGCGCGCGACTTGCCGGCGGCAAGCGACCATTTCCGCTTCATATCGCTGTCCGGCCGCAATTCATAAAGTTCGGCGCCGGCCGTCAGCAGGTCCTCGCGGATATTGGCATAGCCCGCATGTGCCGCGAGGACATCGTTGGTGGCCGCGGAATTGGTGAGGATCCGCACCTTGATGCCGCGGTCACCCAGTTCCCGCACGATTTCGATGCCGCGATCGAGCAGGATGACATAGGGCGATTCAACCAGCATCTCGTGTTTGGTCGTGGCGATCCTTTGCAGGATCGCTTCGGTGATCACCATGCCTGCATCCTCCCCGCCGACGCGGGTGGGATTCTCGACCAGGACGTGGGCGGGCGCCCAGACAAGGCCATCCCTGATGTCGACCAGACGCCCCCGGAGATCGGCGATCTCTTCCTCGACGGGATAGGGATAGCCGCCGGCGGTAATGCGGTCGGCAAGCTGCTGCCGGAGGAATTGATAGGCCTTCTCGCTCGCCTGCTCTGCCACCACCGCGCCGACCGGAATGGCCCATTCGCTGTTCCAGAAGAGATCGAAACTGGCCGAAAGATCGCGCACGACCGGGCCGGTCATCGCCAGATCGAGGTCGCGGAAGTTCTGATCCGGCCGGACGCCGAAATAGGTATCGGCGATGTTGCGGCCGCCGGCGATGCCCACGGCATTGTCCATGACGAACAGCTTGTTGTGCATGCGGTGGTTGACGCGACCGAAATCGCTGAGAAAGCTCCAATTGCGCCAGCGCCGGTTTTCGAGCGGGTTGAAGAAGCGCACCTCGATATTGGGATGCGTGTCGAGGGCGGAGATGCGGAAATCGGCCTCTTCGCTCTGATAGTGATCGTCGAGCAGCAGGCGCACGCGGACGCCGCGATCGGCGGCGCGGATCAAGCGGTCGGCCATGATCCGGCCGGTGGTGTCGCCGTCCCAGATGTAATATTGGGCGTCCAGCGTCTTCTCGGCGAGATCGGCCATGGCGAGGCGGGCGGTGAAGGCGCGGGCGCCTTCCGTGACCAGGGAGAATCCGGACTGATCGGGATGGCGGTCGGCCGCTTCCTGGAAGAGCGCGCCGATCGCGGTGGTCTCAGGTTGCGGAAAGGCCGTGGAGGGCTGGCGCGGATAATCCCAGTCGACGGTGGTGCCGCATGCGCCGAGCAGCAAGGCCAGCCCCAATCCCGGCAACAGCGCCCTGAGCAGGTATGGGATGCGAGTCATTCTGAACATCGTCCCTCGGGCCTGGAAGACATTCACATCCCCTTGCTGATGACTCGCCCCGGCATGCACGCGCGCCGGAATGCTAGTGCATCGGGCCGCCCGATGCCAAGCAGGCCTGCTTTTGGGAAGTTTGGCAAGAAAAAGGGCGCCTCGAAGGGCGCCCTTTCCGCTTGCTCAATCAGACATTGCTGTCCGGTGTCGCCGCCTTCTTCTTGGCGATGAATTCCTTCAGCGCCTCGTCGATGGCGGGGTCGAGGGCCGGGGCTTCGTATTCGTTCAGCATGCGCTTGAAGATCTTGTTGGCACGCTGGGCAGCATCAAGGGCGCCTTCGGCTTCCCATTGTTCGTAGGAATTGTTGTCGGCGATGTTCGAGCGGTAGAAGGCGGTCTCGAAATTCGCCTGGGTATGGGCGCAGCCGAGGAAATGGCTGCCGGGGCCGACTTCGCGGATGGCGTCGAGGGCCTGGCCGTTCTCGGAGAGATCGATGCCCTTGGCGAGGGTCTGCATCATGCCGAGCTGGTCGGCATCCATGATGAACTTCTCGTAGCCGGCGGAGAGGCCGCCTTCGAGCCAGCCAGCACCATGGAGCACGAAATTGGTGCCGGCCTGGAGGGTCGGCAGCAGGGTCTGGGCGCTTTCATAGGCCGCCTGGGCGTCGGCGATCTTGGAGCCGCAGAGCGAGCCGCCGGTGCGGAACGGCAGGCCGAGACGGCGCGCGAGCTGAGCCGCGGCGAGGCTGACCAGGGTCGGTTCCGGCGTGCCGAAGGTGGGCGCACCCGATTGCATCGAGATCGAGGAGGCAAAGACACCGAAGATCACCGGCGCGCCGGGATTGTAGAGCTGGCAGGTGCCGGCACCGGCGAGAACCTCGGCCAGGACCTGGGCGAGCGTGCCCGCCGCCGTGACGGGGCTCATCGCGCCGGCGAGAATGAACGGCGTGGTAATACAGGCCTGCATGTTGCGGGCATAGACCTTCATCGCGCCGAGCATGGTACCGTCCCAGACCATCGGCGAATTGGCGTTGATGAGGCTGGTGATGACCGTGTTCTTGGCGACGAAATCGGCGCCGAACAGGATCTTCGCCATCTCGACCGTGTCCTCGGCGCGTTCGGGCGCGGTGACCGAGCCCATGAACGGCTTATCGGAGAACTTCATATGGCTGTAGACCATGTCGAGATGCCGCTTGTTCACCGGCAGATCGACCGGCTCGCAGACCGTGCCGCCCGAATGATGGAGCGAGGGCGACATATAGGCGAGCTTCACGAAGTTCTGGAAGTCGGCGATGGTGGCATAGCGGCGGCCGCCATCGAGATCGCGCACGAAGGGCGGGCCATAGACCGGGGCGAAGACCGTGGCGTTGCCGCCGATCTGGACGTTCCGTTCCGGGTTGCGGGCGTATTGGATGTATTCCTTGGGCGCCGATTTCTGGATGATCGAACGGGCAAGGCCGCGCGGGAATTTGATGCGGGTCCCCTGAACGTCGGCACCGGCCTTCTTCCACAGCTCCAGAGCCTCGGGCTCGTCGCGGAATTCGATGCCGACTTCCTGCAGGATGGTGTCGGCATTCCGTTCGATGATGGCAAGGCCCTCTTCGTCCAGCACCGTCACCAGCGGAATCTTGCGGACGATATAGGGGTTCTGGACGATGGTCGGCTTCTGGCGCAGGGCCCGGCGCGCATCGGCGCCGCCGCGCGTCCGGCGCCCGGTAACGGGCTGGCCTTCGACGGCTTCTGGGATCTGTTCCGCACTGGACATGATAGGTGCCTTTCCGGTGAATCAATCTAATGGCAGGATGACAAAATCGTCTGCCATTTCGCCCCGATAGGCCAGCGCGCTCTAGCGACAGGGCGACAAGCCCTCACCAGATCGCGCCAAACGCGCCATCCCGGAAAACCTTGATATTGCGGCGCAATGCGGCGAATTGTCCAGTTTGCGCCGTCTTTTCAGCCGCCGGACACCGGTTCGGCCGGTTCGTGTCGCGCCGCATTTTGCTAATGTCGCAAACAGGCGGCAAGCTGGCCCCGGCCCGGCTATATTCGGGCCAAATTACCATTTCGGAGTCACGGGATATGGCAGAGTTTCCGGCAAAGGCTAAGGTCGTCATCATCGGCCTTGGCGGCATTGTGGGCGCGTCGGTCGCCCATCACCTGATCGAGCGCGGCTGGGACGACATCGTCGGCATCGACAAATCGGGCGTCCCCACCGATATCGGCTCGACCGCCCACGCTTCCGATTTCTGCTACATGACCAGCCATGATTTCCTGTCCTGCTGGTCCTCGCTCTATTCGATCGATTTCTACGACAAGATGGGCCATTACGAGCGCATCGGCGGGTTGGAAGTGGCGCGCGTCGGCGATGACGGCCGCATGGACGAGATCAAGCGCAAGGTCGCCTCCGCCAAGGCCTTCGGCACCCGCGCCCGCCTGGTCGATCCGGCCGAGATCAAGAAGAAGTTCCCGCTCATCGAGGAAGACAAGGTGCAAGGCGGTCTCTGGGACCCCGATGCCGGCCTCGTCATCCCGCGCTCGCAGACGGTCGCCGGCAAGCTGGTCAACCAGGCGGAAGCCGCCGGCAAGCTGAAGATCTTCACCAACACGCCGGCGAAGTCGCTGGTGATCGAGAATGGCCGCATCAAGGGTGTCGTCACCGATCGCGGCACCATCATGGCCGATTACGTGGTGGTCTGCGCCGGCCTCTGGGGCCGCCTCATCGCGGAAATGGCGGGCGAGGATCTCCCCGTCATGCCGGTCGATCATCCGCTCTGCTTCTTCGGCCCCTATAACGAGTTCGCGAATACGGGGAAGGAGATCGGCTGGCCGCTGCTGCGCGACCAGGGGAATTCCGCCTATATGCGCGATACCGGGGATCCCAAGACCTCGGAAGGCGGCATGATCGAATGGGGCTATTACGAGGAGAAGAATCCGCGCCTCTGCCATCCGCGCGATCTCCTCGAAAAGGAACAGGCACGCCTCTCGCCCTCGCAGCGCGATCTCGACATGGAGCAGATCATCGAGCCGCTGGAGCGCGCGATCGAGCTGACGCCGATCCTGGCCGAGCTTGGCTATGAAGAGAAGCGCTCGTTCAACGGCCTCCTCCAGGTGACCACCGATGGCGGCCCCTCGATCGGCGAAAGCCAGAAGGTGCGCGGCCTGTGGTATGCGGTCGGCATCTGGGTGAAGGACGGCCCCGGCATGGGCAAGCTCATCGCCGATTGGATGACCGACGGGCGCACGCCGATCGACCACAACAAGATCGATTTCGCCCGCTTCTACCCGCATCAATTCGACGAGAAGTTCATCGAAGGCCGCTGCGGCGAGGCGGCGCGCAAGATCTACAACCCCGCGGTTCATCCGCGCGAACCCTACGATACCGGCCGCAATGTCCGCCGCTCGCCCTTCCATGAGCGCGAGAAGGAATTGGGCGGCTATTTCATGGAACTGGGCGGCTGGGAACGCGCCCATGGCTACAAGGCCAACGAGCATCTCCTCGAGAAATACGGCAACCGCGTGCCGGTGCGCGCGAATGAATGGGACAACCGCCATTTCTGGCGCGTCTCCAATGCCGAACACCTCGCCATGAGCGAGGATTGCGGCATCGTCAACCTGTCGCATTTCGCCATGTTCGATATCGAAGGCCCGGACCATGTCGAGCTGATGGAATGGCTGTGTGCTGCAAAGATCGGCGGCGATGCCAATATCGGCAAGGGCATCTACACCCATTTCCTCGATGACGAGGGCATGGTGCGCGCGGATTTCACCGTGATCCGCATGGCCGATCGTATCCGCCTCATCGACGGCGCCGATGCCGGCCCGCGCGATTTCCACTATGTTCGCCGCGTGGCCGAGGACAAGGGCTACAACGTCACCGTGACCGACGTCACGTCGAAATTCATCACCATCGGCATCTGGGGCCCCAATGCCCGCGTCACGTTGCAGAAGGTGGTCGCGGACCCGGCGGGCCTCGAACCGGCAGCCTTCCCCTTTGCCGCGATCAAGCAGATCCAGATCGGCGGCAAAAACGTCACCGCCTTCCGCATCTCCTATGTCGGCGAGCAGGGCTGGGAACTCCACATGAAATACGAGGACGGCCTTGCCGTCTGGGACGCCCTGCGCTCGACCGGTGTCATGGCCTTCGGCGTCGAGACCTACGCGAACTCCCGCCGCATGGAGAAGAGCCTGCGCCTCCAGAACGCCGATCTCCTCACCGAATACAACCTCATCGAGGCGGATCTCGCGCGGCCGAAGGTCAAGGAAGCCGATTTCCGCGGCAAGGCGAAGCACCTCGAATACAAGGCGCGCGCCAACCAGCCGGCCATGCTCTGTACGCTGGTGATGACCGACAACATCGACAAGAAGGGTGTCGCCCGCTATCCCGTCGGCATCCTCCCCGTGATGGATCCGGCGACCGGCGAGACCCTGGTCGACGAACTCGGCCGCCGCTCCTTCACCACCTCGATCGCCTACGGCCCCACGATCGGCAAGAACATCGCGCTTGCCTATCTCCCCTGGTCGTACTGCCAGGAGGGCCGCAAGCTCATCGTCGAATATTTCGGCGAGACCTATCCGGTGGAGGTCGTTTCGATCGGCTACAAGCCGCTCTACGACCCGGAGAATCTGAAGCCGCGGACGTGAGGTCTGGTCTTTAGGTCTTGAATGCGAAACGCCCCGGTTGAAAAACCGGGGCGTTTTTATCAGCCGCTTAATTGTGAAAAAATGGGATGTCTCACGCTGTTGTTGCTTGTAGCATGAACCCCCTAACGACTCTGGGGACGCGTTGGTGATGAGTGCCAAAATCGAGCGATCACGACCGCCTGTGAATGAACTCCGCAATAGCATGCTCCGATTCTTCCATGCTATTGGCTTACTTGCCGCCGCGGTATTGTTTCTGGGTGCAACATCGGCATCGGCGCAATCTGATCACAACGACCTTACCGGGTCTAATCTCGACGCGTTCATCGACTATGTAGTCTCAGCAACATCGCAAGGCAGAGGCCTTTCTGTACTTCCGTCTCCCGACACGGAAGAGGCCTCCTTCATTCGCTGGAGGAAGGACCGACTCCTCTTCCTCACGATAGAATCTCCCAACACAAGCGAGAGAGTGGTCAGTCGGGATTTGCGTCTCCAAATGGAAACCGCGGCCACAGCTGGGGTTGATGTCGCTTGGTGCCAAGTACGAATTGCTGACGATTTAGATGACCTTCCGCCTTGTGCAAAGCGGGCGGCTGCAGATTTAGTCGTCGTATACCCACACTCCGAAGAGGATTTGGGCGATATTGAGCGGATTCTTCTGCACCTGACCTATGCTTCGGACCATGCAGAGATTGAGATTATAAAGGAGTTCAAGAGGCTCAGTGAACGAGCTTCGGAGGGCTACTGCCTAGGCAGAATAATACATCGAGATAATGTCATAGAGGCATCACTTCTGCTGGCCGATACGGTCGATAGCGCCGCACATGTTCGCTGCGCCGCGTTCTATTCCTTCGCCTCTCTCGGTGTCTGGCCTGCGGAAATGAAGGCAGTCTTTCGAGGAGAATCTGATTCCTTGCTGTCAGATCGCAGTTCTGGTTTCAATCCCACGATGGTACTTCGATTCCTGTATAGCCGCTATGTTTCTCACGGAATGACCCGGAAGCAGTACAGGGATGCAGTTCGAACCTGGAGGGAAGCATACTGATGAGAAATCCGTCAGTTTGAGAATTCACTATCCTTCCAAGATGTTCACTCTTCCAACATCAAGACGAAATCCACCCGTCTCATTTACCAACAAACTCGTGGATGATCCGCCTGCGCGGACCATGACAACTTGGGGCAGGCACAACTTGGGGCAGGCTTAGATGAAGGAACGCACCATGCCCCCGCGCCGTTTCCCCGCCCCGCTTCCATCAGCCGCCGTGCGCGGACGATGCTCAACGCAGCCCCCGAGATCATGGCGCGGCCGACGGATCTTGCTTCGTTGCAGCAGCGGCGGAAGGAGACTTATGCACTTTATGCGCCGCAGGGGGTGAAATGGTGCGCGAAGTTGGGTGGGGTCACGGAAGACGTTGAGCTGGGTGGCGTGCGGGCGCAGGTGGTGTCGCCGAAGGAAACGCGCTCCAAGGATGTCGTGCTCTATTTCTTCGGCGGCGGCTATGTGCAGGGATCGCCCGAGGAGGATCTCTGCATCACGGCGACGATCGCCGACGAGGCGGGCTGCCGTGTTTATGCCCCCGCCTACCGGCTGGCGCCGGAGCATCCCTATCCGGCAGCGCTTGAAGATGCGCTGGCGAGCTATCGGGCGCTCATCGCCGCGCATGGCGCGAACGCCGTGACCGTGATGGGGGAATCCGCCGGGGCGGGCCTGGCTCTCTCATTGATGATGGCTGCGGCGCAAGCGGGCCTCGCATTGCCGAAGAAACTGGTGCTGCTCTCGCCCTGGTCGGATCTCACCGCGACCGGCGACACGATCAGAACGTTGCAGGGGATCGATCCCTGGCTGGATTACGCGGCGACGCTGGAGCCGGCGGCGAAGGCCTATGCGCATGGACGCGACCTCGCCGATCCGCTGCTCTCGCCGCTCTATGCCGATTTCCCGCAGGGCTTTCCCAAGACGCAGATCACCACGGGGACACGCGATCTGTTCCTCTCCGATTGTGCGCGGCTCTCCACAAAGATGCGGCAGGCCGGGATCGCGTGCGAGCTCCGCGTCTGGGAAGGCATGTGGCATGTGTTCGAGTATTACATCGACATGCCGGAAGCGCGCGCGTCGCTGAGCGAGATCGCGGGGTTCATTGCGGGGAACTAGAAATTTGCAGTATTCCGAGCCAAGCTGTGCCCATCCCAGCCAACATCATCAGAGTGCAGACGGTCGGGATGTAAAAGCCGATATAGCGGCGGACACTCCAGTTGCAGTGCCCATCCTCGATCAGCTCTTTGTCTACTTCGGTAACCGGATGCAATTTGCCCGACTCTTTAGATCTTTTCTTGAGAATCCAGATGATCTTGTCGAGCTTGACCTGTGCTCGATAAAGCGTCGGCAGGAACATCATGAGCAGGATCGCTCCCACGCTCAGTAGCAATTGCAAATGTAGCTGCTCCTTAACCTGTACCGCGCTGCCAATCACGATCGCAAAAACCAGCATGAAGAAGTTGAAGCGTTGATTCAGCAGATTCTCCATGAACTCTCGTTCGTCGCTCATTGACCATTCGGACGCTGGGTTTCCTGTCATTTGTTCTGTGGTCATCACGCTTCCTGTCGTTTGTTTGTTGCGACTATGGAAGCGAGGGATGAGATAAAATTCCGTTAATGGGCAGGGTACTCCGCAGCCCGCGAGAGCGCGTGGCGTGGCAGTGGATGCCCGGATCAAGTCCGGGCATGACGTCATAGAGGTGTGGCACCCTCAATGCAGCGCGCTGTGCTCGTCGCCGGTGCGGTGGGGAAAGGTGAGGCCCATTTCGCCGAGGGTGGCGACGGCCTGGGTGAGATAGCGGAGCGCGCGTTCGGCGCGGTTGGGACCGCAGGGGGCGGGGAGCTGGCTGCGCAGGAGCGTCTGGGCGGCGGTGAGTTCGCCGTCGGCGGCGAGGCGCAGGAAATCCAGCATCAGCATTTCGTCGCCATCAAGGCCGAGACAGCCGGGATGGTGAAAGCGCCAGGTCTTGTCGGGCGCCGCGGCGAGGATGCCGAGGCAGGCGTTTAGATCGGCCAGGGCATCGTCGAGGGCGGAATCGATCACCTGAACCCGGCGCTGGATGGGGTGGCCCAAGCGCGATTGCGCCGGCTCCAGGGATGCCAAAAACGCAACCCTCCAATCCTCAACACGACCCGCGTTGCCCGGCGCCCCCGCCGGCATCTGCCGCCTCTGCGCCCAGAGACGGATGGCGCGGACCAGCCAGCGTTCGGCCCGGTCGAGATTGAGGAGCAGGCGGCGCGGCTGCCCCTCCCCTTCTTTTTCGGCCAAAGACAAGGAGTTGATACCTGAACGCGCCATCTCAGCCAGTTTCCCTCTTGCGATCTCACCCGAGTGGTTTTTCTATTGCAGTTGCAACTCATTCGCAATAGACAAGAACAATGTCGATCCTGGCACGGGCAATCCACAGTTTTTGCCGTGGGAATCCAATGTCATGGGTGATTGAAATCGCGCCGCTTCCCGGTTAGACAGCCCGGTCCGCGGCTTTATGCTGCGCTGCGTTATCCACCCCGGCCGGTTAGGGTCGGTGCGCTGTTTTGATGTGAAGAGCCAAAGGTAAGAGACCCAGATCATGAGCAATTTGCTGCAGGCGGAAGTCACCGACGTGCATCACTGGACGGACCGGCTGTTTACCTTCAAGACGACCCGGGACCCCGCCTTCCGCTTCGCCAGCGGCCAGTTCACCATGATCGGCCTCGAAGTGAACGGGAAGCCGCTGCTGCGCGCCTATTCGATCGCGAGTGCGGCTTATGAGGACATGCTGGAATTCCTGTCCATCAAGGTGCCGGACGGCCCCCTCACCTCGCGCCTTCAGCATCTGAAGACCGGCGACAAGATCCTGGTCGGCCGCAAGGCCACCGGCACCTTGCTGCCCACCAATCTGCTGCCGGGCAAGCATCTCTATCTGCTGGGCACCGGCACGGGCCTCGCCCCGTTCATGAGCCTGGTGAAGGATCCGGAAGTTTATGACCAGTACGAGAAGATCATCCTGGTCCATGGCGTGCGCCATGCCAACGAACTCGCCTATGCCGATTTCCTGGAAAAGGAATTGCCGGCCCATGAGCTGATCGGCGAGTTGGCGCGCGAGAAGCTGATCTATTACCCGACCGTGACGCGCGAGCCCTTCAAGCATAATGGCCGCATCACGCATCTCATCGAGAGCGGGAAACTTTTCGACGATATCGGCCTGCCGCAGCTCAACGCGGAAGAAGACCGCGTCATGCTGTGCGGCTCACCCGCCATGCTGGCCGATCTCCGCCCGCTGTTCGAGACGCGTGGCTTCTCGGAAGGCAGCGTCGCCCAGCCCGGCCATTACGTGATCGAGAAGGCCTTCGCCGAGCAGTAAGCGCGCTTACGCCGCGACATTGATGATGTGATCGCCGGCGCGGATATTCCGGGCCGGGATCGGCGGAGTATCGAGGAGGCGCCGGTAGAGCGGCGCAAAGTCCTGCGCCATTGCGCTAAAGAGCTCGTCATAGCTTTCCAGCACGAAATAGGTTTCCTGGAACGCGTCGATGCGGAAATCGGTGCCCATGACGCGCGCGAGATCGAAGCGCAGGCGGTTGGGTTTCGGTGAGGTGACGCTGTATTCGGTTTCCGTCGCCGAGGAGAGCATGCCGGCGCCATAGGCTTTCACGGCCCCCTCTTCCCGGATGAGGCCGAACTCGACCATGTACCAGAAGAGCCGCGCCAGGATTTTGGTGGCGCCCAGCGCCATCGCCTCCTCGCCCTTGCGGCCATATTCCTGGAGATAATCGGCGAAGACCGGCTGCGTGAGCAGCGGCAGGTGACCGAAGAAATCGTGGAACACGTCGGGCTCGACGAGATAGTCGATCTCGTGTTCCTCGCGCAGCCAGACGGTCACCGGAAAACGCCGTGCCGCCAAATGACGGAAGAAGGCGTCGTCGGGAATGAGGCCGGGCACAGCGACGATCTCCCAATCGGTGAGTGCGCGGAGGCGCTGGCTTGCCAGATCGAAATCAGGGATTCCGTCGGCGGCGAGATCGAGATGACGCATGCCGTCGATGAAGGCCTGTGCCGCATGCTGCCGCGCCACGGCGGATTGCCGCCGGTAGAGGCGGCGCCAGAGATCGTGCTGGGCGGGCGTATAGGCGGCCATGTCCTGGGCGATGGTGAAATCGGGCGCACAGCCTGTGTAATCGCCGCGCAACTTTTCCTGAGTGGCGATCCAGGTCGCGGCATCGTTCCGGTGGGCCGTGTTCAGCATGGCGGGACTCCTCAGTTCGCCCACATATGATCCCACCGATCCCTGAGTGGATGTCGCCAATTTCGCCTGCATAGGCGACAATATTGGCGAAATCCGCTAATATATCTCGAAATATGAGGGAGATTTATCCATGGGCGATCTCGATGCGATGGATGTGAAAATGCTGCGGGTATTGCAGCGGGACGGCCGGATCTCGACCACGGACCTTGCCGCCGAGATCGGCCTCTCCCCCACACCCTGCGCGCGGCGCCTCAAGCGCCTGGAGGATGAGGGCTATATCCGCGGCTATCACGCGCGGCTCGATCCGAAGAAGGTCGGCTGCGGCTTGCAGGCCTTCGTGCAGGTGCGCCTCGGCGATCACACGGAAACGGTGGTGGCGGAATTCCAGGCCGCTCTGCTACGCCGCCCGGAAGTGGTTGCCTGCTACGCCGTCACGGGCAGCAGCGATTTCCTGATCCATGTCATGACGGCCGATCTGGACAGTTTGAGCGACTTCACCACGCGAGCACTTTTGCGCCTGCCCGGCATCCGCGACACGCAATCCAGCATCGTGCTTTCGGTGGTGAAAGCCGAGAGCGCCGTGCCGCTCAGCGGGTGACGCATCCCTTCGCGCGCACCAGACGATCCAGTTGCGCGAGGCCGCGGTCGCTGATGCCGAGCCCCAAGAGATGTTCGTGGGTCGCATGGAGGTATTCGGCGTTGGAGCCCACCGGGCCGCAGGCGCGGGCGATCATCTCGGCGGCGTAATCCATCGAATGTGGTTTGAGATAGCGGTCGTTGCCGCGATTGGCGACGAAGGTAATGGCGCGCAAGGGACCCTCGGCCGTTTTCAGCCGCGACCAGCGCGGGCGGTAGCCGCCGGTCACCATCTCGCGTTTCCAGAGGCCCTTGAGATCGGTCTCCGCGCTCGCGGCGTCGAGGCGGAAGGCCATGCCGCGGCAAAGCCCGCCGCGATCCAGAGCCAGCATCAGACCCGGGCATTCCTCGGTGCCGCGGAAGCGTTTCATGACGAGGCAGAAGCGGCGGTGATAGCCGATGAGGGTCGCGAGTTTCTGTTCGACGGATTGGAAGGCGGGGCGCCAGAGCAGCGACCCATAGCCAAAGATCCAGATGGGGGCGCCTGGCTCGTGCTCGGCCAGGATGGCGTCGAGGGAAGCCTGGCGCTCGGCATCCGTCAGCCAGCCGGGAGCGGGCTGATCCGGCCAGTATTCGGCGGGGTCGAAGAGCTTGTCGGCGGGTGTGGAATCATCAGTCATGGGCCTCGATATTAGCCAATCTCCTGGCTTGAAGCAGCGGCCATAAAGCCGTAGATTGAAAGCAGATATATAGGAACCTTTATATGAGGTTTCGCCTATTTTTCCGAGGAAATTCAAATGAGTAACCGATTCCTGCGGCTCCTGGCCGAGAAGCCGTTCCTGATGGCCGATGGGGCCACCGGCACCAATCTGTTCCAGGTCGGCCTGCAGGCGGGCGATGCGCCGGAGATGTGGAATTTCGACCATGTCGACCGGATCGAGGCCTTGCACCAGAGCTTCGTCGATGCGGGATCGGACATCATCCTCACCAATTCCTTCGGCGGCACGCGCTACCGGCTGAAACTGCATAATGCGCAAGACCGCGTCGTCGAGATCAACCAGCGCGCGGCCGAGATCGCGCGGCGCGTGGCCGACAGGAGCGGCCGCGAGATCGTGGTCGCGGGCTCGATGGGCCCGACCGGCGAATTGTTCCAGCCCTTGGGTGCCCTCTCGGAAGAAGACGGTGTGGCGGCCTTCCGCGAGCAGGCCCTGGCCCTCAAAGCCGGCGGCGTCGACGTGCTGTGGATCGAGACCATGTCGGCGAAAGAGGAAGTGGCGGCGGCCGTGAAAGGTGCCGCGGCGGCGGGCCTTCCCATCGTCACCACGATGAGCTTCGACACGAATGGCCGCACCATGATGGGCCTGACGCCGGCCGATTTCGTGGCCTTCGTGCATACGCTCGATCCGCAGCCGGTGGCTTACGGCGCCAATTGCGGCGTCGGCGCCTCGGACCTCACCGCCACCATCGTGCAGTTGCATGCGGCGGCGCAGGCGGGCGGCTGGACAGGTGACAAGATCATCGCCAAGGGGAATGCCGGCATCCCCTATTTCGAGAACGACAAGATCAAGTACAACGGCACGCCGGAATTGATGGCCGATTACGTGCGCCTCGCCCGCGATGCGGGGGCGGCCATCGTCGGCGGGTGCTGCGGCACCGCGCCGGAGCATCTGGTCGCCATGCGGAAATCCCTGGATCAGCACCAGCCGGGGGCGGCGCCCAGCGTCGAGACCATCATCGCGCGCCTGGGGCCCCTCACCGCGGGTGCTGCCGCGACCCTGTCCGGGGAAGCGCCGGCCGTCTCGAGCCGCCAGCGACGCCGGGAACGCGGCGGCGACGTGGCGTTCTGACGCCCCCTTCATTTGTCGTCATGCCCGGGCTTGACCCGGGCATCCAGTTCCTGCCTTTAGGCGGTGGATCCCCGGGTCTTCGCCCGGGGATGACGGTTGAGACCTTACAGAGACCCAGCAGAAACACCCGAAAATGACCTCCTTTACCGACCAATTGAGCGCCATCGCCGCCAAGGCCTTTGTGGCCCAGGGGCTGGATCCCGCCTTCGGGCAGGTGATCGTTTCCGGGCGGCCGGACCTCGCGCAATTCCAGTGCAACGGGGCGCTCGCGGCCGCGAAGGCGGCAAAGCAGAATCCGCGCGCCATCGCCGAGAAGGTGGCGGAAGCCTTGCGCGCCGAAGCGATCTTCCGCGACGTCTCGCTGGCGGGACCCGGCTTCATCAATCTCTCGGTAACGGACGAATATCTCGCCCAGGCGATGAACCGTGTCGCGGGTGATGCGCGCCTCGGCCAGCCGGTGAAGCAGAAGCCGGAGATGGTGGTGCTGGATTACGGCGGGCCGAACATCGCCAAGCCCATGCATGTGGGGCATTTGCGCGCCGCGATCATCGGCGATGCCATCCGGCGCATTTTCAAATTCGTCGGCGACACGACCGTGGGCGACGTCCATATGGGCGATTGGGGCCTGCAGATGGGCATGCTGATTTCGGAACTGGAAATCCGGCGGCCCGACCTTCCCTATTTCAAGCCCGGCTTCAACGGTCCCTATCCCGAGGCGAGCCCGGTGACTTTGGCCGAGCTTGAGGAGATGTATCCGAAGGCGTCCGGCGATTGCAAAGCCGACCCGGCGCGGCTCGAGCGCGCACGCCTTGCGACCGCGGAACTCCAAGAGGGTCGCCCCGGCTACCGCGCCGTCTGGCAGCATTTCTTCGACATCTCCGTGGCGGCGATGAAGCGCGATTACGGCAATCTCGGCGTCCACTTCGATCTCTGGAAAGGCGAGGCCTGCGTCAACGATCTCATTCCGCCGATGGTCGCGGAAATGAAGGCCAAGGGCATCGCCATCGAGGACAAGGGCGCCCTCATCATTCCCGTGAAGGAAGAGACCGACAAGCAGGACATCCCGCCGCTGATCCTGATCAAATCCGACGGTGCCGCGATGTATGCGACGACGGATCTCGCGACCATCATCGACCGTGTCAATTGCCAGAACCCGGACCGCATCATCTATGTGGTCGATCACCGCCAGGGCCTGCATTTCCTGCAGGTGTTCCGCGCCGCGGTGAAAGCCGGGATCAACGGCAAATCGACCATGTTCCACCTCGGCTACGGCACCATGAACGGCACGGACGGCAAGCCGTTCAAGACGCGCGCCGGCGGCGTCATGCGCCTCGACGACCTCATCCAGATGATGTCGGCCGAAGCGATGGCGAAGCTGACCGAACACGGTCTCGGCGCCGATTACAGCGCCGAGGAACGCGACGACATCGCAAAGAAGGTGGGCGTCGCGGCCTTGAAATTCGCCGACCTCTCCAACAACCCCATCGCCAATTACGTCTTCGACCTCGACCGTTTCTCGCGCTTCGAGGGGAAGACCGGACCCTATCTCCTCTACGCCGCCGTGCGCGTGAAGTCGCTCTTGAAGAAGGCGGAAGCGCAGGGTTTCAAGCCGGGCGCCATTCTTCCGCCGGAGGAAGGCGAGCGCGATCTGATGCTGATGCTGGGGCAGATGCCGGACGCCATCGCCGATGCCTACAAGGAATTGGCGCCCAACCGCATCGCCGATTTCGCCTTCAACCTCGCCCAGGTCTTCAGCACCTATTACAACGCCTTCCACATGCTTTCGGAGAAGGATGAAGCGAAGCGTTCATCGCGCCTCGCCTTGGCCGAACTGGTGTTGAAAGAATTGGAGCTCTGCCTCGATCTCCTCGGCATCGCGACGCCTGAGCGGATGTAAGGCGGTGGCCGGATCGACGCTCATCACCGAGCGGCTGATCCTGCGGCCGTGGTATGCGGAGGACTACGCCCCCTTCGCGGCGTTGAATGCCGACCCGCGCGTCACCGCGACCCTGGCCGGCAACCTCACGCGCGACGAGAGCGATGCCTTCGCGGACCGCATCGCCACGCATATCGATGAACATGGCTGGGGCCTCTGGGCGATCGAGATCAAAGAGGGGGCACCTTTCATCGGCTATGCCGGCCTCTCGCGCCCGCGCTTCGACGCCCCCTTCACGCCCTGTGTCGAGATCGGCTGGCGGCTTGCCTTCGAACACTGGCGCCACGGTTATGCGACGGAGGCGGCGCGCGCCGTGCTGGATTTCGGTTTCAATGTTTTGCGCCTGCCCGAGATCGTGTCCTTCACGACAATCGGCAATACGCGCTCGCGCAAGGTGATGGAGCGGATCGGCCTCGTCCGTGATCCCGCGGGGGATTTCGATCATCCAAGCCTCAGCCCGGACCATCCGCTGCGGCCGCATGTGCTCTATCGGAAGGGGCGGCTTTAGGCAGTTCGCACTTTAATTTGTCATCCCCCGCGAAGGCGGGGGATCCACGAGTTACTTTGATCACTTGCCGACAAACTCGTGGATGGTCCGCCTTCGCGGACCATGACAATGGAAGTGCTGTCAGTGCTCGTCACTTGCGATTCCGCCCTCCCCCCGAAGACGGCATTGCGATCACCCAAATATTGACACTTAGTCTAATTTAGACTATTTACCCAGACATGAGCCGCAAGCTGCCGAAACCGCCGGGTGCGCTTACCCAGCATTTCCCGACCGCCGCCGCCATCGCAGCCCTTCTGGCGCCGCAGGCGGAGGTGGTGATTCATGACCTTGCCAGGGACCGCATTGCGGGGATCTGGAATGCGTTTTCAAAGCGGCAGCCGGGCGATCCGTCGCTGCTGGGGGACGATCCGGAGCTGATCGGCGATGTGGATGTCTATGGACCCTATGAAAAGGCGGGCGCCGATGGCGGGCGGCTGAAATCGGTGAGCGCGGTCCTGCGTGACGAGAGCGGGCGCCGCGTGGGCCTGCTCTGCATCAATTTCGATGTCGGCGTGTTCGACAAGGCGATCGATCTGATGCGGGCCTTCACGCGCGCCGAGAAACCGCGGCCGGAACCGATCTTCGCGCAGGATTGGCGCGAGCAGATCAATCTGGGCATCCGCGCCTTCCTGCAGGAACGGCAGATCACCTTGAAGGCGCTCGACCGCGATGACCGTGTGGCCCTGGTGGCAGCACTCGACGCGCAGAATCTTTTTGCCACCCGCAATGCGGCGCAGCACGTGGCCGATGCCCTCGGCCTCTCGCGCGCCACGATCTACAATCTCCTGAACGACGCGCGCGGCGCGTGAGGATGTGATGCCATGACCATGCTGCCCGATTTCCGCCTGGAGACCTATCTCGGCAAATGGGAATTCGCCTGCCGCTACCATATGACGGCGTCGGACATGCAGACCCTGAGCCTCAAGGAATTGCTGGCAATGGCAAGCCCAGCGGACCGTGCCGCCTGGGAGGATTTGCCGCTCCATTACATCGAGCCCACGGGCAGCCCTGCCCTCCGCCAGGCGATCGCCGCCACCTATCAGGGCGTCGCCCCGGAAGACATCCTCGCCTTTGCCGGCGCCGAGGAAGGCATTTTCTGTGCGATGCATGCGATCCTCGACAAGGACGATCATGCCATCATCGTGACGCCGAATTACCAATCGGCCGAGGAATTGCCGCGCGCCATCTGCGCCGTGAGCGGTGTCGCCCTCGATCCCGATAATGATTGGGCGCTGGATCTTGGGAAGATGCGCGCGGCGATCCGGCCCAACACCAAGCTCATCAGCATCAACTTCCCGCACAACCCGACCGGCAAGGTGCTGGACCGCGCGACCTTCGACGGCCTGGTGGCGCTTTGCCGGCAGCACGGCATCTGGCTGTTCTCGGACGAAGTCTATCGCGGGCTGGAACGCGCGCCGGAAATTCAATTGCCAGCGGCGATCGAGGCCTATGAGAAGGGCTTGTCGCTCGGCGTCATGTCGAAGGCCTATGGCCTGCCGGGTCTCCGCGTGGGCTGGATCGCCAGCCGCGATCGCGATCTGCTCTATCGCATGGAACGGATGAAGCATTACCTCTCGATCTGCAATGCGGGGCCGAGCGAGCACCTCGCCGTCATCGCGCTCAAGGCAGGTGCCCAGATCATGGCGCAGAACCGCGCCCTCATCGCCGCCAATCTCAAGGTGACCGATG
This sequence comes from Dongia sp., assembly GCF_041909655.1. Lineage (GTDB taxonomy): Bacteria > Pseudomonadota > Alphaproteobacteria > Dongiales > Dongiaceae > Dongia. The sequence continues at coordinate 22,803 of NZ_JAYRDA010000012.1, read as the reverse complement.
CCTTCTTCGCGGATTTCCCCGACCTCTTCGACTGGCAACCCGCCGATGGCGGCTGCATCGCCTTCCCACGCTACAAGGGCAAGGACGGCGTCGAGAGTTTCTGCCGCCGCCTGGTGGAGGATGCCGGCATCGTGTTGCTGCCGGCCAGCCTTTATGCCTCGTCGCTCACCGAAACGCCGATTGACCGCTTCCGCATCGGCTTCGGGCGCAACCATGTGCCGGAGGGCCTCAGTGCCATGCGATCATACCTGATGAAGAACGCGGCTTAGAGACTCTGGGATCTCCGGGTCTTCGCCCGGAGTTGACGGCCTCTTACTTCGTCATGCCCGGGCTTGACCCGGGCATCAGCCAACAACTGCAAGCCCTCACCAAGTCGCACTTGATCCCCGGGTCAAGCCCGGGGATGACGGATAAAGTGGTCTACCGCGGCTTCGCGGGGTTACCACCCGGCTGCGGCAGGCAGATGGAGTGGAAGCCGCCGCCGCCATAGGCGAGTTCGATCGCCGGGAGCTGGACGATCTCGCGCTTCGGATAGAGCCTTGTCATGATGTCGAAGGCGCGCTTGTCGGCGGCGCCGTCTTCGAAGGCCGGCAGGATCACGGCGCTGTTGGGCAGATAGAAATTTACATAGGACATGGCGAGCCGCCGGCCGTCGGCATCGAATTGCGGGCGCGGCTGTTCGATCTCGACAATCTCCAGCTCGCGGCCCGCGGCATCGCGGGTGGCACGAAGGCGCTGCAGATTGTCGGCGCAGATCTTGTGATGGGGATCGGCGGTGTCGCTGCAGGTGGTCGCCAGCACGACGCCGGGGCGCACAAAGCGCGCGAGGTTCTCGACATGGCCGCCGCGCGGATCATCCTGCAAACCCTCACCCAGCCAGATGATGTGGCGCACGCCCAGCATCTGGATGAGCTGTTCCTCGACCTGCTCTTTGGTGAGATCGGGATTGCGGTTGGGGTTGAGCAGGACGCTTTCGCTGGTGATGAGCGTGCCTTCGCCATCGACATGGATGGCACCGCCTTCGAGAATGAGCGAGCCCACATAGCGTCGCATTTCCAGGCGCTCGAGCAGGGTCTCGCCCACGGCGGCGTCACGCTCGAAATCCTCGAAGCGATGGCCCCAGGCGTTCCAGCCCCAGGTGACGCCGGCAATCTCGCCCGCCGCATTGGCAAGGAAGCTCGGCCCCATGTCGCGAACCCAGCAATCGTCATGGGCGAGGGAAATCTGGCTGACGCCGTTGCCGGTCATCAGCGAAACCTCGGCCACGTTCTTGGGCTTGGTGATGATCGAGACCGGCTCGAATTGCGCGACGGTGTTCGCAAATTCGGCAGCGCTGTCGCGCGCGGCATCGAGATGCTCGCCCCAGCTTTCGGCGCGCGTCGGCCACGCCATCCAGCAGCGGGCATGAAGCGCCCACTCGGCCGTTACCTGAAAGCCGTCATCGAAGGGTAAGGACATCCGCTCCCCTGGCGATTGATCTTTTCTTGCCGGCGCCTATCGCGGAAAGCGATGACGGATCACCCAATCCGTGCGGAAACCGGCGGGCGATCCGCAGCGCGGGCACAAATTAGTTAACGTACCGGCGGGATACTGGCCTACTTTTTTGCCAAAGGCAAATCGAGGCGGATGCTGAGTTCCTTGAGGCGCGCGGGCGGCACTTCCGCCGGTGCCTGCATCAGCAGATCCTCGGCCCGCTGATTGAGCGGGAAAGCAATCACTTCGCGGATGTTCTTCTCTTCCGCCAGCAACATCACGATGCGATCGATACCCGGTGCCGAACCGCCATGCGGCGGGGCGCCGAACTTGAATGCGTTGAGCATGCCGCCGAACTTTTCCTCGACCACCGAGGCCGGATAACCGGCGATCTCGAAGGCCTTGTACATGATCTCCGGGCGATGGTTCCGGATGGCGCCCGACGACAATTCGATGCCGTTGCAGACGATGTCGTACTGGAATGCGTTGATGGTCAGCGGGTCCTTGGTGAGGAGCGCTTCCAGGCCACCCTGCGGCATCGAGAACGGGTTGTGGCTGAACTCGATCTGGTTGGTGTCCTCGTTGAGCTCATACATCGGGAAATCGACGATCCAGCAGAACTCGAATTTTTTCTGGTCGATGAGATCGAGCTCGTCACCCAGGCGCGTGCGCACAGCACCGGCGAATTTCGCGGCGGGCAGCTTCTTGTCGCAAGCGAAGAAGACGGCATCGCCATCCTTGAGACCGGCCGCCGCCTTGAGCTTCGCCAGGCGATCCTCGTCGAGATTCTTGGCGATCGGGCCCTTGGCGCCGGCCGCTTCGTAGACGATGTAGCCGAGGCCGGCCGCACCGGAGGCGCGCGCCCATTCATTGAGCTTGTCGAAGAAGGAGCGCGGCTTTGTGGCGGCACCGGGTGCGGGAATGGCGCGGACGACCGAGCCCATCTCGACGGCCTTGGCGAAGATGCCGAAACCGGAACCGCGGAAGATCTCGGTGACGTCGCTGATCTGGATCGGGTTGCGGAGATCCGGCTTGTCGGAACCGTAGCGCAGCATCGATTCCTCGAAGGGGATGCGCGGGAACGGCATCGCCGAGACGACACGGCCCTCGGCGAATTCCTCGAACACGCCATGGAGCACCGGCTCGATCGCCTGGAACACGTCTTCCTGGGTCACGAAGGACATCTCGAAATCGAGCTGGTAGAACTCGCCCGGCGAACGGTCGGCGCGGCTGTCCTCGTCGCGGAAGCAGGGTGCTATCTGGAAATAACGGTCGAAGCCCGCGACCATCAGGAGCTGCTTGAATTGCTGCGGCGCCTGCGGCAGGGCGTAGAACTTGCCGGGATGGATGCGCGAGGGGACCAGAAAGTCGCGGGCACCTTCCGGCGAGGACGAGGTCAGGATCGGCGTCTGGAACTCGGTGAAGCCCTGGCCGATCATGCGGCGGCGGAGGCTGGCGATCACATTGGCGCGCAGCAGGATGTTGCGGTGGACCTTGTCGCGGCGGAGATCCAGGAAGCGGTATTTGAGGCGGATCTCCTCGCCGTAATCCTCTTCGCTGTTGACCTGGAGTGGCAGGGTGTCGGCGGTGCCCTGGACCGCAAAATCCTGGATCACCACCTCGACCTCGCCGGTCGGCAGGCGCGTGTTGATGGTATCGCCGGTGCGGGCCACGACCTTGCCGGTCACGGTCACGACGCTTTCAAGACGGGTCTGTTCGACCGCCTTGAAGATCGGGCTTGAGATGTCGAGCACGCATTGCGTCAGGCCGTAATGATCGCGAAGATCGATGAAGACCAGATTGCCGTGGTCGCGCTTGCGATGGATCCAGCCGGAGAGGCGGACGATCTCACCGGCGCTGGCGGCGCGCAATTGGCCGCAGGTATGCGTGCGATAGGCGTGCATGTTGGGAAGCCCTTGAAAAGAACCGAAATTTACCTCGAAATTTGCTCGGCAAAAGACGCGGAAAGCGGCCCAATGTCAAGGTTTGATTGAGGGTTTTGGCCCGGGTCCGGGCGGATAGCCGCCATGCAAAGCTAGGCCTTCCCCTGACTCGGCCCCACTGGCTATAGATAAGATGATGAACATGGTTACTGCCAAGCACCCGGTGCATTTGATCGTCGACACCGCCACCCTGACCGATTTCTGCGGCCGGCTGGCGTCCGCCCCCTTCGTCACCATCGATACCGAGTTCCTGCGCGACAAGACCTATTGGCCGATTCTGTGCCTGGTGCAGCTGGCCGGCCCCGACGAGGCCGCCGCCATCGATACCCTGGCCGAGGGCCTTGATCTGTCACCGCTTTTTGAGCTTCTGGAAAATCCCAACGTCATCAAGGTGTTCCACGCCGCCCGGCAGGACGTGGAGATCTTCGTCCGGATGACGGGCAAGGTGCCCAGCCCGATCGTCGACACCCAGGTGGTGGCGATGGTCTGCGGTTTCGGCGATTCCGCGAGCTATGAGACGCTTGCCAGCAAGCTGGCTGGCGCCCGGATCGACAAATCCTCGCGCTTTACCGATTGGTCGCACCGTCCCCTTTCGGACAAGCAGCTGGCCTATGCCCTCTCGGACGTGACCTATCTCAGGACCGTTTATGAAAAGCTCCACCAGAAGGTGGAAAAGTCCGGCCGCGGCCATTGGGTGGCGGACGAGATCGAGATCCTGACCGATCCCAATACCTACCGGGTCGATCCAGACAATGCCTGGATCCGGTTGAAGGCGCGGAGCGACAAGCCGCGCTTCCTGGCGGTGCTCAAGGAAGTGGCCGCCTGGCGCGAGCGCGAGGCCCAGGCCCGCGACCTGCCCCGCAACCGGGTGGTCAAGGACGAGACCATCCTGGAGATCGCTGCGCATCCGCCCCGTGACGCCGAGGCGCTCGGCCGCTGCCGCGGCCTGTCGCGCGGTTTCGCCGACGGCAAAATGGGCGACGGTATTCTGGCCGCCGTGCAGCGCGGCCTCGACATGCCTGAAAGCGAGGCACCACGCCTGGCCGCCAAGGCCGACATCCCGCAGGGATTGGGGCCGATCATCGAATTGCTGCGCGTGCTCCTGAAGCTACGCTGCGACGAGCATGAAGTGGCGCAGAAGCTGATCGGCAATGCCGGCGATCTGGAATCGCTGGCTGCCGATGACGATGCCGACATCCCCGCCCTCAAAGGCTGGCGCCGCGAGATCTTCGGCGAAGAGGCGTTGAAGCTGAAACACGGAAAGCTCGCGCTGACGGCCGCGGGGAAGCGCGTGAAGGTGATCGAGCTTTAGGGCGTAAAATTCGTTGTCATTCTCCGCGAAGGCGGAGGATCCACGAGTTTCTCTCATCAGTCTCGGTGAAACTCGTGGATGGTCGGCCTTCGCCGACCATGACAGGAAAAAGCGTCAGCCTCTCAAATCACGTCATTGAGGTCGACGATGCTGTCGATGACGGTGTCGGCGCCGTGGTCCATGAGGATGTCGCGGGAGCTCACCCCCGTGAGGACGCCGATGATGCGCCCTGCCCCGCCGGCCTGGGCCATTTCCATGTCATGAGGTGAATCGCCCACGACCGCGATGGTCTGCGGGCGGAGGTTCACGTGGCGGCAGAAGGCTTCGACCATGCCGCCGCCTGGCTTCACCCCATGGCCGGTATCGAAGCCGCAGATGAAATCGAGCGAGCCGTGGACGCCGAGACGCGCCATCGCGGCGCGGGCCGATTCCTCGCTGTCCATGGTGGCGATGCCGAGGGCGAAACCGCGGCCGCGCATCAGGGCGAAGAAGGCGTCGAGATCGGTGACTGGGGTCGCGGCATTGGCCTGGTGGGCCAGGAACAATTTGTGGACCTCGGCATAGACCACATCGTAATCGCTGCGACCGGCGAGATTGGCCCAGAGCTCGGCGATCTCGCGGTTGCTGCCAGAGGCGATGGGCGAGCCCGGGACATAGCGGCCGGTCGCCGGATCCTTGCCGCTTTCCTGCATGAGATAGGCGGCCTTCTCGGCATCGCCGCCGGCAACCACCAGGGCGGCCGCTTCTGTTACCGGGCCCCAAGTCTTGTAGAAGTCGAACAGCGTGCCATCCTTGTCGAAAAGAACAGCGCGCACGTCATCCAGCACTTGCGCCACGATCGTCAGACCATCGCCTTGTTGGGACCGGAAACATCGACCTTGGCCATCTCGGTCTGGCGCAGCATGCCGCGATAGATCTCCTGTTCGCCGACGACGCCCATGAGCGCGCCGTCATCGCCCAGCAGGACGAGCGGCCGCTTGGTCTGCTGGCGGACGGTTACCGCGGCGCGCATCGGGGTGCGGTCGGAACCGGTCACCATGACGGCATTCTCGGCGATCTTGTTGAGATCGAGATCGGTCGCATAGGGCACGAACTGGCCCGGAAGACCATTGACCATGAGATTGGTCGGACGCCCTGCCTCGTCCAACTGGCAGCGGCAGCGGCCAGCGCGGTCGAGCTGAATGAAGCTCGATCCCGCCTCGCGCACCAATTCGTCGGCCGGACGCATCAGCGTGCCGCCTTTCAGAACGGTCAGGGGATTCATCGAGGCCACGAACTGGCGGACGTAATCGTTCACGGGATTGAGGATGATTTCCTCGGGCACAGCGAACTGCACCACCTGCCCCGCTTCCATGATGGCGATGCGCGAGCCGATCTTCAGCGCCTCGTCGAGATCATGGCTGACGAAGATGATGGTCTTCTTGAGGCGCCGCTGCAATTCGATGAGTTCGTCCTGCAGGTGTTCGCGAATGAGCGGGTCGAGCGCCGAGAACGGTTCGTCCATCAGCAGGATCTCGGCCTCGGTTGCGAAAGAGCGCGCGAGACCGACACGCTGCTGCATGCCGCCGGAAAGCTCATGCGGGAACTTCTCGGCGAACTGGCCGAGGCGGACGAGGTCGATCTTTTCCTGCACCAGGCGATCGCGCTCGGCTTTCGGGGTGCCGCGGATGTCGAGGCCGAAGGCGACATTGTCACGCACCGTGAGCCAGGGCATCAGCGCGAATTGCTGGAACACCATGGAAATCCGGTTGCGGCGAACTTCGCGCAAGGTGTCTTCCGAGCAGGAGGCCACATCGACCTCCTGATCCCCCGCCTTCACCATGACACGGCCACGGCTGACCTTGTTGAGGCCGTTGACACAGCGCAGCAACGAAGACTTGCCGGAGCCCGACAGGCCCATCAGCACCAGGATCTCGCCTTCGTTCACATAGAGCGAGGCATCGTGGACTGCGACCAGCGAGCCGGTTTTTTCCAGGATCGAGTCACGGCCTTCGCCCTGGTCCATCAGGGAAATAGCCTCGTTGGTCCTCTGACCGAAGACGACGTCGACGTTTTCAAAGCGGACAGCGTTTACGTTAGTCATCGTTCTGCCCACCTTACTTCTTGGAGGATTTGGCGACGCGGCGCTGCTTCAGCGTCCGGTCAAGCACGATGGCGAGGACGACGATGGCAAGGCCCGCCTCGACGCTGAGCGGTAGATTGGCCTGGGCGAGCGCGCGCATGATCGGGGCGCCAAGGCCGCGGGCACCCACCATAGCCGCGATCACCACCATCGACAGCGACAGCATGATGGTCTGGTTGACGCCCGCCATGATGGTTGGCATGGCGGCCGGCAGCTTGACCTTCACCAGCAATTGCCAGCGCGTGCAGCCGAAGCTTTCACCGGCTTCGACCAGCGGCTTCTGCACCTGGCTGATGCCGAGATAGGTCAGACGGATCGGCGCCGGTACGACGAAGATCACCGAGGCAATGAGCCCCGGAACCGGCCCCAAGCTGAAGAAGAACAGCACGGGCACGAGATAGACGAAGGTCGGCATCGTCTGCATGAGATCCAGGACCGGACTCATCATCTGATAGAAGGTCGGCCGGCGCGCGGCAATGATGCCGATCGGGACACCGATCATGAGCGAGACGAGCGTCGAATAGAGAACCAGCGAGAGGGTCTCGACAGCTTCCTTCCAGAGATCGAAATTGAGGATGAGCAGAAGGCCGAGGAATGTGAAAAGGGCCAGCTTCCAGGAGCGCTGGAGGTAATAGACGACACCGGTCAGGACCAGGATGAGCAGCAATGCCGGCATGCCGATGAGCATATTGACCGTGCCTTCCAGCACGAACTTCAGGCCCGCCGTGATGCCGTCGAAGAAGGCTTCGAAATTTGATTTCGCCCAGCCGACGAAACTCTTGCTCCATTCGCCGATCGGCAGGCGATTTTCACGAGCGGAAATCCAGTCGGCAAGTGCGTCTAGCCACTCCATGCCCAATCCCCCAGCAATGTTTGGCGTATGTTGGAAGCGTTACGAAAACCGAATCTTCTAAAAAAACGGCGGCCTCGGCAAGTTCCCCTTCGCCAAGGCCGCCATCTTTATCGAAAATAGACGAGCTTAGAGACCAAGCGCCGCCTTGACGGCCGGCAGACCATCCTGGCCGTCGAGCGTCTTCACGCCGGCGAGCCAGGTGTCGAGCACAGCCGGGTTGGCAACCAGCCATTCCTTGGCCGCGGTCTCGCCGTCCTTGCCGCCGAGGATGGCTTCCATGATGGCGCCTTCCTGTTCGAGGCTGAACTTCAGGTTCTTCAGGAGCGCACCGACATTCGGGCATTCTTCCGAATAGCCGGCACGGGTCACGGTGTAGATGGTGGCCGGGCCGAAGCCATCAGCTTCGAAACCAGTCAGGTAATGGAGCGGCATCTTGCCCATGATGGGATGCGGGGTCCAGGCAAGGAAGGCCACGTATTCGTTGTTCTTGATGGCCTTTTCGGCCTGAACGAGCATGCCCTGCTCCGAGGATTCCACGACTTCCCAGCCATCGAGGCCGTTCGCGGGATCGTCGATCTTGCCCTGAACGATGCGGTTGCCGTCATTGCCGGGTTCGATGCCGTAGAACTTGCCCTCGAACTTTTCCGTGTTGGCGCCGCCGAGATCCTTGAGATCCTTCACGCCGGCATCGGCGACATAGGTTGGGACCACGGGGCCGTAACCGGCGCCTTCCAGATTGGCACCGACCGTCACCACCGACTTGTCGTCCAGGAACGGCGTGATTTCCGCCGATTGGCTGGGCATCCAGTTGTCGAGGAAAATGTCGATGTCCTTGTTCTTCATGCCCTCGAGGACGATCGGGAAGCCGAGCACGTCCATCTGGGTTTCATAGCCAAGGGGCTTCACGACCGTCGAGAAGAGGCCGTTGATCGCGTCGTTGTCGGTCCAGCCGACGCTCGGCACGCGGATCGTCTTGCAGCTTTCGCCATCGGTGGCCTGAGCCCCCGATTGAGCCGCAACCACCGCCACCAACGACATGGCCGAAGTGGCCAGCAACTTACGCATAGACATCAGTTTATCTCCCAAAAGGTTTGCCATCCTCTTATGCCTGCCCCAGGCTCTTCTGTCTTCTTGGCCCGGTCAATCCTGTGCCGCGCTTCAGGGCGACTTCAAAGGTAGGGGCAAATTGGCAAAAAAATTTCGCCAGGACGCCATGATATGACCAGCGTGCGGCAAAACCGAGTCTTTTTTTTGATTGATCGTCCAATATAAAATCACCAGGATACCTTCCCTGCCACGCAAGATGCCGGCGGGTCTTCTACCAATCTGCGGCGGCGCGAACCGGGCCACAAGAGCCCGGCGGATCAAAGTTCCGCGATGCTGCAGTGCGGCAGAAATGTGCGAAAGGGAGGCTATGCCAAAAGTCGGGATGGAAGAGATTCGGCGCCGCCAGTTGATCGAGGCTACGATCGCCTCGATCCACGAGATCGGCTTTGCGGAATCGAGCCTCTCGCGCATCTCGGCCAAGGCCGGTGTCTCGACCGGCATCATCCATCACTATTTCAAGAACAAGGCCGATCTGATGGAGGCGACGTTGCGCCATCTCGGGATCAGCCTGCGGCTTTCCGTGGTGCGGCGGCTCCAGAAAGCGCGCTCGCCGACGGAACGCCTGCTCGCCGTGATCGACGGGAATATCGGCACCGATCAGTTCACGCCGCAAGGCGTCTCGGCCTGGCTCGCCTTCTGGGCCATGGTGCCCAACAGCGAGCGCCTCGCCCGCGTGCAGCACATCATCATCTCGCGCCTCGATGACAACCTGACCCATGCCCTCAAATTGATGGGCCGCAAGGATGCGCGCGAGATGGCGCGTGCCACGTCCGCCCTCATCGACGGATTGTGGCTGCGCGCGGCCCTGTCGGCCAGAGGGCCGGATTCCAAGGCGGCGCGGCACGTGGTGCTGGACTACCTCAATGCGAAATTGAATGCGAAGCTAGGATAAGATCATGAAATTCGACGCGACCTTCGACTACATCATCGTCGGCGCCGGTTCCGCCGGCTGCGTGCTGACCAATCGCCTCTCGGAGGATGGCAGCCACAAGGTCTGCGTGCTGGAAGCGGGGCCGAAGGATCATTGGTGGAACTGGCAGATCCATATGCCGGCGGCGCTGATGTATAACCTCTGCCACGACCGCTACAATTGGTACTACCACACCGAAGCACAGCCCTACATGGACAACCGCGTCATGTATTGGCCGCGCGGCCGCGTGCTGGGCGGCTCGTCATCGTTGAACGCGATGGTCTATATCCGCGGCCATGCCCTGGATTACGACCGCTGGGCGTTCAAGGAGAACTGCCCGGGCTGGTCCTATCAGGAGATCCTGCCCTATTTCAAACGCGCCGAGACGCGGGAGAAAGGTGGCGATGCCTATCACGGCGACAAGGGCCTGCTCAACGTCCATACCGGCGACCAGCAGAACCCGCTCTTCGAGGCCTTCATCGAAGCGGCACAGCAGGCGGGCTATGCCAAGACCGAGGACATGAACGGCTATCGCCAGGAAGGCTTTGGCCGCCTGGACATGACCATCAAGAACGGCCGGCGCTGGTCGGCGGCGCAGGCTTTTCTGCGGCCGGCCGAGAAGCGCAGCAATGTCACGGTCGAGACCCGCGCCCTCACTTCCCGCATTCTCCTGGAAGGCAAGCGCGCGGTGGGCGTCGAGTTCGTGCAGAACGGCCAGGTCAAACGCTACCGTGCCGAACGTGAAGTGATCGCGGCGGGCGGTGCCATCAATTCGCCGCAGCTCCTGATGCTCTCGGGCATCGGCCCCGCCGATCACCTGCGCGAGGTCGGCGTCGAGGTGAAGCACGATTTGCCCGGTGTGGGGCAGAATCTGCAGGAGCATCTGGAGATGTATATCCAGCAGCAATGCAAGGAACCGATCACGCTCTATACCTATACCAAGCCGGTGCCGATGGCGCTGGCCGGCATGCGCTGGTTCATGGACAAGAAGGGTGTCTGCGCCTCGGCCCAGTTGGAGGCCGGCGGCTTCATCCGCTCATCGGCGGGGATCGAGCATCCCAATCTGCAATTCCACTTCCTGCCCTCGACCGTCAACGATCATGGCCGTGTCAACGGTACGTCGCATGCCTATCAGGTTCACATCGGCAACATGCGCCAGGAAGCGCGCGGCTGGATCAAGCTGAAATCAGCGAAGGCCACCGATCACCCGCGCATCCAGCCCTTCTACCTGCAGACCGAAAACGACCGCCGCGAATTCCGCGATGCGGTCAAGCTTACTCGCGAGATCTTCGCGCAGAAGGCCTTCGACCGCTATCGCGGTCCGGAGATCAATCCCGGCGACAATGTGAAGTCGGATGCCGAGATCGACGCCTTCATCCGCCGCCGCGGCGACAGCGCCTATCACCCCTCCTGCTCGTGCAAGATGGGCACCGACGAGATGGCGGTGGTCGATCCGCAGGCGCGCGTCCATGGCATCGACAATCTACGCGTGGTCGATGCCTCGATCATGCCCTCGATCGTCAGCGGCAATTTGAACGCACCCACGATCATGATCGCCGAGAAGTGCAGCGACATGATCCTGGGCAAGGATCCGCTGCCGCCGGCTAACGCACCGGTCTGGGTGCATCCGGAATGGCAGAGCAAGCAGAGGTGACGACTCTCAGCAAGTGTCATCCCCGCGCAGGCGGGGATCCACGAGTTTCTCTCCTTCAGCCTCGATGAAACTCGTGGATGGTCGGCCTTCGCCGACCATGACGACGTTGAGGATCTGGACTCACCGATCCCCCGGATCCTCGTCGTTGTAATAGAATTCCGGCAGCGGATCGGTGCGGGGGTCGAGGGCGTTGGCGATGGCCGAGGTAGTCTGCATCGAGACGTAATTGGTCTGCTCGGATGTGGGTAGCGCCTGGCGGCGCAGCATGCGGTAGAGCGTGAAGACGACCAGCGCCGATGCCACAACCGCGAGATAGATGAAGAGTGCCGGGGCTGCAAAGCGGCCCATCACGAAAGAGGCGATGAGCGGGCCGATCGTGGCACCGATCGCCCAGACCAGCAGCAATCCACCGGAAGCGCCCACCATGTCGGCGCGATCGACATAGTCGAAGGCCTGTGCCACGGCGAGGGGATAGATCGTGGCGAGCGCGCCGCCGAGAAACACCGATGCCACCAGCAGGGTCGGCAGGGAAGCGCCGCCATAGCCGAAAAAGCTCAGGACCACGCTGGCAGCGACGCAGGTGACAAGTACGCCCAGCAGTACCGTGCGGCGGTCATACCGGTCGGAGAGACGCCCGATCGGCCATTGCAGCACCATCCCGCCGAAGATGGGCACACCCATGAAAAGCGAAATCTGCCAGATGGAGAGATCGAGACTGTCGGCGTAAATGGCACCCAGCGCATAGAAGGCGCCCGAGAGCATGCCGGCCCCCCAGGTGGTGATCACGCCCAGGGGCGATGCCTTGTAGAGCACGCGCAGGCCCAAGCGTTTGACCGCGCCGATTTCCGGTCCCGCCACCCGCGTGAGAACCACCGGCACCAATGAGAGCGCCATCAGCACGGCGCCGAGACAGAACAATCCCAGCCCCTCGATCTCGTAGGTGTTGACCAGCAACTGGCCCAGGAGGCTCGCGAGATAGGAGGTCACCAGATAGATCGATAGCACCTGGCCGCGATGGTCATTGCTGCTCTTCACGTTGAGCCAGCTTTCGATCGTGGCGTAGAGGGCAGCCATGCAGAAGCCGGAGATCGCGCGCAGGATCGCCCAGACCGTGACGTCGAAGACCAGCGCATGAACCAGCGAGGTTGCAGTGGCGAGGGCCGCGAAGGCGGCGAAGGCGCGGATATGGCCGACGCGGCGGATGATCCCCTGCCCTGCGATGCTGCCCAGCATGAAGCCGAGGTAAAAAGCCGACATGACGACGCCGGAGAGATGCGGCGAAACTTCCTCAACACCCAGGCGGATCGGCAGCAGGATGCCGATGAGGCCGTTGCCCAGAATCAGCAGGCCGGCGCCGAACAGCAGCGAGAAGACAGCACGAAGGGCGATGATCACGGTGTGGCGACCTGCGGTTTTGGTTTGGGTGGCCGGACGACCAGCAGCAGCCCGACGAGGGTAAGTATTCCGGCGGCGATCTCAAGCCCGGAAAGTGCTTCGCCCAGGAAGAAGGCCGAGGCCGCGATGCCGAAGATCGGCACCATCAGCGAGAATGGCGCCACGAGGCTGGCGGAATAATGCTTCAGCAGATAGACCCAGAGCGAGAAGCCGATGATGGTCGAGGCCCAGGCGATATAGAGAACGGAAAGAGCGCCGGTCCAGTCGAGGCCGGACAGCGTCGCCCAGACGCGATCCGGGCCTTCGAAGGCAAGCGACGCCAAAGCCATAGGCACCGGCGGGACCACTGCGATCCAGATCACCAGATTGAGCATGTTCGGCGCCTTGGCCTGCTTCATGAGAATATTGGCATAACCCCAGGCACAGGCCGCGGCCACGACGAGGATGAGGCCGATGAGGCTGGTAGATTGCGCCCGCTCGATGCCGATCAGGACCAGGCCGCCGGCCGCCAGCGCCATCCCCGCGAGCTGTGCCGGCCGTAACCTTTCACCCAGCAGCAGGACCGCAAAGAGCACGGTAAAAGGTGCCTGCGCCTGCAATACCAACGAGGACAGTCCCGCCGGCATGCCGAGATCCATGCCGAGGAACAGCAGGCCGAATTTGACGATGCCGAAGACGAAGCCGATGCCGAGGATCCAGCGCCAGGAGACGCAGGGCCGCCCCACAAAGAAGATCATCGGCACGACCACCGCAAGGAAGCGGAGCGCCGAGAGCAGAAAGGGCGGAAAGGCGCCCAGGCCGATTTTGATGGCAACGAAATTGGTGCCCCACAGGGCTGCCACGAGCAGCGCGAGGGCGATATGGACTGGCTTCATGAGATCTGGACCCAGGCTTCAAAAGATGCGCTACCATGCCCCAGAACCGGATTCGGGGACAAGGCACTAACCCTGGGAGTTATGGCGATGAGCGAGGCTGGATTCGAGCTGCACCCACAATTGGCGGCGGATTGCCTGGTGATCGGCGATTGGCCGCTCTGCCGGCTGCTGCGCATGAATGACAGCACCTATCCGTGGCTGATCCTGGTGCCCCGCGTGCCGGGCATGCGTGACATGATCGACCTCAGCGATTCCGAGCAGCAGCGCCTGATGAGCGAGATCGGGCAAGCCAGCAAGGTGCTGCGCCTGGTGACCCGACCTGACAAGCTGAATGTCGCGGCGCTCGGGAACGCCGTGCCGCAATTGCATGTCCACGTGATCGCGCGCTTCACCAAGGATGCCGCCTGGCCCAAGCCGATCTGGGGCGTGGTGGCGCCGGCAGCTTTCAGCGCTGAGGAAGCCGCGGCTGAACTGGCGAAATGGCGCGCGGCCCTGAAACCCGATCAATAGCCCATGCGGCTGCTGTGAAGATCGTGCCCGGTGAGCAGCGAGACGAGATGCGCCGTCATCACCAGGCAGACCGCCGCCGCGACGAATTGCACCCCGAACCAGGGCACGCCTGGAATGCGATGGATGTAGTCGCGCCGTAACTGGAAGTTCGCAAAAGCGGCCACCAGAATGGCGACCACCAGCACAGACACGCTTGCCGTGAGCGAGGGACCGCCCGGCACGATCAGAGCTCGCGCACGATCTGGCGCAGCACCATGGCAGCGCCCGGCGCCACGGCGTCGACGAAACGCGGGAAATCGAGATGGCTGTCGGTACCGGCAAGGTCGCTGAGGCAACGCACGACGACGACCGGCAGGCCCAGGAGAGCGCCGACCTGCGCCACGGCCGCCCCTTCCATCTCGACCGCCTGAGCATCGAAATCGCGGTGCAAGCGCTCGCGCACAACCTCGCTGTTGATGAATTGATCGCCGCTCAGGATGCGGCCCATGATCACGCGCCGCTTGCGCCAGGCCTTGGGTGCCGAGGCGGGCAAGAGATCCGCCGGCAGATCCGGAAGATCGATATCGCCGGCGATGTGCTGGAGCTTGGCCACCAGATCGGGCGCAACAGTGAAGGCGAAATCGGCCCGGTCCGGGCCCAGCGGCGGCACGCCGGGGCGGAAGGATTTGAGGCCGGCATCATGAAGCTGGCCGTAATCGTGCTGCACCAGGGAATGGGCAATGACGGTATCGCCGATATGCAGTTCCGGATCGAGCCCGCCGGCCACGCCGCTCACCACCAAACCGCGGCAGCCGAATTCGCGGGCGATCAGCGAGGCCATGACGGCCGAGGCCACCTTGCCGATACCGCTCTCCGCCACGACCACGTCATGACCATCCAATTGCCCGAGGGTGACTTTGCGGTCCAGCAGGTCGCGCGTTTCGATATGGCTCATCAAGGCCCGCAAGGCCGCCTTTTCCTGGGCCATGGCACAAATGACGGCAAGGGGCGCTAAGGGTGTGGACATGGTATCCTGGCAAGGCTGAAAGGGATTGCGCACCGGGCCGATGCAATGGATGGGTGATCCACCGGCCGGCACGGGTCGTAAATTAGCAACTAGCGTCAGAAAAGTCCCGCATGCCCAAACAATCCCCCCACGTCGTATGGTTCCGCCGCGATTTGAGGCTCGAGGATAATCCAGCCCTCGCCGCCGCGGCGGATTCCGGCGCGCCGGTGATCCCGGTCTTTATTGTGGAGCGCCCAGACCGGCTGGGCGGTGCCGCACGTTGGTGGCGCGGGCGGTCGCTGGAAATGCTCGGCGCGTCATTGGAGAGGTTGGGATCCCGGCTGATCCTGCGCGAGGGCACTCCGCTCGATGCGATCATGGCGCTGCTCCATGAGACCGGGGCGCGACATCTCCACATCAACCGCCGCTTCGAGCCGAAAGGCCTCGGAATAGACGCGGAGATCACCACAGAAGCCGGCCATCTGGGAATCGAGGTGCATGAGCATCAGGGGAACCGCTTGCACGAGCCCTGGGCGCTGAAGACGCTGAAGGGAGAGTCATTCCGCGTCTTCACGCCTTTCTGGCGTCGGCTCGCCGAGAATTACCGGACACCGCAGGCTTGGCCACGACCGAAGAAGTTGGTAGCGCCTGCGATCTGGCCCGGAGGTTTGCCGATGGAAAAGCTGCAGGAGAAGGCAATCTGGACCACCGGAATGGCCGCTGCCTGGCAGCCCGGCGAAGCCGGTGCGCTCGTTCACCTCAAATCGGTCGCCGGCAAACTCGCCCATTACCATGAGGCGCGCGATCTGCCCGCGACCGACGGCACCTCGCGCCTGAGCCCGCATCTCGCCTGGGGCGAGATCAGCGTGCATGAGATCTGGCGGCAATTGACCGGCAGCGGCAAGGCCGTGGAAAACGGATTCCTGCGCGAGTTGGGCTGGCGCGATTTCAACACACACCTACTCTATCACTTCCCGCGACTCCCGGTGGAAAGCTGGAGTGCGCAGTTTCGCGCCTTCCCCTGGGAAAAACCCGGCAAGCAATTCCGCCAATGGCAGAAGGGGCTGACCGGTTATCCCATCATCGATGCCGGCATGCGGCAACTCTGGCTGACCGGCTGGATGCACAATCGCGTGCGCATGATCACCGCGTCATTCCTGATAAAGGATATGCTGATCGATTGGCGCGAAGGCGAGAAATGGTTCTGGGATACGCTGGTCGATGCCGACCTCGCGCAGAATGCCGGTAACTGGCAGTGGGTCGCGGGATGCGGCGCCGATGCGGCTCCCTATTTCCGCATTTTCAATCCCACCACACAGAGCATCAAGTTCGACGGCAATGGCGATTACATCCGCCGCTGGGTGCCGGAGCTAGCGAAGATGCCGGCACGATACATACATGCACCGGAAACGGCACCAGCTGAAGTGTTGATCGATGCGAGTATAAGACTTGGCCGCGACTATCCGCGCCCCATGGTCGATCATGCGAAAGCTCGGCAGCATGCGCTTGATCTCTATCAAGGCCGCGGCCAGAATCCCCTATCGGGTCCGACCCCGAAGAAGCAGGACGATCTATTCTCCTAAGTGCTATGCGCTCCCGCCGCATTGACCTGAATCAAAGTTGCGCCAGCCGCGCCACCGTGACACGCGGCATTCGGTCGGACTGACATATCCATGTTCCAAGTCCACATTCCGCTCACGACTTCGGCATCGGGTGATGCCGAAATCTGTTCGGGACTCAACTGGGGACAGACATGATTCAGATCAAAGGACTTGGTACCGGCGCCATCGCCGCGCTGATGCTGACACTCGCGGCCGGCAATGCCGTGGCACAGGAAGCGACGCCGGCACCCGCTGATACAACGGCCAAGGTGCCCGGCAAATATGCGGGCGATTTCATGATCCGCCTGCGCGGCATCGGGGTCATTCCGGCGGACAATGCGGATATCGATCCGATCGGCGGCGATACCGAATTGTCGAATACCGGCATGCCGGAAATCGATTTCACCTATTTCGTCACCGACAACATCGCCTTCGAACTCATCGCCGCCACAACCCATCACGAAGTCTCGGCGCGCAATACGGATGCGGGCGATATCGATCTCGGCGACGTCTGGCTGCTGCCACCCACGCTGCTGGTGCAATACCATTTCCTGACCAAGGAACGCTTCAGCCCCTATGTCGGCGCCGGCATCAACTACACGATCTTCTACGGCGTCGATGAAGCGAAGAACAGCATCGCCACCGATGTCGATTACGAGAACAGCATCGGCTGGGCCTTGCAGGTCGGCGTCGATTACCGGCTGGATGAGAACTGGTACGTCAACGCCGACGTGAAGCGGCTATTCCTCGACACCGACGTCAACGTCAACAATGGCGGCGTCAAGGCCGATGTCGACGTCGATCCGTGGATCTTCGGTATGGGTATTGGGTATAAGTTCTAAACGACACGACTACCCAAATGAAAAAGGCCCGCGACTGGATGGTCGCGGGCCTTTTGTCATCGTCAAATCGGATCAGGCGGCGACGGCGGCCTTGCGGTGACGGAGCTGCAAGGGTGTCGCGCGGCCGTCATCGGTCGGCTGGTAAAAGACCGAGAATTCCTTCAATGCCTCGGCATAGCCTTCGATGCGCTTCCCGGCCGGCGGCTCGATCGTGTCGATGCCGCAGCGAAGCATGAAGACATATTGGTCGCGCAACACCTGGCCGAAAGCACGGATCTCGCCGGTGAAGGCCAAGCGATCGCGCAGCAGGCGCGCATAGGAAAACGCCCGGCCATCGGTGAATTTCGGGAATTCAAGCGCCACCAGCGAGAGCCGGTCGAGATCCTCGGCAATCAGCAGCGGCGATTGATCGCTCTTCAGCGAGACGCCGATGGCGGCATTGCGCTGGCGCAGACTCTCGCGCTCGGCCTGCCAGCGCTCGAGCGAGACGATCGCCTTCTCAGTCTCCGGCAGCGGCTGGTCGTCCGCCACGCGGACCCATTCATTCGGCTGCGGAACGCCGTTCCTTAAGATTGCCATAGACCTTCTCCTTGAAGGGATCGATGCCGGTGCGGCGATAGGTGTCGATGAAGCGCTCTTCCGGCCCGGTGCGCAGATCGAGATAGGTGTCGACGACCGTCTCGACGGCGTCGGTGATTTCGTCGAACGAAAAAGCCGGACCCAGGATCTTGCCGAGCGAAATGTCCTCGGCCGAGGAGCCGCCCAGGGTCACCTGGTAGAATTCCTCGCCCTTTTTGTCGACGCCCAGGATGCCGATATGGCCGACATGGTGATGGCCGCAGGCATTGATGCAGCCGGAGATGTTGAGGCGCAATTCGCCGATCTCGGCAAGGCGCTTGGGATCGCTGAAGCGCCGCGAGATGCGCTGCGCCACCGGGATCGAGCGGGCATTGGCCAAGTTGCAGTAATCGAGACCCGGGCAAGCGATGATGTCGGTCACGAAATCGATATTCGCTTCCGCCAGATTCGAGCCCGTGAGCTTCTGCCACAGATCGAAGAGATCCTGCTGGCGGACATCCGGCAGCACCAGGTTCTGGCGATGCGTCACGCGCACCTGGCCGAAGCTGTAGGCATCGGCGAGATCGGCGGCGAGATCCATCTGATCGGCCGTCATGTCGCCGGGCGCGGCACCCACCGGCTTCAGCGAGATGGTGACGATGCGATAGCCGTCGACCTTGTGGGCATGGGTGTTGGCGCGGACCCAACGGGCGAAATCGGGATCGGCGAGCTTCCTGTCCTCGAAGCTTTCGACATAGGCCGGGAGCTTCTCGTAGGCCGGCGGTGCAAAATACTGGCGGATGCGCGCGACCTCTTCCTCGGGCAGCTTCAGGACGCTTTCCTTGATGCGCATCCATTCCTCTTCGACCTGGCGGCCGAATTCCTCGGCCCCCAGGGCCTGGACCAGGATCTTGATGCGGGCCTTGTAGATATTGTCGCGGCGACCATGCATGTTGTAGACGCGCAAGGTGGCATCGAGATAGGAGAGCAGATCCTCCCTGGCGACGAAGGCTTTCACCAGCGGGCCGATGATCGGCGTGCGGCCCTGGCCGCCGCCGGTATAGAAGGCAAAGCCAAGCTCGCCCTTCTCGTTCTTGACGATGCGCAATCCGATGTCGTGCGTCCGCATGGCGGCGCGATCGTGCTCCGATCCGATGATGCAGATCTTGAACTTGCGCGGCAGGTAGCTGAATTCCGGATGCAGGGTCGACCATTGCCGGATGACCTCGGCCCAGACGCGCGGATCCTCGATTTCGTCGGCGGCCACGCCGGCGAAGTGATCTGCGGTCACGTTGCGGATGCAATTGCCGCTGGTCTGGATCGCATGCATCTCGACCTCGGCCAAATGCGCGAGGATATCGGGCACGTCGTCGAGGCGCGGCCAGTTGTACTGGATGTTCTGGCGCGTGGTGAAATGGCCATAACCCTTGTCGTAGCGCCGCGCGATGAAAGCGAGCTTGCGCATCTGCTTCGACGACAATTCGCCATAGGGAATTGCGACGCGCAGCATATAGGCATGAAGCTGCAGATAAAGGCCGTTCTTCAGGCGCAGCGGCCGGAATTCCTCTTCCGTCAGCTCGCCGGCGAGGCGGCGCGCCACCTGGCCCTTGAACTGGGCCGTGCGTTCGCGGACGAAAGTGGCATCGAATTCATCGTAGCGGTACATGCCGGCTGCTCCTTAATCCGCGATCCGGCTCGTCCAGGAGCCGTGATCGATCGCGAAGGTGGCGTTGTGGGCGGCGCGGATGCGTTCGCGTGCGGAAGTGGGCTTCGGACCGTCATTATCCACCTCGACCTCGATGAGATAGGGGCCGACGATGATGCGGTCCTTGACGAATGACTCAATTGCGGCGAGTGCCGCATCGGCGGATGTCTGATCGGCATAGATCGCGCCATCGCCGAAGGATTCCGACCAGGCCTGGCCGGTCCAATAGATCGATTCACCGCCCAGCAGCCATTGGGCGGTCACCATCTGATGTTCCGTGCGATCGTTCGCCATGATGTTACCTCGAATTGGCCGCGCGCTGCGCAGCCATGCCGCGCGATGTCACGCGTACCACAAAATTGCCGGCGGCCAAGGCCGCGGTTTGAACGTCACTGCCCGCCTCGTCCCACGCAAGCCGGCGCGCATCGCGGCGCGCAAGATCGACGATCTCGGGCGCGATGCCGGTGTCGAAGAGCACGATATCCGCCTGCTGCAAAGCGCGGAGGTCACGCAGGGTGAGCAGGTCGACATTCGCGGGATCGACGGAGAGTTCGATGAAACGGCCGAGATCGTGACCCTCGGCGCCTTTGCCGTTGATCGCACGGATGATCTCGCGCGCGGCCTGGCGTTCCTGCCCCTTCAATACCGCTTCGGCGATGGGGCCGTCGAAGAAGCCCGACCAGAAACGGCGGCGGCCGTCATGACCCTCAATGCGATGATGGACAGCGCCACGGAAGCGGCGCGCAAAGGAGATCAGCTTTTCGATACCGTGGGGGATCGCCGCCTCGATTGCCGCGCGGACGCGCTGGGCCAGGACCGGCGAGGCGCCATTGGTGGAGATGGCGACCACGATCTCGCCACGGTCGACGATGGCAGGCATGATGAGGTCGGAATGCTCCGGGCGGTCGACCACGTTGACCAGGATGCCGGCGGCACGCGCAGCGGCGGAGACCGCCGCATCCTTCGCCTCGTCCTCGATCGCGCTAAAAACCAGCGAATGGCCGGCAAGGTCGGCGGGCATGAAATCGCGCGCGATCCAGGTAACCTTGTCATCAAGCAAGACGGCGAGGTCCGGCGTGAGATCCGGGGCCAATAGAGTCACCGCGGCATCGGCGGCGCGCAGCAAGCGCAGCTTCGCCGCCGCCATCTCGCCACCACCGACGAGCAGCACCGGGCGATTTTCGAGCCGGACGAAAAGCGGAAACGCACGCATCTGAAGCCTATTCACACCGGTGAAATGGGTTTTATCTCAGCCACATAAACGACTGCATCAGGCTGATATATACCCGCCCATTGACCAGTCAACGCCTATTTACACTGTAAAATGATAATTCACACGAGCGTGAGATATTTTAACAGCGGGACCGGTTCGCCAAGACTGGGTATAATGTTGCCGGAATCGCGTGACGGTCGTTGGAATCATGGACAAATCTGCCAGCCGGGCGACAGCGCCCCATGACCATACCCATTGCCAGAGCGAGGCCCTGAGCCGCGCCGAAAGCCTGTGCGAGGAACGCGGGGTGCGCCTGACGCCGCTCCGCCGCAAGGTGCTGGAACTGATCTGGAACAGTCACAAGCCGGTCGGCGCCTATGCGATCCTCGACCATCTCCGGGAGGGAGATCGGGGCGCCGCCCCACCCACGGTCTATCGCGCCCTCGATTTCCTGTTGGAGAACGGTCTCATCCACAAGCTGGAGAGCCTCAACGCCTTCATCGGCTGCGACCACCCGGAAGACCGGCATGTGAGCCAGTTCCTGATCTGCACCAAATGCGGCTCGGCGGTCGAGATCCAGGACCCGGCGATCTCGAGCGCGGTGAAGAAGAGCGCAGGCACGGCGGGGTTCACGGTCAGCCGCCTGACGATCGAATTGCAGGGCCTGTGCCCGAATTGCAGTAGGGCGGCGGGTTAGCTTCTCCTCCTCCCTTTAGGGGGGAGGTCGGGAGGGGAGCGATCAGACTGGATTCCGGAATGACGCCCCCACCCTAACCCTCCCCCTGAAGGGAGAGGGAATAGCGGTGACCAATTACCGCGCCGCGCATTCCTCGATGTATTTCTCGAAATGGCCGAGGTCGGGGACTTCCCAGCCGACGATCTTGCCTTCGTCATCCCAGCGGCGGAGCTGGATGCCTTCGCGGCGATAGGGTTCCTGTTCGAAGGCCTGCATCTCCGCCTCCGACATGAGGCCGCCTTGCAGTTTCAGCGAGAGCAACGAGGCTTCCGAGAGAAGGTCGTAATAGCCCTTCTCCTTCGTGGCGAGATAGCGTTTGGCCGGAACATGCAGGCGCACGGGTTCGGAAACCTCGGGGCCGAAATATTGCGACAGCCAGGCGGAGCCCAGGCTTTCATGCTGGGTGTCGATACCCTGATCGGCGATGTCCTCGGGGAGGTCGTGCAGCAGATGGCCGATATCGTGGAGGAGCGTCGCCACGATGAGCGGGGCCTGGGCGCCATCGCGCTCGGCGCAATAGGCGCATTGCAAAGCGTGCTCGAGCTGGCTCACCCCTTCGCCATAGCTTTCCAGGCCGCGCTTGTCGAACGCCTGGCGGATTTCCCGCAACACCTTCATGCCGCTACCCCTCTTCCTTCCTTCAAGCGCCGGCGCAGGACCCGCGCGCGGCTTTCCAATCCATCCTTGTCGACATAGGCGCCTTGCAGATGCCGGCGGCCCCGGCTGGGATCAAAGGCCGTGCGGCCATGGAGGGCGCGGTCGTTCTGCATCACCACACAATCGCCCGGTTCCAGGCGGAAGATCAATTCGCCATCGGGCCGGTGCAGGATCTCGGCCAATTTGCGATACGCCGCGAACCAGGCGGTGACACTGCCGGCCGGTGCATCCAGCCAATCGAGCGAGCGGTTGTTGAAATGGACGCCGATGACGTCGCCGGAGGCATCGACCGAGATCAGGGTCTGGCGCGCTTCGAGATCGGCATCAACCGCCTGGAAACGGAAATTGACGG
>NZ_JAYRDA010000011.1:0-88648 GCF_041909655.1 Dongia sp. | reverse complement strand
GAGACGCTGACCCGGCGCGTGCAGACCGGCTTCGATCTCGAAACCGGCCAGCCGGTCTATGAGGAAGAGCCGTTCGATCTCACGGCGCTTCCTTTCATCGTCGTCGTGGTCGACGAAATGGCCGATTTGATGCTGGTGGCAGGCAAGGAAATCGAGGCGGCCATTCAGCGCCTGGCGCAGATGGCGCGCGCCGCCGGCATCCACATCATCATGGCAACCCAGCGGCCCTCGGTCGACGTCATCACCGGCACGATCAAGGCCAACTTCCCTACCCGTATCAGCTTCCACGTCACCACCAAGATCGACAGCCGAACAATTCTTGGTGAGATGGGGGCCGAACAGCTGTTGGGGCAGGGTGACATGCTCTATATGGCCAATGGCGGGCGTATCACCCGTGTTCACGGCCCGTTCGTTTCCGACCGCGAGGTGGAATCGATCGTGCGCTTCCTGAAGGAACAGGGTGAGCCGTCCTATATCGAGGAAGTGACCCAGGATGACGAGGAGGCCGGCGGGCTTGATGGTGTGGACGGTGAACCCGGCGGTGGCTCGGGCGACGAACTCTATGACCGCGCCATTGCCATCGTCACGCGCGAGCGCAAGGCCTCGGTCAGCTTTGTTCAGCGCCATCTGCAGATCGGCTACAACCGCGCCGCCCGCATCATCGAGCGGATGGAAAAAGAAGGTGTCGTCAGCACCGCCAATCACGTCGGCAAGCGCGAAGTTCTGGCGCGCGGCCTCGACGACTAGCAAAGGATTCACGCATCTTGACTGATTTCAACCCGACGCGGCGGCATCTGCTCGCTCTGGCAGGCGGCTTCGCCCCCGCGCCTCTGTTCGGCAGCTTTGCCCTTGCCGATGCGGTCCCGGCCAATCTTACGCCGCAGGACCAAGCCGATATCCGGCGCATCCAGGATTATCTCAATGGCATCACCACGATGCAGGCGAAGTTCCAGCAATATTCAGCGAAGGGCGGCATCGCCTTCGGCAATCTCTATCTGAAGCGCCCAGGCTTCATCCGCATTGAATATGAACCGCCCTCACCGATGCTGATCGTCTCCGACAGCGTCTCGCTGCATTACTACGATCCCGAGCTGGACCAGATCAACCGCGTGCCGGTCTCTTCCTCGCCGATCTGGTTTCTGCTGAAGGAAAACGTGCATCTGGGCGGCGATGTTACCGTTACCGATTTCCAGCGCGCGCCCAATTCCTTTGCCATCACCATCCGTCAGACCGACGATGCCGAGGAAGGCAAGGTCATGCTGGAATTGGGTGACAAGCCCCTGGAACTGCGCCAGTGGACCGTGGTGGACAACAAGGAACAGGAAGTGCGCGTCGGCCTTTTCAATGCGCAATTCGGCATGGAGATCGATCAGCAGCTCTTCCGCGTGCCGCGCAAGAAGAATTAAGAGGGATCAGCGGTTCCGCCGGTAATCGATATAGGCCATCAGCATATTGACCTCGCGGCCATCGGCGGAGAGCGGCATCACCAGCGAACCCACTTCGCTGAGACGGGGATTGGGCGAGAGCACAGGCTCTTCGTCGAAGACCGGCCGG
The DNA here is from genome assembly GCF_041909655.1 of Dongia sp. Classification (GTDB taxonomy): domain Bacteria; phylum Pseudomonadota; class Alphaproteobacteria; order Dongiales; family Dongiaceae; genus Dongia. The sequence continues at coordinate 87,094 of NZ_JAYRDA010000011.1, read as the reverse complement.
CGCAGCTCGATCGCCATCATATAGGTCTGATAGCCCTCTTCGGCCGTTACGGCGAAGACATGCTCACGGACATCCCCGCCGGTCGGGTCACTGCCGCGGGCTTCCACTTCATCGGTGCCGACCAGGCGGTAGGTGAGGCGCGTGGGATCATGAGCGACGTCGACCAGGATGATTCCCGGCAACAGGTCGCGAATTTCGCTGGGATCGATATCGGCTCGCGACGGCATCGATCGGTCGCCGCGCTTGGTATTCCAGTATTCATATGCCCGCCGCACATTCTCCCCGCAATGATCGAGGAATGAATCATCTGCGATGCGGCGATATGATCGAGACATGAAATGGAACCTGGCTCGGCAAGCGTGATGAACTAAGCCTCATCCTGCATCAAAGTGACCGCCGCGCCAAGCAGAGCCAGCGTGTTGTCGAGAATGACGAAGATCGGCATCGCCTGGAGCAGGGAAGACAAACGGCCCTTGTCGAGAAAGCGCTCTTCGAAACGGCTATCGAGGAGAATAGGAAGCAATCGCGGTACAATGCCGCCGCCGATATAGACGCCACCACTGGAGCCGAGAATGAGGGCGAGATCGCCGGCGGCGGAACCGAGGATGGCGCAGAAACGCCGCAAGGCATCTCGGGCGACGCGCTCACCCTGTTCCAAACCGCGCGCGGTGATCTCGGCCGGGCTCGGCCGCTCGGCAGGCTTGCCCGCCTGCACACAGAGAAACTCATAGATGTTGACCAGGCCGTCACCCGAAAGCAGCCGCTCGCAGGAGACGCGGCCGTAACGTTGCTGCAGATAGCGCAACAGCTCCATTTCCAATTCGTCCTGCGGTGCAAAGCCGACATGGCCGCCTTCGCCAGCCAATGCCACCCAGCCGCCGTGACGATCGCATACGAGGCCGGAAACACCGAAGCCGGTGCCTGGCCCCAGCACCGCACAGGCGCCCCTGGGTTCGATCGTCCCGCGGCGCAGGGTATGGAGGCCTTCCGGTTTGGCTTGGGGCACGCCCAGGGACAGCGCCTCGAAATCATTCACCGTCTTGAAGCGGCGCCAGCCGAATTCGGCGGCGAGCACCTTTCTTGAAAAGCGCCAGGTCGAGTTGGTGAACTCGATCTGGTCGTCGCGCGCCGGGCAGGCCACCGCGAAACAGGCCTCGACCGGCTGCGCTTCCACCCAGTCAAGATAGGTCGAGATCGCTGTGGCGATATCGGGATAATCCTTGGCCGAGAGCGTCTTCATCCGCTCGACCCTGGCCTCTCCCTTCGGACAGAGCGCAAAGCGTGCATTGGTGCCGCCGATATCGGCGACCAAAACCATCTCGCTCATCAAATGCCGCCCCACCCGAAACTGGCGGCACCCTGGTCTGCGGAGCCGACGGCGGCGCGGAAGCCGGCAAAGAGCTCACGGCCGCAGCCCTGGGCATGTTCCGAGATGTCAGGTATTTCAGCTTTCCGCGCTGCGAACTCCGCCGCCGGAATCTTGACCGTCAGCTGGTCCGTCTCCGTATCGAGGCGCAGGATGTCGCCATCGCGGATGCGGGCGATCGGCCCGCCGGCAACGGCTTCCGGCGAAAGATGAATGGCTGCCGGCACCTTGCCCGAGGCGCCCGACATGCGGCCATCGGTCACCAAGGCCACCTTGTAGCCGAGATCGAGCAGCACACCCAAAGACGGCGTCAATTGGTGAAGTTCCGGCATGCCGTTGGCCCGCGGGCCCTGGCCCTTCACCACGACGATGACATCGCGGTGCAGCTTGCCCGCCTTGAACGCATCCTTCACCTCCTGCTGGCTGGTGAAAACCATGGCCGGCGCCTCGATCACCCGATGCGTCGGCTTCACCGCCGAAACCTTGATGATTGATTGGCCGAGATTGCCTGTGAGCACGCGGATACCACCCTCCGGCGCGAACGGATCCTTCACTGGGCGCAGCACGTCGCGGTCGAGCGAATCCGCCGGCGCATCGCGCCATTTCAATTGATCACCATCGAGATAGGGCTCTTGCGCATAAGCCGAGAGATCGTCGCCCACCAACGTCTTCACGTCGCGATGCACAAGGCCGGCATCGATCAATTCCCGCACCAGAAAGCCGAAGCCACCCGCCGCCTGGAAGTGATTCACATCCGCCTGGCCGTTGGGATAGATGCGGCAGAGCAGGGGGGTGACCGCCGAGATCTCGGCGAAATCCGCCCAGGTAATCTTGACGCCCGCCGCGGCCGCCACGGCGATGAGATGGATCGTGTGATTGGTCGAGCCGCCGGTCGCCACCAGACCGACGATCGCATTGACGATCGCCTTCTCGTCGACGATCTCGCCGATCGGCCGGCAATCATTCCCCAGGGCAGTTGCCGAGGCGACGCGTTTGGCCGCCGCAGCGGTGAGGGCAGCGCGCAGCGGCGTGCCGGGATTGACGAAAGCGGCGCCCGGCATGTGCAGACCCATCAATTCCATCAGCATCTGGTTGCTGTTGGCGGTACCATAGAAGGTGCAGGTGCCGGGCGCGTGATAGGAGGCCGATTCCGCTTCCAGCAATTCCTTCCGGCCCACCTTGCCTTCGGCGTAGAGCTGGCGGATGCGCGATTTTTCCGCGTTCGGCAATCCGGAGGGCATCGGTCCCGCCGGCACGAAGACGGTCGGCAGATGGCCGAAGCTCAAGGCGCCGATGAGGAGGCCCGGGACGATCTTGTCGCAGACGCCCAGCATCAGCGCGGCATCGAACATGTCATGCGAGAGCGAGATGGCGGTCGCCATGGCAATGACGTCGCGGCTGAACAGCGACAATTCCATGCCGGTCTGGCCTTGCGTCACGCCATCGCACATGGCGGGGACGCCGCCGGCGAATTGCGCGGTCGCATGGCCTTCCACGGCTTGCTTGATGATCTCGGGATAGTCCTTGAACGGCTGATGTGCCGAAAGCATGTCGTTATAGGAGGAGACAATGCCGAGATTGGGCAGCACTGTGTCGGTCAGTGCCGCTTTGTCGTCCGCCGAGCAGGCGGCAAACCCATGGGCGAGATTGCCGCAGGAAAGATGTCCGCGTTTCACGCCCTTGCTGCGCGCCGCTTCGATACGGGCGAGATAGGCTTTCCGGGAATCCTGGCTGCGGGCGCGGATGCGCTCCGTGACGGCTTGGATCGTGGGATGCATGATGGTCCTCACGCTTTCAACTTAGGGACAGGACATGATGTCGACCGGCACGCGGCTCTGGCGCAGCAGCGCCGCCACGGGCAGGCGATCATCGTTGATATTGGCCTTGGCTTGCGCCAACACAACGCGTTTCTGCTCACCCAGCACTGCCAGGATGAGGTGTTTCGCATCGGTGAGTGCCCGCAAGGTGAGGCCGATCCGAGGATGCCCTTTCGCTGGCTCCCGCAGAGTCATGAGATTGCTGGCATTGTCGAGCGCCAGGCCGGACGTTGTCTCTCCGCGGCCCGGAAAGAGCGAGGCGAAATGCCCGTCTTCACCCATGCCGAGAAAGACCGCATCGAAGGGCCGCTTGATGGCCTTGAGGGCGCGCGTGACATCTGGCACGGCGTCATCGGGTGTGGGCAGCGGCCGGTAGAGCGCAAACACCCGTGCAGCATCCGCGTTCCCGGTCAGCAGATGTTGGCGGATAAGGCCTTCATTGCTGTCGGCATGATCTGGCGCCACCCAACGTTCGTCGCAGGGGATGACATTGACGTTTTCCCAGGCGAGATCGCTTGCGGCGAGATGCTTGAACACGGCGACCGGTGTCGTGCCACCCGGCACCACGAGGCTCGCCGACCCATCCCGTGCGATCGCCTGGTGCAGGATAGCGACGAGACGCCCGGCAAGTGCCGCGGCGAGGGCGTCGCGGTCTGTAAAAGACTCTTCTCGCACCGGCACCTAGATATCGTCCTCGTGCCAGGTGCGGCCGTCGCGCTCAATGAGCGAGATCGCCGCATTGGGTCCCCAGGACCCGGCTGCGTAGGGTTTTGCCGCCAAAGCGGTATCCGCCCAGCCCTGCAGGATCCCATCGGTCCAGCGCCACGCCGCCTCGAGCTCGTCCAGGCGCATGAACAGAGCCGGCCGGCCGCGAATGACGTCGAGCAGCAAGCGTTCATAAGCATCGGGCGAGCGGCCGCCGAAGGTCTCGGCGAAGGAAAGATCGAGCGCTGTCTGGTGCAGCTTCAGTTCGCCCGGCCCGCGGCCCTTGTTGAGCATGATCAGGCGGATGCCCTCATCGGGCTGCAGGCGCATCACCAATTTGTTGGGATGGATGGTTCCGGCCGAGGCGGGATAGGGCGAATGCGGTGGCGTTTTGAACTGGACCACGATCTCGGAGGAACGCGCCGGCAGGCGCTTGCCCGTGCGCACATAGAAGGGCACGCCGGCCCAGCGCCAATTGTCGATGCCGATCTTGATGGCGACGAAGGTTTCCGTGTTGCTCTGCGGCTCGGCATCGGATTCTTCCAGATAGCCGGGCACGGCCTTGCCGTCGATGGCACCGGCGCGGTACTGGCCGCGCACCGTCGCCTGCGCCACATCGGCCGCATAGATCGGCTGCAGGGCGCGCAAGACCTTCAGCTTCTCGTCACGGATCATGTCGGCATCCAGAGTCGAGGGCGGCTCCATGGCGGTGAGGCAGACCAACTGCAGCAGATGGTTCTGGATCATGTCGCGGAGCGCGCCGGACTCATTGTAATATTTCCAGCGCCCGCCCACACCGACGGTCTCGGCCACGGAAATCTGCACATGGTCGATATGAGTGCGGTTCCACAGCGGCTCGAACAGCGCATTGGCGAAGCGCAGCACCATCAGGTTCTGCACCGTCTCCTTGCCGAGATAATGATCGATCCGATAGGTCTGCGGTTCGGCGAAGGCCTTGGCGACGGCCGCGTTGATCTCATGGGCCGAGGCCAGATCCTTGCCCAGCGGCTTCTCCAGCACCAGGCGGGACGGTTGCGTCACCAGATCGAGCGCCTTGAGGTTGGCGGCGATGGGACCGAAGAGATCTGGCGCCGTCGCCAGATAGAAGGCGCGGACCACATCTTCGCGGCCTTTGAGCAACTGGGCGAGGCCGTCATAGCTTTTGGCATCCGTGGCATCGAGGCCAAGATAGGTCAGGCGCTGGGCGAACCGGCCCCAGGACACCTCGTCGAACTGAACGTCGCTGCCATTGGTCGAATAGGTCATGCAATCGTCATGCATCATCTTGACGAAAGCGTCGTTGGCCATTGCCCCGCGCGATACCGCGATGATGCGCCCGTCATCGGGCAGACGCCGTTCGCGGTCGAGATGATAGAGGGCGGGGATCAGCTTGCGGCGGGCAAGGTCGCCCCGACCGCCGAACACGATCATATCGAACGGATGTGAAATAAGAGTGGTCTTGGGTTGCATGTCTGTCCCTGTTGGGTCCGAGCGGACCGGGATGGAATCGTGCGGGGTCGCGATAATCGCGTCATTTTTGCATGGTTGCGCTGTCATATGCCAGCCCCGGAAAAGGGTTTTCACCCCGGAAAGTGCGACAATCGAGGCCGGAACCGGCCAGGATTTGCGGGGTTCCTTTCAAGACATCGCGGCCAGGCCGCGCGGGTTGGCTGATCGCCGTACCCATGCCCATCACCCGCTGAAAGGAGATTCCCATGACCGCAGAAGTCTTGCAGGCAAAAACCTCGGTCGAAAACGTCAAAACCGGCATCCAGAACGCTGACCGCCAGGCCGTTGCCAAAGCGCTCGCCAAATCATTGGCCGATTCCTACGCCCTTTATGTGAAGACCCAAGGTTTCCACTGGAATGTGGTGGGGCCGCTTTTCTATGGCCTCCACAAACTGACCGAAGCGCAATACGAGGAAATGGCCGCCGCGATTGACGAGATTGCCGAACGCATCCGGGCGCTCGGTCATCCCTCGCCGGCTGGCTTTGCCGCCTTCGCCAAGCTCACCAGCATCAAGGATTCCGACGGCACGCAATCGGGCGAGAAGATGATCCGCGAACTCATCGCCGATCACGAAACCATCGCCCGTAGCCTGCGCGAACTCGCCGAACTTGCCGACGGTGCCGGCGACGCCGCCACCGCGGATCTCGCCACACGCCGCCTGGATGCGCACGAGAAAGCCGTCTGGATGCTGCGTGCGCTGATCGCGGAATAGAACGACCCTTATCGCGCAAGAGAACGGCCGGCTGTTGCCGGCCGTTCTGTTACTATTCAAAGGGTGTGACATTAGACGATGTAAGCCGAATACATCGACCGCGACGCCCGCTTCCGGGCCATCGCGGAAAGCGAGTGGCCGAGAATGAATACGGAACCGGCCAGCAGCCCGATATCCTTCAGCAAGAACTGCCCGGGTGCCACGGAAATCGCCGGGAAACCAAGGCCTGATTCGATGACGCCGGGGGTCGAGATCATGAAACTCAGCGTCGTCGCGAAGAGGCCGGCCGACAGAAACCCGCCGATCGCTGAAAGAGTTGGCGTAAGAATGCGCCCGGCGATCAGGAGGCCGATGCTCAGTTCCACAAATCCGAGGAACGTCGAAAAGCCGCGCACCGAGAAAATTTCATACATCCACGAAAGGAACGGGCTGTTCTCCACAAGCGGCACCAGGCCTTGTGCTTCGTAGGCCGTGAATTTCATGCCGCCGAACCAGAAATAGATCACGGCCAGCGAAGCGAAAATGCCATAGGCGCCAAGTCTCGTAATGTCGGTGCCGAGCCGTTCAGCGGATGCCAGATGCCGGTCGAATGACAGGGCATTGCGGGCGTCAAAAGAAGACAGAATTTTGGTTCCAGACATGACACATCTCCTTGTTCAATAATGGGTTACAATTTGGAACTAAACGGTTCCAAATTAGGCGCCATACCGGTCGCCACAGTTGACATTGTAATTAGGAACCGATTAGTCAATAACTGCTTGGAAAATTTTTCCACATATTGACCGATTGGTTCCCAATAAGCATATTCTGGCCTGGAGGTACCAAAATGGCGCGACCGCGGGAATTCGATATTGACGAGGCGCTTGAGGGCGCCATGAACGTGTTCTGGGCGAAGGGCTATGAGGGCACTTCGCTGCCGGACCTGCTCGATGCCATGAAGATTGCCCGGGGCAGCCTCTACAAGGCCTTCCAGGACAAGCGCAGCATCTATCTCGCAGCCCTCGACCGCTATAATCGCATGGAAATTCAGCATACGGTGGACGCATTGCGTGACCCGACCGCCGGCGATGGCGCCGCGCGCATCCGCCATTTCCTGGAGGACGCGCGCGCGGCCGTCGTTCGGCGTCATGACCGCAGGGGATGTTTTTTGTGCAATGCCGCCGTGGATCAGGCGCCTGCAGATACGGAAATCCAGGTAAAGGTTCTGGCCATGATCAAGCGCATGGAGCGCGCCGTCGGCGTCGCTCTCCACGCCAGCGCACTGGCGGCCGACTGGCCGGCGACTCGCAAGGCCCGGATGGCTCTCGCCCTGACCAACGCCTATCTGGGTCTGCGCGTTCTCGCGAGATCGGGGGCGCCGGCCAAGGACCTTGCGGCGGTCATCCAAACGACATTGCTGAATTGCGGTCTGACGACGGATGCTGCCGATGATGGTGGGGACAACAGGGATTGAAACTGTGCGCCCCCATCGTTAGCGGCGCAATGCGCCGAGAAACCAGCATCGATCCGGACCCCGGACAAGGCCGCGATCGATCGCTGCTCACCGCACATGAGCCAGCGAAGACACGCTCGTCAGAAAGTCGCGCACGATCGGCATGCGGCACCGCTCGAGGAAACAGACTGCATATTCGTCGACCGTCCGGTCGCTGTCCGTGAGCGGCAGGAAGCAGAGCCGCGAATCGTGGCCAACCTCACGATCCGCGATGATGCCAATGCCGAGGCCCGCCGCAACGACCTCGCAGACCGCTTCTCGCGACGAAACCTCGATCATGCTCCCGGGGGCCACATGATGGTCCGCCAGGGTCGATTCGAAAGTTTCCCGGGTGACGGATCCCTTTTCACGGAGGACGATCGTGCGGCCGGCAAGCTCCGCGGTGGATATCTCGCCCCGCGCGCTCCACTCATGGTCGGCCGGGACGAATATTCCGATTCGCATCGACAATATCGGCCGGACGTGCAGCTGCGGATCGGGCGGCCGCCGCGCCGTGATGCCGACATCGGCGCGATGGTTCACCAATTGCTCGATCACATGGCCCGAATTGCCGATGGACAGCGTGAAGGTCAGGTCAGGCCGGCTGGACTTTAGACTGGCGAGAATCTGGACGGAATGGAATGCCGCATCGGCGGCCACGCGAAGATGGCCACCCCCTTGACGACGCCCGCGGAGGATGGCGCGCGCCTCCGCCTCGGCCGCGAACAGACGCTTGGTCACATCGAACAGAACATGGCCGTCCGGCGTCAGGTCGACGCCGAGTGGCTTGCGTTCGAACAGACTCAATCCGGAGCTTGCCTCCAGTTGTCGAACCTGGGCGGAGAGTGATGACTGGCTGACAGCCATCTCGCGGGCCGCCCGCGAAAACCCGCCCGCCACCGCCACGAAGTGGAAGGCCCGAAGCTGAATCATCGACATGTTTCAGGTTTCCCGCTGCCAGGTTCCGACCATCCCAGGTTCCAACTATGCCAACCATGTCTGGCGCGGAGCGCCCTCGTGGCCCTCATGTCCGAAATGTAATTGGACTATGTCTCCATTCGGTTGCGGCAGCGTGACGGTTTCAAGCGCGCTACACCTGCCGGCGCCAGATGAGTAGGGGGCTGAGAGACCGGCCATCGCTACGTGCGATACCCGGCATCGCAAGTTTCAATGGCCAACGTAATCTGTGCGTCGACGACCTGTCATCGTCGCTTCCTAGCATCCGGGTCGACCGCATCGCGGGCCGAAGAGTTCGGTCTCCGGCGGCGAGTTTCAGACAGGAGAGGAAGTCATGGTACAAAAGGCAATCTTCATCGGGATCGATGGTATGCAACTGGAGCAATTGATGCTCCTGGGCCTACAAGGCGAAGCGGAGGAAATCCTCGGCCTCGACATCGTCGAAGGGTATGCGGGCGGCAATCGGGGAACGGCGTCGGAGCAGAGCACCTCCAGCGGCCCCGGCTGGTCGACCCTGCTGAGCGGCGTGTGGGACGATCAGCACGGTGTTTCGAGCAACAACAACCAGCCGATCGCCAGCGATGTGACCAGCATTTTTGAGTATATCAATAATGCCTCCCCCAATGCGACGATGGCCTCGATCGTCCACTGGTCGCCGATCAACACGGGTCACTTCGCCCGGGAAATGGGCCTGCTGGGCGATCCCGCAATCGTCGACCATGTGTCGAGCGGACTTTCGGACGAAGCCGTCACCGACACCGTCGTGAATCTGATCAACACCGAGGCGCCGGACTTCACCTTCGTGCATCTCGACGAAGTGGATGGTGCTGGCCATGCCGGCGGCTTCGGCGACACCTACGACAACGCGCTGATCAGCGCTTCCAACCAGGTGGGTGAGATCCTGGCCGCCGTCGCCGCGCGTGAGGCCGCATATCCGGATGAGGATTGGCTGGTGATCGTTTCCACCGATCATGGCCGCGATCCGCTGACCGGCAGCACGCATGGCGGCCAGACCGATTCGGAACGGCGGATCTTCATCGCCTCGAACAAGAATCTGGCGTCTTTCGAGGCCCCGGTCCCGCAGACCTCCATCGTCGCGACCATCCTCGACCACCTCGACATCCCGTTCGCGCTGTCGCCGGATGGGCTGCAGAGCGGCTCCCTCCTGGAGGGCGCTGCCGATCCGATTCCTCCGCAGCTCGAGGCGATTCTGGCGCCGGTCGACGACGCTGCGGGCGTCGCCATCGATTCCAACCTGTCGCTGCGGTTCAGCGAGGATGTCCAGAAAGGTGCGGGTAACATCGTCATCAGGCTAGCGTCGGACGACAGCGTCGTGGCGACGATCGACGTGACCTCGGGCAATGTCACAATATCCGGCGACATCGCGACCATCGACCTGCCGGATGATCTCGCATCGGAGACGAACTACTACGTCGAGATCGAGCCGGGCGCCTTCACCGACGGCGTCAATGCCTTCGCCGGCATTTCGGACAAGACGACCTGGAACTTCACCACCGATGCCGACGTGGCGGCACCGGAAATCGTCGCCCTGCAGCCGGTCGATGGCAGTGTCGATGTGACCCCCGACAGCAATCTGGTGATCGAGTTCAACGAGAATGTGCTGGCCGGCACCGGCAACATCCTGATCAAGCGGGTCGACGATGGCAGCATCGTCCAGACCATCGATGTGACGTCGAGCCAGGTCACCATCGACGGCAAGACCGTGACCATAGATCCGGCAACCGATCTCGAGCCGGGCGTTGAGTACTACGTCGCGATCGAACCGGGCGCCCTGCGCGATACCGCCCAGCGCACCACGCTCTTCTCTGAGGACTTCGAAGGTCTCGCCCTGCAACCCTTCGTCGGCGAGAGCGGCGGCGACGGCACCGACTTCACCGCGACCCCGCCCGAGGGTTGGACCCACGAGAACACGACACCCGCCGGCGGCCCCATTGAGTATTATGGCTGGACCTTCTTCGACAAGAACTCCTGGATCAACTCGGCCGGCAATCAGGGCCGGGCGGGCTTTACCAATGCCAGCGGCACGGTAATGGTGGCCGATCCCGACGAATATGACGACGGGGCGACCAATATCGATCCCAATCTGTTCAACGCCTACATGAAGACGCCAGCGATCGACCTCACCGGCATCGTGGCCGGTACGGCTACAGTCACCTTCGACTCAAGCTGGCGGCGCGAGGACAACCAGAAGGCGGTCTTGATGGTCTCCTACGACGGCGGCGAGCCGATCGAGCTGCTGCGCTGGACCTCGGATCCCACGGATCCGGACTTCAAGGCCGACGCAACCAACGAGACGCTCACAATCGCTCTCAACAATCCCGTGGGTGCGACCAACGCGGTGATCAGCTTCGGCGTGATCGACGGTGGTAACGACTGGTGGTGGGCCATTGACAATATCGCCGTCCAGGGTACGAGCAACAACGGTGCCGGCACCGGCAATCCCTTTGCCGGCATCGACGACCCGACCGCCTGGAACTTCACGGTCGAGGACAACGGGACGGGTGACCTGGTTCTCGTCGGCACGCCGGAAGACGATGTGCTGGAAGGTGCTGCGGGCAATGACCTGATCCAGGGCCTGGGCGCCGACGATATGCTCATCGGTGGCGAGGGGGCCGACATCATCGAAGGCGGCGAGGGCGACGACATTCTCGAAGGCGGCGAGGACGACGATACGCTGAAAGGCGGTCTCGGCGACGATTTGCTGATGGGCAATGCCGGAATCGACGCTCTTGCCGGTGACGAAGGCGACGACGTTCTCGACGGCGGAGAAGGGACCGACACCCTTGACGGCGGCGCCGGCAAGGACGAGCTCGCAGGCGGCGCGGGCGACGACATGTTCCTCTATCACCAGGGTGGCTTCGGCGCGGACACGATCGCCGACTTCCAGGCTGGCGACAAACTCGGCTTCGACCGTTCGCTGTTCGGCGACGCCGAAGACGTGCTGGACCACGCCGAGCAGGTGGGCGACGACGTCGTCATCACCCTGGACGGCGCGAACAGCATCACCCTGGTCGGCGTGACCCTCGGCGATCTCGGCGAGGAATCGTTCGCCTTCGTCGGCGAGGCACCCGACCAGCATCAGGTCGGCGGCTCAGGGGCGGACACGCTCACCGGCGGGGCCGGCGATGACCTGCTGGAAGGTGGGTACGGCAACGATACCCTGACCGGAAAGGCGGGGAATGATGGTCTCGACGGCGGTTACGGCAATGACAGCCTCGCCGGCGGCTCGGGCGACGACAACCTCAACGGCGGCTACGGCAGCGACACGCTCGATGGGGGCAGCGGCGACGATGGTCTCGACGGCGGCTATGGCAATGACAGCCTGGTCGCGGGTGCCGGCGACGATGTGCTCGACGGCGGCTACGGCGCCGACGTCATCGATGGCGGTGCCGGCGACGACTTGATGACCGGTGGTCGCGGTGCCGACACCTTCGTGTTCGCGGCCGGCTTCGGCAAGGACACGATCAACGACTTCGGCGATTACGGTGCCGATGTGATCGCGTTCGCCGACGGGCTCTTCGCCGGCTTCGCCGATGTGATGGCGCACGCCACCCAGATCGGCGACGATGTCGCCATCACGCTCGACGGCGACAATTCGCTCACCCTGATCGGCACCAAGCTGGCGGCCTTGCACCAGGACAACTTCAGCTTCGTCTGATTGTGGTCTGGTCCCGCCAGAGGGGGATGATCGACGGCACGGGAGCGTCCGAAAGGGCGCTCCCGTTTCGCTGACGGGCTATTGATCGGTATCCGCTCCCGGTCGGATGGCGACGGCTCTCGCCGCACAGCAAGGCCCAGCGTATGGTCGATCGTTTAAATGGTGGGTGCGACAGGGATTGAACCTGTGACCCCTACCGTATGACCGTCAATCAGAGCTTTTGATGGCTTAAAATGCCTTTATTTTTCAGTTGGATGGGGTGGTACGGAGACTGGAATGACCTAGTTGAACAGATTTCCGCACCAAAAGCCCCATCAAGGACGACCGTGACGTTCTCTCCCTGTATTCTTCGCCCTCCGCCACGGCGAAGGACTATGCGTCATGGAATTGCCGACAGATAGCTTTCTGGATGGATATGTGCGGATAACCCCCGAAGCGTTCGCCGCTCGATGCTGCATCCGGGCGCAAGACGCTCTACAGCTAGCCATAAGGGATGTGTCTGCTTGGGCATTTGTCATTTCTGATCTCCATACGGCGCTGAACAGTGCGATGGTCGCCGCATTGCGCGGCTCCGCTGAGATAGGCGCGTATGCTGATCGAGAGTTCAATGAGTGGGCAGAGTGGCTGGAGGATGGAAGTCGGAAAGGCAAGCCAGCACCAAAATCAGAAAGGGTTGCTGAGTTCCGAAAGCTGTTGGAGCGAGCAACTTCACCAGAATGGTCGATTATGCTCGGAGGCGACCCCATTGTATTGAGCAGTGCTGAACGAAAGGACATCGAGAAGCTACACTTGTTTCGAAGCGACCTGTTGCATGTGAAGCCTAAGACATGGTCGCTAGAGGCCGCTGGTCTGCCCCGCATCTGTGGCGCCGCAGCCAGTGCACTAAAACAGCTCTTTGAGCTTCCCAGCGTCTACCTTCACTTGGAAGGTGGTTTGTATAAGGAAGCCAAACAAGCGATAGATGGTATACTCGATGCCGCCGCTCAGTTCCCTAGCTCACCTCCCTGGGAGGAGTAAAAGGCTATGAATGACGATTGTCCGTCTTGGAGATGCCGAAGGGCGTGTCAGAACGAATGATTAGAAGAAGGGGGGCTTCTAACGCAGCAACAGCAGCATTTACGGTGTTTGCGAACGCATCAACCCCACTTTCATCGCCACCAGACCAGAGAACCTGTTCAAGCCTGTCCAGTTGCTGAAGCTGCTGCTCCTTGATCTCTTCCGTTGGAGCGTGACCTCGGTAGGCTGATCGAGCATAGCTATGTGCCGAGGCAATAATCTTACCCCGTTGTGTCCAGAAAGTACTCAATTGGGTTTCAATATCATTGCCGAAGACAGCCTTGGCTACGGGCATAGTATCCAGTAGGGCATCCCATAAGTTTTTGTAGTGATCTATGCGAAGCAGTGCACCCTGTGCAGTTATCAGGTTGCTGCCAAATGATCTCTTGTCGTCGGGCTCAAGCTGCTCGCGTAGTGATGCCTCAACTCTTGTCATCTCGCCAGAGAGCATTGCCGGAGAGCGAATGCCTTCAAAGGCCCGAGTAATCTTGTACGCAAGAGTTAAGATTTGCTCGGCCAGCTCAATGCGCCTTTCTTCGCTCTTTTGGCGGCGCCATTGCTTGAATGTATCGGAGCCTTTGTGGGCGGCGTATATGACGGCGCCAGCGCCTATAAGGGTTCCTATGCCGGACAGCATTGATCCTGTAGCCGCCCAATCAACTGGTCCACAAAATGCCCAGTCCATGTCAGTTTCTACCCCAATCAAAACATCCAGCTGTGGATGTATTGCCCCGCGCAGATCCCCCGGCTCGTTTTGTCTTGCTTGCTAAATGGTGGGTGCGACAGGGATTGAACCTGTGACCCCTACCGTGTGAAGGTAGTGCTCTCCCGCTGAGCTACGCACCCGACCGAACGGCTGGCCAGAGCGAGATCATTTGGCCGCCGGATTTGAGGCGCGTTGTTTAGCCTCCGGGCGCTGCCCTGTCAATTGTCGCCCATTTTGTCGTCACGCTCGCGTGACAATGGCTGCCCAAGCCTTGACATCGCGCCTCGGAGAGCCGAACTCTCCTGTTTCCATCCTTCAGAATCGTCGAGGCAGATCAATGCGTTATTTAAGCCGGATTGGTTTTTCCCTGGGCCTCGGCCTGCTGGTATCGGGCGGCCTTGCCGGGCCGGCGCAAGCGGCCGAGCCGGTGACGCTGACCTATACCGGCTATATGGCGGGGCTCCCGGTCTTTTCGCTGACCGCCACGGTGGAACTGCCGGCCGGGCAGGGGTCGGAAGCGGGGGCGGAGCTTGTGCCCGGAAATGGGCGCTACAGCCTCAATGCCGATGCCGCCACCACCGGCAATTTCCGGTTCCTTTATCCCTACCGGGCGACGATGGTCTCGACCGGGAATCTTGCCGGTGCGACCGCGGCGCCCAAGCAGTTCCGCTCCGTGGCCGACATCGTCGGCAAGCAGGAGGCGGTGACCCTCACCTATGGCAAGGGCGGCAATGTCGCCATCGAGGCGGTGCCGATGACGCGCCAGGCACAGGAAGCCAAGGCGCGCGGTTTTGCCCATGGCACGATCGACCCGGCGAGCGCCGTGGTGGCGGCGGTGGCCAGCTTCGCCGATACCCATCAATGCAGCGGCACCTACAAATTGTTCGATGGCGTGCGGCGCTACGATCTCACTTTGGCGCAAGGCGGTTTTGCCGACGTAGCACCACTCGCGCAATCCTATTACGAGGGCTCGGCGACGGAATGTGTCGCCACGTCCACCTTGCTGGAAGGCTTCGCTCCGGCCGCTGCACAATCGCAATTCTATCCGCGCTCGGCGCGGCTCTTCATGGCGCCGGCTGTGCCCGGTCTTCCGTCCTTGCCGGTCCGAATCGAGGCGCAGAATGCTTTGGGCGTGATGACGCTGGACCTGACCGGCGTTCAGTTCTGATCGAGCTTTTCGAGCAAAGCGGGGAGATCGGCAAAGCGTGCGATCTCGTGGAAAGCCCCTTGGCTCGCGGCATCTGCCGGCCTGCCATAGCCTGAGGGAATGATCACCGCCTCGACCGCCGCCGCCTTCGCCGTGGCGAGGTCGGTATGGCTGTCGCCGATCATGACCGCGCTCCCGATCGCCGCTGCATCGCCGCCTGCCTGGAGGATCGCCGCCAGTAGGGGTTCCTTGGCGGGCTTCCGCTCCTTGAGGGAATCGCCGCCGATGATCGCACTGAACAGGAAATCGAGCCCGAAATGGCGCAGCACCAGTTCCGTGGCGGCCTGCGGCTTGTTGGTGCAGAGCGCCAGTTGCCGGTTGTCGCGGCGGAAACCTTCCAGCACCTCGCGCACCTTGGGGTAGAGCGCCGTGCGGTTGGTCGAGGCCGCCTCGTAGAGAATCTTGAAGCGGGGCATGAAGCCCGCCGCCGCTTCCTGGATGCCGGACGCCGCCAAAGCGCGCTCCAGGAGGACCGGGGCGCCGTCGCCGATCATGCGTTTGACGTCGGCGAGATCCAGCGGTGCCTTCCCCAGTTCCCCCAGCAAAGCGTTGACCGCATCGGCGATATCCGGGGCCGAGTCGATCAGCGTGCCGTCCAGATCGAACACCAAATACCGCCGCCAAGCCATATTTCCGCCCTTTTCGCCCGTATCCTGGGCTGATCTTCTTGGGGTTGGATTGCGGGGGGTGGATATGGCATTTTCCGGCCCATCGCAAGCCTACCGCCCCTTTTCCAGGAACACCCCCTATCATGTCGTCATCAGCAGATCGGATCGCCGCCATCATCCTTGCCGCCGGCAAGGGCACGCGCATGAAATCCACCCTGCCCAAGGTGATGCACAAGATTGCCGGCCGCGCCATGGTCGGCCATGTCCTCTCGAATCTCGCGCCCCTGGCGCCCGAGCGCGTGGCGGTGGTGGTGGCACCGGGCATGGATCTGGTGAAGCGAGAAGTCTCTCCCGCCCCGGTCGCGATCCAGGCCGAGCAATTGGGCACCGGCCATGCCGTGCGCTGCGCCCGTGAGGCCCTGGGCGCCTTTGCAGGCACCATCCTCATTCTTTTCGGCGACACGCCCTTCGTCTCGACCGACACGCTGCGCAAATTGGTCGAGCGCCGTGCCGCCAAGGACGAGCCCGCCGTGGTCGTGCTTGGCATGCGTCCCGCCGATGCGGGGGCCTATGGCCGCCTGGTGCTCGACCGCCAAGGTAATCTCGAGCGCATCGTCGAATTCAAGGAAGCGAGTGCCACCGAGCGCGCGATCAATCTCTGCAATTCCGGCGTGATGGCGGTCGACGGCACGATTCTCTGGACGCTGCTCGGCCTCATCAAGAACGACAATGCCAAGGGCGAATATTATCTCACCGACATCGTGGCGCTGGCCCGTGCCGATGGCCGCGATTGCGCGGTCGTCGAGGCGCCTGAGGCCGAGCTCCTCGGCGTCAATAGCCGCGCCGAGCTTGCCATCGCGGAAACGCTCTATCAGGACCAGCGCCGCATGGTTGCGATGGAAGAGGGCGCCACCCTGCTGGATCCCAGGACCGTCTACTTCACCGCCGACACGAAGCTCGGCCGCGATGTCGTCGTCGGCCCGAACGTTGTCTTTGGTCCCGGCGTCACCGTGGCGGATGAGGTCGAGATCCGCGCCTTCTGCCATATCGAGGGGGCGACGATCGATCGCGGTGCCATCATCGGCCCCTTCGCGCGGCTGCGGCCGGGGGCCGAGATCGGACCGGAGGCGCATATCGGCAATTTCGTCGAGGTGAAGAACAGCATCATCGGCGCCGGTGCCAAGGCCAATCACCTGTCCTATCTGGGCGATGCCGATGTCGGTGCAAAATCCAATATCGGTGCCGGCACCATCACCTGCAATTATGACGGCTTCCTGAAGGCCCGCACCGAGATCGGCGCCGAGGCTTTCATCGGCTCCAATTCCGCGCTGGTGGCGCCGGTCAAGATCGGCGCCGGGGCCATCGTCGGGGCCGGTTCGGTCATCACCCGCGATGTCGAGGCGGATGCGATCGCGGTTGCCCGCGGTGAGCAGGTAAGCCGCGCCGGCCGCGCGAAGGATTTCCGAGCGCAGCGGCAAAAGCTGAAATCGTCCAAAGCGGACAAGAAATAACCAATTCCAGGAGAACGCGCGCATGTGCGGTATTGTCGGCATCATCGGCAAGGCAGAAGTGGCCCCATTGCTGTTCGATGGCTTGAAGCGTCTCGAATATCGCGGCTATGATTCCGCCGGCATCGCCACTCTGATCGACGGCCGCATCGATCGCCGCCGCGCCGAAGGAAAACTCGGCAATCTCGGCGACGTTCTCGCGAAGCAGCCCTTGCACGGCACGATCGGCATCGGCCATACGCGCTGGGCCACCCACGGCCGGCCGACGGAGAACAACGCGCATCCGCATGCGACCGACAAGGTCGCCATCGTCCATAACGGCATCATCGAGAATTTCCAGGAATTGCGCGACGAGCTTTCCTCGCTCGGCAAGAAGTTCACCACCGATACCGATACCGAGGTGGTGGCGCATCTCCTCACCCATTATCTCGAACACGGCCACTCGCCGGAACAGGCGATGGAACGGGCGATGGGCCGCCTCCACGGTGCCTTTTCCCTGGCGATCCTCTTCGCCGACCGGCCCGACATCATCGTCGGTGCCCGCCGCGGCTCGCCGCTCGCCGTGGGCTATGGCGACGGCGAGATGTTTCTGGGTTCGGATGCCATGGCGCTGGCCCCTTTCACCAATCGCATCTGCTATCTCGCGGAAGACGATTGGGCGGTGCTGTCGATGGATGGCGCCGTCATCTATAACGACGGCCGCCGCGTCAACCGCGAGGTGAAGCAGACGGCCTTGTCGGGTGCCCTCATCGGCAAGGGCAATTACCGGCATTTCATGATGAAGGAGATCGCCGAGCAGCCGACCGTGATCGGCGACACTTTGCAGGCCTTCATGAATCCGCTGGAGCGCAGCGTCCAGTTGCCGGACCTTCCGATCGATCTTGCCAAGCTGAAGCATCTCACCATCGTCGCCTGCGGCACGGCGAATCTGGCCGGCCATGTCGCGAAATACTGGCTGGAAAGCATCGCGCGCCTGCCGGTGGAACTCGATGTTGCCTCGGAATTCCGCTATCGCCAGGCGCCGATGGATCCCGAGGGCGCCCTGATGGTGATTTCGCAATCGGGCGAGACGGCGGATACGCTGGCGGCCCTTCGCTATGCCAAATCCCTGGGCCAGAAAGTGATCGCCGTCCTCAACGTGCCGGAAAGCACGATGGGCCGCGAAAGCGACGTGGTGCTGCACACTTTGGCAGGACCGGAAATCGGTGTTGCCTCGACCAAGGCTTTCACGACCCAACTTGTCGTCCTCGCCTGTTTCGCCATCGCCGTCGCCCGCGCGCGCGGTGTCATTGACGCGAAGCGCGAGGCGGAACTTTCATCGGCCTTGACCGAAGTCCCGGCCCGGATCGCCGAAGTGCTCAACCACGATGCCCATCTCAAGGAAATTGCTCTTC
Source organism: Dongia sp. (assembly GCF_041909655.1). Classification (GTDB taxonomy): domain Bacteria; phylum Pseudomonadota; class Alphaproteobacteria; order Dongiales; family Dongiaceae; genus Dongia. The sequence continues at coordinate 68,398 of NZ_JAYRDA010000011.1, read as the reverse complement.
AGGTGGCGGAGGCGCGCGATGTGCTCTTCCTCGGCCGCGGCACGTCCTACCCGATCGCGCTCGAAGGTGCTCTGAAGCTCAAGGAAATCTCCTACATCCATGCCGAAGGCTATGCCGCCGGCGAGATGAAGCACGGCCCCATCGCCCTTATCGACGAGAACGTCCCGGTGATCGTGGTGGCGCCCTCCGACGATCTCTTCGACAAGACCTTCTCCAATCTGCAGGAGGTGATGGCGCGGGGCGGCAAGGTGGTGTTCCTCTCCGATGCCGAAGGTGTGCGCAAGCTGGGCGGCAAGGCGATGGCGGTGGTGGAACTCCCCCGGGTCGATCCCTTCGTGGCGCCGATCCTCTACACCATCCCGGTCCAGCTCATCGCCTATCACGCGGCGGTCGCCAAAGGCACCGACGTCGATCAGCCGCGCAATCTGGCCAAGAGCGTCACGGTCGAGTAACGTCTCCACACCACATGTGACACCGCCTCGCCTTGACGCTGCGCCGGCAACCGCGCAGCATGCGCCCTGGTTTGCACGGGAATGATCGGGGCGCGCGGGATGGACAAGAAGACGCAGTTCAACGCCTGGTACATCGTCATCGCGTTTCTGGGCATCTTCGCCCTGCAATCCCTGCTCGCGAACTATCTCGCCATCGAGGTTCTGCCCTATAGCGAGTTCAAATCGCTGCTGGCAGAAGGTAAGGTCGACGAGGTCGTCGTCACCGAGACCCATGTCCAGGGCAGGCTCAAGGATGACGGTACCGGCCGCGCTCAGCAATTTGTCACCAACCGGGTCGATCCGCAGATCGCCGCCGAGCTTTCGCAATACGGCGCCAAATTCACCGGCGGCACCGAGAACACGCTTTTCCGCGACATCCTTTCCTGGGTGCTGCCGGTCCTGGTCTTCTTCGGCCTCTGGTTCCTCGTCATCCGCAAGGTGATCGAGAAGCAGGGCTTGGGTGGCGGTTTCATGTCGATCGGCAAGAGCCGCGCCAAGATCTTCGTCGAGACCGATACCAAGGTCACCTTCGCCGATGTGGCGGGTGTCGACGAAGCCAAGGCGGAATTGCAGGAGATCGTCAATTTCCTGAAGGATCCGCAGACCTATGGCCGCCTGGGCGGCCGCATGCCCAAGGGCGTCCTGCTGGTGGGCCCGCCGGGGACAGGCAAGACGCTGCTCGCCCGCGCCGTGGCGGGTGAGGCCAGCGTGCCCTTCTTCTCGATCAGCGGCTCGGAATTCGTCGAGATGTTCGTGGGCGTGGGGGCGGCGCGCGTGCGCGACCTCTTCGAACAGGCCCGTGCCAGCGCGCCGGCCATCATCTTCATCGACGAATTGGACGCATTGGGGCGCGCCCGTGGCGCCTTCCCCTTCGGTGGCGGCCATGACGAGAAGGAACAGACCCTCAACCAGCTCCTCGCCGAGCTCGACGGTTTCGATCCCAGCAAGGGTCTCGTCCTGCTCGGCGCCACCAACCGTCCGGAAATCCTCGATCCCGCCTTGCTGCGGGCCGGCCGCTTCGATCGGCAGGTCCTGGTGGATCGGCCGGACCGCGTAGGCCGCATCCAGATCCTCAACGTTCATCTCAGGAAGGCAAAGCTCGGCCCCGATGTGAAGCCCGAGGAAATTGCGGCTCTGACGCCTGGCTTCACCGGCGCCGATCTTGCCAACCTCGTCAACGAGGCGACGTTGCTGGCGACCCGGCGCAATGCCGACAGCGTCGCGATGGAAGATTTCACCGCCGCCATCGAACGCATCGTGGCCGGGCTTGAGAAGCGCAACCGCTTGCTCAATCCGAAGGAACGCGAGATCGTCGCCTTCCACGAAATCGGCCATGCCCTGGTGGCACTTTCGATTCCGGGCAGCGAAGTGGTGCACAAGGTCTCGATCATCCCGCGCGGCATCGGCTCTCTCGGCTACACCATCCAGCGGCCGACCGAGGATCGTTATCTGATGACGCGGCCGGAACTGAAGAACCGCATGGCCGTGCTGTTGGGCGGCCGTGCCTCGGAACGCCTGGTCTTTGACGAATTCTCGACCGGGGCTGCCGATGATCTGGCCAAGGCGAGCGACATTGCCCGCTCGATGGTGGCGCGCTTCGGCATGGATGCGACCCTGGGCCAGGTCGCCCTCGACGACGCGCCGCAAAATTACCTGGGCATCCAGCAAATGCCCTTCGGCAATACCCGGCGCTACAGCGAAGAGACGGCGCGCGAAATCGATCAGGCGGTGCGCAATCTGGTGGAAGGCGCTTTCGCCCAGGCCACCGAGATTCTGCGGGCCCGGCGATCGACCCTTGAGGAAATGGCGCGCAAGCTGATCGAAAAGGAAACCCTGAGCGGCGACGATCTCCGTGCCCTGCTGGGCAAGAAACCTGCCTAACCCAGGGTGAGGCGCTCTTTCGGGAAGATCATGGTCACCCGCGTGCCTTCGCCGGGTCGGCTGGTGATTTCCAGCTTGCCGCCATGCATGTCCATCAAACGCCGGCTGATGGCAAGGCCCAGGCCGATGCCGCCATAGCGCCGCGACAAAGTGGATTCACCCTGTGCGAAGGGTTTGCCGAGTTGCGGCAGCAAGCCGGGCTCGATGCCCCGTCCGGTATCGCTCACCGCCACCATGAGGCCGGCTTTCATGTCCGCTGCGACGGTCACGGCGACCGAGCCGCCGCGCGGCGTGAACTTGAGCGCATTCGAGAGCAGATTGTTGAGCACCTGCTTGAAGGCGCGTTCTTCGCCGTTGAGCGCCGGCAATTGCCCGGTCTCGTCGATGGTGAGGGTGATGCCCTCGCGCTGCGCTTGCGATTGCACCAGGCGGACGCAATCGCCGATGGCCGGCAGCGGATCGAAGGGCTGGTCCAGCAGGCGCCGCTCACCGCTTTCGATCCGCGACATTTCGAGGAGGTCGTTGATGATCTCCAGAAGATGCCGGCCGCTCTGGCTGATCGCATCGATGCTGTCGCGGTAGGAATCGGGAATCGGCCCGAACAGGTTCTGCGACAGCACGTCCGCAAAGCCGATCACGGCGTTGAGCGGCGTCCGCAATTCATGGCTCATATTGCCGAGGAATTCGGTCTTGGCGCGGTCGGCGGTTTCGGCCCGGAGCCTGGCTTCGTTGAGCGCCGCCTCGCGGGCCTTGATCTCGGTGATGTCGAGCACCACGCCCTCCAGGCGCCGCAGCTTGCCATCGCTGTCCAGCGACACTTCGCCCAATTCGCGGACATGGCGGATGCTGCCATCCGGTCGCACGATCCGGTGATCCGTCACATAGGCGGTCAATTCCCGGATGCAGGTCTCCAGCACTGTGCCGAGCTTGCGTCGGTCGGTGGCATGTACGGCCTGCAGCAACCGCTCCAGGCTCGGCGTGAAGGCGCGCGGCTCGAAACCCAGGATTCGGAACACCTCATCCGACCAATAGACCTGGCCGGTGATCATGTCGCGGTACCAATTGCCGACATGGGCGATACGCTGGGCATTGGCGAGGCTTTGATGCGCCTGGCGCACCTCCGCCTCGGCGCGCTTTCTTTCGCTGATATCCTGCAGGATGCCGAAGGCGCCGATCAGGCGGCCCTGGCCATCCTTGCGATGTTCGGCCATTGACCGCACCCAGATTTCACCGCCCTGCGGTCGCCTCAGGCGATAATCGATGTCGTAGCGATCCACCCGCTGTTCGCGGAGATCGCCGATCGCCTTCAGCAGGCGCAGCAGATCGTCGGGATGCACGAATTGCTCTTCGAACGTATCTGCCAGCATCGCTGCCTCGGCGGTGGCGCTGTCGATGCCGGTGATGGCGGCGGCTTCACGCGACCAGACCGAATTCTTGAGTGGTGAACCGGCGATGCCGCCGATCCAGGACCAATAGCCGAGCTTTGCCAATTGATGCGCGGCGGCCAATTGGTGTTGCTGGTCACGAAGCGCGCCTTCGCCGCGCCGGATATCGGTGATGTCCTGGATCATGCCGGTGGCGTGCAGGGCATGGCCGGCGGAATCGCGTTCGCGCAGCGCCACCGAGCGCAGGACCCGCTCGCCCAGATGCGGGTGCAGATAGCCGTATTCGATCGTGTATTGATCGGTCTCGCCGCTGGTGAACCGGCTGAACACGTCGAGCGCCTGCGCGCGGTCGTTCTCATGCACGAAGCGCCGGCAGAACTCCGCCGTCGACAGGGTCTGCATCAGATGTTCCGAGATGCCGCTCACGGCCTGCGCTTCGGGCGAATAGTGGAAATTGGTGGTAGGTGCGTCTTCGCTGGCCTCCACGCTGCTATTGTTCTCCCAGAACCAATAGCCGATGCCGGCCAGCTTCTGCGCCGCGGTGAGGATCATCTGCACCTGGCGGATGGCAAGCTCGGCGCGCCGGATCTCGGTCAGATCCTGGACGATGCCGGTGACCTCGCTGACGTCGCTTTGCGGCCCGCGCAGTTTCTGCGACATGACGCGGATATGCCGGAAGGTGCCATCCGGCCGCCGGATACGATAGTCCTGCGTCAGGTGGTCCTGATCGGGATTGGCGAAAAAATTGCGATAGACCTGCATGGCCTCCGGCCGATCCTCGGCATGGATCAAGGCGCCATAGGATTCGTCGTCGGCGGTATCGAGGAACTCGCTGGTGAGGCCGTAGATTGCCGCGGCTTCGCTGGAATAATGGTAATGGCCTTCGCTGTCATCCGCCGGCGCGGTGATTCCGGGCTTGGGCGACCAGCTCCAATGTCCCAGTCGCGCAATACGATGCGCGCGCCGCAGCGCGTTCTCCGATCTGCGCGATTGCATCTCGGCGATACGCGATTCGGTGATGTCGGTGCCGACCGAGACGATCGCGTAGATCCGGCCTTTCGCGTCGCGCAAGGCGGAATTTTTCCAACGCAGCAAACGCCGCTCGCCGGAACGGGTGATCCAGTGATTTTCGACGCTGCGGGGAAAGGATGCGTCTGCCCGGGCGTCCACCGCATCGGCGACGGCCTTGCGTTCCTCCGGCGGCACCATGTCGTGCCAGCGGGCGGGGTCGCCGAGTTCCGCCATGGAAAAGCCGGACAGGGTGGCGCAAGCCAGGTTGAAGCGCAGGATGTTCTGCGCCCCATCAGTGACGACGATCGGCGATTCCGCATGATCGATCACCAGGTCGGCGAGGCTCGATGCCACCCCGCCGGCAAGACGCGCCTGACGGCTGAGGAGGGCGGCGCCGAGGATGCCCATGGCGGCGATGGCAACGCCCGTATTGCTTGGGGCCTGGTGAGTCCAGTTCAGCCAGCCATAGACTCCGCCGCCGACCGCCGCGAGAGCGGCAAAGCCGAACCAGGGGATGACGCGCGCTGGCGGGCGCTTCATCGATATCGCGCCCGAAGCGCGTGAAGCCTGAGTGCCGATGGCTTCCCGGTGATCGGAATCGATCACGTCACGCTTCGTGGCCGAGCCACGTCCTCACACCCAAACGCTACCCCCAATCTCGTACCCCAAAGATCGCGCCCCTCTTTTCCCGTGTCACAAACTCGTTCTGGCAGCGGCTTCCCCTCCGCCCATCACGTGTCACGCGAAAATACGACTACAAACCTATTTGCTAACAGCAATTATATCAAATTAATATTCTGTTAACCAAAAACTATTTGCACGCACACATACGAATTTTTGCCGCCCTATCCGCAAGCGGTTGAGGTGCGAGGGGCAAAGCCATCCATATGGTGAAACTGTGATGCGTTGAGAGCTTGAAAGACGGTGCTAGACGCCGACGCAGGGGCTGAGGCCGCCGATCGGCAGATGGGCGTCATTGCCCGCGGCGGTCTTGATCGACGAGGAAGCGAGATAGGGCGAACCGTCGGCCGCGAAGGCCACGAACTGGATGCTGCCATTGGGACGCATGAACATCACGAAGCAATTGGGCGTGTTATCCCGGTAATTGGGATAAGCGTAGCAAATGGTACCGTTTTCCATCCACCATTTGCCGGGATAGGTGCAGCCCTTCTCGGAATAGGCAGTACGTCCATCCTCGAGGTGATACTCGATCCAATCCTCGCCATCGTAATAACGGCCATAGATGGTGAGATCGTCGAGCGCCTTCTTGATTTCCGCCGGGTCGGTCACTGCAACGGCATCGGGGGCGAGATCGGGCAGAAGTTCCGGGGCCATGGGCGTCTCGGTCGAGGTATCGGCACGGACCGGCTGGAATTGCCCCAGCAGGGTGCCGGCCAGGACCAGAGCCAGAACCGAGCGTCTCATCGCCTTCACCACGATCACGTTCGCCGCTCCTGCTAACAATTGGCCTCGTTCCCCAATCATCGCATAGGCTCCGGCGGTCAGGTCAAGCGGCGCATGGAACGGTCCCGGAATAAGACGTGTTATGTGTCACATTGACACGCGGGGATGGCCGCCATACATCCGGCGGATACCACCTGCAGGGGCAAAACAATCTTGATGGCCGCTTTTCCGCTGGGCAGATCCCCCGCCATGCCAGCCGCGGCCCCGTCGCCCCGGACGGCGTAAGCATGGATTTCCTGCTCCGTGACATCATTCTCCTGGCCAAGGGTATCGGGATCGGCTTTGCCATCGCGGCCCCCGTGGGTCCGATCGGCATGCTCTGCATCCGCCTTACTCTCGAAAAGGGGCGGCTTGCCGGATTCTGCGGCGGGTTGGGGGCGGCCGTTGCCGACACCATTTTCGCGGTCCTGGGCATCTTCGGGATCACCGCTCTTTCCGGTATGATCGAGGCGCAGCGGGCCTGGTTCGAACTGGGCGGGGGCCTGTTCCTGATCGCCTTTGGCGTGCATCTCGGCCTGAAACAGCCTTTGGTCACAAGCGACGGGCAGGAGGTGCCGCAGACCCTGCTCGCCGATTTCAGCAAAACCCTGGCCCTGACGCTCGCCAATCCCATGACCGTGCTCTCCTTCATGGCCGTCTTTGCCGGCGTTCCCGGGCTGGTGCGCCTGGAAATGGCCCTCATTCCGGTGCTGATCGGTGGTGTCCTGTTGGGGGCGGCCGGCTGGTGGTTCAGCCTCAGCCTCGGCATCGGCTTCATCCGCCACATGATTTCCCCGGCGACGCTGGTCTGGCTCAACCGGATCGCTGGCTCCCTGCTGGTGGCCTTCGGCTTCTATACCCTGGCCCATGTGACCGCGGTCTATTTCTGGCCCCGCTGACCGGGTTTCGGCCCCGTGTCGGGCCGGTTGATCGGGGTGGGGCCGGATGCTAGTTTCCGCCCCGATTTCTCCCCATATCCTCAAGATCGGATCGATTTAGGCCCATGTCATTGGATAGCAAGACCGTCGCCCATATCGCCACCTTGGCGCGCATCCGCGTTCCGGAAGCCGATCTCCCGGGCCTCGCCCAGGAGCTCAACGGCATCATGACCTGGATCGAGCAATTGAACGAGGTCGATACCAAGGGTGTCGTGCCGATGTCCGGGGTGCTGGCACGCGAGCTGCCGCGCCGGGCCGATGTGGTGACTGATGGCGGTCAGCCGGAAAAGATTCTGGCCAACGCGCCGGAGCCCGCCCACGGCTTCTTCACCGTTCCCAAGGTCATCGAGTAAGGCGGCCCGCATATCATGAGCGATCTCACGCACCTCACCATCGCCGCCGCCCTTGACGGATTGGCGGCCAAGAAATTCTCGGCCCGCGAGCTCACCGACGCACATCTTTCGAAGATGGCGGCGCAGAAGAAACTCAACGCCTATATCACCGAAACGCCCGATCTGGCGCGCGCCCAGGCCGATGCCTCGGACCAGCGCCGCGCTGCCGGAAAGGCGGGCGCCCTCGACGGCATCCCCCTCGGCATCAAGGATCTCTTCTGCACAGAAGGCGTGCTGACCACGGCGGGCTCGCATATCCTCGACGGCTTCAAGCCCACCTATGAATCGACCGTCACGCAGAAACTCTTCGATGCCGGCGCGGTCATGCTGGGGAAGCTCAACCTCGACGAATTCGCCATGGGGTCCAGCAACAAGACCTCCTATTACGGCAACGTCATCAATCCCTGGAAACGCCAGGGCGATGAGACCGAGCTCGTTCCCGGCGGGTCCTCCGGTGGTTCCGCTGCGGCGGTCGCGGGTCGCATCGCGATGGGTGCGACCGGCACCGATACCGGCGGCTCGATCCGCCAGCCTGCAGCACTTACCGGCACCGTCGGCATCAAGCCGACTTATGGCCGCTGCTCGCGCTGGGGCATCGTCGCCTTTGCGTCCTCGCTCGATCAGGCCGGGCCGATCGCGCGCTCGGTCGAGGATTGCGCCATCATGCTGGGTGCCATGGCCGGCCATGACCCGAAGGATTCCACCTCGGTCGAAATGGCGGTGCCGGATTTCAGGAAGGCCCTCACCGGCGATATCCGCGGTTTGAAGATCGGTATCCCCAAGGAATACCGCGTCGACGGCATGTCGGGCGAGATCGATGCCTTGTGGGCCAAGGGTGCCGAATGGCTGAAATCCCAGGGCGCCGAGCTCAAGGAAATCTCGCTGCCGCATACCAAATACGCGCTGCCGACCTATTACATCATCGCGCCCGCGGAAGCCTCGTCGAATCTCGCCCGCTATGACGGCGTGCGCTTCGGTCTGCGCGTGCCGGGGAATTCCCTGGACGAGATGTACGAACTCACCCGCGCCGCCGGCTTCGGCAAGGAAGTGAAGCGCCGCATCATGATCGGCACCTACGTCCTCTCGGCCGGCTATTACGATGCCTATTACCTGCAGGCACAGCGCATCCGTGCCCTCATCCTCAAGGACTTCACCGAGGCCTTCAAGGATGTCGACGTAATCCTCACGCCCTCGACACCGTCGGCGGCCTTCGGCTTTCACGAGAACGAGGACGATCCGGTGCAGATGTATCTGAACGACGTCTTCACCGTGACGGTCAATCTTGCAGGGCTGCCCGGCATTTCCGTGCCGGCGGGTCTCGACGGCAAGGGCCTGCCCCTGGGTCTGCAATTGATCGGCCGCGCCTTCGACGAGGAAACCCTGCTGCGCACCGCCCATGTGCTGGAGCGCAGCGCCAACTTCACCGCCTTGCCGGCGGGAGTGTGATGCGATGAATGACATGACCAACGACAAGAACCTGATCGAAGGCAAGACCGGCATGTGGGAGATGGTGCTGGGTCTCGAAGTGCACGCCCAGGTTATCTCGAACTCGAAGCTCTTCTCCGGTGCCGCCACCACCTTCGGTGCCGAGCCCAACACGCAGGTAAGCCTCGTCGACGCGGCCTTCCCCGGCATGCTGCCGGTGATCAACGATGTCTGCATCACCCAGGCAGTGAAGACCGGTCTCGGCCTCAACGCCCAGATCAATCTGCGCTCGGTTTTCGACCGCAAGAACTACTTCTATGCCGATCTTCCGGCCGGCTATCAGATCAGCCAGTATCTCGACCCCATCGTCGGCAAGGGCACGCTCATCCTCGATCTCCCCGGCGGCGAGCACCGCGAGGTCGGCATCACGCGCCTCCATCTCGAACAGGATGCGGGAAAGTCGCTCCACGACCAGCACCCCTCGAAGACCTATGTCGATCTCAACCGCTCCGGTGTGGCGCTGATGGAGATCGTCTCGGAACCCGACATGCGTTCCTCGGACGAGGCGGCGGCCTATTTGAAGAAGCTGCGCTCGATCCTGCGTTACCTGGGCACCTGCGACGGCAACATGGACGAAGGCTCCATGCGCTGCGACGTCAACGTCTCGGTGAGGAAGCCCGGCGATCCCCTGGGGACCCGCTGCGAGATCAAGAACGTGAACTCGATCCGCTATGTGGCAGCGGCGATCGAACACGAAGCACGCCGCCAGATCGAGATCCTGGAAGAGGGCGGTTCCATCAAGCAGGAAACCCGCCTCTGGGATCCCGGCAAGGGTATGACTCGCTCGATGCGCTCCAAGGAGCACGCGCATGATTACCGCTATTTCCCGGACCCGGATCTCCTGCCGCTCACCCTCGACGCCAAATGGGTCGAGAGCCTGAAGGCGGGATTGCCCGAACTCCCCGATGCCAAGCGCCAGCGCTTCATCAAGGAATTCGGCCTCTCCGATTACGATGCCGGCGTGCTGGTGGCCGAGCGTGAATCGGCGGCCTTTTACGAGGCGGCGACCAAGGGGCGCGACCCCAAGCTCACCGCCAATTGGATCACCTCGGAACTCTTCGGCAAGTTGAACGCCGCCGGCAAGGACATCACCGAAAGCCCGGTCTCGGCCGAGGCGATCGGCGAACTCATCGGCCTCATCTCCGACAACACCATCTCCGGCCGCATCGCCAAGGACGTCTTCACCGAGATGTTCGAGACCGGCAAGGCGGCGGGGGCCATCGTCGAGGAGAAGGGGCTTCGCCAGGTCCTCGATACCGGCGCCATCGATGCCGAGATCGACAAGATCATGGCCGCCAATGCCGACAAGGTGGCGGAATATCGCGGTGGCAAGGACAAGCTGCTGGGCTTCTTCGTCGGCCAGGTCATGAAGGCCATGGGCGGCAAGGCCAATCCGGCGATGTTGAACGACCGCCTGAAGGCCAAGCTCGCGGGCTGACGAAACTGGGCAAAACTTGCCCGGATTGCCCTAGGACCATTTTCGCGCGATAATTCGGCCCGGCACAGAAGGTGCCGGGCCTTTTTATTCGGGCCGAGCCAATTAACGGGCGAGGGAACCATGTCGGTGAGCGGCGGCATGTTCAGCATCATCCAGCAGGGGCAGATCTCTTCTGTCACCCTCAGCCAGACGCGCGTCGCGTCGACCGGCGGTTCCACCAACCCGCTCACTTGGTCCCTGAAGAAAAGCGAAAGCGCCATCCAAGCCTATTGGCGCCTGGCGCCCGAGGCTGCTGCCAAAAACGCGCCCTCCGTGGATCTCGTGAAGCGCCTGGAAAAGCTCGCCGAGGGCGATAACAAGGAAATCTCCGCCGAGAAACTGCGCCAGGCCAAGGCGCGGCTGTCGGCGCTCCGCCAGCAGATCCAACTGGCCGCGATCAGCAACAATCCCCGCCAGATCAAGCGTCTTGCCGCCGAAGCGGCGCAACTCGCCCGTGAAGTGGGTGCCGCCGCCCGTCATCTTGCCCAGGGTGTCGCTGCCGGCACGACGACCTATGGCAGCACCGCCGCAACATCCGGCGACAATGCACCCGTGGCGGTCAAGGATATGGTTGCGGCCTCTGCCACCCGCGATACCGCCCTCCAATCTCTCCATGCCATCGGCGACGACGCCCGCAGCGCCATTGCCGAGGCCAAGGGCCTTATTGCCCTCGCGGCGCAGATGGCGCGCTCCCGCCGCAAGCGCTCGGAAGACGATGACGACGAAGGCTATTTCCGCCGCCTGCAGGAAGTGGCCGACGAGGCTCTGGCCGAGGTCGAAGCCGGCCAGCGCGAGGCCATCGGCGCGCTCTACCAGCCCGCCGAAACGGGCAGCGCGGGTGTCATCGACGTCACTCAGGTCTCCGTCAGCGTCACCACCGTCACGGCCGCCATCGTGGCGCAATACGCCTGATCGCCGCCGGTTAGGGCGCATTCATCCCAAATTGAAATAAATGCCCCCGGCAATTCGTTGTCAGGACAGGTTTTTTCTGTGCCCGCGCCGCTTCTGGAAAGGTTGTCTTAACCAGTTTGTGGCGTAAAATGAGGCCGAGCATGATCCCGGGGGATCGTGAACATGGGGGTTTGCCATGCGGGTGGGATTATCGTTGAGCGTCATGCTGGCCGCTTTACTGGCCACGGGCTGCGCCGGGCGTTCGCCCAATCCGGCCCAGGAGGCGACGATCTATGATCGCTACATGACCTGCGAGCAGATCCGCGCCGAAGTTGCGCGGAATTACGAGGCGCAATCCGAACTGGTGCGCGAGCAGGTCTGGCAGGAAGAAAAGAACGACATGATTATGGGCCTGTCGCTGGCATTCCCGCCGGGCTGGTTCGGGCTCGACATGGGTGTCGAGGAAGACTATCCCGACAGCCCGCAGCAGATCGAGCACAGCGCGCTCGCCACGCGGAACCGCCATCTCATCGCCATGGCCCAGAAGCAGGGCGGCGATTGCTGGCCGGGCAAAGATCTGTGGGTGCGGTCATGATGCGTGGTCTTTGCCTTGCCGGTTTCCTGGCGCTCGCGGCCTGCGGCGGCGAAAACCCGCAACTCGTCCAGGTCATTCGCCCGACCGATCCGGATATGAACTGCATGGACCTCCTCCAGGAGACCAGCCAGAACGACCTCGCCATCGCCCGCCTGGTCGATCGAGATGACCAGGTGCATCGCCGCAATGTGCATTTTACCGTGGTGGACGGCATCATGTTCCCGCCGGCCATGACCACCCTGGATTTCCGCGATCAGCCGAACAAGGAAATCCACGTGCTGCGCGCCCGCAATGACCGGCTGATGGATCTCGCCGACAAAAAGGGCTGCTGAGGCAGTTCCCGCCGGCAGGCGTGCGGCGTTCGAGAGCCTTGGGTCGGGCCTCGGTTGGGACTAGACTGCGCCCGATTCTGACCCCCATCCCGGATTCCGATTACACGCCATGACCATGATCCTCCGCGCGCCCGCCGCCGAACCCAACGCCTTGCGCCGCCGCCTGCGCGCCCATTACCGCGCCGACGAAACCGCCATCGTCGAGATGCTGCTGGGCCAGGCCGAGCTTTCCGCCGACATGCAGGACCGCATCGCCGCCCGCGCCCGCGCCCTGGTCGAGGAGGTGCGCAAGAACCGCGTCGGCCAGGGCGGCATCGATGCCTTCATGCATGCCTATGAATTGTCCTCGAAGGAGGGCGTCGTGCTGATGTGCCTCGCCGAGGCCCTGCTGCGCATTCCCGACAGCGAGACCGCGAACCAGCTCATCCGCGACAAACTGCGCGATGCCGATTTTGCCGCCCATCTCGGTGAATCGGATTCCATGTTCGTCAATGCCTCCACCTGGGCCTTGATGCTGACCGGCCGCATCATGCAGCTCGATCAGACCACCAACGACTTGAAAGGCGTCTTGAAGCGCCTGGTGACCCGCAGCGGCGAGCCGGTCATCCGCCAGGCCGTCACTCAGGCGATGAAGATCCTGGGGCGGCAATTCGTCATGGGCCGCGACATCGGCGAGGCTTTGGAGCGCGCCGAGACCCTGGAGAAGAAGGGCTATCGCTATTCCTACGACATGCTCGGCGAAGCCGCGCGGACGATGGAAGATGCCCAGCGCTATTTCAAAGCCTATGTCGAGGCGATCAAATCGATCGGCAAGGCCGCGCGCGGCAAGGGCGCCATCGTCGGTCCCGGCATCTCGATCAAGCTCTCGGCGCTCCATCCGCGCTACGAATTCGCGCAAGCTGATCGTGTGATGAAGGAGTTGGTGCCGCAGGTGGTGGCGCTTGCCCAGGCGGCGAAACAGGCCGGCATCGGCTGCACCATCGATGCCGAGGAAGCCGACCGCCTCGATCTTTCCCTCGACATCATCGAAGCGGTGGCGAGCGATGCCAGCCTCAAGGATTGGGATGGTCTCGGTCTTGCCATCCAGGCCTATCAGAAGCGCTGCCTGCCCTTGATCGACTGGCTGGCCGATTGCGCACGCCGCAACCGCCGCCGCCTGATGGTGCGCCTGGTGAAGGGCGCCTATTGGGACAGCGAGGTGAAATGGAGCCAGGAACGCGGCCTCGCCAATTACCCGGTCTTCACCCGCAAGGCCTCGACCGACGTTTCCTATCTTGCGTGCGCCAGACGGATGCTCTCAGACCCGCAGGCCTTCTATCCGATGTTCGCCACCCATAACGCGCACACTTTGGCGGCCGTCATCGAGATGGCGGGCGGCGAGGCAGCGGCCCGCGACAAGCTGGAATTCCAGCGCCTCCACGGCATGGGCGAGCCGCTCTACAACCAGGTGACACCGGCGGAAGCCATGGGCATCCCCTGCCGCATCTACGCGCCGGTCGGCAGCCATGAGGATCTTCTGGCCTATCTCGTGCGGCGCCTGCTCGAGAACGGCGCCAACACCTCTTTCGTCAACCGCATCGTCGATGAGAAAGCGCCTCTGGATGCCATCGTCGCCGATCCGGTGGCGCAGGTCCGCGCGCTGAAATCGAAACCGCATCCGGGCATTCCGCTCCCCAGCCACATGTTCGGGAACGAGCGCCGCAATTCCGCCGGCGTCGATCTCACCGATCCCGAGGCGATGCAGGTCCTGGCGATCGAGGTGACGCAAGCCGCCGCGGCCTCGGCCAGTGCCGGCCCGATGATCGGCGGACATGAGCGCACCGGGAACGCCGTCGAGGTGAAGAACCCCGCCGACATTCACGAGACCGTGGGTCGCGTCGTGCTCTCAACCCAGGCCGATGTCGAGGATGCTTTGGCCCGCGCCGGCCGCGCTTTCGGCGACTGGTCCGGCATGCATGCCGAGGCCCGAGCTGCCTGCCTCGACCGCACCGCCGACCTCATGGAACAGCGCCGCGCCGAGATCCTGGCACTTTGCATCCGCGAGGCCGGCAAGACCATCGGCGATGCCATTGCGGAACTGCGCGAGGCGGTGGATTTTTGCCGCTATTATGCCGCCCGCGCCCGCGCCGATTTCGCGCAGCCCCAGGCGCTGCCCGGGCCGACCGGCGAGCGCAACCATCTCTATCTTCATGGCCGCGGCACCTTCGTCTGCATCTCGCCCTGGAACTTCCCGCTGGCGATCTTCATGGGCCAGGTGAGTGCCGCCCTCGTCGCCGGCAATTGCGTCATCGCCAAGCCCGCCGAACAGACGCCGCTTATCGCCGCTTTGGCGGTGAAGCTGCTGCATCTCGCCGGCGTGCCAGGCGACGTTCTCCATCTTCTCCCTGGCGACGGGCCCAATGTGGGTGCGCCCCTGACGCGCGATCCGCGTGTGGCCGGCATTGCCTTCACCGGCTCCACGGAGACAGCGCGCCTCATCAACCGCACGCTCGCTGCCAAGGATGGCCCGATCGTGCCGCTCATCGCCGAGACCGGCGGTCAGAACGCAATGATCGTCGATTCAACCGCACTTCCCGAGCAGGTCGTGCGCGATGTGCTGATCTCGTCTTTCCAGAGTGCTGGTCAGCGCTGCTCGGCGCTCCGCGTCCTCTTCGTGCAGCAGGACATCGGCGAAAAGCTCGAAAAGATGCTGGCGGGCGCCATGGCGGAACTCAGCATCGGCGATCCCGCCGATCTCGCAACCGATATCGGCCCCGTGATCGATGCCGAGGCCAAGGCGATGCTGGAAGCCCATGCCCAGCGCATGGACCGCGAGGGCAAGCTGGTCTATCGCAGCAAGCTCGGTCGCGACGCCTCCAAGGGCCATTTCTTCGCGCCCGTCGCCTATCGCATCGACGGCCTCAGCCGTCTCCAGAAGGAAGTGTTCGGCCCGGTCCTGCACATCGTGCATTACGCCGCCGACCGCCTCGATGACGTGCTGGGTGCCATCAACGGCACCGGCTATGGCCTCACCCTCGGCATCCACTCCCGCATCGACGGCAAGGTCGGCTATATCGCGGACCGTCTCCGTGTCGGCAATGCCTATGTGAACCGGAACATGATCGGCGCCGTGGTCGGCGTGCAGCCATTTGGCGGCGAAGGCCTCTCCGGCACCGGCCCCAAGGCCGGCGGCCCGCGCTACCTCCACCGCTTCGCCACCGAACGCACCCTCACCATCGACACGACGGCGGCCGGCGGCAATGCCAGCCTGCTCAGTTTGGCGGAAGAGGGGGCGTGAGAAGGTTAGAGTGGATTGCCGGGTCGAGCCCGGCAATGACGATATAATTTAAACGCGTCATGCCCGGGCTTGACCCGGGCATCCACTGTGCGACGCGTTGACTCCTAAAACACTACCTGCGTCGCGCTCGCGAGTTCCGCCACGGGAATGTGGCAGGCGATGCGGTGGCCCTTGTCGCTGACCTGCACCGGCGGCGGGGTGTCGTCGCAGATGGCGCCCACCTTGCGCGGGCAGCGTGTGGCGAAGGGGCAGCCCTTGGGGCGGTTCTGCGGGCTGGGGATATTGCCTTCCAGGATGATGCGCGTCTGATGCACGTCCGGATCGGCGATCGGCACCGCCGACATCAAGGCTTCCGTGTAAGGATGATAGGGCGGGGCGAAGACATCGTTGACCGAACCGTATTCCATCACCTGGCCGAGATACATGACGGCGACGTTGTCGGCGAGATAGCGCACGACCGACAAATCGTGGCTGATGAAGAGCAGGGTCGAACCGCGCTTCTTCTGGATATCGACCAGCAGGTTGATGATCGCCGCCTGGACCGAGACGTCGAGGGCCGAGACCGGCTCGTCGGCCAGGATCAGATCCGGCTCGCCGGCGAGCGCGCGGGCGATGGCGACGCGCTGCTTCTGCCCGCCGGACAATTGCCGTGGCATGCGTCCAGCGAATTCGACCGGCAGATTGACGGTCTTCAGCAGATTGTTGACCTCGTCTTTCGCCTTGCGCCCGCCCAGGCCTTTCAATTTGGCGAGCGAGCGTTCCATCACATAGCCGATCGTGTGGCTGGGATTGAGGGTCGAATCCGGATTCTGGAACACCATCTGGATGGCGCGCTTGGTGGTGCTGTCGCGCTTTTCGATCGGGATGGCGCCGATATCCTTGCCGGCCAGGATCACCTTGCCGCCGCTCGCCTGTTCGATGCCGGTCAGCACCTTGGCGAGAGTCGACTTGCCGCAGCCGGATTCGCCGACGATGGCGAGCGTCTCGGCAGCCGCGGCGGAAAGATCGATATCGTCAACCGCATGCACGTCATAGCCGGCGCCGCCGAACATGCCGATGCTCTGCCGATAGGTCTTCTTGAGGCCGCTCAGCTCCAGCACGGTGTCGTTCCTCACCGCATCATCCTCGCCGATGAAGGCATTGCTGGCGGGTCGCGCATGTTTCGGCAATTCCGTGACACGCACGCATTTGACGCGGTGATGGCCGGTTTCGCCATAGGTCGCGGTCGGGATGGAGGCGGCCGTGCAACGCTCGCCGGCCACATCCGGGCAGCGCGGCGCAAAGATGCAGCCCTTGGGCCGGTTGAGTATCGGCGGCACCTGACCCGGAATGGCGGAAAGCGGCCGGCTGCGCTTGTCGGCATTGAGCGTCGGGATGCAGTTCAACAGGCCGCGCGTATAGGGATGACGTGGATCGCGGAAGACCTCGCCGATGGGACCTTCCTCGACCAGTTCGCCGGCATACATGACGCCGATGCGGTCGCAGATGCGGACCACGGTGCCGAGATTGTGGCTGATGAAGACGATGGCGCTGTTATGCTTCTTCCTGAGCTGCGCCACGAGATCGAGGACGGCGGCTTCCACGGTCACGTCGAGACCCGTCGTGGGCTCGTCCATGACCAGGAGCGAGGGTTCCGCCATCAGCGCCATGGCGATCACCACGCGCTGCTGCTGCCCGCCCGAAAGCTGGTGCGGATAACGCGTCATCAGGGTTTCGGGATCGGGTAGATTCACCTCGCGCAGCATCTGGATGGCGCGCTTCTCGGCCTCGGCGGTGCTGACCCCGGAATGGATCAGGGGCACTTCCATCAATTGTTTGCCGATGGGGATGACCGGATTGAGGCTGCTCATCGGGTCCTGATAGACCATCGCCATGCGCCCGCCGCGGATCTTCCTGAGCTCCGCCTCCGACATCTTGGTCATGTCGCGGCCTTCGAACAGGATCTGCCCGCCGGTGAGCCGCCCGGCACCACCCAGATATTTCATGATGGCGAAAGCGACCGTCGACTTGCCGCAGCCGGATTCTCCCACCAGACCCAATGCCTCGCCTTCATGCAGAGTGAGGCTGATATCCGGCACCACCTTCAGTTCGCCCGCGCGCACGAAATAGGAGATCGAGACGTTGCGCAGTTCCAGGATCGGCTTGCGCGTCTCCGTCACGGCGGCGGGGCGTTCCATGGTGGCGGTGCTGCTCATCCGGTCACATCCTCTTTACGTCAGTCGCGCAAGCTGATCTCGCGCATGCCGTCCGCCAGCAGGCTGAAACCCACCACCAGCGAGGAGATGGCCAGCGCCGGGAACAGCGACATATGCGGATAGATGGTCATCATGGCATAGGTTTCCTTGACCATGCCGCCCCAATCGGGGTTGGGCGGCGGCAGGCCGAGGCCCAGGAATCCGAGCACGCCGATGGCGATCGCGGTATAGCCGAGCCGCAAACACGCATCGACGATCAGCGGCCCGCGCGCATTGGGCAGGATCTCGACCAGCATGATGTAGAGCGCGTTCTCGCCGCGCATCTTGGCGGCGGCCACGTAATCGCGCTCGCGGAGTTCCAGCGTCATGCCGCGCACGATGCGCATGATCTGTGGCGTTGCCACGAAGATGACGGCCAGGATGATGTTGCCGGCCGAGGGGCCCAGTTTCATGATGAAGATGATGTAGAGCACGATCGCCGGGAAGGAGAGCAGGATATCGGCGATACGGTTGCAGATGAGGTCGACCCAGCCGCGATAATAGCCGGCCATCAAGCCCAGCATGGCGCCGATCGCATACGCGCAGAGGACGGCAATGGGCGCCACGGTCAGCACCGTGCGCGAACCCCAGATGATGCGCGAAAGAATGTCACGCCCGGAATTGTCGGCACCCAGCCAGTTGACGGCACTGGGTGTCGGATCGAGGATCGCATCCATGTTGTTGGCATTGGGATCGAAGGGCGCGATCCAGGGCGCGAAGATTGCCACCAGCACCCAGAACACAACCAGGAAAGCGCCGACCATGCCGACCGGCGATTCCTTGAGGAGCCGGATACGATTCCAGGTGATCGCCAAAACGCCGTCTTTTGCCATAAAGCCCGCCTTAGCTGAAACGAATGCGTGGGTTGAGCATCATGTAGCCGAGGTCGCCGGCAATCTGCGTTGCCACAGAGACGAAAACGGCGAAGAGGGCCGCGGCTTCGACCGTGGCCACATCCTGCGACAGAGCGGCGTCCAGCAGCATGCGGCCGAAACCGGGATAGGCGAAGACCGCCTCCACCACCACGACACCGGTGATGAGGTAGTTGATCTGCAGCAGAATGACGGTGAAGGGCGCGATCATGGCATTCCTGAGCGCGTGTTTCATGATGACCGCGCGAAAGCTCAAGCCCTTCAGGATGGCGGTGCGGATATAGGGTCTTGTCATCACCTCGACCATGGAAGCACGCACCATGCGCACGACATAACCGAGATCGTAGAGCACCATCACCGTGACGGGGAGAATGAGCTGCTGCCAGATCGGCCAGCCGGCGCCGGAATCCAAGGGCGCCGTGCCGGGCAGGATGCCCAGCCAGATGACGAAGATCGAGGCCAGGAACACGCCCGAGGCGAATTCGGGCACCGATGTGGTGACAATGCTGGAAACCGAAATGCTGCGGTCGAGGATCGAGCCTTCCTTCATGCCGGCGGTGATGCCGAGGACGATCGACAGCGGCACGATCACGGCAAAAGCGACACCGGCCAGCAGCAGGGTATTGGCAAGGCGATCCCAGATGATGTCATTGACCGGCAATTTGTACAGCGTCGAATAACCGAGATCGCCCTGCAACGTGTTGGTCAGCCATTCCCAGTAGCGCTCGATGACCGGCCGGTTGAGACCGAGTTCCTCGGTCAGCCGATCGACCTGGTCCTGGGTCGCGAACGGCCCCAGAACTTTTCGCGCAACCTGGCCGGGCGTGAATTCGAAGGCCATGAAGACCAGCAACGACACGACCAGCATGGTGAAGGCAAGCAAAGCGATTCGCTTTGAGAGAAAAGCCAGCATGTCTCCTCTGCCATCCCTGTTGCCCTCACTCTCTGAAACAGCCCGGTCATTGCCGGCGGTGAGGTGCGTTTATTTGCGTCACTAAAGCACAATTGAGCGGCCTTGCCAGCCACCAATATCGAATGGCAGCATAACCGCCATTCCACATGAGAATGCCCCCAGCGCGGCGCAAATGCTCAATCTGCGCCATTGGCGCGGTCAAAAAGGTACTGTGCCACGGCCAAATCCTCATGGCCGCCGCCGCCGGATTTGAACCAGGTGATCTCGTCGGCGCTCTGCCGTCCCGGCTTCTCGCCGCGATTGAGCTCGAACATGTCGATGAAATCCTCGGGTCGCGCAAGCCCATCCCGGATCGGCTGGACAACATCGCCCGCGACATCGATCGTGGTGAAGCGCGCGTCGATATAGTGGCGCGGCGCGGCGCCAAAGGCCGCGTCATCTGCTTCCCGCATCTCGGGGAGATAGCCGCCGACAAGGTCGAGATGGCAGCCCGGTTTCAGCCACGCGCCCTCGATGAGCGGCGTCGTGGCGCGCGTGGCGGCCGAGACGATGTCGGCCTCGCGCATGGCGCCAGCAAGGTCGCTCACGATCTCGACACCGATGCCCCGTTCCCGCAACATCGCCGCCGGTGCTGCCAGCGCCTCCGGCCGCCGGTTCCACCACAGCACGCGGTCGAACTGGCGCTTCGTTGCATGGGCGGCGATGAGATGCGGCGCCAGCGCGCCCCCGCCCAGCATCAGCAGTATCTTCGCATCCGACCGCGCCAGGAGATCGGCCGCCATCGCCGAATTGGCGGCGGTCTTGACCAGGGTAAGTGCAGCGCCGTCCATGGTGGCAATGGCGGCACCATTCTTGCCGTCGAACAGCACATAAAGCCCCTGTACGGCGGGAAGATTGCGCGGCGGGTTTTCGGGAAACACACTCACCAGCTTGATGCCGAAGGCGCGGCCATAGCTCCAGGCCGGCAGCATCAGCCAATCGTTCTGCACGCCCTTCTTCTGCGCTTCGCTTAGCAACATCCGGTCGAGAGCATCGACGCCCTCCCGGTTCATCTGCTTCAAGGCGGCGACGAGGCCCTGATAATCCCCAAGCGCATGTATCCGCCCGGCGTCCAGATGCAGCATCAGAGTGCCAGCCCTAGTTTGCGACCCTCATAGATGGCCGCCGCCGCCTGGCGCGGGGCCAGGCAATCGCCCACGGCCCGGAAATCAATGGCGGCTGCCGCCAGTTCTTCCTGCAAGCCGGTCTCGGCGACATTGGTTGTGGCCAGCACCAGGGAATCGAAAGGCGGGCGCCGCTCCTCCCCGGTCGAGAGATCGCGGATGGTCGCCCCGTCGCCATGCCAGGCGAGGATCACGGCATCGGTGACGAAGGTGACACCCAGCTTCTTCAGGCGCGAGCGCATCGGAAAATCCGCCGCCGTGCGGGCGAGGTCGCGGCCCACATAGGCATCGGCGGTGAGCAGCGTCACCTCATGCTCCTTCTCTGCGAGATGCCAGGCGGTGCCGGGCCCGCGCCAATTGCCGGCATCGTCGAGGATCAGGACGCGCTTCCCGAGCCTTGCCTCGCGCCGCATCACATCCTCGACCGACCAGACATGGGGGCCGTCGACACCCGGCAATGTCTCCTGATGCGGCAGGCCGCGTTGCCAGCCGGTCATGCCGGGCTGCGATCCCGTCGCCAGTACCACGGCATCGGCCTTGAGGGCCGCAATCTCGCCCTTCTCGAGATAGGTGTTGAGCCGCACTTCCACCTGCAGTTTTGCAAGCTGCCCTTCATACCAGGCGATGAGATCGGTGATCTGCCCACGCCGCGGCTGTAATCCCGCCAGGCGGAACTGCCCGCCCAGATGATCGGTCGCCTCGGCCAGGATCACCCGGTGGCCGCGCTCGGCAGCGACGCGCGCGGCTTCCAGGCCCGCCGGCCCGCCGCCCACCACCAGCACCGATTTCGGCTGTTGCGCGGGGGTGAACGTATCGCCGCCCCACTCGAATTCGCGCCCGGCCGAGGGGTTGATGAGGCAGGAGATCCAGTAATCCCGCGACCGCCTGCCCCAGCACATCTGATTGCAGGAAATGCAGCCGCGCACATCCTCCGGCCGGCCGGCCTTGGCCTTGTTGGCAAGATGCGGGTCGGCGATCTGCCCGCGCACGATGCTCACCGTATCAGCCTGGCCGGAGGCGATCACGTAATCGGCATTCTCCGGCGTGCGGATATGGCTCTCCGCCTGCACGCGCATCGTGCTCATCGCCGCCTTCATCGCCTCGGCAAATGGGGCGCCCATCTTGTCCTCATAGACGAAGGGCGGGATGATCTTGGTGAAATCGAAATAGGAACCGGTGCCGAGCGTCGTGTAATCGTAGAGGCTCAGTTTCTCGTGCCAGAGCGCGATCTCAATCTGCTGCTCAATGGTCAGCGCCGCCGGGCTGCCGGGATCAAGGCTGATCGCCATGCCGATGATGAAATCCTCGCCCACCTTGCGCCGGATCGCGGCCAAAAGATCGTGCGAGAATTGCATGCGCTTCTCGAAGCTGCCGCCATATTTGTCATCGCGCTTGTTGGCCAGCGGCGACCAGAATTGTTCGATGATCGCGTTGTAGGCCGCCATCAACTCTACGCCGTCATAGCCGGCTGCCTGGGCGCGGCCCGCGGCGGCGGCGAAATCGGCGATCGTCTGCTCGATCTCGGTGGCGCTCATCCTGTGGCTGCCGTCGCTGTCATGCATGGATGGCGCGCCCGAGGGCGAATGATTGGCGGCAAAGGAATTGTCCCAATCGCCATGGGCGCCGACGTGATAGAGCTGCTGGATCATGACCGTGCCGTGCTCATGGCAGGCATCGGTGATGCGCCGGAAATGCGGAATGACCGCGTCGTCGCCATGCCGGAAATTGCCGCGTGTCAGCACGGCATGCTGGTTCACCGGCACCGGCTCCACCACGATCATGGCGGCCCCACCCCGCGCCCGCTCGCGGTAATAGCCGAGATGCCGGTCCCCCGGCAGCCCGCCTTCGCTCATATTGGCGGTATGGGCGCCGAAGACGATGCGGTTCTTGAGCGTTTTGTGCCTGAGATCGAGCGGCTGGAAGAGATGCGCAAAGGCCTGTGACATCGTGCTGGCTGCCCCCAAAGCTGGCTGCCGCCAGATTGGAAGTCCCCAGCCCCACGAGTCAAGGCCATGCGAGTCAAGCTAGTCGACGAAGGGCGATTGCTTCGGCATTTCGCCGCCATATTCCTTCACCGCCTTCGCGTACGCGCGGGGCGATTTGTAGGGGCCGTATTTCACCAGATCCTTTTCGGCCGCCGGGCGCACCTCGGCCGTCTTCGGCATCACCTTCAGGAACCCGCCTTTGCGACCAATCAGCAGGATTGGTTTGTTGAGCCGCGTCGACTGGCGCCGGTGATTGGCGGAATGCTTCTTCATCGCGGTCAGCTCTTCGGGATCGCGCTCGAACACATACTCATAGGCCGCGATGAATTCCTTGATGAACTGCCGCTCGACCACCTGCATGTTCGACATCAGCCAGCAGCGATCGGCGAAGGTCCAATAGGTGCCGAGGCCGATGAGCTCGCCTTGCTTGGTGAAATAGGGATAGAAGGGAAAGGCGCGGCAGGCGAGGGTGCGGTTGTCGCGCTCGCAGAAACGGGCGCCCTTGCACTCGATCGCCATGCAGCCCTTGTGCAGTTCGGCGACGATCTTGCGGGCATTGGCATCGGTCGGCTTGTATTTGTGCCAGAGATCGGTGCGCCCCTTGAGCAGCTCGAATTCCGGCTTGTCCACGATCGGAATGGCATGGGCGGTGTCGCAGCAGACCGGCTGCCCGCCATTCAGCGGCGAGCAGAAGCGGCCGCAATCGAACCGTGAAACGCTGGCCTGAAAACGGTCATAGACCGTCTTGAAATCCTCCGGTCGCATGTCTCCGGTCATCGCGTTCCTCGCTGCCATTTGGGTGGCAATTGACTCGAAATGCGAGTCGCTGCTGCCTGCAACTGCGATTTATGCTTTGCCGACGACTCGAAATCCAGTTAAGAATGCGCCGGATGAGACGGTTTTCGGCGGGTCGCAGGGATGTCTGCGGGCCCGGCACCGAGCGAGGGAACCGAAGAAAGATCATGGCCCGATTCTGGGTAATCGGCGGCATATACGCCGACACAAACTTCGACCGTATATCAGGTGGCGGCAAGGAAGAGCGTATTGGCCCTTTCTCCCGTTACGACGACGCCAAGGCCGCGTGGCAGAAACGCGCCTGGGAGACGGTCGATCAGGCCAATGCCCGCTACCGCATCGAGGAAGAAGGCGGCGAGATCTGCTTCTGGGTCGTGGGCGGCCCCTATTGCGATACGACCTTCTCCGAGCCTGCCCCCGGCGGCGGCGAGCAATGGTCCGGCCCCTTCGACACTTATGAGGACGCCAAGACCGAATGGTCGCGGCTCTCCTGGTCGAATGTCGACGATGCCATGTGCCGCTACCGCATCGAAAAGCTCGCCAGGGGCGAGCATCCCAAAAGCAGCTAGGCCTTTTTCCGGGCAGCGACGCACTGTACCAGCGCCGGCTTGGGTGCGGCGGCATAGCCGCTGAAATAGCCCAAGACCGTCAATCCGGCCCCTTCCGCCAGGCGCAGTAACTCGCCCGGCTCCAGCAGAAAATCGGGATTGCTGGGCTTGCCGTAACGCTCGTTCCCCCGCTGGAAGGTCTCATAGATCAGCACACCGTCTGGCGCCAAGGCCGCCAGCAGCGCCGGGAAAAGCGGCCGGTGCAGGTAATTGGTGACAACGATCCCATTGAATTGCCGCTTGCCCAGGGGCCAGGGCGCCCCGTCCTCCAGATCGGCCGCGATCACTTCCAGGAATGCTCCCGGCGGCGGCAGGGCACCTATCTCCCGGTCCAGTGCAACCACGCGGAACCCCTTATCCAGCAGATACCGGGTATGGCGCCCGCCCCCGGCGGCGAGGTCCAACACCTGACCGCCGGGCGGCAGGGCGGGGAGGAAGCGCCGAACCCAGGGTGAGGGTGGGGTCTTTGTGGGGCCGTCGCTCACATCACACACTTTTGTCAAAGAGGCACCGTTCCTGTTGCCGGCACGGTAGCATTTTTGTCATCCAGGCTTATATTTCTTAAAGATTCCGGCTCAGGATGGTTTCGGCCCCTGATCCGGGCGATGCAGCAGGTATTCTAGAAAATGATCCTATTCGAACTCAATTGCGGCCAGGGCCACAGCTTTGAAATCTGGTTCAAGGATGGCAATACGGCTGACCGCCAATTGTCCCGCAAGCTGGTGGAATGCCCGGAATGCGGTGACCGCAAGGTCGGCAAGGCATTGATGGCACCCAGAATCGGCAAGAAGTCGGATTCCGCCATGACCAGCGCCAACATGGCGGTGATGGCCAAGAACATGCGCGAGCAATTGGCCGAGGTCCGCCGCAAGGTGGAAGAGAATTGCGATTATGTCGGCGACCGCTTCGCCGACGAGGCGCGCAAGATTCACTACGGCGAAACCGAAGCCCGCGGCATCTATGGTGAAGCGAGCGAAGAGCAGCACCAGGAACTCACCGACGAAGGCATCGACATCGCCCGCATCCCCTGGCTGCCCACCGAAGACGCATAGGGGACGATGCGGAATCTTTCCTGCACGTCATCCCCGGGCTTGACCCGGGGATCAGGGGCGGCTTGGTGAGATTGTTCGCTTTTTGACGGATGCCCGGATCAAGTCCGGGCATGACGACTTAGCGCCAACCCTCAACTCGCCCAGTCGACGAGGTGATCTTCCGGCTCGCCGGCGCGGGTCTCGGAGATGGCGCGGCGCTTCACGGAAATACCGGCCTGATGCACGGTCTTCTGTGTTCCCGAAATCAGCGGATGCCACCAGGGGAGATCCTCGCCTCTGTGTACCAGCTTGTAGGCGCAGGTCTCGGGCAGCCAGTCGATGCGGCCGAGATTGCGCGGGGATAGCTGCACGCAATCCGGTACGATCTCTTTCCGGTTTTCATAATCCTTGCAGCGGCAGGAACGGAGATCCAACTGCTTGCAGGCGATGTTGGTGAACAGCACTTCGTTGGTGTCGGCGTCGCGCAGCTTGACGAGACAGCATTTTCCGCAGCCGTCGCACAGACTCTCCCATTGCGACGGCGTCATCTTGGAAAGGGGCGTCGTCTGCCAGAAAGGCCGCGTGTCTGCGGCCTTCTTCATCTGCTCTCCGTCCGGATGAAATCGCGGATGGCCGGGCAGATGCGTTCGCGCCAGTTGCGGCCGCTGAACAGGCCGTAATGGCCGACCTTCGTCTCGGTCACTTCCAGGCGCAGCTTGTCCTGCACCTTGCGGCAGACGATATGCGCGGCATGGCATTGCCCGGCGCCGGTGATGTCGTCGCGCCCACCTTCGATGGTCATCAGGCCGATCTGCTTCAAGGCGCCCGGATTGACCAATTGCCCGCGATGCTTCAGCGTCCCGTTCACCAGGGCATGCTCCTGGAAGACGATGCGCACGGTATCGAGATAGAATTTCGCATCGAGATCCATCACCGCCAGATATTCCTCATAGAAGCGGCGATGCGCGGTGGCGAATTGATTGTCGCCTTTGGCATGGGCCCAGAGGAAATCGATATGCGCCTTCAAATGCCGGTCGGGATTGAGCGACATGAAGCCCGAGAGCTGCAGCAGGCCCGGATAGACCCGGCGCCCGGCACCCGGATGCATCGGCGGCACGTGATGCACCGCCGCCGCCTCGAAGGTCGCCATCGTGTGCTGCTTGGCTAGCTTGGTAACCTCGGTCGGCCCGCGCTGCGTGTCGATCGGGCCGCCCATCAGGATGAGATTGCGCGGTGTCGCCGGATCCTTAGCCTCGGCCATCATGCTGGCGGCAACGATGGCGGCAGGCGCCGGCTGGCAGATCGCCAGCACCGAGACGCCGCTGCCCAGCTTGCGCAGGCTGCGGATCAGCGTGTCGACGTAATCCTCGAAACCGAACACGCCTTCGCTCAAGGGCACTTCGCGCGCGTCCTGCCAATCGGTGACATAGACCTCATGCTCGGCCAGCAGGCTCTCGATCGTGTCGCGCACCAGAGTCGCGAAATGGCCGGAAAGCGGGGCCACCAGCAGGATCTTCGGATCCTTGCGCGGCTTTTCCAGCGCGCGTTCGAAATGAATGAGGTGGCAGAACGGCTCGCCCTGAACCAGGCGCTCGGTCACAGCCACCTTCTTGCCGGCGACCTCGACTTCCGTGATGCCGAATTCAGGCCGGCCATGGCGTCTCGCGGCCCGTGCCATGATCTCCCAGGCAGCGGCCCCCGCCCGGTGCAGTGTCGTCTCGGCCAGCGGATTATGAGGATGAGCGAGCAGATCGCGCCAAGCGTCGGCGGCGATCCGGAAAGGCGTCAGCGCCAGGTACTGCGCCTCAATGGCATGATAAAGCATATTAATTCTTTACGCTGCACCGCGGAATCAATCAAGGCCGACTCAAGTAGGGCCCCGTAGCGGATGTCACTCGCTCAGCAGGACTCCGGCCTCAACAGGCCAAGTTAACCATAGATCCTGGTCCTGCGCTGGAAAATTCCCTGATCCTGCAAGGCTGTGGCGGTTTTGCAACGAAACGGAAATAGGTGCCGCATCCACCCGCCAATCCGCCAGGATCAGGCTGCGGTCGCCCAGATAGGAACTGGCCCGCGCCCGGGCCCGAATCGCGTTCTGGCCCGGCGCGGGGGCGGTCATGGTGGCATCGATCTTTTCCGGGCGGATGGCCAGGATGGCGCTTTGGCCCGCAGCGGCGGCATGGCCGTTGACTGGCACCTTCACCCGCTGGTCGGGCCCGATCTCGATCACCGCCTGACCGTTCTCGATCGCGGCAATGCGGCCGTCGAAAAAATTCATGTTGCCGATGAAGCCTGCCACTTCACGGCAGTTAGGCCGCTCATAGAGCGCCGTGGCGCTGTCGATCTGCAGCACCTTGCCGCGCGCCATCACTGCGATGCGGTCCGAGAGCGAGAGTGCCTCTTCCTGGTCGTGTGTCACGAAGATGAAGGTGATGCCGAGCGATTTTTGCAGTTGGCGGAGTTCGATCTGCATTTCCTCGCGCAGCTTCTTGTCGAGGGCGCCCAGGGGTTCATCGAGCAGCAGCACCTTGGGTTCGCAGACGATGGCGCGGGCGAGGGCCACGCGCTGCCGCTGGCCGCCGGAAAGCTGATTGGTGCGGCGCTTGCCGAGGCCGGACAGGCGCATCATCTCCAGCGCCATGTCGACCTTCTTCGCGATCGTCGCCTTGTCGACCGGCCGATTGGCGAGGCCATAGGCGATGTTCTCGGCGACATCCAGGTGTGGAAAGATGGCGTAGGATTGGAACACCATGTTGGTCGGGCGCTGGTTGGGCGGCCTCGTGCCCATCGGCTCGCCATCGATCAGGATCTCGCCTGATGTCTGTTGCTCGAAACCGCCGATCATGCGTAAAAGCGTGGTCTTGCCGCAGCCGGACGGGCCCAGCAGGGAAAAGAACTCGCCCGCTGCGATGTCGAAAGTGGCGGCATCGACCGCGGCAAAATTTCCGAAGCGCTTCGTGACGTTGCGCAGCGAGATCATCGAATTGTCGTTGGATGGCGCCATGGTGTCCTCAAATGACCGAAGAATCGCTGCCGGAAACACCGCGCCGGCGCAGCCATTCGGCAAACACGACCAGCACGATCGAAACCATGAGAATGAGTGAGCCCAACGCCAAGACATCGGGAAGCTTGTTGGGGAATCTGAGGCTGCTGAAAATGAAGATGGGCAGCGTGGCGTCGCTCCCCGCCAGGAAGAAGGCCAGCAGATATTCGTCGAACGAGGTGATGAAGCACAGCAGGAAACTAGAGACGATGCCCGGCATCACCAGCGGCAAGGTCACCCGGCGGAAGCTCTTCCAGGCGGAATCGCCGAGATCGCGCGAGGCTTCCTCCAGGCTGCGGTCGAAGCCCTCCATGCGCGCCATCAGCACCAGCATGGAAAGTGGCACGGTGATGAGCACATGCGAGGCGCCGACGGTCCACAGATCCAGTTCGACATCGAGCAGGCGCCGCAGGATCACCAGGGTCGAGACACCGATCACCATATAGGGGATGACCAGCGGCAGCATGATGAGGGCATACAGGCTGCGCCGTCCGGGAAAGCGATAGCGCGTCATCGCCCGCGCCGCCATCAGGCCGAACAAAGTGCTGAACAGCGAAACACCGATGCCGACCTTGACGCTCGCCCACACCGCTGACAGCAGCGCCTTGTTGTGGATCAGCGCCTCATACCATTTCAGAGTGAAACCTTTGAGCGGCAGGGTCACATAGATGTTGTCGTTGAACGAGAACAGCGGCAGCAACAGCACCGGCACATAGAGGAACAGCAGATAGCAAACCGCGAAGAGCGACAGGAAATTGGTGTGGCGGCGGAGGAAATCCATCATCAGAGATCCGCCCCCTTTAACCGCTTCTTGCCGATGATGGCCAGGAACAGGCAGACCGCGAGAGTGATCGCCAGCATCATGACGCAGGAAAGGGCGGCACCCAGCGGCGCATTGTTCGACTTGATGAATTGTGTCGCGATCGAATTGCCGATCATGATGCCCGACGGTCCGCCGACCAGGGTCGGCGTGATGTAATCGCCGACCGTCGGGATGAAGACCAGCAGGATGGCGGCGATGGTGCCGGGCAGCGAGAGCGGGAAGGTGATGCGCCAGAAGCGCTTCCATTTGGAATCACCGAGATCGGTCGCCGCTTCCAGATACGAGCGGTCGATCTTTTCGAGGCTCACATAGATGGGCAGCACCGCATAGGCCGCCCAGGCATGCGCCAGCGTGATGGTGACCGAGGCCGGGTTGTAGAGCAGGAACTCCAGTGGCTTGTCGATGATGTGGAGCGCCTTCAAGCCGGAATTGATGACGCCGTTGAAGCCCAGGATCACCTTCCAGGCAAAGACGCGCAAAAGATAGCTGGTCCAGAAGGGAACGGTGAGCAAGATGATCCAGATCAGCTTGCCCCGCTCGATCCGGAACGCCATGAAATAGGCCATGGGATAGGCCAGCAGCACCACGGCGGCGGTGGCGACGAACGAAACCCACAGCGATTTCACGATGAGAATGCGGTAGAGATTGCCTTCCGGCTGGAACAGCAGCGCGTAGTTCTGCAGCGTCCAGGTGGCTTCCAACTCGAACCCGGTCTGGGTCCAGAAGCTGACGATGATGATGGCAAGCAACGGCACCAGCATCATGCCGACGACGATGAGAAGGGTCGGCGCCAGCAGCCATATCCCGTCCAGCCATTCCGGGCGTCGCTTTATGGCTGCGTCATCTTGAATGGGCGACGCGCCCGATACCATTGCTGTCATGATGCTCCTGCCGCTGCTGCAATAAATCGGGACCGGGGCGTCCCCACCCCCGGTCCCGATTCATGGTCCGATCGATAAAGCCCGATCAGACTCAGGCGCCGGCTTTCACTTCTTCGAACATCTTGTGAAGGCGGTCGGGATCATGGGTCGGCTTCTGGAAGATGCCCTTGGCGAAGAACGTATTGGGGTCCTTCGGCAGGTTGCGGTCGGTCAGGATCGCTTCGTCGATCGTCTCGAACGTCTTCTTGTTCGAGTGGCCATAACCATAGGATTCGATCAGCCACTTGCCAGCTTCCGGCGCGATCATGGCATCAATCAGGTCATAAGCCTTGTCGAGATGCGGCGCGTCCTTCATCAGCACGAGGCCGCAGCAATAGCTCATGATGCCTTCCTTCGGATTGGCATAGGCGATCGGCACGCCCTGGCCTTTCAGCGTCTGGACCGAACTGTTCCAGCCTGTGGCCGCGATCAACTCGCCCGAGGCGAGTGCCTGTTCGACTGTCGAGTTGCTGTCCCAGTAGAAGCGCATCAGAGGCTTCTGCTTGACCAGCAATTCCTTGGCCTTGGCCAGTTCCTCGTCGGTCAGGTTGAAGGGATCCTTGACGCCCAGGAGAATGCCGGCGATGGCGACGGCTTCCGTGGCGTCGGCCGACATGGAGAGCTGGCCCGCATAGCGCTCGTCCCACATCATCGACCAGGATTCTTCCTTCACCTCGAAAAGGTCGGGGCGGTAGAGCACCGAGGTATTGCCCCAATCGACCGGGATGAAGAGCTGTTCGCCGTTATCGCCTTGAGCGAAATCGATCTTGGTCAGGGTCTCGAACAAATCGCCGAAATGGGTGAGGCGGCTGGTATCGATCGCCTGGGTGACGCCGGCTTGCTTCCAGGTACCGAGATCGACGCTGCAGGGATGCACCACGTCGACCACAAAACCGCTCCGGACCTTGGCGAGCGCTTCGCCGATATCGGCAAAGTAGGGGCCTTCCGGCTCGGCACCGTGTTTAGCGGTATAAGCCGGATGGAAGCCGGGCTCGTTATAGCCTTCCCAGGTGAAATTGATGGCCTCGTCGGCGGCATTGGCGCGACGCACCGGCAGTACCGCCATGCCGACGCCCGCCGCCGACATGATCTTCATCATATCGCGCCGCGACAGGCGCCCGGCCTTCATGGCGCTCAATAGATCTCGCTTGTTCATCTCCCGACACCTTCCTGTTTGCCTGTCCCCGGTCAGGGCCGGGGATCGTGGTTCCGCGACGTTCGAGCGTCGCTTATTATTCCTGTGTACAGCTAATCTTGCCACTCAACTTGGCCGAGGGCAACCGGCCTTGATGCACGATCCGGTGACTTGTTGAATGACCGGGGATTTTCCATTCGGTCAACTCGCCCGAATTGACACGTTCCGGGGCGCGCGCCAAAGATGTGCCCGCCATTTACGGATGCGCTCCATGCTTCACTCTGCAAATTTGCCGACAGTGGCGGTGGCGTTGTTCTGGTTTGCCGGTATCGGCGTCGCTCAGGCGCAACCGGCCAAGCCCGTCGCCATCGTCGAGGATGTGACACCCGGTGTTGCTGCCGTGGCGCCGCTCGATCTATTGCGCGACGGCGACAGCCTCACTCTCGACCCAGATCAGGGCGCCATCATCTCCTATCTCGATTCCTGCCAGCGCGAGAACATCCGCGGCGGGACCATCGTCATCGGCGGCACGCAATCCACGGTGACCGGCGGCAGCGTCTCGCGCCAGGCGGTGGCCTGCGATCCGCTGGCTTTGGCCCTCACGCCGGAACAGGCCAATCAAAGCGCCGCCTTGGCCTTCCGTCAGCCGGACCAACCCGCTTCCGGCGACGCCGTCGCGGCCGAGGCCAAATTCGCCCTGGCGACGCGCCATCCCATTGTCATTGCGCCGGACCTGCAGGAGATAACCATCGAGGACCGGCACAATCCCGGCCATCTGCGGCGGATCAAGATCGTCGACGGCATCGCCGCCCTGACCGACGAGGCCAATCCGCTCGATAAGGGTGGTGTCTATCGCCTCGAAGGCGGCGGCCGTTCGCTCACCTTCCGCATCGGCCGCGAAGCGACCGACGCCCCCCTTCCGATCTTGAAGCGCGTCATCAGGTTCTAATCCGCCAGGTTCTCCAGAATCGGGCAATCCGGGCGGCTATCGCCATGGCAATGATGGGCGAGGTGCTTCAACGTTGCCGCCATCGCCTGCATCTCCGCGATCTTGGCTTCCAGGGTTGCCACATGCGCCATGGCGAGTTTCTTTACACTGGCACTCGAGCGCTGCCGGTTGCGCCACAGGGCCAGCAGTTCGCGGATCGTCTCCAGCGGAAAGCCCAATGACCGCGCGCGGTGGATGAAGCGGAGATTGTGCACCTCCTGCGGTCCATAGAGCCGGTAATTGCCGTTGCTCCTTTGCGCGCGCGGCAGCAGGCCGATCGATTCATAGTGCCGGATCATCTTCGCCGAGACACCGCTCGCTTTCGCCGCCTCGCCGATATTGAGCGTTTGTTGCATCACGGCCTCCAACGATTGAGCATGAGCGCGTTGCTGACCACCGCGACCGAGGAGAGGGCCATGGCCGCTCCCGCCAGGATCGGCGTGAGGTACCCGAAGGCCGCCAGCGGCAGTCCCAACACGTTGAAGACGAAGGCCCAGGCGAGGTTTTCCTTGATCTTGCGGCTGGTGGCACGCGCGAGCGAGATTGCCTGTGGCACCAAAGCGGGATCACCGCGCATCAGTGCAATGCCTGCCGTCTCGATGGCGACATCGGTCCCGGTCGCCATGGCGAGGCCCAGATCGGCGCTGGCCAAAGCCGGTGCGTCGTTGACGCCGTCACCGACCATGGCGACCTTGGCGCCATCCCTCTTCAACTCGTTGATGGCCTGGGTCTTGTCCGCCGGCAGCAATTCCGCGCGCACATCGTCAAGGCCCAGTTCCTGTGCGATCTTCGCGGCTGCCCCCTTGTTGTCGCCGGTCAGCATCAGCGCGCGGACATTCAGCTTGTGAAGGGCCGCGATCGCCGCCGGCGCGCTCGCCTTCAGCCTGTCGGCAAAGGCGAAGAGGGCGATGAGCGATTTCCCGGGCGCCGTCTCGGCAAGATACGAGATGCTCGCCCCATCCTGCGCCAGATGCGCGGCCAGTTCCTTGAACCCACTGACATCAAGACCCGCTTCCGCCATCATCCGTGCCGTTCCCAGCATGTAGTGCCGCCCCTCGATCCTTGCTGTCACACCGCGCCCGGCGATGACCTCGGCGCCTTCCGCCGCCGGCAGCGCGCGGTCTCCAGCAGCGCCGCGCAAGGCGTCGGCCAAAGCATGCGTGCTGCCGGCCTGCAAGGCCGTGGCGATCACCAGCGCCCGATCGGAATCGCCGCCGGCAACGGCTTCGACCTTCTTGAGATAGGGCTTGCCTTCGGTGAGTGTCCCCGTCTTATCGAAGGCGACCAGATCGATCTGACCGGCCGTTTCCAAGGCCGCCGCATCGCGGATAAGGATGCCATTCTTCGCGCCGACGCCGACCCCTACCATGATCGCCGTCGGTGTCGCGAGGCCAAGCGCGCAAGGGCAGGCGATCACCAGCACGGCGACCGCGTTGATGAGGCCGGCTTCCACGCCGCCCCCCGCCATCACCCAGCCGATGAAAGTGAGGGCGGCGATCACCAGCACGATCGGCACGAACACCGCCGAGACCCTATCGGCCAAGCGCTGGATCGGCGCCTTGGCACCCTGCGCTTCAGTCACCATGCGGATGATGCGGGCCAGCATGGTCTCGGCCCCCACGGCGGCGATCTCCACCTCGAGCGCACCCATGCCATTGACGGCGCCGCCGATGACGCGGTCGCC
Organism: Dongia sp.; assembly: GCF_041909655.1. Taxonomy (GTDB): domain Bacteria; phylum Pseudomonadota; class Alphaproteobacteria; order Dongiales; family Dongiaceae; genus Dongia. The sequence goes on along the minus strand of NZ_JAYRDA010000011.1, from coordinate 34,606 downwards.
GGGCGCCACCGCGCGCGGTCGGCTCTCGCCGGTGATCAGCGCCTCGTCCAGCTCGCTCTCGCCCTTGAGGATGCGGCCATCGGCCGGGATGCGGGCACCGGCGCGGATGATGGCGATATCGCCGGTCGCGAGCTCCTGCAGCGGGATCTCGCTCTCGCGCCCGTCTCGCCGCACGATGGCGCTGGCCGGCCACAAGGCGTTGAGCGCCGAGAGCGCCGAGAGGGTGCGCTTCTTCGCCCGCTTCTCCAGCCATTTCCCGAGCCGCACCAGCACGATGATGACCGCCGCCGATTCGAAATAGAGATGATGCGGATGGGTGGCCATCAGATAGAGACTGAGGCCGAAGGCGGCGCTGGTGCCGATCGCAACCAGCAGGTCCATATTGCCGCTGAATCCCCGCAAGGCCCGCCAGGCGCCCAGATAGAAGGGCAGGCCCAGGCCGAATTGCACGGGGATCGCCAACAGCAATTGCACCCAGGGCGGCAGGGCCCAGATTTGGCCGGTGGCGAATTCGAGGAGCATCGGCGCCACCAAAGGCAGCGTCAGTGCGGCACCCAGTAGCAGCCACCAGGCTTCATGGTCCGGTTTTTCTTCGCCCTTCTCGTCGCGCACGCCGTAACCGGCGCCTTCCACCGCTTTCCTCACGGTGTCGCGGCTCAAGGGTGCGCTCGATTTCACCACCGCCTGCTCGCTGGCGAGGTTGACCGCCGCCGATTCCACGCCGGGCAGGCGCTTCAGGACCTTCTCGATCCTGGTGGCGCAGGCGGCACAGGTCATGCCGGTAATGTCGAGGCGCAATTCGCTGGTAGTCATAATCGCTTTCCTTGGGGCGTTTTGAACGATCGCCCTCTCCATATGGTCCTTCCAATGATGGGAAGGTCAAGGTGTGGCGTTTGGAGGCGTTCCTTGCTAGGGTGCGCCCCATCCCAGGAGTTGGCTTAAGTCATGGCAACAAAGCGAAAATCCGCAACCTCACCAGCCCGGAAACTGGCGGCGCGCATTGCCGCCGGGCGGGCCCGCATCGGCATCATCGGCCTCGGTTATGTCGGATTGCCGCTTGCCTGCCTGTTTGCCGAAAAGGGCTTCCCGGTGACCGGTTTCGACATCGATACCGCGAAGACCGGGAAACTGGCCCAGGGCCGCTCCTATATCCGCCACATCCCTGGCAAGCGCATCGCTCCCCTGGTGAAGGCGGGCACGCTCTCGGCCAGCAGCGATTTCGCGCAGCTCAAGCGGATGGATGCAATCATCATCTGCGTACCCACCCCACTCTCGCGCCAGCGCGATCCCGATCTCTCTTACGTCGCCAATACCGCGCGCGAGATCGGACGGCATCTGCAGAAGGGCCAGCTCATCGTCCTCGAATCCAGCACCTATCCCGGTACCACCGACGAGGTGGTGAAGCCCGAGTTGGAAGCGCGCGGCCTCAAATCGGGGCGCGATTTCTTCCTCGCCTATTCGCCGGAACGCGAAGATCCCGGCAACGAGCAATACGGCACGGCGGCCATTCCCAAGGTGGTCGGCGGCGATGGCGCTGACGCCCTGGAACTTGCCTTGGCGCTCTACAACGCCGCCGTGGTGAAGACGGTCCCGGCCTCCAGCCCCGCCACCGCCGAGGCGGTGAAACTCACCGAAAACATCTTCCGCTCCGTCAACATCGCCCTGGTCAACGAGTTGAAGGTGATCTTCGATGCCATGGGCATCGACGTCTGGGAGGTGATCGACGCCGCCAAGACCAAGCCCTTCGGCTTCATGCCCTTTTATCCCGGCCCCGGCCTCGGCGGCCATTGCATCCCGATCGATCCCTTCTACCTTACCTGGAAGGCGCGGGAATTCGGCATCGCCACCCGCTTCATCGAATTGGCGGGCGAGATCAATACGGCGATGCCACGCTATGTCATCGGCCGGTTGACCGAGGCTCTGAGCGATCGCGCCGGCAAGGCGGTGAAAGGTGCCCGCATCCTCATCGTCGGCCTTGCCTACAAGAAGAATGTCGACGACATGCGCGAAAGCCCGGCGCTGACCCTGATCGATCTGCTGGAAGAGCTGGGCGCCAAGGTCGATTACCACGATCCCATCATCACTTCGGTGAAACCCTCGCGCGAGCATCCGCATCTCGCCGGCCGCCGCTCGGTGGCGCTCAGCCCCGCCAATCTCAAACGCGCCGACGCCGTGCTCATCGTCACCGATCACGACAGCATCGATTATCGCGCCATCGGCCAGGGCGCCCGATTGATCCTCGACACCCGCAACCGCATGGCCCGCGCCGGCTGGCGCGGCCGCAACGTCATCAAGGCCTGATCCATCCCATGACCATCCTCGTAACCGGTGTCGCCGGTTTCATCGGCTTCCATGTCGCCGAGGCGCTGCTCGCTCGTGGCCAGCGCGTGCTCGGCGTTGACAACATGAACGCCTATTACGACACGCATATCAAACAGGCGCGCTTGCATCGCCTGGAGCGCCACCCCAATTTCCGCTACGTCTTTGCCGATATCGGCCGCGCCCCGGCTTTGGGTGCCGCGATCCATCATCACCGCGATCAGATCACCGGCATCGTGCATCTGGCGGCCCAGGCCGGCGTGCGCCATTCTATCGATCACCCGACCGAATATGTCGGCCCCAATATCTCGGGCCATCTCAACATCCTCGAACTGGCGCGGCATCTCCCCAACGTCGCCCATACCGTCTATGCGAGTTCCAGCTCGGTCTATGGCAACAGCAAGCGGGTGCCCTTCGCCATCGACGATCCGGTGGACCAGCCGGCCTCGCTCTATGCCGCCACCAAACGCGCCGACGAGCTGATGAGCATCTCCTATGCCCAGCTCTACCGCCTGCCGCTGACGGGCTTGCGCTTCTTCACTGTGATCGGTCCCTGGGGCCGCCCCGACATGGCCTATTTCCGCTTCACCCAGGCGATCCTCGAAGGCCGCAAGATCGAGGTCTTCGGTGATGGCAGCGTCTCGCGCGACTTCACCTATATCGACGACATCGTCGCCGGCGTGATCGCCGCCCTCGACCGCCCGCCGGCGCGTGACGAATCCCAGCCGCACCGCCTCTATAATCTCGGCAGCGACCGGCCGGTGACGCTCAACCATTTGATCGGCCTCATCGAAGACGCCTGCGGCGCCAAGGCCGAGCGCAACGTCCATCCGCCGGCGGCGGGCGACGTGCCGGCGACCTGGGCCGATCTTACCCTGAGCCGCCAGGATCTCGGCTACGAACCCCAAACACCGCTCGATCTCGCCATCCGCAATTTCGTCGCCTGGTACCGGGATTACGCGAAGCGGAACTAGTCGGGCTTCTTCGCCAGCGGCAGGCTCACCACCCAGCAATAGCCGTCGGGATCGAGGATATAGGCCTCGCGCATGCCATGTGGCTTGTCGGCGGGTTCCGCGAGGACGACATAATCGCCGGCCTTCGCTCGCGCGACCGCCTGATCCGGGTCGAGGTGATAGAGCCGGAGTTCCGCCCCGGTCCCACGTGGCCCGTCGGCGGGAACGAGGCCGAGGAGTGGATTGCTGTGATAGGTCGCATCCGCATGCAGCATCCATTCGGCCAGCACCCGGCCGGCCACCCGGTGCCGCAGCACGGCAAAGTCCCTATCCGCAATGGCGATTTCCGCCTGCAGGATGTCGCGGGAAAAAGCCACGGTCTTCGCCACGTCGCGGACCAGCAGATTGATGCCGAACCCCTTGAGGGAACGGCCATAATCCTCACCGCTCGGAAATTCACCCGTGTCGCTGCTCATGTTCCGCTGGCTCCCCCTGGCTTGCGCGGGCGCCATTCAGCCATCCCGCGGATGGGAGGGCAAGCATGACCTTGTGGCGGTACAACTGCGCTTGAAACCGGTCTAGACTTCAGCCCATGCCGATTCGTCTCCTGCCCGCCAATCTCGTCAACCAGATCGCCGCCGGCGAGGTCATCGAACGACCCGCTTCGGTGGTGAAGGAACTGGTCGAAAACAGCATCGATGCCGGGGCGTCCCGCGTCGTCGTCGAATTGCGCGAGGGCGGCAAGAGCTTCATCAGCGTCACCGATGACGGCCATGGCATGCGCCCGCCGGAATTGGAACTCGCCATCGAACGCCACGCCACCTCGAAACTCCCTGATGACGATCTGGTCCATATCGGTTTCTTCGGCTTTCGCGGCGAGGCTCTGCCTTCGATCGGCGCGGTCGGGCGCCTCTCCATCGCCAGCCGCGCGCGCGGGGCGGAGGAGGCCTGGATCATCCGTGTCGAAGGTGGCATGAAGACCGGCCCTGAGCCGACCGCTCTTTCCGCCGGCACGCGGGTGGAACTCCGCGATCTCTTCTACGCCGTGCCAGCGCGCCTCAAATTCCTGAAAACCGCGCGCTCGGAACAGAATGCGGTGGTCGAGATCCTGGAACGCCTCGCCATGGCGCATCCCGATGTCGCCTTCGCCCTCACCGATGATGGCCGCAATGTCTTGCGCCTCGATGCCGCCAAAGCCGATCTCGTCGACCAGCCGGGTGCTGCGCAACTGAAGCGTCTTGGCGATGTCATGGGGCGCGATTTCTCGGACAACGCGGTGGCGCTCGATGTCGAACGCGAAGGCTTCCGCCTCTCCGGCTTTGCCGGATTGCCGACGCTCAACCGCGCCACGTCCTCGATGCAATATCTCTTCGTCAACGGCCGCCCGGTGCGCGACCGGCTGCTGCAAGGGGCGATCCGCGGCGCCTATCAGGATTTCCTGGCGCGGGACCGGCATCCGCTGGTGGCGCTCTTCATCGATTGCCCGCCGGAACTGGTCGACGTCAACGTACATCCCGCCAAGGCCGAGGTGCGCTTCCAGGACGCGGCGTTGGTGCGTGGCCTGTTGGTCGGCGGCATCCGCCGCGCCCTCGATGCCGCCGGCCACCGCGCCTCGACCACGGTGGCGGGCCAGACCCTCGCGGCTTTGGCACCCATGTCGGGTGTCTCCGCGCCGCCCGCCTCTTATGCCGCGATGCCGCGCAGCGGCGGCGGTTTCAGCGCCGGGGCCGCGCAAGCAGCGATGTCGGCCTGTGCGCCGCTCTCCTCCGAGATGGCACGGCCTTCCATGCCGGTCGCCCCGGCGCCGGAAGCAGCACCCAACGATTATCCGCTGGGCACCGCCCGCGCCCAGCTTTTCGGCACCTATGTCGTGGCGCAAACCAAAGACGGTATCGTCATCGTCGATCAGCACGCGGCCCATGAACGCCTGGTGCTGGAACGGATGAAGGCGGCTCTGGCAGGGCAGGGGGTCCGGCGCCAGGCGCTGCTCATTCCCGAAATCGTCGAGATGCCCTCCAAACTCACCAACGCACTTCTGTCGCGCGCGGCGGAGCTCGAGGAACTTGGTCTCGTCATCGAAGCCTTCGGCAACGACGCCGTCGCGGTCCGCGAAGTGCCGGCGCTCCTCGGCCAGAGCGATGTGAAGAGTCTGGCGCGCGACCTCGCCGAGGAGATTCTGGAATTGGGTGCCGCCTTCAAATTGAAGGAACGGCTCGAAGACATCTGCGGCACCATGGCCTGCCACGGTTCGGTGCGCGCCGGGCGCCAATTGACCGGTCCCGAAATGGACGCGCTTCTCCGCCAGATGGAAGCGACACCCCATTCCGGCCAATGCAATCACGGCCGCCCCACCTATGTGGAACTGAAGCTCAGCGACATCGAACGCCTGTTCGGGCGAAGGTAACTACGAAAACGCTTACTCAATTGTCATGGTCCGCGAAGGCGGACCATCCACGAGTTCGTTTGCAGCTGAAGAAAGCAACTCGTGGATCCTCCGCCTTCGCGGAGGATGACAAGTGAACTAAGCCACTTCATACCGCAGCAGCACGACCCGCGCCTTGCCGTAGCGGCGCTCATCGACCGGCGTGAAACCTTCGGGCGGCGCAAACGCATCGCGCCCACCCATCTCCGCGACGATGAGCGCCTTGCCGGCGATCCAGCCCTGTCGCGCCAAAGCGGCGAGGGTGGGCGTGACGAGATCCTGATTATAGGGCGGGTCTAGGAAAACGAGATCGCAGGGGGCGAATTTGCCGTAGCGATGCGCGGCCGGCGGCTGCGTCGCGTCGCCCAGCAGGATCGTCGTGCGCTCTGTTTCATGGCAGGCAGCGGCATTCTGCTTGATACAATCGGCGGCGATACGCTCGCGCTCCATGGCGACGAGGGACGCGGCTCCGCGCGACAAAGCCTCGAGGCCGAGTGCCCCCGAGCCAGCGAAGACATCGAGCACTTTTGAATCCGCCACAGCGTCATGGCCGTGAACCAGAATATTGAAGATCGCCTGCCGTGCGCGGTCGGAGGTGGGGCGGATATCCTTTCCCTCCGGCACGACGAGGCGCGTGCCGCGATGGCTACCGGAATCGATTCGCATCGCGTTTCGACTTTTGCTTCGGCTTCTGCTGGCCGGCATTGCGCGGCCCGCGCCGCTTCGCTTTAGCGGAAGAGGTCGCGTCTTCCGCATTTTCCGGCTTCTTGTCGATGATGCGGCCGAGCTTCAGCGTGCCGTCGATCCTGGCGGCAAGCTTGCGCGCTTCCGCGTCGAACTTGCCTGCCTTGTCCGATTTTGTTGACGGCTTGCTGGGTTTCTCGAAGCGACGAGGTTTGCTATCCGGCGCCTTTTGCCGGCCGGTCTTCGCCGGGCTGCTTTCGCGCGACTCCGCTTCACGCGCCTTGGCCGCCGGCTTGTCGCTCCAGCGCTTGCGTGCTTCCGGGTATTTCCGCTCGTCCTGCGCCTTTTTCTCTTCCCGTACCATCTGTGCCGGCACCTGCGAGACGGCCTTCGAAAGTTCCGGCTTCCACTCATTGCCGAACTTCAACTGGTCCTTCAGCAGCTTGCCTTTCACTTCCGTGACCTGGCCCGGCTCCATCTCGCCCAGTTGGAAGGGGCCGTAGGAAATGCGGATGAGGCGGCTCACCGGCCAGCCGAAATGCTGGCAGATGCGGCGGATCTCGCGGTTCTTGCCCTCGGTGAGGCCCATCGTGATCCAGGCATTGGCGCCCTGCTGGCGGTCGACCGCCGCCTCGATCGGGCCATAGCGCACGCCCTCGATGGTGATGCCGCCCCTCACCTGATCCAGAATGGTCGGATCGATGCGGCCATTGACGCGCACCCGGTAGCGCCGCACCCAGGCGGTCGAGGGAAGTTCCAGTCGCCGCGCCAACTCGCCGTCATTGGTGAGCAGCAGCAGGCCTTCGGAGTTGAGATCGAGGCGTCCGATCGAGATGACGCGCGGCATCTCGGGCGGCAGGCGCTCGAACACGGTCGGGCGCCCTTCCGGATCGCGCGCCGTCGTCATCAAGCCCTTGGGCTTGTAATAGAGCCAGACCCGCGCCCCTTCCTTGTCGGGAAGCGGCTTGCCGTCGACCAGCACGATGTCATTGGCCTGAACGTTGACGGCGGCCGAGCTCAGCTTCTGGCCGTTGACGCTGACGCGCCCGGCCGTGATCCAGCCTTCCGCATCGCGCCGCGAGCAGAGGCCGGCGCGCGCCATCACCTTGGCGATACGCTCGCCGGGATGCGTCGTTTTTGTCTTGCTGTTCATGCTGCTTTCGCGGCCTCAATGAAGGCGGTGAAGATTTTGCCGTCGCCGGCACTGACATTGAGTTCCGGATGCCATTGCACCCCAAGGCAGAAGCGATAGCGCGGGTCCTCGATCCCCTCGATGACGCCGTCGGGTGCCGTCGCGTTGACGACGACACCGTCACCCACCGCTTTCACCGCCTGGTGATGTGCGGAATTCACCGGCAACTCGCTGCCGCCCACGATCCGCTGCAGCAGCGAGCCTTCGGTGAGCTTCACCTTGTGGCCGGGCTCGGTCCGCGGATTCGGCTGTTCGTGCAGCACCGAATCCTTCACCTCGTCCTCGATATGCTGGATCAGCGTCCCGCCGAGAATGACGTTGATCAATTGCTCGCCGCCGCAGATGCCCAGGACCGGCTTGTTGCGCTTCAGCATTGCCTTGACGATGCCGAGTTCGAAATGGGTGCGGCCGTCCTTGGTGCGCACGGTCGCATGCTTGGTGTTGTCGCCGAAATGCGCCGGGTCGATGTCGAAGCCGCCCCCGGTCACGACCAGGCCGGCGATCGTGTCGGCATAGGCCTCGACCATATTGGGTTCATGGGGCAGGCAGAGCGGCAATCCGCCGGCCGCCGCGACGGCGCCGGTATAGGTGGCGCGCAGGGAATAATGCGGCGCCTTCTGAATGCCGCGCGGGGCATCGACATCCAAGGTGAGGCCGATGAGGGGGGTGGTCATGGCAGCTTGGCTCCGGGTGGGGCAGGGTGGCTCTCTGCCCGAAGCTATTTCATATCAGCGGGTTGGGTACAAGGGCCGAGGCTTGACCGGGCGCCGATCCCGGCCGAAATTGGCGTCCATGACCGAGCTTGCCGCCCATCCCCCCGTCGATTTCATGGATCTCGCCTTCCGCCAGGCCGAGGCCGCCTATGCCCGCGGCGAAGTGCCGATCGGCGCCGTCCTCGTCGATCCCGCGACCGGCGAGGTGCTGGCCGCCGATCATAACCGGGTCGAGGAATGGCACGACCCCACGGCCCATGCCGAGATGCTGGTGATCCGCGCCGTGGCGACCGGCCGCCAGCAGAAGCGGCTGCCCTATGCCGATCTCTATGTGACGCTCGAACCCTGCGCCATGTGCGCGGCCGCCATCTCCTTCGCGCGCCTGCGCAAGGTCCATTACGCCGCCCCTGATCCCAAGGGCGGCGGCATCGCCCATGGCCCCAAATTCTACACCCTTCCCACCTGCCACCACCGCCCGGAAGTGATCGCCGGTCCCGCCGATGCCGAATCCCGCAGCGCCGAGTTGCTGCGCTGCTTCTTTAGGGCGCGCAGGTGAGCGATCAAATCGGCAGCGAATCCCGGATGCGATAATAGAGGATCGAGGGCGCCAGGAACCAGGGCGCGCCGGAATAGAGCGGGCGGGTCTGGAAGGGCACGTTGGTGAGCGGGCTGTCGCCGTCCTTCTTGCCCAGCACCTGCTGGCCGATCTTCGCGCCGAAATAGGTGGCGAGCGAAATCCCCGAGCCGCAATAGCCCATGGCGTAATAAAGCCCGTCCTGCTTTCCGAGATGCGGCAGCGTGTCGAAGGTATAGGCAACATAGCCCATCCAGCTATGGGTGACCTTGGTGGATTTCAATTCCGGAAACACCAGCGACATCCAGTAATGGAGCCGGGGCGCGCTCACTTTGGGGTCGTTCTCCATGAAGGCGACGCGGCCGCCGAAGATCACGCGCTTCTTGTCCGGCGACAGGCGGTAATAGAAAACCAGCTTCCGGGTGTCCGAGATGACGCGGTTGGTGGGCAGCAACCGGCTGGTGAGGTCGAGCGGCAATTCCTCGGTGGCGATGATATAGGACCCGATCGGAATCACGCGCCGCCGCTGCCACGGATTGAGCGGCCCGGTATAGCCGTTGGTCGCCACCACCACGTCGCGCGCCGAGACCTTGCCGAGAGGCGTCGTGACGATGAAGCCGGCGCCGTCCTTTTCGATCGCCGTCACCGGGCAATAAGCCACCACCTGGGCGCCGGCCGCTTCGGTGACGCGCAGCATCTCGTTGTGGAACTTCCCCGGATGCAGCGAGGCATGCTGCGGATAGACGACGCCGCCATGATAGAAGGCGGTATCGATCTCTTTCGCCTGATCGGTCTTGCTCACCATCTCATAGGGCACGGCGAGGCCCTGCGGCTGTGCCGCCGCGGCCTTGGCGAGGGCATCGTATTGCTTGGTGTTATGGGCGGCGTGATAGCGCCCAACCTGCGCCCAATCGCAGGCGAGGTTCTCCGAGCGCACGAAATCGCTGATATAGGAAAGCGCGTTGATGCCTTCCTGGCGCACACCGCGGGCGACTTCCTCGCCCATGCGGCCGGACATCTCGCCCACACTCGGCTTGATGCTGGTCGAAACCTGTCCGCCATTGCGGCTGGAGCAGCCGAAACCGGCGGCCTCGGCATCCAGCACCAGGGTCGAGCGGCCGGCCTTGGCGGTTTCCCGCGCCGCCATCAGACCGGTATAGCCAGACCCGATCACCAGCACATCGACGCGGCTGGGCAGGGTGGTGGCGCGGCGCTCTGGGCGCGGCGCGTCTTCCCACCAGAAGCTCTCATTCTTGTAAGCGGCGGCGAACACGGACTCGGTCATCGATCATCCCCCCACGATGCGGCCCGCATTGATAGACAATCCGGGGTCTTCTTTCCAGTGCATGGCCCAACAGAATCTGCAATGCTGGCTGCGAGGAAACGCAAACCATGCAGAACAAGCGCGAAAAGAAGCCACGCCGCATCGGGCCGGGCGATCTTGAAACGATCGCCATGGATTACCTGGCTCGCTTCGCCACGACCGAAAAGCGTGTCGCGGAGATGCTGATCCGTCGCATCCGCCGCGCCGCGCATTTCCATGGCGACGATCCGGAAAGCCTGCTGGAAAAGGTGCCGGCTGTGATCCAGTCCCTGGTGGCGAAGAAGCTTCTCGATGACGGCGCCTTTGCCGGGATGAAGGCGGCCAGCCTCACCCGCCGCGGCACCTCGCGCCGCCAGGTCAGTGCCAAGCTGGCCGGGTTCGGTGTCGATGCCGCCACCCGCGGCGAGGCAATGGCCGCCCTCACCGAGGAATTCGGCGACACCGAGCTCGCCGCTGCCATCACCTATGCCAAGCGCCGGCGCCTCGGTCCCTATCGCGCGCGCCACATCGCCGGCGAACAGCGCCTCGCCCAGGAAAAACGTGACCTCGCCGCCATGGCCCGCGCCGGCTTTTCTTTCGCCCTCACCAAACGGGTGCTGCAAAGCGAGATCGAGGTTGAGGTGGAGGAGTAGCGGCGAGATCCTTTGTTTTCCCCTCCCCCTTCAGGGGGAGGGCAGGGTGGGGGCATGACAGCGAAGACTCTTGCGCGATAAGGTGCCAACCCGTGCCCCCCTCCCGACCTCCCCCCTGAAGGGGGGAGGAGGCGACAGAACGAGTGACCATCCATGAAAATCACCGCCATCCGCGCCCATCGTGTCGAATTGCCGCTGCATGAGGGCACCTACAAGTGGTCCGGCGGCAATGCCGTCACCATCTTCGATTCGACCGTGATCGCGGTCGAGACCGATGCCGGGATCACCGGCTATGGCGAGGTCTGCCCGCTGGGCTCGGCCTATCTTCCCTCTTATGCCGAGGGTGTGCGCACGGGCTTGAAGGAGATCGGCCCCAAGCTCCTCGGTCTCGATCCGCGCGATCTCGCCGTGCTCAACCAGCGCATGGACCAGGCGATGCGCGGGCATCCTTACGTGAAATCGGGCATCGACGTCGCCTGCTGGGACATCCTGGGCAAGGCCACGGGGCTTCCGGTCGTCACCCTGCTCGGCGGCCGCTTCGGCGCTGATTTCAAGCTCTACCGCGCCATCAGCCAAGAAAGCCCGGCCGAGATGGCCAAGCGCGTGCATCAATACCGTGCCGAAGGCTATACCAAGTTTCAGCTCAAGGTCGGCAGCGATCCCGATACCGACATCGACCGCATCAAGGCCTGCGCCGCCGAATTGCAACGGGGCGACGTGCTGATCGCCGATGCCAATACCGGCTGGCTGATGCACGAAGCGGCGCGCGTGGTCGACGCGGTCCGCGACATCGACGTCTATATCGAACAGCCCTGCATGTCCTATGAGGAATGCCTCGCCATCCGCCGCCGCACCGCGCGGCCCTTCATCCTCGACGAAGTGATCGATTCACTCGCGGCCGTCCTGAAGGGTCAGGCCGATCTCGCCATGGACGTGATCAACTTGAAGATCAGCAAGGTGGGCGGCCTCACCAAGGCCAAGCAGATCCGCGATCTCTGCCAGGCATTGGGAATCGCCATGACCATCGAGGATACCTGGGGTGGCGACATCGCGACTTCCGCCATCGCCCATCTCGCTCATTCGACGCCGCCGGAACTCCTCTTCTCGGCGACCGATTTCAACTCCTATGTGACACGCTCGATCGCCGAGGGCGGCCCCACGCGGAATCACGGTCGCATGGCAGCCAGCACCGCGCCCGGCCTCGGCGTGACGCCGCGCGCCGAGGTGATCGGTCCGACTGTGGTCAACATCACCGGCTGAGCGCGCGCCGCCGCAGCAGCCAGGCGAGGCTGCCGCCACCCATGCCAGCAAGCATTGCCGCGAGGCCTTGCGCGGCGGGAAGCGGGGAGAGATGCGCCCATTCGGCGAGCGCCGGCAGCTCGACGAAAGCGATGACGCTGGCGACGCTGCCGCCGATCACCATCCAGCCCGTTTTGTTGCCGGGATAGCTGAGGGCGGCGGTTATCGTGGCGCTGGCGGTGACGAGGGCCAGCAGAGCGAGGCTGCGCGCCGTGGCAATATCGGCCTGAAGCTCGAGTGCGGCGATAAACAACCCGGCGACGATGAGGGCGAGCAGGCTGCCCGTGATGCCGATCACCCACCAATCCCGCGTGCTGAAGAAGTGCGCGCCGCGCTGGGATCGTGTCGGCACGCGGCCGTCCGACCTGGCCGCATCCTGGAAAACCAGCATCGCGGTGGGATGGATGATCAGCTCCAGCCAGATGATATGGAGCGGCAGATAGAGCAGGGGATAGCCGAAGAATGGAATGGCCGCCGCCGTCCCCACGAAGGCGATGTGCACCATGAGGAGATAGGCAAAGCTCGCGGCGAGATTGGCAAAGAGCTGCCGTCCTTCCGCGATCGCGCGCACGATGGTGCGGAAATTGTCGTCGAGCAGCACGATGGCGGCGATTTCGCGGGCGCTCTGCGTGCCTCGCTCGCCCATGGCGATGCCGATATCGGCGGCCTGCAGGGCAGGCACATCGTTGATGCCGTCGCCGGTTACCGCCACGATCTCCCCGCCACGCCGCAAGGACTTTACCAGATCGAGCTTCTGCGTGGGGGCCGCGCGGGCGATCACGTCGACCTCGCGCAGCAAGGCGGGATCGGCCGCCGGACCGATCACCTCATCCGCCAGCGCCACGACGGGCCGGCCGTCTCTGAGGCCGATCTCTCTGCCGATGGCCTCTGCCGTCACGGGATGGTCGCCGGTGATGATGACGACACGGATGCCGCCGGCGCGGCAGGCATCGACCGCCTCGCGGACCCCGTCACGCAGGCGGTCCTCGAAGGCCATGAGACCGGCGAAGACGAAACCGGATTCCGGTTCCTGCCCGTCCCAGCTTTCGGCGGCGATGCGCTGCGTGGCGCAGGCGATCACCTTGTGGCCGCCCGTGGCGTAAGCGGTGACTTTCTCTGCCCAGGCAACCTTTACTGTCTCGCTGTCGCTGCACATGGCCAGCACATTCTCCGGCGCCCCCTTCATGATCGCCGACAAGGCGCCGTCTGCCGCGCGCAGCAGTGTCGTCTCGCGCCGCCGTGCCTCGGTGAAGGGATAGCTCGCGATGCGTGGCGCTGACATGGCGGCCGCATTCTCCCGCCGCTGCCAGTTCGCCAGCGCGACGTCCAGCGGGTCGGTGCTCGCCGGATCGGCCACACTCAAGGCCAGGCCGACCAGTTTCTCGGGCGCAAGGCCGGCGATGGGCTCGGCATGGGCGAGCTCCAGGCGCCCTTCGGTGAGCGTTCCGGTCTTGTCCGAGCAGATACAGGTGACGCGGCCGATATTTTCCACGGCGACGGCGCGGCGGACCAGGGCCTGCCGCTGTGCCAGGCGATAGACCCCGACGCCCAGATAGAAGGTGAAGACCACCGGAAATTCTTCCGGCAAAGCGGCGACCGCCAAAGTGAGAGCGCTCATCACCGCGTCGAGCAGGCCATAACCCTGCCAGTACCGGATCGCCGCCAAAGCGAGGCAGATCGCAACGGCGATCACCAGCAGGATGCCGACCAATCTGCCGATCGCCGCCTGCAGGGGCGTGTGTGCATGGCCGCCGATTTCAGCCGAGCGCGCAATCTCGCCATAGAGAGTCGCAGCCCCGGTATAGGCAATGCGGATCTTGGCCGTGCCGGCCAGCAGGCGCGTGCCGGCCAGGACCCAATGATCGCCCTCCACCGCCGCGCCGCGCGGCATCTTCCGCGCCGGATAGGATTCGCCTGTGAGGCTCGATTCATCCACCTGGATATCGGCGCCGGAAAAGACGATCCCATCCGCGGGCACGAGATCCCCCGGATTGAGATGCACGAAATCGCCCGGCACCAGATCGCGCGCCGCGATGATCCGCGGCGCTCCATCGCGAATCGCCGTGCAGGTGGCGGCAAGGCGCTTCGCCAGCCCTTGCGTCGATGCCATCGTGCGTCGGTGCAGATAGGCGTCCATGCCGAGAAGCGGGACCAGCGCCGCCATCAGGATGGCGGCGTCCCGATAGGCGCCGATGACGGCATAGAGCACGCTCATCGTAATTAGGAACCAGATCATCGGGTCGCGTGCCGTGTCCTGGAGCAGCAGGCGCCAGGGCGAGGGACCGGAGGCGAGGATGTCATTGAAACCAAAGCGGTCCCGCCGCAGGACGATTTCGGCATCGGTCAGGCCACGCTCCGAACCGAGCAAATCGGCGAGGCTGTCAGATGGGATGTCGCGGCGGATCACTTCTGCCCCCTCCAGCGACTGAATTGCCCGCATTCGACTTGGCACCCGCCCCGGATGATCTCGATCAAGATGCCGAAAAACCCCCGCATGGGCTGATTCTGGGCGCCGTCGCGTCGCGTCATGTTAACACTTCTTGCGCAATGGGTCGGGTATTGTAAGGTCTGAAACCTCACACTGGCGCCGGTTTTACCAATTTTTAGGAGCATTCTTGCGACGCATGGCGGCATCCTGGTCGGTTCGCACGGTATTGCTGGTTGCTCTGCCGTTGCTGGTTGGCCTCTCGGCGCTTGCCATCATCGGCGGCGGCCTGATCATTGCCCAGCGTGGCGCCGATCATGCCGCGCAATCCCTGATGCGCAGCGCCGGCAGCCACATCATGTCGCGCTCGACGGCGTTCTTGACCCAGGCCGAACGCATGGCCGAACTCACCGCGCGCATGATCGACGAGCGTTCGCTCGATGCCACCGACCGGCCGCGCCTGATGCGTTATCTGTGGCAGCAATTGATGTCGAATCCCTATCTCGCCGGCATGTATGTCGGCTACGAGGATGGCGGCTTCACCTATGTCATGCGTGTCCAGACGGTGGCCGGCGATCACTTCATGTTCAAGACGATCCGCGAGGGCCGCCGCGCCCGCCAGGTGACCGTCACCTGGCGCAATGCCTTCTATGAGGAGATCGTGCCGGACGAATCCATGATCGATGGCTACGACCCGCGCCTGCGGCCCTGGTACGCGGCGGCGACGCGAGGCCTCAACAGCGGCTGGACCGAACCCTACATGTTCTGGACCAACCAGCGGCCCGGCGTCACCATGGCGCGCTCCGCGCATTGCGAGGCGGGCGTCATGGCCTGTGTCATCGGCGTCGATATTACCCTGGGTGATCTCTCGAATTTCTTCGGCCAGCTCGAGACGGAAATCGGTGGCCGCGCCTTTCTGGTGACCGGCGATGCCGGTATCGTCGCCGCCTCCGAATTGTCGGCCCCCTTGACCACGCGGGGCGCTGCTCACCGTGTCGGCCAGAACCTCGCTGCCGTAACCGATCTCAAGGACTCGCTCCTTGCCGCCGTCTGGGCGGCCGGCATGTCGCCGGGCAGCTTGCAGCCGATCGGCTATCGTACCCTCGACTGGAACGGCACGTCCTATCTCGCCGAACTCAGTCCGTTCGACTTCCATGGCCTCTCCTGGCTGGTCGGGGTCGCCGTGCCGCGCGCGGGCCCTCTGGGATGGTTCGCCTCGGTACGCGATTCCGTCTTCTGGCTGGTCGCGGGCATCGCGCTCGTCACGGTGCTGGCGGCCATTGCCCTCTCGCAGCCAATCGTTGCCGGTCTGCGGCGCCTGGAAAAGAATGCGCTCCGGGTGCGCAGCCATCAATTCGACGAATTGGTGCCGGCCAAAGGCGGCTTCAAGGAAATCCGCCAGACCGAGGAAGCCATGCTCGACATGGCCCATAACCTCTCCTCGCAGATCCAGGCCACGCAACTGGCGCTCGACGAGGCGATCCGCGCCGGCCAGATCAAGTCCGAGTTTCTCGCGCATATGAGCCACGAATTGCGCACGCCCTTGAACGGCATCATCGGCTTCTCGGAACTTCTCGAAATGACCAGCGCCGACAAGCTGGGCGAACGGGAACGCTCTTATCTGGCCGACATCATCGGCCTCGGCCGGCACTTGCAGCAGATGATCGAACAGGTGCTGGAATTCTCGCGCTTCGATCACGGCCTCGACAGCGGCGGGCGCGATCCCCAGCCTTTGGCCGAGATCGTTGATGGCATCCGCCGCATGCTGGAACGCCAATACGCCGAAAAACAAATTGTCTGGACCAGCGATCTTCCGCCCGACCTCCAGATCCTGACCGACGAAACGCCCTTGAAGCAGATACTCACCAACCTGCTGACCAATGCGGTGAAATACACGCGGCCTGGTGGGCGGGTCTCGCTCCGCGCCACCCGCGCCGAGGATGGCAGCCTGCATGTCGCGATAGAGGATAGCGGCATCGGCATGAGCAGCGATGATCTCCGGAACGCTTTCGTTCCCTTCTCGCGCTCCGTCCGCAACCCCTATGTCGCCGCCAATAGCGGTGTCGGCCTCGGCCTCCCCATCACCAAAATGCTCTGCGACCGCCTCCGCTTCCGCCTCGAACTGGCGAGCCGGATCGAGGTGGGCACCACCGCGACACTCATCATCCCCGCGGACCGGGTGCCTGTGGCGCGGTCGGCAGGCGATCAGGCGGCGGCCGAAACACGTTCAGTCGCTGAGTAAATATTCCTAATGAATGTGACTAGACTATACCGTCCGGACGGTATAGTTTCCCGCGCTGCAGCAGACCAATTCTCCTATTGGGTTCATATCAAACTTCATGAGCACCCGGGACCACATCATCGATGCCGCGTTGAGCGTCGTGCGCACGCAGGGCGTGGGCAGCCTGACTCTCGACGAGGCCGCGCGCCTCGCCGGCATCAGCAAGGGCGGGGTGCTCTACCATTTCAAGACCAAGGAAGCGCTGATCCAGGGCATGGTGGCGCGGCTGGCCGATAAATGCGACCGGCTGCAGCAGGAGCATTATGATGCTCTGCCGGTCGGGGCCAATCGCTGGGCGCGGGCGCTGGTCGCGACCTCCTTCGATCCCGAGGCGCCGACCACGGATCCCGCCGGCTGTGCGCTCCTGGCTGCGATCGCCACCAATCCCAGCCTGCTGGAACCCCTGGAGGAGACGATCAGCGCCGGCTTCCGCCGCCTCACCGAGGATTCCGACGATCCCGCCATGGCCTTGCTGGTGGCCCTCGCCATGGACGGCATGTGGCTGCACCGTTTGGTGGGATCGCCCGTATTGGATGACGAGACACGCAACACCGTGCGCGAGCGCGCTCTGGCCCTGCTGACGCCCCCTGCCGCGAATGAAGCGGCGGCGCCGGCAACCAAACTGCGCGCGCGCTAAAAGACGAGAAGGTACGAGGAGAAGATCATGTCCGCAGGTTCGGTTGCCCGCAATGTTCTGCGCAGCATTTTCAGCTGGAAGATGTTGTTCATGCTGATCGGCAGCGCCGTCATTTTCGGCGGCGTGTTCTTCAAGATATTCTCCGGCTTCGCCGCCATGCAGGAGCAGATGGCGAACATGCCGGTGCCGGTGGTCAACGTGACCGCGGCACCCGCCGAAACCCAGGATTGGGGTGTCGAGGTGCCGGCGATCGGCGTCCTCGAAGCGCGCCGCGGTGTCGATGTCAGCACCTCCATGCCCGGCCTCATCCAGCAGATCCTGTTCGAATCCGGTGACAAGGTCACCGCGGGCCAGGCGCTGGTGCAACTCGACGCCGATGTCGAGCGCAGCAACCTCGCCAAGGCCCAGGCCTCGCTGAAACTCGCCCGGGCCGATCTCGACCGCGGTGAATCCCTGCTCGCCACCAACAACATCTCGAAGGCCACCCTCGATCAGCGCCAGTCGGAATATGACGTGGCCGTGGCCGATGTCGCCTCGCTCGCGGCCCAGATCGAGAAGAAGACCATCTTCGCGCCCTTTGACGGTGTGCTCGGCATCCGCAAGGTCAATGTCGGCCAGTATCTCGAGGCGGGTGTCGCCATCGTGAACATCCAGGATCTCTCGGTGATGTTCGTGAATTTCAGCGTCTCGCAGAGGGAGCTCTCGGATCTCAAGGTCGGGCACACGATCAAGATGACGACCGATGCCTATCCGGTGCAGGAATTCGAGGGCGAGATTTCGGCCATCGAGCCGCTCATCAACCAGCAGACCGGCATGGTCGAGGTGCAGGGTCGTTTCGACAATGCCGATGGCCTGCTGCGCCCCGGCATGTTCGCCAAGCTCGCGATCCAGCTACCCTCGCGCATGCAGGTGGTGACGGTTCCCCAGACCGCCATCAGCTACAGC
The DNA here is from genome assembly GCF_041909655.1 of Dongia sp. Taxonomy (GTDB): domain Bacteria; phylum Pseudomonadota; class Alphaproteobacteria; order Dongiales; family Dongiaceae; genus Dongia. Next base: position 16,206 of record NZ_JAYRDA010000011.1, on the reverse strand, counting down.
CTCTACGGCGATTTCGTCTATGTGGTGAAATCCGGCAAGGATGACGCGGGCGCGGATATCAACACCGTCGAAAAGCGCATCATCGAAACCGGCGAGCGTCGCGCCGGCAGCATCATCATCGAAAGCGGCGTCGCGGCGGGCGACATGATCGTCACCTCCGGCCAGTTGAAGCTTGATAACGGCACCCGTGTGGCCGTGGTCAAGGACGACACGCTGTCGCTGCCCGAGCAAGTCCCGGTGGAGTAAGGATCGATCATGTTTGATATCTTCATCAAGCGGCCGGTTCTGTCGACCGTCATCTCGCTCCTGATCCTGCTCCTCGGACTGCAATCGATCTTTTCGCTGCAGGTCCGCCAGTATCCGGAACTCTTCAACACCACCATTACGGTGACGACGACCTTTCCGGGCGCCGACGCCGATTTGATGCAGGGCTTCATCACCGATCCGATCCAGAAGGCGGTGGCGACGGCCGACGGCATTGATTACCTCACGTCGAAATCCTATGCCGGGACCAGCGTGGTCACCGTCAACGTGCGCCTCAACGAGGATCCCGACGCCGCCATGACGGCGGTGACGGCCAAGGTCAACCAGACCCGCTCGCTGCTGCCGCGCGGCATCAACGATCCCACCATCGTGAAATCGACCGGCGATCAGTTCGCCTCGATGTATCTGGCTTTCTCCAGCGCGGTGATGAATCCCGGCCAGATCACCGATTATGTGAGCCGCGTCATCCAGCCGAAGCTCTCGACCGTTCCCGGTGTCGCCGATCCGGAACTGATCGGTGGCCAGAAATTCGCCATGCGCCTGTGGCTCGATCCCATTCGGATGGCGCAATACAATATCTCGGCCTCCGAAGTGCAGGCGGCGATCGAAACCAACAACTATCTCGCCGCCGCCGGCAGCGCCAAGGGCTATTTCGACGTGGTCGGTACCACGGCACGCACCGATCTCCGGAGCGTGCAGGAATTCCGCGACCTCGTCATCCGAAATGAAGGCGCGCAGCTGGTGCGCATGTCCGACATCGCCAATGTCGAACTGGGGCCGGAAAGCACCGATTCCTCGGTCTTCGTGAACGGCGACAAGGCGGTCTTCATCGGCATCCAGACGACACCCGATGCCAATCCGCTCACCGTCATCGACGACGTCTACGAGATTCTGCCGGATATCGAATCCAATCTGCCTGCCGGCATGAAGATGCAGGTCGCCTACGATTCCACCATCTTCATCCGCGCCTCGATCGAAGAGGTGCTGAAGACGATCGGCGAAGCGGCCCTCATCGTCATGGTGGTGATCTTCCTGTTCATGGGGTCGATGCGCTCGGTCGTCATCCCGCTGGTCACCATGCCCCTGTCGCTGATCGGCGTCTGCCTGTTCCTGATGATCCTCGGTTTCTCGATCAATCTGCTGACCCTGCTGGCCATGGTGCTGGCGATCGGTCTGGTGGTCGACGACGCCATCGTGGTGGTCGAGAATGTGCACCGGCATATAGAAGAGGGGCTCTCTCCATTCCAGGCGGCCCTGGTCGGGACGCGCGAGATCGCCGGGCCGGTCATCTCGATGACGATTACCTTGGCCGCCGTCTACGCCCCGATCGCCTTCATGACCGGATTGACGGGGGCGCTCTTCAAGGAATTCGCCCTCACGCTGGCGGGTGCGGTCATCGTCTCCGGCATCGTCGCGCTCACACTCTCGCCGATGATGTGTTCCAAGCTGCTGAAGCACAATCCCGACAAGCGCGGGCTTGCCTACCGCATCGACGCGGTCTTCGACGGCCTGCGCAACATCTATCTGCGCATGCTCGGCGCCTCGCTCCGCGACCGCGCGGCGACCGTCGTCTTCGGCTTCATCGTGCTGGCAGCCCTGGGCGCTCTCGGCTTCGTTGTCATGATGAGCAAGGAACTGGCGCCGGTCGAAGATCAGGGCGCCGGCTTCATGGCCTATCAGGGCCCGACCGATGCCAATCTCGACTACATGGATCGCTATGGCGACGCCATGAAGCAGAGCGTGCAGAGCATCCCGGAGATCAACGGCTTCTTCACCATCAACGGCATCGACGGCACCAATTCCGGCTTCGGCGTCGCCGTCTTGAAAACCTGGACCGAGCGCGAGCGCGGCCAGGCGCCGGTGCTGCAGGATCTGACCGGTCATCTCAGCGCCATCTCCGGCATCAACGCCGCGGTCTTTCCGGTGCCCTCGCTGCCGGGCGCCGATGGCGTCCCCATCCAGTTCGTGATCAGCACCATCGCCGATTACGTGACGCTCAACGACGTGGTCGAACGCTTCAAGGAACGCCTCTACCAGGCCGGCTTCCAGATCTTCTATTACGATGTCGATCTGAAATTCGAGAAACCGCAGACCATCGTCGAGATCGACCGCGACAAGGCGGCGGCTTACGGCGTCACCATGGAGGAGATCGCCTCGACGCTAGCCACTATGACCGGCGGAAATTACGTCAACCTGATGAACCTCTACAACAAGAGCTACAAGGTGATCCCGCAGGTGGCGCGTGTCGACCGCCTGGATCCCAACAAGCTGGGCGATTTCTATGTCCGGACGGCGAGTGGCGATTCGGTACCGCTGGGCAGCCTCGTGACCTTGCGCAAGGAAGTGCAGCCGATCGCTCTCAACCAGTTCAACCAGCAGAACGCCGTGATCATCTCGGCGGTGATAGCGGCTCCTCTGGGCACGGCCCTCGAAAAGATGGCCGAGATCGCCGACGAGGTTCTGCCGGAAGGCTTCAGCATCGATTACGCCGGCCAGTCGCGGCAATACATCCAGGAAGGTGCCGCCTTCTGGGTGACGCTCGCTTTCGCCGTCGCCATCATCTATTTGGTGCTGGCAGCACAGTTCGAAAGCCTACGCGATCCCTTCGTGATCCTGATCTCGGTGCCGCTCTCGGTCTGCGGCGCCTTCATCCCGCTGGCGCTCGGCTATTCCACCATCAACATCTACAGTCAGGTGGGCCTGGTGACCCTGGTGGGTCTCATCACCAAGCACGGCATCCTCATCTGCGAAGTGGCGAAGGAACAGCAGGAGAAATACGGCCTCTCCAAGCTGGAGGCGGTCGAAATGGCCGCTGGCCTCCGTCTTCGCCCCGTGCTGATGACCACCGCCGCCATGGTGGCCGGCCTCATTCCGCTGATGTTTGCCAGCGGCGCCGGTGCCGCCAGCCGCATGTCGATCGCCATCGTGATCGTCGCCGGCATGTCGATCGGCACGCTCTTCACTCTCTTCGTGCTGCCGGTCTTCTATACTTTCATCGCCTCGAACCATGCCAAGGCGAAACCGGGCGAGGCCGATCCGCATCATGCGCAACATCCGGCGGTGATCGAGGGTTGACGAAAAGCCCATTGACGAAATGCGGGCGGTGCCTAAGTCTAATCCCATGACCCGGCACCGCCCGATCCTTTCCCGCTTTTGCCTCGCATTCCTGGTGGCGCTCGTCCTTTCGTTCCAGGGCGTGCCGCTGGTTAAGGCCGAGATGGTAACGCCCGTGTCGGAAGCGGCGGCGCCTTGCCATGACATGGCGGACCAGTCAGCCCCCAAACCAGCCAAGCCCGATGCCGATCCCTTCGCCTGCTGCGCCACATTCGCCTGCGGCATGATGGTCCAGGCCCTGCCGCCCGATCCGCTGCCGGAGCGCCGCATCTTCGTCACCCGTTTCGACCGCCCAGCCGGTGCGGAACAAGCCGCGCTCAGCGAACCCGATCCCGCCTGGCGGCCACCGGCAACCTTCTTCCTCTGAACCGATCCATCCGGCTTTTGCCGGCATCCCATCGTTCCGTGGAAGGACATTCTTCATGTCACCGTTTCTTCTCAGCCGCCGCCGGCTCCTGGTCGGCGCATCTTCGCTTGCATCTCTCCCCATCCTGCCGCGTCTCGGCCGTGCCGCTACCGCGCGCCCCCTCGCCATCACCACGCGCCAGATCGAGGTGACGGGCCGCGCCGCCACCATGTTCGGCATCCAGCAACCGGATGGCAGTCATGGCCTCACCCTCTCGCCCGACGAACGTTTCCGGGTCGAACTTGCCAATCAATGCGGCGAGCCCGCGATCATCCATTGGCACGGCCAGACGCCGCCCTTCCTGCAGGATGGTGTTGCAGACAAGGAAAGGCCGCTGATCGAACCGGGCGCCAGTGCGGCTTATGATTTCTCCCCGCGTCCGGGTACGCATTGGATGCATTCCCATCACGGCCTTCAGGAGCAACGCCTGATGGCGGCACCGCTCATCGTCCACACCGCCGCCGATCTTCGTGCCGATGTTCAGGAAGTCGTGGTGCTGCTGCACGATTTCACCTTCCGCGATCCGGTCGAAATCCTGGCCGAGCTCACCGGTGGTCTCGAGCTTGACCATAGCGGCCACGGTGGTGCTCCCGCGCCGGCGATGGATATGGCCGGCATGGATCACAGCACCATGGATCACGGTTCCATGACTCACGGCGCAGGCGGCATGGATCTCAACGACGTCACCTACGACGCCTATCTCGCCAATGATCGCACGCTGGCCGACCCGTTAGTCGTGCGCACGGAAAGAAAAGGCCGCGTGCGACTCCGCCTCATCAATGGGGCCACCAGCACCGCCTTCCATATCAATCTCGGGCGCCTGACCGGCACGGCGGTCGCCGTCGACGGCAACGATATCCAGCCCGTGACCGGCAGCCGCTTTTCACTCAGCATGGGCCAGCGTCTCGACCTCCTTGTCGACATGCCGGAGGCGGGCGGCGCCTTCCCGATCCTCGCCGAGCGGGAAGGAGATGTGGCACGCACCGGTATCATCCTCGCCACCCCAGATGCGGCCATATCCAAGATTGCCGAAGCCGGTGACCAGATGGCAGGCCCGATCGATCTCGCCTGGGAGGCACAATTCCGTGCCGCCCAGCCCTTGCCGGCGCGTGACCCGGATCAACGTCTCGAAGTTGCGCTCACCGGATCGATGTCGCCCTATGTCTGGTCGATCAACGACCAGGTCTTCGGCCAGCATACGCCCCTGCAGGCGGAACTGGGCCACCGCATCGAGATCGATTTCGTCAACCAGACCGGCATGGCGCATCCCATGCATCTTCACGGCCATCATTTCCAGGTCATCGGCATCAACGGACAGGCCCTGGCCGGCGCCCTACGCGACACCGTGCTGGTGCCGATCGACGGGCGTGTCCGCATCGCCTTCGATGCCGACAATCCAGGACGCTGGCCGCTCCATTGCCATAACCTTCTCCACATGGCGACCGGCATGATGACGGAGGTGCTGGTCGCCTGAACGGGCGGGATGGATGTATGACGGGCGGCGACACGGGGAGCCGCCGCCCGTCATCCTGTCAGCCTGCGTCAGTTTGCCGGCTGATAGATCTGGTCGAACGTCCCGCCATTGGCGAAATGTTCGCTTTGCGCCTTGGCCCAGCCGCCGAACAATTCGTCGATGGTAAAGAGGCTCGCCTCGGGAAAGCTCGCCGCGTATTTCTCGGCGATGGCCGGATCGCGCGGCCGATAGAAATGCTGCGCCGCCAGTTCCTGGCTCTCCGGCGCATAGAGATATTGGAGATAGGCTTCCGCGATTTTGCGGGTGCCGCGTGCATCCACATTGCGGTCGAGCACGGCAACCGGCGGCTCGGCGAGGATCGAGACGCTGGGCACAACGATCTCGACCTGATCGGCGCCCAGCTCCTTCTGCGCCAGCAGCGCCTCGTTCTCCCAGGCGAGCAGGACGTCGCCAATGCCGCGCTGGGTGAAGGTGAGGGTGGCACCGCGCGCGCCGGTATCGAGCACCGGCACGTGCTGGAACACTTCCTTGAGGAAGGCCTTGGCCGTTTCCGGCGAGCCGCCCGGCTGCTTGAGCGCCCAGCCCCAGGCCGCCAGATAATTCCAGCGCGCCCCGCCCGAGGTCTTCGGATTGGGCGTGATTACCTGGACGTCGTCTTTAACGAGATCGCCCCAATCCTTGAGGCCCTTCGGATTGCCCTTCCGCACCAGGAAGACGATGGTCGAGGTATAGGGCGAGGCATTGTTGGGCAGGCGCTTTTGCCAATCTTCCGGCAGCAGATCCGCCTTGGCATGGATTTCGTCGATGTCGTAAGCCAGCGCCAGGGTCACCACATCGGCCGGCAATCCCTCGATCACGGCGCGGGCCTGTTTCCCGGACCCGCCATGGGAGGTGTTGACCGAAACATCCTCGCCGGTCTCCGCCTGCCAATGTTTGGCAAAGGCGGCGTTATAGGCCTGATAGAATTCCCGCGTCGGATCATAGGACACGTTCAGCAATTCGGTCTGGGCGCTGGCTGGGGCCGCGCCCAGAGTCGCTACTAGGGGGCCCAAAGCGAGCAGGAAAAGCGCGCTGAGAGCATTCCGATAGCCAATCACTTTCAACAAGTTAGCCTCCTGAAAAACGTTGCGACGTCGTATCTCCGGCGGCCGACCCACCCCCGCCGGGTAGGTGGGTCGGTGAATCGATCTTAAACACGATAATCTCTATCGGTCTAGTAGTCTTAAAATACACAAAGCTGCCGTGATTTGGCCTGGGGCCTGCCATGGTCATCTTCCGCTATGCCTCCACTGTGTCGCTGCGCTCGGCGCTGGGACCGGACTCCATCTCCATGCTAGACACCTCGCAATACCAAAACCCCTTGTCATCGGCCGCGTCGCGTGGCCGTCGAAAGAGATCACGGACCACGATGTTCTCCCTCCGCGCGGTCGCCACTGTCGGCGGCATGACCCTGATCAGCCGCCTGCTCGGCTTCGTCCGTGAAATCCTCATTGCCGGCATTCTCGGCACCGGTCCGATGGCCGAGGCCTTCATCGTCGCCATGCGGCTTCCCAATCTGTTGCGCCAGATGTTCGCCGAGGGCGCCTTCAGTGCCGCCTTCATTCCGATCTTCACGCGGCACCTCACCGAGGAAGGCGAGCGGGGGGCGCGGCATTTTGCCGAGCAGGTGCTGTCGATCATGTTGCTGTTGCTGCTGGTCCTGACGCTGGCGGCGGAAATCGCCATGCCCTGGCTCATTCAGCTCTTTGCGCCGGGCTTCGACGTCTCGCCGGAAAAGTTCAACGCCACGGTGCTCTTCACCAGCATCACCTTCCCTTACATCCTCTTCATGTCGCTCTGTTCGCTGCAGGGCGGCATGCTCAACGGTCTGCAAAAATTCGCTCTTACCGCGGCCGCGCCGATCATTCTCAACCTGGTTCTGGTGGCGACACTCTGGTTCGTCGAGGGCGACGATTTCTTTGTGGCGCGGACCCTGTCCTGGGCGGTCGCCGGCGCGGGTCTCGCGCAATTCCTCTTTCTGACCGGCGCCTGCCACAAGGCGGGGATCGTGCTGCGCCTCACCTGGCCGCGCCTGACGCCGGAGGTAAAGCGCCTCGGCCGCCTGATGCTGCCTGGCCTCTTCGGTGCCAGTGTCACCCAGATCAATCTCGTGGTCTCGACGATCCTGGCTTCACTCCATCCCGGCGCCGTCTCCTACATCTATTATGCCGACCGTCTCTATCAGCTGCCGCTTGCTCTCATCGGTACGGCGATCGGCGTCGTGCTGCTGCCCTCGCTGACCAAGGCGCTGCGCGGCGAAGAGCCTGCGGTTGCAATGCGCATGCATAACCGTGCCCTCGAACTGGGCCTGCTGTTCTCGCTCCCCTCCATGGTCGGGCTGATGGTCGCCAGCGCCCCCATCGTCACCACGCTCTATCAGCGTGGCGCCTTCACCGCGGCCGATTCAGCCGCTGTCTCATTGGCGCTCGTCATCATGTCGGCGGGACTCCCGGCCTATATCGGCTTGAAGGGGCTCACCGTGGGCTTCCTTGCCCGTGAAGATACCGGCACGCCTTTCCGCTTCGCAGTGATCTCGGTCGCCGTCAACATTGCGATCAGCGCGGCGCTTACGCCCAGTTACGGTTTCATCGGCGTTGCTACGGGCATGATGGTGGCGGCCTGGGTCAATGCGGCCCTTCTCACCTGGACCTTGTGGCGCCGCGGCTTCCTGATCTTCGATCAGCGCTTCCGCCGCTTCTTGCCCCGCCAGTTTCTGGCCTGCATCGGCCTCGGCCTCGTCACCTGGCTGGTCAGTCACTTGCTTTGGCCGGGCGGCGAGGCGGCCACCACGCAGCGCGTCATCGCGACCGTGATCATCATCGGTGCCGGTGCCGTTACCTTCGCCGCTCTGGCATTGTTGCTGCGTGCGACCAGCTTGGGCGATCTCCGCATGCTGCGCCGCACCCGGTAGAATTGGCGATTGGCAGCGGGCGAGGGGCACCGTAATCTCCGCCCCATCACCAGCCTGGATCATCTGCATGTTCACGCCGACGCCCCGCCAGAACGACATCCTCGCCATGGCCCGTTTGAACGGGCGCGTGAACGTGGACGATCTTGCCGCCAAGTTCGACGTGACGCCGCAGACCATCCGCAAGGATCTCAATGATCTCTGCGGACAGCGTCTGCTCACCCGCACCCATGGCGGGGCGATCCTCGCTTCCGGCGTCGAGAACGTGGCCTATGAGGCGCGGCGGCATCTGGCCGACAATGAAAAGCGCCGCATCGGCGAACATGCGGCAGCCCTCATCTCGAACGGCTCCTCGCTCTTCATCAATATCGGCACCACAACCGAGGAAGTGGCCCGGGCGTTGAGCTCCCATGAAGGCCTGCTGGTCATCACCAACAACATCCATGTGGCCGGCATCCTGCTGCCGTCGCCGCGGATCGACGTCATCGTGGCGGGCGGCATGCTGCGCCGCTCGGATGGCGGTATCGTCGGCGAGCAGGCGGTCGATTTCATGTCGCAGTTCAAGGTCGATCACGCGGTGATCGGCGTCTCGGCGATCGACGACGACGGCTCGCTGCTCGATTTCGATTACCGCGAGGTGCGCGTGGCCCAGGCCATCATCAAGAATGCACGCAACGTCATCCTGGTGGCCGATTCGATGAAGTTCACCCGCACCGCGCCGGTGCGCATTGGGCATCTTTCCGAAGTGAACGTCTTCGTCACGGATCGTGCTTTGCCTGAGAACATCGCCGAGATCTGCCGCCATGGCGGCACCACGGTCGCGGTGGCACCCGGGGGAGAGATGGGCGGCGAAACCGGCGAAGAATCCGAACCCGTTTAAGTCGTTAGTCCCCTTTCGCATGTGCGAAAAGCGCAACTGACTACATTCGAATTATGCGTTTTAATGTCGATTAATATCCATTTCGAACGCCAATCGCGCGCAAGTTTTCTCTTGTCTTTCGTTTAATTTCGTTTCACCTTCCATAACGAAAATTACGAAAGCCGATCTCCGGCAACGACGCTGTCCGGCGGGAAATGCCGCCGAATAAGCCAAAGCCTGCTTGAGTGCCCGAAATCCGGTGCTCTGGCGGGGTCGACGGGATCGGTGGCGCGGAGGAATGGGTCAGGTCTCAATGTCTTTGGTCGCGGAAATCTTCGACATCGCCGTCATCGGCGGCGGCGTCAACGGGTGCGGTATCGCCCGCGACGCGGTGGGGCGCGGCCTCAAAGTGCTGCTTGCCGAGCAGAACGATCTCGCCAGCGGCACATCCTCGGCCTCGACCAAGCTCATCCATGGCGGTCTCCGCTATCTCGAGCACAAGGAGTTTCGCCTGGTGCGCGAGGCGCTGATCGAGCGCGAAGTGCTCCTGCGCGCCGCCCCCCATATCATCTGGCCCTTGCGGTTCGTCCTCCCCCATCACAAGGGCCTCCGGCCGCGCTGGCTCGTCCGGCTCGGCCTCTTTCTCTACGACCATCTCGGCGGCCGCAAGTTGCTGCCCCCGACGCGCAGCCTCGATCTGCGGCATGACGCGGCCGGTCTGCCGCTGAAGCCCGGTTTCACCCATGCCTTCGAATATTCGGATTGCTGGGTCGAGGATGCGCGGCTCGTCTCGCTGAATGCGCGCGATGCCGCCGATCGCGGCGCCGAGATCCTGGTGCGCACGCGCTGCGTCGAGGCGCGCCGCGAGGCCGGACTCTGGCATCTGCGCCTTGAAGGGCCGGGTGGCCAGCAGCGCAATGTCACCGCGCGGGCGCTGGTGAATGCGACCGGCCCCTGGGTTTCCAGCTTCCTCGGCGGTGCCGTTGGCATGAACGCGCCCGATAAAATTCGCACCGTGAAGGGCAGCCATATCGTGGTCGAGAAATTGTTCGACCATGACCGCGCCTATATCTTCCAGAACGCCGATGGCCGCATCTGTTTTGCCATCCCCTACGAGCATGATTTCACGCTCATCGGCACCACCGATGCCGATTACCAGGGCGAACCCGGCAAGGTCGCCATTTCGGAGGCCGAGACCGATTACCTGCTCTCGGCCGCCAACGAATATTTCCAGGCCTCGGTAACCCGTGCCAATATCCGCTGGACCTATGCCGGGATCCGGCCGCTTTATGACGACGGCGCCAGCAAGGCCCAGGATGCGACCCGCGATTACGTTTTGCGCCTCGATCAGCCGGCGGATGGCGCGCCCTTGCTCTCGGTCTTCGGCGGCAAGATCACCACCTACCGGCGCCTCGCCGAGGCAGCCCTTGAAAAATTGCAGCCGAGCTTTCCCGCCATGGGCAAGCCCTGGACCGACAAGGCGACGCTGCCGGGCGGCGATTTTCCGGTGAACGCTTTCGCGGCACAGGTCGGCAGCATCGCCAAGAAGTACACCTTCCTGGAGCTCAAGGAAGCCCGGCGCCTGGTGCGCGCCTATGGCACACGGGCGGAACGTGTCTTGGGGAATGCGAAATCCGCCGCCGATCTCGGCCGGCGTTTCGGTCCCAGCTTGACCGCCGCCGAAGTCAACTATTTGATGGATCAGGAATGGGCCACGAGCGCCGATGACATCATCTGGCGCCGCTCGAAACTTGGTCTCCATATGCGTGAGGGCGATCAGGTCGCCCTGCAGGATTACATCGCGGAATTGAACGGCACGCGCGCGCTGGTGAGCGGCGGCCGCTAGGCCGTCTCTCGACGCGCCATCCGTCATTCCGCGATCTCGGACCGTCCGGCTGGAGAACGTGCGCACTGGCCGGGCGCTAAATCGTCAAAGCGCACATGAGGAGGAAACGATCATGGCGATCCGTCGTACCGTGTCGTTGGCCGCTCTGATGCTGGCAATGGGATCTGTCCCCGCGTTTGCAGATGCCGAAGCCGCCAAGAAGTGGATCAACGAGGAATTCCAGCCCTCGGCCCTGTCGGCCGATGAGCAGCTCGCGGAAATGGAATGGTTCATCAAGGCCGCCGAGCCGTTCAAGGGCATGGAAGTCAACGTGCTCTCGGAAACCATTCCGACGCATGAATATGAATCGAAGGTCCTGACCAAGGCGTTCGAAGAAATCACCGGCATCAAGGTCAACCACCAGCTCCTCGGCGAAGGCGAAGTCGTCCAGGCGGTGCAAACCCAGATGCAGACCAACCGCTCGCTCTATGACGCCTATGTCAACGATTCCGATCTCGTCGGCACGCATTCGCGTCTGCAATCGGCGGTCAATCTCAGCGACTTCATGGCCGGCGACGGCAAGGACGTGACCAGCCCGACCCTCGATCTCGAGGATTTCATGGGCAAGTCCTTCACCACCGGTCCGGACGGCAAATTGTGGCAGCTCCCTGACCAGCAATTCGCCAACCTCTACTGGTTCCGCAAGGATTGGTTCGACCGCGAAGACCTCAAGGAAAAGTTCAAGGCCAAATACGGCTACGAGCTCGGCGTGCCGGTCAACTGGTCGGCTTATGAGGACATCGCCGAATTCTTCTCGAATGACGTGAAGGAAATCGACGGCGTCCAGATCTACGGCCACATGGATTACGGCAAGCGTGCGCCCGATCTCGGCTGGCGCATGACCGATGCCTGGCTCTCGATGGCCGGCGCCGGTTCCAAGGGTCTTCCCAACGGCCGCCCGATCGACGAATGGGGCATCCGCATGGAAGAGGGTTCCTGCAACCCGTCGGGTGCATCGGTCAGCCGCGGTGGCGAGACCAACGGCCCGGCCTCGGTCTACGCGATCGCCAAATGGGATGAATGGCTGCGCAAATACGCCCCTCCGGGTGCCGCCGATTACGACTTCTACCAGTCGCTCCCGGCGCTCTCCCAGGGCAATGTCGCGCAGCAGATCTTCTGGTACACCGCCTTCACCGCCTCGATGGTGGCGCCGAAGGCCGACGGCAACAATACCGTCGATGACGAAGGCACACCGCTCTGGCGGATGGCGCCCTCGCCGCATGGCCCGTACTGGAAGGAAGGCCAGAAGCTCGGCTATCAGGACACCGGTTCCTGGACGCTGTTCAAATCGACCCCGGTCGAGAACCAGAAGGCGGCCTGGCTCTATGCCCAGTTCGTCACCTCGAAGACGGTCGATGTGAAGAAGAGCCATGTCGGTCTCACCTTCATCCGCGACAGCACCGTGCGGCATGAGAGCTTCACGGAACGCGCTGGCAAGCTCGGCGGCCTGGTCGAGTTCTACCGCTCGCCCGACCGCGTCAACTGGACGCCGACCGGCGTCAACGTGCCTGACTATCCGAAGCTGGCTCAGCTCTGGTGGCAGAACATCGGTGACGTGAACTCGGGTGCGTTCACGCCGCAGGAAGCCATGGACCGTCTCGCCGGCGAGATGGACCAGGTCATGGCCCGCATGCAGCAGGCCGATGAAGCCAACAACACCTATGGCGGCTGCGGCCCGCGCTTGAACGAGGAAAAGGATCCCTCGGAATGGCTCGGCAAGGAGAATGGCCCGCATGCCAAGCTCGATAACGAGAAGCCGCAGGGCGAGACCATCGCCTATGACGAGCTGATCAAGCGCTGGACCGAAAACCAGTAAGCTTGACCTAACGGACGACGGAGCCACCGGGGGCGGGTCCCACCCCCGGTGGCAGTCGACGCATTGAAACGAAACGTGAGCTGAATGACCCTCGAACTTCGACATGTGACCAAGGCGGTCGGCGCCGAAACCCATATCCTCGAGACGAATCTCGTCCTCGAAGAGGGGAGCTTCAACGTCCTCCTCGGCACCACGCTCTCCGGCAAGACCACGCTCCTCCAATTGATGGCGGGCCTCGACCGTCCGTCGAGTGGCGAGATCTGGTTCCGCGGCCAGAACGTGACCGGCATGGCGGTGCAGAAGCGCAACGTCTCGATGGTCTATCAGCAATTCATCAACTATCCCCATCTCTCGGTCTACGAGAACATCGCTTCGCCGCTGAAGGTGGCCGGCATGGACCGGGGAGAGATCGAACGCCGCGTCGGCGCGGTCTCCGAGCTTCTGCGTTTGAAACCCATGCTGCAGCGCCGCCCGGCGGAACTCTCCGGCGGCCAGCAGCAGCGGACCGCCATCGCCCGCGCGCTGGTGAAGGACAGCGACCTCGTCCTCCTCGACGAGCCGCTCGCCAATCTCGATTACAAATTGCGCGAGGAACTTCGCGACGAGCTGCCGCGCCTTTTCGCCGGTCGTCGCTGCATCGTCGTCTACGCCACGACCGAGCCCACCGAGGCCTTGCTCTTCGGCGGCAATACCGCGACCCTGCATGAAGGGCGAGTCACTCAATTCGGCCCCACCGGCGCCATCTACCGGAAGCCCAAGGATCTTCTCTCCGCCCAGGTCTTCTCCGACCCGCCGCTCAACGTGGCGCAGGTCCGTAAGCAGGGCAACCGCATCGAGCTCGCGAACGGAATCGGCTTTGCACTTGAGGGGCCGACCGCGGGCCTGCCCGACGGCCCCTATACCTGGGCGATCCGCGCCCATCACATTTCGCCGGAAGTGCAGCCGGGCCTGGCCGAGCTCAATGGCCGCGTGTTGCTGGCCGAACTTACCGGCTCGGACAGCGTCATCCATTTCCATCTCGACGGCGCCACCTGGATCTCGCAATCCCACGGCGTGCATCCCTTCGATGTCGGCGCCGAGGCGAAGCTCCATGTCGATGTCGCGCGCTCGTTCCTGTTCGGCGCCGACGGCCAGCTTGTGGGAGGATCCGAATAATGGCGCGCATCACCATCGACCGCCTGCGCCATGCGTATGGCGCCGCCCCGCAGAAGCCCGAGGATTGGGCGCTCAAAGAAATGAGCCTGGAATGGGAAGACGGCGGCGCCTATGCGCTGCTCGGCCCCTCAGGCTGCGGCAAGACCACGCTTCTCAACCTCATCTCGGGCCTGCTGCACCCGACTGAGGGCCGCATCCTCTTCGACGACCGCGATGTCTCCAACGCGTCGCCGGAAGACCGCAATATCGCCCAGGTGTTCCAGTTCCCGGTCATCTACGACACCATGACGGTCTACGACAACCTCGCCTTCCCCTTGCGCAACCGCAAGGTGGCGCCGGACGAGATCGACCGCCGCGTGCGCGAGATCGCGGGCATGCTGGATCTCGAAGCCTCGCTGATGAACCGCGCCTCGGGCCTTACCGCCGACGGCAAGCAGAAGATTTCGCTGGGCCGCGGCCTGGTGCGCTCCGACGTCAACGTGATCATGTTCGACGAGCCGCTCACCGTGATCGACCCGCATCTCAAATGGGTGCTGCGCTCGAAATTGAAGGAGCTCCACCACCGCGTCAAGCGCACCATGATCTACGTCACCCATGACCAGACCGAGGCGCTCACCTTTGCCGACCGCGTCGTCGTCATGAACAATGGCGAAGTGGTGCAGGTGGGGACGCCGATCGAGTTGTTCGAGCGCCCGGCCCATACCTTCGTCGGCCATTTCATCGGCTCGCCTGGCATGAACGTGCTGCCGGCGGCCCTCGAGAATGGCGGCGTCAGCTTCATGGGCTCGCGCATCGAGGTGATCGAGCAGGACCGCGCCGAAGCCGCCGTCGGCGGTCGCGTCGAGGTGGGCATCCGCCCCGAATTCGTCAGCTTCGCGGGTCACGGCGGCCTCGCTGTCGATATCGGCAAGGTCACCGATGCCGGCCGCTTCCGCATCGTCGAAGCGCGCCATCAGGGCCATCTCATCCGCGTGCTGGTGCCCGAAGGCATGGCCGTGCCCGCCGGCGGGGCGCATCTGCGCTTCGATCGGCAGCACACGCATCTCTACCGCGACGGCTGGCTGGTAGCGTAAGGAGCCAAGGCATGTACAAGCAAGTCAATCAGAAGGCCTGGTTCCTGGTCCTCCCCGTGGTGATCCTGGTCGCCTTCAACGCGGTCATCCCGCTGATGACCGTGGTCAATTACTCAGTCCAGGAAACCTTCGGCGACAACGTCTTCTTCTGGGCCGGGGTGCAGTGGTTCGAGCAGGTCCTCAATTCGCCGCGCTTCCACGAGGCACTGCTGCGCCAATTGCTCTTCAGCGCCATCATCCTCGCCATTGAAGTGCCCTTGGGCCTCATCATCGCCCTGGCGATGCCGCGGAAGGGCTTCTGGGTTTCGGTCTGCCTCGTCTTGATGGCGCTGCCGCTGCTCATTCCCTGGAACGTCGTGGGCGCCATGTGGAACATCTTCGCGCTCCCCGAAATCGGGTTGCTTGGGAAGGGGCTCAACAATCTCGGCTTCGATTACAATTACACGCGCCAGCCGGTAACCGCCTGGTTCACCACGGTGCTGATGGATGTCTGGCACTGGACCTCGCTGGTGGTGCTGCTCTGTTATGCCGGCCTCGTCTCGATCCCGGACGATTACTACCGTGCCGCCAAGATCGACGGCGCCTCAGCCTGGGCGGTCTTCCGCTACATCCAGCTCCCGAAGCTGAAGCGCGTTCTCACCATCGCCGTGCTGCTCCGCTTCATGGACAGCTTCATGATCTATACCGAAGTGAAGGTGCTGACCGGCGGTGGCCCCGGCAACGCCACTACCTTCCTCTCGATCGATCTCGACAAGATGGCGCTGGGCCAGTTCGATCTCGGCCCGGCTGCCGCCATGTCGCTCATCTACTTCCTGATCATCCTGCTTTTGAGCTGGCTGTTCTATACCCTCATGATGCGGAACGAGGCCCAGTAACATGCGCAAGCGCTCACTCATTCCGATCGTCTACATCCTCTTCCTGATGCTGCCGATCTATTGGCTGGTGACGATGTCGTTCAAGACCACGAACGAGATCCTGGGCGGCTTCTCGCTGTTCCCGCAAGCCTTCACGCTCGACAACTACATGAAGATCTTCACCGATTCGACGTGGTATTCGGGCTATATCAATTCACTCACCTATGTCGTCGCCAACACCATCCTGTCGGTGGCGGTCGCCTTGCCTGCCGCCTATGCCTTCTCGCGCTATCGATTCCTGGGCGATAAGCATCTCTTCTTCTGGCTGCTCACCAACCGCATGGCGCCGCCGGCGGTCT
>NZ_JAYRDA010000010.1:0-101054 GCF_041909655.1 Dongia sp. | reverse complement strand
CACCGCCCGTTTCCGCCAGAACCTTCGTGATCGCCGCCGTCAGCGACGTCTTGCCGTGGTCAACGTGGCCAATCGTGCCAATGTTGCAGTGCGGCTTGTTACGCTCGAATTTAGCCTTCGCCATCGTCTTACTCCGTCAGTTCGCTGGTTCCGATCAGGTCTGGTTTCTTAGGCCATCTTGGCGCGGACTTCGTCCGCAACCGCCTGTGGGACCTGCTCATAGTGGTCGAAAGTCATGGTGTATTGGGCACGGCCCTGGCTCATCGAGCGCAGGGTATTGACGTAGCCGAACATGTTGGCGAGCGGCACCATCGCCGTGATCACACGGGCGTTGCCACGGCTGTCCATGCCCTGAACCTGGCCACGGCGGGAATTGAGATCGCCGATCACGTCGCCCATGTAGTCTTCCGGCGTCACCACCTCGACCTTCATCATCGGTTCGAGGAGCTTCGGGCCGGCCTTGGGAATGCCTTCGCGGAAACAGGCGCGCGAGGCGATGTCGAAGGTGAGCACGTTCGAGTCAACGTCGTGATAGGCGCCGTCGATCAGGGTCGCCTTGAAGTCGATGAGCGGGAAGCCGGCGATGACACCGGTTTCCTTGGCCAGCTTCAGGCCCTTTTCGACGCCCGGCACGTATTCACGCGGCACCGAACCACCGACGATGGCGTTCTCGAAGACGAAGCCCGAACCCGGCTCCAACGGCTCGAAGCGGATCTTGACGCGGGCGAACTGGCCCGAGCCGCCGGTCTGCTTCTTGTGGGTGTAATCGTGCTCGATCTTCTTGGTGATGCTTTCGCGATACGCCACCTGCGGCGCACCCACGTTGGCTTCGACCTTGAATTCGCGCTTCATGCGATCGACGAGAATTTCGAGATGGAGTTCGCCCATCCCCTTGATGATCGTCTGGCCGCTTTCCGGATCGGAATTGACGCGGAAGCTGGGATCTTCCTGCGCGAGGCGGTTGAGCGCCACGCCCATCTTTTCCTGGTCGGCCTTGGATTTCGGTTCGACCGCCACTTCGATGACCGGCTCCGGGAATTCCATGCGCTCGAGAATGATCGGGTGCGCGGGATCGCAGAGCGTGTCGCCGGTGGTGGTGTTCTTCAGGCCGCAGATGGCGACGATGTCGCCGGCGCGGGCTTCCTTGATGTCTTCGCGGCTATTGGCATGCATCAAGAGCATGCGGCCGACGCGCTCTTTCTCTTCCTTCACGGTGTTCATCACGGAGGTGGCCGTGTTGAGCACGCCGGAATAGACGCGCACGAAGGTGATCGAGCCCACAAAGGGATCGGTCATGATCTTGAAAGCGAGGCCCGAGAACGGCTCGTCATCCGAGCTCTTGCGGGTCAGTTCCTCATCGCCATCGACGGCAACGCCCTTCATGTCCGGCACGTCCAAGGGCGACGGCAGGAAATCGACCACGGCGTCCAGCATCGGCTGCACGCCCTTGTTCTTGAAGGCCGAGCCGCACAGGACCGGCACGAAGGTGCTGGCGATGGTGCCCTTGCGGATGAGCTTCTTCAGCGTATCGACGTCGGGCTGCTTGCCTTCGAGATAGGCTTCCATGACGCTGTCATCGAGCTCGACGCACATCTCGACCAGGCGGGCGTGATATTCCTCGGCCTTGTCCTTCATGTCCGCGGGAATGTCGGTGACGACGAATTCCGCGCCCAGGGTCTCTTCCTTCCAGATCACCGCCTTCATGGCGACGAGGTCGACGAGACCGACGAACTCGCTCTCGGAACCGATCGGGAGGTGGATCACCAGCGGCTTGGCACCGAGGCGATCAACGATCATGTCGACGCAGCGATAGAAATCGGCGCCGATGCGATCCATCTTGTTGACGAAGCAGATACGCGGCACGCCGTACTTGTCGGCCTGGCGCCAGACGGTCTCGGATTGCGGCTCGACGCCGGCAACCGAGTCGAACACGGTCACGGCACCGTCGAGCACGCGAAGCGAACGCTCGACTTCGATGGTGAAGTCGACGTGGCCCGGGGTGTCGATGATGTTGACGCGATGGTCACGCCAGAAGCAGGTGGTGGCAGCCGACGTGATCGTGATGCCGCGTTCCTGCTCCTGCTCCATCCAGTCCATCGTCGCCGTGCCTTCATGCACTTCGCCGATCTTATAGGACTTGCCCGTGTAATAGAGGATGCGCTCGGTCGTGGTGGTCTTGCCGGCATCGATGTGGGCCATGATGCCGATATTGCGGTATCGCTCGAGCGGTGTGGTGCGCGCCATGATCTAGTTCCTTCCCACCCTTACCAGCGATAATGCGAGAAGGCCTTGTTGGCCTCCGCCATGCGGTGGGTGTCTTCACGCTTCTTGACCGAATTGCCGCGGTTGTTGGCGGCATCCAGCAGCTCGGCTGCCAGGCGGTCGGTCATGGTCTGCTCGGAACGGCCACGCGCGGTGGTGATGATCCAGCGGATGGCCAGCGCCTGGGCGCGGTCCGGACGGACTTCGACCGGGACCTGATAGGTGGCACCGCCGACACGACGCGAGCGCACTTCGAGGTGCGGCTTCACGTTGGTGAGGGCTTCGTGGAACAACTTCACCGGATCCGACTTGGCTTTCTTCTCGACCGTGGCGAGGGCACCGTAAACGATGCCTTCGGCGGTCGACTTCTTGCCGGCATACATGAGGCTGTTCATGAACTTGGTGAGCACGATGTCACCGAACTTGGCATCCGGCAGAACTTCGCGCTTTTCAGCTGCGTGACGACGCGACATCTCGTGATCTCCTTACTTCGGCCGCTTGGCGCCGTATTTCGAACGACGCTGCTTGCGATCCTTCACGCCCTGGGTATCGAGCGTGCCGCGGATGATGTGATAACGAACACCGGGCAAATCCTTGACGCGGCCACCGCGGATCATGACGACCGAGTGTTCCTGCAGGTTGTGGCCTTCGCCGGGAATATACGAGGTAACTTCGAAACCGTTGGTGAGCCGCACGCGCGCGACCTTACGCAGCGCAGAGTTCGGCTTCTTCGGCGTCGTCGTGTAGACGCGGGTGCACACGCCACGCTTCTGCGGGCTCGCTTCAAGCGCCGGCACCTTGTTGCGGGCCTTCAAGGGCTCGCGGCCACCGCGGATCAGCTGGTTAATCGTCGGCATTCTTCTTCCTCACCTCGTCGCGCGTCCGGGCCGAGCCCATTGGCGCAGATTTGCCACTTGCAACGTTTGCCGTAAGCAAAAGCGACCTCATCGCAGCCCTTGTCGCTTTCGCAACTCGGCTCGATGCGGTCACTAAAAAAACGCCAGATTGCTCATGCCCTTGGGCAGAGGAGCCATATGTCGCTTTGCTGCTTAAGTCGGGACAGCGTCTAGACTGAAGGGCGCTTCCGCGCCGGGTCATCTACCACCAGCCCCCTTAAAGGCGGGCGGAATATATTGATTCGAATACCCCCGGTCAAGCAGAAGAATCCGGGGTGAAATCGGTCTTTTTCAAAGACTTAACGCCGCTCACGCGCAAGGTGCATGGCTACCATACGATGGGTTCCCCAGAGGCGCCACCCACCAATTCTTGAGCGGAGAGACCGTTCCGGGCGGATTGGGTAGCCTTTATGGCAATTTTATTGCGCGCCCTTGGCGGAGCCCAACGGAGTCGTCCGGCTTGCCACCCGGCCGATCACGGGCCTAGCCTCACCCCCGGGGCGGTTCGGGAGACAATATATGCATATGCGCCTGGTCTCGTTTCTGATGCTGCTATGCGGGATCGCGGTGGCCATGACCCAGGCGGCTCGGGCCGAACCGCGCGTCGCCCTCATCATCGGGAACGGAGATTATGGGGCCGAGCTGGGTCGCCTCCCCAACCCGGCGGCCGATGCCGAGCTGATGGCAAAGACCCTGGCCAGCGTGGGCTTTTCCGTCGTCACCCTCAAGGATGCCGATCTTAAAGCCATGAAGCGGGCGATCTCGGATTTCGGCCAGCGCCTGGTGGCGGCCGGGCCCGAGGCCACGGGACTCTTTTATTATGCCGGCCACGGGGTGCAGATCGGCGGGGTCAATTACCTGCTGCCGCTGGAGGCCGCCATCGCCTCGGAAGCCGATGCCGAGATGGAGGCGGTCAATGCCGATTGGGTGCTGAAGCAGATGGAATTCGCCGGCAACCGGGTCAACATCGTGGTGCTGGATGCCTGCCGCAACAATCCGCTCGCGCGCGGCCTCAGGAGCGTCACCCAGGGCCTGGCGCGGATGGATGCGCCCACCGGCAGCTTCATCGCCTATGCAACGGCACCGGGCGACGTGGCGCGCGACGGGAGCGGCGGCAACTCGCCCTATTCCCGGGCGCTGGCCGAGGCGATCGCCGGGCCTAAAGTGCCGATCGAGGAAATGTTCCGCAACGTGCGGGTGGCGGTGATGGCCGCCACGGATGCGCAGCAGGTGCCCTGGGATTCCTCCTCGCTGACCGGCGCCTTCTATTTCCGCGGCGAGAATGAGCAGGTGGCCGCCCTGCCGGAACCCACCCAACCAGCGGAGCCGGAATCGAGCGCACGCGGCAGGGACAGAATCGTGCCGCAGCCCGGCGAGATCTTCCGCGACTGCCCGGATTGTCCGGAGATGGTGGCGATCCCCGCCGGCGATTTCACGATGGGCTCGCCCGGCGATGACGAGGTGCGGCATGATGACGAAGGACCGCCGCATCACGTCACCATCCCCGCCCCCTTCGCCCTCGCCACCCGCGAAGTGACGCGCGATCAATTCGCGGCCTTCGTCAAGGCAACGGCGCGGCCGGTCAAGGATTGCTGGTTCGCCGATGGCGGCGATGGCCGCATGGCGCCCGAGGGCGATTATCTCGAGGCCGGCTTTTCACAAACGGGCGATCATCCGGCGGTCTGCGTCAGTTGGGAAGACGCGGTCGCTTACGCCGCCTGGCTCAGCGACCTTACCGGAATCGATTATGGCCTGCCGACCGAGGCCGAATGGGAATATGCGGCGCGCGCCGGCAAGATCACCACCTGGCCCTGGGGCCAGGACAATCCCAATGGCGGTTGCTCATTTGCCAACGGGCTGGATGTCACCGGCGACAAGGAGAATCCCGGGAATGGTGCGAGCGCCTGCGAGGATGGCTTTGCGTTCACGGCGCCGGTGGGCAGCTTCGCCCCCAACCGCTTCAAGCTTCACGACATGCTGGGCAATGTCTGGGAATGGGTGATTGATTGTTACGAGCCCAGCTATGAAGGGACTCCCAGTGACGGCAGCGCGCGCGTGACCGAGACCTGCGAGAACCGCGTCGCGCGGGGTGGATCCTGGCTGGAAAATCCCTGGGACATGCGTCTGGCGCGCCGATATGCCGTGCCGGCGGATGGACGCGAGAACATCATCGGCTTCAGGCTCGCGCGGGATCTTTAGGGAGTAGCGCGATACGCGCCGATCGGCGCCCAGTGACGGCCGGCGCCGCCCCAGACGATCGCCCGCCGCGCATCCGCCAAAGGTGCGGCGTCATCGAAGACGATGCCGCCGCTGTCGGTTTTCCGGATGCCGAGATCGCGCCAGAGCGCATCGAGATCGAGTTGCGCGCCGTGATGGAGATAGCGCGCGGCAAGCCCGCTCAGGACACCGGCATCGCCCTCTTCCCGGTCGCAGGCGGCAAGGACGGCCTCGGTCGACCACCGGATGGCGATGTTGCCGCCCTGGCGCAGGATCGCGCGCAGGCAATCCTCGATTCCGCGGCGCCCATCGCTTTGCCGGCGCAGCTCGATATCCGCCAGGAGCAGGAACAGCGCACCACCCCAATAGGGCCGGCGCGCCTGGGCAAGACCCGGCGGCGCGAGATCGATCACCCCCCGCGGCATCCAGTCGATCCATTCCAGCCAGACCGCTTCCTCGGTCTTCCAGCCGGCGCGGGCACGGATGATCGGTTCGAAATAGGTGGCGATCCCCTCGTTGAACCAGATGCCGGTATCGCGCACCAGAGGCGAGCCGAGATGCAGGAATTCGTGCACCAACACCCATTCCTCGTAGAGATCCGGCAGCCGCGCCCGCTCGCCGATGCGCAACAGGATGGTGGCGCCACCCGCCGCCATCACCCGGCCGCCTGACAGACCGCCGGACCCGGCTTCGGGCATCAGCACCAGCAAGGTGGGATCGACCGGCGCCATGCCCCAGAAGCGCGCATTGCTGGCGGCGACATCGCCGATCCAGCGGCCGAGGTCATCCGGGGAGAGTTCAAGATGGGCATCAAGCTGCACGACTGAAAGATCCGGCATGGCATCGACGCCGATCCTGCGGAACTTGCCGAAGACCCATTCGCCCGCATCCCAAAGCCGGCCGGCGGAAAGATGATAGGCCCCGTCGATCCCCCGCGGCAGGGAGAGAGCCGCATCGCCGCCGGTGATGGTGAAAGCCAGATCGACATCGCCGTCGCGCGGGGCCGGGATGATCGCCGACGGCGTCACCAGAAGGGAACCACCGATGCGCAGCGCGCCGTCGCGCGATTGGCTGGCAGCGGCGAAACCGGAGAGATCAAGGCGGAAGGCGGCCTGGCCGGCCGGCGCGGCAATGCGCTCAATGTAGGAGGTTGCGGCATCGTCGCGCGGCGAGAGGGTGTCCAGCAGGGATGGGTCCGAACAGCGCACGATCATGTCGAGACGCGATGCTTCGGCATCCGCCACGCCGATATCGTAGGCGCAGGTGGATTCGGCGGCCGACGCGCCGGGTAATAACGCCGGCAGCAAGGCGCAGCAGAAAGCGATCAGGCGGAAATCAGCGCGACAGGGCGTCAGCACGACAGGGCGGCATCGTGTTCCAGCCCGACCACGAGACCGCGTTCCACCCAATCCTTGATGAATTCCGCTGCGCGGGCGGGCGTTTCCGCGGGGGCATTCGTCATCAGCCAATCGCACATGTCGCCGAACGTGCCGCCTTTGCCCATCAAGGCGAGGCAGGCTGCTTCTTCCGGCGTGGCGTCGCGGAACTGAATCTCTTCGCCCTGGCGCCAGACCAGCCATGTGGTGCGCCGGTCCGATGAGACCGCATCGTGAGCCGCGTCCCGCAGCAAGGCACGCCGCGCATCGCCGATCGCCGCATCACCGGCAAAGATGCTGAGCGAATCCGCAAAGACGAAACGAAAGCTTTCCCAGGCTTGCGGCGGCAGCGCGAATACATCCGCCATGCCGATCGGCGCCTGGTCGCGCGCATCGAAGGCCTGTGCCACGGCCCAGTCGAAATGCGCCATATCGGCCGCCAGCGGATGCAGACCGGTTTCGGCGCCGGAATCCAGATAGCGCGCGAGATACCGGCCCAGCCAGCGCAAGGAAGGATGGCGCGAGGGGTATTGCGCGAGATAGCGCCGGCCGAGCGCGGCGAAAGGCGCCTCGCCCAGCAGCGCGAGGAGACCGGGAAAATCGTTGCCAAGGGCCTCGATCAACCTCTGCCCATAGGCAAAGCGGTAGACGGCCAGCCGATCGTCGGCGGCAAGACCGACGGAACCCTCGACCGAGGCCAGGATGGATTCCGACCGGCCCAGCAGATAATCCTGAAAATTCCGCTGCAGGAGGGCGAGTTGTTTCACGCCACCGCCTCCAGCGACATTGCGGCAGCCGCGACCACGCGTGCCCGGTCGAGTTCGGCCACCAATTCGGCCAAAGGCGGGATATTGTCGTCGCGCTCGATCATGGTGGCGACTGGCCCCAGCCGCCCGATGGCATGCGCGTAGAGATCCCAGACCGCGTCGATCATCGGATGGTCATGGGTGTCGACGATATGCGTGCCGTTGTTCTGATGCCCGGCCAGATGGATCTGCCGGACGGCCGCGCGCGGCAGGGAATCGATGAAGAGCCGCGCATCGAAGCCGTGATTGAAGGCGTTGACATAGACGTTGTTCACGTCGAGCAGCAATTGGCAGCCGGTGCGGCGCGTGAGTTCGGCCAGGAATTCCCATTCCGGCAGCACCGATTGCGTGAAGGTTACGTAGCTTGAGGTATTTTCAAGAAGGATCGGGCGGCCGAGATAGTCCTGCACCTGATGCACTCGCGCCGCGACGTGATCCAGCGCCTCTTCCGTGAACGGGAGCGGCAGGAGGTCATGCATGTTGAGGCCGGCGATCCCGGTCCAGCAGAGATGATCCGATATCCATGCCGGCTGGACACGGGCGGCAAGGTTCTTGAGGTCATGGAGATAATCGGGGTCGAGGGGCGCGGTCGAACCGATGGAGAGCGAGACGCCGTGCATCACCATCGGATAGCGGGCGCGGATCCTGTCCAGATGCCGCAAGGGCGGTCCACCCGGCACCATGTAGTTTTCCGAGATGATCTCGAACCAATCGATGCCCGCCACGCCCGACATACTGGCCTCGATGGCGGAATAATGTGTCGGACGCAGACCAAGACCGAAGCCGAGCATGCAAGGCTGCTCCTTGTTCGCCGCGAAAGAGACGGCCGGCACCCTGTCCGATGCCGGCCGATCCAAATCAGCTGTCGAGCACCGTGCCGCCGGCGGTGGTGCAGGCTTCGGCGCTGCTCTGCTCGAGCCAGCCATGGCCCTTACATTCGTTGAGACCCTTGCATTCGTTGCTGGCCGTTTTGCAGGCGCTGGTACCCTTGCACGAATTGATGCCGGCACATTTCACCGCATCGGCCTGGGCCGGCTGGCTGGTCAGGCTGACAACGCCGCCCGCAAGCAGGGCCATCGCCGCCGCGGCCATGGTCGCGGAGGTCAGTTTGCGCATATGCGTCATGGGTAGCTCCCTTTGTCTGATTTCAATCGTTGAATTCGGTCGTCATGCGAAGCAGGCCGCCGACCGCGCCGGGCGGGGACGATTGCATCCGGCGCGCGATGGATCGGCGGCCTGCATAGGTCATTCGGCGGGGAAAGGGGCTTTGTTACGTCGGCCGGCGGGCCTGGCTGATTTTACGGGGCGGCGGGTGCCGGGGGGCTTTCCAGCAGATCGCGACCGGCCCGGGTCAGGGCATAGGACGTGCGCTGGGTACGGGGATCGCGCGTGCCGGTTTCGACCAGATCGAGCGCGGCGAGTTCGCTCACCGCGCGCAAGGCGAGGGCGTGGGGGATATCGAATTGTTGCGCAAAAGCGCGGCTGTCGCCGGCGATTCCCAGATGGAGCGCCGCCAGCAGGCCGGCGGCCAAAGCGGAGAGCGGCTGCGGCGCGGCTGCCTGAACGGCGGCGACCAGCGCCAGGTAGGATTCGGCCGTTTGCTCCACTTTACCGGCCGCCCAACCGGGAATGGACCGGGCGGAACCGCACCAGGATCGATTTCGAGGCCGGCGTATCGGATTGCTCGCCCGCCTGTCCCAGCGGCACCAGGACATTGAGTTCCGGGTAATAGCCGGCAACGCAGCCCTCAGGAATGTCATAGGGCACCAGGCGGAAATCGGCGGCGATGCGTTCCCGGCCATCGTCATGCACGCCGATCACATCGACGCGGTCGGCGATTTTGGCACCGATCTTCTCGAGATCGGTGGGATTCATGAAGACCACGCGGCGCTCGCCATAAATGCCGCGATAACGGTCGTTCATGCCGTAGATCGTGGTGTTGTACTGGTCATGGGAGCGGAAGGTCTGGAGGACGAAAATGCCGTCCCGGTCGCGCGCATCCTGGTGCTCGACGGTTTCGGGGAGGGCGCCGGCCCAGAAGGTGGCGCGCGCAGCCGGTGTCGCCCAGCGCCGCTCGGCTGCCGAATTGCCGAGATAGAAGCCGCGCGGGCGGCGGACCCGCGTATTGTAATCCTCGAAGCCGGGAATGACACGCGCGATGCGATCGCGGATGAGGTCGTAATCATCGGCCAGGGCCGCCCAATCGACCTTTGTCGAGCCGATGGTCGCGGCGGCGATCCCGGCGATGATGGCGATCTCGGATTTCAAATGCGGCGAGGCCGGTTCGTTGATGCCGCCGGAACCGTGCACCATGCTCATCGAATCCTCGACGGTCACGATTTGCGCGACACCTTTTGAATTTCGGTCGATTTCGGTGCGGCCGAGGCAAGGGAGAATGAAGGCAATCTCGCCCGGCAGCAGATGCGAATGGTTGAGCTTGGTGCCGATATGGACGGTGAGTTTCTGCGATTGCATCAGCTTTGCCACCAGATCGCTGTCCGGTGTCGCGCGGGCGAAATTGCCGCCGAGGCCGATAAAGGCCTGGGCTTCACCCGCCAGCATGGCGCCGATCGCCCCCAGCACGTTATGGCCGTTCTCGCGCGGCGGTTCGAACCCGAATTCGCGGGCGAGCGCATCGAGGAACGCGGCCGGCGGCTTCTCGTTGATGCCGACGGTGCGGTCACCCTGGACATTGCTGTGCCCGCGTACGGGGCAGAGCCCGGCACCCTTGCGGCCGACATGGCCGCGCAAGAACATGAAATTCGCGATCTCGCGGATGGTGGGGACGGAATGGCGGTGCTGCGTCACCCCCATCGCCCAGGTGCAGATGACGTTGCCGGCCGCGAGATAGATGTCCGCCGCGTGTTCGATCTCGGCGCGGGTGAGGCCGGATTGATCCTCGATCGCGGCCCAGGTCGTGGCATCGACCGCCGCCCGATAGGCGGTGAAATCGGCGGTGTGCTGGCTGAGGAAATCGTGATCGAGCAGTGACGGCCTGCCCGACGCCAGGGCAGCGTCATCGGCGGCAAAGACCGCCTTCGCCATGCCGCGAAAGGCCGCCATGTCGCCGCCCAGGCGCGGCTGCAGGTAATCGCTGGCGATGTCGGTCGACCCGGCGCGCAGCATCTGCAATTTGTCCTGGGGATCTGCGAAACGCTCAAGGCCGCGCTCGCGGATCGGGTTGAGGACGACGATACGGGCACCGCGCATTGCGGCTTTCCGAAGATCGCCCAGCATGCGCGGATGGTTGGTGCCGGGATTCTGCCCGACGACGAAGATCGCATCGGCATGCTCGAAATCTTCCAGCGTCACCGTGCCCTTGCCGATGCCGATCGCCTGGCGGAGCGCCACACCGCTTGCCTCATGGCACATGTTCGAGCAATCGGGGAAATTGTTGGTGCCATAGAGGCGGACGAAGAGCTGATAGAGGAAGGCGGCCTCGTTGCTGGCGCGGCCCGAGGTATAGAATTCGGCTCGGTTCGGATGATCGAGGCCCTTGAGCACATGACCGATCTCGGCAAAGGCTTCCTCCCAGGCGATGGGACGATAGCGGTCGCTCGGCGCGTCATAGCGCAGGGGATGGGTGAGACGGCCCAGATGTTCGAGGTCATGATCCGATTTGTGGCGCAATTCGCTGACGCTGTGGCGCGCGAAGAAATCCGGTGTCACGCGCTTCTCGGTCGCTTCCCAGGTCACGGCCTTGACACCGTTCTCGCAGAATTCAAAGGAGGAACCGTGTTCGGGATCGCCCCAGGCGCAGCCCGGACAATCGAAGCCGTCGGGCTGGTTGGCCTTCAGCATGGTCTTGGCGCCAGACAGGGGGGCACCGGCCGCCAGCAGATGCTTGCCGCAGCTTTTCAGCGCACCCCAGCCGCCGGCGGCGGCTGACTTCTTGCCGATGAAGGGCTTGTTCATGTGACGCCTGGCTCCTTGCCGCTCGAACACCCGACGGAAAGGCGCCACACGACATCGCCCGCGCGGCTTCACCGCACGTGACGCTGGTCTTGGCATTTCCATCCCGGAATGGCTGAGCTTCAGGAGAGGCGCGACATGGGTACTGCGATGCGCGCGAGCGGAGCTTGGCTTCTTCTTCTTGAGCGAAACTATAGCCTGCGCGAAAAATGATCCAAGTCAAAAACCGACAAAAGCGCACATGCCAGCGTCAACGTGACGAAGCATGTGCGCTTTCTTGATAAGCGGCTTTACTGGCGTGATCAGTAGGATTTATCAGCCGCTGAACTTGTTTGCCTTGGGGAAGCCCGCGGGCGGCAGGCGGCCGGCCTGGGCCCGCTCGCCGATCCAGTCCTTGAGATTGGCATGGGTTTCGGTGCGGGTCTTGTCGCCGAGGCGCCAGGTGAGGCCTTCCGATTTGGTGTAGACGCGTGCGTCGGAGAGGCCGCCATCCTTGTATTTTTGCAGCATGACGCCGCGGCCGCGGCTCATCTCCGGCACTTCCGACAATTTGAAGATGAGCAGTTTCCGGTTCTCGCCCATCACCGCCAGCATGTCGCCATCGGCGGGCACGCAGACATTGGCCTCCTCGCCATCGGGCACCGAGAGCACCTGCTTGCCGTTCTTGGTCTGGGCCACCACATCGTCCATGCCGACCACGAAGCCACGGCCGTCATGGCTGGCCACCAGCAATTTGGCGCCGGGCTTGTGGATCATCATGGCGACGATGTCATGCTCGTTGCCGAGATCGGCATAGAGCCTGACCGGCTCGCCATGGCCGCGCCCGCCCGGCAGCTTGTCGCAGGGGATCGTGTAGAACTTGCCGTTGGTGGCGAAGATCACCAATTTGTCCGTGGTCTCGGCCTGAAGCTGGAACTTGCCCCAATCGCCTTCCTTGAACTTGATCTCGGTGCCTTCTTCGACATGGCCCTTCATGGAACGGATCCAGCCCTTGGAGGAGCAGATCACAGTGATGGGCTCGCGCTCGATCATGGCATCCAGCGGGATGATGACGGCCGAGGGGGCATCGCCAAGCTCGGTGCGGCGCTTGCCCAAAGCGGTCTTCGGGCCGTAGCTTTTCTTCAGTTCCGTCACCTCGGCGCCGACCGAGGCCCATTGCTTCTCATCACTGGCGAGGAGCGATTGCAATTCCTTGCGCTCGGCGGACAGCTCCTTGTGCTCGCCCTTGATCTCCATTTCCTCAAGCTTGCGCAAGGCTTTCAAGCGCATGTTGAGGATGGCGTCGGTCTGGGTATCCGAGAGCTTCCACTTCTTCATCATGACGGCCTTGGGCTCGTCTTCGAAGCGGATGATGCGGATCACCTCGTCGATATTGAGATAGGCGATGAGGTAACCATCGAGGATCTCCAGGCGCCGCTCGATCTCGGACAGGCGGTTCTTCGAGCGCCGCTGCAACACGACGCGGCGGTGGTCGAGATAGGCCTGCAGCACTTCCGGCAGCCCCATGACGCGCGGCACCTGATCGGCGCCCAGCACGTTCATGTTGAGGCTGAAGCGGGTTTCGAGATCAGTGAGACGGAACATCTGTTCCATCAGATGCTCTGGGTCCACATTCCGCGATTTCGGTGTCAGCACCAGGCGGATGTCGGTGGTCGATTCATCGTTGATGTCGTCGAGGAAGGGCAGCTTCTTGTCGATCAGCAATTCCGCGATCTTCTCGATCAACCGCGATTTTGCGACCTGATAGGGAATTTCGGTGATGACGATCTGGAAGCCGCCGCCCTTCAATTCCTCGCGCACCCAGCGGGCGCGCACGCGGAACGAACCCCTGCCGGTGCGATAGGCCTCGATCATGGTCTCGCGGGTTTCGCACAGCACGCCGCCGGTCGGGAAATCCGGCCCCGGCAGCAGATTGACCAGCGTCTCGACCCGCGCATTGGGCGTCTTCAAGAGATGCGTGAGGCAATCGCAGATCTCGGCCACGTTATGGGGCGGGATGCTGGTCGCCATGCCGACCGCGATCCCCTGCGCGCCATTGGCCAGGAGATTGGGGAAGGCCGCCGGCAGGATCACCGGTTCCAGATTCTCGCCGTCATAGGAGGGACGGAAATCGACCGTGTCGTTGTCGAGATCCTGCAGCATGAGGGCGGCCGCCTCGGTCAGGCGCGCTTCGGTGTAGCGCATCGCCGCCGGGTTATCGCCGTCGATCGAGCCGAAATTCCCCTGGCCTTCCACCATCGGATAGCGGACGGCGAAATCTTGCGCCAAACGCACCATGGCGTCATAGATCGAGGAATCGCCATGGGGGTGGAATTTACCCATGACGTCGCCAACCACGCGGGCGGATTTCTTGAAACCCGAACCGGGATCGAGGCGCAATTGCCGCATCGAGAAAAGGATGCGGCGATGGACCGGCTTCAAGCCGTCGCGCACATCGGGGAGCGAACGCGCCATGATGGTGGAGAGCGCATAGGACAGATACCGTTCGCCCAGCGCCTCGGCGAGGTTGGTGAGCTTGATCTCGCCTTCGGGCGGGGGCGTCGGGGCGGCTTTTTTGGCCATTCGGATATTATTCTTTCCGCGAATCTGAATCGGGGCGCCATCCTAGGCAGCAAGACCGGCACGTCAAGCCCGCCGGACCTCTTTCGTTCGCAAGGACTTAGGGTCTATTTTAGGCGCCGAGCCGCAATTGCCGGTGCTGCTTGTCGTGGGATTGGCCGGAAACGCGCAAGGCGTCGCGCTCCAATCCATAGACCTCGAAGCCGAGCCGGTCATAGAGTTTTTCGGCAGCCGGGTTCGGCAAGGTGAGGCTGAGCTGGATCTGGGAGATGCCCAATGCGCTCGCCTGGGCGATGGCATCCTGGAGGAGCGCCGTGGCGATGCCGCGCCTTTGCCATTGCTGGGCGACCTGCAACCCCAGGATCTGGCCGATATGGCGGCGCTTCAGCCCGGCCTCGCTGCGGAAGCCGACGCTGCCGATGAGATTGCCGGAAATATCGAAGGCGCCGGTCCAGCGGTTGTGGGGCGATTCCTTCAACCGCCGCTCGGTCGAGGCCAAAGGCTTAGCCGCCTCCTCATCCGCATCGGCACGGAAGAGATGCGGATAGCGTTTGAGCGCGGTCAGGCGAAAGATGCGATAGGCGATCGCATCGGCCGTAGTGAGCACGCGGATGGAGAAGGCGGCGTCGATGTCGCTCATTGCCCCAGCCTATCCCTTCCGCTTCTCTTCCGTCATCCCCGGGCTTGACCCGGGGATCGGGGTCGACTGGGTGAGGCCCGTCACGTATCGGCTGATCCCCGGGTCAAGCCCGGGGATGACGATTCTTTATATGCCGATTCTTTATATATCGGTCCTAAAACCGATCAATCCGGAACGGCCTGAGATCCAGGCCCGGATCGCGGCCGGCGGCGAGGTCGGCGATGATGCGGCCGGTGACGGGGCCGAGGGTGAGGCCGATATGGCCGTGGCCGAAGGAGAAATAGGTGTTGCGGAAGCGGCCACCCTGGCTGATCACCGGCACCGAATCCGGCATTGAGGGACGGAATCCCATCCAGTCGCTGCGACCTTCTTCGTTGAGGTCGCCGAACATGCGGCGGCCATGGACCATCAGCTTTTCGGCGCGGGCGTAATTGGGCTCGGCTTCGAGGCCGCCCAATTCCACCGTGCCGGCAAAGCGCAGGCCGACCTCGAGCGGCGTGATGGCGAAGGAATGATCGCCGGAATAAAGCGGCATGCGCGGCATCTTGCCGGCCTTGGGCAGGGTCACGTGATAGCCGCGTTCGGTTTCCAGCGGCACGTTATGGCCGAGCAACTTCGCCAGCTTCTTCGACCAGGCACCGCAGGCCACCACCACGTCATCGCAGGCGATCTTGTCGCCGCCGGCACGCACATGGGTGGGGCCGGCGGGGCCGATCTCGAAACCCTGAACTTCCGATTTGAGAATACGACCGCCGGCACTGACGAAATGCGCGGCCAGGCGCTGAACCAGCGCGAAATTGTCGGTGACGTAGGCATTCTCGGGATAATAGACCGCGTGCTTATAGAGTGGCTGCAGGCTGGGCTCGAACTGGCGGATTTCTTCCTGCTTCAGAATCTGGAACTCGATACCGCGGCGCTTCTGCAAAGCGAGATCCCATTGATAGCTGGCGAATTTCTCGTCCTTCTCGAAGATGCCGAGCCAGCCGGTTTCCTTGATCATCAGCGATTGGCCGGCGAGGGACGCCAATTCCTTGTGCGCGGGCAAAGCCTGGGTGAGTGCGCTCCGGAGAGCGATCGAGATCTGCTCGACCTTCTTCTCGCCCGAGGCGGCGACGAAGCGCATCAGCCAGGGCGCGAGTTTGGGGAGATAGGACCAGCGGATGGCGAGCGGCCCCAGGGGATCCATCAGCATCTTCGGCACGTCCCAGAGGATGCCCGGCGTCGCCACAGGAATGCAGGATTCCGAGGCGATCACCGCGGCGTTCCCCTTGGAGGTGCCCTCACCGGGATCGACACGGTCCACCACCGTCACCTGATGGCCGTCCTTCTGCAGATAGAGGGCGGCGGAGATGCCGACGATGCCGGCGCCGATGACGACGAAGTGACGATTGCTCATGATGGTCCCGCGGTTGTGATGCGGGCGGGAGCATGGCGAAGGGGCCGGGTTAAATCAAGCCGCCCCTAGGTCGATCCAGCCACCCGCTCGACCAAACGGTCGCGGGCCTGGAGGCGCTTTTCGGCGCTGGGCGAGTCGAGAAGATGGGCGTGGAGGAAATGGCCGGTGAGACGCAGGCCTTGGACGATATCCGTCGGACCGGCCGGGGCGTCAAGGTTGCAGAGCACCGGCGGCAAGGGCAGCAGCCTTTCGGCATAGCGCCCGGCGCCCAAGGCCGTCACCGCACGGCCGGTCTTGGGCGAGACGAAGGCCAGTCCCTCCTTCACCCCGGTCACCGCGCAGGAAGAAAGATCGAGCCCGAAACCGAGATCGGCCAGCACCTGCAATTCCCAGCGGAGATAAAGGAGGCCCCAATCCACTTCGCCCGCGACCAGGGCGGTAATCAGCCCGCCAAAATCCTCGTAGATATCGGTATGCGGCTCGCGCTCGGGCAATGTCGCATCGATCACCGCCGCCGCGGCACCCAGCGCCGCGAGGCGATCGGGATCGTCCATCAGATGCGCGGCATGGGCCTTCAATACTTCGATCTGGAAATTGCCGAGCTGTTCGGAAAGACGCGCCCGCCACATCACCGCGATCGCATTGCCGATCTCGACACCGGGCCGCTGCCGGCGCGAGGCACCACCGCGCACCAGGCCCATATGCCGGCCATGATCGCGCGTCAGGCAGGAGAGGATGATATCCCCCTCGCCATGGCGCCGGGCCGAGAGAACGAAGGCTGTGTCGGTGAAGTCCACTTCACCCCCAGTATTCAGTGGTCGAAATCGAGGCCCATTTCGCGGTAGCGCTCGGGATCCTCGGCCCAGGAGGTGCGGACCTTGACGAAGAGGAAGAGGTGCACCGGGCGTTCCAGCATGTGCTGCAATTCGCGCTGCGCCGCCTCGCGGATCTGCTTGATCTTCTGACCGCCCTTGCCGATGACGATGGCCTTCTGGCCTTCCTTGGCGATGAAGACCACCTGGGTGATCTTGACCGAGCCGTCCTTGAACTCCTCCCATTCCTCGGTCTCGACGGTGAGCGAATAGGGGACTTCCTCGTGCAGATGGCGGAAGAGATGCTCGCGCGTCACCTCGGCGGCCAGGAAGCGCTGCGGCGCATCGGTGATGTGGTCTTCCGGATAGTGATGCGGACCTTCCGGCATGCGGCGGCCGAGTTCGCTCACCAGATCGGCGACACCGTCGCCGCTTTCGGCCGAGATCATGAAGGTGTCGCTGAAGAGCGGCTTGTCGCCATCACCTAATGCGTTGAGTTCCGCCGTCTTGGCGAGCAGCAAAGCGCGGTCCTTTACCAGGTCGATCTTGTTGAGGACCAGCACGGCCTGGCGGCGATGCTGCTTCAAACCCTCGATGATGCGCCTTGTGTCGTCATCGACGCCCTTGCGGCTGGCATCCACCATGAGAAGGACCTGATCGGCATCGCCCGCCCCGCTCCAGGCGGCGGCCACCATGGCCCGATCGAGGCGACGCTTGGGCGCGAAGATGCCGGGCGTGTCGACGAAGATCATCTGGATCTCGTCCTGCATGACGATGCCGAGCACACGGGCGCGGGTGGTCTGCACCTTGGGGCTGACGATCGAGACCTTCTGGCCGACGACGCGGTTGACCAGCGTCGACTTGCCCGCATTGGGGGCCCCCAGCACGGCGATGAAGCCGCAGCGTTGAGTCATGGAAGAATTCACTTTCTGTTGGCAGCACCGGGATCGCGAGGCGATCCGGCGTCATTCATGCCGATACGGCTTTATTCTGGCCCGCTTGCACGGCGGAAAGCAATTCCCGCGCGGCCGCCTGTTCGGCCGCCCGCTTCGAGCGGCCGGTGCCGCGGGCGGGATCGTGGCCGGTGACACTGGCTTCGACCTCGAAGACGGGATCGTGGGGCGGGCCTTCGCTGCGGATGACGGCGTAATGCGGCAGGCTGAGCCCGGCCGCCTGTGCCCATTCCTGGAGCGCCGTCTTGGCATCCTGCGGTGGCAGGGCTTCGGCCGACATCATCGGCTGCCAGTGGCGTTCGATGAAGTTGCGTGCCGGCGCGATGCCGCCATCGAGATAGAGCGCGCCGATGATTGCCTCGCAGGCATCGGCGAGGGTGGCCGGGTTGTCGCGCCCGCCGCTATCCTCCTCGCCGCGCGAGAGGGCGAGGAAGCGGCCGAGGCCAAGCCCCCCCGCCACCTGGGCGAGGCCTTCCTGCCGCACCAAAGCGGCAAGGCGCTTGGCCAGCGCCCCCTCATCCTCGGTCGGGAAGGCTGCGAACAACATTTCGGCGACGATCAGGCCGAGCACGCGATCACCCAGGAATTCCAGGCGTTGGTTATCGCCAAGCTTGGCGATCGATTTCGCCGCGGGCTTGCGCGACGCAGGGACCCGCTTGGCGCTTTTCGGCCGCGCCCGCCCGGTGGCGCTGGGATGGGTGATCGCCATCTCCAGCAATTCGGGCCGCGCGAAGTCATGGCCGATCAGGGCGGAGAGTTCGCTGAGGGTGGCGGCAGCCACCGCTCACTCCACCAGATTGCCGAGCCGCTGCCAGCGCAGTGCCGTCACCCAGGTCAGCGGATTGGTCAACTTGAATTCCTCGCCATAGGACCAGAACAGGATCTTGGCGGGGCCGATCAGGTTTTCGTAGGGCACGAAGCCCACGGTATCGAGATCCTTCGCTTCGGTAATCTCGCGGGTGGTATCGGACCAGACACCGCTGGCCAGCGCCCGGCTGTCGCGCGAACCGTCGCGGTTGTCGCCCATCATGAAGTAATGGCCTTGCGGCACCACATAGACGGGCGTGTTGTCGGAACTGGAGCCATCGCCCTGCTTTTCGATGATGCGATGGCTGACGCCGCCCGGCAGCGTTTCCAGATATTGGGGGAAGGTTCCGCCATAGACGCTGGTCGTATCGACGAAATCCTCGATCCGCTCGCGCTTCACCGCCTGGCCGTTGATATGGAGGAGGCCGTCCTTCACCTGGATGCGGTCGCCGGGCAGGCCGATGACGCGCTTGATGAAATCGGTCTGCGGCTCTCCCGGCGGACGGAAGACGACGACATCGCCACGCTCCGGCGTATCGCCCCAGATGCGCCCCTCGACCGGCACCAGGCCCCAGGGGAAGGAAAACCGGCTGTAGCCATAGGCGGTTTTGGAAACGAACAGATAATCGCCGACCAGCAAGGTGGGGATCATCGAGCCGGAAGGGATGCTGAAAGGTTCATAGGCGAAGGTTCGAATGCCGACGGCGATGATCGCCGCCCAAACGATGGTCTTCACGGTCTCAGCGATCTGGCTGGGCTCGGTCTCGGTCTTACGCGCCATGAGGGGAAATTGCGCCTTATCGGTCTGGAGTCGGAGGGGGCGGATATGTCGCCGGTCTTTGG
Source organism: Dongia sp. (assembly GCF_041909655.1). Classification (GTDB taxonomy): domain Bacteria; phylum Pseudomonadota; class Alphaproteobacteria; order Dongiales; family Dongiaceae; genus Dongia. Next base: position 81,575 of record NZ_JAYRDA010000010.1, on the reverse strand, counting down.
CGGCGGATCAAGCCAGTGGGTATCCTTAAAGTCAAGGCCATAGGCCCGTCGCGCATCGCCGCAGCATGGTTATTTCCATGTTTTTCCATTCGGTTAGGCAGATACCGGCACCGGCACAGCCGAGATAATGACAATGGCCTGAGCCAGCGGAAAGTCGTCGGTGATGGTAAGGTCGATCTGCGCCACCATGCCGGGGGGCGTAATCGCCTGAAGGCGTTTGAGGGCGCCGCCGCTGAGCGCCAGCGTGGGCTTGCCGCTGGGGAGGTTCACCACCCCCATATCCTTCATGAAGACCTGGTCGCGAAAGCCGGTGCCCAAAGCCTTGGAACAGGCCTCCTTGGCGGCGAAGCGCTTGGCGTAAGACGCCGCCCTTTGCGCGCGGCGATCCGATTTTTTCTGCTCCACCTCGGTGAAGACCCGCTGGATGAAGCGGTCGCCGAAGCGCTCGATCGATTTCTCGATGCGGCGGATGTCGATGAGGTCGTTGCCGATGCCGAGGATCATGAAGCGGCACTCATCCCCGTGCCCGGTCGACCGAATTGACCGAGGGTGTGGCACGCAAGGCGGCGATGATGTTGGACAGGTGCTTCAAATCCGTCACCTCGACATCGACGATGATCTCGAAGAAATCGATCGAGCGGTTGACGATCTTCAGGTTCGAGATGTTGCCGCTGTTCTTGCCGATGACGGTGGTGAGCGAGCCGAGGCTGCCCGGCGTGTTGGTGATCACCACATCGAGGCGGCCGGTATGCTGCGCGGTGCCGTTGGCGTCCTGATCCCAGGCGACATCAAGCCAGCGTTCCGGCGTGTCGGCGAAGCTTTCCAGTGTCTCGCAATCGATGGTGTGGATGGTGACGCCCTTGCCGGTCGTGACGATGCCGACGATGCGGTCGCCGGGAAGCGGATGGCAGCAGCCGGCGAAATGCATCGCCATTCCCGGGATGAGGCCGCGGATCGGGATGGCATGACCGCCCTTCACCTTCTTGGCGCTGCGTCTTGCTGGCGCCTTGTCGGCGGGGGTGGCGTTCTTCTGGCCGGGGAAGACGGCGTTCACCACCTCGCGGGAGCCGATCAGCCCCTCGCCCACCTGGGTGATCAGGTCCTCGACCTCTTCCGCCTTGAACTTCTTCAGAACCCCGTCGATCGCCTTTTCGGTGAATTCATAGCCGGCATGGGCGAATTCCTTCTGCAGCATGGCGCGGCCGAGCTCGAGATATTGCGCGCGCTGCTGGGTGCGGATGAAGCGGCGGATACAGGCCCGCGCCTTCCCCGTAACGACGAAGCGTTCCCAGGCGGGTGATGGTGTCTGTGCCTTCGAATTGACGATCGCCACCTGATCGCCGTTCTGCAAAGCGGTACGCAGCGGCATGATGCGGCCGTTGATCTTGGCGCCGACACAGGTGTCGCCGATCTCGGAATGGACCGCATAGGCGAAATCGACCGGCGTCGCCCCGCGCGGGAGCGCGATGAGATCGCCCTTGGGCGTGAAGCAGAAGACCTGGTCCTGGAACATCTCGAGCTTGGTATGCTCGAGGAATTCCTCCGGCCCCGAAGCGTGCTCGAGGATGTCGAGCAGCTCGCGCAGCCAGCGATATTGCCGCCCGTCGATCTTGGTCGCACCCTGCTTGTAGCCCCAATGGGCCGCCACACCCATTTCCGCGATCTCGTGCATGGAATCGGTGCGGATCTGCACCTCGATGCGCATGCGCTGCGGACCGATGATGCCGGTATGGAGCGACTGGTATTTGTTGGGCTTGGGCGTCGAGATGTAATCCTTGAAGCGCCCCGGGATCATCGAATACTTGCCATGAATGGCGCCCAGTGCCTGATAGCAGAGGCCGAGATCGGCGACGATGACGCGGAACGCCATGATGTCGGCCAGCTGCTCGAACTCCATGCGCTTCTTCTGCATCTTGCGCCAGATCGAGAAGGGCGTCTTCTCGCGCCCGGAGACCTCGGCCACGATGTCGGCGTCCTTCAGCGTCTTTTCGAGCTCGGCGATGATCTTGGCGTTGAGATCCGCACCCTGCTCGCGCAGGAAGGAAAGGCGCTGGATGATCGATTGATAGGCATCCGGGTTGAGCTCGGCAAAAGCCAGATTCTCAAGCTCGTCCTTCAATTGATGCATGCCCATGCGCTCGGCCAGGGGCGCATAGATTTCCATGGTCTCGGCGGCGATGCGGCGACGCTTGTCGGCATTCTTGATGAAATGCAGCGTCTGCATGTTGTGGAGACGATCGGCGAGCTTCACAAGCAGCACGCGAATGTCGTTCGACATCGCCAGCACCAGCTTGCGGAAGTTTTCCGCGTGCTTGGTGTGATCGGATTGCAGTTCGAGGCGCGAGAGCTTGGTGACACCGTCGACCAGCTGCGCGATCTCGCCGCCGAACATGTCCTGCAGCTGATCGAGCGTCGCCTCGGTATCCTCGACCGTGTCGTGGAGGAGGCCGGTGGCGATCGAAGCGGAATCGAGCTTCAACCGCGTCAGAATTTCGGCGACACCGAGGGGATGCGAGAAATAGGGATCGCCCGAGGCGCGCGCCTGGGAGCCATGGGCCTTCATCGAAAAAACATAGGCGCGGTTGAGGAGGTCCTCATCCGCGCCTGGATCGTAAGACTTCACCCGCTCGACCAGTTCGAATTGCCGGATCATGCGGTCCTCAATGCGCCTTTCTGTGCGACCGGGTGAAAGCCAATCCTTTCCGTCTTAAACAGGAACGACCGAAACGAGAACCGGTCAGTTGCCGTCATCGGTCTCCGTGGCATCCTCGAACTCACCGTCGATGGCCATGTCGGCCTCTTCGGCTTCGTCGTCGGAAATCTGCGCCTGCTGCATTTCAGCCAAAAGGTCGCCGGCGCCGGTACCGAAGCCCGTGCCCTCTTCCTCCGGTTCGTCATTCTCGACATGGCGCTGCAGGCCGGTCACGACGCTGTCCTGCAGAGCCGCCAGCGAAACCGTGTCGTCAGCGATCTCGCGCAGCGCCACGACCGGGTTCTTGTCGTTGTCACGGTCCAGGGTCAGCAGAGCACCGGCGGAAATCTCCCGCGCCCGCTGGGACGCCAGCAGGACCAGCTCGAACCGATTGGGGACCTTGGTGACACAATCTTCAACTGTTACGCGCGCCATCTTCGATACACTCCAGGAATTCGCCTAATGGATTGAACCTACTATATAGAACTCGAGGCCATCAAGTCGACCGAGTTTGTCGGGATGGGCGGGTCCCATGCCCCAGGCGCATGCCCGGGCGGCGGCGTTCCTGGATCGGCCAAGCCCTTCCCCCGCCTACATTTCCCAGCCGGCCGGGCCGCGTCAGGCGAGCGGACGGATTTCCTGGCCCTCCGGATCGTCGAGGCGCCCGAGCCCGGCGATGAGGTCCGCGACCGAAAGGCCCGATTGCGGATGATGCCAATCCGGCGCCACGTCCCGGAGCGGCAGGAGGACAAAAGCGCGGCTTTCCATCCTGGGATGTGGCAAAAGCGGCGCCCCCGCGGTCACCACCCGGTCGCCATAGGCGACGATGTCGAGATCGAGCGAGCGCGGCGCGTTGGGCACCGAGCGCACGCGGCCGAAATCAAGCTCGATCCGCTGCAATTGGGCGAGGAGTGCTTCGGGAGCAAGATCGGTCGCCACCGCGATAACACCATTCACATACCAGGGCTGATCAGCGGCGCGCGGCACCGGTGCCGATTCATACCAGCGCGAGCGGCGGCGGATCTCGATTCCAGCGGCGGCGATCGCCCCAACCGCCGCCTCCAGCGTCGCGCGCGGGCTGCCATGGCCGCTCGGCAGATTGGCACCCAGAGCGATATAGATGTTTTCCATGGTCACGGCCGCATTCCGGCCGAAGCCCTTGCGAGGGCCGGGCCAACGGCATTATGGTCCGCGAAGATCGTTATATGGATCCGCGCCAGGTTCGGCGCTCGATAGACATCAGTCATATTGGCTCGCGAGGATATTCGTCATGGCATTGCGATTTTACACCCAGGAACGCGTCGGCTTGTTCATCGACGGCGCCAATCTTCACGCTGCCGCCAGAGCCTTGGGCTTCGACATCGATTACAAGCGCCTGCTGAAGCATTTCCAGGAACAATGCCATCTCATCCGCGCTTTTTATTACACGGCGCTCATCGAAGACCAGGAATATTCGCCGCTCCGCCCGCTGGTGGATTGGCTGGATTATAACGGCTTCACCATGGTCACCAAGCCGACCAAGGAATTCACCGATGCCATGGGGCGCCGCAAGATCAAGGGCAATATGGATATCGAGCTTGCCATCGACGTCCTCGAAATGTCGGCCCATCTCGATCACGTGGTCCTCTTCTCCGGCGATGGCGATTTCCGGCGCCTGGTCGAGGCGGTGCAGCGGCGCGGTGTGCGCGTTTCCGTGGTCTCGACTGTGCGCTCGACACCGCCGATGGTGGCCGACGAGTTGCGCCGCCAGGCCGACATGTTCGTGGAGCTTGAGGATCTCGCCCAGTTCGTGGCCCGCGCCGGCGGCCAGAAGCGGGAGCCGGGACGCGAGCCAAGGAATGAATCGCCCCGGGATTTCGGACGCGAATTGATGCCGGATGACGACGGCCAGAACTGAGTATGCCTGCCGTCGCCGCACCGCCTGCCGATTGTCATCTCTGTCCGCGCCTCGCGGCTTTCCGCGCCGAGAACCGCCAAAAGTTCCCCGATTATTTCAACGCCCCGGTGCCACCCTTCGGCGACCGGCATCCGCGTTTCCTGATCGTCGGACTTGCCCCCGGCCTCCACGGCGCCAACCGGACGGGGCGCCCCTTCACCGGCGATTGGGCGGGCGATCTGCTCTTTGCGACCTTGCTGGAACTGGGCCTCGCCGAAGGAACCTATGACGAGCGGCCCGATGACGGCCTGTCGCTGAAAGGCTGCCGCATCGTCAATGGCGCCCGCTGCGTCCCGCCTCAGAACAAGCCGACCCCGGCCGAGATCAGGACCTGCAACCTTTTCCTGAAGGCCGAGATCCAGGCCTCGCCTGCCCGGGTCTATCTGGCGCTGGGTTCGATTGCGCATGACGCGACCCTGATGGCGCTGGGCGAAAAGCGCGGCGCCTATAAGTTTGGTCACCAGCGGCGCCACGATCTCTCCGATGGCCGCATCCTCATCGATAGCTATCACTGCTCGCGCTACAACACCAATACCGGCCGCCTGACGCCGCAAATGTTCCAGGCGGCAATGGCTGATGCCAAGAAGGCGGCGGGGTTGTAACACGCCCCCCTCTTCAGGAGGGAGGGAAAACGATCAGGGCTGTTTCATCTTCTCGACGAGACGGTCGACGAACTCATCTTGCCACTTGGATTTGTCGCACAACACCCCAAGGCCATGCTGATCAAGCTCCCTGCATTCGGCCTCGGCCTGTCTTTTTTCTTCCCATACAGCGGCGCCGTAGAACGTCACCGCCGCGACAATGGCAACCAAGCTAAGAAAGAAGATTTTTCGGATAGATCCGCGAAACCCCTTTGTACGGCCGATGGCCTCATCGACCGGCGCCAATTGGTCGCGGACCATAGCCAGCTTTGCCCAGAGCAGAAACCCGGCAGCGGGAACTAAAATCAAGAATGCCGAAACCTGAAACAGATAGCCCGCCGATGGGCCTTCAAGGCGACCGGCGGCCATGGCCATTGCCGCCCCTGCCAGCACCGAACCCACCAAAACCCAGCGCATCCACATGCCGGTATTCCATCTCTTCGCATCGTTGCGATACGACTTAAGATAGACGCAACAGGGCGCACTTCAATCGAGTAGTTTTGATAACTTCAATCTCCGCCGCGGTTCCGGAGCAGCCGGCCCTGGTCGCGTTTCCAGTCGCGTTCCTTGATGGCGGCACGCTTGTCGGCCTGACGGCGGCCCTTGGCGATACCGAGTTGGCATTTGGCAAAGCCGCGCTCGTTGAAATAGATCGAGAGCGGCACCACCGTGATGCCTTCGCGCTGGATGGCGTTGATCAGTTTCACCATCTCGCGTTTCTTCAACAGTAGTTTACGCGGCCGGTTCGGTTCGTGGTTGAAACGGTTGGCGGCGTCGTATTCCGGGAAATGCGCGTTCAGCAGCCAGAACTCGCCGTCGCGGTCGCTGGCGAAGGCCTCGTTGATGGAGCAGCGGCCGAGGCGCAGGGATTTCACCTCGGAACCCATGAGCTGGAGTCCCGCATCCACCGTATCGGTGATGGTGTAATCATGGCGCGCCTTGCGGTTCTGGGCCGCGAAGCGGTTGGCCGATATGTCACGCGCCATGATGCATTCCGGTCGACCGGGCCTATTGCCCGATCAAGCCCGCCTTCTTCAACGCCGCCGCCACCTTCTGCTTCGAGGCGTCCGAGATCGGCGCCAGGGGAAGCCTGAGATCGGGCTGGATGTGGCCCATCAGCGAGAGCGCGTATTTCACCGGCCCCGGGCTGCTTTCGCAGAACATGGCATCATTGACCGGCATCAGGCGCTCGTTGATCTCCATCGCTCGTCTGAGATCGCCGGCCTGCCAGGCCGCATGCATCTCGTGGGTAAGCTTGGGCGCCACATTGGACGTGACCGAAATGCACCCGACCCCACCCTGAATCAGGAATGGCAGCGCCGTCGCATCCTCGCCCGAGAGCTGGCAGAAATCGGCACCGATCGCGAGCTTGGTGCGGGCCGGACGGGCCAGATCGGCAGTCGCGTCCTTGACCCCGATCACACGCGGCAGTTCGGCACAGCGCTTCATGGTGTCGACCGACATGTCGACGGCACTTCTGGGCGGCACGTTATAGATGATGATCGGCAGGTTGGTCGCGTCGTGGATCGCCTTGAAATGCTGGAACTGCCCTTCGGGAGTGGGACGGTTGTAATAGGGCAGCACCACCAAAGCGGCATCGGCGCCGGCCTTTTCCGCATGGCGCGTGAGGTCTATCGCCTCGGCTGTGGAATTGGAACCGGTCCCGGCGATCACCGGCACGCGGCCCTTGGCCACTTCGATCGCCAGTTCGACGATGCGGTGATGCTCGGCATGGCTGACAGTCGGGCACTCGCCGGTGGTACCCACCGGCACCACGCCGTCGATTCCCTCTTTGATCTGCCAATCGACGAATTTCTGGAAAGCAGCCTCGTCCACCGCATCGTTGCGGAACGGGGTGACCAGAGCGGTCAGCGAACCCTTGAACATGGCAAACTCCCACAGCAGCGGCCCGGACGTGGCCGGGCATTTTCTCGACACCAGGAATTCTGGCCGGCGGAAAATAGCGACAGGCGGGGGCGACGGCAAGCATTCTCCCCCGAGACACCCAGGCGATCTTCACCGGATGTTAAGAACAAAAATGCCACAATAACTGTGAGATAGCGCACAAGATGGTCGCGCCGGCAATTGAGCCAGCAGCCATCCGCCCTTAGAATACCCGCCTGGGACGACCGAGACGACGTTGAGTGGGGCTATGACGGTATTAAGACGCGCATCTGACCAACCTGCCATGTTCCATCTGCCGGCTTTGCGGTGGCTGCTGCTTTCGCTCGCCCTCATGCTGCTGCTGGCAACCGGCGGGTTCTTCCCCGCCCGCGCCGATGAAGCGGGCCTCAGCGCCAAGGACATCAACATCTACAAGCGCGCCTTCCAGGCGCTCGACAAGGATCGCTGGAAAGAGGCGCGGCGCGAGATCGAGCGCGCCAAGGACCCGCTTCTTGGCAAGGTCGTGATCTGGCTGGACCTGACGCGCCCCGGCCCCGGCCGCTCCTTCGACGAGATGACACACTTCCTCACCGACAATCCCGGCTGGCCGATGCGGGAGCGCCTGATCGGCCAGGCCGAACGGGCCATGCCGGAGATCCAGCCAACGCAGAAAGTACTAAGCTGGTTCGGTGAGCGCGATCCCCTGACCGCGCCCGGCGCCATCAAATTGCTGGGCGCGCTCCGCGCCGGCGGCCAGGAAGAGCGGGCGCAACGCGTCGCCGTTCAGGCCTGGACCCAGCTTGATTTCAGCAGCGAACAGGAAGCCGACTTCCTGCAGCGCTTCAAGGATTTGCTCTCGCCGGCCGACCATATCGCGAGGCTCGACCGCCTGCTGTGGGACGACCAGCCGGAACAGGCGACCCGCATGCTCAAGCGCGTCGATTCCGCCCATGCCTTGCTCGGCAAGACCCGCATGCAACTCCGCGACAAGAAGATCACCGCGGCTTCGGCCCGGGGGTCGGTGCCCAAGGAATTGCGGCGCGATCCGGGCCTGGTCTACGAAATGGCCCGGCGCCTGCGTCTTGAGGGCAAGGTCGAGAATGCCGTTGCCCTCCTCGACCCGCCGCCCACCGGGGCGACCCGGCCCGATCTCCTGTGGGCTGAGCTCTATCGTGCGGCGCGCGAATTGCTGAGCCGCGGCGATATCAGCGCCGCCTATCGCCTGGCGGCCGCCCATGGCACCGATACCGGCGATGCCTTCGTCGAGGGCGAGTTCTTCGCCGGCTGGATCGCGCTGCGCTATCTTGAGGAACCGGATACGGCTGCAAAGCACTTCCTCACCCTCTACACCGGCGCCAAATCGGTCATTAGCCGGGCGCGCGGCGCCTATTGGAGCGGCCGCGCGGCGGAAGCGAGGGGCGACCTTGCGACCGCGACGGATTGGTATCGGAACGCCGCCCAGAACCTCACCGTCTTTTATGGCCAGTTGGCGGCCTCGCGTCTCCCGGACCCCATCCACCTCGTCATGGATAGCGGCGTAAGGCCGAGCGCCGAGGAAAAGGCTGCTTTCGAGAAGCTGGAATTGGTGCGTGTGGCACGCCAATTGACGGCGATCGGCGAGAGTGAACGCATCCGCCCGTTCATCGTCAACCTCACCAACCGCGCCGAGAAGCCGACCGATTACGCATTGCTGGCGGGCCTCGCCAAGAATCTGAAGCGCGACGATCTTGCCATCCATGTCGCCAAGGAAGCGCGCCAAAGCGGTGTCGAATTGACCGAGTTCCTGTTCCCGACCCTGCGCGTGCCGGACGGAAGCGCGCCGGAGCCGGCATTGACCCTTGCCATCATCAAGCAGGAGAGCGCCTTCGATGCGAAGGCCGAGAGTTCCGCCGGTGCCATGGGCCTGATGCAGCTCATGCCCTCGACGGCGCGGCCGCTCGCCAAGAAGGTCGGCGTCAACAAGCTCGACGTGAAGAAGCTGGTAAACGATCCGCAGTTCAATATGCGCCTGGGCCGGCTCTATCTCGAGCAGATGATCGAGCGGTTCAGCGGGTCCTACATCATGGCGATCGCCGCCTATAATGCCGGGCCCAGCCGGGTGCGCGAATGGTCCAACCTCTATGGCGATCCGCGTTCGGCCGAGACCGATGCGATCGACTGGATCGAGAACATTCCCTTCAACGAAACGCGGAACTACGTCATGCGCGTCATGGAGAATCTGCAGATCTATCGCAGCCTCCTGGCCGAAGAAGGCGTCCGCATTGCCCTCGAAGAAGATCTGAACCGACATGCCGTCAATTGATGTGTTGCCTTCGCCCGGTCCGCAGGATGTCGAGGCGGCAGCGGCGCGGCTGAAGGGCCGTGCCCTCGTCACGCCTTTGCTGGAGTTCCCGCTTGTGTCGGAGAGGCTCGGCTTCCGCCTGCTGGTGAAAGCCGAAACCCTGCAGATCACCGGCTCGTTCAAGTTCCGCGGCGCCAGCAATTGCCTGCTGGCGGCGCGCGAGGCCGATCCCAATCTCAAGGCAGTGGTCGCCTTTTCTTCGGGCAACCACGCCCAGGGCGTGGCCGCGGCCGCGCGCATGTTGGGCATGAAGGCCACCATCGTCATGCCGGCGGACGCGCCGCTCATCAAGGTCGCCAATACCAAGGCGCTTGGCGCCGAAGTGGTGCCCTATGACCGGCGCGGCGAGGACCGCGAGGCGATCGCGCGCGCCATCGCCGCCCGCGACGGCGGCCGTATCGTGCCACCTTTCGACGATCCGCATGTCATCGCCGGCCAGGGAACCGTTGGGCGCGAGATCTGCGAGCAAAGCGCTGCCCTGGGCCTGACGCCGGATGTGGTGATGGCGCCTTGCAGCGGCGGCGGCCTCATCGCCGGCATAGCGCTTGCGGTCAGGGATCGCCTGCCGCAAGCGGCAGTCTACGCCGCCGAACCGGCGGATTTCGACGATTTGCGCCGCTCCTTGGCGGCGGGCAGACGGCTGAAGAACGAAGGGAATGCGAGTTCGATCTGCGATGCGCTGCTCTCGCCGCAGCCGGGTCAGATAACGTTTCCGATCCATCAGCGCTTGCTGGCCGGCGCCTTCGCCGTCAGCGACGAGCAGGTGCTCGACGCCATGAATCTCGCCTTGCGGCATTTGAAGCTGGTGGTCGAGCCGGGCGGGGCGGCGGCGCTGGCCGCGGCTTTCGCCGAACGTCGTAATTTTGCTGGCAAGAATGTCGTCGTGGTTTGCTCGGGCGGCAATGCCGACCCCGACATGATAAAGCGGGCCGCCGACCGCGACGACCCGCTTCAATAACTTCCGTGCCGGGAAATCCCGCGGCGCGTTAGGCGGTGACCGCCTTCTTCTCGGCATCCCCGACATTCGACGCCGCCGGAATCGCCGGCGATGAGGGGGCGATGCTGGCCGGCTTCACCGGGCTGGGATCGGAGCGGCGGCACATGCCTTCGATGAAGGCGCCCTGCTCGATCGCCAGGGATTTGTGGAGGATGTCGCCGGTCACCTTGGCGGTCTTCTCGAGCACCACGCTGTCGGCGCGGACCTCGCCATTCACCAAACCGCAGATCCGGACCGATTCAGCCTGTAGAGCACCCTGGACAGTGGCACCTTCGCCGATGGTGATGTTGCGGCTTTGAATATCGCCTTCGACCCAGCCATCGATCTGCACGTCACCACTGCAAACCAGATCGCCGGTGATCCTGAGATCGGCGCTGATAATCGAGGGAACGCCCGATTTCGCTGCGGGGCGGGGAGCGTCCGGCGCGCCGGAAGTCTGGCCGGCTTTATTAACCTTTGAAAACATAACGACCTGCCTTCAGAAAGCCCATCGGATCGAGGGCCTTCTCATTATAGCGCACTTCGTAATGCACGTGTGGTCCGGATGAACGGCCGGTGGAGCCCAATTTACCCACCAATTGCCGGTATCCCACGACATCGCCCTTTTTAACCGAAATTGAATCAAGATGTGCATACAGGGTCACGATGCCCATACCGTGGTCGATCTCGACCACGCGGCCGTAACCGCCCTTCCAGCCGGCATGAACCACCGTGCCGGGGGCCGTCGCCAGAACATCGGAGCGCAGCGTCCCCACCAGATCAAGGCCTTCATGCCGCGCCCGCTCACCATTGAACGGATCGACCCGCGACCCGAAGCCACTCGACACATAATAGTGGTCGACCGGCGCCGCCAGCGGTACCGAGCGCAACACGACCTGCAGCTTTTCCCAGCGCGCCACTTCATCATCGAGGGTCGCCACATTGGCCAGCAGCTTCTGCTCGGTCTCGTCGGCGCCCGTGGCCGGGGCGGGCAGGAACGGGCCGCCCTTGCCGACATCATCCTGCGAGGCGGCCAGCAGCAACTGGTCGACGCTGAGCCCGGTCATCAAGACGGTCTTTTCCATCTCTTCGAGGCTGTTGCGGGTGCGCTCGGTGACGCTCGCCACGAAATTGGCCTGCGCTTCCTGGACCGAGGCCACCTTCTCGCGGAGATCGTCGACGGTGCGAGCAAGATCGGCCCGGCCAAGCTGGAGCGAATTGCGCTGATTGATAACCGTGGTGAGAGCCAATTGCGTTTGCGCGACCTGGCGCGAAAGATCCGTGTTGCGCGCCTGGGCGACCGTCAGCTCGCCCTGCAGGCCTTCGACTTTCTGCGTAAGGCTCGCGACCTTCTCGGTAGCAGCGTCATGATCGCGCTGCAGTGACCCGAGGCGGGTATTGAGATCCGCCACCTGGCCCACCAATTCGCTGTTGATCTGCCGGCTCTGCTCCAGCAACGCCGTGAGTTCGCTGCGCTCGATCGCCATGCGGCGGCGATCGTTCTCGATGCCGCGAATCTCCAGCTTCAGATCGGCGATCTGGTTGGTGAGGGATTGGTTGCGTGCGGCAATCTTCTTGAGGTCGTTGTCAAAGGTCAGCAGGCGGTTCTTCAGGGATTCGCGCAGCTTGTCGCGCAAGGGGTCACCCTTCGCGGCATGCGCGCCGGCTTCGTCCTGACCGAGTGGGATGGGACCTTCGATCTGCGTCGTGATGTCACGAAAGCCGTCCCTGGCCCCCGCATCCTCGCCGGAGAGGCCGAGCAGATAGGCCTCGTCGCTGGAGAGCCGCTCGGTACTGTCCTTGAACTGGTCGAAATAATCCGAAACTTCGGCTAGGAGGCCGGTATAGGCACCTTCCGCCTCGCGCACGGCGATATCGCGGCCGTGCTGATTCACCTGCTGCACGGCCAAGCCGATCGACGTCGCCAGCGTCAGGACCGCGATGCCCCCCAAGAGGGCGAAACCGGCCAACTGGCTGCGCGTTGAAAGGCGCACATATTTGATTTTTCCGTCACTGCGCAGAATCACTTCGCGCGGTGAAAAATGCTTGCCGATAACGGCAGAGAGACGCGTTGCCAATTTTCCAGGAATCTTTCCGGTTACCACGATCCCATCCCCACGGTAGGACGCTCAATTCACCCCTAGCCGCCCCATCGCCGCCCGGTCCCACCGGAAGCGCCAAGACGCGTGACACATACCGGACCAAGGCTGCACTTGGCCCCCCCTGACGATCATCTTGGGACCGTTTTCGCGGCGCCCGATAATCGTTAATTTATTGTTAGCGGGAGTAACTTAGGCGGCTGATCCCATGGACGCAAGCCGAATCAACCCCAGCCCGCCGCAGCATTTCGAACTGTAACATGCAGCGGCGGGTTCTCAAGGCGTTAGCGGTCAAACTTCACTTGCGGAGGTGGGCCTCGACATAGGCGACTACCCGCTCCACCGCATCGAGGACGGATTGACGGTCGGTATCGATGACCAGTTCCGGCGCTACAGGGGCCTCGTAAGGCGCCGTTATCCCGGTAAACTCAGGAATTTCGCCGGATCTGGCCTTCTGATAGAGGCCCTTGGGATCGCGTTGCTCACACGTACTTATATCGGCCTTGATGAAGATCTCATGGAATCCGCCGGTCGCCTCGCTGCCCGCGAAAGCCTGCCGGGCGCGTTCACGATCGGCCCGATAGGGCGAGATAAAGGCCGTGATGACGATCTGCCCCGATTCGGCGAAAAGAGCGGCGACCTCGCCGATGCGTCGGATATTTTCGGCCCGATCGGCGGGGGCAAAGCCCAGATTGGCGGACAGGCCACGCCGCACATTGTCGCCGTCCAGAACGAAGACCTGGAAGCCGCGCCGGAACAACTCCTGCTCCACCGCCATGGCGATGGTCGATTTACCAGCCCCCGAAAGCCCCGTGAACCACAGCACGCCGCCGGCATGGCCGTTGCGTTGCGCCCGCTGTTCGGTGCTGATGCCATGGGCGACGGCGGTGAGGTTGCCGGCGCGTTGCGTGACGATTGCGCGTTGGTCCGGAAAACCGTCGAGCGAAATGATGCCGCCGGCGACGATGTTGCCGCCATCGGCCAGCACGAAGCGGCCGGTCTTCGGATTTTCCGATGCGGCATCGAGCGCCAGGAGTGCTGGCGAGCGCAGCACGACATCGGCGATGTCGTTGCGCGCCACCTGCCGGCTGGCACTCGTCCCGAAATTCTCCGGATCATAGACGGCCGCCACATTTTCCACCGTCACATTGACTTCGCGCGTCTGCAGCCGCAGGCGATAGGAATGGCCGACCTGCAACGGCGCCTTGCCGAGCCAGAACAGTTTCGCTGCGAAGGCATGGGTTTCCAACGGCGCCCGCTCGACATGGCTCGCGATCTCGCCACGCTCCAGGAACAATTGCTCGTCCAGCGTGATGCCGATCGCTTCGCCGGCCTCGGCGCTGTCGCGCGCCGGCGCGGACCAGCATTCGATGCTGGCGATGCGGGCACTCTTATTGCTGGGCGAGAAAACCAGGCGATCACCCACCTTAAGACGCCCGCTGGCGATCCGTCCGGCCAGAATGCGGCGCTCGTCGAATTTATAGACATCCTGCACAGGAAGGCGCAGCGGCAGATCGGAAAGCGCCGCCACGGGATGGAAACTGTCCAGAGCCTCGACCAGGCTCGGTCCCCGATACCAAGGCATGCGCGCCGATTTCGCCGCGATATTGTCGCCGTCACGCGCCGCCACGGGCAGGATGTAACTGGGCGTGATACCCAGCGACCCCAGATAATCGGTATAGGTCTTGCGGATCTCGTCGAAGCGCGTTTGCGAAAAATCCACGAGGTCCATCTTGTTGACCAGGACTGCGATCTGCTTGACGCCGAGCAGACTGAGGAGAAATGCGTGCAGGCGCGATTGCTGCTGGATGCCCTGTCCGGCATCGATCAGCATCAAGGCGGCCTCGGCGCTGGAAGCACCGGTGATCATGTTCTTGATGAACTCGCGATGGCCCGGCGCATCGATGATCGTGTAATCGCGCTTCTGGGTCTTGAACCAGATCTGCGCCGTGTCGATGGTGATACCCTGGTCGCGCTCGGACTGGAACGCATCCATCAGGAAGGCCCATTCGAACGGCATTCCGCGCCGTTCGCACATCGCCTTGATCGCCTCGAACTTGCCCTCGGGCAGCGAGCCGGTTTCATGGAACAGGCGGCCGACCAGGGTCGACTTGCCATGATCGACATGGCCGACGATGACGATGCGCATCAATTCGCGCGCGGGAGCGTTCTCATTGGGCATTACATGTACCCCGCCGCGCGCAGGCGCTCGAACGCATCCTCGGTCTCGCGGTCCATGGCGCGACCGGCACGCTCCGGCGTCCGTGTGGCTTCCAGCTCGGCGATGATCTCGACGATGGTCGCCGCATTGCTTTCGACCGGAAAGGTGATGTCGTGATCGCCCAGCGACCGATAGCGCTTGCCACCCTTGGCGTAATAGAGCTCGACCATCGGAATGCCTTCGCGCTGCACGTATTTCCAGATGTCGAGTTCGGTCCAGGACAAGAGCGGATGCACGCGCAGATGTGTGCCCTTGGGCAGGTCCGTGTTGAAATAATCCCAGAATTCGGGCGGCTGATCCTTGAAATCCCAGGCGCCGCTCTCGCCGCGCGGCGAGAAGACGCGCTCCTTCGCGCGCACACTCTCCTCGTCGCGACGGATGCCGGCGATGATGCCGGTGAAGCCGTATTTGGCGATGGTGTCCCGCAGGCCCAGGGTCTTCCGGGCAGCCGAGCGCGCATTTGGCGGCAAGCTGGGATCGGTCGCCTCGACCGGCGGACATTTCTCGACAATGAGGTTGAGGCCCCATTCCTGCGAGAACCGCTCGCGGAAGGCATACATCTCCGGGAACTTGCGTTCGGTGTCGATATGCAGCACCGGGAACGGCACATGGCCGAAAAAGGCCTTCCGGGCCAGCCACACCATGACATTGCTGTCCTTGCCGAGCGACCAGAGCATCCCAAGCTTGTCGATGCGGTTGAACGCCTCGCGCAGGATATAGACGCTCTGCGCTTCCAGCTGATCGAGATGGTCCATGGCGGCGGGGATCTTCCGGGCTGTCGAAGGTGTCCCGTCAATATAGGAAGTGCTGGCGCAGGGCAATATTTCGGGCAATTTCCAGGATTCGAAGCCCGTCGGGGGTGACCCGGCCCAGCGCCGCTATGGCCGGTGTTCCGAGGAGGTTTCTATTGAGTTCCCGGGCTGCGGCGTGAGCTTTTGCCGCAGCGCCGTGAAAGCCAGCTTCCGGGCATTTTCCGCCCGTGCGAGGTCGTCGGCCGTTACCACCTCGCCATTTCGCGCTTTCATCGCCAGCTCGCCCAGTTGAGAAAGATAGGGGGCCAGCGCCGCCACCCCCTGAATGATCATGGCCGCCGTTGCCGGGCTCATCTCACTCACCTCCCGCAGATATGGGCAGCAATGGCTGCAAGCCGCTCATCTGGCGTTCCGCGGCGTCGAGATTGCTTTCGGCCAAAGCCGGCAGGCCCGCACGCCACGCGTCGCCGGCACCGTCAAGGGCCAGCTCCACTGCCGACAGGGTCACCAGGATCGCTACGGCGGTACCGCTCTCCGGCACCACGCGGCCGGCTGCGGTCGCCTGCGTCAAGCCAGCCGCCAGGCTGCCGGCCAGGAGATTGGCGGCGGCGAGGCGCGCTGGCAGATCGCGCGTCGGTACGCCACCCGGCGCAGCGCAGGCAACGAGCAGGCCGATACACAGAAGGAGGCCAAAGAAACGATGCTTCTTCATTCAGGACTCCTGCGATGTCGATGAAGTGGCCTGCGGCGGCAGGTTCGGGACGTGATAGACGACGAGCCCCACGATCAGGGCCGAGAGAGCGATTTCCGCGGATTCCGGCATGGCAATCCGCGGCCCGTTCCACAGACCGTCGGCAATGATGCCGACCAGCCAATCCGCCAGGGGTGCCGCAATCGCCGCCGCCCAGGCCTTGTTGATGGTGCCGATAGCGGCAAGTTTGTTTGGCATCACTTTGCGCTCCCTTTCTCTCTATTGCCCACTGATCCGGAGAAGCTGGGACACCCAGCTGCCGCCGATTCCAGAGAGGCCCGAGAGCATCAGCAAACCGCCGATGGTCAGCCAGCGCAGCCGCTGCAGTTCCTCCAGCCGGTCGGCGAAGCGTTCCACCGCCTGCTCCAGCTTTTCGACGCTCACCTGCAATCGGCCGATCGCCTGAGACGTTGCATCGAGATCACCGATCATGTTCGTCACCATCCGTTGTCGATGTCATGGGACTCGATCGCGGCCACGCTCGTCGCCACAGCGATGGCATCGGCGTGCATCCATTTCACCTGGCGCAAACGGTAGACTTCGGCTTTTGCCGCTTCGCCCAGGGCGATCATGGCCTCAGCATCGGCCAATGGCAGGAAGGAATTGTCCGCCATGCGCCAGGCGAAATCCGCCGGCCAGGGGGCGTTGCTGGCCAGCACCCAGCGCGCTTCCTGCCCCATTGTCGCGATATTCTGCTGATCCGGTTCGCCAATCTGAAGCCGGCGACCCGCATAAAGCATTCCGGCCGCAAGTGCTGCCGCATATCGCTCCTGAAGAGCGCGGGTTTTTCGCGCCCGGAGAATTTCCAGCGGCCAGATCCAGGAACCGCCCTGCCAGATCTGGCATGCGTCATCCGGCGCCGAGGGCACTTCGATGGCGCCGGCATCGGGCATCGATCCATCGCCAAAGGCGCCAAGGAATCGTCCGGAATCATCCACGAAATACTTCGTCGTCATTTGGCCCTCGCCCGCGCGATCAGACGCCAACTGGTATTGGTCATGCTTCCCTCCGATCCGGTCGTGCCGTTGGTATAGGCAAACGACGCTGTCGCACGATTGCCAATACGAACCATGATGTTCGTGCTGTCGACACGCAGGCTGTGCGAGGCATGAATCGACAAGGCGAGATAATTTTGCGGTGCCACCAGCACCTCCTGCCCAACCGCATAGCCGTTATCCGCCACAACGCAACGCAACCACACTTCTGCGAGATACGGTCTTCGGCCGAGGCCATGAGCCAGGGTCAACAAACCCGCAGCCGTGAGAGTCTGCTCGCCGCTCTCATATGAATAGTCGCCCGCTATTGTCCGCCAGGCGGCGCCGTCGCTGCGGATCAGCACACAATCGCCGGGACGCAGCTTGCGCGAAGCCAAACCATCCAGAGTCTCGCTACCGTCCGCTTGGATCGTCACGTCACCGCTGGTAGTGGCGTGCCGCACGCACAAGGTGCCGCCATTGCCGGCGATCGCCGCCGGCAGCAAGGACAATACCACGCCGGCATTCGTGAGCTGGATCTCACTGCCGAGATCGTCCTCGATCATGGCATAACTGGCTGCTTGGGATGCCACCGGCATGCTGAAGTGAGCGGAGGAATCGCCGTACCAATGCGGTGGCGCCGAGACGCAGCGCCACTTGCCCTCGCCCTCAGCGCGGAAGCGTGCGACGTCGCCCGGCAATGCAGGCACATCCACCCCGCCCGGCAGGATGAAATCGGTCGGATGATGCCGCAACACGGGCTCTGCCTCGAAACATAGCTCGATCAGCGTGCCATCCGGGATACCGTCCCACAATGCTTCGATATCGGCGCTTCCCGTAACTGTATGATAGCCGCCGGCGAGGGCCGCCGTCGGTGCCGACAATGTGGCAGCACTGGCAATATCGTCGCCCTTGCGCCACAGACCGGCCAAACCCTGGGGCGTCACCGATTCGTCATCGGCGATTCCGGCCAAAGTCGAGGCAAGGCTGGCAAAAACAGTCGCCCCGCCCTGCAGATTTTTGTTTTCCAGGCCCGAGAGGTCGCTCCGCCAGCCGAGAAACCGGCCGGCTTCGGGCGGCGGCAAGGTCAGGCTCATGATGGTCGAGGTGGGGCTCAATGTCGCCGACCGGTCCAGCTTGTCGTCCAGTTCCTGCACCAGGGCCGTCAGCCGGTCGAGCGCCCGCTCATGGGTTTCCGCCGGAAAAGGATCGTTCGGCGTGTAATCCACCATCTGCGTGCGATGGGTGCGACGGAAGATCGTCCAGCTTTTGGTCGGTGCCGGCGGGTGCGTGGCAATGATCGTGCCCGCCTGGCCGGCGCCACCCGACACGGTGTAGTGCGTGATCATCAATCTGGTCGCTTCCGCGCCGCTTGCCAGATCTCGCTCGATAACGCCGACCTCGTCCGCGCCGAAGAAGGCGAAAGGCACGGCGAAATGTACCGTGCTGCCGTCGCCGGCATAGGTGATCCGGGAGATGGTGGTTGAGATGGTCATGCCGATTCCTTTCGGGCCGGTCCTGTATCGCGGGCGAAATCATATGTGGCCTGAGCGGCGGCCTCGGCCTCATGAAGCGACATCAGCGCGGGCCGCGCTTCCGGCCTGATCAGCGGCAAAAAGGCGTCGTAGCCGAGACCGGCCATGAATTCCGCCAATCGCCCCTTGACCATCTCCGCCGACAGGGGCGCCAGGATGAGACGCGCGCCACCCAACGACTGATGGCGCCGTTCGATCTCACTCGCCTCGTTGATGAACCTGGCCACGAGCGGCAGCAATTTCCGCAGGTTGGCGTCGATTTCACCGGCCAGCAGCAATCGTCGCCGTTGCAGATCCGCGAGTTCGGCCGTGCGGCGCACGTGGCTTGCCTGCATTGCCGCTGCTTCCGCCGACATGATCGTGGCGTCGATTTCAAGCATGGCGGTGTCGAGCGCTGCTGCCTGCGCCGCCAGTTCCGCGCCGCGCCCCAGGAGGCGCTCGAAGCCACGCTTTGCCTGCGCGTCACCCAGCGCCGCCTTCAACGCCTGGGCCTGCTGTTGATGACCGTTGTCGCTGAGTTCAGCCACGATCTCCGAACGACGCTGGCGCAGACGGTTTGCCTTGTCCTGGAGATCCGGCATTGCAGTCTCGGCGAGGGCGGCGCTCATACCAGCCTCCCGCTATCCTGGCGCATCTCGGTCGGCAATTCGGCAAAGGCTGCAAGACTGCGGATAAGCCAGGGATTGTTGCCAAGGCCAGTTTCCGCCAGCACTTCCTCGACCGCGGCCGGATCGCCACAACGAGCGATGACCGCGCGGGCCAGGTCGATTTTGCGGGCGCATTCCGATCCCCAATCACGCGTCAATTCGGCCATGACGCGGTTCTCCTCGGAAGCAGTGCGCGACATGTCCGGCTGCGACAGGCAGCGGCAATATTCCTGGACGATGCCGCTCACCAGATTCTGCGGCAGGCCGGCTTCGTGGAACCAGCGCCGCGCCTTCGCCTCGAAACCGCCGTCGCGCTCGATCCCGCGTGGCACCTGGATCAGGTATTTGTCGGGATCGCGCGGCGACGTAAAGGCCGCTGCAAGGGGATCTGTTTCGCTGGGCGCAGCGGAAACGGCGTGGCCGCGTCCTGCCAGAGCCGCGCGCATCGCTTCTTCGAGCGGATCGAGCGCGGAATCGGGCGGCAAATTCGGGTTCAGCCTCATTTGAACTCTCCTCGTTTTTGCATCTGCAGCAGGTTGCCGCCGAGACTGTTGAAGGTGGTGAGTTGGTCGAGCACGCCGCTCCGCCGCGCACGGCGTGCCTCGCGCTCCTTGGCGCGCGCTGCCTGGTCGTAACCGAGCTGCGCCCAATGGGCATCGCGTTCGCCTTCTTGCGTCAGATCCAGCAGCGTATCGGTCGGCGATCCGGAATCGGTGACGCCACCCTTCAGCATTGCCACGCGCTGCTTTGCCCGCGCGCGCTGATTGTCGCGCCGGATCTCCGTGGCCTCATGCGCGCCCCGCTCCGCCAATTGCTGCGATTCTTCGCGGTTGTCGGTTTCCGCATTGCGGGCCTGCAACGCGGTATTGGCCAATTGCAGGCCAGCCCCAATCATTGCCGAGGCAGCCATATTGCACATCTCATCCATCCATCGTTGTCAGTTGCGGAATGAGAGCCACCACCGTGCAGGGCAAAGGTTGCTCCTGCACCAAGGTGACGAAAGCATGCGAATCCCAGCCCTTCGGAAAGGCGACGATCTTGTCGCCGCTGAACAAGGGCGGGCTCTGATCCATCGCCGTTTGGGAACCGCGGAACACGATGTCCTCGGTGGCATCGCTCTCTGCGCCCACCCGCATGCCGAGACTGTCAACGAGGCGCACGATGACCCGGTGCAAGCGGCGCTTCTTGCCCTGAGCGGCACCGTCGGCGGCGCCAGCTTCAAGATCCATCGTGGTCAACCGGCTCTTGTAGCCGAGTCCCACATGTGCCCAGGCGACCGGTCGTTCCAGCTTTACCGTGCCGTCCGATGCCACGAGGCGGTCTGGATGCGTTGCTCCTTCCGCCAGGATGGTGACCGTTTCGCCGACGAGATGATCGAGCCCGCCGATTTCCGTCGCCGTCAGCGCCCAATCACCGGCGGCGATCGTGGCGAGGCTCGGAAAGGATGCCAGGATCTCGGTGAGCACCTGCGTCGCGCTCACAAATACCGTGATACGCGCCCGGGCAAGGCCATATCCGCCCGCAACATTATGCCGTACATGGATCTCCCGGCCGACATCGCCGGGAGCAAAGGCTGCGCTGGCACTGGTGAAGACGATACCGGCATTGCCAGCGACCTCGGCGCCGCTACCCGGCGTCAGCGTACTACTCCCGGCACCATCATAGGTACGGCCGCAATCGACGAAAAAAGCCCCGCGTTTGTCATCGGCATGACGCGCGGCAAAGGCTTCCGCCATGCGTTCGACGGATCGGCGCAGCGTGCCGTCGACGCGGCGCTCGACCGCCAGCCAGACCTCGTCTTGCCGCGGCCCCGGTATGATCGCAACCGAATGCACCTTGACCGCATCGCCGGCAAGATTGTGCCGGTGCCAGCCCACCACATCCTGATCGCGCATGTAAGTGAGGCCCAGGAGCGACCCATCCTGGCAGGCAACCCACAGGATAGACCAGGGCTCCGCCTGATAGGCGATCTCCGCGATGCCTGGCAGGGTCAGATGCCGCGCCAGCAAGCTCATCTCCGGCGAGTTGAAGGCGTCGTTCTCGAAACTATAGGCCATCTCGTAGAGTTTTCGCCGCGCGCGTTGCACGTAAAGAATGGCGGCACCCACCCGCTCCGGCCGTATATCCGCGCTGCCATTGGTGGTCTCGCGCCGCACCGTGACATTGCTCGGCGTCACCGCTTCGTTGAGCGAGCTGGCGCTGAGGTTGAATTCGCCACCGGTCGTGCCCAAAGCCAGTGTCTTGCCGGCACTCATCCAGCGGATCGCATTGACGCGGTCATCGGCGATGGTGAAGTTGAGACCGTGGTCATCCTGCACAAGGCCGTCCGCGCCGCTGGGACTGAAGCTCTCATAGGCGCCCGAGACAGAGCCCCACAAGGTCTGCGGCTGCTCCCGGCAATTGGCAAGAAACAGACGTTCTTCGTAAAAGGTCGCGGTGCTGGGCCAGCCGGTCCGGTCCGACCAGGCGCCAAGCCGCCAGGCGGTCGTCGCCCCGGCCGCGCCGAAATTGCTTCTGATGTTCATCGTCACTTGCGTGGCGCTGACGAAGGCCGTGATTTTTGCCCAGCCCCATTGCGTTCCATGGCGCAACCGCACCAGGCGGCCGACATCGCCCGCCGCGAAAAAACTCGCCGATGCTGTAAGAGTAACGCTGCCCCCCGTCACGGCGGCAGGCGTCAGCGTTATGCTGCTCACATTCTCGTCGAGATAGGGGCCGTCCTGGAAATCGATTTCGCTCAAAGACCAGGATGTATGGCCGCTGCGGGCCAGCTTTCTCGGCGCAAAATCGGGGTGGCACAGATAGAGCACGTCGGCCGATTGCGCCCATTTCAGGCGTTTCACGTCCAAGGCACCGTAAGGCGTCGCAATTTCATAGGCGACACCAGGTTCGGTCTCGATACGGCCGCCATTCATGTAGAATCGGAAATAACCGCCGCCCGCTTCGATGATATAGGCTTGATCCGTCGAAAACTCGAACGGGATCAGACGGACGATACCGTCATCCTTGCTATGCGCCACGAATTCCGTGCCAGGCCGCCGCGTCGCAGGACCTTGGGCCAGGAGAACGAAATTCTCGATCTGGCGGCAGGCGTTGCGATATTTGTCGAGATCGATGCGTCCGTATAGCTCCGGCGACCATTCTCCGGCGTTGAAAGTCGAGAGAAAATGCGAGGCACGCGGCATGGCTTAGCTCCGTGCCTGCAGCCAGGCGTCGACGGTAAACTCCACCTGACCGCCTTCCTGTGCGTCGCTGATTTTCGCCTGCCCGAGAATGTCCTCAAGATATCGCCGCGCGGCGTCGATGCGGGATCCGCTCTCGGTGAGATTGCCGGCCAGATGCACGGCGAGCTTCGCCGCGATCACCTCGGCAAGCAGCGCATCGTAATCCGCGGCATCCTCGAGGCGGCCGATATAGAGAATGTCGAGCGGCGGCGGGGCATCGGTCACGACCCGCCGGCCTTCGATGCGGTAATCGCTGCAGCCGTCGATGGCCAGCAGACGCAGGCAATAGCTGGGCTCGGGTCCCTGCGGCAGCTGGTATTGATAGCGATACCCCCAGGCCGGCGCATCGGCGAGGGCCGGCAACCGCGCCCGCCGCAGCGCCGCGTTCCAGGGATAGAGGCGCAGCACCGAATCGGCACTGGGCGCAAAATTTCGCTGGCACAGATTGGCCGATTTCGACCCATCCTCCAGCGAGGTAATCGGATCGGCCCCGAGCAGGTCGAGCGCGCGGTTGCAAATGGAAACGACGGATGTGGCCATGGATCGTTCAGTCTCCAGCTATCGCGCGGGCAGCAGGGTTGGAGTGGCGGCTGCTGCCCGCGCGACAATTTCAGTCGAGCGTGTAGAAAATCAGCACGCGCAGAATGCCGCTGGCGGGCAGGGCTGCGGCACCGATGGTGAGGATCACGATCTCCTCATTGGCGAGCGGCTCGCCGATGTTAAGCGCCGCGCCAAACAGGCTCGGCGTGTCGATCGGCGCCAGAATCGCCGCCGTGCGGTATTTGCCGGTATTGCCCGCAACACCGATCGCGAGAGTCGACGAGCCGAGGCTCACATTCGAATCGAGGAAGCCATAAAGGACACGCGCGCCCTTGGGCAGGCGCGCGACCTCGATGATATCGCTGGTGGGCTGGCTCGCCAGCACCACTTTCTCGTTGAAACAGCGCACGCGCCCGTGCACGTCGCCCGCCATCGGCAGATCCACCGGCGCGGTATTGCGCAACCGGCCCATCTGCAAGCCATATTGAGTTGCCATTGATTTCTCCTGGTTTATGTCAGTCTGCGACCTGGCGCGGGCAACAGGGTTGGAGTGGCGGCTGTTGCCCGCGCCAGCATTCAAGCGATCGTCCCGATCTCGACGACGCCGTCTTCTTCCATGCGCGTGGCACCGATCGACATCGCGCAATAGACCTGCGTCGCATAGGACTTGTCGGGACGTTCGGTGACCTTCACCTTGGGCGTCTGAGCCAAAGCGAGGAGCAGGGCCGATTGCCGCCAAGCCAGGCAGGCGCGCTCGCCGCTGCCATTGAGGCCGAGGCGCTGGGTGCGGATGAACTTGAAGCCGAGAAAAGTATCGATCTGCCCGGCGGCCAGTGCCTTCACGGTGTTGTAATCCGACGACGTCACCTGGGTGGTGCCCAAGAGAACGGTGATATCCTTCGCCGGACAGGCGACATAACGCGGCTCGTCGGGATCGTTCTCCGCCGCGTCCAAGACCTCCTTCGCCTGCAGCAGTTTGGCAAGTGTCAAGCCGGTGCCGGTGCCGGCGATCTTCTGTCCGGCCGGAAGAACGACCGGCGATTGCCCGGTCTTGCCGGTGCGCGCAATGCCGTTCGCATTGGCGATGATGACGTCGTCCATCGCGCGGCCCAAGGCATGGGCCGCCGCCTGGGCATAGGCATTGGTGGGATCGGTCAGCGTCTTCACCTGGTCCAGGCGATCGACCAGGTCCGAATACTCATAATCCTCCAACATCACCTGGCGCCGGGCATGCGGCGTTTCAGTGAGCGGGGTGTCGGCATGGCGGGATTGGCGCTTGATGGCGCTGCCCGCGCCGATCTGGTCGAAATAGGCGATCTCGCCGGTCACCATTTCCTGGCGCACGGCATCCTTCAATCGGCTGCCCTTCTGCTGCACCAGCAGCATGATGTTGGCCGAATACATCGCATTGAACGCGATCTGCACTTGTGAGGACATGAGTGCTCACTTCCTTTCATTGTTCACAATCGTTGCGTTGTCACGGCGAGGTTGCCCCTGCCAACGCACCAACCCGCCTTGAGCGGTAGGGTTGGTGTGGCGGCTACCGCGCAAGGCGGCATTTCATAAGGACCTCAAGCCTCGATGCTGGCGTGCATCGTCGAACGACCCGGCTGTTCCGGGCGGTCAGCCGGGCCCCGCGCGCGAGGTTGTCCGGACTTGATGGAAACTATTCTTCGTAGGCCAGCGCGTAGAGCGCTTCCATCCGCTTCACCAGATTCTGATGCTCCGGATGGGTCTTGCTGACATAGGGGTGCTGGCTGTCGGCCTGTGCTGCGCGTTGCAGCTTGGCGATCTCGGCCAGGGCTTCGGCGGGATTGCGCGGACCGCTATTGCCGTCAGCCCGTGCCGTGATGCTGTCCTCGCCGATCATGCGGCCGACCTTGGCCAGCATCTGCATCAACGCCGTTTCACCGATTGCATCGGCGATATCGTGGAAGGGCGCTTCCTCGGCGAGGAAAGCGGCATAGGCGCGCCGCGCCGCCGCCATATTGGCTTCGTGCCGATGCCCCCATAGTTCCCGCAGGGATTCCGCCGGATCCGGCCCGCGCGGCTGCTCTCGTGCCGGCGTTTCCGATACCGGCAGTCGCGCCAGAAACCCATCATGAAGGGCTTGGGCTTGCGTCGAGGTCAGGCCGATGCGGTGCGCCAGATCGCGGAACCAATCGGCCGTCGCTGGGTCATAGGGCTTCCCTTCCGGCGCCGCGAGAGGATAGGCCGCGGCTTCTTTCGGCCGACCGAGCTTGTCCCAGACCGGCGCCCAGGCCTCGTCGCCGGCATCTGCCGCCGGCAAAGCAAGGCGGTCGGCACCCACCAGCCGTTCCAAATGGCGGTAGGAGTTCAAGGCATCGCTGGCCGAACGCCATCCCTTTTGCTGCACCAGCTGACCGAGCTCGGGATCGAGGTCGCCATGCCAGGCAATTGCTTCGGCCGGCTGGCGCGCGGCTTCGATCACGTCAACCTCATCGTTCATCGCTCACCTCGTCGATCAGCGCCGTGAAATCCATGGGTTTCAGACCACACATCTCGGCCACATGCAGGAAGACGTCGCGCGCACCTTCGTTGAAGGCGGTCTGATGGGGATCGCCGGCGATGAAGCTGCTCTGCCCGATCCGGCAGTAATGGGCGAGATCGGCGAGTATCGCCCGGCCAGATTGGCTTTCCGTCCCCAATTGCTGCCGATAGGCATCCGCCACCACGCGTGCGCGTTTGGCGCCATGCAGACGCAGCAGCCAGCGCAATCCCGCCTTCATGCCGCATTGCCTCCCAGCATGGCGCCGAGATTGCCCAGCAGATCGCCGCCCGCGGCGTCTCCACCGGGCATCGCCGGCGCTGCGTCTTTCTCCGCCGCGCGCAATTCTTCGACTGCGGCCTTGGTGCGCAGCAGAATGTTGGGCGCACCGAAGGATTGCGCCAGCGCCCGGGCGGCCGCATCGGCATCGATATTGTCATAGATCTCCGGCTTGATAGCACCGATGGGGGCCAGTGATTCCAGGGCGCGGACGATAGCTGCCCCTTCGCCGGCGCGTTGGGCGCGGGCCAGGGGCGAAACGCAATCGATGCGGATACCGCGTTCGCGCAATTGCCGGGGCGGCGGCGGCAATTGACCGCCCCGCCGCATAATGCCGAATTGCCGGCGAATGAGCGGGTCCAGGAATTCCGCCTGGATGCGACCAAGATGCGGCCCCATGAGGCGCAGCTTCTCCTCCTGCCGCGCCAGCACTTCGGTCGCGGTCTGGTTGGGCTGCTGCACCATCATCAGGAGCGAGAAATAGAAGGCCTGCCGCACGGCATCGCGCCGCTGTTCTTCCAGTTCCAGGCCGAGCCCGATATTGCCGCCGCTCTGCAGCGGTTCGTAGCGGCGGCGCCCGTTCTCATCGAGGCCGCCATAAATGATCCCGCCAGGATGCGTGCGCAATCCTCGTACCGCGATCTCGTCGATGGCGAGAAGGGGCGGATCGACCGCCTTCTGCGCCGCGATAATCGTGGTCTTCGACATCGCGTTCAGCATCTTGACGTCGGGCAGCGCCAGCATGGCTGGGCTGTCACCATAGATCCCGCGCGAACCCGTCGACCAGCGCGGCACCTGGTAGGGAAATTCGTGATAGCCACCATCCGACAGCAGCTGGCCATGCTCGACATCGACATATTGGCTGGCAAAAGCCATCGCCGTGCCGCGCTTCTGCGGGCCGGCCTCGTCCCGGGGCATCACGGCATGGAGAAAGGTGAAGCGCCGGTCCGGCTCCTTCTCCAGCGCACGCTGGATCGCCGGATGGCAAGCCTCGCCCCAGCGCGCCACGGCCTGGCGGGCGGTGAATTGAAAGCGGCGGAATACCGTGTCGATCTCGTCCCGCGCATTCTCGGCGACGAAACATTCAGCCAGATGGCGGCAGGAATAATGCGCCCGCCCCGTCTCGGCATCCTCCTCGACATAGAAAACGCCGGTGCCGAAGGTCACGAGATCGGCATAGAGCTCCATCACCCGGGCGTAAAAGCGCTGGCCATTGCCGGCAAAGCTTGCCCGCATGCGGCGCGTCACCTCGTCCAGCCACAATTTGGTCTCCTGAGCCTCCTCTTCCTCGGCGAGATCGGCCCGCAGGGTGAACCAGTCATTCGCGGCGTTGGTGATCAGCCCCCAAAGACCGGCAGCGAGATTCTCCGCCGCCTGCCCCGCCGTCCCGTCGAAGATCTTCTGCGAGCGCTTTTCGCCGGGCTGGCGCAGATGCGTGAAATCGGCGCGCATCGGCTGCATCAATTCGGCGATTTCCTGCCACAGATGATCCAGGGTTGCGCGCTCGGCGGCGAGACTCTCCTGACGCCGGATGAGGTCTCGCGCCAGAGTGTGGTCCAATTGCTTGCTGTCCTGATGGGTCATGCGGTCGGATTTCCGTTCGCGATTTTGCGCCATGCGATATTATGAACCGAGCAATTGATTGGCGCTGGTGGGCGCACTGCCGAGCTTGCCGGGCTCCGGCGTCAGAATGGTCGAGCGCCGGCCAGTGAGGGCGCGCAGGCGCCGCAATTCGAGATCGGCTGCATCCGTCGCCACGGGTTCTGGTGCTGCCGCGGGCGTCGCTGTTTGCGGGCGCGATATCCGGGTATTGGGTCTTGGCCGTTGCGGTAATCCACACATGTCCTTGTCTCCATAAAAAACGAAACCGATGAACGTCTCGCCATCCCGGCCATAGGCTGGATGGATCGCTTCCACCTCCGCACCGAGATGTACAAGCCAGCGGTGTGCCACCTTGTGCGCCCATGCAGAACGGCATTCCGCGCGTCGTGCACCCAGTGAACGCAGGGCTGGCCGCAGAATTTGCCGCGCAAAGCGCGTCGTTTTCCGGGACACTTCCGGCCAACGCTCGGTCGCAAACATCCACACGGCCCAATGGCCCGGCCACATTTCGCTGGCGCCGATCGCCGCCACCGCCTGGCCGTCTGCGGCCGGGATGATGGCGCCCAGCGGATCGCTCGCCAGCAGATCGGCGATCAGGCTCGCTATGTCGTTATCGAAACGCGTGGCGAAGATCTCGTCCCGGTCGCTGGCCCGCATGTCTCTCGCCACGGCCAACAGATCGGCCGCGTTGAGTGGCCGCCAAAAACTGTCCGACATCTCTCACCATTTCATCGGGTCGTATTCGACCGGTTGCGGTCGCTCGATCCAGGGCTTCGGCAAAGGTGGCAGTCCCGCTGCCAGATAGCGGAGGGCATCCGCCGCATGGCTGGTCCAGTCGTGCAAGGGTCGTGTCGAGAAAGTGTTTTGCTTGGCGTCAAATCCACGTCGATAGAGCCGCAGCGCGTCGAGCCCCCGTGCGCATTTCTCCGCGTCGAACCAGCAGCGCGGCAGGAGAGCTCGCACCGCCTCGATTCCATCCTCCAGGGCGGATGCTTTCAACACCTTCGCCCGGACTCCCAATTGCCGCAGCGTCTCCAACCGTGTGGTCCCGGTACCGAGTTCGCGGACCGCGACGTCATGGGGCAGCAGATGCTCGCCATAGACATAGGGCAGCGAATCCAGATGCTTCACGTAATGGCCCAGGGCCACGCCACTCGCCTCGAAATAGTCGATGATGCGGATCTCGCTGCCGACCAATTGCGCGAACCAGATTGCCGTCGCATCGCCGATGCCCAGATCCCAGGCCGTGATGACGGGAAGCCGCGGCTCCCAGGGCACGCGGGAGAGGCGCCCATCTCGTTCCGCGACATCGAGCAAAGTGGCGTAATAGGCACCCGGCACGCCGGCGGAGAAGCTGCATTCGAATTCCTGCGCGAATTGCTCCGGTGACATGGCGCGCTGCGCTGCCGCCAACTCCACCTCCGGCAGGATTCTTGTGCTGCTCGCCGGAAAGCGCGCCGCCAGCCAATCGTCGTCGCGTGTCGCCCGGTCATAGAGCGCATGGAAATGATTGCGCCCCATCGGCGTGCCGATGAAAAGCGCCCAGCCAGCGCGGTCGGCCAGCATCGGCCGCACGATCTCCGGCCAGACATGCGGACTCATCTGCGCATATTCGTCCAGCACCACGCCGTCGAAATAGAGCCCGCGCAGCCGGTCCGGATTATCTGCACCATAGAGCCTGATGCGCGCGCCGTTCGGCAATTCGACCCACAATTCGGTCTCGCTCACGGTGATTTTCGGAATGGGTGCCGTGAAGCGCTTCAGATAGGTCCAGGCGATGTCCTTGGCCTGTGTCAGCAGGGGCGCCACATAACCATAGCGCGGTTCGCGCGCCTTGCTGGCAGCGGCGCGGGCAATGAGTTCATTGATGCAGAAGACCGTCTTGCCGAAACGCCGATGCGCCACCAGCACGTTGAAGCGCTTCAGCTTGCCATGGAGCTCAGCCTGCGCCGGTCGCGGCGCATAGAGATGCACCTGCCGCACCGACCGTTTTTTGGTCGGTCTCGGCAGAGGCGTCTGCTGCATTGATCCCGGTTCTCCTAAAAGAAAACCCCGCGATCCAGTACCTGGGCCGCGGGGCGCAATATCGCATTCTATATTTAAAGATTAGCAAATTATTCCTATTTTGTCAAGCTCTTTTTTTGAGGCTTATTCATTTCCCCAGCAGAGCCGCACGATCTGCTCGCTCTTCTCCGCCGGCGCATCTTCTTTCTGCCCCGCATTCGGCTTACCGAAGCCCCATTGCAGCAGCGTGTTCGCCGCGGTGATGCGGGCTGCCGGCGGCGCGCTCTCATCCGCCATCACTGCGGCCAGCGCGGCGATGGCCGCCCGGGATTGCTGCTGCGCGAGTCGCTCCAGGCTCTTCCGCGCATCCTTCACCGTCATGCGTGCGCCGCGAAGCTGTCATTGAGCGCCGCCAACCCGGCACGCAGGCGATGGCAATCGCCATCCTCTTGTCCCGCCGCGTCGAAGATCCAGCCTGGCCAGATGCCGAAGACGCTCACCCGCTCGGTGACCAGCACCACCTTGAGCCCGGCGCGAAGCAGATCCCGTTTCGCCCGCTGGAAACGTACTTCGACCACAGCCAGGTCCTCCTCATCCATTGCAGCGGTAACCGAGCGCCCGCTTGTTCCGGCAAGACCGTCATAGAAGCGCCCATAGCTTACATCGGTCCGTCCGATGACACGGCGATAGAGAGCGGCGTAGCGGAAGCCGGCGCGTTGTTCGGCGGTCGTCAGCCAGCCCTTTGCCAGCAGCAGATCCAGCGGATGCGCGCTGGCCACGGGGTCAAGACCGCGTGCCAACTGCGCCCGCTTCATCTGCAGTTCCGCCGTGCCCGGATCCAGCTTCTGGTTGTCGTTGGCGGCGGCGCCTTTCGGGCGGCCACGTTTCACCGCGGCAAAGGCCCGCATCATTCGCTCTCCACTTCATCGAGCCCCATCGCCCAGCGCTCGGCCCATTTCACCAGCCACAGCGCGCGCTCGGCGGTCATGTCGCTGTTGACCACTTCGAACTCGCCCTCTTCGGTAATGCCGATCCCTAAGAACTGGCTCCAGCGAGTCTTCTGGCAGGTACCGACCGCCTGCTCGGGGCGCAGATTTGGGCTTGGCGGAAAATCGACGATCTCACCCATGGAATCCTCCTCGTCAGAATGCGTCATTGTCATTGGCGGCGATCGGGTGAAGAGCGATGTCGCAATCGCCGCTCTGCCATTCCTCGCTTTCCTTACAGAGCGGACAGACCCGCAGGAACGGAGTCTCGGCGATGAAATCCTGGCCGCAGGCCAGGCATTTCACCGCACGCGGCCGCCAACGCGCCTTTCTTTTGTTGCCTTTTTGTTCCATAATTCGCCTCCCTTGCGGCATTGCGCGTTATATCATTAGGCGATTATACGCAAATTTTTGTTACGCTGTCAAGCTTTAAAAACGTATTCTGCGGCTATATCTGTCAGGTCGCCGCCAGACGAGCCGCCCATCGGCCCGAACAACACCGCGTCCAGCCAACGGACGCGCGGCGAGATAAGGAGTGTTCCGCATGACTGAAATTTCCGAAGCCGCCCGACGCCTGAAGGAATTGCGCGAACAGGCCGGCCTCACCATGCGGTCGGTCTCCGAGGCGCTGGGCTGGAGCCTCACCCGCTACCAGCATTACGAAGACCGCTACAAGCGCCGCTTCCTGCCCTTCGAACTGGCCCGCGAACTGGATCAGCTTTTCAGCCAGCACGGCACCGAGCCGGGCGCGGTGCTGCAATTGGCGGGTATTGAGCAGGGCCAGGGCGTCACCCATCGCCGCGAACCCGTGCCGACTCGTCCCAGCAACACCAATCTGGGCCAAAGCCAACGCGATCTGCCCGTTCTCGGTGCCGTCAAGGGCGGCAGTGAGGGGTTCTATTTCAATGATGGCGAGGCCAAGGAATTCGTCGAGCGGCCAGCCAATCTCAAGGGCGCCTTCAACGGTTTTGCGCTCTATGTCGACGGCGATTCCATGGAGCCGCGCTATTTCGCGGGCGAGCTCCTCTACGTCAATCCCAACCGGCCGGTGACCAAGCATTGCTTCGTCGCAGTGGAACTCGCCGACGGCCAGGGCCTGATCAAACAATTCGTGCGCCGCACCGACCAGGAGGTCGTCCTCCACCAATTCAATCCGGCCCGCGACATCGTGCTCAAGGCGGATGAGGTGAAGCGGATCTACCGCATCACCGGCGCCGGCGAAGCCGGCTGAAAACACGCCGCGCGGAACCCTGCCCGACCGCAAGCTTTAGCCGGCTTGCCTGGAAACGGGTCCCGATATTATTATTTTTGCGTTGACATCTTTACGCTGGTTCCCTATATGTTCCGTACACCCCGCGGACAGGAGGCGATCGATGAGTTTCAACGCCCAGGATCTCAGCGTGCTGGCTTATGCCAATGGCTTCACCCACTGGCATTACCGAACCCGGGATTCACTCGAACAGATCATGTCCGGTTATTTTGCCGGGGCCGCGGAATTGCTGCGCGCCGGCGACCAGATCACGATCACCCTTCTCGGCCCCGATCGTGCCGATCTCGCCAGTTTTGCTGTTACCGGCCTGCCTGTTTCCGGGGCACCGCGCCTGGCCTTGCTGGCGAACAGCTGTTCTCGCCCTCCGGCCGCCATGGCCGCTTGATATCTGCCAGCCGCCGGCGGTGACGAGATAAAAATCTCAAATTGTGCGTTGCACCCGTCGCCGGTTCTGCATATTGTCCCCGCGACTGCGACTTATTCTCATTATCAGAATAATTGTTCGCATCTGAAATCGTCGCTTCTCGAGGGATGACACCGCACATGACCGTATTTCTGGCCGCCCGGCCGCAGGGCCGCCGCTTCGCCCATCTTCGCCGCCTAACGCTGGTAACGGGAACGGCGCTGGCCACCCTCCTCGCTCTCTCCGCGCCGGCCGCGGCCGAAACAACGGCCGCTACCGATCCCCAGGCAGCCCAGGCCGAAGCCCGGAATTTCGAGATCGCCCCGCAGCCTCTGGCCGGCGCCATCGCCGCCTTCCGCCAGCAATCGGGCTGGGTCATCGATATCGATCCCACCTTGCTGGCCGGCAGGGCGAGCCCCGGCGTCACCGGGGCGATGGCACCCGATACCGCTTTGGCAAAGCTTCTCGCTGGCACCGGTATCGATATCGGCGAAGTGAATGCCGGCCGCGCCACGTTGGTCGTCTCGGGCGTGCCCACCGAGGATGTCGGCATGCTCGATCCGCTCACCGTCACCGATACGGCCACCAACGAATTGGGCGTCATCGGCAATGTGCCCGAAGCCTATGCCGGCGGCCAGGTCGCAACCGGCGGCCAGCTTGGCATGCTCGGCAATCGCGACATCATGGACACGCCTTTCAGCGTCACCGCCTATACCGACGAGGTGGTCAAGAACCAGCAGGCCCGCAGTCTTTCCGACGTGGTCGACAACGACCCTTCCGTGCGCGTGATCTCGTCCCGCGCCGGCTATACCGATCAATACATGATCCGCGGCTTCCCAGTTTACAACGACGACATCGCCTTGAACGGCATGTACGGCCTGTTGCCGCGCCAGATCATCTCGCCGGAACTGGCCGAGCGCATCGAAATCTTCAAAGGCCCCTCGGCACTTCTCAACGGCGTCTCGCCGGGTGGCACGATCGGCGGCGGTCTCAACCTCTCGCCCAAGCATGCCGATGACGACCCGCTGACCGAGCTCACGGCGACCTATGCCTCGAACACCCAATTCGGAACCCAGGTGGATGTCGGCCGCCGCTTCGGCGACGACAAGGAATTCGGCGTCCGCTTCAACGGCGCCTTCCGCGACGGCGAGTTGTCATCGGACGATCAGGACCAGTTGATGGGCCTCGCCTTCCTCGGCGCCGATTACCGCGGCGAGGATCTGCGCCTCTCACTGGATGTCGGCTATCAGCGCCAGGAATTCGACCGCGCCTATTCCTTCATCAATCTCGCCAGCGGCATCGACGTGCCGGATGCCCCCGATGCCGACAAGAACCATCAGGAAAAATGGACCTATAACGAGACCGAGGATCTCTTCGGTGTGGTGCGCGGTGAATACGACATCATTGATGATCTCACCGTCTTCGCGGCCTTCGGCGGCAGTACCACGGATCAGGTCTCGATCGGTCGCGGCGTCACCATCAACAACGAAGACGGCGATTTCACCGGCTCGGCGACCAATTTCCCGTTTTATCGCGATACCATCTCGGCACAGGTCGGTCTGCGCGGCCAGGCCGAGTTTCTCGGCATGAAGCATGTGGCGACGGTGCAGGCCACCACCTTGCGCTTCGAGGAAGGCTTCGGCTTCGGCTTTGCCAGCGTCAATGGCAGCAATATCTACGATCCCATCCATGTCGGCGAACCGGATTTCAGCGACAATCCGATCGGCAAGTCGAACGAAACCGAGCTCAACAGCATCGCCATTGCCGACACGATCAGCGTCTGGGACGAACGCGTGCAATTGACGCTCGGCGGCCGCCTGCAGCAGGTCGTGGTCGATGCCTACAGCTTCTCGACCGGCGCGCACACCAGCTCATACGACGAAGATGCCTTGACGCCCTCGATCGGCCTGGTCATCCGCCCGATCGATGAAGTCTCGCTCTTCGCCAATTACATGGAGGGGCTCGCTCCGGGCGAAACGGCGGGCGCCACCACCAGCAATGCCGGTCAGGCCTTTTCGCCCTACCGCACCGACCAGATCGAATTCGGCGTGAAGGTCGATCTCGACACCTTCATGGCAAGCCTCGCCTTCTTCGAGATCAACCGGCCGACCAACGGCTTCGTCGATGCCTCCAACACCTTCGTGGTGGATGGCGAGCAGCGCCATCGCGGCATCGAACTCATGATGTCGGGCGAACCGGTCGAGGGCTATCGGGTCCTGGGCGGTATCACCCTCATCGACAGCGATCTCTCCGGCACCCTTAACGGCAACAATGACGGCAATCGCGGTGTCGGCGTGCCCAAAGTGCAGATGAATATCGGTGGCGAGGTGGACGTGGCCCAAATCCCCGGCCTCACCATCTCCACCCGTGTCATCTATACCGGCGAGCAATATTACGACGCCGCCAATACCCAGGAACTCCCCGATTGGGTGCGCTGGGATCTGGGCGCCCGCTACGCCTTCGAGACGCATGGCACGCCGATCACGATCCGCGCCAATGTCGAGAACGTGCTGGGCGAGGAATATTGGTCCTCGGCCGGCGGCGGCTATCTCGCTCTGGGCGCCCCGCGCACTTTCCTGGTCTCGACCTCCTTCAACTTCTAACCCTCAGGGCATCGCCGCTTGTCTTCGCCACGCGCCCTCTTCATCCATCTCCAT
The DNA here is from genome assembly GCF_041909655.1 of Dongia sp. Classification (GTDB taxonomy): domain Bacteria; phylum Pseudomonadota; class Alphaproteobacteria; order Dongiales; family Dongiaceae; genus Dongia. Next base: position 46,652 of record NZ_JAYRDA010000010.1, on the reverse strand, counting down.
CGCTGGGTCGGCCTCTCCATCGCGGCCTTCCTCTTCATGTCCGGGATCACGGGGGCGATCGTCTCCTGGGATCACGAACTGGATGGCTGGCTCAACCCGGATCTCTTCGAAGCGACGAGCGAGGGGCCGGTAAAATCGGCCCTCGAACTCGCCGCCCTTGCCGAGGCCGCGGATCATCGCGTCTGGTCCACCTTCGTCTATCTCAATGTCGAGGTAGACCACGCCTACGAGGTCTACATCTTCCCCAAGGTCGACCCGGAAACCGGCGAATCCTATGCGGTCGATTACAACCAGGTCTTCATGGACCCGGTGACCGGCGAGATCCTGGGTCGCCGGCTCTGGGGTGCGGTGGAATTCACCCGCGCCAATCTGATGCCCTTCATCTACAAGCTCCATTACAACCTGCACCTCCCCGATCCCTGGGGCATGTGGCTGATGGGCGGCATCGCCTGTCTCTGGACGCTGGATTGCTTCGTCGGCTTCTATCTCACCTTGCCGGTGCGGCGGCGGCCCGATCCCACCCGCGCTCTCTCGGTCGGCCGCGCGCTGGCGCGCGGCTGGTGGGCGCGCTGGAAACCGGCCTGGCTCGTCAAATGGCAGGGCAGTTCCTACCGCATCAATTTCGATCTCCACCGCGCCTTCGGCCTCTGGTTCTGGGCTTTCCTCTTTACCCTTGCCGTGAGCTCGGCTTCGCTCAATCTCGATACCGAGGTGGCAAAGCCTCTCGTCTCGCTCTTCTCCAGCTTCACGCCCACACCCTTCGACACGCGTGTGGCCGTGCCCTTCAACCAGCCGATCTATCCGAAGCTCACCTATCCGGAGATCATCGAGAAGGCGCGCGCGGATGGTCTGGCGCGCGGCTGGGATGAGCCGCCTGGGGCGATCTATTACGCGCCGCATTACGGCACCTATTCGGTCTACATGTTCCATCCCGGCGACGAGCACGGCACGACCGGCGGCGTCGGCCCGGCCATGCTCTATTACGACGGTCTCGACGGCCGCCCGATCGGCAGTCTCACCCCCTGGGCCGGCACGGCCGGCGACATCTTCCTCCAGGTGCAATTCCCGCTCCATTCCGGCCGCATCGCCGGCCTCCCCGGCCGCATCATCGTCTCGCTCTCCGGAATCGCCGTCGCCCTGCTCGCGGTCACGGGTGTCATCATCTGGTGGAAGAAGCACTGCGCCCATCTCAAGAGCCTCAAGGCTCGCGCGTCTGATCGGGAGCGTTTCCCGAAAACGCATTCAAAATACGCAGGATAGAGAGAAGTCTAGCGGCCCCTTTCTCTCTTTAGCCTCTTTCAGATCAGTAGTTCCTATTTTGTTCTTTACAAAAGGCGGTTTATGTGTTATGCATAATACATAACCTTTTGGAGAGAGAATTCGATGGCATCTACCTCCTACGGTCCGCAGCACCGGCCGCCGTTACGCCCCCAGGCAGATCAGCAGGAACCGGCAGCCGGACGTTGGGTGGACGGCCAATTCACCTTCGCCACACCGGAAGCCGAGGAAGCCTGGCAGCGCAGCGCCTATCAGCAAGCCGTCAACGAAAAGACCTGGCATCTCGGCGACAAGATCGACGACCAGACCCGCGATGCGATCCTCGCCGGCATCGGCGGCGCCACGCGCCCGATGTATCAGGGCCCCGATGGCCAGTACTATTTCCAGAACGCCCGCACACTCGAAGACCCCAGCGCGCGCAGCCACCGCGCCCAACACGTCGCCGGCAAAACCATCGACCAGATCGCCGCCGCCGGAAAGATCCCGGGCGAAGACGAATACGTCGCCGCCCGCCGCGCACCACCGCCCAAGCCCGCGAATAACAATGAGAGAACCTCATCTCCAGAAAATGAGATTGCTGGGTCTGCACTGGAAGTTATAGGGCGCACGTTGGGTTCCGAAGAACTGACATGGATTACCGCCGCTGGAGTGCCGACCGAGTGTATTGAACGATGCTATCGAATTCTGGAGAGACCACGCACCTCCGCTGGGAGTGACAAAAACCAATATGACTTCTATAAATGCCTAGCAGATTGTGAGCGAAGCCTCATGGGATGAAGTCATATGGAAAAGGCACTAGCGAAGCATGTTGTTGTGCAATCTTTTCGAGCCGTGGATAAAATTACTTCGCTAGTACCCTTACTTAAGGAACATTGCAGCGAAGAAGAATACCGCGCTCTCGCCTTAGCCATCGCACGTTCGGCGGCCAACATAAAATCCGAAATGATCGACCTAGTTTATGCGCGGTATCCCGAAATCGAAGAAGAAGTGGACCGTGACATCGAGCGTTATGAACGCGTGTTATGAAAGCGTTTATAAGGCATGACCAAAGTATTGATTTCGGCAAGACCTCGCTCCAGGCAGCCATAAGATTCCATAGCGACATTGCAGCGCAGCATCATCAACCTGATCGCCCGGACTCGAAACTCCCGACGAGCTAGCTCAGCGCATCAACGTTCTTTTGCCCAAGAGGAAAAAAGCGATGACTGAGATAGCCAGCCCCGCATTGCGATATACCAACCCGAATTCGGATGGCCTCAACTTTATCAAGTTCGATCGAGCGGAATCCAATGAGCATGGCAGCGCGGTCGATCTGATCGTGGCTGCGAGTCGCCTGCCGTTATGGACCGAGAGTGGGCGGCGTTGCACGCAACGGATGATGGCACGCATCGCCGAGGCACTCCGTCAGAATCCAGGCTACGAGGCGGTCTTCGTCTTCCCAAACCTTCCCGCCGTATCCGAGGCTCTGGGGTTCATCGAAGAATGCGGCCACAAAGGCAAGATCAGCGCTGGCCTCCACGCGCCGTAGACACGGCGCTCATCACACTCCCAGATCCACCACCACGCGGCCTTTGACCTGGCCATCGAGGATTGCCTTCCCCAAACGCGGCAGGTCTTCAAGGGTCGCGCGTTCGATCATGCCGTCGAGCTTTGCCATGGGCAGGTCTTTGGTGAGGCGCGCCCAGGCGATCTTGCGGCGGAAGATGGGGCAGGAAACGGAATCGACACCGAGCAGCGAGACGCCGCGGATGATGAAGGGGATGACGCTGGTCTCCAGTTTGGTGCCGCCCGCCAAGCCACAGGCCGCGACCACCCCTTTGTACTTCATCTGCGGCAGGATCGCGGCCAGGGTCGCCCCGCCCACGCTGTCTACCGCCGCCGCCCAGCGCTCGCTTTCCAGCGGCTTGCCGCTGGGTGTCGCGATGGTGGCGCGGTCGATGATCTCGGCGGCACCCAGGCCTTTCAGATAATCATGCGTGTCAGCGCGTCCCGTCGAGGCGACCACACGGTAGCCGAGCGAGGCGAGGATTGCGGTGGCGACACTGCCGACACCACCCGCGGCCCCCGTCACCAGCACATCGCCCTGATCGGGGCGGAGGCCGTGTTCTTCGAGCGCCATCACGCAGAGCATCGCCGTGAGGCCGGCCGTGCCGATCGCCATGGCGCGCTCGGTCGAGAGGCCCTGCGGCAGCGGCACCAGCCACTCGCCCTTTACCCGCGCCTTCTCGGCATAGCCGCCCCAATGGATCTCGCCCACGCGCCAGCCGGTCAGGATCACTTGGTCGCCGGCCTTCCAATCCTTGTGGCTGCTCTCCAGCACCGTGCCCGCAAAATCGACGCCACCCACATGCGGGTAGGTCTTCACCAGCCGGCCGAGCCCGTTCAGCACCAGCCCGTCCTTGTAATTGAGCGTCGAATTATGCACGCGCACCAGCACGTCGCCCTCGGGCAGCTTGTCGTCGGGCAGATCCTCGATCGCCGATGTGACCTTGCCGTCCTTCTCGCTCAGCACCAATGCCTTGAACATGCAACGCTCCCGGATGATTTTTTAAAGAGGGATCAGTCTTGCGGCTGGATGGTTTCCTGGAACCGCACCGGCGCGCCGTCGGGGCGCCCCAGCAATTCCCCGTCGCGCATGACGATGCTGCCGCGGATGATGGTCGCCATAGGCCAGCCGGTGATTTCCATGCCGTGATAGGGGGTCCAGCCCGCCTTGGTCGCCATCCATTCATTGGTGATGGTCTTCTTCGCCTTGAGATCGACCACCGAGAAGTCGGCGTCATAGCCCAAGGCGATGCGCCCCTTGCCGCGGATGTTGTAGATCCGCGCCGGACCCGCGCTGGTGAGGTCGATGAGCCGCTGCAGCGTCAAGCGCCCCTTCGCCATGTGATCCAGCATGACCGGCAGCAGGGTTTGTACACCGGGCATGCCGGAAGGCGATTGTGGATAGGGTCGCGCCTTCTCTTCCTTCGTATGCGGCGCATGGTCCGAGCCGATGCAATCGACCACGCCGCTGCGCAACGCCGCCCAGATTCCGTCCTGATGATGCTGATCGCGCACCGGCGGATTCATCTGCGCAAAGGTGCCAAGGCGCTTGTAGCAATCGGGGGCCGCCAATGTGAGGTGATGGGTCAAAACCTCGACCGTCGCGATATCCTTGTGCTCGGCGAGGATCGCCATCTCGTCGGCGGTCGAGACATGCAGCACATGGATGCGCCGCCCCGCCTTGCGCGCGATCTTCAGCACACGCCTGGTGGCGCGCACCGCCGTCTCGACATCGCGCCAGACCGGATGCTGGTCCGGATCCGCCCCATCCTTCACCAGGGCGAGGCGTTCGCGCAACCGCATCTCGTCCTCGGCATGGATCGCGACACGCCGATGCCCGTGGCGCAGCACCTCTTCCAGGGTTTCGTCATCGGCCACCAGCAGGCTCCCCGTGGAGGAGCCCATGAAGATCTTCACGCCGGCGCAGCCCGGCAGCATCTCCAATTCGCCGAGCTTCCCGGCATTGGCATCCGAGGCACCCATGAAAAAGGCATGATCGACCCAGGCCCGGCCCTTGGCGCGGGTCAGCTTGTCGTCGAGCGCTGCCTTGTCCAGGGTATTGGGGGTGGTGTTCGGCATTTCGAAGATCGCGGTGACACCGCCCAAAGCCGCCCCGGCCGTGCCGCTGGCAAGATCTTCCTTGTGCTCCAGGCCAGGCTCGCGGAAATGCACCTGGGTGTCGATGACGCCAGGCAGCACAGTCAATCCCGTGGCATCGAATTCCTGTTCCGCCCGCCCGGCGGCGATCTTTCCCAGGGCGACAATCCGCCGCTCGGCAATGCCGATATCCAGCGACTCGATCCCGTTGGGGGTCGCCACCGCGCCGTTGCGGATCACCAGGTCGAAATGCTCAGTCATGGGGCCCTGTCCTTCGCTTTCACCCCTGATCTCTATCCCCTTGGCCGCAAAGGGCGCAAGGCCCGGAAAAAGCATGGCGCGGCAGCCGATTCGCTGGCGCGGTCACGGAAAACGCCCCTTCCAGGGCCGTGACGGGGCGGCGGGATTGGAGTAGTATCGCCAAGTCAGCGATACCGGCACAGAATCCGGGCCAAAAATCGGTAGCGCCAGCCGGCGACATCGTCAGCCAGGGAGATGGTCATAACGTGATGATCGGCGTGAATGAGCTGCGCGTGCAGCTGGAAGAATTACGCTCGGAACACCGCGACCTCGACGAGGCGATCCGCGCCATGGCGGAAGCCTCGCCCTTCAACCAGATCCAGATCCAGCGCCTGAAGAAGCGCAAGCTCTCCCTCAAGGACCAAATCATCCGGCTCGAGAGCAAATTGCTCCCGGATATCATCGCCTAGGGACATCATCGCCTAGGGGTTACGGGCGGCCGAAAACGGCGGCCAGCCGGCCCCGCCATCCTCGCGCGACTGCCACCCCGAGTGCCAATCCCACCCAGCCGGCAAAGGCGATCCGGAACGGGTTGTAGCTGGGCCGATCCCCGATCACGCCGAATCTCAATTTCTCGTCTGCCGGCGCCGCAGCGAAGGTCCCGAACAGCCGGTCCCAGATGATCAGGATGCCGCCGAAATTCCGGTCCAGGCAGGATTCGTTGGTGGCGTGATGCACCCGGTGATGGCTTGGGGTGTTGAAGACCCCTTCCAGCGGCCCCAGCTTGCCCACGACATTTGTGTGCAGGAAAAGCTGGTAACTGAGATTGGCGGCAAAGATTGTGGCGACCGCGACCGGCGGAAAGCCCAGCCAGACCAAAGCCAGGATAAACAGCCAGCCACCGGACAGGAGGCCGGTCCAGCCCAGGCGATAGGCCGCCGTGAGGTTGAAGCGGGTCGAGGAATGATGCACCGCATGCGTCGCCCACATCAGATGTATCTGGTGGCTGCAGCGATGGAACCAGTAATAGATAAAATCCACCAGCACCGCGAGGGCGGCCCAGGCCAAAGGACCGTCGAGGGTCAAATCGAACAGGCGCCATTCATGGGCAAGCAGGAAGAGAGGCGCCAAAATCGCGCCAACCCATCCCCGCAACGCAATCTGCCCCGCCATGATGCCAAGCGTCGCGGCGCTTTCCTTGAGGTCGTAACCATCCTCGGCGCGCAGGCGGTGCCACAAATATTCGGCGACGATCAGCGTTGCGATGAAGGCCAGCCAGGCCGGGCTGCGCTGCGGCCCATCCACGGCCAGATCGGTGATCATTGCATTGTCCTTCTCTCGCCCGTCGCTTGCAGGGAGAACGGGCGGCAGGGCCTGATCGGCATGGGGATGAGGGGGAAATGCCGCCCGGCGCCTGCCGCCACCGGGTCTTGCCCGGTTCCGTTCCTGGTTATTCGACCGTGATCCAGCGCTGTCTCGTCACCGTCTTGCCATTGGGTCCGGTCGCCGTCGCGGTGCTGTTGCAGCTTTCGCCGCCGGAACAGGAACCGCTCACCGATTTCGTCGCCGTCGCGCCATCGGCGCCGGTCACGGTCTTGCTGCGCGACCAGCTGCCGTTTCCACTGCCGTCGCTCTCGACGCTCCCCGTCGACGTCACGTGCCGGGTCTCGCCATTGAAGCCGGTTACCGATTTGCTGCAGCCAGATCCGGCGACACAGGAGCCCTCGACCGATTTGGTCACCGTCTCGCCATTGGGACCGGTCACCGTCTTGTTCCGCGACCAGCTCCCGTCGCCATTCCCCTGCACATCCCCTTCCTTGGTGACCGTGCCGCCATTGGGCAGGATCACGCTGCCGTTGACCTGCCGGCTCTTGGCTTCCGCCATCGATCCCAGGGACAGGCCCAGCACCAAAGCCAAGGCGCCGATTTTCAGCATCTCTTTGCTCCACATCTTGTCATCTCCCATCAGGGCCGCAGGGATTTCACATGGGCGCGGATCTCGTCGCGGGTGATCTTCTGGTCGCCATTGCTGTCGAGCTGCGCCAGATTGGCGAGACGTGCGTCGATGAACTCGGCCTCCGAAATGCTGCCGTCGCCATTCTTGTCGAGGCGGGAGAACTCGGATTTCATGGCACTTTCGGCCTCCGCCACCGATATGGCGCCATCGCCGTCGCTATCGGCCCGGCGCAAATTCTGAAGATCCTGGGCAAAGGCGACCGGGGTGAACATCAGGACACCGGCGGCGGCCAGCAGCGATCGGGCAACAAGGCTCATGGCGAATGTCTTCCTTCCGTTTTTCAGGCAACCGGTGCATCCCGGCCGCTGGAGACAATCTGGCATGGCCCGGAAACACGGGGATTTCCGGCCGGTTACCATGTGTAACGGGATGTAACGGCGCTTGAGCCGAGCCCGCCGCTCGGGCACAAAGGCGTCATGGGCGAGAAACAACGCATCCTCATTGTCGAAGACGACCGCGAAATCGGCACGCTGATCGAGGGATTGTTGAACCGTGAAGGTTTTGCGGCCGAACTGTCCCGCTCCGGCGCCGAGATGGACCGCGCCCTTGCCACCCGCGCCGCCGACCTCATCGTCCTAGATTTGATGCTGCCCGGCGAGGACGGGCTGTCGATCTGCCGCCGGCTGCGGGCGCGCGGCAACCTTCCCATCCTGATGCTCACGGCCAAGAAGGACGATATCGACCGCATCATCGGCCTCGAACTCGGCGCCGACGATTATCTGGGAAAACCCTTCAACCCCCGCGAATTGGTGGCGCGCATCCGTGCCGTCCTCAGGCGCACGGCCCCGGCCCCCAAATCCCCATCCGACCTGGGCGAGAAATTGCGTTTCGCCGATTTCATCTTCGATATCGACGCCCATCGATTGTTTAGGGATGGCGCCGAGATCGAACTCTCGACCGGCGATTACGACATCCTCGCCGCTTTGGTGCGGCATCCGCAGCGCGTGCTCTCTCGCGATCAATTGATGGACCTCATCAAAGGCCGCTCCTGGGAGGCTTTCGACCGCTCGATCGATGTCGCCCTCTCGCGCCTGCGGCGCAAGATCGAAAGCGAACCCACCCAGCCGGTCCTTATCAAGACCGTCCGCAATGCGGGTTACATGCTGGCGGTGCCGGTAGAGCGGGTCTGAACCCATGCGCATCGGTTTCCGCATCACCCTCATCGCCAGCCTTGTCATCGCTCTCATCATCCTCACCACCATGCTGGCGCTGATCTGGCGCGAAGGCAGCGAAAAACACGGCTTCCGCCTGCCTCTGCCGCATCAGATCGCGGCCTTGGTGACCCTGGTCGAACCGGCGACGCCAGATGATCTGGCACTGCTTCTACAGGCCATCAATTCCGACACCCTGCGGGTCGAGATCCTTGATGTGCCCCCACCCGCTGATGACCGTCTGATCAACCCGCCCTTGCGCGGCCTGGTCGCGCGTTACATCTCGGAGATGAGCGGCCGGCCGGTTACCCTGATGGTGGCCAGCGACGACACCCCGGCAACCGCGGATCTTGCCCATGTGGCCTCGGGTGGCGCATCGCCGCTGCCCTTGCGCCTGATCGTCACGCTGCGCGACGGTCGCTTCCTGATGGTCGAAACCGAATCCGCCGCCATCACGCGCTTCACCGGATTGCGGCTCGCGCTTCTGGTGCTGCTGGCGACATTGATCATCAGCGCCGCCGGTCTCTGGGCTTTGCGGCGGCAGTTGCGCCCGCTGGAAGCCCTCGCCCGCTATGTCGAGAGCATCGGCGGCGATCTCAACCACGCGCCAGCGGCAAGCTCCGGTCCGCGCGAGGTGCGGCAATTGTCCGAAGCGATCGCCCGCATGCAGGCGCGCATCCGCGATCTCATGCTGGGGCGTACCCGCATGATCGCTGCCATCAGCCACGATCTTGGCACTTATCTCACGCGTTTGCGCCTGCGGGCCGATTTCATCAGTGATCCCCTCCAGCGCAATGCTGCCGACCGCGACATCGCCGATATGGATGCCCTCATCGCCGATACATTGCTGATGGCGCGTCTGGAACAGGAAAGCGAGGCGTTACAGCCGACCGATCTTGTGGCGCTCACCCGGCAGGTGATCGAGGGTTTCGCCAGTACCGGTGCTGCGGCATCGCTCACCGCAGCACCCGACGCGTTGACAATCGGCCTGCAACCTTTGGCCTTCCGCCGGGCCCTGGGCAATGTCGTCGCCAATGCCCTCCGCTATGGCGGCGATGCGGAAATCGAGATCACGCAAACAGAGAACGAGGTCTCGGTGGCCGTGCTGGATCACGGCCCGGGCATCCCGGAGGAAGAGCGCGAATTGGTGCTGGAAGCCTTCTATCGCGGCGACCGGGCGCGCAATCTCGACCAGCCCGGCTCCGGCCTCGGTCTGGCCATCGTCGCCGACATCCTGCGCCGGCATCGCGGCAGCATCACATTGGGCGACCGCGCTGGCGGTGGCCTCCGCGTGACCCTCACTCTGCCGCTTACTTCACCGTGAAGCTGGCCCCGGCCAAGCGCATATAGGCGTCGTCGCGCATCAGGCGCACGTCGTAATCGCCCGGCTCCAACTTCGCCCCCAGCATCGCCTCGTCGAGGGTCAGCGTGCCGCTGGGCACGCCACCGCCGGTATAGAAGAAGTGGGGATAATTATCGTCGGCCGGATCATCCTTGGCAAAAATGCCGATCCAGTCGAAGCGGTTGCCCGGGCCATTCACCCAGGTGACGTTGACCACCTCGCCGCTGGCATATTCGGCCTTGTCGGTGGCCACACCCGGCAATTGCCCCGCTTCCTTCAGCCAGAATGGCGCGCGGGCCAATTCCTTGCCCTCGGCGTCGATCAGGGCCGCCATATAGGCGCCGGGCGCCAGGCCGTTGCTGCCGAAGCTCGCAAGATTGCTGCGATCGGTGCCGTCATTGCCGGGCAGCGAGACCAGCGGTGCTGCCGGATCGCCGTCGCCCGCGAAGATCACCACGCGCGCATCCTCGAGGCGGCCATCCTCGGTCGCCGCATGGAATCGCACGTCGATCGCCTCGCCGATGGTGAATATTTTTTTGAGCGGCGAGACCATGGCGGGTGCCGGGCCGGGCTCGACTTCGAGCGTCGCCACCAGGGCGCGGTGATCCGACGGCCAGGGACGGATCGCGATATCGGTATCCGGCATCGCGGGATCGCCCAGGATTTCGGCATTCTTGACCGTCACCGGCCCCACCACATGAATCATGTCGATACGGTCGAGCGCCTCATTGGCATCGAGATGTGGGTAAGGATAGCCATAGGACCAGGTGATGCCGGGCTTCGATTTGGGGTCCGTGTGAATGGCGCGGTAGCTATCGGTGAAACCGGCATCGGCCAGCGCCTTGGTGGCGGGCCAGGGCATCGCATTCTTGATGTAATCCTGTCGCCCGATCGTCGCTTCCGTCCAATCGAGCCAGGAGGGCGTGTTGAAATCGCCGAGGATGATCGCCGGCGTGCCGCCATCGGCCGCCTTCTTCAACGGCTCGATATAAGGCTGCAAGGCGACGAGCTGCGTCTCCGCTTCCGTCGCCAGAACCTCTTCCGCCGCTTTGCCGTCGCGCAGATCGTAAGGACCATAGGGCGAGGACGGCAGATGGATATTGGCGATGGTCACGAACTTGCCGGGCTGGATCTCGGCATAGAGATAATTGAGATCGTTGCCGTCGCCGGCATCGCCCGTGGGTGGGGCGAAGAGCGGAAACTTCGCGATGATATTGCGGTGGCCCGCAACCTGCGACCAGCCGAGACGGTCGGCGATTTCTGCGCTGCGCCCCTCCGCTTCCTGCAAAGCGACGATATCGGCGCCTGAGGCCTTGATCGCTTCGATTGTCTTTTCGAAATTGACCTGGTCGCCGCCCAGCCAGATGTTGAAGGTCATGATCTTCAGCGGCTCGGCAGCACCTGCGGAGCCCGGCAGCGCGCTGAGCGCGGACAGAGCAATACCGAAGACTACCGACAAACGGCCGCGTGACAGATTCCGCATCGTGTTCCCCCTGAAAGACGCCTGACGCTCAATCTAGATGGGGAAATCTTGCCGTATGATGACGATTAAGTAAATGATTTCAGTTTATTAACATCACTATACTGAACGAACGTTCAATCACATTCCATTGAATCAAGGACTTGGCAGGCAATCCAATCAGCAATCCTGCGCCAGCGTCAGGCTCTGCCGGGTCATGTCGATACCGAAGGTGCATTCATAGGGCGGCTCCGCGGGGCTGCCATCACCATTGTCGCCATAGCAGACCATGCCGTTACCGAACTTCGAGAAGCGGCCGACGCATTCATCCTCGACCGGCTCCATCGGAAAGGCATCCCACATTTCCTTGGCCGGGATCCCCGTCACGTAAAAGGTGGCGATGGTCTTCGGCGCAACGTCGCTCTCGGCATCCAAAGGCGCCAGCATGGTGAAATCGCCGCTGAGCGGATGCAGGCTGTCGTCCTGCGCCTCCGCGGGCGTGCGGTTAAGTGGTGCTATGAAGGCGACACCGCCCGCCAGCAAGGCGACGAGCCCCAAATAGAACGCGCATTGGCGGCCCACATTGGTGAGGGGCTCGATCCGATTCGCGGGTTGTTCCAGTTTCATCTCACGCCTCGTCGTACTCTTACAGGTTTCACTGTCCCTGACTTTGCTTCTGCAGCTTGCGCCATTTGGCGACGTTCTTGTTGTGCTGGTCCAGGGTCTCGGCAAAAGCATGCCCACCCGTGCCATCCGCCACGAAATAGAGTTCCTTGCTGGTGATCGGGTTCAAAACCGCATGCAGCGCCTCGATGCCGGGATTGGCGATGGGTGCGGGCGGCAGACCAGGGATCACATAGGTGTTGTAATCGTTGACGGCCTTGAGATCGGCATAGGTGAGATTGCGGCCGAGATCTTGCCTGCCCAGGGTGATGCCGTAGATCGCGGTGGGATCCGATTGCAGCGGCATGCCGATCTTCAGGCGGTTATGGAACACCGCCGCCACCCGCGCGCGCTCGGCTTTGACACCGGTCTCCTTCTCGACGATCGAGGCCAGGATCACCGCTTCTTCCGGGCTCTCCAGCGTCGTCAGCTTGGTATCCCGCTTCTCCCACAAATCGGCCAATTGTGCGCGCATGTTGATCTGCATGCGCTCGACAATGGCCCCGCGCGCATCGCCGCGCACGAAGAAATAGGTCTCGGGCAGCAGGCTGCCTTCGGGGGGTAGCGGCGGCAGCGGGCCTTCCAGCAAAGGCGTTCCCTGCAGCACGCCAAAGATCTCGCGCACGGTGAGGCCTTCGGCGATGGTGATGCGGTGAAGGACCGATTTCCCCTCGATCAGCACCTGCATGGCACCGCGCGGAGACGCGGCGGCGGGAAAGCGGAACTCACCCGCCTGCAGCGGCTGTTCCTTGCCGAACAATTGAACACCGATCTTGAAGACCAGAGGCGAGCGGATGACCCCTTCTTCCGCCAGCAACGCGGCGATGGTGGCGACACCGCTCCCCTTCGGCACAACGACGGTTTTCTCTTCCGCCAGCGGGCCATTGCCGTTGAAAGCGTTCCAGAACCAGATTGAGGAACCGCCGATCGCCAGCAAGGCCAGCAGCAGCAAGCCACCGGCCAGTTTGGCGAGGGATCGCGACAGCGGCATGATGCGAGCGGCCTAGGCCGTCACCCTCAATTCGGCGCCGTGAAGATCACGCTCGCATTGGTGCCGCCAAAGCCGAAGGAATTCGACAAGGCGTTGCGGATCTTGCGTGGCTTCGCCTGCTTGGGCGCAAGGTCGATATCGCAACCTTCCGACGGGTTGGTGAGGTTGAGTGTGGGCGGCGCCACCTGATCGCGGATCGAGAGGATCGAGAAGATCGCCTCCACCGCGCCGGCCGCCCCGAGGAGATGCCCGGTCGCCGATTTGGTCGAGGACATGGTGAGCTTGTAGGCATGTGGCCCAAACAGGCGCTTCACCGCATTGAGCTCGATCTCGTCGCCGAGCGGCGTCGAGGTACCATGGGCGTTGATGTAGTCGATATCCTCGACATTGAGCTTCGCGCGCTTCAGCGCGGCAACCATGGCACGGAAACCGCCATTGCCGTCTTCCGAGGGCGCCGTGATGTGATAGGCATCGCCCGACAGGCCATAGCCGATCACCTCGGCATAAATCTTGGCGCCGCGCTTCTTGGCGTGCTCGTATTCCTCCAGCACCACCATGCCCGCACCTTCGCCCATGACGAAGCCGTCGCGGTCCTTGTCCCACGGGCGCGAGGCCTCGGTCGGGCTGTCGTTGAAACTGGTCGACATCGCGCGCGCGGCGCAGAAGCCGGCATAGCCGATACGGCCGATCGTGGCCTCGGCACCGCCGGCGATCATCACGTCGGCGTCATCCAGCATGATCATGCGCGCGGCGTCGCCGATGGCATGGCTGCCGGTGGCACAGGCGGTCACCACGGAATGATTGGGGCCGCGGAAGCCGTATTTGATCGAGACATGGCCCGAGACGAGATTGATGAGGCAGGACGGCACGAAGAACGGGCTGACGCGGCGCGGCCCCTTTTCCTTGAGGATGAGAGCCGTGTCGTAGATGCCGTTGAGGCCGCCGATGCCCGAACCGATGAGCACGCCGGTACGATCGAGATCTTCCTGCTCGGTAGGCGCCCAGCCGCTGTCTTCCACCGCTTCGGTGGCAGCACCGATGCCCATGATGATGAACGGCTCCATCTTCTTCTGATCTTTGCTGGAGACGTATTCATCGGGATTGTAATGACCGGCCGCCTTGTCGCCCAGCGGCACCTGGCCGCCGATCTTGCACGGCAGATCCGAGACGTCGAAAGATTGAATGCCACTGATGCCGGATTCGGCATTGGTCAGCCGCTTCCACACATTCTCGACACCCACACCCAAAGGCGACACGACGCCCATACCGGTGACGACCACGCGACGCATGATGTCCTCGCTCACTCTTTATCCATCAATTCACCGGGCCGGCAGGACGCAAACACACGCTCCGCACGGCCGGCCCAAAAATCGCACGGGCCCCAGAATGTGGGGCCCGTCCGCAAAACTTCAACGCTGGACCGCCTCGACCGGGATGCCGCCTGTACAATGCCGATTGTACACTGGCAACTGGCCGGGCAATCGTCCGCCGTCTCAGGCCGATTTCGACTTGATGTAGTCGATCGCGTCTTTGACGGTCAGGATCTTCTCGGCGGCATCGTCGGGAATTTCGCAACCGAATTCTTCTTCGAAGGCCATGACCAGTTCGACGGTATCAAGGCTGTCCGCGCCCAGATCGTCGATGAAATTGGCACCTTCCGTGACCTTGGCTTCTTCAACGCCGAGGTGCTCGATGACGATCTTCTTCACGCGCTCAGCAACGTCGCTCATCTCAATTTTCCCTTGTTTGCGCCGGCCTGGAGATGGCCGGCTGTTCCTTGCACTTTTTCTAACCGAACTTTGGCATCCGAACCGCGAGCTTACCCCAGGGTTCCACCCCAGTTCAGCAACGATTCCGATGACTCGCCACGATGGTTTCAGCGGTCACTTATCACAACTCAGCCGGATTTGGCCAGTAGCCCCGGCCAGACCCGGCTTTTGTGCGATAAAATTCAATTAAATCATAGCCATACCGCCATTCACATGAAGTGTCTGTCCGGTCATGTAGGCGGCCTCGTCGCTGGCAAGATAAGTGACGGCGGCGGCGATGTCGTCACTCGTCCCCATGCGGCCCATCGGAATTCTGGGCAGCAATTGGCTATGCTGCTCTTCATTGAGAGCCTCGGTCATGGCGGTGGCGATGAAGCCGGGCGCCACGCAATTCACCGTGATGTTGCGCGAGGCAAGCTCGGCGGCCAATGCCTTCGACATGCCGATCATGCCGGCCTTGGCCGCGGCGTAATTGGCCTGACCGGGATTGCCGGTGACGCCGACGATCGAGGTGATGCCGATGATGCGACCGAAACGGCGCTTCATCATGCCGCGCATGGCGGCACGGGCCAAGCGGAAGCCGGCGGTGAGATTGACGTCGATCACCTTCTGCCATTCCTCGTCCTTCATGCGCATGGCGATGTTGTCGCGCGTGAGGCCGGCATTGTTGATGAGGATGTCGAGCTTGCCCATGGCCGCCTCCGCATCCTTGGCAAGCGCCTCGGTCGAGGCGGCGTCGCCGAGATCGGCCGTCACCACATGGACCCGCTCCTTCAGCTCGGCAGCGAGGGTATCCAGCGCCTCGCGCCGGGTACCAGAGAGAGTCACCACGGCACCCTGGCCGTGCAGCGCCTTGGCGATGGCACCGCCGATGCCGCCCGAGGCACCGGTGACGAGGGCGGTCTTGCCGGAAAGATCGAACATCATGTCTTGCTCCGTTAGGCGAGGATCTTGAGGGCGGCTTCGATATCGGCTGGCTGGCCCACGGATTGCGCCTCGATTTCCTTGTCGATGCGCTTCACCAGACCGGCCAGCACCTTGCCGGCACCCAGCTCGAAAACGCGATCGACATTGAGATTCTTCATCGTTTGCACGCTCTCGCGCCAGCGCACCGTGCCGGTCACCTGTTGCACCAGAAGAGCGCGGATGGTGGCGGGATCCGAGACCGGCTGCGCCGTTACATTGGCAATGACCGGCACGCTGGGCATGTGGATCGTGGTCTTCTCCAAGGCGGCCGCCATCGCCTCCGCAGCCGGCTGCATCAGCGGGCAATGGAAGGGAGCCGAGACCGGCAGCATCACCGAGCGCTTGGCACCGGCTTCGAGCGCCAGCGCACCGGCGCGTTCCACCGCTGCCTTGGCACCCGAGACCACCACTTGCGACGGATCGTTGTCATTGGCGATGGCGCAGACCAGCTTGGTTTCCTCGGCCGCCTGCGCCGCCACCTTCTGCGCGCGATCGAGATCGAAATTGAGGAGGGCCGCCATGGCACCTTCGCCGACCGGCACCGCCTTCTGCATCGCCTGGCCGCGCAGTTTCAAAAGCCGCGCCGTATCGGAGAGCGTGAAGGCACCGGCGGCTGCGAGAGCCGAATATTCGCCGAGGCTATGCCCGGCGACATAAGACACCTTGTCGGCAAGCTTGAAACCGCCTTCGGTTTCGAGCACGCGCAGAACCGCGAGCGAGACCGCCATCAGCGCCGGCTGCGCATTCTCGGTCAAGGTGAGGTCGCCTTCCGGGCCCTCGAACATCAGATGCGAGAGCTTCTGGCCCAAAGCATCGTCGACTTCCTCGAAGACCAGCCGCGCCGAGCTGAACGCCTCAGAGAGGGCCTTGCCCATGCCGACGGCCTGCGACCCCTGCCCCGGAAACACGAAAGCGCGCATTTACTTGCCTCCCAGATATCGAGTGCCGGGCTTAGAGCGCAGGTGACTGGCCGCCGTCAAGGCGCTTCCGGCGACTGCGGTAACAATCATTATGTTGTCACATGTTGAAATTCACAGATTTTATTGGCGCGTCCCGGATTGGCCGGGATACGACTTGGCAGCCCCTATCCCCATCTCAATCGAGGTTTCCCATGAGCCGCCCGCCTTTGCCGCCCTTCACCGCCGAAACTGCCGCCGAGAAAGTGCGCCTGGCCGAGGACGGCTGGAACAGCCGCGATCCCGAGCGCGTTTCCCTTGCCTATACGCCGGACAGCGAATGGCGCAACCGCGCCGAATTCCCGCATGGCCGGGCCGAGATCGTCCAGTTTCTCACCCGGAAATGGACCCGGGAACTGGATTACCGCCTGATCAAGGAGCTCTGGGCCTTCACCGGCAATCGCATCGCGGTGCGCTTCGCCTATGAATGGCACGACGATTCCGGCCAGTGGTATCGTTCCTATGGCAACGAGAATTGGGAATTCGACGCCGACGGCTTGATGCGGAAACGCTATGCCTGCATCAACGATTTGCCGATCAAGGAATCCGAGCGCAAATTTCACTGGCCGCTCGGCCGCCGCCCGGACGATCATCCAGGCTTGAGCGATTTGGGTTTGTAGGAAGCATTTAGGGGGACCCCGTCATGCAGCACGGCAGTTGCCATTGCGGCCAGATCCGCTTCACCGTCGAGGGCGATTATGGCGAGGTCATCGAGTGCAATTGCTCGCATTGCTCCCGCAAGGGCTATCTCCTCTGGTTCGTGCCCCGGGAGAAGCTGCGCCTCTCCTCGCCAGAGGCGATGATTTCGACCTATAAATTCAACAAGCATGTGATCGACCACCATTTCTGCCCGACCTGCGGCTGCGCCCCCTTCGGCTTCGGAAAGGCGCCGGACGGCACGGCCACGGCCGCGGTCAATATCCGCTGCCTGGAGGGGGTGGATCTCGCGGCCGTCAAGCGCATCCCCTATGACGGCCGCAGCGCCTGATTCCGGGCCGAAATCAGGCCCCGGCTTGCATTTCCGGGTACCCTGTGTATAACCCGCCCGTCCATAGCCCTGCCGACCCTCCGACCAGCTTGCTGGCCATCGTCATCGAACGGTGCGAGGGGATCGGCTAGGCCCGTGAAATGATTGGGTTTTCCTCTCATTTCGGCTGATGCGCTGCCGATCCCCGGCAGACCAGCGCCGGGCCAGCAAGAGCCAGAGGGAGCTTTTAAATGCCGTTCTACGAGAACGTCTTTATTGCGCGCCAGGACGTCACTGCCCAGCAGGTCGACGCCTTGGCCGAAACCTTTACCGGCATCGTCACCGCCCAGGGCGGCCAGGTGCTGAAGAAGGAATATTGGGGCCTCAAGGGCCTCACCTACCGCATCAACAAGAACCGCAAGGGCCATTACGTGCTCTTGAACATCGAAGCCCCGGCCGGCGCCGTCGCCGAACTCGAGCGCAACATGCGCCTGAACGAAGACGTGCTGCGCTACCTGACCGTGCGCGTCGACGAGCTCGAAGCCGGTCCCAGCGCGATGCTGCAGTCGAAGGGCCGCGATCGTGACGAGCGCGGTGGCCGTGGCGACCGCGAAGGTGGCCGCGAGGGTGGCCGTTTCGGTGGCCGTGACCGCGACGACCGTTTGCGTCCCGGCCGTGAAGGTGGCCGCGAAGGTGGTTTTGGTGGCCGTGATCGTGGCGAACGCCCCGCCGCCGCCGAAGGTGAAGGAGACCGCGCATGAGCGAGTTTGATCGTGGTGGCCGCGAAGGTGGCCGTGAGGGTGGTCGCGACGGCGGCCGTGAAGGTGGCCGTCCCGCCGGTGGTGCCGGTGGTGGCCGTCGTCCGTTCTTCCGTCGCCGCAAATCGTGCCCGTTCTCGGGCCCGAATGCCCCGAAGATCGATTACAAGGATGTGAAGCTGCTTGGCCGCTTCATCTCCGAACGCGGCAAGATCGTGCCGAGCCGCATCACGGCGGTCAGCACCAAGAAGCAGCGCGTCCTCGCCCAGGCGATCAAGCGCGCCCGCTTCCTTGGCCTGCTGCCCTACGTGGTGAAGTAAGGAGGACGGAAAAATGGAAGTCATCCTGCTCCAGCGCGTCGAAAAGCTGGGTCACATCGGCGAGATTGTCAACGTGAAGCCGGGCTTTGCGCGCAACTACCTGTTGCCGCAGAAGAAGGCGCTCCGGGCGACCGAGGACAACAAGAAGCGTTTCGAAGCGCAGCGCGCCCAGATCGAAGCCAACAATCTGAAGCTCAAGGAAGAAGCGCAGAAGATTGCCGGCAAGGTCGACGGCCTCAAGGTGGTGCTCATCCGCCAGGCTTCGGAAACCGGCATCCTGTTCGGTTCGGTTTCGACCCGCGACATCGCCGACGGCGTCACCAAGGCCGGCTTCACCGTGGAACGCCGCCAGGTGGTCCTCGACAAGCCGATCAAGACCCTGGGCCTGCATCCGGTCCGCGTCGCCCTCCACCCGGAAGTCGTCGTCACCGTCACCGCGAACGTCGCGAAGTCGGAAGACGAAGCGGCGATCCAGGAGAAGACCGGCGGTTTCGTCGCCAAGACCGACGACGACGCCACCCCGGACCTCGACAAGCTGCTGGCCGAGGCGGAAGCCGCCACGGGCACCGGCGAGGAAGCTGCCGAAGCCTAAACCGCTTCGACGCATCGACGTCACGAAACGGCCGCCCTTCCGGGCGGCCGTTTTGCTTTCAGCCCCAGATAAGCGGCTTCCACCATATGTTCTTCATTTGTTCTTTACAAGTGCAGTTGCGTATGTTATGCTTTATACATAATTCTTTGTTTGATCCATATCGAACCGGAGCCCCCATGCCAAAACCGCCTCTGCCACGCGGGCAGCAACCGGATCATGCCGTCCCGAAGCCCTCATCGACCGAATCTGCCCCTCTCCTGTCTCGGCCTCATAAGCCGGCGGCCAATAACAACCGACCCGCTTCCCAGCAAAGGGATGATGCCGTTCCCTTGGGCAAAGGCAGCGGCAACAACTTCACTTTCGCCTCGTCGGCTGCGCAATCGGAATGGCGACGTCGCGCCTACGCCCAGGCAGTCCATCCCGACAACTGGCATCTTGGTGACGCAGCGGATTCGGAATCAGCGCGCGCGATCATGGCAGGCATCACCGGGCCGACCGCCCCCCTCTATCGCGGACCCGATGGACGGCATTATTTCGCGAATCCAAAAACGATCGAGCCGGAGGCATGGCGTCAGATCCGCAGACAGCATTTCAAAGACCGCACCGTCGCCGATCTGTCGTTGGAATTCGACCGAACCGGCCGCATGCCGGGAGAGGCAGAGGCGCTGCTGGCTTTGGATTCGGCAGCAGAAGGAATTGTGCCGGAAAACACCTCGTCATCCCCATCAATCCGCCCCGACACCGCCACCTTGTCTCCCCATGGCCGCGCCATCCTTGCCGGCATGGAACACGCGGGGCAGACGGATCCGCATGTCGTCGCGAAGATGACGCAAGCCACAGACCCGGCGGCAACCGATACCAGGCCGGACGTGAACCCGATTCCGGTTGACGAAAGGAACCCTGCATCGGCCTCTCTCACACAGGCATCGCCGCGGGCAGTGGGGAGGATTCAAGAGACCAAGAAAAAGCAGCCAGTCGCACCGATTGATGCCGAGCGACGGGCAGAACTCCTGGTCTTTGAGCCGGTCGGCAAGGGCGCTTCTTCCTTCGGGCATGTCGCAATCAGTTTCGGCGATCTGGTTTTCTCTTGGTCGCCGGAGGGCCTGCACCTAGCGCGCAAAGCGGATTACTTGGCCGCCAACGGCTTCCGCGACGGCAAGGGTTATCCGCTCCGCCTCACCGAAACCGAAGCAAAAGAACTGGAAGCGCATATTTTACGTTTCGCCAATACCGCCTCCTACAATCCGATCTTCGCGAATTGCGTGGACCCGATCGAACTGGGTTTGGAACATCTGGGTTATGACGTTGGGCTGACCGTGTTGCCGGCCCAGCTTCAGGATGCCTTGTTTGCAAGCGGCCTGGCGTCGGAAGACAGATCCTCGCAATATTTGGCCGACTCCAAACGGAAAGCTCCTGACCCGGCCATGCCGTGGTCGAGTTGGTCGGGCCCTCGCTGATATGATAGTGAACCCCTGGCAGCGTCACCTCCACTGTATGAAAGCCGGCACGGCATGAAAGTCGCTTTCGCATTCCTGGTCGGAATCCTTCTCGGCGGTACCCTGGTGTATTGGGGTGGCAAATTCGTTCTGCAGTCGGGTTATACTCTCCACGAAATGGACTGGAACGATGATGGCGAGACGACTTTCGGCGAAATGCTGCATGCGGTAGATGTCGGCATGTCTCCCGTGACCGGCAAGCCGGGATGCCGGTACTTCTTCGAATACAAAGATGGCAGGCCGATCAAGACCGTCTGTGAGGGCAAGACTGTTTCCCGCGGTGTGGTGTCCTGGTGAGCAGACCATGACGGCCACCATCATTCTCTTGAACGGCATCGGCAGTGCCGGCAAATCCTCGATCGCGAAGGCGCTGCAGCAGATCACGGCCGAGCCCTTCCTCCATGTCGCCATGGATGATTTTCTCAACATGCTGCCGCCCCTTTATTTCGATCATCCCGACGGCCTGGTCTTCGAGACATTGAGCGAGGACGGCAAGCCTTCGGTCGCCATCCATACCGGCCTTGTCTGCGAGCGGCTGCTTTCCGGCATGCGCCGCGCCGTGGCGGCCCTCGCCGAATCCGGTAACAATCTCGTGGTCGACGAGGTCTTGATGGGTGCCGGCGAGGCGAGCGCCGAATATGCCCGCCTTCTCGCCCCCTATCGCCTGCATTGGGTGGGCGTGATGGCGCCCCTCGACGTGCTGGAAGCCCGCGAGCGCGAGCGGGCTGACCGCATGATCGGCCTCGCACGCTGGCAATTCCCCCGTGTCCATGCGGGTCTTGGCTACGATCTTGAGATCGACACCAGCCAAATCTCCCCGATCGAGGCCGCCACGGCCATCAAGGAGAAATTCGGCCTTTAAGGACCGGATCGTCGCAGGTCCCCGCGCCGCCTTGCAGCACCACGGGCGCGGCGGGTAGATTGCCCGCATGCGCCGCTCCCTGCCGATCATGCTCCGCCGGTCCCGGCTCGCCTTCCTGGCGGGATTGCTGGCGCTGTTCCTGCAGGTCCTGGTGCCTGCATTGCCGCCGGCAGCCATGGCCGGTGCCATGGACCTCGCAGCCGCCACCCCTGAGGAAGCCGCGAGCTTCGCGGCCACCTGTCTCGGTCAAACCGATCCTGGCATCCCCGCCCCCCTGGGCCAGCACGCGAAATGCCCCATCTGCCTCAGTGTCGCGCAGGCCCACGGCTTTGTGCCGGCACCCGTCCTGGCGATGCTGCCGATCGCCTGGCCGCAGCCCCGTATTCTGCCCCCGGCCACCCCCGTGGCCGCGACGATTGCCGCCAGCGCCTTCGCCTCGCGGGCACCACCGGCCGCCTGAGTCATACGGATTTCGTCGGGCTCAGTGCAGCCCGTCTCTCGTTCTCAAGATCAGGAGTTCTTCCATGAACCGGCGTGTGATGCTGGTTTCCGCTTTGGCCCTCGTGGCCGCGGCGGGAATCGGCGCCAGCTACATTTTCAACGACCGCAAGATGGCCGAGACCCTGTCGGTCGGCGGTCCCTTCAAGCTGATCGGCACCGACGGCCAGGAAGTGACCGAGGCTGCCCTGAAGGGCAAGTATTCGGTGTTCTTCTTCGGCTTCACCTTCTGCCCAGATGCCTGTCCCACCGCCCTCAACACCTTTTCGCTGATGATGGCAAAACTGGGACCCGAGGCCGAAAAAGTGCAGCCGGTCTTCGTCTCCATCGATCCCGCCCGCGACACGCCGCAGGTGATGAAGGAATATCTCGCCTCCTTCGACCCGCGCATCATGGGTTTGACCGGCACGCCCGAGGCGATCGCCGAAACCGCCAAGATCTTCCGTGTCTATTACAAGAAGACCGGCGAGGACGAGTATTACCTCATGGACCATTCCACCGCGATCATCGTCATGGACCCGGACTTTCAATATGCCGGCGTCATGAACGGCGCCATGGGCGTCGACGAGATGATTACGCGCCTCAAAGACATCATGCAGTAAGGCAACCAATCATGACCAAATTCATCATCCGCAGTCTCACGCTCGTCTTCGCGATGGCCGCATTCATCATGACCGCCACCGCCCATGAACAGACCCATGGCGATCTCGTCCTCCATCATGCCTGGGCGCGGGCGACGCCGGGCGGCGCCAAGACCGGTGCCGCTTATGTCCGCATCGAAAATCACGGCATGCAGGCCGACAAGCTGATCGGCGCGGCCGCCGACATCGCCGCCAAGGTCGAGATCCACAACATGTCGATGGAGAACGAGGTCATGGTGATGAAGCCGGCGGGCGATTTGGAAATTCCCGCCCACGGCACGGTCGAATTGAAGCCGCATGGCCTCCACATTATGCTGATGGGCTTGAAGCAGCCGCTGAAAGAGGGCGACACCTTCCCAGTGACGCTCACCTTCGAGAAAGCCGGTCCGGTCGATTTGCAGGTCGTGGTCGAAGCGACCGACAGCACCGGCACCGGCCATGACGGACCGGAAGACGGTGAAGAACATACGCATTGAATGAGGCGCGGGATTGAGCTCGGCCGATGACCCACTGGCCCACGATGGCCAAAAGCCCCAGACCAGCTCAACCCGCCAAATATGGATCTGGGCGGCGGCGCTTGCCGGCACCGCCGCCCTTCTCGCCGCTCTCTTTCCGCTGGCCACGGCGATCGACAGTTACGGCGCGCAGCAAGGGGCGGCTCTCTACGAGGCCCATTGCGCTTCCTGCCATGGAGCGAAACTCGCCGGGCAGCCCGGCTGGCAGAGCGCAAGATATTCCGGCCTCGCCAATTGGCCGGCACCCCCGCTCGGCGCCGCAGGCCATGCCTGGATGCATGACGATGCCGCGCTCTTCCTCTTCACCAAGCACGGCGCTCCCGGCTCGCCCATGCCGGCCTTCGGCAATACGCTTACCGACAATCAGATCTGGCAGATATTCGCCTATGTGAAATCGCATTGGCCGGAAAGTGTGCGCGTCTTCCAGCAGGTGGGCGATCCTTACGCCGATCTCCCGTCGGACCTTCCGATCGACTGGACCTACCCGCCTTCCTGCGAACCGGGCGACGCGCCCGGCGGCAATCTCAACTTACTCCGGTAGCGCGTGCCATGGCCTGAGATTGGCGGGTAGCCGTTGCCGTGCCGCTGCGACCACATCTTCTTCGAGGTCAAGGACCTCCCGTTCGGCGCCCTTGATGCCGGGACTTTCGATTGCGGCTTCGGCCGCCTCGATCCAGGCATTGAGGGAGTCGTTAAGTATGAAGAGGTTCTCCTGCAGCCAGTCCAGCATGGGCCCCGAACCCGGCCCCTGATCGACGGCGAGGGCGAGCGCCTCCAGTGCGTTTCGGCGACCCGCCTCCTTGGGCACATAACTGTTCTTGGGCAGAGTCAGAGCCGGCAGACCGAGTACCAGCGCGCGATCCAGCAACCGGGAAAGATTGAAGCGCAATTCGCGCCATCTTTCGAAAATGCTGAACTCGCCATCGACGCCAATGGCGATATCCAGCGTCATGCGCGTGGAATCCACTACCTCATCGAAGAGGGTGCGAAGCTCTCGGCCCAGCGAACGAGCAAAGGCCACCAGCCGAGCCTCCTCATCCCGCGGAGCACGTGCGGCGTCGACCTCTGCCGTGCGGCGGCGGTACGAAGCGATGTACCAGGGCGAGCGGCGTATCTCGTCACAATAAACGTTGACTAGGTTGTCGACCGCAACGCGCAATGCGGCGGCGATCTGATCCAGTTGCCGCGCCGGCCCCTCATCTACATCGGGTTCATCAATGTCTTCTCGCAGGAAATCCCAGAAACCCGCTTCCGGCTCCGCCCTCACCGGCGGCGCCGGACGCAGGCGCGCTAATTCCCGCTGCGCGTAGCGATAGCGGTCGAACAATTCCTGTGCTCGCTGCAGATATTGGGACGAGAGCGACGACATGTGCACTTTTAACCTGAAAGCAGGACCTTCTCTACCACCTTGCGCATGACGCTGGGCAGGGCGACGTCGCCCAGTTCCTCGGCGCCGACCCAGCGATAGGTGGGGTCTGCCTTCACGCCACTCACCACGAATACGGTGAGCGACAAAGCAAAGTGCGTGAAGACATGTGTCACTTGCCCGTCGAGCTGACGCCACCTGCCATTCACCGGCGCCGTCACTTCATCCTCGGCAAAGGGCGACCCGCGCCATTCGCTGGTCGGCACCTGCATCATGCCGCCCAGCAATCCCTTTTCCGGCCGCCGCTCCAGGGCGATGCGGCCGCGCCTGTCGATCATTGCAAAGCAGATGCCGTAACGCTGCGGCCGCGCGTTCTTCGGCAGCTTGCGGGGATAGGTCTCGGCATCGCCCGCAGCATAGGCCGCGCAATCCTCGGTCAGCGGGCAGAGGAAACATTTGGGCTTGGTCGGTGTGCAGATCGTGGCGCCGAGATCCATGATCGCTTGCGCGTAATCGCCCGGCCGCAATGCCGGCGTATGGCGGGCTGCCAGTGCCCGCAATTCTTCCTTCGCCTTGGGAAGCGGGTTGGCGACCCGGTAGAGCCGCGCCATCACCCGCTCGACATTGCCGTCGAGAATGGTCGCAGGCCGGTCGAAGGCAATGGCGGCGATGGCGGCCGCCGTATAGGGGCCGATCCCCGGGAGTGCCAGCAGCCCGGCCTCGGTATCCGGGAACACGCCGCCATATTCGGCGGCCACCACTTCCGCGCATTTCTTCAAATTGCGGGCACGGGCGTAATAGCCGAGGCCCGCCCAGGCGGTGAGGACATCGTCCAAGGGGGCTGCGGCAAGATCGTGAAGGCGCGGCCAGCGCGTCAGAAAATCCCGGAAATAGGGCCCGACCGTCACCACGGTGGTCTGCTGCAGCATGATCTCGGATAGCCAGACGTGATAGGGGTCCGCCCGCTCACCCGGCGCCGCCCGCCAGGGCAGGATGCGCCGATGCCGGTCATACCAGGCCAGCAGGCGGCCGGCCAAGCCCGCCAGGGGAGGGGCGTCGGGACTGGCTTTCGAGCTTGGCTGTTTGCGCGGCATGGCGCGGGACCTTAAGTTAAGCCGCATGAGCGCCAAAGAAGAAAAAGCGAAGATCACCCGGCCGGCCGGCAAAGCTGCCCCGGCGAAGGCAACCGCACCGGCCGAGCCGCCGGCGCGGCGCAACCGTCTTTCGGCGCTCGCCAGCGATGTCCCCCACCTCACCAAGCTCGCTTTGGGCAAACGTGGCTTTGCCGAGGCCGATCTCGTCGGCCAATGGGCCCGGATCGTCGGCGCCGATCTCGCGCGCCTGGCGCTCCCCGTTAAACTACGGCTGCCGCGCGGGAAATCCGATCCAATTGCCGGCGGCATCGCCCCCAATGTCGCCGGTGGCACCCTCACCCTGCGCACCTCGCCGGCCGCCAGCCTCGAGATCCAGCACATGAAGCCGCGCATCCTGGAGCGCATCGCCACCTATTTCGGCTATCCGGCGGTGACCGAAATCCGGATCGAGATCGGCGACCGCCGCCGCCCGGCGCCCAAGCGGCCGGTGGCGAAACCGGCTGCCCCGCCGGACCTCGGCAAGGTCACCGATCCCGATCTCCGCGCGGCCCTCGAACGACTCGGAGCCGCCCGCGCCCGGCGCGGCTAGGCGCCCTGGCTAGCCCCCGGGAAAAGCATGGATTTTCTCAGATTCCGGCTGGACAGGGTGCGACTCGCCAGAATCCAACGGCTTATCCAACGACTCATCCGGACCGCGCTCCGCAAGGCCTGCCAGATCACGGAGGCGTCGCTTGCAGTCCCCTCTGAATCCTGCCAAATAGCGGCGAAATACATGGCCTAAATCAGGGCCGCATGGACAGCATCGGAGGTTTCGCGTGAACCCACGCAATATCGTGATCGGCGTTGCGGTTTTGGCCCTCATCGGCGTCGGCGGCTTCTATGCCTGGACCCATTACGGCCCGAATGCCGCCTCGGGCGTCGCCATCGAGGGCCTACCGGCCCCGATCGACAATCCGCTCGCCCAGGCCCAGGAAGGCGACATGGTGATGGGCGATGCCAATGCTCCCGTCACCTTCATCGAATATTCCTCGCTTTCCTGCCCGCATTGCGCCCGCCATCACGCGACCGTGCTGCCCGAGATTAAGAAGGCCTATATCGATACCGGCAAGGTCAAGCTGGTGATGCGCGACTTCCCCCTGAACCGCCCGGCGGTCGAGGCGTCGCTGCTGGCCCATTGCGTCTCGCCGATGGCCTATTGGGGCATGACCGACCAGCTCTTCGCCACCCAGGCCAGTTGGGCGACCGAGAATTCGGCGCCCGCTTTGGCCGCGATCGCCGCCGCCGCCGGCATCAATGGCCAGGACTTCCAGCAATGCCTGAGCGACGAGGCGGCGAAGCAGAAGATCATCGCCTCGGCCGAACAAGCGAGTGCGGTCTTCAAGGTCGATTCCACGCCGACTTTCGTCGTCAACGGCATCGTCGTCACCGGCGAACGCTCGTTCGAGGAATTCTCCAAGATCTTCGATCAGCTCGGCGCGCAGTAAAGATCTCCGCATAAGTTCTAAGGAAGGCGTTTCGTGGTCCAGTTCAACAAGCTCCGCCTGACCGGCTTCAAATCCTTCGTCGAGTCCACCGAACTCTCTATTCAGGCGGGCATGACCGGGATCGTCGGTCCCAATGGCTGTGGCAAGTCGAACCTCGTCGAAGCCTTGCGCTGGGTGATGGGCGAAACCTCGGCCAAGCGCATGCGCGGCGGCGAAATGGACGACGTCATCTTCGGCGGCTCCGGTAATCGTCCGGCCCGCAATGTCGCCGAAGTGATCCTCACTTTGGACAACAGCGACCGCCGCGTCCCCTCGATGTTCAACGACAGTGACGACATCGAAATCTCGCGCCGCATCGATCGTGGCGAGGGCTCGACCTACAAGGTCAACGGCAAGGAATCCCGCGCCCGCGACGTGCAGCTCCTCTTCGCCGACATTTCTGCGGGCGCCCATTCGACCGCGCTGGTGAGCCAGGGCCGCGTCGGTGCCATCGTCAACGCGAAGCCGACCGACCGCCGCTCGCTCTTGGAAGAAGCCGCCGGCATCACCGGCCTTCATTCCCGCCGCCATGAGGCGGAACTGCGGTTGAAAGCGGCGGAAGCCAATCTCGCGCGCCTCGACGACGTCATCATCACCCTGGAAAGCCAATTGGCGGCGCTGAAGAAGCAGGCGCGCCAGGCCTCGCGCTACCGCAACCTGCAGGACCATATCCGCCGCGCCGAATCGATCATCTTCCATCTGCAATGGCAGGATGCGAAGCAGCGCCTGGATTACGCGGAACAGACCCTGATGGCCGCCGAGACCCAGGTCGTCTCGCTCACTTCGGCGGCCGCCATTGCCGCCACGCGCCAGACCGAGGCCGCGACCATCCTCCCCGCCCTCCGCCAGGCCGAGGCCGAGGCAGCCGCCGAATTGCAGCGCCTCACGATCGCCAGGGGTGCGCTCGACAAGGAAGAAGAGCGCATCCAGCAGGCCCGCGCCGATGCCGACCGGCAATTGCGCGAGAATGAAGGCGACCAGCAACGCGAATCCGCCTTCACCGCCGATGCCGCCGCCGCCGCCGAGCGCCTGACCGAGGAACGCCTCGCCATCGAGGAAACCGCCGGCGAGGAAGCGGCCATCGCCGAGGAAACCCAGCGCCGGGTCGAAACCGCGCAGGGCGAGGTGGATGAGAGCGAAGCCGAGCTCGGCCGCCTCACCCAGGATTTCGCGGCCGCCGAGGCCCGCGCGCAAGCGCTGACCCGCCGTCTCGACGAATTGCAGCAGCGCCGCCAGCGTCTCTCCAACCGCGCCCAGGAAGTCGATGCCGAGCGCCAGCGTCTCTCGGCCGAGATCGAGAACGATGCCGAGACCCAAGCGGCCCGCGCTGCCGTCGCGGAAGCCGAGGCGGCTCTCGAGGAAGCGCAGGCCGCGTTGCACGAGATCGAGGCCGCCCGCGCCAGCGCCGGCGAGACCGAGGCCCAGGCCCGCATTCAATTGCAGCAGGCCCAGGATGCCCGCGCGCGCCTCAAAGCCGAGGCCGACGCGCTTTCTGCCATCTTCGCCACCTCCGACGAGGATATGTGGCCGCCGCTGATCGACAGTCTGACCGTGGCGCCGGGTTACGAAACCGCGATCGCTGCCGCCTTGGGTGACGATCTCCAGGCCTCGACCGATCTCGGTGCCCCCACCCATTGGCGCGACGGCGATGTGGCGGCGGATGCGCCGGCCCTCCCCGGCAATGCCGAACCTCTCTCGCTGCATGTGACCGGCTCGGCCGCTTTGATGCGCCGCCTCTCGCAGATCGGCGTGGTCGCCGACGAGGCCACCTGCCGCGCGCTGGGGCCGCAATTGAAGCAGGGCCAGCGTCTCGTCTCCAAGGACGGCGCCATGTGGCGCTGGGACGGCTTCACCATCGCCGCCGGCACCGAGACCGCCGCGGCGACACGGTTGAAGCAGCGCAATCGCCTGCGCGAACTGGATACCTCCCTCGCGACGGCCGAGGCCAGTTTGACCGAGGTGGAAGCGCGTTTCGGCACCGCCCGCGACGAGGCCCAGGGCCTCATCGACCGCGAGCGCAACCAGCGCCAGGCTTTGCAGAACGCCTATAATTCCGCGCGTCAGGCGCGCGACAATGCCGCCCGCGCCGAGCAGAAGGCGACGCAGATGCAATCGCGCTTGGCCGCCATCGCCGAACAGGCGGAAGCGGTCGCCGGCGACATCGCGGAACTCGAAGCGCAACTGGAAGCAGCGGCCACCGAACGCGCCGAGCTCCCCGATCTTGATGAAGCGCGCATCCGCATCAACGAACTCCGGCCTGAAGTGGCCGAGCGCCGCACGCGTCTGGTGGAAGCCCGCTCGGCGCTTGATCGCCTGCAGCGCGAGGCACAGCAGCGTCAGCAGCGTTTGCTCGCCATCGCCGACGAACTCCGCTCCTGGGAAGCGCGTGGCGCCCAGGCCCGCGCCCATCTCGACGAACTCGTGGAACGCCGCGAGCATCTCCTCGCCGAGATCGAACGCCTCGCCGCTCTTCCCGAAGAAATCGCCCAGCAGCGCCGCGACCTCATGGACCTCCTTGAAGTCTCGGAAGCCAAGCGCCGCGACGCCGCCGATGCCTTGGCCTCGGCCGAAACCGCTCTCACCGAGGCCGATCGCGGCTTGAAGGGCGAGGAATCGAAACTGGTCGAAGCGCGCGAGAACCGCGTCCGCGCCGAATCCGCCATCGCCCAGGCCAAGGAAGCGGCCGAGACCCTGACCGAGCGCATCCGCGAGAAGCTGGAATGCTCGCCCGATGAGGTCCTGACGCTCGCGGAACTCGATCCCAGCGAGGCCCTGCCCGGCCGCGACGAAACCGAACAGCGCCTCCACAAGTTGCTGCGCGAGCGCGAGAATATCGGCCCCGTGAATTTGCGTGCCGAAACCGAATCCAACGAGCTCGATCAGCAATTGGCCGGCATGCAGACCGAACGCTCGGATCTCATCAATGCCGTCTCACGTTTGCGCCAGGGCATCGCCAGCTTGAACCGCGAAGGCCGCGAACGCTTGCTTGCCGCCTTCGAATTGGTGAACGGGCATTTCACCTCGCTCTTCACGCGCCTCTTCGGCGGCGGCAAGGCGCATCTGCAATTGACCGAGGCTGAGGACCCGCTCGATGCCGGCCTCGAGATTTTCGCGAGCCCGCCGGGCAAG
Source organism: Dongia sp. (assembly GCF_041909655.1). GTDB lineage: Bacteria > Pseudomonadota > Alphaproteobacteria > Dongiales > Dongiaceae > Dongia. The sequence goes on along the minus strand of NZ_JAYRDA010000010.1, from coordinate 16,417 downwards.
AAGCTCCAGGTCCTCTCGCTGCTCTCGGGCGGCGAGCAGGCCCTGACCGCCCTCGCTCTCCTCTTCGCCGTCTTCCTGGTCAACCCGGCCCCGATCTGCGTCCTCGACGAGGTCGACGCGCCGCTGGATGACGCGAATGTGGAGCGCTTCTGCAATCTGGTGGAAGAGCTCGCCAATTCCTCCGGCACGCGCTTCCTGGTGATCACCCATCACCGCCTCACTATGGCCCGCATGCATCGCCTCTACGGCGTCACCATGGCCGAACGCGGCGTCTCGCAACTGGTCTCGGTCGACCTCCAGGCAGTGGGCGAGCTCCGCGCGGCGTCGTAAGGACGCCCCACCCTCATTGCCAATGCATCGGCGTGGTGAAGAAGTCGTAGAGTCCGTAGCTCCACAGGCCCAGGATCACCAACGCCGCCGCCCAGGCGCCGAATTGCCAAAGCTTGCGGTCGGGATGCTGGGGGTAAAGCCGGGTTACCACCTTCCCCATCAGGTATCCGGCCAGCCCGATGGCGCCAATCGCCAGCGGCGCGAAGAAGGGCAGGAACGGGTAAAAGGGATCTGTCGCCAATGCCACCAGCAGGCCGATTAATGCCAGGGCGATGAACCCGCCCAAAAGAATGACACCCGCCAGCAGCAGCGCCCCGATTTTTCGTGCCATCTCCCCCCCTTTGCAGCGTGATTCGCCCCTGAAACAAGCCGATTGGTCCAGATTTCCAGGCAGAATCGAGATCCGTCCAGCAAAACCGCCTGGAAACGCCCATGGTAACCTCGCCTGAGCAGCCGTTCCGGCCAAGTCCGGGCGCGATAGATTTGTTCACATAAGCGGGCTCTTAACGTCTCCTTTACCGGCCCTGCGACGAAACCGCTGCGACATGGGAACCAGTGACTTTTTCCGTTGTTATTTCAAATAGTTAATAGGAGGCAATTGACCTTGACAGTCCCTACCCCCTTGCCTATGTTGCGCGCGCTTCCGGCGATCCTCCGATCACTGGGGGCAGCGGTTTGTTGCTCGGGGGACACTCGAGGATCGGCGACATGACCGAACAGCGACCCGAAGATCTCGATCAATTCGGCGCGAAGCTCAAGGCGGCGCGCGAACGGATCGGGGAAAGCGGGACCCAGGAACTGGCCAATGAAGGCACGCATCTGGGTTATGGCTTCCGCCTCAGCGTCGAATTGCTGGCGGGGCTGCTGGTCGGTCTGGGGTTGGGCTATGTCATCGATGGATGGCTCGGCACACGCCCCTGGGTGATGCTGGTCCTGATGATCCTCGGTCTGGGTGGGGGCATCCTCAATGTGATGCGCGTGACCCGGATCATGGAGCAGCGAGCCGCGGCAAAAGACGCAGAGAAACGTTAAAGCGCCACCCGCACCGTCCCTGTTCCTGGGCCGCCGGGCGCGCCAGCCGGGGATGACATCGTGGCCGCCGACGCGCACTCACCGCTTGCCCAGTTCGAAATCAAGACGATTGCCGAACTGACGCCCTTCGGAATTGACGCCTCCTTCACCAACGCCTCTCTGATCATGGTGGTGGTGGTTGGCCTTATCACCCTCTTCATCGTCGCCGGCATGAACAAGGCAACCATCGTACCCGGCCGTTTCCAGGGCATGGTGGAATTCTTCTACGAATTCATCGCCAACCTGCTCCAGGAAAACACCGGGCCCAAGGGCAAGCAATTCTTTCCGCTGGTCTTCTCGCTGTTCATGTTCATTCTGGGTGCCAACCTCATCGGGCTTTTCGGCGCCTTCACCTTCACCAGCCACATCATCGTCACCTTTGCGTTGGCGATGCTGGTCATCACCGTCGTGACCTTCGTCGGGTTCGCCCGGCACGGACTCCACTTCACCAGCTACTTCGTGCCGCAGGGTGCGCCGATGTGGCTGATGCCGCTGATGATCCCCTTGGAAATCATCTCCTACCTCATCCGTCCCATCAGCCTCTCGGTCCGTTTGTTCGCCAACATGGTGGCGGGCCACGTCATGCTGACGGTGATCGGTGGGTTCGTGGTCGGCCTCGGCGGCCTGTTCTTCGCCCTGGGCGCCATTCCGCTGGCCGCCATTCCGCTGATCTTCGCGCTTGAAGTTCTGGTGGCGCTGCTCCAGGCCTATGTTTTCGCCATCCTGACCTGCATCTATCTCAACGACGCGATTCACCTCGCGCACTGATTGGGATTCGGGCAGACCGTTTTCAACACCCACACGACTTACCTCCAAGAAAGGATTTCATCATGGAACTCGAAGCAGCGAAGATGATCGGTGCCGGTATTGCCGCTCTCGCCCTCGGCGGCGCAGGCGTCGGTCTCGGCAACCTGTTCGGCAGCTACATGCAGGGTGCGTTCCGCAACCCGGAAGCCCAGTCGAAGCTGAAGGTCAACCCGATGCTCGCCTTCGCGCTGATCGAAGCCACCGGTCTGTTCGGCTTCGTCGTCGCGATGATGATCCTGTTCTTCTAGTTCGCTCGAACAGTTGAAGTTCTGCTTTCGGCCGGTGTCACCTGTGACGCCGGCCGATCGATCATCCGGGAGACGGGCCCATGCCCCAATTCGAGCCATCCATCTTTTCGCCGCTACTGGTCTGGCTGGTCCTGACCTTCGGTGCTCTCTATCTGCTGATGTCGAAATTCGCCTTGCCCAAGGTGGCGGCGATCATCGATGCCCGCGCCGAGCGCATCGAGGGTAACCTTGCCAAGGCCGAGGCGATCCGGGCGGAGGCGGCCGGCGTGCTGGCTGCCTATGAAAAGGCCATCGCCGACGCCAAGGCCGCCGCCCAGGCGGAAATCGCCAAGGCTCAGGCCCAGATCGCGGCCGATACCGCCAAGCGCGAGGCCGAGTTTGCCAAGCGCCTCGCCATCCAGACCGAAGCCGCCGAAGCCAGCATCAAGGCCACCAAGGCCGAGGCGCTGGCTCAGGTGAAATCGATTGCGACCGATCTCGCCGGTGGCATCGCCGCCAAGCTGACGGGTGCGGGAATCGATGCCGCAGCCGCCGGTGCGGCGGTGGATGCCGCTTTGAAGGAGCGTGCGTGATGGAACATGAAGCCAGCATGTTCGCCGATCCCCATTTCTGGGTGAATGTCGGCGGCCTCATTTTCCTCGCTTTCGCCGGCCCGAAGATCTGGAAGGCCCTGGCTGGCATGCTCGACCAGCGCGCCATGAAGATCAAAGCCGATCTTGATGAGGCGCAGAAACTCAAGGACGAAGCCCAGGCTCTCCTCAACGAGTATCAGCGCAAGCAAAAGGATGCCTTGAAGGAAGCCGCCGAGATCGTCGAGACGGCGAAGACCGTGGCCCAGCGCCAGGCGCGCGACGCAGCGACCGCCCTTGATGCTGCCTTCACGCGCCGCGAGAAGCTGGCCCTCGAGAAGATCGCCCAGGCGGAAGCCGCGGCCCTCGCGGAAGTCCGCCGTGAGGCGGTGGATGTCGCCACCCTCGCCGCCAAGGCGCTGATGATCCGCCAACTCGACGATGCCCGCGGCAGCGCCCTCATCGACGCCGCCATCAAGGACGTCGACAAGCGCCTGCACTGAGATCGCCCATAAGGCGTGCAGCCTCGCTTTAGCGAAGATGTAAAAACCCCCGGGAAGGAAACTTCCCGGGGGTTTTGTTTGGCGCCAAGCTCAGGCACCCTCCCGGAACATTGACCACGGTAAGCGGTGTTCGCCCGCAACCTATTGGGATGGGGCCGGATAGAAAGTATCGGTCTGAGGATCGTAACAATGTAGAACGTGTTTGTGAGCCGTCTCGACGATAAAAGGCAGGGCCTCATCATACCTGGACCAGACGAGGGACATGTTGATGAAATCCCAGAGGATGTTTCCAATCAGCGGGCCATCGCCCCAAACGGTGTCCTCCGTTTCGGTGAGATCGGGATATCGCGCAAGTAGTGCCTCAACGAAGGCGATGAGCTTAGTAGAGCGTGGCTGTTCTGGCGACCGGTGGAGCGCATCCACGCGCTCGTGAAAATCAGCATCTTCCGGATGAAGAGTGAGGCTGGGAGCCCAACAGTACAAATAGGCTGTCATACACTCTGCGCTTTCTTTCACCCGACCTGTTCTCCGCCACGTTTTAGCGAGCGGATGCTCTATTGATAGCCCCACTTTCCCAAAAACAAAACCGCCCGGCATCTGGTGATACCGGGCGGCGTTCGGGGATCGATCAGTCGGCGGGAGGGGACCTTGGACTGATCTACCTCGATCTCGAGATATTTACTTCTTCACGGCCTTGGCGACGGCGGCCTTCACTTCGTCGATCTGGGCGGCAACGCGGCCCTGGATCAGCTCGGCCACTTCCGTGCTCGACTTCTGCACCATGTCGGTGATCTCGCGGAGATTCGACACGGCCTGCTCGAAGCCGGCCTTGGCGATCTCGGCCTGCTTCACCAGCTTTTCTTCGGCGCTGGCCGGCTCGGCGAGTTCCTTGGCAACCTTGCCGAATTCCTCGACCGCCTTGCGGGCGATCTCGGCCTGGCGCTGGGCCACGGCCTTGACGCCTTCGAAGGCGGCCTGGTTGGCGGCGGTCAGGACTTCGAAATTCTTGCGCTGGGCGGCGAAGATGGCGTCGAAATCGACAACGCCGGACTTGCCGTTGAACGCCTTCGTATAGTCACCGAACCACTTGCCGAAATCGGCCTGCATCTTGGTGAAATCGGGGGTCTTGGTGAAATCGGGGAATTTCACGGTTTCGGTCTCGATGGTGGTCTGGGCTTTCGCCATGGGGTGTCTCCTCGGGGTTCCAGATACTTTTCACCCAGTTACTTTCACTGGGTACGCATGTGTCCGATTCACTCCAGGGGTCGCGGCCCAAGGGCCCATCTCGCTGGGATCGGATCGTTGTGCACTGCACAATCTGAAGGGTATATGAGCCACATTCAGGCGGAAATCAAGGGCTTTTTTGTGCAGTGCAGCAACATACATCAAATTCATGACAGGACAATGACTTAACAGGCTTTTTCTCAGGCCTATTTGTCAAACAATTATGGCTGTTGCGAGATGCTCGCAATTCCTGGCCGGCAAGAATATCGAAATGCGATGGCGAAGGGCCAGGCCAGAGGGTATCCCTCAGAGGTTATCCCTTTGTCCCGGCAAAGCGTCGCGACCTGCCTCACGCCCCCCATCCATCTAGAAGCTCCAGGATGAGATCCAAGGATATGACCATGTCCCTTTCCGCCCGCCTCGACCGGGTCGTCGAAACGCTGCCGCAGATTTATGCCGGGCCCGGCGGCGCCATCGCCGTGCTGAAGGACGGCAAGCCCCTCATCCGCCATGCCTGGGGATTTGCCAATGCCGAGCGGCGCCTGCCCTTCACGCCGCGCTCGCTGTTCCGCATCTGCTCGATCACCAAGCAATTCACCTGCGGCCTGGTGCTGGACCACTTCCCCGACACGACCGACCTCGATGCCGACGTCAAGGCACGCCTGCCGCTGCTCGGCGAACGGGCGCCCGGTGCCATTCATCTCTGCCACAATCAATCCGGCCTGCAGGATTACTGGGCCGTGGCGATGCTGCTGGGCGGCCTCGCCGAAACGCCCTTCGGCAACCGCGAGGCCGCGCGCCTCATCGCCAATACAAGGTCGCTGCATTTCACGCCCGGCACGCGCTATTCCTACGCCAACCAGAATTTCCGCATCCTCTCGGACATCCTCGAAACGCGGACCGGACGCGGCTACGGCGAATTGGTGCGGCAGCGCATCTTCGATCCCGCCGGCATGGAAACAGCCTTCATCGCCGCCGATACCCGCGCGATGCCCGATGGCAGCGAAGGCTATGAGGGAACGCTTGCCGGCGGCTTCCGCCCCGCCATCAATGGCATGTTCTGGCCGGGCGGCGATGCCTCGATCGGCGCCAGCCTCGATGACATGATCGCCTGGGAAGCTTTCATCGATGCGACACGCGAGGACGAGGGCGGCCTCTACCGCCGGATTTCGGCGCCGGTGACCTTCAGCGACGGGAACGCTGCGCCTTATGGCTTCGGCCTGGCACGGGGAACCTTGTTCGGCCGCGCCGTCACCCGCCATGGCGGTGCCTTGCGCGGCTGGCGCAGCCAGCGCCTCCACATGGCTGCGGAGCGTCTTTCCGTCATCGTCCTCTTCAATCACGATGCCAGCCCGGGTGCCGCCGCCGAAGATCTGGTCGCAGCCATGCTCGGTGCCGAGAAGCCGACGCCGCCTGCCGGCCTGCCGAAGCCGGACTGGCTCGGCACCTATCTCGAACCGGAAACGGGATTGTCCGTGCGCCTAGATGCAAGTGGCGACGGCGTCACCCTGCGTTACGGTACGCTCCCCGATTCGCTCGCTCTGCAGGCGGATGGGCGTGCCGCCAAGCCGGATGCCGGGGCAGGCCTCACGCCGACACCGTTGGGTTTGCAATTCGATCTGCCGGATGACAACCAGCATTCGCTCCTGGTCCCGCGCCATGGCGCGGCCGCCCGCGATATCGCCGGCACCTTCCACTGCGCCGATCTCGATGCCGACCTCACCATCGCCGATGCCGGCGGCCAGTTCTACGCCGCCTGCTCCGGTCTGTTGGGTGACGGCCGCATGGAAAAGCTGCAGCCGATCGGACAGGATCTCTGGGTCATGCCCTGTCCGCGCGGCATCGACCATCTGGCACCCGGCGATTGGACCCTCGATTTCATCCGTGACAACGCCGGTCGTGTCACCTCCCTGCGATTGGGCTGCTGGCTTGCGCGCCGCTTCACCTATCAGCGGGTCGCGTGACAGCCGGTCGCGCGACAGGTGGCGCCATGCTAGAACCGGTTTCAGCATCATCCTCCAGTGAGGTTTCGATTTGCGCCGCGTCCTGCCCTCCCTCCCCGCCTTGACCGTGTTCGAGGCTTCGGCCCGCCACGGCAGTTTCACGCGCGCCGCCGAGGAACTGAACCTCACTCAATCGGCGGTCTCGAAACAGGTGCGCGGGCTTGAGGATTTTCTGGGTGTGCAGCTTTTCGAGCGCGTGCGCCAGCGCATCGGCCTCACCGAAGCCGGCAAGGCCTATCTCAAAAGTGTGCGCGAGGCGCTCGAGATCATGGAAGCCGCCACCATGGAAGCCCTTGCCTTCCAGAGCGGCGGCAGCATCCTCAACCTCGCCACCTTGCCCACCTTTGGCACGCGCTGGCTGACACCGCGCCTCGGGCACTTCACCAAAGCCCATCCCAAGATCTCGCTCAACGTCACGGCGCGGGCCTGGCCCTTCGACCTCGTCGAGGAAAATCTCGACGTCGCCATCTATTTCGGTGCCGAACCCTGGCCCGGCGGCATCTGCGACTGGCTGATGGGCGAAACCGTGGTGCCGGTCGCCTCCCCCGCGCTGCTGGCGCCCAGGGGTCCGCTGCGCACGCCGCGCGATCTTGCCAAGGTCAATCTGCTCCATCACCGCGCGCGGCCCCGTGCCTGGCAGGATTGGCTGGGCGCCGTGGGTGCCGGCAGCGTCAACGCCTTTCATGGCCTCCGGTTCGAGCAATTCGAGATGATCATCCAGGCGGCCATCTCGGGAATCGGCATCGCCATGGTGCCGCGCTTCATGATCGAGGCCGAGCTCAAATCCGGCAGCCTCGTCATCCCCTTCGACCATGCGATGGAAAGCGCCGAATCCTATTACCTGGTCTATGCCGAGCGGAAGCGTTCCCTGCCGGCGGTGATCGCCTTCCGCGACTGGATCGTCGGCGAGGCGCAAGCCGATCTGGACCGGGTCACGCCCACAAGCAAAACAACTGGCAAAACAACTGGCAAGACCGGCAAGTCACCGCCCCATTCCGGCGCGGAATGAGATCAGGCGCAACGCGCGCTGTGCCGATGGCCATCCAAAAGCTACCGTCCGGTCCATCATGGCGACACAGATCTGGACCCCTCTCGATTACGACAAACCCGGCAAGCAGATCGGGCATCTCAACCTGCCCCATTCGGTGCATCGCTCCGCCTATGGCAACATCGTCATTCCGTTGGGCATCGTGGCAAACGGTACGGGGCCGACCCTGCTGCTTACCGCCGGCACCCATGGCGATGAATATGAAGGCCAGGTGGCGCTGACCCGGCTGCTGCGCGACATCGATCCCGCTGCGATCAACGGCCGTCTCATAATTCTCCCGATGCTGAACGCGCCGGCAGCCCGCGCCGGTTTGCGGGTCTCGCCGGTGGACGGCGTCAATCTCAACCGCGCCTTTCCGGGCGACCCCCTGGGTTCGCCCACTCAGGCGATTGCGCATTACGTCAGTTCGGTCTTGTTCCCGCTGGCCGATGTCTATCAGGACCTCCATGCTGGCGGTTCCTCGCTCGACTATCTTCCTTTCGTCTCGGTGCGCGCCAGCGTCGATGCCGATCTCGACGCCAAGGCCCTGGCCGCAGCGCGTGCCTTCGGCGCCCCCTATATCCAGGTCTGGGGCTATTCTCCGGACCCGCGCCTCTCCACCGCGGAATCCAACCGGCAGAAGATCATCTCGCTGGGTGGCGAATTCGGCGGCGGCGGCTCGGTCTCGCGCCGCGGCCTCGGCATCGTCGAACGCGGTCTTCAGCGCCTGATGGCGCATCTGGGCATGATCGCTCCCTTGGACGAAACGCCCCCCACGCCAGCGATCGAGGTCGAGGTGAAGGGCCGCGACCATTATGTCTATGCGGCGGGAAACGGTCTCTTCGAGCCGCTCTGCGATCTCGGCGATCATGTCGAGGCCGGCCAGACCTGCGGCCTGCTGCACGATCCCGACGACCCCACGCGCCCGGCGATCCCGCATCATTTCGCAACGTCGGGCCTCCTCATCTGCCGCCGCCATCCGGGCCGGGCCGAACGCGGCGATTGTGTGGCCCATCTCGCAACACCCCGGCGTAGGTAAAAGAAAGCCCTCCCCTTTTTGAGGGGAGGGTGAAGTCGGGAATCTCGGCAGTCGCAATCTCGAGCGATCGGGGGTTATCGCCCTTCAAGGTCCTTGAAGTCGCGGTGGAGTTTGTATTCCTTCGAGGTGACGTGCTTCTCCAGACCCGCCAGCCGCTCTTCCAGCGACCGGAAGCGATAGCGGAGATTGGAGAAGGTATCCGACGGCCGCATCGAGACCGACCGCCAGAACTGCGCCTCCTCGCCCGTGCCATAGACGGGCGACGGCTTCCGTTTCATGAAGATCGCCGCCAGCACGTAGAAGACCAGCACCTGCGGCAGGAAGAAGATCGCCGTGATGGCGGTGACGATCCGCAGGGTGCGCCGTTCCCAGCCGAAATAATCGGCAAAGCCCGCGCAGACGCCCAGGATCACCCCGTTATCGGGATCGCGGTAGAGATGATGCGGGTTGGGTGAGGGATCGAACGACATCTCGGTTATACCTTCTTTCTCCAATGCGGACTTTCGGAATCGAGGATGGCTTCCAGCGTCACCACCCTCTCCTCCATGCGCTTGGCGCTCTGCCACAGATCCGCCAGCATGCGCTCGTCCTCGGCCGAGAGGCCGCGGCTGCCGCGCCATTTGGTGATGTAATGCAGGATCAGCCAGAGCGGCAGAACGATGGTGATGAAGAGAATGCTGAGGACAAACACGAATTCCATCCGTTCATGCTCCGGGGTTGCAGATCTGGGGTCGCATCATCTTACGACTTGCGCCCCATTCTGGCTTTAAGCGCTTCGAGCTCGGCCGAGATCGCGGTCTCTGCTTCCAGTTCCGCGAATTCCTCATGGAGGCTCTTGCGCTTGCCCATGTCAAAGGCTTCGACCTGGCCTTCCATCCGGTCAAGCTTGCGCTCGATATGCTCATAGCGCGCCATCGCATCGTCGATGCGGCCGTCATGAAGCTGCGTGCGGATGCGGAACTGGTCGCGCGCCGCATTGTGCCGCACCTCGAAGCTCTTCTGCTTGGCCTTCGCTTCGGCCAGCTTGGCGTCGAGACGCGCCAGATCGTCATTGGTCTTGGCGAGCGTGTCGTCGATGAGGCCCATTTCCTTCTGCATGAGCGCCACGGTCGCGGCCGCCTCGGATTTTGCGAGCAAGGCACCCTTGGCCAAATCCTCCCGGCCCTTTTCGATGGCAAGCTCGGCCTTCCTCTGCCAATCGGCCTGGGCTGCTTCCAGATGCTCGATGCGGCGGCCCAATTCCTTCTTCTCGGCGATGGCGCGGGCGGCGGCGCTCCGCACCTCGACCAGCGTGTCTTCCATCTCCTGGATGATCAGGCGCACGATTTTTTCCGGTTCCTCGGCGCGGTCCAGCATCGCATTGAGGTTGGAATTGATGATGTCGCCGAGGCGCGAAAAGATACCCATATTGCTTACTCCGTTTCCGATCACATCAGGATGCCGCCGAGCACCAGCCCGGCTGCGAAGAAAACCCAGCTCTCGCTTGGGCGGGTCTTGACCCAGTTCAGCCAGCGATGGGCCGTATGGCCGAAATCGATCCGATCATGGGCGCGGAACGCGTAATCGCGCTGCCCGTCCCCTCTCGCCCGCTCATAGTCGAAGCTCATCTGTCGCTCCTTTGCTGCGGGACCATTCCCGCACCCCCTCCTTAGAGCAGGCGGCGTGCCAGAACCCGCTCAGTGATGAGATTTGTTGTTTTTCAATTAGTTGAGCTGTCCAGAATCCATTTTTCGCTTGAATCTTTCGATATGATAGGCGAATATTTCGCCGATCTTCAGTTATAATTCACGGAACCAGCAATGGATCTGCCCCCGCTCCTGGGCGAAGCCCCAGCCTTTCAGGCCTTGCTGGACCATGTCTCGGCGGCAGCCCCGCTCGACCGCCCAGTCCTCGTGATCGGCGAGCGCGGCACCGGCAAGGAGCTGATCGCCTCGCGCCTCCATTACCTCTCCAAGCGCTGGGACCGGCCCTTCATCAAGGTGAATTGCGCCGCCCTGGCGCCGGACCTTCTGGAAAGCGAACTTTTCGGCCATGACGCCGGCGCCTTCACCGGGGCGACGCGGCGCCATATCGGCCGCTTCGAGCGCGCCGATGGCGGCACGCTCTTCCTGGACGAAATCGCTAATGCCAGCCTCCGCGTGCAGGAACAGATCCTGCGCGTGGTGGAATATGGCGAGTTCGAACGGGTGGGGAGCGGCGAGACGCGCGCGGTCGATGTGCGTCTGATCGGCGCCACCAATGTGGATCTCCCCGCTGCCGTGGCCGCGGGAAGTTTCCGAGCCGATCTGCTCGACCGCCTCGCCTTCGACGTGCTGACCCTCCCGCCCTTGCGCGCACGGCCCGAGGACGTGGCCCTCCTCGCCCAGCATTTCGCCCATGCCATGGCGCAAGCGCTCGACCGGCCGGAATTCCCCGGCTTCACCGCCGGCGCGATGGCGCAGCTTCAAGAATACGACTGGCCGGGAAATGTGCGCGAGCTCAGGAACGTGATCGAACGCGCGGTCTATCGCGCCGCCCCGGACGCGCTGATCGAAACGATCAGTTTCGACCCCTTCGCCTCGCCCTATCGGCCGTTGCAAGCGCCGGCGGAAACGACCACCGCGCCAAAGATTCCGGCCCTCCCCTACGATTTCCGCGCCGAGATCGCCGCCACCGAGAAAACCTGGCTGCTGGCGGCTCTTACCGCGCAAGCTTGGCATCAGGGCCGCACCGCCCAGGCTTTGGGCCTCGGCTACGACCAGCTCCGCCACCTCCTCCGCAAGCACGGCATTCAGGCACCCGGCACCTAGCGGCGGCGAGCGCGCCATTCTTCGCGCGTGAGTTCCCAGGTTTCGGAGGGCAGGCGGCCGCCGACATAGTTGCTCTCGCCGGTGGCGATGACGCGCATGCCGCTCCGCATAGAAATGCGGCGCGAAGCCTCGTTGGCGATCGCCTTCGGGATGCGCAATGTCTCCTGGCCCAGCTCGCCGAACCAGAAATCGGTGACCATCTCGGCCGCCTCGCTCATCAGGCCCTGCCCCTGCCAGGCGGGATCCAGCCAGAAGCCGCGATTGTCCTCCTCGCCGAGCGACAGGTTGATGCAGCCGATCAGCCGCCCCGGCTCACCCCTCGGCCGGATCGACCAATGCCAGGCCTCGCCCGCCGCCACCGCAGGCAAGGCCAGATCGCGGATGAAGGTGAGCGCGCCATCCGCCGGATAGGGCCAGGGGATGCGGTCATTGAGAAAGCGCACGATCTCCCAGCGCGGGAACAGCGCCTGCACCGCATCGGCGTCGGCAAGTTCCAGGGGCCGCAACAACAGGCGCCTTGTTTCCAGGATCGGTACCGCTTTGGTCATGGCCGGGGCTTACGCAACCTTTCCAACAGGTCAGGGATGAAGGTTAACACCGCATCTTCGGGAATTTTTTGTTGCGATGCAAAAGAATCGCGTTAGGCTTTCCGTCGTGACATCTGGCATCGGTCGCCGGCCCTTGCTTCAGGGGGCATGGCCCGGGACCGGCCATCAGGAGAGGAGACGCATCGGCGCCGTCGGGGGATGGTCGCCACGATTGCACAACCAATCAAAACATCACATTCGGTGAGGGGACGACCCAACTGCGCTGCTTCCTAGAAGAATATCAAACAGGAGAGCTTCACAGATGGATATGACCGAAATGCAAGCCAAGATCGAGGCGCTTGAAAAAGCCTCGGCCATGGCGACCACCATCAATTCAGAAGTGTTCTATTGGTGGTGTACCGCGCTGATGATCGCGATTCACGCGGGCTTCCTCGCCTATGAAATGGGTGCCTCGCGCGCCAAGAACGCCCTCGCCTCGGGCATCAAGAACATCCTCGCTTTCGCTTTCATCACGCCGACCTTCTTCCTGTTCGGCTGGTGGATCTATCTCGCCTTCCCGACCGGCTTCACCATCTCCGAAGCGGGTGCGGGCGGCCTGCCCTGGAGCGCCAGCATGGGCCCCAACCTCGCCGACAATGCGTCGGGCATCTTCTGGGCCTGCTTCACGCTCTTTGCAGCAACCACCGCCTCGATCATGTCGGGCTCGGTGATCGAGCGCATCCGCATCTCCGGCTTCACCATCCTCGCGGTGATCCTCGGTTCCGCAGTTTGGATTCTCGGCGCCTCCTGGGGCTGGCATCCGGATGGCTGGCTCACTGCCGATTGGGGCCTCCATGACGCCGGTGCGGCGGGCTGCGTCCATATGGTGGCTGGTTTCTTCACCCTGGGCGTTCTCATCAATCTCGGCCCCCGCATCGGCCGCTTCAATGCAAACGGAACGGTGAACGACATGCCCGGTCACAACATGCCGATGTCGCTCATCGGCCTGATGCTGATCGTGATGGGCTTCTTCGGCTTCCTGGGCGGCTGCATCATCTATACCGGCGACACCTGGGTCACCATCTACAACACGCCCACCACCCTGTCGGCCTTCGCCTTCAACACCCTGATGGGTGTTTCGGGCGGCATGATCGGCTGCTATCTCACCACGCGTGATCCCTTCTGGATGATGTCGGGCGCGCTTGTGGGCGTCATCTCCTCGGCATCGGGCCTCGATCTCTATTTCCCGGCCTTTGCCTTTCTGATCAGCTTTGCCGGCGGCCTGGTGATTCCCTATATCAACACGCTGCTCCTGAAGCTGAAGATCGACGATGCCGTGGGTGCCGTTGCCGTCCATGGCTTCGGCGGTGTCTGGGGCATCCTCGCCGTCGGCATTTTCGCGGCCGGCTATCCCAATATCGCGGGGCCCGAGATATCCTTCATCGGCCAGTTCAAGAGCATGATCGTGTTTGCCGCCCTCGGCTTCATTCCGGGCTTCGTCTGCTCCTTCATCCTGAAGCAGCTCAAATTGCTGCGCACGGATCAGGCGGCGGAAGTGGCCGGTCTCGATACGGCGGAAGTGCCGGTTACGGCCTATCCGGAAAGCGGCCTGCCGGCCTATGCCCGGACGCCGTCCGGTATCGCCTCATCGCCGGTTGCGACGGCACCCGCTGAATGAAAATGATCTAGACAACAGGGAAAGGACAATCACATGAACTCGTCACCCATCACCAGTTGGGAAGGGGCGGAAGCCTATTTCACCTTCGCCGACAAGCCGGCTGTCCTGGTCTTCTTCGTCCTGGCGACTGCCGCCGTCTGCATCGGCGGCGTCATCAGCATGATTCGCCACGAAAGCTATTCGTATAAAAAGCTGAACGGCAAATAAGCTTCATAACAAGAAACCATCCGACCTGAAGATCGGCCGCCGGCGGCAATGTCGGCGGCCTTTTTTCATTGGCACTTGTTGTCGCCCGAGACCCGCCCTAGCATGCCGGACGAGACAGGAGAGAGGCGGATATGAGCATCGAGTTTCTGTTGACCACCCTCATTGTCGTCATCTCGCCCGGTACCGGCGTGCTCTATACGCTCGCCACCGGCCTCACCCGCGGCGCCCGGGCCAGCATGCTGGCCGCCTTCGCCTGCACGCTCGGGATCATCCCGCATATGGCGGCGGCCATCACAGGCCTCGCCGCCCTCCTCCACACCAGCGCCCTTGCCTTCGAGATCCTCAAATATCTCGGCGTCGCCTACCTTCTCTACATGGCCTGGATGACCTTGCGCGAAACCGGTGCCTTGGCCGTGCCGAAGGAGACCGCGCCGAAATCCGTACGCCAGGTGATCGTGACCGGCATCCTCATCAACATCCTCAATCCGAAGCTCTCGATCTTCTTTTTCGCCTTCCTGCCGCAATTCGTCAGCACGACGGAAGCCAACGCGCTTCCGCAGATGCTGGAACTGAGCTTCGTTTTCATGGCCGTCACCTTCGTCATCTTCGTGGGCTACGGTCTTTTCGCCGCCGCGATCCGCAACCACGTGATCTCGCGCCCGCGCGTGCTCACCTGGATGCGTCGCACCTTCGCCGCTGCTTTCATCGCTCTGGGAGCGAAACTGGCTGTGGCGGAGAGGTGACGACCAGATGATTTCCGGAACCAGAGGGAGCTTCAACCATGGGTGAATATACCAGCGTCACATCGCCGGACGGCAGCTTTGCCGCCTATCTCGCGCGGCCCTCGAAGATTCCGGCGGCGGCCATTGTCGTCATCCAGGAGATCATGGGTGTCAATCACACGATCCGCGGTGTCGCCGACGATCTCGCCCGCCAAGGTTTCCTCGCCATCGCCCCCGACATCTTCTGGCGCCTGGAGCCGGGTGTCGATCTTGACGACCGCAAGCCCACGGATTGGCAGAAGGCGATCGGCTTCTACCAGGCCTTCGATTTTGCCAAGGGTGTTGCGGATATCAGCGCCACGGTGGTGGCGGCGAAATCGCTGCCCGGTGCCAGCGGCAAGGTCGGCGTGGTTGGCTTCTGCCTGGGTGGCCTCCTCACCTTCCTCAGCGCCGCGCGCAACGAAGCGGATGCCTTCGTCGCCTATTACGGCGGCGGCACCGACCAGCACATCGCCGAAGGGGCGAAGATCAAGCGGCCGCTGCTGATGCATCTGGCCGGCGACGACGAATATATCGGCAAGGACGCGCAGCGGATCATCAACGATGGCCTGAAATCAAACCCGCAGGTCGAAATCCACACCTATCCTGGCCGCAATCACGCTTTCACGCGCAAGCAGGGTGCGCATTACCATGAAGGCGATTCCAAAATCGCCAATGACCGCACCTATGCCTTCTTCAAGGCCAAGCTCGGCTAGCTGAAGAGGGTCCAGACCATCTTGACGCCCGTCAGTCCCAGGAAGAGGGCGAAGCTCTTCCGAAGCCAGCCCACCTGCATGCTATGGGCGGCGCGGGCGCCATAGGGGGCGAACAGCATCGAGGTGGGAACGATCGCCGCGAAGCCGACGAGACTCACATAACCCAGCGAGAAAGGCGGCAGATCTTCCGCGCCCCAGCCATTGATGACGAAGCCGAGTGTCCCCGGCACGGCGATGATGAGACCGATCGCCGAAGCCGTGCCGACCGCACGGCGCAAGGGGAAATTGAACAGCGACAGGATCGGGACCGAAAGCGTACCACCGCCGATTCCCATCAAGGTCGAGACGCCGCCGATGAAGGTCGCGATCAGCGACCGCCAGGGCTGGCCGGGCAAGCCGTCCTTCAGCCTGGTGCCCTCCAGCGAGAACAGCATGTAGAGGGCGACAATGAGCGCCACGATGCCGAACACACCGGTCAGCGCCTTCCCATCGACGAAAGCCGCGATGACGACACCGATGATGACACCGAGGGCGATCATCGGTCCCCAGGATTTCAACAGCGCGTCATCCACCGCCTCGCGTTTCCGATGCGCGCGCAGCGAAATGATCGAGGTGGGGATGATGGTGGCAAGCGACGTGCCGACCGCCAGATGCGCGCGGATCGCCTCGTCGATGTCGAGAAAATCGAACACGTAGAACAACGCCGGCACGATGACGATGCCGCCGCCCACACCAAGCAGCCCGGCAAGGAATCCGGAACAGCAACCGACAACGGCAAGAGCAAGGGCCAGCGCCATCAATTCGGCGCCGCTCATGGTTTCGAACAATAGAAATCTCTTTTCAGGCGGCGGGGTTGGGGTGCCCCCCTCCCGACCTCCCCCCTGAAGGGGGGAGGAGAAGCTTGGAGCGACTTCCTAT
>NZ_JAYRDA010000009.1:0-129987 GCF_041909655.1 Dongia sp. | reverse complement strand
CCAACACGACGCTAACCAATTGATCCGTCGCAAAACACGTTTCGTCTTACTGCATAACGAGATCCAACCAATCATCCAGCCAAGTTACCCCAGCCAAACAATCGACCTTCTCTCTACAGAAACACGCAAGGCTTCGCGACAATCTCTCGAGCATAAACCCTAAAGACCCGCCGCCCGCGTATCCCTTCTGACTTCTATACTTGTCAAACAGCTTGGCACCCTAGTCGCGCGCCATTCGCCAGCCCGACTCGGCTGGCGCGACCGCCCACTATAATGATGCCGGATTGGCGATTCAAGCACTGATGGAACCTAAGTTCCGTCTCGAACCACCGCCTCGATCCAGGGCCTTTCGGCCACCGGTTTCGAACCAGGACCGTGCGGCCCCGTTCGGTGGGCGGCTTATAGGCGAGTCGGATCGGAGAGTGCAAGCACAAAAAAAATGGCCATGACAAATTTCCGACGGCACGCACATTTTTCGAAGACAAATCGCGCCTAAAGCAGTCCAAGCCCCCGCAATTCCTGGCGCAATTCCGCCGGCAATTCCTCTTCCGCCAAAGCATGCGCGAGAGCCGCGCGCTGATCCGGTCGATCGGCCGGCGCATCCTCCGCCTCCAGATAGCGCCAGCCCTGAAATGCTCGACGGGGGTGCATTTCCGTCACGATCACGGTGGGGTCGTAGACGATGGCGCAATAGGGTTTGCCCGCTTCGTCTTCCACCTCGTCGAGACGCAGGATGCGATGGCGCACGCAGAGCTGGCCACGAATGACCCAATAGAGCGAACCGCCATCCAGGACCTCATCGGCGCGGCGTGGGAAAGAGCGCGTCCAATGGCTGTCCTCGAGGGGCTTCTTGCCGCGGCGCTTGGCCGCCATTTCCTCGCGGTAACGCACGAGTTCGGCGATGCTGTCGATCCCGACGCAGAGCTTTACCAGATGAACCGTCATGGGATGTCCGTCAGCGAATCAATGTCGAAACGGCCCTGAAAGCCGGATCCGCGGCACTGCGCAGCCACTCGAACAGCACCATTTCGGTGCTGACAATCTCGATCCCGGCCCGGGCCGCCCGGTCCAAAGCGAGAGCGCGGTTTGCGAGACTGCGCGAGGAAACCGCATCCGCGACGATCACCACCTCGTGCCCTGCCCCCTTCATCTCCAAAGCCGTCTGCAACACGCAGACATGCGCCTCGGTGCCACAAATGACCGTCTCGCGGTTGCCGTGCTCGGTCAAAGCCGTCCGCAAGGCATGATTGGCGAAACAGGAGAATTCCAACTTTTCAAAGACTTGATTGCCGCCGGCATGGGGCAGAAGGCTCGGCAAGGTATGGCCCAGACCATGCGGATATTGCTCGGAAATCATCACTGGAACTGCCAGTTTATGCGCCGCTTCCAACAGGATACGGCAGTTCCGCTCCACCCCCTCGATGCCGTCGATGGCTGGTGCCAGGCGCTCCTGCACATCGACGACTAATAATTGAGATCTGGCCCGCTCCAACAACATCACAGAGACTCCGAAACACGCGGAATTGAAGGCATTTCCGACAGCATAGTGTGTCCATTGGATTGACAAAAGCCAGCATCTCTCTATAGTCCGCGCGAATTCTGCGGCGGTCGCCCGGGTGCCGATGGCGGCCGCTTTGCTTGTTGAGATCGGCCCCCTTTTTTCGAGACATCATGGGTTTTTCCGATCTGGGGCTCAGCCCCGAGCTACTCCGCGCCGTATCCGAAGCCGGCTATAACGATCCCACACCGATTCAGGCCCAGGCCATTCCGACGGTCCTGATGGGGCGTGACGTTCTGGGCTGTGCGCAAACGGGCACCGGCAAGACGGCTTCCTTCACCCTGCCGATGATCGACATCCTGGCGAACGGCCGCGCCAAGGCGCGCATGCCGCGTTCGCTGATCGTCGAACCGACCCGCGAACTCGCGGCGCAGGTGGCGCAGAACTTCGAGAAATACGGCAAGTACCATAATCTGAAGCATGCCCTGATCATCGGCGGCGAAGGTTTCGCCGATCAGGAAGCCAAGCTGATGAGCGGCGTCGATGTGCTCATCGCGACGCCGGGCCGCCTGCTCGATCTCTTCGATCGCGGCAAGATCCTGCTGATCGACACCAAGATTCTGGTGATCGACGAAGCCGACCGCATGCTGGACATGGGCTTCATCCCCGATGTCGAGCGTATCGTCAGCATGTTGCCGAAGATCCGCCAGACCCTGTTCTTCTCGGCCACCATGGCGCCCGAGATTCGCCGCCTGTCCGACGCGTTCCTGATGAACCCGAAGGAGATCACGGTGTCGGCGCCGGCGACGACCGCCACCACCGTGACCCAGGGCCTGGCCGTCATCGATGAGATGGACAAGCGCGAAGCCCTGCGCCGCCTCATTCGTGCCGAGAACGTCGACAACGCGCTCATCTTCTGCAACCGCAAGGTCGATGTCGACATCCTCTACAAATCGCTGACCAAGCATGGCTTCAAGGCCGTGCGCCTGCATGGCGACATGGCGCAATCCGCGCGTGGCGAGACGCTCGCCATGTTCAAGCGCGGCGAAGCTTCGCTCATGGTTTGCTCCGACGTGGCGGCACGCGGCATCGATATCGCCGGCCTCACCCATGTCTTCAATTTCGACACGCCGATCCATGCCGAGGATTACGTGCATCGCATCGGCCGTACCGGCCGCGCCGGCCGCGAAGGCCGCGCTTTCACCTTCGCCACCCCCTATGACGGCAAGCATGTGGCGGCGATCGTGAAGCTGATCGGCAAAGAGATTCCGCTCATCACCATCGAGGGCTTCGAGAATCAGCCCTTCGCCGAAGGCGATGGCCGCGGCCGTGGCCGTGGTGGCCGCAACGCGCGTCCGACCGGCCGTGATCGTGCGCGCCGCCCCGAACGCTCGGATCGCCCGGAACGCAGCGAGCGGCCGGAACGCGAGAGCGCCGCGCTGCCCTTGGCCGTCGTACCGGAGATCGATCCCGTCATCGCTGCGGCGGATTCAGATACAAGGCCGGCGAAAGCCCCGCGCACCCGCCGCCGCCGCGGTGCGCCCAGAATCGAATCGGGGGCCGAAGCCGGCGCGGACGTGCAGACCGATTCCGCCGCGATCATCGAAGCTGCCATTCCGCATCCCAGCGAGCAGCTACATCGCCACGACATTCTCGAGGCGAGCACCGCCCTCCCCGTCCTCACCGAGGTTACGGAGCGCCCCGCGCCGCGCGAGCGCCGCAGGGACCGTGAGCGGAAGGAAAAGGCACCGGCCCTTAGCCCCGTGCAGCAGCATGACAGTCATAACCGCCATGACACCACCACCACGACCGCGCCGCATCAGGATGACGATGCCAGCCTGGTTGCGGGTCATGGCTTTGGCGATCATCTGCCGGCCTTCTTGCGCCGACCGGTGCGCCTCCCCTCCAGCGACCGCCGCACGGGTACGGGCAAGTAAGCCTATTTTGGCCTTGCCTACTTCAATCGCGTGGGGCTGAGTTCGCCGGCCGCTTCCAGAAGCGGCTGGGCGACGATGGCGAGATGCGAGTTGATGCGCTTCAAATCGCGCAGGATGTCGAGATGCAGCGACGAAGTCTGCAGGCTCTCGATCCGGCCCGAGCGCAGCCGCCCCAGGTGATTCTCCGCCGCTGAACGTTCCATTTCGCGGAACAACTGCTTTTCCTCGAACAATTGCCGCGCCAGCTTGAGATCGCCCGACATGAAGACGTTCATGGCGAGTTCCAGATTGTGCGTCAGGCGCTCGTGAATCTGGTCGAGCTCGCGCGTGCCCTCCGGCGAGAATTGCAGTTGGTACTTCACCTTCTTCGCGGCGAGTTCCATCAGGTTCTTGTCGACGATGTCGCCGATATGCTCGAGATTGGTGATGAAGGTGATGAGGTCGACGACGCGCTTCTGATCCGCAGGATCCATCAATTCGCGGCTGACCTGCGTCAAATACAGCTTGATCGCCTCGTTCAACCGGTCGATCTGGGTATCGAGGTCGCTCACCTGCTTGATGAGGCGGCGATCGTCGCTGCGGAATACTTCCAGCGATTGCCGCAGCATTTGTCCCACCAGATCGCCCATGCGCAAAGCCTCGCGCCCCGCATTGGCGAGCGCCACCGTCGGCTGATCGACCGGCGCGTGGGAAAGATAGCGCGGGCGGCCCGGATCATCGCCGACCGGCTGATCCGGCAGCAGACGGCCGGTCAGGCGCGCCACCGGTCCGGTGAAACCGATGAAGATCACCGCGAGCGCCAGATTGAAGGCGACGTGAAAATTCAGCGCCTGGCGCACCGGATCCGATTCCAGCATGGCGATATAAGGCTGGATGATCGTGATCAAGGGCAGGGCCGCGGCGACACCGATGGCGCGGAAGACGAGATTGCCGACGGGCACTCGGCGCGCTTCCGGCGGCTCGCCCGACGTGGCTAGAATCGGCATCACGGCGCTGCCGAGATTGGCACCGAGGATGAGCGCAAAGCCGAGATCGATCGGCACCAGATCCTTGGCCATGAAGCTGATGACCAGCAGCACGATGGCAAGACTGGAGGTGGACAGCACGGTGAGAACCGCGCCGACGATGACTCCAAAGACCGGCGCATCGGTCATGACTCGCAGCAGCAGCGGCAAAAGCGGCGCGTCGCGGATTGGCTCGGCCGCATCGGTGATGAGATGGAGGCCGAGGAGCGCGATGCCGAGCCCGACGATGGCGCGGCCGAGATCGCGCACCTTGGAATCCTCGAACTTGTTGAACATCACCCAGCCGATGACGATCAGCAGCGGCGAGATCCAGCCCACCTTGAAGGAATAGGCCTGGGCCACCAGGCTGGTGCCGAGATCGGCGCCCAGCATCACGGCGAGCGCGCCGCCGGTCGTTACCAGCTTGCGAGAGGCGAAACTGGCCGAGAGCAAAGCCGTGGCGCTGGAGGATTGCAGCAGACAGGTGATGCCGAGACCCGAGAGGAAGGCCGAGAATCGATTGGCGGTGGCGCGGCTGAGACTCTGGCGGAGCTTGGCACCATAGGCGCGCAGCACCCCCGTCCTCACCATGCGCAAACCCCAAAGCAGAAGCGCCGCCGCGCCGAAAAGATTGAGCAGGAAGATCATGCCGAATGGGCCTCGATTCGAATTCTGTCATCAAATTGTAACATATCAGACGGATTCGCCCATCAACGCGGCCAGAACCGACATCTACGCTTGCGCTGGCGCCAAGTCTCTAACGCTGGCGCCAGGCCTGGGTTCGTTTGTGCAGGCGACGGACCAGGAGCGAGTGCAGCCCCTTCAGCACAGCCGAGGTCGCGACGATGACCATGCCCATGGCACAAGCCGAGGCCGTGTTGCCGGCATCGTCCGTGTTGATGGCGTTGATCGACATGAGCTTGGTATCGGCCGAATAGAGAAAGATGACGGCCGAGACCGTGGTCATCGCATTGACGAAGAAATAGACGCTGATGTCGAGAATGGCCGGCAGGCAGACCGGCACGGTCACCCGCCAGAAGGTGCGATAGAGCGGCACCTTGAGCGAAGCGGAGACGGCCTCGAATTCGGCATCGACCTGCTTCAGCGCCGTTACCGCGGTGAGATGGCAGACCGTGTAGAAATGGCAGATCGTGTTCACCACCAGGATGGTCATGGTGTTGTAGATCAGGCCTAGCGGATTGCCGGGGGCATTAAAGAAGAAGATATAGGCCAGGCCCAGCACGATACCGGGCACCGCGAGCGGCACCATGGCGACGAGATGCAACGCGGAGCGGAGTCCCTTGGCCCCCCGGCTCTTCTCGGTGAGATAGGCGCCGGTGAACACGATGGTGGTGCCGATGACGGCGACCAGCGCCGCCATGCGAAGGCTGTTGAAATATGGTCCCCAGCCATCCGTGCCGAGGCGGGTGAAGTCATACCATTTCAGCGTCGGCACCAGCTTGTAGGGCCAGAACGTGATGATCGAGCCCAGGAACGCCATGCCGAGAATGATGAGAAGGCCGGCAGCGATCAGGCAGGTGATGATCAGAAAGGCCCGATCAGTCGCCGGCCGCGGTCGCGGCTGGAACGGCACGGCGCGAGCCGAAAGCAAAGCCACCTGGCGGCGCTGCACCAGCCGATCGACAGCGAAGGAAATCACCGCCGGAAACAGCAGCAGCAGGCCGACGACGGCGCCCATCTGGAAATTGAACTGGCCGATCACCTGGCGATAGACGTCGGTGGCCAGCACATTATAGGAGCCGCCGATCACCTTCGGCACGCCGAAATCGGTGAAGATCAGCGTGAAGACCACCATGGCAGCGCTGATCAGGCCGTAGCGGCAACCGGGCAAGGTGACCGTCATGAAGATCCGGAACGGGCTGGCGCGGAGCGAATCCGCTGCTTCATAGAGCCGCTGATCGGCCACCGAAAGCGCCGTCACCAGAATCATCAAGGCGTGCGGAAAGGCGAAGAACACTTCGCCGATGATGATGCCGATCGGCCCATAGATCTCGTGCCCCATCAGCGCGCCCTTGAAGATGCCCTGATTGCCGAAGAGATAGATCAGCGCCAGGCCCGGCAGCAAAGAGGGTGCCAGCAAGGGCACCAGGGCGACCGCCCGAAGAACCCCGCGCATCGCCATGCAGGTCCGTGTCAGCGCATAGGCATAGAGAAAGGCCAGGAAAATCGTGATGACGGTTCCCAGGATGGAAACCGTGAAGGTGTTGACGAGCGATTGCGTCAGCGCGGGATCGGCAAAGTAGCGCGCAAAATTGGTGAGGCCGATAAAGTTCTTGTCCTTGTCCTCAACGCTTTTGATGAGCAGCGTATAGAGCGGCAGAATGAGGACGATGATGAAATAGATCCCGAGCAGCGCAATCGCACCGCGCATGACCCAATCCTCGGCTCCCGCCTGCGGGCGGATGCGCGGCGGCCGGTTCCTCGCGGGTTTGAAGTTGGTGGCGAGTGGCGTCAACGGTGCCAAAGTGGCGTCAGACATGCGACTCAACCTGGAACAGACGCAGCCTTTCCACCGGCAGGGCGATGGTGATTTCCTGCCCGGGCTCGAGGGCGAGATCGCGCATGGCGTTGATCGAGAAATCCGCTTTCAAGTGGCTGCCGCCCTCGACAACCAGTTCGGCGCGGCAGAACGAGCCCAAGAATTCCATATGGTCGATTTTGACCTTGAGGGTGTTGTTCTGGCCCGCGGCGACGTTGCGGATCTGAATATCCTCCGGCCGCACGCAGAGGGCGGATTTGCCGCTGTCGCGCACGGCCTGTTCACTGGAGGGCATGAGAAACTCGGTTGTCCCATAGCGGACGCGGTCGGTGGAAACACGCTCGACCGGCAGGAAATTCATCTGGCCGACGAAATCGGCGACGAAGGCGGTCTTCGGATGGCGATAGACATCGAGCGGCGTGCCGACCTGTTCGATGACGCCTTGGTTCATGACGACGATGCGATCGGCGATGGCCAGGGCCTCTTCCTGATCGTGGGTTACCATGATCGTCGTGACCTTGAGCTTGCGCTGCAATTCCTTCAATTCGCCGCGCAGATGCTGGCGGACGCGCGCATCGAGCGCCGATAATGGTTCGTCGAGCAGCAACAAACCCGGCGACATGGCAAGCGCGCGGGCCAATGCCACGCGCTGCTGCTGGCCGCCGGAAAGCTGGCTCGGGAATTTCGGTTCCTGGCCGCGGAGGCCGACAAGTGCGAGCAGTTCCGCGACCCGGGAATCGACTTCCGCCTTCGGCCGCTTGGTGCTGACCAAGCCATAGGCGACATTCTCGGCGACGCTCAAATTGGGAAAGAGCGCATAGGATTGAAAGACGATGCCGAAATCGCGCTGTGCTGGCGGCAGCGCCGAGATGTCGCGACCGGCTTGGAAGATCCGACCGGATGTCTGGATGTCGAGACCGGCAATCGCGCGGAGCAAGGTCGTCTTGCCGCAACCGGATGGCCCCAGAAAGCAGACGAACTCGCCGGAATTGATTTCCAGCGAAACGTCGTTCAGCGCCTGAAAGGCGCCGAAATACTTGCTGACATGATCTATGCGCAGATACGCACCGTCACCCGTGGACATGCGGCTACTCCCCGGCAATCTTCTTGTTGGCAAAGCGAAAGCGGCACCGCCCATTCAGGCGGTGCCGCATCGAGCTTGGAACGACGATCAGCTCTTGGGCTGATCCTTCGAGCCGTAGCGCTTCTGCCATTCGGTCAGGATGGCTTCACGGTTCTTCGCCGCCCATTCGAAGTTGTTGGGCGAGAGCATCAGATCCTGCTCGTTGGCCGGATAATTCTCCGGCAGGGTCGCTTCAACATCCTTGCGCGCCAACACCTGGTAATAGCCGTTGTAAAGCTTGTTGGCCTCCGCGCTGGCGGCGAAATCGGCAATCTTCTTGGCGGCATCGAGCTTGTCGGTGCCCTTCATGATCGCCGTCGCTTCCATCTCCCAGCCCAAGCCTTCGCTGGGCAGGATGACTTCAAGCGGCGCACCGTCATTGATCAGCTTCACGCCCGGATAGGAGAACGAGATGCCGAGCGGATATTCGCCGGCGCCCACCGCCTTGCAGGGCTTGGAGCCGGAATGCGTATAGCTGTTCATGTTGGCATGAAGAGCGTCCATGTATTCCCAGCCGCCCTTTTCCCCGAACATCTGCAGCCAGGCCGCGACCGAGAGGAATCCGGTGCCGGAAGAACCCGGATTCGGCATCACGATATGGCCGGCATAGATCGGGTTCAGCAGATCCTTCCAGCTGGTCGGCTTGGGCAAGCCAAGCTTTTCCGCTTCGGCCGTGTTGAAGCAGATGGCCGAGGCCCAGGCGTCCATGCCGATCCAGGTCGGCGTATCGGTCCGGCGATCCTTGAAGTCGTCTTTGATTTGATCGTAGCCTTCCGGCTTGTAGCCATCCAGCATGCCTTCGTTGTCGAGCACCATCAGCGAGCTGGCGGCGAGGCCCCAGATCATATCGGCCTGACGATTATCTTTTTCGGCGAGCAGGCGCGCGGTGATGACGCCGGTCGAGTCACGCTGCCATTCGATCTTGATCCCCGGATTGGCGGCCTCGAAAGCCTCCTTGTAGGGGGGCATCTGTTCTTCTTCGATCGCGGTGTACACCTTCACCACGACATCTTCGGCGACAGCCGGCGCGCTGGCGAAACCAATTGCCGTCACCCCGCTCAAAGCCGCCATACCCATAAGCGCCAAACGGCGCGAAATCGTTTCTTTTTTCATCGACTCATCCTTCCCTGTGTAGGACCGCCCAGCGCGGCGCCCGGAAATTGGCGACGATCTGCGCAGTCCGGATGATGCTTTGGTTACAATTCCGCGTCATCCAGTTCTTTGCCTATGAGTGGCATGGGTAAATTCTATAGAAAGCATCGATAGGTCGGGTCTTTATTTATATAAATCAATATATTAGTTGACCTCCATGGCGTTTAATTGCCGCTTTCCCGGCGCGCCACAAACTCCTCCAGAAGCTGCACGGCGAAGCCGGTGGCCCCCGCCGGCCCGATCGGATCGTCCTTGGGCCGGAATTCCTTGCCCGCGATATCGAGATGCGCCCAGGGGCGGCCGTCGACGAATTGCTTCAGCAATGCGGCGGCATGGGCCGCATCGGCGGATTCCGAATCCTCGGCATGATGCTTGATGTCGGCAATCTTGGACTCGAGATGTGTGTCGTAGTCCTTGTCGAGCGGCAAGCGCCAGAAGCGCTCGTTCACCGCCTGGCCCACAGCCAGCAATTCCTGCGCGAGGCTATCATCCGTGGCGAAGAGACCGGCAAAGACCGTGCCCAACGCGGCCTGCACGGAGTAAGTCAGGGTCGCCAGATCGATGATCGAGCGCGGCTTGAAACGAGAGGCCGTGTAATAAAGCGCGTCGATCAGAACCAGACGGCCTTCCGCATCGGTATCCAGCATTTCAATGGTGCGCCCGGCCATCGTTTTGACGATGTCGCTGGGCTTGAACGAGGTGCCCGAGGGCATGTTCTCGACCAGGCCGACGACGCCCACGGCATGCACCTTGGCCTTGCGCTCGGCCAGCGCTCGCATCAGCCCCATGACGGCGGCGCCGCCAGCCATATCGCCCTTCATGTCGAACATGGCATTGCCTCGCTTCAGGCACAGGCCACCTGAATCGAAGCAGACACCCTTGCCGACGAAAGCCAGCGGGCCAGCCTTGCCGGGGCGTGCCCCTTCATATTGCAGGACCAGGAGCCGTGGCGGGCGCGCCGAACCCTTGCCGACCGACAGCAGCGCATTCATGCCGAGGCGTGCCATCTGCCTTTCGTCCAGTGCTTCGACCTTGATGCCGAGGGCGGTGAGCGCCTTGGCGCGCGCGACGAAACTCTCCGGGTAAAGCTCATTGGGCGGCTCGTTGGTGAGGTCGCGCGCGAACTCGACCCCGGTCGCGATTGCCGCCGGCCGCTTGGACGCCTTCTCCGCCGCCGCCGGCTGGCTGACGACCAGATCAAGACCGGTGAGGGGATCCGGCCGATCCTCCTTCTTCTCGGTGAAGAAGCGGTCGAAACGGTAATTGCGCAGACGGACACCGCAGGCTAGCTCGGCAGCCAGATGTGCCTCGTCCAGCTTGACTCCTGTGGGATGGTCGACCAGCAGGGTCGCCTTCACCTCGCGTTCAGCGAGGAGATGCGCGGCAAGGGCGCCGCCGCAACTGCGCGCGACCTGGAAGGTCAGTTCCTTGGGCGAGCCAAGACCCAGCAGGACAATGCGGCGGGCCTTGAGGCCGGTCGGCGCAATGAGGTCCAGGATCTCGCCCTTCTTGGCCTTGAAACGAGGACTGCCGAGCGCACGGGTAATGGCGCCACCGCAGGCCCGGTCGAGCGCCGCGGCGCGCGTCCCCAGCTTGCGGTCATCGGCCAGAAGCAGGGCCAGAACCGGCGCATCGGCAGCCGGCTTCGAGACAAAAGCGATCTTCATATCCATTCCCCCAAGCGTGTGATGCCAATAGCAATAACACGCCGGGGGGATGGGTCGGCAAGGATGGGCTAGATCATCCCATGGCGCCGACGGTATGGATGATTCCGGAACTCAGGCGACGGACCAGGGTATAGAGCCCGGCGATAGGACCAAAAATCGCCTGATGCTCGCGTTCATAGGTCTGACTCCAATCGCCCACATAGGTCGCCGCCTCGCCGAAATCGCCCTCGAAACGCAGTTGTTCGACCTTGGGGAAGATCGAGGTGAGCTTGCGCATGGCGTCGTCGATCTCGAGGTGGAAAATCTTTGAAATGAGCTGACCCCGGGTAATGTTGTGCTGGTCCGAGAAGTCGGGGATATGCGCGCTGAGCGTGAAGACTCGCATGATGAGTGCGATGCGCAGGCCATGCATCAGGCGGAGATCTTGACGCGCTTCCTCGCTGATCTTCGGTCCCGGCAGACCAACCAGGGCAAGGCCGTCGCGCAGATCCAGCATATCGCGCTGGAAGATGCGATAGATCCTGGCGAGCGGCTCGTAGATCTTTTCGCCTTCGAGATGTTCGGCCACATGCCGGAGCTCGGCGGCCGCCGTTGGGTCCTTCGCCTGATAGGCACGCGAGAGCCATTGGCCGGGGTCGAAGAGATCGACATAACATTTAAGCGCTTCGAGATCGGTGAAGGCCAGGGCCCATTCGACCATGCCCATCAGGCGCCGGCAGCGCGGCGAGGATTTGTAGAGCCGCTGGAAGCGTTCCGGATCGCGGGCGATCGCCTGCCCCACCCCACCCAAAGTATTCGCGAAATAACCGAGCTGCTGCAGGATGCCGTTATGCGGAATGGCACGCATCTGCGAAGGATGGGTGAGATTGACGCGCTGGGCCAGGCCTTCATGCTCGCGCTTCACCGGACGTGAGCCGCTGATGAAGAGCAGATTGCCGCCAAAGGTATCCAGCAAGGCGGCATAGGCCGGGTCATCCATCACCGCCTCATTGAAGCGGCGGATGGTGATGAAGAATTCCTTGACGTAATCCTCGTCCTGCCGATAGGCGGGATCGGATCCGATGTCGTCCATCGGAATGGGCAGCATGTATTCGAGAATCCGCGTCACCGATGCAAGCGCGATGTCCGGCGTGATGAAATAGAGATAGCCGTCGCCGCCCTGGAAACTGGTTTCCTCCTTCACCCGGATGCCGGCCTGGGCGAAATGCTGGCGGCTCACCGGCGAGGCGACATATTCCAGCCTCGCCTCGAAATTCTCCGGATGACCGCCACGGCCGATCGACTCACCATGGGTGTCGAAGATCACCAGTTCGATGTCGTCGAAGCCGCGCTGTCGCATGAGATCGGCCAATTTCAGGCGCAGCCATTCGACCGAGATCGCCGCCACCGTCTGGCCGAGATGCCGGCCCGCATCGGAAAAACCAGTCTGGATGCAGAGCCGCCCGCGCTTGCGCACATAGGCGGCATAGCTCGGGTTCTGCAGGCATTCGTCGATCACGCGCACGCCGCGCTCGAAAGCCTTGGTGGTTTCGAACAAGGGCGAGATGTCGACCTTGTTCTCGACCCCGAACAGCTTGGCAAAATAGAGCGCCGAGAGGAGCGTCAGCGGCGATTCCGTTTCGGCGATCAGAAAACGCACCGGCACGTTGGCATCGATATATTTCAGCATCTTGGCGACGATCATGAAGAGCCGCTTCGCCGAGGTGCGTTCCGCCAGGATCGATGCAAAATTGATCTGCACCGGCTTCACGTCCCGCAGCAGCTTGGCGATCGCCGACATGTAAGAGCGCTTGTGCGCCGGATCGTCCGGCGCGGTTTCCATGCCGATCAGTTTGCGGATCGCGTTGTGGATCTGCACGGCGTTGAGGCGCACATGGGTATGCGCCATGCCGAGACCATGATTGGAAATCTCGGCGCGGAGGATGATCAGTTGCCGGCGGTGCTCGGCCTTGTCGGACAAAGCCAATGCCCGCTCAATGAGTTCCAGCAATTGCGCCGCGTCGATCAGCCTGAGGTCGCGCCCCTCATGCATGCGCTTGGCGATGCGGCGCACTTCCTCGGCCCAGGCGGCAGGGGATTCGCCCTCCTTCTTGCCGCCCTGGAAGACATCGATCTCGTCCTCGGCTTCCTTGATCGCGAGTGCCAGACGGCTCTCCAGCAATTCCATGAGATGCTGAAGCTCGACCTGGGCGCGCCGGCCACCGAGTTCGGCACGCAAGGCTTCGACCGCGCGCATATAGCGCCGCAATTGCAGCACCTGAATCTTCAGGCGCTTGAACAGCGTGTCGCTCCATTTGATGTCGGAGCGGCCATCGAGATCGTAACCGACCCAGCTCGCCACCGTGATGAGGCGCGGCGAGAGCTGTTCCCATTCATCCGGGTAGTGCTCGGCTGCGACTTCAAGAGCGATCTCGTAGGCGCGGCGCAGCGCTGTCTGGATATTGGCGATCGCCGCTACCGACATGTCGTGCTCATAGGCAAGATCGAGGGGTTGCGGTGGGCGGTGTTCGACCGCGCGCATGTCGCCCAGAATCTTGCGCCGCCGCGCCGGCGAAAGCTTGCCGCCATCGGCATCCCGGTTGAGGCCGAGTTCCGCCAGCAGCCGCACCATCTCATGCGACTGGCTGAAGGTCGGATGCGCGGTGATGACGATGCCGAACAATTCCCGCTCGACCGCCGCCTTGAAGCTGGCAAAGGAAATGCGCTTCGCCTTCCCCACCCCACCCGGCCGCCGCGACCCGGCAGCCAGAGCTTGAAAGGCCGCGCGCAGCCGCGCCTCGTTGCGCTTCGGGTCGCATTCGCCGAGATAAGTACCAAGGCGCTCGGCACGATGGGCAAAACCGGCCGCGGTCAGTTCCTGGATCAGCGTTTCGATACTGCCGAGTGTCAGTTGGCCCTTCTCCAG
Source organism: Dongia sp. (assembly GCF_041909655.1). Taxonomy (GTDB): domain Bacteria; phylum Pseudomonadota; class Alphaproteobacteria; order Dongiales; family Dongiaceae; genus Dongia. The sequence continues at coordinate 116,201 of NZ_JAYRDA010000009.1, read as the reverse complement.
CCGCTTGCCCACTTCGAGTGCCAGGAGCTTCACTGAATTGCCGAAGGGATTGCGCTCGCGCAAGCCAGCGAGGTCACCGAACACGGATTTGAGATCGCGCTCGGCTTTCGACACATCGAAAGAGCGGTCGAGCGGGAACATCCGCTCAAGCGGCTTCAGGCCCGGTTCCAGGGCGGAGCGCGTGCCGGCGGAACCTTTGACGGTGGGTTTGCGCAAGGTTGCCTTCACCCGCAATGCCAGCGCAGCATCGCCGCCCGTCCCTGCCCGCTTCGCATTCCGCATGCTCCCTCCAACGCCTGATCTTTTGATTTTGGACAAATCAGCCTACAGCCTCTGAATGCAGCTGCAAAAGTATTTTTGTGCAGCGCAACATAATATCAAATTGCCGTCTCGCGGCCCTGTTCCGGCCAGCCCAGATGCGGCCGCATGGAGGCCCCTCTCCAGCCGCGCGTCCCGATACATTTTGGTGACCTGCCCTCATCCTAATGGGGGCGTGACTTGCCACTGTCTCATTTTCGACTAGCATGATTGCGAGAACGCCACGAATCGAGTTGATGCGGGAAACATGCGGAAACAGGCCACTTCCTCATCCTGGGTGATGCGCGGGACGATGTCGGCGCTGACGGCGGTCGGCTTGGCCGCCTGCAGTCCGACACTTGAGCCGCCCCAGGTCGAGCCACGCTATTCCGGCGTCTTCCTCGACATTACCGGACCGACTTACAGCCGGCCGACCGCGCCCTATACCGGCAACATGCAATGCGTGCCCTATGCCCGGCTGGTCTCCGGCATCGAGCTATACGGGGATGCCTTCACCTGGTGGGAAGGCGCCAATGGCCGCTATCAGCGCGGGGCCCTGCCCGCCCCCGGCGCCGTGCTGGTCCTTGACCAGACCGACCGGCTGCGCAGCGGCCATGTCGCCGTGGTGACGCAAGTGCTCAACTCCCGCGAGATCCTGGTCGACCATGCCAATTGGTTGCCCGGCCAGGTCGTCCAAGGCCAGGCCGTGTTCGATGCCTCGCCTGCCAATGACTGGACCATGCCCCGTTTCTACAATGTCGAGGCCGGCGTCTATGGCAGCGTCTATCCCGCGCGAGGATTCATCTACAACGTGGCGGCCAATACCAGCATGCCGCCACTGGTCTCGGGCCTCACGCCCTAAAGAGACACTTTCAATTTCCGGGTCAGGAGCCCGCGCCGATCGAGGTCCTTGATCGTATCGATCAGGGACTGGGCCAAGGGCCGACATTGCCAATGCAGTTCCGCCTGCGCCTTGCGGCAATCGAAGGCCATGGAAGAACGCGCGAGGCGCACGCCGGTCAAGGGCGCCATGGGCGGCTTCTTGGTCAGATTGGCGAGGCCCTCGCTCACCAGAGCCGAGACATAGGCCAGCCAATAGGGCACGCGCTGTCTGGGCATAGAAAGGCCGCTCAATCGGCCCAGTTCTTCAAGCAGATGAACAAGGCTGAGGTTTTCATGGCCGAGGATGTAGCGCTCGCCGATACGGCCGTATTGTGCCGCGAGGACATGGCCCAATGCCGCGTCACGCGCATCCACCAGATTGAAGTCGCAGGCGAGATAGGCCGGTGTCGTCCCGTTCAGGAAGCCCAGGATCATCTTGGTGGGCGGAGTCAGCGTAAGATCGCCGGGGCCGATCGGCATGGTGGGATTGACGATGACCACGGGAAGGCCCGATTGCGCCGCGTCGCGCGCCGCTTTCTCGGCACGGAATTTCGAGCGGCAGTAAGGACCCGGCACATCCTCCTCGCCATGATCCACGCGTTCGTCGATCAGGGCCGCCTGCGACATACGCGGCGCATTGATGTTCTTGAGGATCGATTCCGTCGAGGTGTAGACGAAACGGCCGACCTTGGCCGCGGCGGCGGCGTCGAGCACGCGCAAGGTGCCTTCGTAATTGACCGCGTGAAAGGTCCGGGGATCCGGCGCCCAGAGATTGGGATTGGCGGCCAGATGGAACACCGTATCGATTCCGAGGCAGGCCCGGTTGAGTGTTGCCTGATCCTGGATCGACCCACGTCGCATTTCGACATGGGGCGGCAGTGGATCGGCCTTGTGCGGCCAATCGGCGAGGTCGAGCACCCGCACCCGGTCGCCCCGCGCGGCGAGCAAGGACACCAGATGCCGGCCGATGAAGCCGCAGCCACCCGTTACCAGGACATGTTGCCCTGAGGAGGCCAGAGAGGGATGCTCAGTCATATGCCGTGATGTCCATTGCGTGGTAGTTCTGTTCTCATGTTCGATCGTCGATCTCTGGCCGCCGCCATTGCCGCCGCCACACTTCTGGCAGGTAGCGTCACCCCGGCCTGGGCGGACGCCGCAAGCTATATTCGCACCTTCTTCGACGCAACCATCGCCGCGCCGGAACCGGATACCGATTGCCGGCGCTTCGCCCCGCTGGCTCGCTTTGCGGCGGGCCAGCATTGGCGGCAATACGATGCCACTGACCGCACCTCGTTCGACACCGGCTTCTGCGGCCTTGTCCACGACGCCTTGGGACGCCTGAAGCACCGCTATCCCGACCTCGCGCTCAACGTCCTGGATAGCCATGCCGGACCGCGCGGCATGGCCTGGGTCCGGTCCAAGGCCCGCGCGGGTGGCGAGGATTGGCCGGTGGATTGGCTGGTGGGGGACCCGGACGGATCGCCTTATCTCGCCGATCTCAAGATCATGGGCGTCTCGCTCGCCATCATGCTGCGGAGCCTTGCCGTGACGGTCCCCAATTCCCAGCCCGCGACGGTCATCAAACCCTGGCGGCACGCGCTTGATCTCGCTTTGCCGCAGTGACCCTGGCCGCTGGCCAAAGGTGACTTCCGCCGCTTGGTCTGCTATGTAGCGGCAGCCAGTTCACGGCAGTCAGCGGGCGCTAAGGCATTGACCATGTGGCGAAATTTTAAAAGGATTTTTATCCTGGCGACGTTTGCCGTCGCTACGCCCATGCCTGCTTCAGCGCATGCCATCATCGTCAAATCGGAGCCGCAAGCCGGCGCCGTCCTTGCCGGACCTGAGATCGCCATTGCCTTCACCTACAATGTCCGCATCGATGCCGAACGGTCGAAACTGACCCTGATCGCCGCGGACGGAACCGCCCGCGATGTCGCGATTGTGCCCGACGAAGCGCCGGACATGCTGAAAGGGATCGCCGCCGGCATTGCGCCAGGCGCCTATGTTCTGCGCTGGCAGGTGCTGGCTTCCGACGGTCACATCACCCGGGGCGACGTCCCCTTCTCCATCGCACCCTGACACCCGCATCGTGGCACTGTTGCTCGACATTTTCGGGTTCCTCACCGTGCTGCTGGCGGGCTTCGGCCGCGCCGCGCAATGTTTCTATCTGGGATCGGTTCTATTCCTGGCCCTTCTGGCGCAGCCTTTGGCAGCGACGCTCGGCGCGGATGCGGATCGCATTGCCGCGCTGGCCCGCCGGATTGCCTTTTACGCCGTGGCCGTTCTGCTGGCCATTCTGGCCGTCAGCCTTTGGGCGCATGTCGTCATTCTGGCCGGCACCATCGACGGCGACTATGCGCACGCCATGGGCGGTTCCTATGCCCTGGCCCAGAGCGTGCGGATCGTGGCGGGATTCCTGGCGCTGGTCTTGCTCTGGCGGCAAAAATCACTGGGCGTCTTTCTGCCGGCGCTTGCGCTGGTCGATCTTGCCGCAGGCATGGCGACCTCGCATGCCGCGGCGCGGCTGGAGGACCAGGCGGTTCTGTTCCTGGCCACCGGCCTCCATCATGCCGGCGCCGCGATCTGGATCGGCGGCTTGCCGGCCTTTCTCGGCACGCTGAAGATGCTGCCGCAGGGCGCCGCCCTGGCCGCCGTGGCGCAGCGTTATTCGGCCATGTCGATGGCCGGTGTAGCGGCCATCCTCATATCCGGCTTGCTGATGCTGGTGTTCTATGTCGGCTCGACCGAAGCGGTGTATGGCACCGCCTATGGCATGATGCTTGGCACCAAGAGCATCCTGTTCGTCAGCCTCCTCGGGCTGGGTCTCTTCAACGCCCTCGCCGTGCGGCAATTGCAGAGCGGCTTCAGCACCGCATTGCCAAGGCTCAAACGTTTCGTCGAAGTCGAAATCGGGATCGGCATATCGATCCTGCTGGTCGCCGCCTCGATCACCTCGCTGCCGCCGGCGATCGATCTCGTTGAAGGCCGCGCGACGGCGCGGGACATCCTGGAACGGCTGGAGCCGCGCTGGCCCGCCTTGACCAGCCCGGACAAGGAAAGCCTCGCTTTCTATGAGGAACAACGCCAGATCCGCGCCGCCGAGGCGATCGGCGCCCAGCACATGCAGGCCTATGTTCCCGGCAGCGGCGTGCCCCTTCCCCGAAATGCCGAAGACATCGCCTGGTCGGAATACAACCACCACATCTCCGGCGTCTTCGTCCTGCTGATCGGAATCCTCGCTTTGGCCGAGAAAACCGGGCGCGCGCGCTGGGCGCGGCACTGGCCGCTGCTGTTCATCCTCATGGCCGGGTTCCTGTTCCTGCGCTCGGAAGCCGAAGGCTGGCCCTTCGGATCGCTGAGTCTGGGAGAAAGCCTGCGCGACCCGGAATACATCCAGCACAAGCTGTTCATGGTACTGATTACCGCCTTTGCCCTCTTTGAATGGAGCGTGCGGAGCGGAATCATGGCGCGGCGCTGGGCCAGTTACGTGTTTCCCCTGCTCTGTGCTGCGGGCGGTACGATGCTGCTCACGCATTCGCATTCGATCGCCAATGTGAGAGAGCTGCTGCTGCTCGAAATGACGCATCTGCCCATTGCCGTCCTCGGCATCTGGGCGGGCTGGACCCGATGGCTGGAATTGCGTATGGACGGCAGCGTGCAGCGCATCGGCGGCTGGTTGTGGCCCAGTTTCCTTGCCCTGGTGGGCATCATCCTTCTTCTTTATCGCGAGATTTAATCACATGCTGGATCGGCTTTTCGCCGCAATCGTCGCCTGGAGCGTCCGCTATGCCCGCAGCTTCGTTCTGGGAATGCTGCTGCTGACGGCGGCGGCCGGCACCTATACCGCGCGCAATATCAGTTTCGACACCGACACCACCAACATGATCTCGCCGGATCTCTCCTGGCGGCAGGAACTGGCCAAGTTCAATGCGCTCTTTCCGCAAAATATCGGCCTGCTGGTGGTGATGGTGGACGGCCAGACGCCGGATATCGCCGAAGACGCGGCTGCTGCCTTGTTCGAACGTATCCAGGCGCGGCCCGATCTCTTCGCGACGGCGCGGCGCCCCGATGGCGGCGCCTTCTTCCAGCGCGATGGGCTGCTGTTCCTGCCGACCGAGCAGGTGCAGAAGATCGCCAATGCCGTGATCGAGGCCCAGCCGTTCATCGGATCGCTGAGCCAGGACCCGTCCTTGCGCGGCCTCTTCGACGTCCTGTCCCTGGCCATGCAGGGGGTGATGCAGAATTCGGCCGATGTTTCGCGGTTGGAAAAGCCGCTGGCACAAATCGCCGCCACCTTGAGCGACGCGCTCGCCGGCGGGCGGCAGGCGATGTCCTGGCAGGCGCTGATGCTGGACCGGCAGGCCGAACCGCGCGAATTGCGCAAGCTGATCCTCACCCAGCCCAACCGGAACTTCACCAGCCTGAAACCCTCGGCGGCGGCCAGTGCCTATGTGCGCGAGGCGGTGAAGGAACTCAATTTGACGCCGGAGACCGGTGTCAGCGTGCGCCTGACCGGCCAGGCCGCCCTCAATGACGATGAATTCGCGACCGTCTCGGAAGGCATGGGCTTTGCCCTGGTCCTGTCGATCGTGCTGGTTCTGGGACTTTTGTTCCTGGCGCTGCGCTCGTTCAAGCTGATCTTCGCCACCTTCGCGACGCTGCTCATCGGCCTCGTCCTGACCTTTGCCTTTGCGACGGTCGCCGTGGGCCAGCTCAACCTCATCTCGATCGCATTCGCCGTCATGTTCATCGGCCTCTCGATCGATTTCGGAATCCAATACGGCGTGCGGTTCGGCCAGGAAGTGATCGAAGGTCAGGCCGAGCCGTTAAGGCGCGCGGGTGCCGTGATGGCGCGGCCCCTGACCCTCGCCGCCATAGCGACAGCGGTCGGCTTTGCCGCCTTTATCCCGACCGATTACCGGGGTGTTTCCGAACTGGGCGTCATCGCCACGGCCGGCATGGCGATCACCCTTATCCTCAACGTGACGCTCCTGCCGGCGATCCTCGCCTTGCTGAAACCACGCATTGCCGGCAACGACATGGCAATGGCCTGGACCGGTCCGCTCGACACTTTCCTGGCCCGGCATCGCTGGCCGGTCATTGCCTTCTGGGTCGTGGTGGCCCTCGCCGGCCTCGTCCTGTTGCCACGCCTGGAATTCGACTTTCACCCGCTCCATCTCAAGGATCCGCGTGTCGAATCGATGGCGGCGATCAACGACCTCATGAAGGATCCGATCCGCTCGCCCTATGCAATCGAAATCCTGGCGCCCGATGCCGAGGCCGCCGAGACGCTGAAGAACCAGTTGAAGGCCCTGCCGGAGGTCTATGCCGTCCTGTCGGCGAGCACTTTCGTGCCGGCGGACCAGGAACCGAAGCTCGCCATTCTCGGCGATCTCGAATTGCTGATGGGGCTCAGCTTGGAGCCGCTTTCGGTGCGAGAGCCGCCCAGCGACGAGGAAATCCGCGCTGCCTTCCGCCAATGCGCCGCCAATCTACGCCTCGCCATGCCTTCTTCCGACAAGGCGCAGCAATTGGCGCGGCTGCTGGATCAGGCGGCGGCAGCCGATCCCGGGCTTTATCCAGTCCTGCAGCGCATGCTGGTCGACGGCCTGACGCCGCGCATCAAGATGCTGGCAACCTCGCTCTCGGCGGCGCCCTTGAGCGTCGAAACATTGCCTGCCGAAATCAAATCGGAATGGATCGCGCCGGACGGTTCCTGGCGCCTCACCGTCATGCCCAAGGGCGACAGCAACGACAACGCGGTTCTGGCCGCCTTCGTCAACGCCGTCCGCAACGTGGCGCCCCACGCCACAGGTCCGGCGGTGCAGATTTATGAATCTGGCCGCGCCGTCACCAAGGCGTTCCAGATGGCGACGCTGACCGCCCTCGTCGCCATAACGCTGTTGCTCATCGTGATCCTGCGGCGCGTGCTCGACGTAGTCTATGTGCTGCTACCGCTGTTACTGGCGACGCTTGCCACGATCATCCTGTGCGTGGCTTTCGGGCTGAAGCTCGACTTTGCAAATGTCATTGCCTTGCCGCTGCTGCTTGGCATCGGCGTCGCCTACGACATCTATTTCGTGGTGAACTGGCGACGCGGTGTGGCCATGCCGCTATCGACGGGCACGGCACGTGCCGTTCTGTTCAGCGCATTGACCACGGCGGCGTCGTTCGGCAGCCTGGCCCTGTCGAGCCATCCCGGCACGTCGCGGATGGGATTGCTGCTGCTGATTGCGCTGGGTGTCGTCCTGACGGTGATCTTTGCCTTCCTGCCGGCGATGCTCGGTAAGCCGCCCAAGACGCAGGAATAGGAGCCGCTCAGGACTCTTTTTTGAGGTCGAGAATCTTTTCTTCGAGGGATGCCATCAGCGCATCGGCGCCGCCCTGGCGCAAGCTCTGGGCGAATTCCGACCGCAACTGCGCCATCTGCGAGATGGCGCCGGCGAGGTAAATGTCGATCACCCGCCAGGTATTGTCGTTGAAACGGAACAGATAATTGAGTTCGACCGGCTCGCCGTTCGAGCGCAGCAATTTGGTGTGCAGCAATACGCGCCCATCGCCAGCGGGCTTTGCTTCGCCCACATCAAATTTCTGATTGTTGAAACTGCGGAAACGCCCGGCATAGGTGGTGATGATGTAGCGATCGAAGGTCTGCAGCAATTCGCCCTTCTTGTCGCCCGGCATCAGCGTCCAGTCGGGTCCGACCGCGATCCGGCACATGGTAGCAACGTCAAAGACATCGTTGAGAACCGGCTGCACCAGGGCAAAACGGCCATCGAAGCCGAGCTCCGGCCCGCGCTTCATGCATTCGAGCAGCGTGTCGTAGAAGCGCTGGATCAGGACGACCGGCTCGTCGCCGGCAGCAGCCGACGAAGCGCGCGGCAAGAGCGCGGCCCCGGCACCGAGGATGAGCGCGGTGCCGAGCAGATGACGCCGCGAGATCATGCGCGGATACTCGCCTCGGCAACACCCAGGGCCGCCAGAACTTCGCTGACAATGTGGCGTGCATTGAGGCAGGCCACGTCATATTGCTTCTGCGGCGCATCGTGGTCGATGCAGATATCCGGAATTACCATGGGTCTGACTTTCAATCCTCTGTCCAGGATCCCCGCCTTCGCCATGAAATGTAGGACGTGCGCACCGAATCCGCCAATGGCACCTTCCTCGATCGTGATCAAGACTTCGTGTTCGCGAGCCAGCCGCTTGATGAGGTCCTCGTCGAGCGGCTTGCAGAAACGGGCATCGGCGACCGTGCAGCTCAACCCCTTGGCGCCCAATTCGTCCGCGGCCTTCAATGCTTCGGTAAGGCGCGTGCCGTAGGAAAGAATCGCGATCTTCGAGCCTTCGCGCACGATGCGACCCTTGCCGAGCGGCAGGACCTCGCCACGAGCCGGCAATTCGAGACCGATGCCCTCGCCACGCGGATAGCGGAAGGCGCTGGGACGGTCGTCGATGGCGGCGGCAGTCGCCACCATATGCATCAACTCGACCTCGTCCGAAGGCGCCATCAGCACGAAATTCGGCAGACAGCCGAGATAGGTGACGTCGTAATTGCCGGCATGGGTCTGTCCGTCGGCGCCGACCAGGCCAGCGCGGTCGATGGCAAAGCGGACCGGCAGGCTCTGAATGGCGACGTCATGGACCACCTGGTCATAGCCGCGCTGCAGGAAGGTCGAATAGATGGTCGAGAACGGCTTCATGCCCTCGGTCGCCATGCCGGCGCAGAAGGTGACTGCATGCTGCTCGGCGATGCCGACATCGAAGGTGCGGTCGGGGAATTCCTTGCCGAAGGCGTCGAGGCCGGTCCCGCCCGGCATGGCCGCCGTCACCGCGACGATGCGGTCATCGGCGCGGGCCTCGGCAATCAACGCCTTGGCGAAGACGCCGGTATAGCTGGGCGCCTTCGGGGCCGATTTCTGCTGCACGCCGGTTTCGACGTCGAACTTCACCACACCGTGATAGCGGTCGGCCGAGTTCTCGGCCGGGGCATAGCCCTTGCCCTTCTGCGTCACCACATGGACAAGAACCGGACCCGGCTCGTCCGACTTCGCGAGGTTCTGCAGGACGGGGAGCAGATGGTCGATGTTATGGCCGTCGATGGGGCCCACGTAATAGAAGCCGAGCTCTTCGAACAGCGTGCCGCCGCCGGAGATGATGCCGCGGGCATATTCCTCAGCCCGCGCCGCCATCTTCTGCAGGCGATCGGGCAGGATGCGCGAGACGTCCTTGGCAAAATGGCGCAGCGAACGGAACGAGGTCGAGGACAATGATCGGGAAAGGTACGCAGACAATGCCCCAACAGGCGGCGCGATCGACATGTTGTTGTCGTTGAGGATGACGATCAGCTTGGTGTCGCGCGAGCCGGCATTGTTCATCGCCTCATAGGCCATGCCGGCCGACATCGAACCGTCGCCGATGACCGCGATGGCGGCGCGCTTGCGGCCCTGCAGCTCGCTGGCCACGGCCATGCCAAGTGCTGCGGAGATCGAGGTAGAGGAATGGGCCGTGCCGAAGGGGTCGTATTCCGATTCCGAGCGCTTCACGAATCCGGAAAGACCGCCGCCCTGCCGGAGGGTGCGAATCCGGTCGCGGCGGCCGGTCAGAATCTTGTGCGGATAGGCCTGGTGCCCGACATCCCAGATCAGGCGGTCATAGGGGGTATCGAAGACGTAATGAATCGCCACGGTCAGTTCGACCACGCCGAGCCCGGCGCCCAGATGCCCGCCTGTCACGGAGACGGCATCGATGGTTTCCTGACGCAGTTCGTCGGCCAATTGGCGCAGATCGGAGGGGTCCAGCTGGCGCAATTGCGCTGGCGTGGCCACGCGGTCGAGCAAAGGGGTCTTACTGGTCAAGGGATAGGCCTTTTACCAAAATAATCTGTTAATCGGACTCCGAAGCGCCACAAACCGGGAGTATGACGGAAGCCATCCTACCGGCCGCTGTGACTATTCAAGGTCATTCGAATCCGGGTGCTTATAGGCAAAACCCCGCTCAAGTGCCACCCCTTTCCAACTCGGGACAGAGCCTAAAAGATCCATAATCACCCAAATGGTTGACGAATTTATTAGATTATTGCGCAGCAACCGCCACCCCTGTGTAGCGCACCTGAGCCATGCCCGCTTTCTAGTAGGCAAACATGGCGATTCTGTGTAAACAGACCCCTAGCCCTTGTTTTCGCTGCATATGCGTTGTCCATGCGGAAAGGCGCAAAGACCAAGCGCCACACTGGGTTATTGTCGTTTAGTGGAACAGACGGGTTTTTAGGAATGCGGGTAGTTCTGGCTCAGCCGCGCGGCTTCTGTGCAGGCGTGGAACGCGCTATTGAGATCGTCGAGCGCGCGATCGAGCGATTTGGCCCACCGGTCTATGTGCGGCACGAGATCGTGCACAACCGGCACGTGGTCGAAGGCCTGCGCGCCAAGGGTGCCGTCTTCGTTGAAGAGCTGGACGAAATTCCGGAAGGCCGCTTTGCCATCTTCAGCGCGCATGGCGTCTCCAAGGCCGTGGTGCAATCGGCTCATGACCGCGGCCTCAACGTGATCGACGCCACCTGCCCGCTGGTTTCCAAGGTCCATAACGAGGGTACCCGTTATGCCAATCAGGACCGCCAGGTGATCCTGATCGGCCATGCCGGCCATCCGGAAGTCGAAGGCACGATGGGCCAGATTCCCGGCGGCGTGCTGCTGATCTCGACTGCGAAAGATGTCGAGACGCTTGAGGTCGAGGACCCGGACAAGCTGGCCTTCGTCACCCAGACCACCTTGTCGGTCGACGACACCCGGAGCGTCATTGAGGCGTTGCGTGCGCGTTTCCCGACCATCGTCGGCCCCGATACCAAGGACATCTGCTACGCCACGCAGAACCGGCAGACGGCGGTGCGCAAGCTCGCGACCGAAGTCGACGTCATTCTGGTCGTGGGCGCGCCCAATTCCTCGAACTCGAATCGACTCAAGGAATTGGCCGAAGAGCTCGGCGTGCGCAGCTATCTGATCGAAGACGCCACGCAATTGCGCGATGAATGGCTGAATGGCGTCCAGGCGGTCGGCGTGACCGCGGGCGCCTCGGCCCCGGATATCCTGGTCCAGGATCTGGTGGCCAAATTGAAGGAATTGCGCGACGTGCGGCTGGAATTGCTGGCCGGCGTCGAAGAGAATGTCCGTTTCCGCCTGCCGCCGGAACTGGCCGATACGCCAGCCGCCGCGCAGTAAGCGCGAACTAGTCCCCATCGATACCAGACGACGTTTAGAATTCGGTTAAGTAAAAGGAGATCGCCACCGTGTCCGTTCCCATTCGCCAGGCCATCCGTGTCGGCGCCTATGTGGTGAAGCAGCATCTCCTTGGCCGCAAGCGCTATCCGCTCGTGCTCATGCTGGAACCGTTGTTCCGCTGCAACCTCGCTTGCGCCGGCTGCGGCAAGATCGATTACCCGGCAGAGATCCTCAACAAGCGCATCTCGGTCGATGACGCGCTTGCAGCCGCGCAGGAATGCGGCGCGCCGGTCGTCTCGATCGCCGGCGGCGAACCGCTGCTGCACAAGGAATTGCCGGAGATCGTCGACCGCCTGATCAACGAGCAGAAGCGCTCGATCTATCTGTGCACCAATGCGCTTCTCCTCGAGAAGAAGATGCATCTCTACAAGCCGTCGCCCTATTTCACCTGGTCGGTGCATCTAGACGGCTCGAAGGACGAGCACGACAAATCGGTCTGTCAGACCGGCGTCTATGAAGCCGCCGTCGCCGCCATCAAGAAGGCGAAAGCCGCCGGCTTCAACGTCAACATCAATTGCACCTTCTTCGACGGCACCGATGCCGAGCGCGCGGCGAAGTTCTTCGACGACGTGATGGCGATGGGCGTCAACGGCATCACCGTCTCGCCGGGCTATGCCTATGAGCGCGCACCCGACCAGCAGCATTTCCTCAACCGCAAGAAGACCAAGGATCTGTTCCGCGACATCTTCCGCCGCGGCGAGAACGGCAAGCGCTGGCGCTTCAGCCAATCGACCCTGTTCCTCGATTTCCTGGCCGGCAACCAGAGCTATCACTGCACGCCCTGGGCCAACCCGACCCGCAACGTGTTCGGCTGGCAGCGTCCCTGCTACCTGCTTGGCGAAGGCTATGCCAAGACCTTCACCGAGCTCATGGAAACCACCGAGTGGGATAAATACGGCGTCGGCAATTACGAAAAATGTGCCGATTGCATGGTCCATTCCGGCTTCGAGGGCAGCGCGGTGAAGGACACGATCCGCAGCCCGCTGAAGGCGCTCAAGGTCGTGCTCAAGGGCATCGAGACGGAAAAGCCGATGGTGCCCGACATCTCGCTCGATAATCAGCGCCCGGCCGAATACGTGTTCTCAAGCCATGTCGAAAAGGCGATGGCGGATATCCACGCCGAGAAGGAACGCCTAAAGCAATCCCGCGCGGCCGCCGAGTAAGGCCTTCAGCGCCACGCGCGAGCGCGAGGCGACGCGGATCAGGGCCGGCAACTGGCCTGGATTTTTGAGAAGCGACAGAAGGACGGCACCGATCGCGGGCCGTCCTTCTTTATTGAGTCCCACCAGAGCCGCCGGCGGCAGATCATCCGCTGCCGTATCGGCGATGGCGCGCAGGACCAGAAACGGCAGGCCGTATTTCCGCGCCGCCAGCGCCACATGATGGCTTTCCATATCGATCGCCGCGGCTTTGCTGGATTGATGAAGTGCTGCCTTTGCCGCGACGGTAGCGATGGCTGTCGACGCAGCGGCAATCGGCAATGCCCGCGCCTGTGGCAGAGCATGGCCGGCACGTGCCAGCCATTCCGCATCGGCTTCCAGGCGCGAGCCGTCCGGCATCACGACGACGGGACCCAGCAGCAGATCGCCGGGTTTCAACGCGGGATCAAGGGCGCCCGCTATACCAAAGCTCACGAGATGGGTGGCGCCGCCTTGTACCAATTGCTCGATTTTGGCAGCGGTCGATGCCGGATCGCCGCCGCCAGAGACGACATCATGGCCCAAGCCGTCCAGCAGCTTTGCTTCCGCCAGCATGCCGGTGACGACACCAAGTTTCATCACAGCCACGTTTCTTTGTCATGGCCCGCGAAGGCGGGCCATCCACGAGTTTGCGGGCAACTGAATGAAGTAATTCGTGGATCCCCCGCCTTCGCGGGGGATGACAACAAAGAGATGCGGGCGGCCGCACACATCACATGCCGAACATGACGTGCTGGGCGTTGCCCTGTTTCAGATTGCGATAGCGCGCCGTCGCCCAGAGCGGGAAGAAGGCCTTGTAGCCGTGATAGCGCAGATAGAAGACGCGCGGGAAGCCGACGGCCGTATATTCCTGCTCGTCCCAGGTGCCGTCGGGCTTCTGCGTCGTGTTGAGGTAATCGATGCCGCGCTTCACGACATCGCTGTCGACATCGCCCGCCGCCATCAGGCCGAGCACCGCCCAGGCGGTTTGCGACGGCGTCGATTCCGGGCCTTCGCCGCGCGGCTTGTCGGCCCAATAGCTGTCGCCGCTTTCGCCCCAGCCGCCATCTGCGCGCTGCTTGCTCTCCAGGAATGCCACCGCATTGCGCATCGCCGGGTGATCGCCGGGAATGCCGATGGCATTGAGCGCGCACATCACCGACCAGGTGCCGTAGATGTAATTGGTGCCCCAGCGGCCGAACCAGGCGCCGTCCGCCTCCTGCTCACGGAAGAGATAATCGACGCCCGCCTTCACCTTGGGATGCTCGATTGTATAACCGAGCTGCGCCAGCATGGAGATGCAGCGCGCTGAAACGTCGGCGGTCGGCGGGTCCAGCAGTGCGCCGTGATCGGCGAAGGGAATATGGTTGAGGTAGTAATATTCGTTGTCGGCGTCGAAGGCACCCCAGCCGCCATTCTTGCTCTGGAGGCCGAGGATCCATTCGACCGCGCGGTCGATCGAGTCCTTGTAGCGGGCGTGATCGAGGCGATCCATCGCCATCACCACGACGGCGGTATCGTCGACATCCGGATAGTGATCGTTGTTGTACTGGAAGGCCCAGCCGCCCGGCCGCACGCCCGGGCAGCGCACCGCCCAATCGCCGGCGACATCGAGGATCTGACGGTCCTTGAGCCAATCGGCCGCCGCCGCGACGCGCGCCTTGTCGACCCCCGCCTCCAGCAGCGCATGCGCCGCGAGGCCGGTATCCCAGACCGGTGAGAGGCAAGGCTGGCAATAGGCCTCGTCATCCTTGAACACCATCAGCTTTTCGATCGAGGCGCGGGCGATGGCGTAATCCGGCTGGTCCTTGGCATAGCCGAGGATGTCGAACATCATCACCGAATTGGCCATGGCGGGATAGATGGCGCCGAGGCCGTCTTCACCATTGAGCCGCTCGGTCACCCAGGCGACCGCCTTGTCGATCGCCTTCTGGCGATGGCCCCTGGGGAACAGCCAATCGGTCCGCTGCAGGATGCGGTCGAGTACCCGGAAGAACACGGCCCAGCCACCCTTGCGGTCCATGTTGTACCAATTCGTCACCTGCTCCGGCGGCACCAGGAACAGCTCACGCACATCCACCCGCTTCGGGTTGCGCGCCTGGGGCTGCTTCGACATCAGCACGAGGAGCGGCACGATCACCGTGCGCGACCAATAGCTGACCTTGTCGAGATGGAACGGAAACCAGCGCGGCAGATGCATGATCTCGACCGGCATCTTGGGCACCGCATGCCACGGCACCTGACCGAACAGCGCCAATTGGATCAGCGTGAAGACATTGCTGCGCACGGCGCCGCCATAGGCCAGGATCGCCTCGCGGGCGCGGCTCATATGCGGGCTGTCGATATCCTCGCCGCAGCATTTCAGGGCGTAATAGGCTTTGACCGAGGCCGAGATGTTGAAGGCGCCGCCGTGATAGAGCGGCCAGCCGCCGTGATCACCCTGGATATTCTTCAGGTAGCGGACGATCTTGGCTTCGACCGCCGGGTCGATTTCATCGAGGAAGTGCTTCAGCAACACGTATTCGGCCGGAATCGTGGCGTCGGCTTCCAGTTCGAAGGCCCAATGCCCATCCGGACGCTGCTGGCCGAGGAGGGCCTCGGCGGCGCGATTGACCCCCAGATTCAAACTGGCGGCCACCCGATCGGCGGTTCCTGCGGGAGCCGTATCGGCCACGGCCAAATCAGCCTGGGCAGCGAGGTTGCGACTGCTCATTCCTTGATTCACTTCATTTTTTTCTGCGATTCGAGGGCGGAGAATGCGTGAGTTTTCCTCTTTTTTCAACCCGTTAAGGTCCGTTTCCGGTTTTATCACGTGCCATGTCATGTGTTGCAAAATCAATGGTTTATTAAGCTACATGCGCAAGAGTAATAGCTGCATTGCTGGGGGATACATGCAAGCACGCGTGACGCGCTGGGTATCGGGGCGGCTCTCGCGCCAGATCATGGCTGCGCTGACGATCAGCGTGTTCGTGGTCGGCGTACCCTCGGCGCTGTTGCTGCACCATCTAAGCGAGCGTTCGGCCATCGAAGATGCCAAGCGCGTCATCGGCGCCCTTCAGGACAGCAAAATCAGGGAAATCGAAGCCGATCTGGCGCAGGCTGAAACCAGCCTCGAGAAGCTGTCCACCTTCATTACCAGGGAGATGGCCGAGCCGACTTCGCTGGAAGACGACACCAATTTCGCCCTCAGCTTCGTGCCCCAGCCGGATGGGTCGATAAGGTCGGATCCCAAGCACTTCGACGGCCGAACCCAGGCCGGCACTTATATCGACCCGAATACTCCCCGCACCCCTTTCACCCGCGCCTTCCACGCCCGCCTGGCGCCAGTGATCGAGCTCTATGGCGCAGCACAATTACCGCGCTTCGATACCCTCTGGCTGCTGACACGCTGGCATTCGATGATCGTGATGATGCCGCGGGTGCCTCGTTATGTTTTCGATGCCACGCCGCAGGATGATTACAACAAGACGGAATGGATCACGGGCGCCGATCCCGCCGTCAATCCGGACCGACGGATGTATTGGACCGAGCCGACCTATGACCCGGTGTCCCGGTCCTGGATGGTCAGCGCCGTGCGGCCGCTGGACATTGCCGGAGAGTGGGTCGGCACGGTCGGACATGATTTTTTTCTCGCTGGCCTCTTCGAGCGGCTCAGCGTCAACCCCGCCTTCGCCCAAGCCCAGGATTTTCTGATCGACCGCCATGGCGATTACATGCTGGCCGGCCAATGGCAGAACCATATCGAAAGCGCCGCCTATGCCGAGATCGACAAGGCCGAGATCGATGCCGCTCTGGCGGACGTCAGGGTCGCCCTGGAGGATGGGAAGACAGGCCACGGCAGGATCGTCGTCACCGATTTTCTGGGCCAGCCCTACCTTGCCGTTTCGAACTCGATCCGCGGACCGGATTGGCGTCTCATCCATCTGGTGCCGGTAGCGAGTGTCGCCGGCCGCATCTCGCAGACCTTCATCGGCTCGGCCATCATCACGCTCATCGCTTTTGTGATCGTCGCATTGACGATTCACATGCTTTTGCAGCGGCGCGTGATCGGCCCGCTGCGCGCCCTCTCCGCCTCCGTGCAGCGCTTTGAAAGCGGCGAATTCGACAGCCGCGCCATGGTGCGCAGCCAGGACGAGATCGGCAGTCTCGCCGCCGCCTTCAATTCGATGGCCTCGCGCATCGGCATCTCGCAGCGCAAGCTGGAGGCGACCCAGACCGAATTGCGCAACCGCAACATCGAATTGCAGCGCGCCAATCGCGTCAAATCGAACTTTCTTGCCAATATGAGCCATGAATTGCGCACACCGCTCAACGCGATCCTGGGCTTTTCCGAAGTCCTGAAATTGGAGATTTATGGTGCCATCGGCGACAAGCGGTACCTGGAATATGTGGGGCATATCCACCGCAGCGGCCATCATCTTCTCGAACTCATCAGCGATGTGCTCGATCTCTCGAAGATCGAGGCCGAGAAGCTGGAACTGACCTTCTCGTTTCAGGACATCCGCGCACTCATCGATGACGCGCTCAACATGGTCCGCCCGGCCGCAAATGATCGCGGCGTCGACTTGATCGCGCCACCGCCAGGTGATGCGACCGTGCTCAATTGTGACCGCCGCGCCGTCAGCCAGATGCTCATCAATCTTGTCAGCAACGCGGTGCGGCATACGCCCAGCGGCGGCAGCGTCGCCGTCGAGATCGACTGGCGCGCGGATGATTCACTGGTCATCGCGGTGCGCGACACCGGCACCGGCATCCCCGAGCAATTGCTGCCGCACCTTTTCTCGCCCTTCGGCGTGCGCTCGGCGCATATCGCGGGAGCCGGCCATAGCGGCGGCACCGGCCTCGGCCTCTCGATCACGCAAGGCCTCATCCGCCTGCATGGTGGCGAGATAGAGCTCGATACCAAGCTCGGTCAGGGCACCTGCATGCGCCTGGTCTTCCCGGCATCGCGGACCAAGAAAGCGGCCGACCTGCCGGCCACGCAGGTCATCGCCGCCGCCGCCGCGCAATGAGCGCCTTCCACCCTCACGCCTGCAAGGTCGTCCGTACCGCCATCGCGAACAGGATCAGCGCGTTGAAGCCAGCCACATAAGGCATCGCACGCCGCGCCAGGGGGCGCCAGCGTTCGGCGGCGCGACCGCCGAGATAGCCAACGACCCAGAGCGCCGGAACGGTGCCCAGCACAAAGCCCGCCATGCCGATCGCCGCCGCGACCGGATCGGCGGTCGCCGCCGCCGCCGCGAAGGCACCATAAAGCAGGCCGCAGGGGAGAAAACCCAGCAGCAAACCCAAAAGATAGCCGCGCCAGCCAAAGGGCGCTTTCAGCAGAGGCCCGGCCATAGATGAGAGGCGGCTGCTCCAGAGCGTCGGCGCATGGAGGCCGAAACCATGCCAGGCCTGCCACGCAAAGACGATCGCCGCGAAGGCCAGCAGGGATGGCGCCAGGTAGGCCCAGCCGCTGATCTGTCCGGCGGCACTGAAAGGTGCCGCCAGAACGGCCCCGGTCAATATATAGGTCGTGCCGCGCCCCAATTGATAGGGCAAGGCAAGGCTGGCTTCGAGCCGCCGGATCTCGTGACGCAAGGGGCCGCCCTCGAGCGGCAAGGCCGACATGCGGCCAGCCGTCTGCGCCACAACGAAGGGCCCGCACATGCCGACGCAATGGCTGGCCGACCCCACCAACCCAGCCAGAAACAAGGCTAGGAAAATAGGGCCATTTGCCACCGTGACTGTCTGGCAATGGGCCGCAAAAGCGGCAAGGACATCAAATCCGTCGGACATAGAGGCACTTCATGGACGTACTTCTCCAGCCGCCGAACGAGGGAATCCGCACGGCAGCGTCATTGTGCCGCTATCTCCACCCGGATCCCAGCCCCCGGCATTGATCTAGATCAATGTGGTTGAGGCCCCCCGGTTTTAACTTTCTGCCATGGATTCGCCGACGCCGGGCGGACCATGTCGATGGGAGGGCGGGATGGCCCAGGAACAACAACCGATGCAGCGTGCCGATATCGAACTCACGGGCGAGTTCCGCGGTATCGTCCTGCCGATCAACCGGATCGAGGTCGACGCCACCTGGATGTGGCTGAGCCGCGGCTGGCAGGATTTCCGCCGCGCTCGTGCGGTCGATCTCTGCTTCGGGATCGGCATCGCCGCGATTTCATTCCTCATCCTCGCCATGGCCTGGCAGGCCGACCTCTGGCCCTATGTCTGGCCGCTCGCCGCCGGCTTCATGTTCCTTGCCCCCCTGCTCGGCATCTGCTTTTACGAAACCAGCCGGCGCCTGGAACAAGGCCTGCCGATCAATCTGGTCGACATTGCGCTCTCCTGGCGCCAGCGCCCCGGCCCGATCTTCACCCTCGGCCTCATTCTCATGTTGATTCAGGTGGTCTGGATCTATCTCGCCATCCTGATCTATGCCCTGTTTTTCGGTGCCCAGCCCGTTTCCTGGAGCAGCTTCGTGCTGGATACGCTGCTCTCGCCAAAGAACCTGCCCTTCTGGATCGTCGGTTTCGGCGTCGGGGCGATTCTTGCCGGCATCTCCTTCGCCGTCTCGGTGGTCTCATTCCCCCTGCTGCTCGATCGCGATATCGGGGTACCGCAAGCCATTGCCACCTCGCTCGCCGCCAGCATCGTCAATTGGCGCGTGCTGATCGGCTGGGGTGCACTCATCGTCCTTTTCAGCGCCGCCGGCATCGCCACTTTCTGCCTCGGCCTCATCATCACCATGCCACTTCTTGGTCATGCCTCCTGGCATGCCTATCGCGACATCGTGGCAGCGCCGCGCTGACCCGCGCCGCATCATTTCTATCGGAGGTTCATCATGTACGGGCTTGGAAACTGGATCGCGACCGTCTTGCTGGCGGCCATCGCCTTACTGGGGCTGGTCCTTTGGTCGCGCGCCGGCGACGACGCCATGGCCCTGTTTGGCGGCGGATTGCTGTTCTTCGGCATCCTGATGGTCTTCCGCTTGATCACCAATGCTTTCGGACATGAGGAGAAACTGTCATGAGCGGCGCCGTTACCGCTGCCGGCGCAATGCCGATCGAACCCTATAACGAGCGCGTCGTAAAACTCTTCACGCTCGCCACGGTTTTCTGGGGCGTGATCGCGTTTACGGTCGGCACGCTCATCGCCTTCCAGTTGGCCTTTCCGGTACTGAATTTCGGCCTCGAATGGACCACGTTCGGCCGCTTGCGGCCGGTCCACACCTCGGCCGCCATCTTCGCCTTCGGCGGCAGCGCCCTCCTCGGCACCTCGCTTTATGTCGTGCAGCGCACCTGCCGCGCCCGGCTCTGGGGCGGCGACGCGCTCGCCGAATTCCTGTTCTGGGGCTACCAGCTCTTCATCGTGCTGGCCGCCTCTGGCTATGTCCTCGGTATCACCGAGGGCCGCGAATATGCCGAGCCGGAATGGTATGTCGATCTGTGGCTGACGCTGGTCTGGGTGATCTATCTGCTGATCTTCCTCGGCACCCTGATGAAGCGCCAGGAACCGCATATCTATGTCGCCAACTGGTTCTATCTCGCCTTCATCGTCACCATCGCGATCCTTCACATCGGCAACAACCTGTCGATCCCGGTCTCGATCTTCGGCGCCAAGAGCTATTCGGTGTTCTCCGGCGTCCAGGATGCGATGTTGCAATGGTGGTATGGCCATAACGCGGTCGGCTTCTTCCTCACCGCCGGCTTCCTCGGCATCATGTATTACTTCGTGCCGAAGCAGGCCAATCGCCCGGTCTATTCCTATCGCCTCTCGATCGTGCATTTCTGGTCGCTGATCTTCCTCTACATCTGGGCGGGTCCGCATCACCTTCACTACACCTCGCTGCCCGACTGGACGCAGACTCTCGGCATGACCTTCTCGGTCATGCTGTGGATGCCCTCCTGGGGCGGCATGATCAACGGCGTCATGACCCTCTCGGGCGCCTGGGACAAGCTCCGGACCGATCCGGTGCTGCGCTTCCTGGTGACCTCGGTCGGGTTCTACGGCATGTCGACCTTCGAAGGCCCGGTCATGTCGATCAAGGCCGTGAACTCGCTCAGCCACTATACCGACTGGACTATCGGCCATGTGCATTCCGGTGCCCTGGGCTGGGTCGCCTTCGTCAGCTTCGGCGCCGTCTACTTCCTGGTGCCGGTGTTGTGGAAGCGGTCGCGCCTCTATTCCCTGCGTCTGGTCGAGTGGCATTTCTGGACCGCCACCTTCGGCATCGTGCTCTACATCACCTCGATGTGGATCAGCGGCATCATGCAGGGCCTGATGTGGCGCGCCTATGACAGCCTCGGCTTCCTGCAGTTCAGCTTTGCCGAGACGGTCGCCGCCATGCATCCCTATTACGTGATCCGTGCCCTGGGCGGGGTGCTGTTCCTGCTCGGCTCGCTGATCATGGTCTACAACCTCGTCCGCACCATCCGCGGTGACATCCGCCAGGAATCCGCCATCGGCGGTGCCACAGCCGTCCCCGGCACGGCTCGGGCGTAAGGAGCACTTTCCATGATCAAACACGAAATCTTCGAGAAGAACTCGATCATCCTCCTTGGCGGCATCATCGTCACCGTCGCCATCGGCGGTCTGGTGGAGATCGTTCCGCTCTTCACCATCGGCGAGACGATCGAGCAGGTCGAGGGCGTGCGTCCCTATTCGCCGCTGGAACTGCAGGGCCGCAACATCTACATCCGCGAGGGCTGTTATCTTTGCCACAGCCAGCAGGTGCGGCCGTTCCGCGACGAGATCGAGCGTTATGGTCCCTACAGCCTCGCGGCCGAGAGCATTTACGATCACCCCTTCCAATGGGGATCGAAGCGCACCGGCCCGGATTTGGCGCGTCTCGGTGGCAAGTATTCCAACGACTGGCACGTCGCCCATCTGATGGATCCGCGCGCCGTGGTGCCGGAATCAGTCATGCCGACCTATCCGCATCTTGCGCGCAAGGAAATCAGGATGCCGGACATCGCCGAGCACCTGAAGACCCTGACCATCGTCGGCGTCCCCTATTCCGAGGAAATGGTGGCCAGCGCCGCGGCCGACCTCATGGCCCAGGCGACGCCCGATGCCGATGTCGAAGGCCTGATGCAGCGCTATCCGAAAGCCGCTACCGGCGATTTCGACGGCGACAAGACGCGGGTGACGGAGATGGACGCGCTCATCGCCTATCTGCAGGTGCTGGGCCGCATGGTCGATTTCACCACCTACCGGCCCGAATACGCCAACGGGGCCGCGGGAGAAAGCCAATGAGCGATGGATTCACCTTGGCCGAGCTCGCGCATTTCGCGCGCCAGATCTGGCCTTTGTGGCTGATGCTGATCTTCGTCAGCATCGCCTTCTACGCCTTCCGTCCCAAGAACCGGCGCCATTTTGACGAATGCGCCAATATCCCCTTCAAAGCCGATGGCGAGGAGCCACGCCGCCATGACTGACCTTTATCGCGACGACGTAACCGGCAAGGAAACCACCGGCCACGAATGGGACGGTATTCGCGAGCTCAACACACCGCTGCCGAAATGGTGGCTGATGGTTCTTTATGCCTGCATCGTCTGGTCGATCGGCTATTGGGTCGTCTATCCCGCCTGGCCGAGCCTCACCAACTACACCAAGGGCGTCATCAACTATAACAGCCGGGCCGAATTCGCCCAGGAAATGACGGCCGCCACCGCCGCGCAGGGCCAATGGCTGACCGCCATTGCCGACAGCCCGGTCGAGGCGATCGAAGGCGATCCCGAATTGCTGAACTTCGCCATGGCCGGCGGTCGCGCGACGTTCAACGAGAATTGCGCCCCCTGCCACGCGGTCGGCGGCGCCGGTCGTCCGGGCTTCCCGGTGCTGGCTGATGACGATTGGATCTGGGGCGGCACCCTGGCCGACATTTCCCAAACCCTGCAGCACGGCATCCGCAATGTGGATGATGCCGAGACACGGGTTACCGACATGCCGCGCTTCGGCGCCGACGAAATCCTGGATCGCGATCAGATCAACAGCGTGACGGAATTCGTGCTTTCGCTCTCGGGGCGCGCCACCGATCCGGTCGTGGCCGAAAGCGGGCGGCAGATCTTCACCGACAATTGCGCCGCCTGTCATGGCCCCGCGGGCCTGGGCCTGCGCGAATTCGGCGCCCCGAACCTCGCCGATGAAATCTGGCTCTATGGCGGCGAGAAGCCGCAGCTCCTGGCACAGATCCATGACCCCAAGATGGGTGTCATGCCGGCCTGGAGCGGCCGTCTCGATGCCGCCAAGATCAAGATGCTGGCGGTCTATGTGCACTCTTTGGGCGGTGGCGAGTAAGCACCGTATAGTCAGGCTCGATCATGTCGTTGGGCGCCAGTCTGTTTGGCAAAAGCAAGCTCTATGCAGACCACGTCAAAGTCTATCCGCAACGGATCTGGGGTCGCTTCCGGAAGATCAAATGGGCGGTCCTGGCAGCATTGCTGGCAATCTACTATCTGGTGCCGTGGATCCGCTGGGACCGCGGCCCGGATGCGCCGGATCAGGCTGTGCTCATCGACATGGCGGGGCGCCGTGCCTATTTTTTCTGGATCGAGATCTGGCCGCAGGAAGTCTATTATCTCACCGGCCTGCTGATCCTCGGCGCCTTCGGCCTCTTCTTTGCGACATCGCTGCTGGGGCGTGTCTGGTGCGGCTTCACCTGCCCGCAGACGGTCTGGACCGACCTCTTCATGCAGGTCGAACGCTGGATCGAGGGCGACCGCAATGCCCGCATCAAGCTGGACGGTGAAAATGTCAGCACCGGCAAGGCCGCCCGCAAGGTAGCCAAACACGCCGTCTGGCTGGCGATCTCGCTGGCCACAGGCGGCGCCTGGGCGATGTATTTCGACGACGCGCCCACCTTGCTGCGCCACTTCTTCACCGGCGAGGCGAGCCAGCTGCAATATGTCTTCGTGGCGCTCTTCACCGCCACCACCTATGTCCTTGCCGGCTGGGCGCGGGAACAGGTCTGCATTTACATGTGCCCCTGGCCGCGTTTCCAGGCTGCCATGTTCGACGAACATTCTCTGCTGGTCACCTATGAAACCTGGCGCGGGGAGCCCCGCGGTCATCTGAAGAAAGACCAGGGTTTCGAGGGTCGCGGCGATTGCATCGATTGCGGCCTCTGCGTCCGCGTCTGCCCGACCGGCATCGATATCCGCAACGGCCAGCAATTGGCCTGCATCGGCTGCGGCCTCTGCATCGATGCCTGCAATTCGGTGATGCTGAAGATCAACCGGCCGCAGGAACTCATCACCTATGACGCGCTCTCGGCACAGGCGGACCGCGCGGCGGGCCGCCCGCCCAAGCGCCGGCTGGTGCGCCCCCGGACCGTGATCTATGCGCTGGTCATCCTGCTGGTCGCCGCCGGCATGCTGGCCACCCTCACCCAGCGCAGCCGGCTCGACATCTCGCTGCTGGGCGACCGCTCGCCGCTTTTCGTGCGGCTGAAGGATGGCGGCATCCAGAACGGCTATACTCTGAAGATCCTCAACATGCAGCGCGAGCCCAGCCAGTTCAACCTCGCGGTCAGCGGTATCGACGGGTTGAATGTCCGACTGATCGGGTCGACACTGGATCATATCGCGGTCGAGCCGGACGATGTCGGCACCTTCCGCCTGCTGCTGCAGGCGCCCAAAGGGGCGGCACCGGCCGGATCGTCCTCGATCGCCGTCACCGTCAAAAACCTGACCACCGGCGAAGAAAGCGTTCATGACGCGATCTTCAATGCGCCGGCGCACTAAAGACCGCCTGGAGAGAGATGATGCCCAATCGCGCGCAGACCACGACCCAGCGGCAGGCCTACTGGATCCCGGCTGTCTTCGTCGGTGCCATGCTGCTGGTGATCGCGGTCAACATCGTGATGGTCTTCTTCGCCACCTCGACCTTCCCGGGGCTCGATACGGACAAGGCCTATGTCCAGGGCCTCGCCTATAATGAAACACTGAAGGAAGCCGCCGCCAGCGAAGCCCTGGGCTGGCAGGCAAAAGCCGAGATCGCCGAAGGCGGCGATCTGGTGCTTTCGCTGCAGAACGCTGAGGGGCAGCCGGTAACCGGCATGGATCTCCGCGGCCAGATGGTGCGGACGGCGACCACCTCGATGGACCGGGCTATTGCCTTCACGCCGGCAACGGGTCAGCCCGGCCTCTATCTGGCGGCACTCGATCTTCCGGCCAATGGGCTGTGGGAGTTGCGGGTCGCCGGCACCGTTACCGCCACCGGCGTCGTCTGGCAATGGAACGACCGGATCATGGTGCCGTGAACCTGACGCCGCAACCGGACGGCCAATTCCAGACCTGCCGTCATTGTGGTCAGGAAGCGCCGGCCGGCGAAGAGTTTTGCTGTTCCGGTTGCCACGGTGCCTATCAATTGGTGGGCGAACTCGGGCTCGACAGCTATTACGCCAAACGCTGCCTGGAGGGTGACACCGATTTCTCGCGCCTGCGGCCCGAGGAATTCGGCGCGCAAGGCGATCTTTCCGCCTGGATCCGGCCGGCCAAGGATGGCTGCCTCAGCCTAACCCTGATGGTGGATGGCCTCAGCTGCGGCGCCTGCGTCTGGCTGATCGAACAGACGCTGTTGAAACAGCCGGGCGTCACGCATGCCCGCGTCTCTCTGGCGACGCGGCGCCTCAACATCGTCTGGCGAGCCGGCGAAGCCGATCCCAGCGCTCTTGCCCGTCTGGTGCAGCGTCTGGGCTATCGCCTCCTGCCCTGCGATCCGGCGCGGCTCGCCACCAGCGACCAGCAGCAGGCGCGGGAATTGCTGCGCTGCCTCGCGGTCGCCGGCTTTGCCGCCGGCAACATCATGCTGCTCTCCGTTTCGGTCTGGTCGGGTGCGGCCAGCGACATGGCCCTGGGCACACGGGACTTCCTGCATTGGATCTCTGCCCTTATCGCCATTCCGGCCATTGCCTATGCCGGCCGGCCCTTCTTCCGTTCGGCCTGGGGTGCTTTGAGTGCACGGCGCACCAACATGGATGTGCCGATCTCGCTCGCCATCATTCTGGCCCCCGGCGTCAGCCTCTACGAAACCTTCCAATCCGGCCCGCATGCCTATTTCGACAGTGCGGTCACCTTGCTGTTCTTCCTGCTGATCGGCCGCTATCTCGATCATCGCGCCCGCTACCGCGCGCGTGCCCTGGCCGAGCAATTGCTGGCCCTGAACGCGGTCGCCGCCACGATCCTGGAACCGGACGGCACAAGGCGCGACGTGCCGCCGACGGCTTTGCGGCCCGGCATGATGGTGTTGGTGGGCGCGGGGCAGCGCATACCGGCGGACGGAATCGTCATTGCCGGTGAAAGCAACATCGATACCAGCACGGTGACCGGCGAGGCCCTGCCGCGCGAGATCGCGCCGGGCGAACAAGTCTATGCCGGGACGCTGAACCTCGCCGCGCCACTCCGCCTGCGCGTCTCCGCGTCGGGCGATGCCACGCTGCTGGCCGACATCATCCGGTTGATGGAAGCAGCCGAGACAAGGCGCGGTCGCTTCGTACAGATCGCCGACCGCGTCGCCCGGCACTATGCGCCGGTGGTGCATGCGACCGCCCTCGCCGCCTTTCTCGGCTGGACCCTGATCGGCGGCATGGCCTGGCAACCGGCCTTGATGATCTCGGTTGCGGTTCTCATCATCACCTGCCCCTGCGCCCTCGCCTTGGCCGTGCCGGTGGTTCAGGTTATCGCCAGCCAGCGCCTGATGCGCAGCAGCATTCTCTTGAAATCGGGCGATGCGCTGGAACGGTTGCAGGCGGTCGATCACGTCGTCTTCGACAAGACCGGCACCCTCACCCTCGGCCGCCTCGCTTTGGTCAACGATCCCGCCCCGCGCCTGCTCCGGATCGCCGCCGGCATGGCGGCAAATTCCAAGCACCCCCTGGCCCGCGCCATCGCCCAGGCGGTCGCGGCGGCACCGGTGCTCGAGAACGTCACCGAGTGTCCCGGCGAGGGCCTGGTCTGGCGTGCCGCCGATGGCGAATGGCGCTTGGGCTCGGCCAAGTTCACCGGCCAAGCCGATGGCGGCGAAAACCAGGCGGTGCTGTGGCTCATCGGCCCCGCCGATGAATGTCAGAAATTCGTGCTGGCCGATCAATTGCGCCCGGACGCCATCGCGACCATCGCCGCCTTGAGGGCCAGGGGCCTCAGCGTCGAGATATGTTCCGGCGATCGACCGGCACCCGTGACGGCACTCAAGGCTGTGCTGGGGATCGAGGCCGCGCATGCCGAGATGACGCCCGCCGCGAAGGTTCACCATCTGCAGAAATTGGTGGCCGAGGGCCGCCATGTCCTGATGGTCGGCGACGGTCTCAACGATGCCGCGGCGCTGGCCGCGGCCCATGTCTCCCTGGCGCCCGCTTCGGCCGCCGATATCAGCCAATCCGCCGCCGATATCGTGTTCCAGGGGGAACGCCTCTCGGCCATCCTGATCGCGCTGCGGATTGCCCGGGACGCGCATCGGCTGATGTGGCAGAATTTGGCCTTGGCCCTGGTCTATAATCTGGCCGCGGTACCCTTGGCCGTCATGGGTCTCGTCACCCCGCTGGTGGCCGCCATCGCCATGTCGAGTTCGTCGATCCTGGTGATTCTGAACAGCCTGCGCCTCGCCCGCGCCGGCAAGGTGGAGCGCCCCGTCCCATGACCGTCCTCCTCATTCTCATTCCCATCGCCCTCATTCTGGGCGGACTCGGGCTCGCGGCGTTTCTCTGGTCGCTGAAATCCGGCCAGTATGACGATCTCGAAGGGGCCGCCCGCCGCATCCTGTTCGACGACCCGGATCGTTCCTGACCCCCTGATCCAAATCTCGCCGGCTGCCGTAAAAAGCGCTGGGAGGATTTGGGATGCGTTCGATATTTGTCGTTTCATGCCTGGCCGCCGGTCTGTTGCCGGCGAGTATCGCGGTTTCCGCAGAGCCGGATCCGCTGGCCCTCTATGGGCCCGCAGCCACCTATGAGATCCTCCGCAACGGCGAAGTGGTCGGCGAGCACCGGATCGACTTCTCGCGTCAGGGCGACGCGTTGATGGTCGAGAGTCGCTCCCAGATCGAAGTGCCTTTCCTGTTCCTGACGGGATACGCATTCGAGTATCGGGCACGGACGATATGGAATAATGGCACGCTCATTCGCCTTGAAGCCCAGACCAATGACGATGGTGAGCAATCCAGCCTGATGGGCGAGCGCGCGGATGATCGAATGCGGATCGAAGGCCCGTCCGGCGACATCGCCATTCCTGCCGACCTGCCGCTCTCCGAACATTGGTCGCGGCGCTTCATCGATGGCGGTCGCCAACTCAATACCATCACTGGCAAGGTCAACGACATCGAGATTCGCCCCTTGGGCGAAGCCTTCGTGCCGATGGCCAATGGCATCGCCCAGGCCGAGCGGTTTCAGGTAGACGGCGATATCAAGCTGGAGACCTGGTACGACGAGGCCGGGCGCTGGCTCGGCATGCGTTTTGCCGCGCAGGATTCCTCGATCATCGAATATCGCTGCCGCACCTGCCGGGCGGATGTAGCGGATCTGCCCTGACATGGCACGCCCGTCTTGAACAAGCGGCATTGGTGGATCACGGGGGCCGGCAGCGGCATCGGACGAGAACTGGCACGCCTGGCCGTATCTGAGGGCGATCGCGTGACCATCAGCGGCCGGCGCCGTGATGCGCTGATCGAGACAGCGGATGATCATGCGGCCATGGCGGTACAGCCGCTGGATGTGACCGATCCGGCTGCCGTGGATGCGGCAATCGACACCATCGAACGGTTGACCGGTCCAATTGACGTCGCTGTGCTCAACGCCGCCCTTTACCAGCAGATGGACACACCGGATTTCGACCGCGATGTGATCCGCCGCCTCCATGAAACCAATGTCATGGGTGTTGTGAATTGCCTGCAGCCGCTCCTCCTCCGCATGCAGGCGCGTGGCTCAGGCCGGATCGTGATCGTCGCCTCGGTGGCCGGCTATCGCGGCCTGCCCAAGGCCGCTGCCTATGGCCCCACCAAAGCGGCGCTGATCAATTTGGCCGAAGCCCTGCGCCCCAGCGCCGAAGCCGCGGGCATTACCCTGCAGATCGTCAATCCAGGCTTCGTCGAGACACCGATGACCGCCGTCAATCGTTTTCCCATGCCTTTCCTCCTCACGCCGGAGAAAGCGGCAGCGCGCATCATGGCGGGGACCCACGGCAACAGATTCGAGATTGCTTTCCCCTGGACCTTCGTCATGCTGCTGAAACTGGCGCGGCTGCTGCCGTACCGCCTCTATTTTGCACTGACGAAACGGATGCTTTGACGATGCCGTCCCGGGGACAGGAAACGCTCGCCGCTTATCTCGCGCTCTGGACGGATCCATCGCCCAACCGCGATCTCGGCCGGCTCGATGCCTTGACCCTGACGGAGGTGCGCTTCAAGGACCCCATTCAGGAAATCCATGGTCGCGACATGCTTAAGCGTATCTTCGCCGACAGCAGCCGGACGGTGGCGGATGCGAATGTCGTGATCGACGCGATCGCCTGGGCCGACGACCAGCGCGCTTTCGTCAAATGGTGCTATGGCGGCACGATCCTGCGGCTCAACCTCAGGGGCTGGTCGGTCACCGGCATGAGCGACATCCGGCTGTCGCCCGACGGTCTCATTACCTCGCATGAAGATTATTGGGATCTCGCGGGCGGCCTCTTCGAGCACTTCCCGCTGATCGGCTGGCTATTCCGCCGCCTGCGCCAGCGATTGCGTCTCGAACACTGAGGCCTGCGCGTTCGCGGCCGGACCCTTCTGGAAGGCGATGGTGACGACGCCAATCTCGATGCCCCAGCGCGTGACCGTGGCATGGTTCAGCAGAACGCCGTCCGGCTGCAGGAACATCCAGTCGTCAAAGCCGACCCGCCAGGTGCCGTCCCCGACCTTGAGATTCATCTGATAAGTCCAGTTCAGTGCATTGCCCGCCGCCACACCCTGCGCGGTGCCGATCACATCGCCGGCTTGGCCTTCATATCTGCCATTTCCCAGAGGGGTGATGCGCCAGACGCGCTGCTGTGTTTCACCGTCGTCATAGACGAAATCCTCGGTGAGGGTGAGGGCGCCCTCCTCCATCTCGCCACGCAGATCGACGGTGAATTGCCGGCGCAGATTGCCGAACCGGTCATGGAACATGCCCCAGGCACGCGACTGGCCGAGGAAATATTCCTCGGGCTTCAGGATCGGTTGCCGGTTGGCAAAATCTTCAATCTTCATCGTGTCACATCCACTCACGAACACGGCCGCCGCCAATAAGATTCCAAGGCCCATGGCGCGGAGCTTTCCCTGCAACATGTCTCAGCCCATCCTTGCGCCCATCAGGCGACCGGGTTCAGTTCCCGCATTTGCAGTTCCCGGGCGATGCCTGCGTGGCGTTTCCGGTCGAGCGGAAAACGCCACATCATGCCCACTGCTATCAGTTTGAATACGCAGGGAACCCAGGCATAGATCACCGCAAGGACAAAGGCGCCGGCCCCATCCGGCTGGGCGCCGCCGGCGGAATCGAGGCTGAGCCCGAACAGCGCCAGGATGGGGAACGCAATACCGATGGCGAGTGCGGCGGAAAGCTTCGCCGACATGCTGGAAAGGGCGAAGAAAAGCCCCGCCCGCTCGGCCCCGTGCCGCAGCCGGTCGAGATCCACCACATCCGCCTGAAGTGCGGGCGGCAAGGCAAGATCAGCCCCCAGCGCAAACCCGGTGACGATGCAGATTGCCGCGAAGGCCGGCAGCGCCCCCAGCGGCAGAAATGGCACGAAGAGGAAGGCAAGGATTGCCGCGATCATGGCAACGCACCACAGCCGGTGCTTGTCGATCCGCCGCAGCAGGAACAGCCACAGCGGCAGGCTGACCAGGGCCGCCGCGAAATAGATCAGCAGGATGATCCCCAGGGCGCGGTCATCGGCCCCCAGCCGGATCGCGATGAAGAGCGGGAACAGCCCGGCCGGCAGACCGTTCGCAACACCATTGATGAACCAGGCACCCAACAGGCGGCGGAACGGTGGATTGCCGCCGATCGCCTGCCAGGCCTGGCGCCAGGAATGCTGGTCCGGAAGGGTGCGGCGGGGCACTTCGGGCACGAAGCGCAGCAGCAGGAACAGGGCCGGCGCGCCCAGCACGATGGCTGCAAGAGCGGTCCCCAGCATCGCCTCGGCCAGGGACAGGCCGACACCCTGGAGCACAGCCGGCAGGCTGGCCGCGATGGCGATACCGACAAGGCCGAGACCTTCCCGCCAGGAGGTGATGCGCGAGCGCTCGTTGTAATCCGCTGACAATTCCGCGCCCCAGGCCGTGTAGGGCACCATCATCAGGGACCAGCCGACATAGAGCAGCCCATACCAGAGGCCGAGATAGAGGGCACCCACACCTATCGGCGGGTTGAAGACGGCAAGGAGCGCAATGGCTGCCAGAACTGCTCCCGCGGCGATAAACGGCTTGCGCCGGCCGGAGCGGTCGCTGGCATGGCCGACCAGCGGATCGGTCAGTACATCGACCACGCGCGCGGCAAAGATCGCAACACCCGTGGCAGTCAGGCCGAGCCCCAGGGATTGCGCATAGAAAGTCGGGACCAGCACATGGGCCGGCAACGTAGGAACCGCGAGCGCCAGCGCCGGAAGACCATAAAGAAGGTAACCGGCGCGCCCCTTCACCTTTGCAGCTTCAGATGCACGACGTCGATCGACCCGGCGCGGAAGCCGGCCTCGCAATAGGCGAGGTAATAGGTCCACATGCGCCGGAACCGTTCGTCGAAGCCGAGCGGCTGGATGCGCGGCCAGGCCTGCAGGAAGGTCTCGCGCCATTCCCGCAAGGTCCGCGCATAGGAAGCGGCGAAGCCTTCCTCGCCGGCCACGGTGAGGTCGGTCTCGCGCCCCAATTGGCGCAAGGCGGAGATGGTCGGCAGCATGCCGCCCGGGAAGATATAACGCTGGATGAAATCCGCGTTGCGGCGATAGCTCTCGAAACGTTCCTCGGCGATGGTGATGATCTGCAAGGCCGCCGTGCCGCCCTGATGCAACCGGTCGCGCAACACCTCAAAATACTTCCGCCAATGCGCCTCGCCCACCGCCTCGAACATCTCGATGGAGACGATGCTGTCGAACTTGCCCTCGCAATCGCGGTAATCCTGCAGGCGCAATTCAACGCGGTCGGCAAGGCCCTGGCGCTCCATGCGCGCGCGGGCAAAGGCAAGCTGTTCGGTCGACAAGGTCAGACCCGTTACGCGGCATCCGAAATCGCGCGCTGCCACTTCGGCAAAGCCGCCCCAGCCACAGCCGATTTCGAGCACATGCTTGCCGGGCGCCAATTCGGCCAGTTCCGCCATGCGCCGGTACTTGTCGGTCTGGGCGTGGCTGAGATCGTTGGCACCCTTGCCGAAATAGGCCGAGGAATAGGTCATGCTCGGGTCGAGCCATTCGCGGTAGAAATCGTTCCCGAGATCGTAGTGATAGGCGATGTTGCGCCGCGACCCACGCTTGGTATTGGCACGCATCAGATGCCGCAGGCGATTGATCGCCCGCACCCATTTGTTGCCCGCGAGCGCCGCCGCCAGCGCGCTTTCATTCCGGGCGGCGAGTTCGATGAGATCGGTCAGATCCGGGCTGTCGACCTCGCCGGCCATATAGGCCTCGGCAAAGCCCATATCCCCGCCGCGAATGAGCCGCTGGATGCCGCGCGGATCGCGGATTTCGAGCTCGGCCTCAGGGCCTGGCTCCCGGCCCGAGATCGCCTGTCGGCGGCCATCGGGAAAATGAACCCGCAGGCTGCCGACATGGAGATGTGTGAGCGCACGCTGAAACACGCTCTCCCACAAGCCGGCAAAGGATGGATTTGACATCAACGGAGCGGCCTCGTCATTCGGCCGCGTTGGAGCGGAATCCCGCCCCGGCTTCGAGTTCTGCATCCCTGCGCCCCCAAACCACCTGCGCCGGGCTCCCCGGCGGCGTTTCTCCCCGCGGTGGATTATCGGTCGAAGCCGGGCGTTTGTGAAGCGGAACGCCCTTCAGCCACAATTTCAGCGCCTCCCAATGGATTCCGGCCACCACCTTCAATGTCATGAAGGGATAGAGAATGAGCAGGCGCAGCAAAATACCGTCGGTGAGTTCGCTTCGCCGTCCGACAAAAGCCGCCTGCAGCAGCCGGCCCCTATCGTCATGCTGGTCGATGGCAAGCGCCACCTTGTCGCCAGGCGGCACTACCGAGAAGCGATAGAAGCCGGAGACATCGTTGAAAGGCGATACATAGAGCGCCTTCTTGCAGCTCTGCCGGATAGTGCCATCCGATGTGACCGGCAGAACATAGGAATGTCGACCGCCGAAGGTGTTGCTGACCTGATAGATGGTGGCGCGCAGGACCTGCTCCCGGTCATGGCAGTAATAGATCGAGATCGGATTAAAGGCGTAGCCGAAGAGGCGCGGCAGGGTGAGCAGCCGAATAGGCCCAGGTTCAAAACGCAACCCGGCCACCTCAAGCTGCCGGCCCACCCAATGCTTGAGATCGCCGCTGCCATCACCATGATCCTTGGCGCGGAAGGAGAGCGGCGCGGCCTTCTCGATTCCCAGCAGCCGAGAGCGCTTCGCGATGAGCGGCAATTCGTCGAGATCGAGCAGCAGATAGAAGATCGAATAACGGAGGTAATGCGCTTTCGGCCGCAGCCGGCGATGCATCACGGAGCCGCGATAGATGGCGGATGTGAGCGCCGTCTTCATATAGCCGCACTCGCCGCCACGGGGATCGGCATCTGCGGCACGAGGCCGGGCTGATGTTGCGGCATTGGCGCCGGGATGCGGTCGGATTCGCCGGGCACAACCCACGGCCGGCGGACGCCGCCCAGGGCCTCGGCCACGGCAAGGCCGGATTGCAGGCCGTCCTCATGGAAGCCGGCCCCGAAATAAGCACCGCAGAACCAGATTCCACCGATTCCCTGCAATCGCCATAGGTCGCGCTGTGCCGACATGGCGGCAATATCAAACAGCGGATGGGCATAGTCAAAACTGGCATAGACCTTGGCGGGATCCACCGGCCGGTTCGGATTGAGGGTCACCAAGACCGGCTCGCGCGTCGGCAAGTGCTGCAGGAGGTTCATCCAATAGGTGACGCAAATGAGGTCATCGGCCCCGCCATTATTCCCGATCACGTTCCAACTGGACCAGGCGGCACGGCGGCGCGGCATGAGGGTTGGATCGCCATGCACCACCGCCAGATTCCGCTGATAGGGCAAGGCACCCAGCAAACTTTCCTCCTCGCCGGTCGGTGCCGCCAGAAGCTTCAACGCCTGGTCGGCATGGGTTGCCAGGACGATCCCGTCAAAGGCCTGCCAGCGACCGTCTTCCATAACAATCACCGGGCCTTCGTTGCGCCGTTCGACCCGGGCAATGCGCGCATCGCAACGGAGATCGATGAAACGGTCGTCCAGCAACCGCCGCACATAATTGCGGCTGCCGCCGATAACCGTGCGCCATTGTGGCCGATCGCGCAATTGCATCAGCCCGTGATTGTCGCAGAAACGGACAAAGGCGCGCAGCGGATGGCGCAGCATCTGCTCGGTCGAGATCGACCAGATCGCCCCGCCCATCGGCAGCAGATGATCGCGGACGAACGCATTGCCATAGCCGGATTGGCCGAGATAATCCCCCAGCGTCATGTCGTCAGCCCCGGCGGCGACGGCGGCGCCGGCTTCGCGGTAGAAGCGCAGGGTATCCGACAGCATCCGCCACATGCGGGGCCGCATCAGATTGCGCTTCTGGGCAAAGAGGCCGCGCAGATTAGAGCCCGAATATTCAAAGCGACCGTCATCGAGCGATGCCGCGAAGGACATTTCGGTGGCCTGCGTCGCCACACCCAGATGCGCGAACAAGGCGGTGAGGTTGGGATAGGTCCGCTCGTTGAAGACGATGAATCCGGTATCGACAGGCACCGGCCCGTCCGCCAGAGGGAGATCGATCGTGTTGCTGTGGCCGCCAGGGCGGGAATCGCGTTCGAACAGGGTTACATGATGCCGTTCGGCCAAAGCCCAGGCCGCCGAGAGGCCGGAGATCCCCGAACCGATCACGGCGATGCGCTGGCCCGGCCCATCCGAGGCGGCATTGTTGGCGTTGATTTCAATAGGAAAACGGGCCTGATCGTTCGGTGCCATGGATATTTCTTCAATGATTTCGGCGCAGCCCGCTGCGTTATCCGTTCCTAGGCCTTTACGCCAAGCGCATGCGCGCGGATCACCGGGCATGCCGTTATCGTTTTACGTGGGGACCAATCCAAGACGGAAACCGGCCCGTAAGAACTGTCATGAATACCATGACAGCCGCCGCGATCGATCAATCGACCCCTGCTTTGCCGGCATTCCTGCGGCCAGGCCGCATTGCCGAAGGGAAAATGGCGTCTGGGCAAGGCACATCAAGACAGAATAAGAATAGGGCATGTGCCACAATCAGCCAGGCAGCGGGTGACCAGGTGACCGCTGAACCGACGCCAGACCAAAACGCGCAGCGCATGACAGCCTTGCTCGGTCAAATGAAAGAACGGCCGGACGAGATTGTCTTCGCGGAATTGTTCCGCTATTTCGCGCCGCGGCTGAAATCCTATATGCGCAAATTGGGGGCCGCCGAGGATGTGGCCGAGGAACTGGCCCAGGAAGCGATGGCCATGGTCTGGCGCAAGGCACATCTCTTCGATGCCGAGCGCGCCGGGGCATCGACCTGGATCTTCTCCATCGCCCGCAATCTGCGCATCGATGCATTCCGGCGACAGAAGCGCCCGGAATTCCTGATCGACGATCCGGCCCTGGTGCCGGAATCGCCGGCCTCGCCCGAGGCGCAGATGGATGTCGGCCAGCAGGCCCAGGCCGTGCGTGCCGCCATGGCGACCCTCCCCGCCGAGCAGGCCAGGATCGTGCATCTGTCCTTCTTCGAAGACAAACCCCATGCCGTGATCGCCGAACAGCTCGGCATCCCCCTCGGCACCGTAAAATCGCGTATGCGTCTTGCCTTCCAGCGTTTCCGCAAGGCCCTAGGAGAGCCTGAATCATGATCATCCATCACCCCAGCGACGATCTGATCGCCGCCTATGCCGCCGGCAGCCTTGATGAGGCAAACTCTCTTGCCTTGGCAACGCATCTCACCCTGTGCCCGCAATGCCGTCATGCCTATGCCGGCTTCGAAGCATTGGGCGGCACCATGGTGGAGGAAATGGAACTGGCGCCCATGAAAGCGGATGCCCTGTTGGCGACGCTGGGCCGGGCACGGTCGGATACCACGATTGTCGCGGAACGGCGCCCGGCGGTGAAATCCCCGGTGGCGAAATCAGGGCAAGCGCCTCTGTTTCCCATGCCCCTGCAATTCTATGTCGGCGGCGATCTCGACGCGGCGAAATGGAAGACCCTCGGTCCCGGCATCCAGCACATGCCGCTGATCTCGACCGACGGCGTGACCGCGCGCTTGCTGCGCATCGCGCCGGGCCAGGCCGTGTTCGAGCATAGCCATCAGGGCAATGAACTCACCCTGGTCCTGCGCGGCAGCTATACCGCCGGCGGCGATCGTTATGCCCGTGGCGATCTCGAAATGGCGGATGCCGAAATCAACCATCGCCCGGTGGCCGGCAGCGAGGATGTCTGCGTTTGCCTGGCGGTGACCGATGCGCCGTTGCGCTTCGGCAATTGGCTCGGTCGCCTCATGCAGCCCTTCATCGGGATCTAACGGTCAGCCGAGGCGCGGCAGCAGCGGCCCCTCACGTTGCGGCTGCCCGACCAATTGCGGGACCCATCGGTTGAACAGGATGACGACGGGGATCGTCAGCGCGATCGACACGATACTGGCTGCCCCCGCGAAGATCGCCAATGTCCAGCCATCCTGGGGTGCTGCGCCGACATACGACGCCGCGACCGGCCCATTGACGTGGTGATAGAAGATGCCGTTAAGGCAAAAGATGATGAGGGCGTTGCGGCCGACATAGCTCATCCAGCCGAGATGACGTCCAAACGCTTGCGCGAGCGCAATCGTGCCGCAGATGCCGAGGACAGACGTCACGGTAAACCAGATCAAATCGCCATGACCGGAGGCGAGGATGACCACCGCCTTGATATCCAGCCGGAACGGCCCCTGGTTGAGGTCATAGCTGAAATAGACACCGGCAAAGGCCAGCACTGCGCCCAAGGCCGCGATCTCGCGCGGCCAGTTCCGATCGAACAGCCCGATGCGGCGCATCACGATTCCGAAAAGATAGAAGGCGTAGGCAACGGGCGCCTCGTTCCAGAACCACCAATTCTGCCCCGGAAAGAAAGCCAGATCGCGGTTGAACCACAGGCCGAGTACCAGACAGCCTGCTGCCAACAGCGCAATCGCCAGGGTCGATTGGCGCACGAACCGGAACAGCACAAAGTGCACGACCTCGACGGTCACCAGACACATCAGGAACCAGGTCGGCACGTTGAACACGGTGAGCCAGGTCAGGCTCATCACCAAGGCGTTGCCGTAATCGGCCACACTTTCCAGCGGGATCGGCGGAAAGTCGCGCGGGATCACAAGGCTGGTCAGCGCCAGAAGCAGGTTGAAGAAGACCAGCGGAAGCACGCGCGTCACCACACGCGAGCGCAGAAAGCGCCAGAGCGTATGATCGGCGCCGAGATCCTTGGCGATACAGCCCGCGAGCACGAAGAAGAGCGGCATGTGGAACGAATAGATGAACTTGTATTGATGCGCGGCGGCATCCTGCCCCAGATACATCATCCGCTCGACGATATGGCCGTGATAGACCAGGAAGATCCCGAGACACCGCGCGACGTCGGCCGAGACGAAACGATGAGCCTGCACATCCGTTGAATCGCGCGGCATCAATTTCCATCCCCTGAAAATGCTGCTGCCAGCATAGAGGCGATCCCCAACGGCGGCATCTCGCAATTCCCTCAGGAACGGCGGCGCTCTGGCGGACAAGTAAAGAGGCGTGATGTATAGTGGTCAAACCACTAATTAATCATATTTATCCTGTAAAATACGAAGCTGAATTGATTCTTCGTTGACTCACGTGGATTCGCGGAAAATAGTGGTCATACCACTTGAAGGCAGAAACTATGTCGCTGGCGATACTGGAAGCCTCGGACGATCTGTTGGGCGCGGAACGGGTATTTGCCTATTTCCGCGAGCAATTGCTGTCCCGGAAGCTGAAGCCGGGCGACAAGCTGATGGGCGAACGAGAGCTCTCACTCTCTCTGGGGATTTCGCGGCCTGTCCTGCGCGAGGCTCTGCGCTCTCTGGCGATGCTGGGTTTCCTTGACATCCGTCACGGCAAGGGCGCCTTCGTGAGAACCGCCGATATTTCGGTGCTCGCGGATTTCTTCACCTTCTGCCTCGCACAGCAGCCCGACATTCTCGATGACGTCATGCAGGCGCGGATTGCCATAGAATGCCAGGCCATCCGCCTCGCCTGCGAACGCGCCGGCGACAGCGATCTCTCGCGGATCGGCGGCCATCTCACGGAACTCATGGACACGCTCCATGACCCGCAGGCGGGTGGCGACGCCGATTTTGCCTTTCACCTTGCCATCGTCGAAGCCGCGCGCAGCCCGGCACTCCTCACGCTCTATCAGGCGATCTCGGATCTGTTGCGCCGCTCCCATGTCGAGCGGCGACATCTGACCGTCGCCGTGCCCGGCATCCGCGATTACCTCGTCGATGCGCACCGCGATGTCTTCCTGTCGATCGTCGACCGCAATCCGGATTTGGCCGAAACACGGCTACGCGAGCATTTCGCCATCGGCGACGAGTTTCGCCGCAAGAGCTTCATCGCCGCCTATGCCAAGGCTGCGGTCAGAAGAGAAGACCAAAAAAGGTAATTAGGGAGAGGAACCCATGAAGATGCTGAATTTGCGCACCCTTGCGTGCGCCACGGTGGCGCTTGGCCTTTTTGCGGCCAATACGGCGAGTGCCGAGGAACTGCGTTATGCCCATGTCGGCGCAGAAGGCGACATCCAGACCCGCTATGCCGATGAGGCGGCCAAGGCCGTTGCCGAGGCCACCGGCGGCGCCCTGACCATCCAGGTCTATCCGGCCAGCCAATTAGGCGGCGTTGCGGAAATGGT
Source organism: Dongia sp. (assembly GCF_041909655.1). Lineage (GTDB taxonomy): Bacteria > Pseudomonadota > Alphaproteobacteria > Dongiales > Dongiaceae > Dongia. The sequence goes on along the minus strand of NZ_JAYRDA010000009.1, from coordinate 77,529 downwards.
CGATGGCGTCCGCATGGGCTCGATCAGCATGGGCCATCACGATTTCGCGTCGCTTGCGCGCATTGTCCCGGAAGTCGCCGTGTTCAATGCGCCCTTCATCTACCGCGATGGCGCCCATGCCCTGGCAGCGACGGATCCCGCCACCTCCCCTGCTTTGCAGGCAATCAATGAAAAGCTCGTCGCCGAAGGTGGCGTGCGCATCATCGGCCGCATCTATCGTGGCGCCCGCCACATCTCCTCGAACTTCCCGGTGAAATCGCCGGCCGATCTCGCCGGCAAGCCCTTCCGGGCCGTGCCGCTCGATCTATGGGTCTCGATGGTGAAGGGCTTTGGCGCCACGCCGACACCGGTCGAAGTCGCGGAATTGCCGACGGCGCTGATGACCGGCCTGGTCGTCGGCCAGGAAAATCCGCTGACCATGATCAGCGCCAACAAGCTTTACGAGGTGCAATCGCATATCGCGCTCACGGGCCATATGCAGGCCGTCCTCGCCGTCTTCGTCAACGAGCAGGTCTGGCAGGGCCTGCCGGAAGAGCAGCGCCAGGCGGTGACCAAGGTTCTCGACGACAAGGCCAAGGAATCGCTGCAATGGGCGACGGAATCCGAGGCGGCCCTGATCGACGAACTTAAAGGTCACGGCATGACGGTGATTGGCGAGGCCGACGGCCTGGATGTCGCCGCCTTCCGGAGCGCGGTGCAGAAGCAGATCCTGGCCGATTTCCCCGATTACGCCACCTACATCGAGCAGATCGCGGCTGTGCAATAGCTGCCTTGGGCAGGGCTGTGGAGGCGGAGGGCTGTCCGCCTCCACCCAGCCAGTTTGGAGCTGACGATGACAATTCTGAAGAAGTTGATCGCCGCGCTTAGCGGCCTGGTCTTGATCGCGCTGGTATTCGTGCCGTTCAGCCAGATCATCATGCGCTACATCTTCAACGCACCCATCGTCGGCGCCGAGGAGCTTACCCGGTTCCTGCTGATCATCCTGGTATTCCTCGCCTTTCCGCTGGTCGTCATGGAACGCGAGAACATCCAGATGTCGGAATTCCGCGAGATGCTGCCGGCCAGCCCACGCCGGATGGTCGCGTTCTTCATTGCCTTCGCCGCCTTCCTGACGGCGGGCTTCATCGCCTATGTCGCCTGGACCACGATCTTCGCCAATCTCAAGAATGCGACGCCGACTCTGAAGATCCCCTTCTGGCTGTTCCTCGGCGCGACATTCTGCGGCTTTGCCATCGCGGCCTTGCAGCATTTCCTCGACCTGCGGCGCCCGCCGCAGGAAGAAACACACGTTATCTGAGGCGGGCATATGGGACTTCTCGTCATCGCGGCTTTCATGGTGCTCTTCATCGCCGGATTCCCGGTCGTCTATGCCATTCTCATTCCCTCGATCGCCTATGTGCTGTTCGAAGGGCTGCCCTATGGCCTCCTCGCCCAGCGCATAACCTATGCGCTCGATTCATTCCCGCTGGTTGCCGTGCCGCTTTTCATCTTCGTCGGCAACCTGATGAACTCGGCCGGGATCACCGATCGCATCTTCCGCTTCGCCCATACGCTGGTGGGTCGCATTCCCGGCGGATTGGCCCAGGTCAACATCTTCTCCAGTCTGATTTTCTCCGGCATGTCGGGAGCGGCACTCGCCGACGTGGCGGGGCTTGGCCGGATCGAAATCAATGCGATGCGCAAGCATGGCTTTCCGGTACCTTTCGCTGCGGCCCTGACGGGCGCCACCGCAGTGGTGGGACCGATCTTCCCGCCCAGTATCCCGCTTATCGTCTATGGCTCGGTGACGACCGTTTCCATCGTTCAGCTTTTGATCGCGGGCATCGTGCCGGCGCTCATTTGCGTGGTCTTCCTCATGATCACGGTGGGCATTCTCACCATCATCTACAAATTCCCGCGCGAGGAACGCTGGCCGACAATCCGCGAGATCATGCGCGATCTGCTGCCTGCTTTGCCCGCGCTCCTGGCGCCGGTCCTGATGATCGCCGGCATGCTCATCGGCCTTTTCACGCCGACCGAGGCTGCGGCGGTGACAGCAGTCTATGTCATCCTGGTCAGTGCGATTTTCTTTCGCGAGCTCACCTGGGCGCATTTCTGGACCGCCACGATGATGACCGTCCGCGGCACCAGCGCCATTCTGATCATTGTCGCTGCGGCGGCGCTCTTCGGCTGGATTCTGGCGGTCGAGCAGGTGCCTCAGGATTTTTCGCAATGGATCCTGGGTTTCAGCACCGACCCCATCGTGCTGCTCCTGATCGTCAATCTCATTTTCTTCATCGCCGGGATGTTCCTCGATTCGACCACCGCGACCCTGCTGGTGGTACCGGTGATCGCGCCGCCCATGGTAATGGCTGGAATCGATCCGGTGCATCTGGGCATCGTGGTCATCTTCAACCTGATGATCGGCCTGCTGACGCCACCCATGGGACTGTCGCTGTTCCTGCTGTCGAGCATCGCCGACATTTCGCTGCGCTCGCTGATGCGCGCCTTGTTGCCGTTCTACCTTCCGCTCCTGGCGACACTTGCCATCATCACTTTCGCCGACGGTCTGGTGCTGTGGCTGCCCAGCCTGTTGCGTTAGCATCCACCCTAGATCTCACGAGGAACAAGACTCATGCGCATCGTTATCGGTTCGGATCACGCCGGCTACATGCTGAAATCCACCATCGTCGATTTCGTGAAATCGCTCGGCCACGAGGTCGAGGATGTTGGCTCGCACGATCCCAATCCGGTGGATTTCCCGGACATCGCCCGGGCCCTCACGGACCGGATCCGCGCCGGCAAGGCCGAGCGCGGGCTCATGGTCTGCGGCACCGGCGTCGGCGCCTCGATCGCGGCCAACAAGGTCAAGGGCATCCGCGCGGCGGTCTGCCACGACGTACATTCGGCTCATCAATCGGTCGAGCATGACGACGTCAACGTCATGTGCATCGGCGCGCAGATCGTGGGGCCCTGGCTCGCCAAGGATCTGGTCGCGTCCTACCTCGCCGCGGAATTCTCGACCGACGAAGATTTCCGCCGCCGCGTCGCAAAACTCGCCGACATGGACGATGCGCGTTAGGGATCGGAGTATGAGGGGGGAGGAAAATGGTGCCCAGGGACGGAGTTGAACCGCCGACACGCGGATTTTCAATCCGCTGCTCTACCAACTGAGCTACCTGGGCGACCGATAGTGGGGCCGATATTTAATGGCTTTAACGGACCTTGTCCAGCCGCAAATGAGGTGGCCTGGAAACAAATTTAGCGAGCCCGATCAATCGCTTGACTTGTCGTCTTCATCGGCGGGCGCGGCATCGGCCGGCACGCGGTAGACCTCGCTCAGCCACCGGTTGAGGTCGACCTGCTTGCACCGCGCCGAGCAGAACGGGCGGTATTCCGGAACGGAGGGCTTGCTGCAGACGGGGCATTTAGCCATGGCGCGCCTGCCACATTTCCTGAAGCGTCGGGCCGGTACGCCGCCGCAACAGCTCCACCAGGCCGAGCCGCGACATGTTGCCGACCCATTCGATCGCCGGGTCGATGCCCACCGCTTCGCGGAGTGTGCTCAGCACCTGCTCGCGCTTGTTGCGGTTTTCGAGATCGATGAAATCGATGACGATGATGCCGCCGAGATTGCGGAGCGCCAATTGCCGCGGAATCTCGCGCGCGGCGGCGAGATTGACGGCAAGCGCCGTGCGCTCGATCCCCTTCTCCGCCGTGGCCGAAGCCGAATTGACGTCGATCGCCGTCAGTGTGCGCACCGGCTCGATCAGAAGTTGGCCGCCACCCGGCAGCAGGACGGTTTCCTCCAGCGCCTCGGCCACCGCATCGTTGATGTCGGCCCGGGACGGCACCCAATCGCGCTCGGCCAGGAAGGCGACCTTGCCTTCCATGCCGGGCCGATGCCGCCGGCACCAATCCGTAATCGGCGCCACGTCGACGCGACGGTCGCAGGTGATGCTCTCGATCTGCTCGGGCGCCAGCTTTTCCAGCGCGGATTGCCAGAGCGCGGGGGCCGGTACCAATAAGGCCGGCGCCTGCTTGCCCTTGGCAAGCGCGGTGGTGTCGACCAGCGTGCGCAGGCTCGCGGACAGGCGGACGCCCTTCTCTTCCCGCCCCTCGCGCCGCACCTGGACGATCACGGCATCGCCTTCGCTGGGTTGCGCGCCCTGTTTCTTGATCGGCAGCAGGCCCGGCCGATCGAGACCGATCTCGACAAAGGCCGCATTGAGGCTGGGTTCGATGCGCAGGACGCGGCCGAGATAGATGGCACCCAAAGGCGAGCCCTCGCCCTTGCGCTCGATCGCTACCTGCGCCAGATGATCGCCCGACCAGCGATAGAACTCGCTGCGTTCGTCATTGAGGCTGAGGAATACCTGATCGCCCATCATGCCCACCGATAGCCGAGGCCGGTCAGCATGGCATAAGTATCCGAAAGGCTGAGCCCCACGACATTGCTGTAGGAACCGGCGATCGCCGGAATGAAAGCCGCGGCACGGCCCTGGACGGCATAGCCGCCGGCCTTGCCATGCCATTCACCGCTGTCGATATAGCGTTTGATCTCATCGGCGCTGAGGCGTTTGAAGCTCACCTGCGTCGTCACCACGCGCATGGCTTCGCGTCCATCAGGCCCCTTGAGCGCGATCGCCCCCAGCACCCTGTGCCGCCGCCCGGACAGCAATTCAAGGCAATCCCTGGCGGTTGCTGCGTCCTCGGCCTTCGGCAGAATCCGCCGGCCGCAGGCGACCACGGTATCGGCCGCGAGCACGAAGGCATCCGGGTGACGCGGCGCCACGGCCTTGAGCTTGGCCAGCGCCACGCGTCTGGCATAGGCGGCGGGCAATTCCCCACGCGCCTCGCTCTCGTCGATGTCAGGTGCGTCGACGGAATCGGGGACGATATCAATCTGTCGCAAGAGATCGAGCCGACGGGGCGAAGCCGACGCCAGGACAAAACGTGCCATGGGGGAATCGCCTTTCGTCTAAACGCGGACGCCGATCAGTTTTCGAACGTCCGACGATGCTTACTTGAAACGGAAGGTGATGCGACCCTTGGTCAGATCATAGGGCGTCATTTCGACATTCACCTTGTCGCCCGCCAGCACGCGGATGCGGTTCTTGCGCATCTTGCCGGAGGTGTGCGCCAAAACTTCATGGTCGTTTTCGAGCTTCACCCGAAACATGGCGTTGGGCAGCAGTTCAAGCACTGTGCCAGGAAACTCGATCAAATCCTCTTTTGCCATTCAACTCCTCGTTCATGGCCAAGCCGGCCGGATTCGGTTCATCCGCCGGCCCAATTTGCGCGGATCATACTCAAATCGGCGGAAACCACAATTGCCGGGTCAATTCGGCTGCAATACGTTGATATACAACAGATTTTTAGATCTGCGGGGCAGCGTGAAGGGGGAAGCGCTCACGGATTCGGCGCATCAGGCCGTCGCGGACGCCGCGATAGGCTTCCAGCCTCTCCTCCCGCGTTCCCTCGACGATGGTGGGGTCGAGCGTGTTCCAGAACTCGACATCACAGGCCATGGTCCGGGTCATGTCGACGGCCTTGTGCTGCGCTTCCGGCGACAACGAGATGATGAGATCGAAGGATTCGTCCTCCAGATCGTCGAAGGTTTTGGGCCGATGCTTGGTGACGTCGATACCGATCTCATCCATCACCGCCACCACGAAGCCGTCCAGTTCCTCGGCCCGGACACCCACGGAATCGACGAAGATCTGGCTGCCGTGGAGATATTTCAGAATTGCCTCCGCCATCGGCGAACGCACGGAATTGAAGGTACAACAGAAGAGCACGCTGCTGGGAAAGCCCTGCGGCATGCGGCCTCACATCTTGACGTGAAGGGCGCAGATCAGCGTGAAAAGCCGACGCGCGGTATTAAAATCGACCTCGACCTTGCCATCCAGGCGTTCGCGCAGGATCTCCGACCCTTCGTCGTGCAGGCCGCGCCGGCCCATATCGATTGCCTCGATCTGCGAGGGCGAAGCCGATTTGATCGCCTGGTAGTAGCTTTCGCAGATGTCGAAATATTCTTTGACGATGCGGCGGAACGGCGACAGCGACAGGATGAATTTGTAGAGCGGCTGGTCCGTTACGTCCTTGATGTCGAAGACCAGCCGGTTTTCCTCGATGGCAAGATGCAGGTGATAGGGACCGACATGCTCGATCGCCGGCTTGAACTCGTTCTCTTCCAGCAGGTCGAAGATGGCAATGGCGCGCTCGCGGTCGACTTCGTCCGAGCGGCGCGCCATGGAATTCTCGTCGAGATCGATCCTGACGAGACGGCCGGTCCTGTCCTTCTGGTCGTCGCCGCTATCCGCCGTCATGATCTGTCACCGCGTCAGGCCGCGGCGCGGCGCAGGCGTTCGACCCAATCGCCGATCTCGCGTGGGAAAGTCTTCATGGCCGTCCGGTTGACGATGAGGCGCGAGGTCACCTCGGCGATCTTCTCGATCTCGACCAGATTGTTGGCGCGCAGGGTAGCGCCAGACGAGACCAGATCGACGATGCGGCGGCAGAGGCCCAATGTCGGCGCCAATTCCATGGCGCCGGACAGCTTGATGCATTCCGCCTGCACGCCGCGCGCGGCGAAATGCGCCTGGGTGATGTTGGGATATTTGGTGGCAACGCGGATATGCGACCAGCGGCTGGGATCGTCGGTGGCCGAGAGGTCGGCCGGCTCCGCGACCGACAGGCGGCAATGGCCGATATTGAGATCGACCGGCGCATAGATCTCCGGATAGTCGAATTCCAGGAGAACGTCGTTGCCGGCGACACCCAATTGCGCGGCACCGAAGGCGACGAAGGTCGCTACGTCGAAGCTGCGCACGCGGATGATTTCGAGGCGCGGGTCGTTGGTCTTGAACCGGAGGGCGCGCGAGTTCTCGTCAGCGAATTCCGCCTCCGGCTCGATTCCGGCTTTTTTTAGAACCGGCAGCACTTCTTTAAGAATGCGCCCCTTGGGAAGAGCGAGAACGAACACCTCGCTCATTTGCGCACCAGGCCGTTATCCAGTTGATGTTCGGGGCGCCATTGCGTCGGCCAGCCTTCGCCCATATCGCGCAGGAACACACTGATCTCCGCAATGCCGAGCTGGATGATGCCACCGCCGGAGAACATCAGATTGAGCTGCTGCCCATCCACCTGCAGCGTGAGGAGCGAGAGAAAGGCGCCGCGCTTCTTCAAATCGATGCCGCGGCTCCGCACCGCGGTCACCCGGTCGACACAGAGGCCGCAATGAATGCGCTGCTCGGTATCGTGATAATCGTCGGCATCGCGAAAGCTGGCATCGCCCGATTTCGCTGTTGCCTTGCCCGACCGGCCTTCGGGGTGACGCTCCCAGCGGAAACGGTTGAGCAGCATGATGAAGCGCTGCTCGTCCGGCAGATACTGGATCTCGGACAGCGGCACGAGCGCGTCCTGGAGGCACGCCGCGACGATGGCCAGATCCTCGGCATCCTTTGCCATGACTCGGAAATCGGTCACGGTGGTGGTTGTCATCGCCCTACTCCGCCGCGCCGTCCGACAGGCGCTCGATTTCAGCCCCGCAATTCGAGAGTTTCGCCGTCAGCTTCTCATAGCCGCGATCGAGATGATAGACGCGGTTGAGGAAAGTATCGCCCTCGGCCGCGAGACCGGCCAGTACCAGCGAGACACTGGCACGAAGATCGGTTGCCATCACCGGCGCGCCCGTGAGCTTCTTGACGCCGCGCACCATGGCCGAGGATCCGTGGACATTGATGCTGGCGCCCATGCGCGCCAGTTCCGGGACATGCATGAAGCGGTTCTCGAAGATCGTTTCGGTAATCATCGATGCACCCTCCGCCGTGGTCATCAACGCCATCATCTGGGCCTGAAGGTCGGTCGGAAAACCGGGGAACGGCTCGGTCATCACGTCGACGCCGGACAGCACGCCATTGGCGCGCTTGATCAGGATGCCGTTGGGCGTCTCGGTCAGCGACACGCCGGCCTGGGCCAGGGTCGATGCCGCGGCACCGATCAGATCGTGATGCAGCCCCACCAGTTCGACCTCGCCGCCGGTGATCGCCGCGGCCATGGCATAGGTGCCGGCTTCGATGCGATCGGCGACGACGCGGTGCGTGCAGCCATGCAGACGCTCGACACCGATCACCTTGAGATGGTCGGTGCCGATACCCTCGATCTTGGCGCCCATGGCGTTGAGACATTGTGCGAGATCGGCAATTTCCGGTTCGCGCGCGGCGTTGATGAGATGCGATTCACCCTTGGCGAGCGTCGCCGCCATCAACAGGTTTTCGGTGGCACCCACCGAGACCTTGGGGAAGGTGACTTCGCCGCCCCTGAGGCCACCCGGCGCCTTGGCCAGGATATAGCCGGAATCGAGTTCGATCTCGGCGCCCAATTGCTGCAGGCCCTTGATGTGGAGATCGACCGGCCGCGTGCCGATGGCGCAACCGCCGGGCAGCGAGACCTTGGCCGCGCCATGGCGCGCCACCAGGGGACCCAGGACCAGCACGCTCGCCCGCATCCGGCGCACCAGATCATAGGGCGCCGTCGTCTCGCTGAGGCCCTTGGCGGAGAGGATCACCGAGCGTTCCTTCAGGGATTGCTTGGTGGTCACTTCGACGCCCAGATGCGCCAGCAGATTGGTCATCGTCGTGATGTCGGCGAGATCCGGCACGTTGTCGAGGCGCACCTCGTCATCGGTCAGCAGGCAGGTCGCCATCAGCGGCAGGGCCGCGTTCTTGGCGCCGCTGATTCTGATTTCGCCCTTGAGCTGGCGGCCGCCACGAATGCGGATACGATCCATCTTCTTGCTTTCCGATCGGTCAGAGGCGCGGCAGCGTGACGCCGCGCTGGCCCATATATTTGCCGGCGCGGTCCTTGTACGAGGTCTCGCACGGCGTGGCCCCCTTCAGGAACAGGAACTGGCAGGCGCCTTCATTGGCATAGATCTTGGCCGGCAGCGGCGTCGTGTTCGAGAATTCCAGCGTCACATGGCCTTCCCATTCCGGCTCCAACGGTGTCACGTTGACGATGATGCCGCAGCGCGCATAGGTCGACTTGCCGAGGCAGATCACCAGCACGTCGCGCGGCACGCGGAAATACTCGACGGTGCGCGCCAGCGCGAAGGAATTGGGCGGGATGATGCAGACATCCGCCTCGCGGTCGACGAAGCTCTTCGGGTTGAACTCCTTCGGATCGACCACCGCGGAATCGACGTTGGTGAAGATCTTGAACTCGGGCGAGACGCGCGCATCATAGCCGTAGGAAGAAACGCCGTAGGAGATGACGCCGTCCCGCTTCTGGCTCTCGACGAAGGGCTCAATCATGCCGTGCTTTTGCGACATTTCGCGGATCCAGGTATCTGGCATGATCGACATTTGGCGGCTGGTCCTCTCGACCCTAGAAAAGCAAGGTTGGTGAAATCCGGCTTGGCCGGCTGATGGCAGAATCCCCCACAGCCCGGCAATCGCGCCGTTTGTATCGGATGGGCTCGTGAGCCTCAAGAACTAGCATGGCGCTCAGGATTCTTCCCCGGCTTCTTCGGCTGCCCGCCGTCCCCGCTGCTGCTCCTTGCGGCGCCGGAGATTGGCACGCAAGGCGGCGGCCTGGCGCTGCTGCCGTTCCGTCGCGGCCGGGCGGCCGGATTCGACCGGGTTTGGCCCGGTTTTACCCAGTTCACCGCTGCTCTTTCGGTCCTTGTCGTCCATCCCCCGAAGCCCTTGTTTCCAACCCTGATCCAGCGCGGCAACGCGCTGAATTTACATCATTTAATTACGGCCAAAATGGGGCCCGGCCAAGGCCATATCCGCCCCCTCTCAGGGCAGGCATTCGGGTCTTGCCATCCCAGGTCCCATCTGGCATGTTCCGCGCCGCTTCACCGGGCCTCACCCAAGCCCCCTCACCAGAAGCTCTAAACGGCGCCGTCGTAGCTCAGGGGTAGAGCACGTCCTTGGTAAGGACGGGGTCGGAGGTTCGATTCCTCTCGGCGGCACCATTTTCCCTTTAAAATCAGCACTTCGACTCTTCGCAATTGCGGAAGATGTCCGCCAACAAACGCAGAACACCGCCGAGTTTGTGGGGAACGTGTGGGGAAAATGTTCCGGTGATGTTTCACCGCGACGGCGCTACGCTGGGCTGATCAAAATCAGCCATATCCGGCGCCATGACCGACCGTGCCAACCTGCCTCTTTCCCACTTCGATCGGCCGACAGCCCGTGCCGTGGCGCGGGCCTTCAAACGGGCTTTCCATGAGCATGCCGAGAATGGACTGCCCTATTCCGCAGCCTCCGACGCGGCCAAAATCGCCTACCGTGCGCTGCATCCGGGGGCCAAAGACGGTGAAGTTCTCGCCGTGACCATCGCCATCATCAACGCCGTCGATGCCGAGCATCCGGGGTGGCTTTTCAAAGGTGCGAGGCCGCGACCGCGCGATGCCAGGCACCATCATGACGCCTACGAGCGGATGCGGGCCCGTGAGCGGTAGCGAAAAACGCAAAAAGAGCCCCGCCATGGCCGAGGCCAGAGCGGGGCTCTAGATGTGTGAGTCGCTCCCCAAGTCGGGGGTCGCAATACCCCTAGACTCGATTCATGCAAATCCCCACACTTGACCTTGCGGTGCCGAGTCGACCGGTAGACCCTTGAGGCCCTGAAACCGGCGGGGCGCAAAGGGCGCAACCGGAGCGAGCGGCTTCTACCGCTCTTCCAAGGAAAGGGCCATACCATGGCTTCTACCCGGAAGATTGGTCGCGATGCTGGCACTGGCCAGTTCATCCCGGTCAAGGAAGCTCAGCGTGACCGCGAAGGTGCGGTTGTTGAGACCATCAAGGTGCCGACCAAGAAGAAGTAGTTCCCCAACGACACTTCTTGGTAGGTAGGTGGAGCGGCGCTCGGAAGTGATTCCGGGCGCCGTTTTCCTTTGGACAACGCTCTCACGCGCATCCTGTTCCATCAAGGTTAAAGATTGCTTGACGTCAACCACTGCGCCGTAGCGTGCAGGCGAATCACGCGGCGTTACCCAAACAGCGGCCCGGCGCTCGCACCCTTCCCGTCAGTTACGATGAGCTCGGGTGATTCCGTGGCCGCGTGACGGCCGATCGTATATGTCACCCTATGCTCGGCGATCGCAAACCCGGCGAAGAGCGTGCGGACTTCCGGCACATCGTTGATGCTGAGAATGAAACGGCCTTCGATGCCGCGCAGAACCTCCGCCAGACGCGTGAAATCACGGCGCGCGAAGATGTCCTTGCCGTAATCGCTCTCGCCGCCCCAATAAGGCGGATCGAGATAGAATAGCGTCCCCGGCTGGTCATAGCGCGCGATCACCTCGAACCAGGGCAGGCATTCGATCGTCACGTCCTCGAGGCGGCGATGCAGCACATCGATCTGCCGGATGAGTTGGCGCAGGCGAAGGCGGCTGCCGTTCTTAGGATCGACGCCGAACGTCGGGCTGCGTGGCTTCCCGCCGAATCCCAGGCGCTGCAGATAGAGGAAGCGCGCCGCGCGCTCGACATCGGTCAGGATCTCGGGCGGCGTTACCTTCGCCTGATCGAAGGCAAGGCGGCTGGCGAGAATCCATTGATTGAAGCATTCGGCAAGTGCCGCAGGATGCCGCTGCGCCACCCGGTAAAGCGTCACCAGATCACGGTTGATGTCGTTGATGACCTCGGCCGGAGCAGCATGTGGCCGGCGTAGGAACACGCCGGCCATGCCTATGAACGGCTCGACATAAGTAACGTGGGGGATGCCGCCGATAAGGCCGGCGATATGCTGCGCCAGGTGGCGCTTGCCGCCCAGCCAGGGGGCGATGGGATCGACCGGCGAAACCGGACGATGGGAATTTGAGTCCATTTTTGTCGCGCTCCACGCTAAGACAATCCCGCCCCTCGGGGGTGCGGGGTAGGCCGCAGGGCGGCCGATCTGTGGCTTAGCGTGTTAGCTCACGCAGCGAGGGGTGTTGGAAGCACCTCTCGCCCCCGCCGGCGCGGGGGCATTGCCGTGCAGGCGATTATGGCGGCGAGGCAGGTTCCGGTTCCTGCGCTGGCGGAATGGCCGGGGCGCTGCACGCCTTCCCCGCCTGGCGCGCACGAATGCAGGCCATGCGGGCCTCGTAGTCGGCGATCACCATGTCCTGCCGGAAGATGTAGCTCAGCAGGATCGCGACGACCATTTGCGGCAGTGTGCCCACCAATGCGGCCTTTGCTTCCTCGGTCGCCGGCCGCGCTGCTTCCGCCGTGAGGGCGGGGTCGAGCGGCACCTCGACAAGGCGGGTTTCAACAGGCGGCGGCGGTGGCGGAAGTTCGTTGGCAGCGCAGGCGCTCAAGCTCGCCAAGCCCGTCAAGAGCAATGGCAGCAGGATCAAGGTTCGCATCTCGGCCCCTTTCCAGAATGCGCGCGATCTCGCGCTGATGTTGCCGCGCGAGGCCGTCCAGCGTCGCGCGAATCTGCTCCGCCTCCTGGCGGCTGTTCTGCCAATCGGTCCTGAAGGCGTCGATCTGGGTATTCATGCGCGCATTGGCACGGCTCAGATCTTCATTTCCCTTCACCCAACCGGCGAGGCGCTCATGCGCGGCCGTTAGGCTGTCCTCGAGGCCGGTGATCTCGCGCCCGCGCACGAACCAGATGACGCTGCCACCGATGACAAGGCCCGCCAGCATGGCGATGCCGATTGCTTTCAGCATGAAATCTCCTATCGGCTCATGATGGGGCGGTGGTTTGGCGAGAAATCGGCATCCCAGGCATAGCCGAGGCAGATCAGGCGCTCGGATGCGCGACGGTTGGCGAGACCCTTGCTCACCACCTTTTTGCCTGTTCTCGGATCGGTGATCTTGTTCCACGCCAGGATGGCATTGCAGGCGCCGACCCAGTCGCCGGCATTGGCCAAGCGCAACACGGTTGATTTCGCGAAGGCGCCGTCGCCGATGTTGTAGACCAGACTAGCGAGAGCGACCCATTGCCACGGCGTCATCTTCGATTTGACGCGGCGGTCGACGGCTTCCCAGACCTTGTAGCCCTCATCGGTCAGCAGCTTCTCGCAGAGATCCTGCGGATAGATCTTGCCGACCACGGCTTCTGGCCCGGTCTTGCCATAGCAATAGGTTGGGATCCCTGCAATATCGAGATAGCCAGTAAGGCGCAGGCCCTCATACCCGCCCAGGATGGCGATGAGGAAGGCGAATGCCGCGCCAGCGCGCTTGAAGCGATTCACGGCCGCGGGTCTTCGTCCGCCAGCGGCAGAACCACCTTTCCGGCGCGGCGATTGCGCCAGGCGCGGAACATTGCCACGTATTTCGGGATGAGCAGTATGGCCTGCGCCACGATGTAGATGATGGTGACAATCGCCACCCATTCATTAAGCGTCAGGCCGTAGAGCGTGGCGCCGCCAGCGGCAACCGCCATCTTGCCGATCGCCACATTCTCTTCGTGACTGTTCATTCCCGCCCCCTTCAGTTGCACCGCGACTCAGTCAGGCATCGGCCAGGCCAGGGCCGCGAGAATTGCCGCGATTGCTTCCGGCGTTTCCGCCAGAGCGATATCGCGCTTGGCCGCAAGGCGACGTTGTTCGATGACGGCACCGATCTGCTGCCACTGCGCGTATCGGCCGAGGATCACACCAGCTACTTCGGTCAGGCTATCGCCGGTGATGCCGACCTCACCCGCGAGCAGCGGATAATCCTCCACATCCGGATCCTCATCCGCGCCGAAGGCCCGGGCTTGGGTGACCTTCTCAAGATAGGTCATCTCCTGCCCTGCGGTGACCGTGATGAAACGCGACCGCGCCTTGCCTGCCTCGGCATCGACCAGCGCCGACGACGAATGCCGCAGCGCCTCGATTGTTACCGGGGGCGGCGTGTCGAGACGTGCGATCTCGGTCAGCGCCGCATCGATATAGGGTTGATACGGGGCAAGGCTGGTCAGGCGCTCGACCGGACCTTCCTCGCCGTCCACCGGCGGCGCCTGGTGAATGCCGTTCTGGCCGAACCACTGCACCTGCATTGTGCTGGCCAGCAGCTGGCTGAGATCGACGAAAACCCGGCGGCCGTCGATCTCGACGGAATTCTCGCCCGGAATGATGGTGACGCGCATGCGGAGGCCCTTCAGGTTTTGATGATGCCGTTGAGGATGATGGTCGGCTGCACGTTGTTGTGGCCGTGGCCAGCACCTGAAACACCGGTCGTGCTATTGGTGGCGCCAGGTCCGGCGCCAGCCGAACCGTTGCTTGTCGCAACACCTGCAGGGTGGGTATGTGGACCGTTCTGATTGGCGGTCAGGCTATGCGTTTCCGCACCGCCAATGGCGCCCAATACGCTGCCGTCGATCCCGCCAATTGTCGTTGAAGGATTGGTGAGGCGACCGGCGGCAACGCCGCCCATGTCATCCTTGCCCGCGATGGTCACGCCGCGCAGATCGGGCACGCGGAAGGTCGTGGTGCCATTGCCGGCGCCGTGGGTCGTACCGTATTCCGCGAAGAGGGCGGCATAGCCGGATCGGCTGATTTCTTGCCCGTAACCAAAAATCCAACCGAGCGGGGCTGAAGCTGCACCTGTCCACGCAACGATACCCGCGGGCACGCCGCTCCCCGGCGGTCCCCAACTGCCATCGGCATGCAGGATATATCCCGCCGCCGCATCACCGGCACCGGGCGCCGGCACCAGGCCCTGCACACCGCCGGCGCCGCTATCTCCCCCGAAGGCCGGCAGGAGTGCCGCCACCTGCGCCATCGTCAGTGCTTCAACGTCGCCGCTCCCGGCCGTGGCCCGGCCAAGAAGCCGTGCCGTGTTGATCTGGGCGATCTTGCCCAACGGCACGCCATTGTTCGGGATGGCAAGGGTGGTGAGCGCATGCGATGTCGGATTGAAGATCGCGACCAGGATGTCGCTGGTACCATCGAAGAAATAGAACTCGATCGTCGTGCTGTTGACATACTTCGCCCAGAAAGTGCCTTGCTCGGCATAGGTCGGCCGGGCGGCGCCGATATGCGACGACAGGATAGCGTCGACCGTGTTTTTGATCTTCGCGGCGTACTCGGCACCGTCGAACGTGCCGACCAGCGGAATATCGTAATCCTGGCTCATGATTCTCTCTTGTCAGGTGATGACGACCAGGCGGCCCCAGCCGGCCGAGTCCCAGTTGATATGACGGCCGGCGACAGGCGTGCCGCCGGCATCGCGCACATAGAGCGTGAAATCGGTATTTGTCTGGCTGACTAGGTCGATCTTCTCACCGGTCGCTAGATCGCGCGGCGTCACGCTGAGGGCCTTCAGCGATCGATAGGCAAAGGGGAAGGCGACCGTCAGCCCGGTATCCGGCACCTCGACATCCAACCCGCCATAGTCGATATCCGGCATGTCGATATTTACGCGCAGGACGATGACATAGGGCTTGATGCCCTCCGCATGGCGCCGGACGATGACGCGGAACTCGATCGCATAGAAGGTCACATCGCCGACAAAGACCGGCAGCCAGTTGGACCAATCGGCCGGGCTGTCATTGGGGTCCGACATGGTGATGCGGTACTGCATCTCCGCCGACCACGACCCGGCCGCTGCGCCGAACCAGTCCTCCAAGCCAAGGATGTCCGCGACCGCGAGGATGTTCTGATTTTCGTTGACCGCGCCGGCATCGATCCGCGCCAGAATGCGGCTGGTATAGATGCCGTCCAGGACGACCCGGTTGGCGAAGTAATAGATGCCTTCGCTCTCGCCGGGTGAAAGGGCCACCGCATCGAGATCGTAGTCATATTCCATACCCACCATGACGCCATCGAACAGCGGATCCTCGACCAGCAGTTCTTCGACGTTGAAATAGGTGAGGCCGCCGGAAAGATTGACGACGCTGGTGGCGTTGAGGCTTTCCTGCCCCAGAATGTCCACCGCCTTGATGAGATAGGTACCGACCATGGCCGGCATCTGGAACGGGCTCACCCTGGCGTCGAGTTCAAGGTCAATCGCCGATTCCCATGAGGCACCGGAGGTCACCGGCTGGAATTTGATCCACCAGTGATCGATGTCATAATCGAGCCCCTTATCCCACCGCCCGGTTGCTGTGTTACCCAGTGCCGAGATGGTGAAGTTCTCAACATCCGCCGGCCGATCGCCCAACGGCGCCACCGCCCCGCTAAACAATGCCCAGGCGCTCCGGCGGCCGATCCCGTCGATGCCGCGCACGCGGAAACTGACCACCCCTGTATCGATGTCGGTGAGGCTATAGCTTACCCCATCGATGCGGTCGGCGATCGTGAAGCCCGGATGGCCTGGCGGCTGGATCTCGATCTCGAATTCGGTCACGCGCGCATCTGGGGCCGGCGTCCAGCTGAAGATAGCACCCACCACAGGGCTGGGTCCGTTGCGCGACAGCCAGCCGGTCACGTTGAGGTTCTGCGGCACGCCCAGTGGCCCGGTCGGCATCAGGCTGTAGGTACGCGGTGGCAGATCCACCCCGCTATCGACATAGGCATGGATGGCGGGGTCATAGATCTGCGCCGTGATCTCGAACCGGTTCCCCTCCGCTTCCGCCACATTCATGATGTTGATCGTGCGCGGCTGTACCGCGCCGCAGCTGAGGGTGTATTGCGCGCCGGCCAATGGCACATCCGGCAAAGGATCGGACCAGGTGATGGTGCCGGTGATGCCGGAAGAATTGTTGACGTCGCGTTCCTGCAGCGAGCCGTCCGGCATCTCCACCGTCAGCACATAGTCCTCGCCGAACAGCAGGTCGACGGCGGTATGCAGATCGATGCTGGTGGTAGTGGCGGCCGTCACAACGCCGCCATAGGGCACATCCATTTCGAGCGGATCCGCCAGCAGCGCGATCTCGCCTGGCTCGGTATCAGCATCCCGGATACCGACCGCGAAGCTTTTCGTTTCGTCGAATTCCTCGACCTTCAGCGCCCAACGGCCGAAGCGGATCGCGCGCGCGTGGCTGGTATTACCGAACGGACCGATCTGCAAGGGCCGGTAGCCCAGTTTCTGCACCAGCTCGGCATCGCCCTGCACCACCGCGATTTCGGTCGACATGCCGTTCTCGGGGTCGTTATAGCTGACCTCCGCCGCCGAATGCTGGATGAGATCGTCGGCGGTCTCTCCATTGACGGTACCGCCGATGATGTTCGACCGAGAGAACAGCCGGCTGGGATCGCGTGGCCTATCCTGGCATACCTTCAACGGGGCGTCACCGCCCCCCCAATAGGCAAAGCCTCGGAACGCGGCCGCCACCATCTGCAGCACACGCGCTGCCGATTCCTGGCTGTTGATCTGGGTATTGATCTCGAAGCGCGGTTCCAACCCGCCTCTGCCATCGTCCAGCATTTCATCGCAATACTGTGCGACCCGATAGAGCTCCCATTTGTCGACCATTGATGGATCGATGAGATCACCGGCACCAAACCGCTTATTGGTCGCAAGGCCGTAGAACACCCAGGCCGGATTGCCGCAGACCTCGTTCTTGAAGGTACCATCCCAGATGCCGCCTGTGGTGCCAGGCCCCTCGGTTGCGTACTCCCGCGTGACCGGGTCGTAATTGGTTGGCACCTGCCATTCCCGTCCAAAGACGCGGAAGGCGCGGCCCGCGATATCCTCCCCGAACTGCTTGGCGTCGACCGTGGTATGGATGCCTGCCAGCCAGGGATAGGTCTGCTTCGCCCAGATGATCGCCGTATAGCTCGACCAGAAGGAATCGTAGTTGCGAAGGCCGCTCGAATCCGGTTCGTTGCGACGGCAGCGCACGGTCCAGGGCGCGCCGCCAGGTGGCAGATGGATCAGATATTCCCGCTCATAGGCGGTTTCGGTTTTGCCGCTGAACTGGTCGCGACGCACTTCGATATAGCTGCCACCGAAGGATTGCACATCGATCGCGATATCCATCGATGCGCCGACCACATTGCCCTTGCTGTCGACAAAGGTGATGCGCGGCCACATCAGCTTGACCTTGATGGCATCGAGCGTGGGGTCGCTGATCTCGACCACGGCCGGCGACTCGGTCGTGAACTGCAGGCTGACGACTTCCTCGCCCTCCACTGCCGGGCTGCCGGCGATGAAGGCCTGGTCGGCAGTACCATACAGTTCGGCGATGCTGACTCCCTCGATGTTGAGCGAGCCATCTTCGTTCATCACTGGGGTCAACGTCGTGCCGATCTTGAAATAGACCGACTTCAACCCGTCGACCAACCCGCCGCAGGGGCCTTCCGAATAGATATCGAAGATACGGGCAATCGTGTTCGAGCGCAGCGTGTCCGGCGCGGTGACTGGTGCCTTCGCCTTTTTGCCGCCGGACTTGCCGCCGCCCTTGGCACCTCCGATGTTATATTTGGGGATGTACCCGCCAGGGCCGCCCCATAGCCTAAGGAGGCCCATCAAAGCTGCTCCGTGCTAAGGCCGGCGGAGCCGACGACACTTCCAACCAGCACGCCATGAATCGGGCCACTGATCGTGATGGGGATCGCCTGCCCGAGTTCACCCAGATTGACCGGGCCATTAAAATGACCATTCTGGGTCTTCTGGCTGGAATCCTCGCGTTGCTTGGGATCGGAGATACGCGGGCTCGGTGCAAAGCGTTGGCTGAGGCCACCCAGGATCAGGCTCACACCGATCATCGCGATGTTGGCATAGGTAATGGCGAAACTTCCGGCAGCAGCTGCCGTGGCACCGCCGACTGTGGCGGCCATGCCGGCGGCACCTGCCGCGAAGGCGCCCGCGGCACCCGCCGTCACCACGGACAGTGCCAGGATCGCCACGCCGGCGATAATCTTTCCCATGCCGCCGCGCTTGGCACCGGCGACGACCGGCACCAGATGCAGCTCGCGCTTGGAGCCCATCAGCATGCCGAGCATCTCTGCGTCAAGGTCGCGGCCTTGTTTGACCGCATGACCGATCGGCCCCTTGATGACCTTCCAGTCGCTGCCACCGATGAAATCGCGGAAACCCGGCACCAGCTTCATCAGCGCCCGCAGCGCCTCTTCAGGCGTCCGGATTGACAATGAAAAAGGGCCGCCGAACTTGCGCCTGGCGGCCCCGTGCAGATGGATGGCAATGCTGGTCATCAGATCAGCCTCTTCAGGCCCTTCAGGGGCAGATCGCGATGCCGGACCCAGATCACCGGCACATTGCTGGCGTCGCGCCACAACCCGAACGGCTCACGCGCGGAAAGCCGGCCGGGATCAACCGGATCGCGGCCGGTGAGATGGTGCAGGAACAGATCATCCTCGATCAGAACGCCGGCATGGTTCGGCACCGTCACCTTGCGGCGTCGCCCGTCGGGACCCTTCTCGACACCCAGCGCCATCAGGGCAACGCCGCCGATCATCGGCCCGCCGACGCGTTCAAAGCCATATGCCGCGAAATTGTCGCGATAGAGATCGGCGCGTTTCCCGTCCTCATCCGGCAGCCACCATTCCCAGTCGCGCGGTGGTTCCGGCATTTCGATACCCTGCAGCGCATGCCAGTCCAGAACCGACGACACGCAATCGGTCTGGCCATGACAGAACCCGCGCGCGGGCCTCCCCGGCGATGTATAGAGCGGGCCTTTTGGCACCTGCCGCCCGAACCAAATCACGGGCGTGGCGAACAGGTGATCGGGTGCCTTCACATCCTTCCGGATCTGGCGTGCTTCATCGCGCGGCAGATCGATGGCATAGATGCCCCAGGGAACATCCATTGCCTGCTGCTGCCGCATATCCTTGGCCGTCGGCACCGGCCAGTCATGCGGGTGGCTGTGGATCACGCCCATGATGTTGTCGCCATAGGCCGAGATCACCGCAGCGGCAATCTCGAAGCCCTTTTCAGGATCGGCCGCCGCGTTGACGCAAGGGCGATACTCGCCGTCTACCACTAGGCCGCAGGCCTCGCGCGGATATTCGGCAAGTCCATGCGCTTGGGCGGCGGCGGTCACGCTGCGATCGAACATCACCTCACCCTACCGGCCATCAGCAATGCAAAGATCGGCAGCGGTGCGTTCTCGCCGAAACGGCGCTCGCAACCCACCTGGTTGAAGCTGCACTTATCCAGCGCCGGATTGGTCACCGGCTCGTTGCGCTCGTTGAACATCGCGCTGCCGCTATAGGGACAGGCCATTTCGCTGTCGTCATAGACCCAGCTGGGGCCCACACGCCGCCGATAGCGCGCCGTGCACATGCGCAAGACCGTGCGCTTGGGGATGAACTGGCCCTCGAGGTCGATCGGCGCCCGCAACTCAAAGACAGCCCGAATGCGGTTGTGCTCGACCTTGCGTGCCACCACCCATTGCTCGGCGGGAAAGTGATCGTCCGGATCGGGGCTTTCGCCGTGATCCAGATATTGCGCCATGGTGCGGATGCGGGTCACCTTGGCCCGCTTCAAATTCTGATAGTCCCGGATCAGCACCGAGGCCTGCTTGGTGATGTTCGAAATCTCGATGCGCGGCCTTGCCATCGCCCCGTCTGCCGACTTCTCGATGCCGCTGATGCGGATTGCCAGCGGGACGTATTCAATGCCGCCATAGGCCACCAGTCCATATTCGCCATTGCCCAGCGCCCGCGTCATCGGCGTGAAATAGACGACGGTGCCGCCGAGATCGGTGAGGTCAAGCTGATAGAGCGACACGAACGCCCCCGGCGACGTGCTCTGAAGATCGGCGGCAAGGGGCATGTCTCAACCGACCTCGAAGCTTTCCTTGATACCGATGCTGGTCGAATAGAAGCGCAGACCGTTGGGCAGTTTCTTGACCTGCGCCTCGCTGAGCGCCGAGGAAAAGCGCCATTGCCGCAGGGCAATCTCGCCCGGCTTCAGCCAAAGGAACGGCTCATGCCGGCCCACGGTCGCGAAATGGGCGAGCAGCGCTTGATAGGCCACCGGCTGAATCAGCCGCCAGATCAACGTACCGGACCAGAACTGCGCATTGAGGCCATCCGCCGCCGCCTGGCTGATGCCGTCGCCATAGGAATTTTCCAGCACCTTTTCGTCCAGTTGAAAATCGCTGCCAAGCTGCGGCACCGCCAGAGGCGTCCAGACGGGAAATGGCATCGCCCTACACCCTACCGAAACCGGCGGCCACCGGATTGGACAGCCCGCCGACCCGCTGTTGATTGCCGATCTCTTCGCGCATCACCCGCTTGGCCAGGCGTTGGAGCTCGCCCGACATCTGCTCGGCCATGTCTTGGTTCTGTTGCTTCGTGCCGGCACCGTTGATGTTGATGGTGTTGTTCATCACGATCGACCCCGGCGCGCCGATCTGGTCGCCACCCACCATCTGCCGCATCATGCCGCTGGTCCGCGATGCCGGATTGACATAGGAGCCCATCGGCAAGTTCACCAACTCCGGCCCCCGCTCGCCGACAAGCGTCATGCCGCTGCCGGGACCGCCGGTCGCCTTCGTCGGCATGATCCAGTTGAAGAGGCTGTCGAGTGCCAAGCCGGCTGTGCGGTTGACCACCATCTTGGCCAGCGTCTTGACGATATCGCCCAACGCCTCGTTGAGGTTCTCGGCTTCCACCACCGCCTCGCCGAATCCGGTGAACAGCGTCCCCGCGGCGTCGCGCGCTATATCGCGAAACTCGGTACTGCCCTCGCTCGCCTTGTCGAATTCGGTCTTCGCCTGCGCCAGTGCCCGGTTGAGTAGATCCTGATTCTCAGCCGATCCACCCAGCAGATCCTTGAGCCGCTCGACCTCCAGCGCGTAGGCCTCGGCCGGCGTGCGCGTCGCTTCATAGATCCCGGCGATGGCCTTTGCCTGCTCTTCACTGGCCTTGATGCCGTCATTCATCAGCGCGACCGCCCGGTCGAGAGCAGCATCGTCGGCCGCCGCCACCGCCTTGAAGGCCTCGATCTCGCGCGTCAGTTGCGCGATCATCGTCGCCTGTTCCGGCGTCGGCTTGATCCCCTGCAGATTGCTCGCAATTTGTTGGTCGATCTCGGTGCGGCTCAACTGCGCCAGCTGGAATTGCAGGTTCTGGATGCGGTCAGCGACCCGCTCCGCCGCCTTCTCCGCTTCCTTGTCGGTGCCGCCTGATGGCGGCGGGCCATTATTGCCTTCCGGTTTGTAAGCATCGCTTTGCAGGCGAGCCCGGACCTCGATCAGCTCGACCAGCTTCTGTTTCGTCAGCTCAATGTTCTGCAGCACCTGCGACTGGTTATGCCACGGGTCGCCGACCTTGCTGTTGAGGCCGTCTAGCTCTTCATAGAGCCGTCCGATCTCCGCCGTCACGGCCGTGACATTGCCGGTATCGACGCCCAGCGTCAGCCTCTCCAGCGCCCGCCACGCCGCCGTGGCATCCTCGGTAAAGCGCGACAGGCCCCGCGCCATGATACCCGTGACCTCGCTTGACGACACGGTCGCCAGCAACTCGCTCCAGGCATTTTTCAAACGGTTGATTTCTGCGCTGGCAGACGCCGCGGCTTTCACCGCGGCATCGCCGACTTCCTTCTCCATCTGTGCCGCGAATTTCGGCAGGAACTCGCTGGTGATAATTCCGCCGCTCTCCAGCAGCTTGGTGAATTCAGCTTCGGTAACACCGAGCGCCCGGGACGCGACACCGAGCGCGATCGGCAGCCGCTCGCCCATCTGCTGCCGGAATTCCTCGGACGAGAGCTTGCCCTTCGCCAGCGCCTGGCTCAGCGCCAGGAAGATGGCGCTGGTGTCGTCCGCCGACAGCTGCATAACCGTCGCCGCCTTGGCAACCGCTTCGAACACGTCCCGCGTGCCCTGGCCCTCAATCGCCGTCCCCTTGGCCGCCGCGGCGAACTTGGCATAGGCCGTCGCGGTGCTGTCGAACTCCAGGCCGAGTTCATTGGTCACCTTGCGCAGGTAGTCATATTCCTGCGACGCGGCGGTCACACTCCCAGTGACAAACTCAAGCTGCGTGTTGAGGCGGTCGAATTTGAGCCCAGCATCGACCAGGGCCCCAACTACTTCCCTGAGGCCGAGACCGATTCCGATCGTGGCCAGCGCGCCGCGCAATTGACCGCTGATATCCGCCACCCGCTGCATCGACCGGCCCAGTCCGGTAAAGTCCCGATCCATCTTGCCGAGCATTGCCTTCATGCTCCGCACGGTCCGCGCAAGGTCCGCACGGGCGCGATTCAGGTTCGTCTGGAACTGCGCGATGTCGGCCTGGATATTGGCCCTGAGGCGCGCAACCGGACGGCTCATTTCTTCGGTCTCCGAAATTTGACCTTGGGCGGATTTGTGGTCTGGGTGGCGCTTTGCATGAACGCAGCGAGCAGCAATTCATCCCCCTGCTCTTCCGCGTTCTGCGGATCGACCGGCTTTTCGTTCCGGACAAAGTCCTTCAGAAGCTTGTCGAGTGGCGGCAACTTCTTGGCACGAGCAAAGGCACCGGCATGCCAGCTGGCAAACAGATGAATCTGCATCCGGTCGCTGATCACACTGCCTTGCGCCTCGGCGGCGACCGACAATTGCCAGGGCGTCATGCGCCAGAAATCGGATGAGGCGATGCCGATGCGGTGCGCGAGACCGAAAGCGTCACGCACCGCATCGGCATCTAAGGGCGCTCGCCGGCTTCCTCGCGCTGCTCATCCGCCAACTCCTTGGCAAGGCTTGGCGGACCATCCGGCCCGAAATATGAATATTGCAGGGCTAGGCTGATGGCTTGCGTGGTCTCCCGCAGCGGCGGCGACCATTCCATGACATCCGCTGCCGCCAGGCTCTTGCCGTGATAGCGACGGGTACCGATCTCGACCAGGACCGCGATGTCCGGCGTTGACAGCGTGCCGACATTGATCTCCGACATACTCTTGCCGAGTTCGGTTTTGACGGCCGCCAATGCTTCCCAATCGAAGCAAAGACGATAGGTTTCGCCGCCGATCGTCAGCGGCGCCACCCCGAGATGCGCGTTTTTCATGTGCCGCTATCAGCTCCCGGCATCGACGATGTCGAGCAACGCCTGGATCTCCGGCGTCTTGGCGAATGGTCCCTCGAAATCGCCATTGATCGCCAGGGTCAGCGACATATCGACCTTTGCATCGACGCCGCCGGAATTGGTGAAAGCCAGCACGCTCGCATTGAAGCGCGCCCAATAACCGCTACGCCAGACAAAGATAAACGGCCGAGTTTCCTGGTTGCGTCGCGCCAACGCCAGGTCCAGCTGCGATGGATCGTCCGGCAGGAAGTTGCCCTCGAACGAAATGCGCCCGAAATCCTGCAAGCCAGGTTCGCGGGCGCGGGCGACGTCCTCGAGGTCGGTCGTGTCGATCTCGGAAGCTTCACCATCCGGGCCGTTCCACGAAACCAGGCCTTTGACGTGCTGATAATCGGGGGGCGACGACAGATCGCCCAGGAAAAGTCGGCTCTTTTGCGAAAGGACTGCGCGGCCCATGGCGGTACTCCTAAAGTGACGGGTTGCAGGTGACGACAAAGTCCAGGCTGCGGCGATGCAGCTTGGGATTGGTCGTTTCCTCGAGGAAATCGACCTTGTTGCTGTAGGTGACGGACTGGATCACGGAATCCGGATCCGTCGATCCGATGCCCCGCAGCGCGCTGCGCAGGGCACGCGAAATGGCGACCAGTTCCTGATAGGTCGCGGCCTGCACATCGAACTGAACCCGTGCCTGATCGGTGCCGGTTTCGCCTTCCAGATCCACCCAGGGTGTTTCCGAAACGATGCGGTAGACCACAAAGGCCGCCTCCTGGGTCTGCGGCGCTTCATTGGCCCAGATCGGCGCCTCAGTGAAGGCCGGCGGCGAATCGCCGGTCAGCGCTGCCATGAGCGCCGCTTCGAGAGTGCCGATGATGTCCATGTTCCTCTCGCGCTATCGGGTGCGGTACCGCGCCGCCAGCCGGTCGGCCTCGGTGGCAATCCCCCGCGCCATGCGACCCCGCATCGCTTCGAGCGCCCGATCGGCGGTGGCATCGAGCGCGGGCCGGAACCAGGGTTTCGGCTTCAACTTGGTGCGTGCGCCGGCACCTTTGCTGCGCGTGCCAGGGCCGGAATAGTAGGGACCGGTGCCGTACTCCTGGAAATATCCCCAGAAGGCGTCATTGGTGCTGATCGACGCACCGCTCAGCCCCTTCCGCCGCAACCTCCGCCAGCGATAGATATTGACGTTTATGCGCAGCGCACCGTATTGCGCGCTCGAGGTACTCGGCTGTTTACCGCGCGGTGCCGCCGATCTGGCGGCGTCGCGCCAGACAATTCCGGCCGCATAGACCGCATTGCGGCTGACACGGGTTTGAACCGCGACCGGCAACTGCCGTAGCAACTCCCGTAGCTCCTTGAACCCGCTGAGGCTCGACCTCTTCGCCATCACGCCACCACGGCGGTCAGTTTGTCGGCCCGCGCCTTCGCCATGATCTGCAACCCTTCGTTCCGATTGCCGACCTCAGGCACCGCCACGATGTCATAGTCACGATCGCGATATCGGATACGCATATCCGGCGTGATGTCGGCCCGGTACCGGATCAGGAAGGTGGTGGTAATCTCGGCATTGACCTGCGCTGCCGCAAAATACTCTCGGCCGCTGATATCCTTGACCTTCGCCCACACCCGGCCGGCATTCTGCCAGCTGGTCACCGGACCGCCGGCTCCATCGCGCCCGATCACGGGCCGCAGCAGCGTCACCCGCCGATCGAGTTCACCCGCTTTGATCATGGCCGATCCGACCAGGCCAGCCGCGACAGCGCCGTGCGCTGCGGCGTCAGCAATGCTTCGGCCGCCCAGGGCAGATTGTTGACGATGTTACCGATATTGACCGTCTCGCGGTTCGCGTACCAATGCGCGACGATAAGCTTGATCGCCTGGCAGATCGATTTCGGGACCGCGCTCGGCCCGGGCGGGCTGTCGAGTTCCTGACCTCCGGCATAGCCAGCACGAAAGGTGACTGTAATGACGGCTTCCTCTTCTCGCGCCAGCGGCCAGCTTTCGCCAAAGGCGGGCACGATCTCTGCCGGCAGGCGGTCGGCGAGCAGTCGATACTTCTCGCTGTCGATCTCCTGCGCATCCCCGTCGGCATCGATATAGGTAATGCTCTCGACGGCGATCACCGGCCCGATCGGCAGCATGATGGCGCGCGCGGGAAAGGCATCCAGCGTCAAGGCCCAACTTTGCGGCAGCAGTACGCGACCCAGCCAGCAGCTTTCAAGACCCGTCCCGTCGCCCTCGAGGAACGAAACCACCCCGGCAGCCAGGGTGCGGATATCGTCATCCTCATCGGCATGATCGACGCGCACTTGCCGCCGCAGCTCCTCCAGCGGGATAACATCACCCTGCGGCGGCGTGACGCGCACGAGTCCCATTTTTCCTGCTCCACTGATCTCGCCGCTTGACACCGGCCGCCATCCGCTCCCACCAACTACCGGCACGCAATTCCTCGATGCGCCATTGGCACCAGGCGACGCGAGCCGCCCATTCTTCTCTCTCTGGCCGGGCGCCCAGGCCACAAAGATCGTGCGCGGTCACATCCCAGGCCATCGACCCCTGATCCACCGCCAGCGCCGGTACGCCGGCCAACACCGCATCCACCGCGCTGTTGCTGTTCCATGTAATGACCGCCCAGGCGCGCGCCAGATCGTCGGCGAGCGTGCTGCGCGATTCCGGTAAGCCGGTCGACGCATGCCGCCCCTTGGCGATCGCCACCGGGTGCGGCCGCAATAGCACGGGCATCCCGAACCTCTGCCGCGCCTGGTGGAACACATCCCGGTACCAGGGCGTCAGATCACGCCCCTGCAGCGATTGATCGCCCATGACCTGGCCCATCACGAAGATGGTATCGGTGCGGCGACGCGTGGCCGACCGCCAATCCTGCATCTGGCTGCCCAAAAGCGCTGACCGTGACACATCCAGTGCCGGTATCCCGGCTGCGAGACAAAAATCACCGCGCCCGTTTAGCCCGTTCCAGGCAAGGCTGGTCCAGTCTCGCCGGTCGCCTATATAGCCCCGTTCAACCAGCAACACGTCATAGCCGCGGGACTGCAACTCCTTGCCCCGGCGCCAACCCCAGCAGATCGCGATCCTGAATTCCGGATTGACCACGCGCGGCGGAACCTGGTGAAGATGCTGCACCGGGAATACCTGCACGCCGTGACGCAAGAGCCCTTCCATCACCGCTTGCAGGTAATGGCTGAGGCCGCCACCAGGCGCCAGCAGATAGGCCTTCATGCGAAACCGATTGCCATCCCGGCTTGCTGCGCGATGCGCTCGATCAGCTGCCGCTCGCCCGCGAAATCATGGCGGCGCGCGGCCTTCGCCTCATCCACCGGATTTGCGCATTTCCCGTGATAGCGATACCCGGCTCCGGTACCGGCCGCGATCGCGTCGAAACCATAGGCGGTGACCTTGTCGCAATTCAGCAAGGCCGCGCAGGCGAACATGGCAAAGCCTCGCGTCACCACGATCTCGGGTTTCCCGGTGAGGCGCCGCAGTTGCTCGTTCCAGAACCGGACATCGACCGGAATCGTCTGCGGCGGCAGCTTCGGATGCGGTTGGCCAAAGTGATAGACCAGCCAGCCCTTCAGCGGCCGGATCGCGAGATCGCGTGCAAACCGGGCCAGATCCTGGTTCCGCCAGGGCCCAGGCATGACGCCCCAGGTCCAGCGATGCCCGTGGTCGGCCGGCACATGCCACACGCAGTCATGCAGCCGCAAAACCGCACCGGCCGCATCGATCTCTGCGCCACGTCCCGCGCCGTCCAGCGACGCGCCGTGGCCGACAAGGGCAATGTGCATCAGTCACTCGGGCTCGTATCTGCCAGCGTGAGCACACCGCTCTGGGTGAAGTTGTTGCCCGTGCCGCGGTTGACAAGGAAATCAGCAGCGGTATCTCCGGGGCGGACGGAAAGATAGATCAGCGGGGCATTGCCGGTGGGCAATGATCCGTCCGCACCGAGATCAATTGGTTTTCCTTCATCATTCATGAACTTGCGGCGGTTAGCTAGAATAGAAAAATCAATGAACGAATCATCAAACCACAACTCTGCTATATCGCCGT
The DNA here is from genome assembly GCF_041909655.1 of Dongia sp. Classification (GTDB taxonomy): domain Bacteria; phylum Pseudomonadota; class Alphaproteobacteria; order Dongiales; family Dongiaceae; genus Dongia. The sequence goes on along the minus strand of NZ_JAYRDA010000009.1, from coordinate 49,652 downwards.
CGTATGGGGTATCAGCAAAAATTCTGATGGGATCAGAGCCAAGCTGAGCATTGAAAGATGGCCCGTAGTCGTCGACTGCACCGACGACATCTTGATCGGCACGATAGATTTGAACGATCTTCTCCCCAGCCGGAAGGTCAGTTTTCCAGCTTACAAAAACCGGAACCCATTCATTCTCGGAAAACCCATCCTCCGGCGACATGCCGCGCGCCCAGATACTAGATTCTCCTGAAATGATGCTGACACCCAAACCGATATCCCCGGACTCTCCCGCCGACTCGAAGTAAACTTCGAGATCTCCAGGGCCGTTGCTGAATACTCCGGCACCGCCTTGTAGTACATGTGGATTGATGTGCACGACAAGTGCGCCTTCAGGCGCGTCGGACAGATCCAGAACGGCCGAAAGCGTATTGTCATCAACTGGCGAAACTGCACGTACGGAAAACCGATCCGGACTCTTTGGTTCGCGCATCCGGCGTGCCTTCTCGTTTCGCACAACATTGCCACCGCGCGGACGGACGATGTTTTGATAGGCAGGATCTCTAGCCTTCGACACATGATGTCCGAACTCGGGCGGAATCCGCTTGACCATGTCAACCCCTTTCAATCGCATCAGCGATAGAACCAACTTTTGCATAGGCCGTGAGCGCCGATCCAAGCCCCACTACCGTGACCTCGGCGCCGATCCCGTCCAGCAGCGACGCCTGTGCATCAAGCACACGGCGCCAGCGCGCGAGATTGGCAGATGCCGGGTTGGTCAGCACCGGCGGGTGATTGCCGTGCCAATGCACACCCTCGCGGTCGTGGAGGTCGAAACCGACCAGCACAATCCGCCGCATACCGAACTGCAATACGGTGTTCAGAAGTTGAAATCCGCTATTGCCGCCATCGCCGATCGTGCCGAGCGGCCAGGTCAACAGGACATCGCAGTTCTTGGCAAAGCCGATGCGCCGGAGATTCCACCGACGCGCGGCATGTGTGTCCTGGGTGATCTTGATGCCGGCGAAATCACCGGCACCTTGTGCCTGGTTCCACCAGGCGCCGTCGGCGGCATAAAGCGCATCGGCCCATGGCGCCAGGCGCCAGGAGGTATTGACGGTTACGAAGCGGAGCCCGCGCCGCTTTCGCCGGTCGGCGAAGTCTTGGACCCCTGCCCGCTCCGCGCTTGGCCCCGACGCGACGATGATACAGGTCTCGCCGCGCCAGTCTGGGAACCAGTCTGGCGCTTGTTGCTGGAAGGGGCGCCGGCACGCTGGCCCTTGCCGGCTGGTTTCGGCTCCTCGATCGCGACGGCGAGGCCCTTCTTGATCAGCGTAGCGCCACGCGCATCGGTCACGTTTTTGATGAGGCCGGCCTTCACGCTTTTCTCCCGGTCATTGTAGTAGCCCCGGATGATGCGGACTTTCATGATGAACCTCTTCGAAAGATCGGTATCGGGCGTCGCGGCGCGACGCTGATGACGCGAGGTAGAGCATCCGCCCCGGCGGCGTCATGCGCCGGGGCGGATTTCGGCAGATATGCTTAGTTGGTCGTGTACTGGAACTCGCCGGTGATGAAGGATTCCCCGCGATAGACGGCAAGCGCCAGCCGTTCCTCGCACAGGAGCGTGACCTTGTTCTTGACGAAATTGTCACGGTCCTGCGTGCTGATCTCGATCGAGGCATCCTCGCGATCGAAGACCTGCGCACCCATGCTGAAGGCACCCGTCAGGAACTCGCCCTCATCCATCGCCTGGGTCGGGACCACCGGTTTGCCCCACAACACGGGGCCGGCCATCTGCAGCGGATTGGCGAATACATAGAGGCCGATCGAATCCTTGGTCAGCTCGATTGCCGCCCAATCGGTCGGGTGCAGAACGATGCCGTTGGTCGGATATTCGGCGAGTTCCGCCTGCAGGATGGCAAGGCGCAACTCATCGATCCGCGTGCCGTTTGCCGGCGTGAAGGCCGGCGAGAAGCTGGTGGCCTGCGGCACGATGCCATCAAGATTGACGCCGGTACCATCACCCTTCAGCAGCTGCAATTCCTCGACGAATTTGAGCCCGTACATCAGGCGCCCGTCGACATAGCTTTGCAGTTGCGGCGCATCCGCCAGGATCTGGCGGGTGGCAAGTACCCAGTGCGCGATGGTACGAACCGGCGCGTTGGCATCCTCGAAGGTGATGTTGCTTTCCGGCTTCTGGGCACCCTCGGTCACCGAGCGCGCCTGGTTGTCGAAACCGGATTCCTTCACGTACTCGATCAGGTTCGAGGAAGTACGACCGGGCATCAGCAGATCGCGGATGGTGAGGCGACGCTGCGGCGGCGCGATGATGCCGGGCAGCCGATCCGGCTGGACCAGGACGCCGCCGGCACTGCCGGTGCTGGAAAGCTCGGCCTTCACAGGCATCTTGAAGCTGCCCTTGGTCGAACCCTGATGCGTCTCGCAGAACTTCTTGACATCAGGATTCTCGGCGAACATCTGGCCGAGGCTCTTTGGTTTCTCGACACCGCCATCCCGCTGGCGCGCCATCTTTTGCTCGACCTCGGTCAGCCGGGCATTGACTTCTGCCTGCTTCACCAGAAGCTTATCGGTCTCGGCCTTGGCTTCCTCGGACAGCTTGCCGATCGCCTTGACTTCAGCGAGCGACGTTTCGGCATGCTGCTTGACCGAACTGTTGATCTTGACGAGTTCGGCCGATACTTCCTCGAGCATCTGCTCAAGGTTCTTGGTGCCACCATCGGGCATGATCGTCTCCTATCAATGAAAGGTGGATCTGGTTAGTTGCTTCCGCGAACTTTGAGCAGCGCCAGGCTTGCCGCCAGCTTCGCGCGCGCGGCCGGACTGACCGCGTCTTCGGCAGCGCCAGGCGTGCCGGATGGGGCAGCGCCAGGCGTGCCCCTTTGTTCCTCGGATTGACTCTCATGAAGCGCCCGCATCAGAAGCCGGCGCTTCGCGCGCGGCATCTGCTCGCCCTTGGCCAGCGCCTGCTCGATCATCTGCCGGGCAGCCTTGGGACTCGGCAATGCCGTCGCCTGGGCGCCACTATCGTCAATCTCATCGCTCGGCAGCAGCGCATCGGCGAAGCCCTGATCGACGGCAGCGGAGCCGCCGATCCAGGTTTCCTTGTCCATCATCGTGACAATGTCCTTGACCTCGATGCCGGTGCGGGCGGCATAGAGATCGGCCATCGCCGCGTCGAACGGCTCCATCATGTCGGCGATCTCGCGCAGCGCATTGCGGTCGCCGATCGCGATCAACCAGGCATTGTGGATCATAAAGAACCCGGCCCGCGCGATCTGGATATCGTCACCCGCCATGGCAATGACCGAAGCGGCTGATGCCGCAAGGCCCAGCACCTTCACGGTCACACGGCCCTTGTGCTCGGCCAGCAGCGAGCGGATCGCCAACCCCTCGAACATGTCACCGCCAGGGCTGTTGATCAGCACGGTTACATCCTTGTCGCCAATCGCACGAAGCGCCGCGGCGACCCGCTTGGCGGTGACGCCTTCGCCGGTCCACCAATCGATTCCGATTACATCAAGGATCGAGATGGTGTTGTCGCCATTGCTGTCAGCGGCCTGGATACCGGACTGCCACTTCGCCAGAACATTGTGCGGCAGATCCCACTCAATGCCACTCACCTGTCGCAAGCTCGGCAATTTGAAACTGCGGATATTCATTTCTTCATATCCTTTAGAAGTTCTTCTCGAACTCTCGACAGCACACCTTGGCTCATTGCCGTCATGGCAGCCTCAGCGTCCGATTGCAGTTCACCAATGCGGTCAAGCGGCACCATCGCGCTCTGCACCGTGAGTTGATCACCACCAGCCTCAGGAGGCAGGTTTTCCTTTGCGCGGACTTCATTGCGCGTATAGATGCCGTTATTGACCATCACGGCATAGAAGGCGGCCCGGGCCGCGCTGTCGGCGCGCAGCAAGCCTTCGACATTGAACTCGGCGAAGTAAGTCTGGCGCTCGGCCGGCGTCAGCAATTGCTTGCGGATCGCTTTCTCGATGCGGGTCAGATAGGGCTGCATCGCAAAGGTCAGGAACGCGATCATCTGCTGTTCCAGCCCGGTGCCCCAGCTGGTCGATTTCTCGGTATGCCCGATCATGAAAGGCGGCACGCGGAACCAGCGACACACCTCCTCGACCGACCAGCCGCGCGAGGCCAGAAGCTGCGCATCCTCCGGGTTCATGTTGACCGGCTTGAATTCGACTTCTGCCGGCAATGCCAGGATCTTGCCTGCGCGCTTTGATCCGACAAATTTCTCGACCAGCGATTCCAGCTTTTCGAGCAATCCGTCCTTGAAAGCCGATTTGAAACCGATCAGGCCGCCGATCTGGAGGCCATTGGCGAAGACCTTGCCGGCCGCTTCCTCGGCTGCCATCGCGATACCCAAGGAGTTCCGCGCAAAGGAAATCGGTGACAGGCCGAGATCGCCACTCTTGCCGAAGCCGCGCAGGTGGAAAACCTTGTCCTCCGGCAACTCGTAGGTCTTGCCACGATCCTTGATGCTATAGACCCGACGATTCAGATCATCGCGCCGCACACCTGTCGTTTCAGCATCCAGCGGCTGCAGCGCCACGATTCGGCTGCCGCTGAAGACCTTCTCGGCAAAGGAATTACCCCAGCCGTTGAGGTCGAAGACACGAGATTCCCAGAACTCCGGAGAGGTCTGGTCGGCATTCGGATCGTCATGCACCAGGCCATAAAGCCAGTGATCACTGGCCGTCTCCCGCTGCCCATCGGCGCGGCGCCGATAGACCGAAATCGGCATGATGCCGGCCGTCTCCGACAGCAACCGGATGCAGGCCCAAGCGGCCGCGACATGAAGCGCGCTATGCGGCGTTACCACCTTGTCGGCATAGTTCTCAGCGCCGTACCAGTGCGCCCATGCGGCGGCATCGGTCAGCTTCACCCGCTTGCCGAACCAGCCCATCAGATCACCATCACCGGTTTGTTGAGCCACGCTTCGAGCGCGGCGCTGCCATCAGGTTCCGCCTGGAAGCCGAGGCCGATTCCCATGATCGCCGCCACAATGCCGTCGATCTTGTCGGCCGCCTTGCCCTTGACGGGCTTGATGTTGCCGACCGCGTCCGATTCCACCACAGCGTTCTGCGCCATCCACTTGGCGACTGGATGATTGCCATGCTCCAGGGCCTCCGACGCCACCAGGCGCTCGAAGGTGCGGCTCGGGCCGTTCATGCTGAGGGTGCCCTGCCGGAACCATTCGATCGGCAGGCCATCCTGGTTAAGAAGATCCGTCGCCAGTTGGCTGGCATTGAATTTGTCAATGCCGATCTGCTGCACGTCATAGGACTTGCAATCCGCCAGGATCGCCTGGCGCACCAGCCCGTAATCGGTAACATTGCCCGGCGTCAGCGTCAGCGCTTGTTGGGCCTCGAATGCTTCATAGCGCCGCTTGCGCGGCAGCGGTTCATTCTCCAGCGTGTCGATCGGCCGCCAGAACCGCCACAGAAAGCCCCACCGCTCCCAATCCCTGTCTGGCGGAAACGCCCAGCACAGCGAAGTGATGTCATCGGTGATGGCGAGATCCAGCCCGCCATAGCAAAGCCGGCCCTTCCACGCATCGAACAGCGCCCGCCAGTAAAGCGCATTCGCCGGTTGCGCAGTGCACCCCTTCCACTTGTCCATCGGCAACCAGCGCGTCAGCTGCTCGGTCCAGATGTTCAGATGGAAGCGCTTGAAGTCATTCTCCGCACGGGGTGTGCGGCGGGCCTTCTTTGCTTCCTCGCGGAGATATTCCGCCTTGATCGAAATCCCATAGTTGGGATTGGCAAGCTTGATCGATTCCTCCGACCACCAGCTTTCGTCATCAGGCGCCGCGAATATCACCGGCAGAAAGGTTGGATCCTCGATCTCACCCGACAACACCATCATCGCAAAGTCATGCATCTCGGATGCATAACCTTCACCCTTGATACCGGCCGTGGTGATGTAGAACTCCAACGGCTGCCGCCTGGCGCCGGTCCCCTTGTGAACTACATCCGCGAGCGTACCGCCGTCATTCCATTCATGGACTTCATCGCCAACAGCGAAACTAGGGCTGAATCCGTGTTTGCTGCGCGCGCCCGACGCCAGCGGCTTGAAGCTGGCGTTGAGCTGCTGGCAGTAAATCGAAGGCGCGAACACGTCGAGATGCTCGGCAAGGCGCTTTGAGAAGCCCACCATCACAGCGGCTTTGTCAAAGACGATCTTGGCCTGATCCTTATCGACCGCCATGGAATAGGCCTGACCGCCGTACTCCGCGTCACCTAGCAGGGCCAGCAACGACACGCCCGCTGCCAATTCTGTCTTGCCGTTCTTGCGCGGCACCTCCAGCCACACGATTCGGATGAGGCGCGTTCCGTCCGCGCGTTTCCATCCAAAAATCTGACGGATCAGATCACGCTGCCAATCTGCCAGCACGAACGGCTTTCCAGCCCACTCCGCCTCAGTGTGGCAGAGAAAGGTTGGAAAAAACGCGCAGGCCGCTGCTGCTGCCCTTTCATCCCAATATGCGCCGAACTTTTCGCCACCCCGCGGCATGGTCGGGATGGAGAGCATGACAGTCATGGTTGGGCCTTAGTGCAGCGACCCCAGGATGCCGATCGGGTTCTCCGTATTCTCGGGTTCCGGCGGGCGCTGTTCGCCGCCAAGTGGGAGATCCGGCTGCGTGCCGCCGGCACCGGCGATAAGGTTGCGAAGATACGACTGCCGCGCCTGCGGCGAGAAGCCGAGGCGATCTTCCAGAGCGATGAGACGAACTTCCAAGCGGTCGCGGATCGCTACCCAGGGGGAAATGCGTTGCATCTTGTCGCCGCTCACCGTCTTGACGAGCCTTACCGACCCGCTCTTCCCGATCGCTTTCTCGGCTTCCCAGTAGCGGGCCAACATCTGGCAATAGCGTGCAAAGGCATGACGGTCGGTCGGCTTCAGGAAGTTCATCCGGGTGGCATCCGGCAGGATCTCCCGCCACAGCGCCAAGCCGGCTTCCGATAGACCCTTCGGCGGCTTCAGATGCGCCGGAGTGCTGTCGATCTGGACAGCGCCGGCGGCCTCGATGGATTTCTTGCGTTTGCCGGGATTACCCTTCGCCTCCTGACGAGATGCAGTATCTGGCTTGCGGCCCCTCACCATCTGCCTGTCCTAAAAAAATAATTCCTGAATTTCGCGGCGATACACGCGTGGATGGGGGCGGGTCTAGAGGCGTAAGGGTATGGACTTTTTACCCACCCCTCCCCAGCGCTGTTTTCAGCCTAAGAACATAACAACAATCAGACAGCAACACATGCGATGAGCCCTGTAGTGGCGGCGAGAATGCCGACACGTCGGCTCACTTGCGCTGCGCGCGTTCCATGCGCTGCTTGGCGCTGTCGTGATGTTCGGTGCAAAGCGATTGCCAGTTGCCACGATCCCAGAAGAGAACGCGATCGCCACGATGCGGGATGATGTGATCCACAACACCCGCCGCTGTGGCAATGCCTGCCGCCTCGCACATGACGCAAAGCGGATGCTCGGCGAGATAGGCCAAGCGCGCCTGCTGCCACCGATAGTCATAGAGCCGATGATCCGCCTGCGCCCGTTCCTGATCCCGGCTCTGGCCACGGCCAGCATAGGGATCGTGGGTACTAGGCGCCCTCGGCATTGACCCTTCCCAAATGCGAAACGCCCGGCACGATTGCTCGGCCGGGCGTTCCAATTCCAACATTAGATAAGAATGTACCTAACTTTGGGGAATTTGGGGAGTCCCTTTTTGCAGCTCGCAACAAATTCGGAAAAGGGCGATGAGATAGTCGTTCTTCACCGTCTTGTGATCGCGCTTGATCTTCTCGCCGATCCACCGCCACGACATGCCGACCGAGAATGCCGAGACGATAAACCGCTCGCGCTCATTGAGGATACCGATCAGCCAGACATAGACCATGTCGGCCTTGCTGATGGCCTGGTTGCTCGGCACCACCCGATTGTCATTGGCCGCATCGTCATAGCCATAAGCCTCATGCCCGCGCACATGATCCGGCCACACCGCCTGCAGCTTGGCCGGGAAACAGCCCTTCACCCGCATCAGATGCCAGGTCCGCATAGCCTGCTCGATCTCGACCTTGACCGGGTTGAGCAGCACCATGATCGGATCGTTCTCATCGAAATCGACCGGCAGGCGCTCGGCGATCTTCACTTCGACCCGCTTGAAGCCTGAGGCCCGCAGCCGCAGCGCCGCCTTCTCATTGGCATTGGCGGGCGTCTGCTTGACCGCCGGCCACACCTCAGCCACCGACGACGCCTTGGCGATCTTTTCACGGCGCTCCGGTGAGAGGGCACCGCCCGCCAGCTTCAATTGTTCCTGTGCCATCCTCTTCCCTTTCCTTCTTTCCTTCCCTGTTTCACCCATCTGGAGGGTTTGGAGGGTTGGAGGGTTAGTCACAAAGCCTATACAGATTCAGTCAAACAACATGGCGCGCGCGCATCCAGACATGTACGGGGCAAACCCTCCAACCCTCCAAACCCTCCAGGCGCTTTGATATCGCTACGCTTTTCCGCTGGAGGGTTGCGGACAGTTGGAGGGTTTGCGCGCCGCACAACGCAGATCGCCGGGCGAGAGCGGTCACAGCACCACCTCCGGGCTTGGCGGTTCTGGCCGTGGGTCGCCACCTGACGGCGCCGAACCCTCCAACCCTCCAAACTCTTCCTGGGTGATGGCGAGGTCGAGATAGACGACAAAGCCGCCCCATTTGTCCTTGTGATAACCGAGGTCAGAGAGGCGCCGCCCGAAAGCCGTGCCGCTGAAAGGCCTCATGCCGTTGGCGCCGGCCCATTTGCAATAAAGGGCATAGAGCTTGCTGGCGTTGACCTGCGGCCCGGTACCGGCAATGCCGCCGGGGCATTCCGATGCCGGCACGCGCCTTGTGGCGACGCCCATGAACTCACCCACGGGGTCGCTCTCGGCGCGATATTCCTCGGTCGCCTTGGCGACAGTCTCTGGCGGCACCAAGCCCTGCTCGCGCCACAGCCGATAGCCATCGATCAGCCAGTTGAGGATGCCGCTCGCCTCGGCCAGCAGCTTCTGCGGCAGCCGGCGGTCGCGCCGCGACGGAGGAATGAACTGCTCGAATGGTACCAGCCGCATGCGCCGCCAAATACCTTCGTCCTGCCCCCGGATCACCGGCTTGAGATTTGCCGACAGGAACAACTTGAAGACCGGCTTGAACTCGAAGAACCCCTCATTGAGGTTGCGGGCCGTCATCACGTCGCCGCCCGTGATCAGCTTGACGATGGATTCCGAGAACCGCATGCCCTGCTCGGGCTCATTGGCCAGCACCAGGCGCCTGCCCGGCAGCCGCGCCAGATCCGGCGTCGCCTGCCCACCCGATCGCCGCGGATCGAACATGAAGGTCTGGATGGAGGTGGCGACCGAATAATCCCCCATCACATGAGCGATGATGTCAGTGAGGGTCGATTTACCGTTGGCGCCGGTACCATAGAAGATGAACATCACCTGCTCGGTCACATCGCCGGAAAGCGCGTAGCCAAGAGCCTTCTGCACGAAAACCTGGGTGCCGGCATCGGGCAGGATGTCCTGAAGGAAAGCCTGAAACACCGGACACTCGGCCTCCGGGTCATAATCGACCTCGGCCATGCGCGTGATCAAATCGGCGCGGTCATGCTTCCGGAATTCGACATCCACTATCTGCTCGCCGAATTCATCCTTGATGACATCACCCAGGCGCAGCGTCCCGTTGCGGCAATTGAACAGCCGCTGGTTAGCATCGAGGTCGCGCGCATGCACCTGCAGATAGGGTTCCGACGCCGCCAGCATGTTCACCGCCTGGCGCTGGTTTCCGGCCGTTACGGCGAACTTTTGGTGTTTCTCGACAAACTCGGCCCAGGCCGGCGGCGTGAACCAGCGTGGCGGAATGCCGTTGCGCAACGCCTTCGCCTCATCGCGGATGGCTTCAGCCACGTTGTGTGCGGCGCGGATCGACATGGTCTCGCCCAATTCCTGCGACCATCTGCGCTTATCCCAGCCCAGCCAACCGATATTGGCGCCGTAGCGCAGATCCTCGCCAAAGCGCGCCTGCAGGCGCCGCGCATTGCCAAGGTCATTGCGCGGATGAAACGCGCAGGCCCAATCGAACTTGCCACCCTCCGGCGGCTGCCCCTCTGGCGGACCGCCGTCGAAGCCGCCCATCCCGCCCTGAGTATCGCCCGCGGCGGGGTCGTTTTTTTTCTGCTTGCCGCCTTTCGGCGAGAACGGAATGACGATCTCGGTCATGCGTCAGGCACCTCGCCCCGCATTGCCCATGCCGCCGCCCTTGAACCCCTGTGCCACAAATGCCAGCGCGCCCACCTGGGGAATCAGGTTTGCCGTGAGCGCCGCGCGCGCGCGACTTTGGCGCGCGGCGACATCGGCCGCATGCAGTTCATCGTCGCAGATCCAAGGCCGCTCAAGCACGCGCTCTTCCCGCCAGGCGCGCGGCTCCAGAATGCAGCACGAGGTGCCGACCACGGCCCAGCCATTGCCGGCGCGCCACCAATCCAGCGGATAGCGATGCAGGCGCAGCTGCCGGAGATCCGGCTGCAAGCCATCGCCGGCATGAAGTTCGTTGAGCAGATCTTCGCCGAGAAGGTCGGCATGCCGCGTCAGGCGGCCATAGAGGGATGGCTGCACGGGATCGCAGGCGATGATGTCCGTCACCAGGAAGCGCCACCCGGTCAGGCGGACGGGCGGCGACTCATTGGCCGGCGCTCGGTGCTGATCGACCGGGTACTGCTCACCCAGACGATAGACGCCAGGGACGTCCGGCGTGTGGTATTGCCAGACCGGTTCCCAGACACCGACCGGCAGCGTCACCACTAGGCGGCCATAGCCGATTTCCCCGAGCGGATGCTCATCCCAGCCGCCCTTGCCGTCGAAACGCGCGCGCGCCACGCCGGGAAAGGCCTGCCAGCCAGGCCAGGCGGTAAGCGGGCCACCCTTCTCGAGACTGGGAATATCGCCCATCTCATCGATGCCGAAATAGGCCCCGGTGACCAGTCGCGTCAGGCGCGGGTCGCGCAGCTGGCGCTGCCACATCTCATAGGCCCGGCGCGTCAGTCCGTGACTGCAACCGGCACCCAGCGCCATCAGCGCCTTGGCCGCGAGCGGGTTACTCATAGGGCACCTCCATGCGACTCGACTGCAACGGTGCCTATCCACATATCACCACGTCCCGCGATCACAGCCTGTGGATAACGGGGAGAGGGCTGATAAAGATTTAAGGTCATCGAACCGCTCCCACCTGATAATCGACTGCAGAAAAGAGCGGCGCGTCGCCGTGAATGCGCTTGCGAGCGATCTCGGCATAGGCCGGGTTGAGTTCTATCAGGATGGCGTCGCGCTTCAACCGATCGGCCACAAGTCCTGTCGTGCCGGCGCCGCCGAAAGGATCGAGCACTACCCCCCCCTCCGGGCATCCGGCTTTGATGCAGATTTCAGGCAGTGCCGGCGGGAAGGTCGCGAAATGCGCTTCCTTGAATCCAGCGACGGGGATGGACCACACGTTGCGCAGATTGGCCGAGCCGCGCGGGGTCGCATCCAGCTGGGTATGATTGACATGCCCTTCATGGCGCGGCGTCAGCGCGCGCTTTTTCTCACGCGAAACTTCCCTCGCAGCAGCCAGTCCCTTGTGAGGCGGCAGCAAACCAGACGAAGGCTCATACGCACCCCTCGCATCACGGCGTTCGCTCTTCGGCACCTTGTCGTCCAAAGTATGGCGGCCGAAAGTGTCACGACCGCGCACGGCCTTCATGGGGCGATCGCTGCGCTCGCCACCATGCGCGCGCAAGCTACCCTGTTGCGCTTCGATATCCTGCTGCCAGCGGCCGATTGATGATTCCGATGCATCAGTACGCACCGCTTCGGCGTCATACCAGTAGCGCTCGCTTTTCGAGAACAGGAACACCTTTTCATGCGCCGTGCCCGGCCGGTCCTTGATGCTCTCGGGCATCGGGTTCGGCTTGTGCCAGATGATCTCGCTGCGCACCCACCAGCCCCAATCCTGCATCGCGATGGCGAAGCGGTTCGGCATCATGCAGAGGTCCTTGGGCTTCAGCACGCCGGCAGCGACGACGCGCCCGCCATGTGCGCCAGCAACATTCCCGCCATTGGCCGAGACACCGACCCGCTGGGTCTTTTCATAACCGGCGACATAGACCGGTCCCACGGTCGAGAAAGGCTTGTCGCGGAACGTGCGGTCATCATTCGCCGCCGCCTTGGTATCGGCCGCCGAGCGGCCATTGGGCGCCGTCGCATAGCAATCGCCGTAATTGACCCAGCAGGTGCCATCCTTGCGAAGCACCCGCCACACCTCAGCAAACACATCCTCGACCATGATGCGCAGATGCTCGCCCAGAGTCGCCTCGAGGCCGAGCTGCCCCACCACGCCATAATCGCGCAGCCCCCAATAGGGCGGCGAGGTCACAACGCAATGCACGCTCTCCGAAGGCAGTTCCTTCAGCCGCGCCCGTACGTCGCCGAGGAGGATTTGCACGGTCATGCCGCAATCCTCGCCGGCAGCGGGAGATGGAAATTGGCGCAGACCAGGGCCGTCGACATAACCGGTGGCACGCTGTTGCCGCAGCGGCCGATCTGCGCCGTCTTGGTGATAGCCTTGCCATCCGGGCCGTGATCGATGATGTAACAATCTGGAAACGACTGCGCGCGGAAGAGTTCGCGCGGCTGCAGCATGCGCATGCCGATATCGACGATCTCGTATTCTTCGCCTTGAATAACGACCAGCCCAAAGCGAGCCTTCGCCGTGGTCGTGTGCATCGGCTCTTTTATGTCCTGGCCGACGGCCGAGCTAAAATACTTGATGAGGAAGGCCTGCACCAGGGCGTGATGCTGCCCGCCCGCAGTGATGGTCTTCATGGGTTTCCGCAGATCTCCCTCGCCACCCGCGAGGTTGCTAGAATATTGGTGGCTGAGGATGGCCGTCACCAGGCCCTGCTGCGCCCCCGTCTGAGTGATGGTCGACACGGGCTTGTCGACCGGCCGCCCGGACAGGTTGTCGTTCCGTGGCCCGGCGTTGTGCTGAGCCAGGAAGGCAGAGACGAGGCCGATCGGCGCCGCACCGCCCGGCCGTTTGATGTAGCTATTTGCGGTCACCGTGTGCATGGGCTCGTCCATGCCGTGGCCGACGGCGCCACTGCGGAACTTGGTGATATGCGTTGCCACGATGCAGGTGTCCGCCTTGGACGTGATCGTGTGCAACGGCTCATCACCCGAGCGCGGGCGCGACTGCGCTGCGCGACCGCCACAGCCGACGAGGGTTGGCACAACGAGGGCATGCTTGACCCCGCCGGCAACGATGGTGCCGAGCGGCTTCTCGATATCGAGTGCGCGGGGCGCCTGCCCTTCCCGCTCGCCATAGCCGGTCTGAATGAGCGTCGGTGTCACCAGCGCCATCTCGCCCCGCTTCGCCGTGGTGATGGTGCGCAGCGGTTCGTTCGCCGAATGGCATCGCTCATCGCCATGATGCGTCACCGGCACGATGAAAGGTTCGGCAGCGTCGAGCACGTACCGCTTGATACCGCGCGCGATGCGCTTCAGTGTGTTTTCAGCCAGCGGCTTTTTCCGGCCGAAAATCGAGGGACACGGGATCGACCAATCGATGCACTCCGCTGCCGTGCGATAGGGGCGCAAACCAGACCCCTTGGGGCCATGTGTCGCTGCGGGCCACTCGATCGGTTTGCCGTCGCAGCGCGCCACCAGGAAGAGCCGCTTGCGGATGGTGGGGGCGCCGTAATCGCAGGCTCGGAGGTCATCCCATTCGACCACATAGCCGAGCTTGCGCAGTTCCTTCACCCATCGACGGAAGGTAAACCCTTTACGCTCCGGGCACGGCATCAACTTGCCGTCGGCGACAGTAATAAGCGGACCCCAGTCACGGAATTCCTCGACGTTTTCCAGCATGATGACACGGGGCTTCACCAGCTTCGCCCAATGCACCACCACCCAGGCGAGATCGCGGATATGCTTCTCGACCGGCTTGCCGCCCTTGGCCTTGCTGAAATGTTTACAGTCCGGCGAAAACCAGGCGAGCCCTACAGGCCGCGCCTTGCCGTTAGCATCCGCCACCACGTCGCGGGGGTCAGCCTTCCAAACTGACTGACAATACACGCGCGTGCTGGGGTGATTAACCGAATACATGGCACAGGCGTCGGCATCGTGATTGAGCGCGATATCAGGGTCGCGCCCGATCGCCTCGCCGATGCCATACGAGGCACCGCCACCGCCCGCGAAATTGTCGACCACCAGCTCGTCAGGTTGCAGCATCTAGGCCGCCCTCTTGTCCGGCACGCCGATGGTGTAGCCTTGGCGCACAGCCACCCGCTGGTGGAACGCGCAATAAGGAAGCCCCAGCCCCCCAGCCAGCCCGGCATCGATCTCGGTCGCGATCTTCGCCCCGCAGAACCGGTGCTGCCCGTGCGGCGCGTCATGCGGGCTGGTTGGGAACTTGCAAAAACCGATGTCGAGGTCGGCCAACGCGAGGTTGCGGCTTTCGGGTGCCACCGGCACCGCGCGAGCGGCCTGGCGCTCTGCAAGGTTTGGCAAGGCACGCGGACCGCTATCGGTCGACCTCACCCGCTTTTGTGGCGAACCGCCCCAACCACGCTCGGTACCGCGGCCGAAGCGCCAGGGATGGGTGAGCCCCAATACCCTCGCCCGTTCGGTGACCGTCTGGCGCGAGACGCCAATCTGCCGGGCAATGTCGGGCACAAACATGGTGCTGGCGTCTGAATAGCCTGCAATCAAGATATGGTCGTGCTCGGCCCAGAAGGCCCGGTACCGCTCGGTCGAGATATTGACCCCGGTCGCCGCATCCCCATCACCTGCCTTTGCGATCGGCGATTTACGCTTGTCGAGGCCCAGGCGGTGTGCCTTCCCAATCACGACATTGCGGGTCGGCGCGCCGAGGATGGCCATGATGCGGTTGACCGGCGTTCCCTTCGCCCATTCCCGTTTCAACGCCTCGATGGCGCTGTCAGACCAGTCAAAACGATCGGCGTAGTGAACTCCCATGGCGACCTCCCTGCTCATTGTGTCGGGCGGCGGCGGTCGGCGCGGCAGACTGATCCGCCCCTACTGACCGCCACCCTGTTCCACCGCTGCGTTACTGCCGCGTCCGGTGGCGTTCGGTTGTCTTGGCTTTCGCTTTTCTTGGCCGTCGCACCACCCAGCCGAGGCGCGAGAGGCGCGAGCGAATGGTGTTGCCGGTCAGCGGCCAATCGGCGGTCTGTAAATCTCGGGCGATCCGCTCGTCGCTCCAACCGTCCAACACCAGGTCTCGCAGGCGCCTCAGACGCGTCTCGTTCCACCAGGTCAGGCGACTGCGGGGCCCGGGTACCGGCAGTGGCATCGCCTGCTCAATCAGTGCCCGTTCGATTTCGTCTGGCGACGGGGCGGCATCGGCGGCCACGACCGCTGATGTTCCACTTGCAACAGTTTCACGGGAAACAGCGGCGTCGGCATGTTTCATGACTGGTCACCCCGCACCGCCGCTTCCAGTTGGTCGATCTCGCGCCGCGCAATCGCAATCTGGCGCAGCAGATCGAGCCGCTCGGCCGGGCTCAAATCGGCGCCCGCCTCGCCCCTGTGGCAGGCGGCTGCCTTCACGGCGGCCGAGAGCGTGCCGACAGCCTCCGCCACATCGAGGGTTTCCATCACCGGATCGCCGGCACCCATTGGCGGCAGATCGCGTGTGCCGAGGCGCAGCAGATGCTTGTACGCGGCCAGGAACGGCGTCGCCCCGATCGCCTTGAAACAGGCGATATCGAGCCGCAGCGCATGGTGGATGATCGGCCTGCCGTCGGCTTCGGGATCGGCATACTTCCGGACTGCACCGGGGCCACGGTCGATGATGCGCGCGCATTCATCGACGCCCAGCAGGTGCATCGCCTCAAGCGCAGCCGCATCGAATGTGGCCGGATCGCGCCGCTTGGTCATGCGGCACCCCCTTCTTTTTCAGAATGTTGATTGGAATTTGAGGCGCGACGATGCCGCGTTAGTTTCGACATCGCCGGGGATGGCGGATTGTCGTTGGCCGCCGGCATCAGCGGCGGCAATCCATCGAGGCCGAAGAAATCGTCGGTGCGGAGGTCAATGCCCCTGCCCCGCGCCAGGGTCAGCAGGCGCACCTGATAGCGCGCCGGCACGAAGCCGTCGCGGCCGCCGCGTTCACGCGGATAGGTCCAGCGATAGACCTCCAGGGGTTTGAGGCCGAGCAGGTTTGCCACAAAGTGGGCACCGCCGCATTTGGAGATGACATGTTGAGCGATGTTTGCCATGCCCCAATAATTTCCAAAATGGAAATTTCAGTCAAGCGGAATATTTCCACAACGGAAATAGCCGCGACTCAGGGGCGGCGCGATAATTTCCATATGAGAAATCAATGGATTAAAGACCGGCTAAAAAAGCTGGGCCGAAAGCAGATCGAGATGGCGAAAGCCCTCGGGCTGACGCCGGCTGAGGTCAACAAGATGATCAGCGGCCTGCGGCGCATCCACGCCGACGAGGTGCCTGAGGTCGCGCGTTACCTTGAAATGCCCGTCGCAACAATTCTGGGGCTGATCGCGGATCCCAAAACGCTGCCGTTGAACGTGACCGAGTCGGAGATGCCGATTGGCCCGACCCGCGTCATCGGCGAGGTCGAGGCAGGCGTGTTCAAGGATGCGCTGGAGTATGAACCCGCCGAGCAGTTCGACATCTATGTGCCGGTCGACCCGCGCTATCGCCGCATGAATCGGGCGGCGCTCAAGGTGCGTGGCCCGTCGATGAACCTGCTCTATTCCGATGGCTCATATGTCATCGTGGTGCCGACGATCGAACTTGGCGAAGATTGGATGCCACGAACCGGCATGCGGGTGGTGGTGCAGCGGACCAACGAAATCGGCCAGATCGAGGCGACTCTAAAGGAAATCCAGATCAACGCGGATGGCAGCTACTGGCTGGTGCCTAAATCATCCGATCCCGAATTCAGCACGGCATGGCGCATGCCCAATCCTGCCGATTGGAACGGCGATCACGAAGAGCATGCTGACGGCATCCGCATAACGGCGCTGGTCATCGGTTTCTATCGGCAGGAAGGTTAAGCCGCGCATTCATCACGCAATGTCGCGCGAAAGGATTCATCCCGCAGCAACTCGTCGATGTTTTGCGAGATCGTCTGGTTGAGGAATGCGGCGGCGTCGCCGGTGTCATAAAGGCGGATGTTGCCGACGCGGCTCGCAACCAACCTCTCGAATCTGCCTCCTGGCGAAGACACCGAATAGGCGATCTCGGCCGCATAGGCAGCGCTGCCGATTTCAAG
Source organism: Dongia sp. (assembly GCF_041909655.1). Classification (GTDB taxonomy): domain Bacteria; phylum Pseudomonadota; class Alphaproteobacteria; order Dongiales; family Dongiaceae; genus Dongia. The sequence continues at coordinate 32,316 of NZ_JAYRDA010000009.1, read as the reverse complement.
CCGTATCGACTTCACATCGCCGCCAATGCGGCACTTGCCCTCGGCGAGAGAAATGCCAGCCTGCCGCAACTCATGCCGAACGGCCTGGGTGACATAGGCGCCGACCGGCTGCTGCAACTTCCATGTGCCGGCCATGGTGTAATAGATCTCATCCTGCGCGACATCCTCGCGCGGCGAGTAAGTAAACGGCTCGACCACGATCGCGCCGGTCAGTTCTTGCGTCGTGCCAGGCTGATAGACCGGCGTCGGAACCACCGTGGTGCATGCTGCCAGCACGACCGACCAAATCAGGATGCTGGCTCCCCTCATCCGCTACTCCAACTTCAATCGTTCGCAGGCCAGAGCGATATCGTCGCGGGCCTTGTTTACACGCGCTTCGTAAACGATTTTGCGCTCGTCGGATTTCGGCATCAGATTTCGGGTCGACGTCAGAAACAAGGCGTAGACGTCTTTTGTCATAGCCGTGGATTCCGGCTTCCCTTTCACCGAATTGATCACGGCATCATAACTTGGCCTTACGTTGCCCTCGTAATTTGGAAGGCAACTCTTTCCTGATTTCGGTGCGGGCGGAACACCACCAAGATTGATGATCTGCTGCTCCAAAGAGCATGTCACGTAGTTGATCAGGACGTTGTTGCAGAACTGTTCAATGGGTGACTCCGCAGATGCAGGCGTCACAGCCCCAACCAAAAAAGCCGCCACTACTAAAGAACGCATCTGCTCCTCCCTACTCCCGGTTGGATTTAGCCATGCAGATCAACCCCCCGCAACGGTTCCGCAACCGTTCACCCCTTAGATTTCCATATTAGAAATTTTCTTCTTGACCGAAACTTTCCATTTTGGAAATATCTGTCCACCCGCCAACCCCTGGCGGGCCCCCAAGGGAGAACTGGGGCGGGCAGCGGTGAATTTGGGACGTCGCTGCCCGCCTCACTTTTGGACAGAAAGGAAAAGCGTGATGGCGCGGATGAATTTCGGTGGCCAAGGCCAGATCAAGCGCAGCCAGGACGAAATCGCCGCCGATGTCGCCGCGCGCGTGGACCAAGTCCAGGCCAAGTATCCCCGCGGCGCTGCCGGCGTGCAGATGAAGATCAGCGACATGGCCAAGATTATGGTCGATCGGCGCAACGCCAACGACAATTGCACGACCGAGGATCTCAAGCGCGAAGGCTTCACCGACCAGGACATTGCCGAGTTCGGTGACCGCGCCCGAGCCCGCGCCCGCCGCCTTTGCCGCGACATCGCGGCGTAAGGAGGCCAACATGCGCATTGTCGATCTGGTCAACAGCGTGACCCCCGAGCAGCTGACCCCGCAGGCGATCGCCGAGGGACGGGAATTCGCAATGGCCGAGGGCGATCTCGCCGTCGACCTCAGCCAGATACTTTCCGCCGCGATTGAGCGCTTTGTTAGCGAGCGCCTCGCCACGAAACATCCGGCCGTGATCGGCGCCATCGTGATGAGCGGCACCTGCGCCACCGTGGCTGCCCTCGGCGACGGCATGGAGGCCGACTCCTTTCTGGCGGAGGTCCATAAAAGCATTGCCGGCATGCACGGTGAATTCGCAGCGATCGGCGAAGGGGCAGGCCGCGCATGATCGACCTTCCCACCGCCATCACCAATATCGAGCGCGCCGGCCAGGTGCTGGACCGCGCCGGTTATGCGGTCGAGGACCACGCCGCGCGCATCGCGCAGGCCTTCGATCCGCGCGTGGCCGCTCTCGCCAACATCACTGGCTTCACCGTGAAGACAGTGAACGTCAGCGGCCGCGACTATCTGGAGGTCGAGATCACGCGCATCTTCGGTGCGCCGACCAGGCTGCTGCTCGACGCCGCAAAATGTGACCAGCTGACCCGCAAGCTGCATATCGGCCGCACGGCATTGCGCCGCGCATCGGTGGACGCATGATCCGCGCATTCGCCTTGTTGCTGGCCATCGCGATCGTGGGCGCCGCTCTCGCCAACGATGGCAACATTGCACGACGCCTCGCCGCCGCTGATGCGCGCGACGGCCAATCCCATTTCTCCGGTGAGACGTCATGAGCGATCTCTACCCGATTTCATATAGCCTGCCTCCGCCCAAGGGACGCAAGCTGCCAGCACGCGGTCAATCGGCCCAGCCTGAAATGCTGAAGCTCATCGCCACCATGCGCGCGGCGAAACCCGGTGGGCATTTCGATGCGCCCTTGGCGGATTTCCCACGCATCGCGACCGTGCCTCGCCTTGCCTCGGATATCGCCAGTCGCGGTCGCTATCTACCCGGCCAGTTCGTCACCCAAAGCATGGACGATTTCGTGCGCGTCTGGAGGGTCGCATGATCACGACGAAACTTTGCCAACATCGCCTTCCGGCGAACGACATCCGGCCAGTTACCCATTTGGATGATGCGCGTCTGCGCCGGTCGCTCGGCTTCGGACTCACCGACGACGCGGCGCCTCGTCACCCCCGCACCCGCCTGTTGCCCGGCAGCTTCGCTTGCCTGCCATCCGGCATCGTCATCCGCATCCGCGATATCCGGTGGGTGCGCATCGGGACCGGTGCCGGTGCCGTCCTCCATGCCGACTACACCGCCAACGGCATCAATCACTCGGTGCCGCTTACCGACCTCACCCCGTCCCAGTACCAACCGAAGGATTGATCCGATGACCGAGCCCAACATCCGCAAATCGATGACCATGAACCAGCATCTGGACTCGCTGCAGCGTGGTGAATTCAGCAATGAATTGTCGGCCGCCTTGCGCGATCTCGTCGGCGATATCGAGAATGCCGCCGGCGAGAACGGCGGCAAGGCCAAGGGCTCGATCACCATCACCCTCGGCTTCAAGCTCGACAATGGCATCTATGAACTGGCCGGCGATGTGAAAGTGAAGGCGCCGAAGAAACGCCGCGGCATCACCCATGCCTGGGCGACGCCCGACAACTATCTCACCCCCCAGAACCCCAACCAGGTCGAAATGTTCGGCGAGCCGCGCCTGGTCCCTGGCAACTCCGAGATCCGGCACGCCTGATCGTTTCATCCCGCAATCTGCCGAAAGGATTCGTAACATGAACGACAAGACCAATAGCCCGGCGAATGTTGGCCAGATCGGCGACCTCGCCACCATCCTCGCCCGCCACGACCGGCTGCAGATGCCGCAGATTATGCAGATCAGCGGCCATCATACCGCCGACAAGGCGACTGCCTTGCTGGCGCCAGAAGGGTTGAAGATGCTCGACCTCGAGCCGCTGTTCGAGAAGAACCGCGAGAAGCCCAAGCGCCGCAGCGGCACTCATGTCGCCCACACCCTCGCGGCCTTCATCGCACTCGCCAATCGTTTCAAGGCGCCGAACTCGGTCATCTTCGCCGATCGCGACAATGCGAAAATTCAGGCGGTAATCGATTTCCACCCGGAAGGCGAAGACAATGCCGATGCCCGCTTCGGCGCCCACCGGATCAGCTACGGCCTGCCCCACTCCAAGGAATGGCTGGCCTGGCGCGAGATGGATGGCAAGGTGCTGGACCAGTTGACCTTCGCCGCCTTCATCGAGGATCGCATCGCCGATGTGATCGTACCCCATGAAAATCTGATGGGCGTCATCACCGATGCCAGTGCCGGCGGTGATTTCGGCATTCGCACGCCGCAGGAGGATCTGGCCTATCTGGCGAAAACGCTCAACGGTCGCTTTGCCACACCGTCCGAACTGGTGACGCTCTCACGTGGCCTCACCATTCGCGAGGATCTCCGCTTCAAGAACCAGGAGAACCTGTCGACTGGCGAAACCAATCTCACCTTCGAGAGCCAGCACCAGGACGGCAGCGGCGCGCCGCTTCACGTGCCGAATCTCTTCCTGATCGCCATCCCGGTCTACGACAACGGCGCCCGCTATGTCATTGCCGTGCGGCTCCGCTACCGCCGTGTCGATGCCAAGGTGAAGTGGTTCTACCAGATGTACCGCGTCGAGCAGGGACTGGAACACGCCTTTACCGAGGCGGCTGAGAAGGCCGCTGCCGAAACCGGCCTGCCGCTCTATCGCGGTACCGACAAGTAGCAGATCCCCGAGCGGCTCCGGGCGTTGATGGCACGGTCTCAGAGGATTGATCGTGCCGGAGCCTGGAAGCCGGCGGACTGGCGCTCGCGGCTGCGCCAGGGCCACCGCACCGGCCGTTGGTGCGGACCCTCCCACCCAGCTGCGGCGTGAAGCTGCCGCTGGGTGGGGCGAAAGGGTCGAGAACCGGAAGGACGGGAATGAACATGACACCGAACGGCTTGCACCTGCTCATCGCTTTCTTCGCCCTCGCCGTCATGGCCTGGCTGTTCTGGCTCAAGCCGCGCTGGCGCGGATGGTTGTTCAGTTTCGTGACCGAGCATGTCGCCGCCACCCGCGCGCCCGATTTCATCATTGGCGGCAAGGATCGGCCCTATATCCAGCGCTGGTGGGTGATCCCGCGCAACCGCCTGTTCAACATCTATCTGCATTGCGTGCTGCGCGACGATGATGATCGCGCGCTCCATGATCACCCGTGGTTCAATCTCTCGATCGTTATGGCCGGCGGCTATTGGGAGGAGACGCCGCGGGGTCGCCACTGGCGCCGCCCCGGCAGCGTCGTCCTGCGCTCGCCTTGGGCACGGCACCGCCTGGAGCTCGAAAAGCATTACGACCACGCCGTGGTTGGCTTCACCGACGGCATGCCGATCTTCGAAAGCCTGCCCGCGTGGACCCTCTTCATCACCGGCCCGAAGATCAGAATTTGGGGTTTCTGGTGCCAGCAAAAGGACGGCGACGAGCGGTTCGTCAAATGGTCGGACTTCGTCGACCCGAACGACCCTGGCGCCGTCGGGCCTGGCTGCGATCAGCCGGAGGTGCGGTCGTGACCGACGCCACCGACATCGAATGGACCGACCGTACATGGAATGTCATTCGCGGATGCAGCCGCGTCTCTGAGGGCTGCCGCAACTGCTATGCCCAGGGCATCGCCGCGCGCTTCAACGGGCCGGGCCAACCCTATGAGGGCCTGGCCACCCGCCGCAGGGGCAGCGACGGCAAGGTTATCGCGAACTGGACCGGACAGACCCTTTTCGTCGATCCCCTTCTTCTGAAGCCATTCAAGTGGAAGACGCCGCAATTCATCTTCGTGAACTCGATGTCGGACCTGTTCCACGAAACCGTGACCGATGACCATCTCGATCAGGTGTTCGCCGTCATGGCGCTCTGCCCGCAGCATACCTTCCAGATCCTAACCAAGCGGCCGGAGCGGATGCGCGATTATTGCCGATCCCTCGGTAGGCACCACAGCGAAGATCGCATTAGCCTGCAAATCAAACGCATGGTTGACGCCGACATGGTGAGCCCCGGATCGGGTTTCTTCTACAGTGCTGGCGCCGGTATCGGTTGGCATATAGACAATCTCTGGCTTGGTGTCAGCGTCGAGGATCAGGCGACGGCCGATGCGCGCGTTCCAATCTTGCTGGATACGCCCGCCGCCCTGCGCTGGGTTTCGTATGAGCCAGCCCTCGGGCCGGTCAACTTTACCGACATCACCCGTCCGGCCTCGGATTTCGATCGCATGATGCCGGGCTTTGCTTCCGTCGACCGATTCAGCTTGAACGCCCTCGACGGCTTTCACCGGATCGAATATCCGGGATCCCATGGGAAAGTGGCCGTTGCCCGCACGGGTCAGGCATCAACACCGAAACTTGATTGGATCGTCTGCGGCGGCGAGAGCGGGCCAAACGCGCGGCCGTCGCATCCGGATTGGTTTCGATCCCTGCGCGATCAGTGCCTCGCTGCTGGCGTGCCGTTCCTGTTCAAGCAGTGGGGCGAATGGGCGCCTGGCGATACCTTCGGTGCAATTCAGGACGGCCCTGTCACAGACCGACACGGCAACGTCAAGGATTGGATGCGCCGCTATGTCGTGTGCGCTGATCACGCAAGTCGGCTCGACGCCCATAGCTTTACCGAACACGCCACCAATCTGGTCTATCGTGTCGGCAAGAAAGCTGCCGGCCGCCTGCTCGATGGCCGCACCCATGACGACATGCCCGGCGATCGCCGCCCGCAGGCCCTCACCCGAAAGACCGCCGCATGACCCCGCGCGAATTTGTCGGCCAGAACTGCTTGCTGCAGCCGCCGCTCGGCCACAACGAATCCAACCCCGATATCCGGTGTGGCGCGCTGCCGATCATGCGCCAGCAACTGCAGGACGGCCCGGCGATGATCTCCGTCTGGAAGCCGACCGAGGATGAATTGGCCCAATTGAACGCCGGTCATGCCGTGCGCCTTGTTGTCTACGGCACTGGCCACCCGCCGGTTTGGATTGATGTTGCTGAAGCGGAGCTGCTGCCATGACCAATACCGTCAATCCCTTCCGCCTTGCCATGCGCGTCGAGGGCGAATGGTGGAATGCCTACATGGCGCCGCCCGAAACCATGGAAGGTGCAACACTGTTGGCGACGGTCCGCATGACGCTGGTGGCGGAAAAAGACGCCAAAGACGTTTACCTCGCCACTGTCCGCGACCTGTTTTTCCGCGCCGCCGAGGCTGCCCTTGGAGCGCCGATCGATAGCTTCGAGACACGGGAAGCGCCGGAGCATGAAAAGGCGGGTCGCGCTTGAGCCGCCACACCTGCCATTGGCCGAGCTGCGGCAAGACGGTACCGCCGAAGCTCTGGGGCTGCAAGGCGCACTGGTACGCCCTGCCCAAGCCGCTCCGAGACCGCATCTGGGCGACTTATCGACCGGGACAGGAAATCACCAAAACCCCCAGCGCCGACTACGTCCAGGCCGCCGAGGAAGTCCGCGCCTGGATCATCGCCAATCACCCGCCGCAGGAGAAGCTGCTGTGAAAGCCCTTTCCGTCCGTCAGCCGTGGGCCTGGGCCATCATGCATGCCGGGAAGACGATCGAGAATCGTGACTGGGGCCCCCATTATCCGGCCTTGAGGGAAGCGCGGGAAATGGTGAAGCGGCCGGGCGGCACCCGCGTCGCTCTCCACGCGTCGAGCATCATGCCCCGGAAAGAATACGTTTCATTCCTATGCTTCGCCGGTGGGTCTGACACTGACTTGGTGCCGGCGCTGTTGCCGCGCGGCCTCCCGGTACCAGCATACGAGGATCTCCCACGGGGTGGGATCATCGGCGAGGTAGATCTGGTCAGCATCGTCGACGACCACGATTCTCCATGGTTCTTCGGGCCGCTTGGGCTCGTGCTGGCCAACCCTACGCCCCTGCCCTTCCGCCCCTGCAGGGGCGCCCTGGGATTCTTCGAGGTACCGGCAGCATGAACTCCCCGGCCGCGCCCAGCCTTCCCCGCCTCTACACCCTCGCCCAGGTGCGCGAAGCCACCCAGTACAGCCAGGACACGATCTGGCGGGCCTTGCGCGCCCACCCGGAAATCGCCACCATTGGCAAGGGCCGGGGCACCCGGCTCGACGAGGATGCCTATAAGGCCCTGCTGAAGGCGCTCACATGCTCAAACTCATCCCGCCCGGCCGGCGCAAAGGCAACACCTACTACATCGCCCGAGGCCGGGTCGGCGGCAAGCTCGTCGAATTCTCCTGCCGGACAGCGGACAAGGCATCTGCTGAAAGGTATGCGATTGCGGCTCTTGCCGAACTCACCGCAAGTGCTGCCGATGCGCAATCCGGCGAACCGGACATAGAGCGACCGAAGACCTTCCGCGACGCGGCCGTCGCCTATACCGGCTTCCGCTACCCGCCTTTGTCAGACCAGGAACGTGCCGCCCTGCGCAACGGCGAGCCGGCCGCGCGCGAGAAGCTGAAACAGGTCGACCGAGCCATCAAGGAAATCAACCACCTAGTTGCCGAACTCGGTGACCGCCGGCTGGCCGATATCAAGCATGCGGATCTGGTGGCGGCCTCGATCAAGCTCTACCCCAACCACAAGGCATCGTCGCGCAACCGGCTCGGCATCACCCCGGCCAGCGCCATTCTGCATTACGCGGCCGACCAAGGCTGGTGCGCCTATCAGCGCCTGGCGCGCTTCAAGGAACCGCGCGCCGTCACCAGGGCCGTCGACATGGATTCAGCGCAGGCCCTCATCGCAGCGGCCCAGGATATGGGCGAGCCTGAAATGACGGCCGCCCTCACCTTCCTGTTTGGCCAAGGCATGCGGATCTCGGACGCGATCGCCATCCAATGGCCGCGTCTCGATCTCACCCGCGGCACGATCGAGGTCGACATTGAGAAATCCGACGAGACAGTCGTGAAGGCTCTGCAGGAAGATGTACGCGCGGCCCTCGCCGCGATGCCGGCGGCGCCTGACAGCCTGGGAAAGACGGTCGGCTATGTTTTCCCGTGGCGGAACCGCTGGGCCTTCTACCGCGCCCTGGCGCCCGTCCTGAAGGCCACCGGCATCAGGTTCACCCCTCACATGGCGCGGCACTCTCTGGGCAAGTGGTTGAACGCCAGCGGGGCGGGCCTGCGCAGCATCATGGACATCCTCGATCACAAGGATCCGAAATCCTCGATGCGCTACCAGTCGACCGACGTCAAAGGGCAGCGCCTGGCACTGGGAAATGTGGGGAAGTTCGTGGGGAAAACCGAAAAGGCCAGTTGATCCAAGCCCCGCCCATACTTGGTAAGGACGGGGTCGGAGGTTCGATTCCTCTCGACGGCACCATTTCCTACGTAAAATCAAACAGTTAAACGATTAGCCGCCGACGTTGCGCGTCGCGTTCGGGCATTCTGGATCGAAATTGGCTCAACCCGGGCAGGTCAACGCTTTTTGGTAAAGCGAACCGGCACCGTGATGTTGCGCTTCATTCCCGGGGGCGGCGGCGGGACGGGTGAGGCCCGCTCCACCATGGCGACCGCCTCCTCGTCCAGCGAGTCGATTCCGGATGACTTCGCCAGGCGCGCGGTGAGCACGTTGCCATTTCCGTCCAGGCTGAAACTGACGCTGGCGATGCCGCGTCCCGCCCCCTTCACATTCCGCTTGTGGCGCTCGAGATGGGCTTGAAGCTGCGACTGCCATGTCGCCACCGCTTCGGCCGAAACGATGCCGGCATTACTGAGTGGCGCGGCGGTGCGATCGGCCTCAAGCACCTTGGCCTTCGCCTGAACCGCACTTGCCGAGGCGGGAGATGGCGGCGGCTGGATCTCTGCCGGCTCCTCGGGCTCTGGCTTATCGGGCTCGACAGGTTTCCGCGCAGGCATCGCTGCTTGAGGTTGGATTTTGGCCGTCTTCTTGTCGGCAATCGGCTCGGGCCGAGCGGCAGGAAGCTGAGCCTCGGCATCTTCGCGGATCGGCAGCGGTGTTTCCTTAAGCGGGGCTGCCGCCTGCTCCGGCTCCGCCACGGCTTCTTCGGGTGGTGGCGTTGTCTCTTCGACCACCTCCTCCACCGGCTCGGCCTCGCGGCTTTGGCTCTCGGCGGATGCCAGCGCATCGGCGGCGATGTCCTGCGTCTCCGTGACCTCGGCGATCGCTTCAGGCGCGAACTCGACCATGATCGCGACGGGCGGCGGCATCACGATCTCCGCCGCCGGCTTTTCCGTCAACAGCCACATGCCGGCACCGACATGCAGGCCAAGCACCAGGAAACCAGCGGCGCCCCATGAAGCTGCCTCGACAGCACGCCTGTCACGACCCGTCAGCGGCAACATCGCTCGGGGCAGCGAGAGAGATTGCGACGGCTGTCTCCCATCATCAGAAGCTCGCCGTCAGGCTGGCCCGGATGGTACGGCCGGGCGACGGCATCCAGCCGTTCAGCGCGTCGACGTAATAGACGTCGAAGATGTTCTCGGCATTCAAATCCAGCGAGACTGTGTCAAGCACCTGAAACGAGGCGAAGGCATCGACGATGGTATAAGGCAGCCAGACGGCGGTGCGCGACCGGTCGGCCGTGGTGAGCGGCGCGATGCGTTCGCCGGCATAGGTCATGCGGGCGCCGAAGGTCACGTCGCCATCGAAGAGCCGCGCGCCTGCCGTGACGCTCCAGGCTAAATCCGGCGGCACGTGATTGGTGGCGTAATCGTACATCACCGCGGCATCGCCGCAGGTCGAGGATGTCGGGCAGAAGGCGTAATCCGTGTAATAGGTGAGCGACCCTTCCGTGAAGATCGGCCCCAGATCATAGCCGCCGGAAATCTCGATCCCGGAAAGCGTCAATCGGTCCAGATTGCCGAAGGTGAAGACGGGTTGCCCCGGTCCGGCATTCGAAGCCACGCGGGAGATGTAGTTGTAATGATTGTTGCGGAAATAAGAGGCCTTGAGGCGCAACTTGTCATCGTCGAACAGCAAATCATCCTGGCTGAGATTGGCGCCAATTTCCCAATTGCGGGTGATCTCGGCATCGAGATAGGGATTGGGAATGCTGTTGGCGTCGCTCCCCATGGTCTCGCGCTTCGTCGGTGGGCGCATGCCCTCGGCATAGAGGGCGAAGAACTGCAAACCCTCGACGGGCGTCAGCGTGACGCTCGCCGTGGGACTCACTCGGCTGCCATCGATCTTGCGGACACCCGTCGTCGTTACCGGCGCTTTGTCTTCCAGCTTGTAGGCATCGTATCGCAGCGCACCGTCAAACTTCAGCCAATCGATCACGACCCATTCGGCGGATGAAAACGCGCTGCCCAATTCGCGCGTGCCGATGCTGGGTTTCAGAATCACGCATGAGTTACGCGTATAGGTCCGGCTGCAATATTCCTCGCCGTTCATGTCCTCCAATTGATAGGAGAGGCCGTAATTGAAGGTGAAGTCACCAAAGTCCGTAAGGACGAGGCTGGTGTTGTTGATGTCGCCGCCATAGGTCCAGGTTTCAGTAAAGCGCGGCTCGTCCGCGGGAATGAAGCCGAATTGCGAGAAATCCGGTGCCGAGGCCACAGCGCGCGTGGTCTGGGCAACATCGCTGGCCCAGATATTGAAACGCAGATCGAGCAGATCCTCGTCCGGTGCCCAGCGATACCGCGCCGTGTACGTGTCCGCCGTCACCTCGGACAGATTGACCTGGCGGAAACCGTTATCCTGCTGGAACAGGAGTGAGCCCATCGATTCGCCGAACTCGCTATCGTAGCGCATGAAACTGAGTTCAAGGCTGTGATCGTCGAAGAAACGGATCGTGCCCCGCGTCAGGAGCGAGAGCGATTCATCGGAAGAGTTGAAAACTTCCTCATCGCGCAGCGTGAAGGATAGCGGGTAAATCCGGTTCATGAATTCGAAATCGTCGTCGCCTTCCGAACCGGCGAAATAATTGCCGGTCTTGCGCTTTGCCACGGCCGCGAGAAAGTCGAAATTCTCCAGCGACGTCGCGATGGCGGCGCTGCCGGAATAATTCTCGAAATCAAAGAAATCCGGCGATTCCTCCGCGGTGCGCTGCACATAGGCCGGCGGTGTCTGCGGCGAGATGGCGTTGTCGCTGGCGCCGACGCGCAGCCGGACCCCGAATTCCTCGCCTTCCTTGACGATATCCTTGGCGTTCAAGGTGCGGATGGAAACAACGCCGCCCGTTGCGCCGGCCCCTTCGGCACCGCCGGTCGGACCCTTGGCAATATCGACGCCGCCGATCAGATCCGGATCGATATAGGTTCGCTCGTCGACCCCGATATAGCCGCGCCAAGTGGTGGAGGTCTGCTGCGTGCCGTCGATCGCCACCTTGACCCGGTTCTGGCCCTGCATGCCGCGGATGTTGACGTCGAGTGCGGCGCCATTGTGATTCGACGCGGCGATCACGCCGGTGGTGTTCTTGAAGATGTCGCCGGCGGTCCCGCCGCGAAAACGATCGATCTGCTCGCGCGAGATATAGCTGCCGGATCCGGGCGTTTCATATGGCTTGTCCTGCGGCTGAACCGTGCCGGTGACATCGATCGGGTCGAGGATCAGCATATCCTCGGCCATGCCGGCACTGTCATCGATCACTGCGATGATCGCCACTGTGCGCGCATTGGTGAAGCTGTAGGTCAGTCCGGACCCGGACAATATCTGTTCGAGCGCCTCGCTCGGGACAAGCGTCCCCAGCGCGCCGGGCGAGTCCTTGCCGGCCGCCAGTTCCGGGAGGTAAGTCACCTGCAGTCCGGATTGCTGGCCGAACGCCATGAGCGCATTTGCGAGCGGGCCGGCGGGGATGTCGAAGGCCGCGCTCTGCTCCGCGCTTTGCGCATAGGCGCTGTTCGGCGAGACGCCGAGCACTGGAATGGTCAACAACATGGCCGCCAATATCCCGCAACCAACAACGCGCGTCTTTCCTCCAGCCCCGATCTTTGGACGCATGATCCAATCGCTCCGCTTCATTTTCAGGAAGAGCTCGGCGTTTGGCAGCGGCTAACGGAAACTCCTACCGATTGAAACGATCTGGCCGGCGGAGTTTTCTCTTCAGTTGCGAATTATTTTCAAATAGTGGACACGACACTCAGCCAGGGCGAAATCCGGTGGAGCTTGCCGCCATGCGGCTGCAGGACGGCTTCAAGCGCCAGGATCGGATTGTGGACATCGAAGACGCCACTGACACGGCGCGCACCGAAATCCGGTTCGGCAATCACGACCCGGCCTGTCTGCCAGCGATAGATCCGGGCGATCACGGAAGAGAGTGGCTCGCCATCGGCGATGATAATGCCGCTCCGCCAGGCCGCGACCTGCCCCGGGTTTCGCTCGCCGCGCGCGATACGGCCGGTATCGCTGTCCCAGGCCAGCCACGCTCCGGGACCCAATCTTTCGTCCGGCGCATGCGGGATGCCGATCTCGATCTCGCCCCTTTCGACCGCCACGGTCAGATAGCCGGCATCGCCGCCGATCTCGAAAGCGGTGCCCAGCGCCGTCGCGCTGAGGTCTCCAACAATTCCCTGAAACGGCCGACCGGCATCTTCGGCGACAGCGAAATACGCCATGCCCGACAGCAGTTCCACGCGGCGCCGATCGGCCGTGAAATCCGATCTCATCGCACTGTCGGGGCCGAGCATTGCCATGGTGCCGTCCGCGAGCTGCACATCGCGGATTTCACCCGTTGCCGTCACCTGATCGGCACGCAGCCTGGTAACGGCACGCGGCCCCAGGGCGGCACCCAAACCCGCGGCGACAAGACCGGCAGCTCCCAGCATGACATTGCGGCGCGTCGTGGCTGCCCTCGCCCGTATCGCCCTGTGCCGGTCGGTGATGACCTTGCCGGCCATGCCATGAATTTCAACGACCTCGGCCCAGACGGCTTCCCGCGCGGGATCCAGTGCGCGCCAGCGTTGGACCAGTTCCCGCACGATCGGGTTTGCCGGATCGTTCTGAAGATGGATGCAAAGGTCGAGGGCCTCCCCGAACAATTTGCCGTCGCCCGGCGGCGGTTGCGTCATGTCTTTCCGCTTCATGGATGGCTGCGTCTCGTTCCCACGGGCGGATTTGCCCGCATAACCTAATACGAATGAGGGAAAGGCAATTTCCCTCCAGAATGACGGAAATTAGGGCGAATCGTCATTGAGACGGGCGCGCAGATGCAGATAAGCCTGACGGATCAAGGTCCAGGTTCGCGTGGTCGAGAGGTTGAGCTCGGCTCCGACCTCGCTCAATGTCCGCTCGCCCAGGCGATACATCTCGAAGGCCCGGCGCGTTTTATCCGGCAATTCCCGCAGCGCCCTCTCGACAATGGCCAGTCGCTCCCGGTCATAGACGATGTCTTCCTGGGACGGGGATGGATCGGCGATCTGCGCGAAGGCATCCTCGGGCATGCTTGTGTATTCGACGCGCTGCGCACGGCGGTTGAGGTCGATCGATAGGTTGCGGGCGATCTGATAGAGATAGGCGGAGGAATTGTCGGCGTCCCCCGTCCCCGCCGGGCTGGCATTCATCAAACGCACAAAGGCGTCCTGCGTGAGATCGGCGGCTGTCTCCGGCGTGTGGCCGCGGCGGCGCAAGGAGCGCGCAATGGCACCCGCATGACGCCGGAACAGCCCCTCAATATCCCAGGCCATGATACCCAGGAACATGCAGGCGCCGCCGCAGCAAAGCCACGCGGATATAGAGCCTTATGATGCTGACGATTGGCGCGGTCATCCCCACTACACAGTTCTGTGGCATGAGCTCGCTCGACATCGCGTCAGCGAGTGGGGACAACCTGATTAGGTGGTAGACCAAACCACGCTGCGTTGCAATATCCGACGCTAGCGGTGTGGGCCGAGATGTTGCGTCACAAGGCTTTCCATCTGCGCCATGGCCTGTTCCAGGCTCAGGCCCGTCTCGGCGAGGCCATTCTGCGTGAGGCCGAAACGCAGCCACAGCCCGTCGATCATCGCGGTAATGCCGATGACCGCTGCCTCGCGCTTTTCCGGCGGCAGCAGGTGCCGCAATCCGGAAAGAAGGTTGCTGCGCATCCGCGCATGGATCGCCCGCTGGATGCGGGCGAATTTCGCATTACGCGGCACCTCGGCGCAGAGTGAGAGCCAGGCATTGCAGATTTCCGGCTTGAAGAATTTGGGCGAGAAATTGCCGGCGATGATCGCATCGATGCGCGCCCGAGGTCCCTGGGCCTCGCCCATCAGGCGAATGACCTCGTCGCGCAGCAGGCTGTTGGCATGCCGCATGACGACTTCCAGCAATTCGTCCTTGCCGCGGAAATAATGCAGCACGATGCCCTTCGACATGCCGGCCCGCTCAGCCACCTTGGCCAAAGTCGTCCCGGCGATGCCTTCCTCCTGAAGGATTTCATAGGCGGCTTCGGCCAGTTCCTGGCGGCGCAATTGTTCGATGCTGAGGCGCGGCAATCCGACTCTCCGTGATTTTCGCCCCATTATGAGCCGGGCTTGCCGGAATTGTCCAACTGGACTATAAATTGACCACAGGGATAATAAACAGACCATACGGTCAATAATCTATCGCGGCTTCATGAGGGAGACGATTTATGCGCAGACATTCCTTGCTGGCGGGCGCCGCCGCCTTGTTCATCGCCCATCTCGGAACGGCACAGGCCGCCGAGCCGGAAGCCTGCCGGCAGGTCCGCCTGGCCGAGCCGGGCTGGAACGACCTCACCTTCACCACCGGGATCATGCAGACGGTCCTGAGTGCGCTCGGCTATGAGGCGCGTTCCGATTTGCTCGGCCTCGACATCATCTATCAGAGCCTCAAGAACAAGGATCTCGACGTCTTCATGGGCTATTGGGATCCCGCCATGGTGACCTATTACGACCCCTACAAGGCGGACGGATCGGTCGAGACGGTGCACCAGAATCTGGAGGGCGCCAAATACACCTTCGCCGTGCCGCAATATGTCTTCGATGCCGGCGTCAAGGACATCGCCGATCTCGCCGCGCATGCCGAAAAGTTCGAACGGAAAATGTACGGGATCGAACCCGGCTCCAATCAACTGATGTTCGACATCGTCAAGGACCCGGCTTTCAAGCTGGATGACTGGGAGGTCATTGAATCGAGCGAACAGGGCATGCTGAGCCAGGTCGACAAGGCGGTGCGCAACAAGGAATGGGTTGTGTTCCAGGGCTGGGCGCCGCATCCGATGAACAACGATTTCCAACTCGCCTACCTGACCGGCGGCGACGCCTATTACGGGCCGAATCTTGGTGCAGCGACCGTGCACACCCAGGTGCGCCAAGGTTATCTGGAAGAATGCCCGAATGTGGCCGCGTTGTTGAAGAACGTCACCTTTGACCTAGCACTTGAAAACGAAGGCATGGCCTATCTGATCCGCGACAATCTCGGCGCAACCGAAGCCGCGAAGAAGACCCTGGCGGCGCATCCAGATTATCTGGACGGCTGGCTCAAGGGCGTCACGACCTTTGAAGGTGCCGACGGCCTCCCCGCCGTGAAATCGGCTCTCGGGCTCTGACGAAAACAGACGACAGACCGCCATGTCCCTGATTGAAACCGGCGGTCTGTCACTCTGGTTCGACGCGTTTCCGAGCCAAGGAACAGACAGCAACGCCCTCCCTGTCCTGCTGATCCAGGGGCTCGGCATGCAGGCGACGGAATGGCCCGATCCGCTGATCGACGGCATTGCTGCGACACGCCGCGCCATCGTCTTCGACAATCGCGATGCCGGCTTGTCGTCGCTCTGTGGCCCCGCCAGCGATCCAGCCCTGAGGCCCGAGGATTTTCCCGGCTGGCACGAGCTGCCGCAACCACCTGCCTATGACCTGGCTGCGATGGCGGCGGATGCCCTGGCTCTCCTGGATGCCTGCGCGATTCCGCGCGCGCATCTCATCGGCTATTCGATGGGCGGCATGATCGCGCAGATACTTGCTGTGCAAGCACCGGACCGGGTCGCCAGCATTGTCGGGTTGATGACGTCGGCCGGTCAGCCCTGGCTCGCGATGCAGGAAAATGCCGAAGCGCATATGCGCCGCTCCATTGTCCACGCGCCTGACCCCGAACAACAAATCCGGCAGATGCTGGCGGCCGAAACGGCCTATGCCGGCAATCTCCCCCTGCCCGACATCCATCTGCGGCGCGCCGCGGCAATCGCTTCGCTCGAACGCGCCTATCGTCCCGCCGGAATCTGGCGCCAGGCTTGTGCCATGCGCGCCGGCGGCGACAGACAATCGATATTGCACTGCATGACAGCGCCCTATCTGGGCATCCATGGCGCCAGAGATCCGGTGATTTCATTGTCGCAGGCGATGGCAATTACCGAGTTCATTCCCAATGCCCGGCTGCATGTTCTGCCGGAAGCCGGTCATCTGCCGACCGATGAGCTCGCCCGCGCCGTCATGCCGATGATCGTGACCTTTTGGGCTGCGGCCGAAGCGGTCGTCATCGGCGTTTGACTCTGAGGCATCGCCGCCGCACTATGGTTAACGGACCGTAACCAAGATTCGGTTCAGGTTTAGCTACGCCGCACTTGGATAACCAAGGGTGTCAGTGTGCAGCATTCCATGATGCCAGTGCTGATCGAGACCGCGCCGACGGCGCGGCTGGCATCTGGCACACCGGAATTCGACGCGATCATGGCCGCCCCCGAACATGCGGATCTGCGCGCCTTCCTGGCCTATTGGCAATCGAAACGCATTGACGAAAGGCCACCCGATCGCGCTGCCATCGATCCCGTGGAAATTCCCAAGCTCCTGCCGAATGTCCTGCTGATCGACGTGATCGGCCAACCGGCCTACGACTTCCACTATCGACTCCTCGGTACCGCCATCGTCGCTATCGACGGCGTCGACTACAAAGGATCGCTCCTCAGCGAGATGGTTCCGAGCACCGAGGCCTACCATCATATCTGGCAACATCATCTCGACGCCGCCGCGGGAATTGTGGCGCTGCGCCATGACAGCCTGCGCTGGGTGCGCGACAACAGCCGCGACCATGTCGATTATTTGATCCTGCTGCTGCCGCTGCGCCGTGGCGGCGGCGAGATCGAAGCCCTGTTCGGCTATATTCACTACCGCATGGACGACCCGCAACGACCGTGGTCGCTCTAGCCCGGGGACTCTGGCCTGGGGACTGGCGTGAAAGCCGCGAAGCCGCTAGAAATCTGCTGATCCATAAGGACAGACAGATGAGCATCGACGAAATTCGCCCCTTGCTAGAACGCATTGCCGACAGCCTCGAACGGCTGGCGCCGACCCGGGCCAAGCCGATCGATTTTTCCGCCGCCGACGCCTTCGTCTGGCATGCCGAGACATCCTGGCTGGAACCGATCCCGGCCGTGTCGCGGGTTCATATCAACCTGTTGCAGGGGATCGATCGCAACAAGGACATCCTCCTCGACAACACGCGGCGCTTTGCCGAAGGGCTGCCGGCCAATAACGCTCTTCTGTGGGGTGCGCGCGGAACCGGCAAGAGTTCGCTGGTGAAGGCGGTTCATGCCGCCATCAATCTCGCCATCAAATCGCCGCTGAAGCTGATCGAGATCCACCGCGAGGATCTGGTCACCCTGCCCCGCCTGCTGACCTTGCTGCGCGCGGCGCCGCATCGCAGCGTCATCTTCTGCGACGATCTTTCCTTCGATGCGGCCGATGCCAGCTACAAATCGCTGAAGGCGGTGCTGGAAGGCGGCATCGAAGGCCGGCCGACCAACGTTCTCTTCTACGCCACCTCGAACCGGCGACATCTGATGCCGCGCGACATGATCGAGAACGAACGCTCGACCGCGATCAATCCCTCCGAAGCCGTCGAGGAAAAGGTCTCGCTCTCGGATCGCTTCGGCCTGTGGCTGGGCTTCCACAATTGCGACCAGGAAACCTATTTCGCGATCATCGACGGGTATTGCCGCAGCTTCGGCCTCGATCTGCCCGCCGAGGAAGTCCAGGCGCAAGCCGTCGAATGGTCGATGACGCGCGGCGCCCGTTCCGGCCGCGTCGCCTGGCAATTCATCCAGGATCTCGCCGGCCGCCTGGGGAAGAAAATCGAGCTCTAGACGAGATCGCGCTTGATCTTTTCCTGCCATTCGCGGCTGACGAAACGGTCGCCGTTCTCGAAGGCATCGAGATCGCCGCTGACATAGAAGAAATCCGCATCCGCATGCATGCGGGTCTTCACCTCGATGCGGATATCCCAGCCGGGCCGCGATTGCACATAGGTCTGCTGGCAGGCATAGGACGCACAAAGCGGATCGTCGGGCGCGATCTTCAACTCGCGGCGGATATTGTGCAGCACTTCCGTGCCAATCTCGTCGAAGCGCTGGCGGCCCTCGCCGAAGACGCCCTCGGTATCGGTAACCGTCGTGACGGCGCCTGAACTGATATCGAAGCTGACGCTGCGCGTGACGCTGCCTTCGCTGACCTGCGTAACCGGCGTCGCCTTCGCCGCCTCGGGCTTGGCGAAAGGCTCGGAGCCATCAATCGATTGTGGCCGCCGATGCGGCAGCGTGAGACGGCTCACGCCGGTAACGATGCCCAGCGTCGCCGCTGCCGGTGACGGCCAGATCAGCGGCCAATAGGCGCTGGAAAGCGAGATGCGCAGGCGATGACCGGCTGCGAAGCGATGAGCGCAGGCATTCAGGATCAGTTTCAGCTTATAGCGCTTGCCGGGAACCAATGGCGTCGGCGCGGCATGACTGTCCCGATGCGTGAGATTGATTACCTGAAAGCTGACGCGGAGCGCCTTGCCGTCGGGCGCCACGTCTGAGAGGCGCGCGCAAAGTTGCGCCACCGGTTTGTCGCTGGTGAATTCCAGCTCCAGTTCCGGTGCACCCAGAATCTGCATCGCCTCGTTGAGCGGCGCCGTGTCGAAGACTAGCGAGCCGCCATCATCGATCCGCTGATCGCCCGGCAATTCGCCGACGCAACCAGCGCCCATCCATTCGCCGCCGGCAAGCCCCAGATGCTGCGGCGAGCACAAGGGCACTGTTTCCTCGGCACCGCCCACGGCGGCGAGCCCGTCCTTGTTGAGATAAAAATGCGTCGGCTCGATGCCGGGCGACGGCCAGCTCTGTTCGGCCACCCAATGGCCGGGATGCGAAAGCCGCGTCGTTTCCGGCGGCGTGTATTCCTGCAGCCATGCGCGCAGCATCGGTTCGTTCTCGACGCCATTGCTGCTGCCCTTCAGCCAGCGATCCCACCAGGCCACCGCATCCTGCAGGAAGCCGATCGCCGGTCCCGGCGTCCCGTCCTGCGGATAGATATGCGCCCAGGGGCCGATGACGCCTTTGCGCGGCACCTTCAGGCGCTCAAGCATGCGCGGGACCGTGTTGGTATAGGAATCGACCCAGCCACCGATTAGATAGACCGGCACCTGGATCGCGTCCCAATCCTCGCAAATCGAACCATGCTGCCAATAGGAATCGCGGCGCTGGTGATGCATGGCAAGCGCCGGCCAGAACGGCATGGTCTCCAGCCGCTCGCGC
Source organism: Dongia sp. (assembly GCF_041909655.1). Lineage (GTDB taxonomy): Bacteria > Pseudomonadota > Alphaproteobacteria > Dongiales > Dongiaceae > Dongia. Next base: position 12,616 of record NZ_JAYRDA010000009.1, on the reverse strand, counting down.
CAATTTTCGCGCCAGCCCTCGCCGAAGAGTTCGGGATCCGCCGGCCGCGCCTGATAGGCCAGCATGATGGTGCCCCACCACAGATTGTCGTTGAGCAGGCACCCGCCCATGTAATGGATGTCGTCGGCATAGCGGTCATCGGTCGAGCAGACCGAGAGCACGGCCTTCAACGCCTTGGGCCGTAGCGCCGCCACCTGGAGGCAGTTGAACCCGCCCCAGGACTTGCCCATCATGCCGACATTGCCGTCGCACCAGGATTGCGCCGCCATCCAGTCGATGACTTCGAGGGCGTCGTCCTGCTCCTGTTTCAGGTACTCGTCCCACATCAACCCGTCGCTCTCGCCCGAACCGCGCATATCGACGCGCAAGACGGCATAGCCATGGCCGGCGAAATAGCCGTGCATCGGCTCGTCGCGCGAACGGGTGCCGTCGCGCTTGCGATAGGGAATGTATTCGAGGATCGCCGGAACCGGCTTCTTGGCAGCACCCTGGGGCAGCCAGAGGCGCGCTGCCAACCGGCAGCCATCCTTCAAGGTGATCCAGAAATGTTCGGTAGTCTCGACTTTCAGAGGGGTTTCAACTGCAACCGCCATGATCCACTCACTTGCTCTTGACCCGCCTCTTCTCGAGGAGATTGGTCAGCCAGTCGGGGTCCATTTCCGGAACCGACGACAACAAGAGCTCAGTATAGGCAGGATAAGGCGGGGAAAGCACCTCTGTCTTTGGCCCCTGCTGCACGACCTTGCCCTGGTTCATGACCACGATCTCGTCGGCAATGGCGCGCACCGTCGCGATGTCATGGGTGATGAACATATAGGAAATGTCGAACTCCGCCTGCAGGCGCAGCAGCAATTTGAGGATTTCTTCCTGCACGATCTGATCGAGCGCCGAGGTGACTTCGTCGCAGATGATGAGTTCCGGCTCGGCCGCCAGAGCCCGCGCGATACAGACGCGCTGCTTCTGGCCGCCGGAAATCTCGCTCGGCAGACGGTCGATATAGCTCTCGTCGAGCTCGATCATCTTCAGAAGATCGACGATCCGCTGCTCCAGCTTGTTCCCATGGAGGCCATGATAGAATTGCAGCGGCCGGCCGATGATGTCGTAGATGCGGTGCCGCGGATTGAGCGCCGTGTCGGGGCTCTGATAGATCATCTGGATGCGGCGCAGCAATTCCTTGTCGCGCTGTTTCAGCGACGGCGGCAGAGGCTGGCCGTTGAACAAAACCTGGCCCTTGCTGGGCGGCAGCAGACCGGTGACGACGCGGGCCAGGGTCGATTTTCCCGAGCCGGATTCACCCACCACCGCGACCGTGCGGCCGCGGGGGATGCGGACCGAGACATCGTCCAGGATCTTGACCGCATTACCATAGGCCGCATCGACATGCTCGATGCTGAGGATGGTGTCGTCATTGGATTGCTCTGGCTTGGCAAGGCCGCGCACTGCCCAAAGCGATTTCGTATAATCTTCCTTGGGCGCCGTCAGCATCTCGCGCGTCGGCGCTTCCTCAACCAGATTGCCGTGACGCAGCACCATGATGCGATGTGCCATCTGTGCCACGACCGCGAGGTCGTGGGTGATATAGATCGCCGCCGTGTTGAATTCCTCGACGATCGAGCGGATCGACGCCAGCACCTCGACCTGGGTGGTGACATCGAGGGCGGTGGTCGGCTCGTCGAAAATGATGAGATCTGGCCGGCAGGTGATCGCCATCGCCGTCATCACGCGCTGCAACTGGCCGCCCGAGACCTGATGCGGGTAACGCTCGCCGATCGTCGTCGGATTGGGGAGACGCAGACGACCATAGAGATCCTGCGCATCGGTAACCGCGGCCTTGCCGCTGCGGATCCCGTGCTGAACTTCCGTCTCGGTGGTTTGATCGATGAGGCGATGGGCCGGATTGAAAGCAGCGGCCGCACTTTGCGCGACATAGGAGATGCGCGAACCGCGCAGCTTGCGCCGCTCCTCCTCGCTCGCTTTCATCAAATCGATGCCGTCGAACACGATACTGCCGCCGGTAAAGCGGCAACCCGGCCGGGCGAAACCCATGGCGGCGATGCCCAGCGTCGATTTGCCGGCGCCGGATTCGCCGATGAGGCCCAGCACTTCACCGCGCCGCAGGGTCAGGCTGACCCCCTTGACGATCTTGTGCCAGACGTCGTCGCTCTCGCCTTCGATGCGGAGATCCTTGATCTCGAGAAGGACCGAGCCCTTCTCCCGCGCCGGCTGCTTCATGTTGTCATTGGCCATCGCGCAACCCGCTTGTCTTGTGAAGGAACCAGTCGACGACGAAATTGATCGAGACGGTCAGCAAGGCGATGGCACCCGCCGGCAGCAGCGGGGTGATGTCGCCATAGGTGATAAGCGTCGCCGTTTCCTTCACCATCAGGCCCCAATCGGCCGTCGGTGGCTGCAGGCCAAGGCCGAGGAAAGACAGCGAACTGATGGTGAGAAACACAAAGCAGTACCGGAGACCGAATTCCGTAATGAGGGGCGGCAGAATATTCGGCACGATTTCGCGGAACACGATCCAGCCGGTTTTTTCGCCTCTGAGTTTCGCGGCTTCGACAAAATCCAGCGCCACCACATTCATGGCGACGGCGCGGGTCAGACGGAAGACGCGGGTCGCGTCGACGAAACCGATCACCAGGATGATGTTGAGCGCCGTCGGCTGTTCGAAAATCGCCAACACCATCAGGGCGAAGATCAGGCTGGGGATCGCCATCACGGCATCGACCAGTCGGCTGGCGATCTGATCGACCCAGCCGCGCAGCAGGGCGGCCACGATGCCAAGCAACCCGCCGGTCAGAAAGGCGACCGCGGTCGCGGCAAAGGCGATGCCCATCGAGTTCCGGGCGGCATAGATCATGCGCGAGAGCATGTCGCGACCGAGCTGATCCGTGCCGAACCAGAACTCGTCGCTCCAGACGGCAAAGGGCTCGTTGCTCACCACTTCGGATTCACCGTGCGGCGCGATCATCGGCGCGAACAAGGCGACGATGATATAGCCGGAAAGCACGATCATGCCGAACCAGGCACTCCACGGCGCCTTGCGCAATTCACGCAAGGCTGCCTCGATCTTGGAGCGTCGGGCGCGCGGTGTCTTGGTCAATGCTGCTGCGTCACTCATGCCTGTTCCCCACGCAGAGATCGATGTTCATCATGTCGCCCTTCTCCGCCTGCGCCCAGCTCATCGTGGATGCAACAGGCGTGGATTGGTGGCGATCGAGATAATGTCCGCCAGCAGGTTGAGCAGAATATAGGTCGCGGCGAAGATCAGCGCACAGGCTTGTACCACCGGCATGTCCTTGGTGCGCACCGCGTCGACCATCAACTGCCCGATGCCGGGATAGGTGAAGACCGCCTCGACCACCACCACGCCAACGATGAGATAGGCAAGGTTGAAGGCGATCACGTTGACGATCGGCGCCCAGGCATTGGGCAAGGCATGATGCAGGATCACGCGCGACTTGCTGATGCCTTTAAGGCGCGCCATTTCGATATAGGGGCTGGCGAGCAGGTTGATGATGGCGGCCCGGGTCATGCGCATCATGTGTGCCACAATCACCAGGGTCAGCGTCAGCGCCGGCAAGGTGCAGCGATAGATGCGCTCCCAAAGCGGCGTGTCGTGATCGACCGACGCCAAGCTCGGGAAGAGCTGCCAATTGACCGCCAGGAACAGCATCAGGATATAAGCCATGAAGAATTCCGGCATCGAGATCGTGGTCAGGGTCGCGGAATTGACCACGCGATCGAACCAGGAATTTCGGTAAAGCGCCGCCAGGATACCCAGCATCAACGCCAGCGGCACGGCAACGGCGGCGGTCATGCTGGCCAGGAACAGCGTGTTCTTCAGGCGCGGCACGATGAGGTCCGCGACCTTGCGCTGATAGCCGACGCGGCTGGTGAAGGAATTGCCGAATTCGCCGGTCACCACGTCACCGATCCAGCTCACGTAACGTTCGACAGGCGGCTTGTCGAGGCCGATTTCCTTCTCGAAGGCGGCGACCGTTTCCGGCGTCGCGGCCTGGCCCAGGATGCGCTTGGCGAAATTGCCGGGCAGCATTTCGATGAGCGAGAAGATCACCAGCGAGACGATGAACAGGGTCAAGACGCCCAGTCCCAATCGCTGCAAGACCGTTCGAAGGATTGGATGCATCGCGTCCCGCACCGCCTGCCCCGCGGTGCCTCCCCAATAATTCATTTGCTAGCTTGACTGCATGGCTTCGGAATGAGTTCGGCCGGGCCGCGGCCCAAAGGGCTGCGGCCCGGCCTCACCTCAAGCCGATATTAGGCGAACCACCAACGCGAGGCGATCTTCATCCCGTCGACATCCCAGTTCGACAGCATTTCGCCATGGGCGACCTTGTTCGAATTGGCACTGATGTAGGAGTTGAAGACGATGTTGATGAGGCCGCCATCGTCATGGACGAGCTGCTGCATCTCGGCATACTGGGCCGCGCGCTTGGTGGAATCCGTTTCCGAACGGGCCGCGACCAGCAGCTCGTTGAAACGCGGATTCTTCCAGAACGTGTCGTTCCAGGCGGCGTCCGCCGCATAGGCCGTGGTGAACATCCAGTCTTGGACCGGACGGCCGTTCCAATAGGAAGCGACGAACGGCTTCTTCAGCCAGACGGCGTCCCAATAGGCATCGTCCGCTTCGCGGATGACGTTGATGTTGATGCCGGCCTTGGCAGCGCTCTCCTTGAAGAGGGTGCCGGCATCCACCGCGCCCGAGAAGGCGGCATCGGAGACCGAGAGGTCGACCGACAGGCTGTCGAGGCCCGCTTTCTTCAGGAGTTCCTTGACCATGTCCGGATTGTACGAATGGACCGGCTCGGGATTGATCGCATACTGGACGCTGGGCGCGATCGGGTTGTCGTTACCCACCGAGCCATAGCCCAGGAACACCTTCTGCAGGATTTCGTCACGATCGATCGCGTATTTCAGCGCGTTGCGGACGTCCGGGTTGTCGAACGGCGCCACCTGGGTGTTCATGACGAAGATGTAGTGGCCGTAACCGGTCACCTGATTGATCGTCAGTTCCTTGTTGCGCTTCAGCAGATTGACGGTCTTGAGGTCGCAACGATCCATGAAGTGGATCTCGCCCGAGGTCAGCGCATTGGTACGCGCCGCCACATCGGCGATGACTTTCACTTCGAACTCGTCGAACCAGACGTCCTTGTAGTAGTTCTCGTTGCGCTTCATCTTGGCGCCGACGCCCGGATCGAAGCTTTCCAGCACGAACGGACCGGTGCGGATGCCCGACTGCCAATCGACCTTGCCATCCTTGGCCGGCATGATCGGCAGGTGATAATCGCTGACATAGAAGGGGAAGTCGGCATTGCCGCCCGTCAGGGAGAAGACGATGTTATTGCCGTCGGCCTTGACCTCGGTGATCGTGTCGACGATCGATTTCGCCGCCGATTTCGAATCCGGGCCCATATGGTGCTGATACGAGGCCACGACGTCTTCCGCCGTCACGGACTTGCCGTTGTGGAAGGTAACGCCGTTGCGCAGCTTGAAGGTCCAGGTCTTGGCATCGGCCGAAGGCTCGAAGCTCTCGGCGAGGTCGCCGACGATATTGCCCTTCTCGTCCATCTCGGTGAGGCTGTTGGCGGTCGAGCCCCAGCCGACCGTACCGGTCATCTGGTCCGGATAGGTCGCCGGATCCAGCGAATCCGTCGTGGCACCATGGCCGAGGCCGATGATGAACTTGCCACCCTTCTTCGGTTCCTGCGCATAGCCGGCCTTCCCCAGCACGCCGGTGGCCAAAGCCGTCGACACGCCGAGCGCGGTCGCACGGCGCATAAAGTCACGCCGCGAGATCCGCTTGGTGAAAGCGGCCTGCTGCAGTTCTTCCCATTGATTCATATTTATCTCTCCCTAACGGCCGAACCGACCGACCCCATGCCGACCGGCGGCGAACCCTGTTTTCCGTGGCTCATCCGTCTTTGAAGCGGTGATGCCATCTCGCTTAACGTAACGCATCATTACGGCGCTGCGTTCTGGATTCTTGATGATTTACGACACGCGGTCATTGGTATGCGACATAATGGCCGGATCGTGAACGATATTTCAGATGGCTCGCACCAGATTGGGAGTTAGCGCATGCTTTGCGGCAGTGCACAAGGCGGCGAACTCAGCGGCGGCCTGCCGGCTTTGGTGCAGCACCCTTAGATAAGTGTGCGGCAGGCCGGAACCACAACTATAATCGCAAGGTATGCCAGCATGACGCAGACGCTCGGCATAGCGTTCGCCATGCAGCATAATGGGGTCCAGGGACGCGGTCGCAATGTAGGCCGGCGGCACATTTTCGAGCGACTTGGCAGAAAGCGGCATCGCATATGGATCATTGCACAGCGCCCGGCCGCCGAAATAGGCGCGGAGATACTGACTGACGGATTCCGGCGACACGCCGCCGGAATTGCCGGGCTCCACCGGACAGGTCAGCATCGGATAGATCAAGGCCTGAAACTGGATCTTCGGCCCGCCATGGTCCCGCACCCACAGGCAAAGTGCCGCCGCGAGATTGGCGCCGGCACTGTCGCCAGCCACCGCGATCCGGTCGGGATCGAGGCCGAAACGCGGTCCTTCCTGCACCAGCCAGTCGAGGCTCGCACGGCAATCCATCAGCGCGTCGGGAAAACGATGCTCCGGCGACAATCGGTAATCGAGGCTGAGGACCGCGGCACCTGTCTGCGCAGAAAGCCGCGAGGTGGCGATGTCATGGCTCTCGGGCGAGCCCAGCGTCCAGCCGCCGCCATGGAAATAGGCGATCGCCGGTACGAGTCCAGCGGCCCCTTCCGGCCGGTACAGCAAGGCCCGCAAGGGGCCGCCCGGCCCCGGCAGGGTGATGTCGTCAACCGTCACGCCGGCCGGTCGCGGCGCATTGAACCGCTGCCAGAACCGGTCATAGACAGCGCGCTGCTCGGCAATCGGCAGGGCGTCAAAAGCTGCTGTAAATACGGCATCCGAGGCGTTGATGAAGTCGACCACCTCCGGCTCCGGCTGCGCTTTATCCCTGCTCATACCCACGTCATCCCCGTTCCAACGCATCCCCTTGCTTGCCTGTATGCGACACTGCATCATGCAGCGCCACAACAAATTTCTCTCCCTAGCCCGCGTTGAGCGGCCGGAAGCGATCGCCACACCCATGCCGCCGACATCCGATAACGACCAACCGATGACCATCGGCTTCCTGCTGATGCCGCTTTTCTCGATGATGGCCTTCGTCTCGGCGGTGGAACCGCTGCGGGTCGCCAACCGCATGGCCGACCGGCAACTCTATCGCTGGGAAGTGCTGTCGCGGGACGGCAATCCGGTCACCGCTTCCAACAACATGTCGCTGGCGGCCGATCATTCGATCGCCAAGCATCCGACCTACGACATGGTCGTGATCTGCGCCAGCTTCAATCCGTTGCGCTATTTCGATGCGCAATTGAAGCATTGGCTGCAGCGCCAGAACAGTGCCGCGATCGAGATCGGCGCCATGGATACCGGCGCCTTCCTGCTGGCGCGCGCCGGGCTCCTCGATGGCTATCGCACGACCACCCATTGGGAAAGCCTCGACAGTTTTACCGAAGCTTTCCCCAAGGTCGAGGTCGAGAACGCCCTTTATGTCATCGACCGCAACCGCTGGTCCTGCGCCGGCGGCACCGCCGCCCTCGACCTGATGCTGCACATGATCAGGCGCCAGCACGGCCACCGCCTCGCCGCCGCTGTGTCCGAGCAATTCATCCATCCGGAAATCCGCGGGCCCGAAGACCGCCAGCGCATGGAGCCCAAGGAACGCCAGGGCATCAGCCATGCCGGCCTCTCGCGCGTCATCCAGCTGATGGAATCGCGCCTCGAGGAACCGGTCACCAGTGCGGTCCTCGCCAAGACCGCCGGTTTGTCGCTGCGGCAATTGGAGCGCCTGTTCGACAAATTCTTCGGCATGTCGCCGCGCCGCTACTATCTCGACCTCCGCCTGCAGCGGGCGCGCTCGATGCTGCAATACACGGATATGTCGATCGTCGAGGTCGCGGTCGCCTGCGGTTTCGGCTCGGCCGCGCATTTCTCGCGTTCCTATCACGGCTGGGCGGGCAAGGCCCCCAGCGCCGAGCGCCGCCGCCCGGCCCTCGGCATCATGCCGTCGCTGCGGTAAGGCGGGCGCGGCGGAATTCATCAAGCGCTTGTCGGAATGCGTCAACCTGCCGCAAGGCCTCCGGGCCAGCATCGCCGCCAACCAGAATCTCTCAAAGCTTCATGCCGCAAAGAAAGAGCCAGCCATGAATTACGAAGTGATCGTCACCTGCGCCGTCACCGGTGCCGGCGATACCGTGGGCAAGCACCCGGCCATTCCCGTGACCCCGAAGCAGATCGCCGATGCGGCAATCGAGGCCGCCAAGGCCGGCGCCACCGTGGCGCATTGCCATGTGCGCGATCCGGAAACCGGCAAGGGCAGCCGCGACGTCAACCTCTACCGCGAAGTGGTCGACCGCATCCGTTCCTCCGGGACGGACGTCATCATCAACCTCACCGCTGGGATGGGTGGCGATCTTGAAATCGGCGCCGGCGAGGATCCCTTCAAATTCGGCAAGGCGACCGACCTCGTCGGCCCCCTCACCCGCCTCGCCCATGTCGAAGCCTTGCTCCCCGAAATCTGCACCCTCGATTGCGGCACGCTCAATTTCGGCGATGGCGATTACACCTATATCTCGACGCCGAACATGCTGCGCGCCGGTGCCAAGAAGGTGATGGAACTCGGCGTGAAGCCCGAGCTCGAGATCTTCGATACCGGCCATCTGTGGTTCGCCAAGCAGATGCTGAAGGAAGGCCTCCTCGGCGACAGCCCGATGTTCCAGCTTTGCCTCGGCATTCCCTGGGGCGCTCCCGCCGACACCACCACGATGAAGGCGATGGTCGACAATCTGCCCGCGGGCGCCATCTGGGCGGGCTTCGGCATCGGCCGCATGCAGATGCCGATGCTGGCGCAGGCTTTGTTGCTGGGCGGCCATGTGCGCGTCGGGCTCGAAGACAATATCTGGCTGGACAAGGGTGTCCACGCCTCGAACGGCTCGCTGACCGAGCGCGCCTGCGAAATCATCACGCGCCTCGGCGCCCGCCCGCTCACCCCGGCCGAAGGCCGCAAGAAGCTCGGCCTCAAGGCGCGCGGCTAAACAGACCAAGGACATATGAACATGATCACCAACATCAAGAAATGCGCCATCATCGGTACCGGCGTCATCGGCTCGGGCTGGGCCGCGCGGTTCCTCGCCGCCGGCCTCGACGTCGTCGCCTGGGATCCCGGCAAGGGTGCCGAGGCGCAGCTCCGCGCCAATGTCGCCAATGCCTGGCCGGCGCTGGAAAAGGTCGGCTTGAAGCCCGGCGCTTCCCAGAGCCGCCTCACCTTCGTCGCCACCGTGGAAGAAGCCGTGAAGGATGCGGATTTCATCCAGGAGAGTGCGCCGGAGCGTGAAGACCTGAAGACCAAGCTCCATGCCCAGATCACCGCGGCGGCGAAGCCCGACGCCATGATCGGTTCCTCGACCTCGGGCCTGCTGCCCTCGGATTTCTACAAGGAAGCGAAGAATCCCGAACGCTGCATGGTCGGCCATCCCTTCAACCCGGTCTATCTGCTGCCGCTGGTTGAAGTCTGCCCCAGCAAATGGACCTCGCCCGAAGCCGTCGCCGCCGCGATCGAGTTCTACAAGAGCCTCGGCATGCGCCCGCTCCATGTGCGCAAGGAAGTCCCGGGCTTCCTCGCCGACCGTCTCCTTGAAGCGGTCTGGCGCGAAGGCCTTCACATGGTGAAGGACGGCTATTGCACTACCGGCGAACTCGATGACGCGATCCGCTTCGGCTTTGGCATCCGCTGGTCGTTCTTCGGCATGTACATGATCTATCACATGGCGGGCGGCGAAGCGGGCATGCGCCACTTCCTGGAACAATTCGGCCCGGCGCTGGACCTGCCCTGGACCCATCTCAAAGCCCCGCCCTTGACCGACGATCTCATCAACAAGATCGTCGAAGGCACCGGGGCTCAGGCCGGCAAGCATTCGATCAAGGATCTCGAACGCCTGCGCGACGATTGCATCATCAGCGTGATCGGTGCCATCACCGAGGCCAAGGCCAAGCACGGCTGGAAGTACGAGGACTGATTTGATGAGCGCCCTGCTCCGCCCGCATCGAGAGGTCGTTCGGCCCGAATGGGCCGATTACAACAAGCATCTCAACGATGCCTTCTATCTGGTCATCTTCAGTCACGCGACCGACGCGATGATGGACCAGATCGGGCTCGATGCGGCGGGGCGGGAGCGCAGCAATCACTCGCTGTTCACCGCCGAGTTGCACCTCAACTATCTGAAAGAGGTGAAGGTCGGAACGGAAGTGCGCGTCGAGACCACCTTCCTCGGTGTCGATGCCAAGCGCCTCCACATCTTCCACACGATGTATCGCGGCGACGAGGCTGAACCGGTCGCGACCAACGAGCAGATGCAGCTCTCCATGGACATGACCGGTCCGCGCGTGGCGCCGTTCCAGCCGGATGTGCTGGCCCGGATCGAGGCGATCGCCGCCGAACATGCGAAACTGCCGCGGCCCGCCCAGGCTGGCCGCTCTATCGGAATGCCGCCTAAAAAAGGGTGACGTGACATGAATTTCGGATTGACCAGCGAGCAGCAGATGCTCGTAGACGCCACGCGCGCTTTCGTGGAAGCGGAACTCGTGCCGTTCGAGAACGAGGTCGAGAAGACCGATCACGTCCGCCCGGAACTCATCCATCAGATCCACGAGCGCGCGATCAAATCCGGCTTCTACGCGGTCAACATGCCCGAGGAACTGGGCGGCGGCGGCCTCGACCATTTCGCCTTCACCTTGTTCGAGCGCGAACTCGGCCGCACTTCCTTCGCCCTGCAATATGCCGTGCATCGACCGAGCAACATCCTCCGCGCCTGCAATGACGAGCAGAAGGAGCGCTATCTGCTCCCCACCATCCGTGGCGAGCGGGTGGAATGCCTTGCCATCACCGAACCCAATGCCGGCTCCGACGTCCGCTCGATGCAATGCCGCGCCGAGGCGCAAGGCGATGATTTCGTCATCAACGGCACCAAGCATTTCATCTCCTATGCCGATGTCGCCGATTACATCATCCTCTTCGCCTCGTCCGGAACCGAGGAGACGAAGCGCGGCCCGAAGAAGCTGATCACCAGTTTCCTCATCGACAAGGATACGCCGGGGCTGGAAGTCCGCATGGGCTCGCGCTCGGTCAGCCATCGCGGCTTCCACCATTGCGAATTGGTGTTCAACAATTGCCGCGTCCACAAGCGCCAGGTCCTGGGCGAGGTGCATCACGGCTTCGATGTCGCCAATACCTGGCTGGGCGCCACACGCCTCACCGTCGCCGCGCAATGTGTCGGCCGCGCCCAGCGCGCGATGGAGATGGCCACCGGCTGGGCCGCCACGCGCAAGCAATTCGGCCAGACCATCGGCAAGTTCCAGGGCGTCTCCTTCAAGCTCGCCGACATGGCGACCGAGATCGAGGCGGCCAATCTCCTCGTGCTGCAGACCGCCTGGAAAACAGCGGAAGGCAATGCCCAGGACCAGGATTACGCCATGGCCAAGCTCTTTGCGACCGAGATGCTCGCACGGGTCACCGACCAGGCCGTGCAGATTTTCGGCGGCATGGGCCTCATGGAGGAAACCGGCATCGAGCGCTTCTGGCGCGACGCCCGCGTCGAGCGCATCTGGGACGGCACTTCCGAGATCCAGCGCCATATCATCTCCCGCGCCGTCCTGCGCCCGCACGAGGCGTAAGGCGCGCGGAAACAAAAAGGCCGGGAAGAGCCCCTCTTCCCGGCCTTTTTCATGTTGGAGGGTCCGCCGATCAGCCGCCCTTGAAATCGGCCTTGCGCTTCTCGGCGAAGGCCTTGACGCCTTCCTTGGCGTCGGCGGATTCATCGGCCGCCTCATAGGTCTTCATGGTGCCCGAGCGGATGAGGTCGAAGCTCTCGCGGATCGATTTATCCTCCATCTCGCGGATGCATTCCTTGAGCGCCTGGACCGTGAGCGGCGCGCCGGTCGCGATGAGGTCGGCCCATTCCCGTGCCGCCTCCATCAGCTTTTCCTTCGGCACCACCTTGTTGACGAAGCCGTAATGCGCGGCTTCCTGCGCCGGCATGCGGCGGCCGAGCAGCAGGATTTCCATGGCGATGTTGTGCGGCAGGCGCTTGGGCAGGCGCTGCACGCCGCCGGAATCCGGCACGATGCCGAGCGGCAATTCGGGCAGCGAGAACTCGACATGCTCGGCCGCGATGACCAGATCGCAGGCCAGCGCCAATTCCCAGCCGCCGCCGATGCACAATCCATTGACCGCCGCGATCACCGGCTTGTTGAGATCCCAGAGCTCGGTCAAGCCGGCGAAGGAACCGGGGCCGTAATCGTGCTTCCACCATTTGCCGACCAGATTCTGCGCCGCGGCAGCCTTCAGATCCCAACCGGCCGAGAAAATCTTCTCGCCGGCCGCGGTCACGATGCCGACGCGCAGATCCGGATCGTCGCGCAGCTCGCAAAAGGCATGGCCCAGCGCGCGCGAGGTCTCGATGTCGATGGCATTGACCTTCGGCCGGTCGAGCGT
>NZ_JAYRDA010000008.1:0-148897 GCF_041909655.1 Dongia sp. | reverse complement strand
ATCGCATCGGCAATGTCGCCTATTCGACCGATTGCGTGGCGCTGCCGGGCGAAAGCCTGGCTCACCTTCATGGGCTCGATCTTTTTATCGTCGATTGCCTGCGCTTCGAGCCGCACAACACCCATGCCCATTTCGATCAGGCCCTGGCCTGGGTCGAGATGCTGCGCCCCAAACACACGATCCTCACGCATATGAACCATCTGGTGGATTACGACGTCATCAAGGCGCGCTGCCCGGCGGGTGTCGAGCCGGCCTATGACGGCCTCGCCATCGAGGTGCCGGACGTAGCGCCTTTCCGCCCCTCTGCCGGTTGAGGATCATGGCTCGGGCGGGTCTCCAGCTGCACGCCCCCGTTCTTTCTCTTGTCTGACACCCTTCCAATCCGCGATCCAACTGCCTTTATTGATTATCCCGGGGCCTGAAAGTGGCCTTCTGAGGGCGATCGCTGGGAACCTTCTCATTATGGAGCGTTAAGAAATGAGATGTGCCGCCCTGACTTGGCGGCGCCGATCTTGTGGGGGACGGGATACCGAGGGGAATGACCGCGCGGATCTACTCGCTCTTTGGGCATCATCACGACACCGATCCAATCGGCCCTGATTCAGCCGGCCCTGAATCAGCCGGCGGGGCGCCGCTTCAGCCGCCGATCCGGCATGAGGGTCTCGCGCGACTGCTGGCTCTCTGGGCGGAATGGGCTGCCCAAGACATTCTTCCCCGCCGGGCGCGCATTCAGCCGGAAGCCTTGCGGCCGTGGCTCGGTCATCTGGCAATCGTCGAACTCACCCGCCTGCCGTTCCGGGCACGGTACCGCTTGGTCGGCACCGCGCTCAATGATTTGGCCGGCGCCGAGCTCACCGGGCGCTATATCGACGAACTTTATTCAAAGCGCATCCGCCGCGAAGTGATGAAAGCCTATGCCGAGGTGGTCGACAGCCGGGCGCCGCATTACCGGCATATGCGCTTCTGGCTGACGCGGCGCACCTTTGGTTATCACCGCCTGATCCTGCCCTTCACGACCGATGGCAGTGGTGTCGACATCTGCCTGTTGGCGCTCTATCCCGACCGGCCTGACATTATCAAAGCTTCCGACTGGCAGCAGGATGTCGATCGCGCCGAACTCGCGCGCTGGTTCGGGCGCAAGCCCTAGCGCCAGATTTCCCCGAGGTTCTCGCCGTTCGTCAGATGCTCGAACCAATCCGGCACGATGCGCGGTGCGCGCCCATCGACATTGGGCGCCGCCAGCCCGGCATCGCGATGACCAAGATTGATCGTGCGGCTCTCGATGCTGAACCGCGTTTTGCCGTCGGTGGCGATGCTGCCATGGAGGTGCTGCCCGGAAAAGGCCAGCATGTCACCGGGTTCCAGCACGACGGGCAGGGCGGCACGCGCCGGCAATTCCTCGGTCAATACCGGCAAAACGGGATAGTGGTCTGCCTTGCCTTCCGCCATCAACCGTTTCAATTCCTCGAAGTCCCAATCGGCACTGCTGTTGGCGACGGCCTGCGCGAAGTATTCCGGGTAGAACAGGATCGTGCGGGTTTCGGCGATGGGATAGAGCGGCGACCACCAATTGATCTGCTGCGGAATATTGGAACCCCAATTGTCGCGATGGGCGGGCAGGGGCAGAATGCGCCGCGCGTGATGCGATGCCTGCCCCGGCACGGCGCGCAATTGCAATGGGTCCCAGTAACAATCCGCTGAATCGAGACCGCATTCGACCAGCGCAGTCTTGAACGTCGCATTGATCTCGGAATCGGTTTTGAAGGCAGCGCGCAGCCGCCGCACGCGTTTGATGAAATCCTCGGGCGCAAGCCTGGCTTCGGCCGTCAGCGGATCGCCGTCCAGTCCCGCGCGCAGCAATGCATCCGCGCGCGTGACCAATGCCGCCAATGCAGGCCGGCGCCGCCAAACGATCAACTCGCCCGCCAGCACCCGCCGCCCGATCTCCAGCGACGGCAGCATCTCATCAATTTGCATCACGTCTGTCATAGCGGAATGCTGGCAAGACCGGACCCAATCAGACCGGCATCCAGCGTCATCGATCGTCTTAATCGCGCCATGGAACGATGCGCCGCAGCCTCAGGTCTTTTCGGCAATATAGTCAGCATAGATTCGCATCGAATATTCCGCATGGTTGATGCGGAAACCTGCCCGTTCGATAAGCCCCGCCATGATCCAGGAGAAGGTGCTGTGTTCGTCGCGGATATGTTGCGCTACTTCGGCGCGGCTATAGCCGGTGTTGGCAGACATCCAGGCGATCCATTCTTCGGAGACGGTGGGTATCTCGGCGGGGTCGCAGGAAAACACCACGTCGCGCAGGAACAAGCGGCCACCCGGTTTCAAGGTTCGATGTAGACGCGCAAGTGCAACACCTTTCCAAAGGTCGGGAAGATGGTGCAGGGCGAATTTACTGGTGATGAGATCCAGCGATGAATCGGGCAGTTCATAGCTGAGGAATCCGGCTCGGTGCGGCACGACATTTGTGAGATTTTGCGCTTTCGCCCGAGCCAGGGTCACGCCCAGCATTTCGGTGGAAATGTCGACCGCATGGGCTTCACGGCAGAGCTTCGCAGCCTCCACGACCAGCATACCGGTGCCGCAGCCAATATCCGCCATAGCTTCATCAACGCCCAGTCCCAGGCCTTCGAGCAACCCGCGATCCTCGGCGGGATCGCCGCCCTGCCGCGCGTCATAGCTGGCAACTTCCGCAGCGTCGTCGAAATTCATGCCCACTTGCGTGAGATCGACATAGTACCAATCCGGACGATCCATGGCACACCTCTCAATGCAGGACTGAAGGCTAGATGTGGGCGATGGCCGGCGTCAATGAGGTGGGCAATGTGGAACCAGCATGGCTCCATGCGTTCACCCAAACACCCCATGCTCGAACAGGAGCTTCACCCCGATAGCGACGAGGCAGAGCCCACCGATGAATTCGGCCCAGCGGCCGAGGATCGGGCCGACCACGCGGGCGATCAGGACGCCGCTTAACGTCATACCGAAGGTGACGAAGCCGATGAGCAGGATCGTCATCGGAATATGGAGGTCCATATAGGCGAGGGTGACGCCGACGGCGGTCGCATCGATGCTGGTTGCCATGGCTGTGGCCATCAAGACGAGGCGGCCGTGACGCTTGGGTTTGGGTGCGTCTTCATCTTCGTTGCCCGCGATGGCCAGGTAGCACATGCGCCCGCCGACCGCGAGCAACAGGGCAAAGGCGATCCAGTGATCGACCGCCTCGATATACCCGCCGATCGTGTAGCCGAGCGCCAGGCCGATGAGTGGGGCGCCCAATTCGAAGAGGCCGAAATAGGCGGCGATGCGCGCGGCCTCACCCAGGCGTGGTTTGTGCAAGGCGGCACCCTTGCCAAGCGACGCGGCGAAGGCATCGGCGGAAAGCGAAAAGGCGAGAGCGAGGGAGGTGGCGATGGTCATCTGCTAGGTCCCGAAGCCAGGTGTGAGTCAGCGGCCACGTGCCTCTCCCGCTGGCTTGTTCGGGATGGGTGCGTGCCACTGGTCTCGTCCGGTTCCGGTCCTTGGGCAGCGGCGCTTAAGCGGCGTCGCACCAAGCATCGAAATCTGCGCATACCATGAAAGATCGCTCTCTCAAGTATGTTGATATGCGCCCTGTCATGTCTCCGGCAGGTAACTACTCCCCAATGCTGGTTTGGCAATAATGTCTGGGAGGATGCCTGTCAAGTTTGGCGCCAGACCTTGGCGCGAGAGACAGCATCTGCAAATCGTTCGCACCAGATGCGACCATCTCGATCTGGCGCGATGATTGCCTCGCCGCCGCGCGGCAATTCCAGTTGGCGGCCAATGCCTTGCGCCGCGAGGGCCGCGCAGCCGAATGCCGTCAGCTCGTCGAAATCCCGCGTCACCAGGTCGCGCCCCAGGGCATTGGCGAGAAAGCGCAGGAAATATGGATTGCGGGTAAGGCCGCCATCGACCGAGATGCGGCCGCCGATGGCAACATTGGCAGCCATCGCGGCGATCACTTCGGCGGTACGCAGGGCAATGCCTTCAATCACCGCCTGGGCCAGATCGACCGCGCTCGTTTCCAGCCCCATGCCGAGCCACATTCCGGCTGCCGACCGATCCCAATGCGGGCACGCGAGACCGGAGAGGGCCGGGACGAAAACCAGGCCGCGCTCGATCGCCGGCGCTGCCGTGAATCTGTTGAGTGCGTCGATATCCGGCACCAGCCCCAGTTTCAGCAGCCAGTCGATCGCAGAACCTGCATTGTAGACGCCGCCATCGAGGGCATAGACGCGCTCGGCGCCGATCTGCCAGGCCAGCGTGGGCAGCAATCCCTGGTCTGGCCGGCGCAGAATTTCGACCCCGGTCACCGCCAATGCGAAGGCGCCGGTGCCGAAGGTGATCTTGGCATCGCCGGCCTTGCGGCAGCCATGGCCGTAAAGTGCTGCCTGCTGATCGACCACGGAAGCCGTTACGGGGGTTCCGCCGATTGCGCCGAAATCGCCCACGGTCGAACGGATTTCCGGCAGTGTTTCGATCGGCACGCCGAAGAGCTCGCACAGCACGGGATCCCAGGTACAGCTCGCCAGATTCATCAGCGAAGTGCGACTGGCAGTGCTGCTGTCCGTGGCGCAGATTCCGGTGAGGCGCTGCAAGAAAAAGGCATCGGTGGTCCCGAGGCGCAGGCGTTTCTGCCTCAGCAGGTCTTTTGCCTCCGGCACATGATCCAGCAGCCAGCGCAGTTTCGCGGCCGAGAAATAGGCATCCAAAGGCAGGCCCGCCCGCGCCAGCGTTTCCGCTTCGGCACCGGATGCCTTCAAACGCTCGATCTTGGCAGCTGTGCGCGAATCCTGCCAGACGATCACCGGCGAGATCGCGCGACCGGTTTCGGCATCCCAGGCGAGGCAGCTTTCCCCCTGATTGTCGATGCCGATCGCATCGACCTTGCCGGCGGCGGCGAGGCAGGCGCGGATATGGACGATCAGTTCTTCCGGATCATGTTCGACCCGTCCGTCGGCACCCAGATGCTGGTGATGCTTGATGCCATGGACGATCCGGGCATTGCCGTCGTCCTCGACACGCAAGGCCCGCGTGGAAGTCGTTCCCTGATCGATCGCGACAATCGCCATGAAATCAGTCCGCCTGGTCGATTGAGATGCGGAGCGTCGCGGCATCGGCCGGGACGGGCAAGGCGGAAAGCGGGATGAGGATGCGCCGCTCCGGCAAAGCCGAGATTCGCTGCCGCCAGACGCGCTGCCCGCCCGCATGCACGACGAGATCACCGCTCACAGCCGCGCTCACCCGCAACTGGATGTAATCGGTAATGCCCTCTCCCTTGGCAGGGAAGGTGAGGCGTTGCGGCACGACGAGCTTGATCGGCGGCGCGTGCTCGATCGTCACCTGGCGTGCGGGTGTTTCGGCCGGCGATACGATGTCCCGCGCCACATCGGTGCCCACGCGGCGCCCTTCGCGCCAGGACCAACCGGCAGTCTCGACGGCGCGTAAAAGATTGCCGGCGGCGAAATAGGCGGCATCGGAGCAACGGCCGATCTGGTCGACGACGGGTCCGCCACTCCCTGGATCGAGCGCCAGATGGCTTCCCCGAACGAGTTCCGACGCCGGCTGGAAACATCCGCTCAGGATTACGCCATCGCAGGCGATCTCGCGCGGGCCGTGCGGCCCTTTCACCAAGACACTCTCGACTTGGGTCCTGCCGCGTATTTCCGCGAGTTGGGTGGAGAGCAGCAAGGGCACGCCGAAGATGCGCGGCGCCCAGGCAATTGGCCAGCGCGCAGTGACGCGGTCATTGGCCTCGATCATCGCGACCGGTCGCATCCCCGCCTTGCGGCAGGTGAGCAAGGCGGAGAACGCGACCAGTTCCGTACCGATGATCACCGGCCGCCGGAAGGGTTGCAGATGTTCCAGATAGGTATAGGCCTGCAGCGCGCCGGTATTGACGATGCCTTGCGGCCGGTCGCCGCCGATGAGGCGTGCGCTGCGCGGCGTTTCGCGCACGCCGGTCGCCAAGATCACGCGCTTGGCCGTAACCGCGATCGCACCCTCGGGGCTCGCGACGTCCAGCATGCCGCCGGCACCCAGGCGAGTGATGGAATGGCGCAAACGGATCTCGACGCCCGCCGCTTTGGCTGCTTCAGCCAGCCGCTTCGCATATTGCGGACCCGTGAGCACACGGTTGAATTCGCGCAGGCCGAAGGGCGGATGCCCGCAATGACGCGGGATGCCGCCGGCGCTGGTCTCGCGCTCGAAGACAACGACTCTCGCAACACCGGCTTCACGCAAGGCCATGGCAGCGGCGAGGCCCGCAGGGCCCCCGCCGATGACCGCGACATCGATTGCAAGAACCTCAGACACGGAAGCGCCCCTTGCTGAGGGCCGCGACATGGGCACCGCAATAGAAACCCTGGCAACGCCCCATGCCGGCCCGCGTGCGGCGCTTCAAGCCGCCAGGATCGCCGGCGGCAAGCGGTCCCTGCAATGCCGCCTCGATCTCGCGCCGCGTCACCATCTCGCAATGACAGACGATCTCGCCATAACCGGGGCGCTGCCAGTCGCGCGCCTCGTGCTCGGCAAGATTGGGCATTTGTGGCCAGACCAGATCGGTCGGCGCGGCGTGCCGGTTTCCCGCCTCGGCATAGAGCGACCAGACATGGCGCGCGATCCCCAGCGCCCCGGTGAGGCCGGTCGAGCGGATACCGCCGACACTGATCCAGTTCTGCGCCGGCTTGGCCGCGATCCGGTATTCCTTGCGCTCGGTCCCGGGCCGCAAGCCGGCATAGGTCGCCGTCACCGGTATCCCGGCAAGGCCCGGCAGGATACGCGCCGCGGCCACGCGCAATTGTTCCAGCATGTCGTGATCGAGGGCGGCGCGGTCGCGCTCCGGCTGTTCTTCCGCCGTCGGCCCGACCAGCACATTGCCGAAGATGGTCCGGCAGACGACGATGCCTTTGGTGCGCTCGGTCGGCACCGGCAGGATGATCGTGCGCAGCAAGGTCGAGGCCGCCTTGTCGTAGACGACGAATTGCCCCTTGCGCGGCCGGATCTCGAAATCGCAAGCGCCAAGGAGGTCGCGTTCCAGATGATCGCCGAACAATCCGGCGCAATTGATCACCAGCCGCGCCGAGATTTTTCCCTGTGCGGTCTGCAACACCCACCCTTCACCGTCGAAATTTCCCGCCGTGACCGCGGCGTTCCGCAGAACCGTGGCACCATGCGCCATCGCCTGTCTGAGATAAGCCAAAGGCGACGACCAGGGATCGATTACATGCTCGCCCGGCACCAGCACGGCCCCCCGCGCGTCGGGCGAAAGATGCGGCTCGCGCGCCAGCAGCTCGGCACGGTCGATGCGGCGCACGTCGGCGACGCCGTTCTGATGCGCTTGTGCCACGATGCCGTCGAGTTTGGCCGCGTCTTCATCGCCCCAGGCGACGACGGCGGCCCCGGTCTCCAGCAGCGGCAGGGCGAAACGCTCCCGGATCTCCAGATATTCCCGGTAGCCATCCTGCATGCAACGGAGTTCCAGGGAACCCGGCGGGGCGTCGAAACCGGTATGGAGGAGGGCGCTGTTGCCCTTGCTGGCCCCGGCCAGGATATCCGGCGCGCGCTCCAGCAGTACCACGCTCGCACCTTCCAGGGCGAAGCGCCGCGCCACGGCGCAGCCGACGACACCGCCGCCGATGACAGCGATGTCCCATTTGCGATCGGCCGCCGCTTGCGGTGTTCCTTCGGCTTCCGGCCGCGCCATGGCTATGATTCATCCCGAACAGGCGTGAAATGCGCCGGGATGTTAGGGTATCGGCGAAGCGAAGGTCAATCGCCGAAGGATGGCGCCGAAGGATGGCGCCGAAGGATGGCGCGGCCATCCCTCGGCGGAAGGGGTTAAAGCGAACGGACGTCGCTGATGAAGCGTTCGATGGTCTGACGGATGGTGGCCGTGTTCTGGCCCAGCAGCCGCGCCGCGTCGAGCACCGTCGCCGTGGCGTTCTGGGTCTGCCCGGCGGCCTGCGCCACGAATTCGATCTTCTCGGAAACCTCCTGGTTGCCCATCGAGGCTTCCTGAATATTGCGCGAGATTTCCTTGGTGGCGGCATTCTGCTCCTCGACCGCCGCCGCGACGCCGCCGGAAATTTCCGACATCTGGCGGATCTGATCGCCGACCGTGCGGATGGAATCGGCCGTCGATTGCGTCGAGTTCTGGATCGAGGAGACCTGGACCGCGATATCCTCGGTCGCGCGCGCCGTCTGGTTGGCGAGGCTCTTCACCTCGTTGGCGACGACCGCGAAACCCTTGCCCGCCTCGCCGGCGCGCGCTGCTTCGATGGTGGCGTTGAGAGCGAGGAGGTTGGTCTGGTTCGAGATCTCGGTGATGAGTCGAACGACGTCGCCGATCTTGGTCGACGCCTCGGTCAGCAGCACGACCCGGTCGGTGGTGTCGTTGATGGCATGGGTCGAGGCCGCGGCAATCGTGGCCTGGCTCGAGACCTGGCGGCTGATCTCCATGATCGAGCTGGAGAGTTCCTCCGTTGCCGCCGCCACGGTCGAGACATTGGCGCTGGCCTCCTGGGCCGCCGCTGCCACCTTCTGCACCTGCTCCAGGGATTCGCTCGAAAGCTTGGTCAGCGATTCCGCGGTGTTGTCGAGATCGCCGGCCGATTTCACCAGGGCTTGCAGAATCGTCTCCACTTCCTGGTCGAAGCCGCGGGCAAGTTCCGTCATGCGTTGTGCGCGCTTTTCACGGGCGGCCTGCTGTTCCGCGGCTTCGCGCTGCAGGCGTTCGTTGTTGCGCATGTTCTCGGCAAAGACAGCGACCGCCGCCGCCATATTGCCGACCTCGTCGGCGCGGGCGGCATAGGGAATCTCGACCGAGGTATTGCCGGCGGCAAGCGCCTTCATGGTGTCGGTAATCGTGCGGATCGGCGAGCCGATCGAGCGCGAAAGCAGGAAGAAGAAGAACACGGCGGCGACCAGCATGATCGCCGCGCTGCCGATCACGGTGAACAGCGTGGTGCCCAGCGCGCTGCTGATTTCGGTATTCGCATGAGCCGTATTGCCCTGGATCGCCGCGGCCAATTCCTTGCTGGCGGCGTCCAGCTTGTCGGTGAGCCGCTCGCCGGCACCGGTCACTTCGATGGCGCGCGCTTCGTTGACCGTGCCCGGGTGCCGCATCTTGGCAAGCTGGGTCGCGACCGGCCCGTCGCGCCATTCCGCGACGGCGGCGCTGATCATATCCAGTTGCGCGATCAGGGCCTGTTCGCCGGCCGCGGCTTCCCTCGCAGCTTGCAAGGCGGCGTCGAATGCGCTGCTCTCGGTTTCATAGGCGCGGGAATAGGCTGAACTGCCGGTCACCAACAGACCGCGGATGAGGTTCTGCATCTTGGCGGCTTCCGCCAGGGTGGCGGCGATGGAACTGGCCTGCCGTTCCGCCGCGTCGCTGACCGCATTGGCGGCCTGGATGCGGAAGGTCTGCATGATCGAGATACCGCCCGAGACGATGATGATCAGGCCCAGCAACGCAAATGCCAGGATGAGCTTCTTCGCAACGGTGAGATTGGCAAAATTCATGATGGGGTGCCTCGTTTCCGTTCAGCTCTGCAACCGGCGCTGCAACTCGGTGAGATTGAATTCGATGGTGACGGCGCCGATGGATTCATTGGTTGCCGGATCGACCACGGTGAGGTTCACCTGGGTGCGCCAGGTCTTGGTCTCGTCGTGGAATTCGGCTTCGTCGATGAAGACGGCATCCGGGCCGACGGCGAAGGTCTTCTGGAATTTGTCCTCGTCGCCTTGCCAGTAATCGGAGGTGACCGAACTCTGACCGACATTGAGACCGAACTTGTCCATCACGAAGATCTCGGTATAGAGCCCGGCCGAGCCAGCCTGGATGTAGAGCAGGTAGTTCGAGAGCGGGCTGCTGAGAATTTCGGCGATCAAAGGCTGATCGTCCGATTCCGCTTCCGACTTCCAGCTCGCATCCATCTGGTCGATGGTCGCCTGATCGACGTTGACATGCGCGGTATTGGCGGCCTGGATCGACAGGATCGTCACCGGCTGCACGATGCGCTCGCGCATCTCGGCGATGACTTCGGGCGAAATGATACTGGGCGGGATCGGCTGAGCATCCTGAGCCGCGGCGGAATTGATGCTCATCGCCGCCGCGAGAAGGATGGCCGCGAGAAAATGAGGGGCCGTACGCATAAGGCTGCTCCGTAAAGAAACTGACAGCTTTTAAGTAAAACCTAAAACGTAAATAAATGATTGCGATAACGCCGACAGCGACAGATTGAAATGATTACAAAGTGGCAATTTGACGGGGATAATCACGTCGCGGCAGCAATATTGACGCGTGTGTTGATAATCCTATCAGTATTGGAACTGATGAATATTCAGCGATTATTTTCCACGCCACGGGAATGTTGTCGTAACCCGGCGTTATGGCTCGGACGCACTTTGCTATAAACTCGCATTTGCACGGAATATGCGGAAACGGATGATGACCTCGGATTCTCCCGAACAACCTGAACAGAATGAAGATGTGCGGCACAGACTCGAGCGTGCCCGCGAGATGGCCGACCGAGCGCGCGGCGCGGCGCAATCTTTTCTGCCCTATCTCTGGCAGCGGTTTCAGGCAGACGGCTGCACCACCATCGCGGCGGGGCTCTCTTATACCTCGCTGCTCTCCATGGTGCCGATGCTGGCGATCGGGCTTGCCATGTTCGCGGCCTTTCCCGCCTTTGCCAATCTGCGCGGCGAACTCATCACCGTCCTCGCCAGCAATCTGGCGCCGGATCTTGCCGACATCGCCACCACCTATCTGCAGGGCTTCGTCGACAAGGCCGGACAAACCTCGGCCGCCGGCATCGTCGGCATTGTGGTGACGGCCCTTCTGCTCATCAACAACATCCAGGTGGCCTTCGATCGGGTCTGGGGCGTGACGTCGCAGCGAAGCCGCCTGCATCGCTTTCCGATTTATTGGGTTCTCCTGACCCTGGGGCCGATTCTTTTCGGCGCCAGCCTCTCGATCTCGACCTATGTCTTCTCGATGGCCGGCAGCGCCGATTTCTACGGCCTTTCGACCGGCGTCAAAGTGCTGACCGGTTTCCTGCCTTTCCTGTTCGAGGCCCTGGGCTTCGCACTGTTCTACCGTCTGATGCCGACGCGCCCCGTGCGCATGCGCGATGCGGTGGTGGGCGCGCTGATCGCCGCGCTCATCTTTGAAATTCTCAAGAGCAGCTTCGGACTCTATCTCCGACATTTCGGCGGCTATCAGGTTGTTTATGGCGCGCTCGCAACCATCCCGATCTTTCTGGTCTGGACCTATCTGGTCTGGGTGACGGTCCTCATCGGCGCCGAAGTGGCGGCGGCATTGCCGGAATGGCGCTCCGGGCGGCGCAGCGTCGGCGCCATGGCCCGGCGCAGCGATCTCCTCAGCCTGGCTCTTGGCACACTCGCTGAACTGGCACGCGCCCAGAGCCATGGCGGCGGCCAGCGGATCGAGCAATTGATCGACAGTCTCGCCGCCGATCCCAACCGCATGCTGGGTGTGCTGGACAGCCTGAAGGCGGCGCGTCTGGTGGCCCGCAGCGACAACAACCGCTGGATCCTGGCCCGGGATCTGGAAACCTACGCGCTCTATGATCTGTGCCGTGACTTGGGCCTTGCCTTGGGCGATGCCGATGAGGAGATCGTCCCCCTGGTGAAGCCGCTGATGGACCGTATCGCCGATACCGAAAAGGTTGGGCTCGGGGAAAGTGTCGCCGCCGCGCTGCGTGGCATCAAGGCGCTCTAGACTGCACCACCGTATTTTCGCTTTGAGGCCGGGCAGGGCGCCCGTATAAATCGCTCGACATTTGCCAATCTACTTTCGCCCGCAGGAGCCCCGCATGACCGCCATTATCGACCTCAACGCGCGCCAGATCCTGGACAGCCGCGGCAATCCCACGATCGAGGTCGACGTGACCCTGGAAAGCGGGGCGAGCGGCCGGGCCGCCGTGCCGTCGGGCGCGTCGACCGGCGCCCACGAAGCGGTCGAACTGCGTGACGGCGATAAAACCCGCTATCTCGGCAAGGGCGTCCTGAAGGCGGTCGAAAGCGCCAATGGCGAAATCTTCGAAGCCATCGCCGGTCTCGATGCCGAGGACCAGGTCAAGATCGACCGCCTGATGATCGAGCTTGATGGCACGCCCAACAAGGCCCGCCTCGGCGCCAATGCGATCCTGGGTGTCAGTCTCGCCGTGGCAAAGGCTGCCGCTGCCGACGCAGGCCTGCCGCTCTATCGTTATGTCGGCGGTACCCAGGCGCGCATTCTGCCGGTGCCGATGATGAACATCATCAATGGCGGCGCCCATGCCGACAATCCGATCGATTTCCAGGAATTCATGATCATGCCCCTGGCTGCCGCCAGCGGCAGCGAGGCCATCCGCTGGGGCGCTGAAATTTTCCACGCGCTGAAGGCACAACTGAAGGCTGCGGGCCACAACACCAATGTCGGTGACGAGGGTGGTTTCGCCCCCAATCTCAAGAGTGCCGAGGATGCGCTCACCTTCATCATGAAGGCGATCGAGAAGGCCGGCTTCAAGCCCGGCGTCGAGATCGGCCTGGCGCTTGATTCGGCCTCGACCGAGTTCTTCAAGGACGGCAAGTATCACCTGGAAGGCGAGGGCAAGGTGCTCGACGCCGCCGGCATGGTGGCGCTCTACGACCAATTGACCAAGGCCTATCCGATCGTCTCGATCGAGGACGGCATGGCCGAGGACGATTGGGACGGCTGGAAGGCACTGACCGAGCGTATCGGTGACCGGGTGCAATTGGTGGGTGACGATCTCTTCGTCACCAATCCGAAACGTCTGGCCGATGGCATCAAGCGCGGTACCGCCAACGCCATCCTGATCAAGGTCAACCAGATCGGCACGCTCACGGAAACCCTGGAAGCCGTCGAAATGGCCCATAAGGCCGGTTACCGGGCGGTGATGTCGCATCGCTCGGGCGAAACCGAGGATTCCACCATCGCCGACCTTGCCGTCGCCACCAATTGCGGCCAGATCAAAACCGGCTCACTCAGCCGTTCCGACCGTATCGCCAAATACAACCAGCTCATTCGCATCGAACAGGGGTTGGGCGCCGCGGCGGGTTACGGTGGCCGCGCAGCACTTGCGCGTGGCTAAGTCACCACATGCGGGACGTTATCTAAGTACTTGAATCGCTTTTCTGTTGACGGGTGGAATCGGGGTGTGATTCCTTAGGGGCTATGGAATTCGGCCGCGAAATCAAACGTCGTCTGCGACAGGTGGTGCTCCCGCTTCTGGGAGCCTGCCTCACGGCCTATTTCGTCTACCATGCCATCCATGGGGATCGCGGCATTTACGCCTGGCTGCGCATCAATCAGGAGTTGAAGGCCGCCAATGCCGAGGCGACCTCGCTGCAAGCCGAGCGACTGGCCCTGGAACGCCGTATCACCTTGCTTTCCAGCACGTCCCTGGATCTCGATATGCTCGAGGAACGGGCGCGGGTCATGCTCAATTTTGCCCATCCCGACGATCTCATCATCTTTCTCGACCCATCGGTGTCGGCTGGTGGCTGACCTCGGTAATTGCCCCGTTGTCACAAGTTAACTTTTTTTCAGTTAATTATTGTTTTATTACGTTATATCAACAAATTAACGCTTATTGATTTGCGTCATGTTAACCACGATAATCAGCCCCGCTTTCGACATCCTTTGACATCGGGCTGAATGCCCGCAGGATGCTGATTGCGAGCCGCGCGGTGCCTTGCCGCGGCGGTTTTATCGCCAACACGCCAAACCCAGTCAGGGGGGTCTCATGGCAAAGTCCGCGTCCCGCGCCGCAAAGGCGTCGGGCCAGGTTACGTCCGAAGAACTCATCCAGTATTACCGCGACATGCTGCTGATCCGCCGCTTCGAGGAGAAGGCCGGCCAGCTTTACGGCATGGGCCTCATCGGCGGTTTCTGCCACCTCTATATCGGCCAGGAGGCCGTGGTGGTCGGCATGCAGGCGGCGGCGGAGCCTCAGGACAGTGTCATCACCTCCTATCGCGATCATGGACACATGCTGGCTTGCGGCATGGACCCGAAGGGCGTCATGGCCGAATTGACCGGCCGCCGCGGCGGCTATTCCAAGGGCAAGGGCGGCTCGATGCACATGTTCAGCCGCGAGAAGAAATTCTATGGCGGCCACGGCATTGTCGCCGCGCAGGTGCCGATCGGTACAGGTCTCGGCTTTGCGCACAAATACAGCGGCGATAACGGCGTCAACATGGCCTATTTCGGCGATGGCGCGCTCAACCAGGGCCAGGTCTACGAAAGCTTCAACATGGCCGCGCTCTGGAAGCTGCCGGTCGTCTATGTGATCGAGAACAACAAATACGCCATGGGCACATCGGTGCAGCGCTCGGCCGCCGGCCTCAAGCTCTGTGATCGCGGCGCTGCCTATGGCATTCCGGGCATGCAGGTCGACGGCATGGATGTCGTCAAGGTGAAGGAAGCCGCGGCGACGGCGCTCGCCCATGCCCGCTCGGGCGAAGGTCCCTACATCCTCGAGATGAACACCTATCGCTATCGCGGCCATTCCATGTCCGACCCGGCCAAGTACCGCACCAAGGAAGAAGTCGCCAAGATGCGGCAGGAACATGACCCGATCGATCGCCTGCGCGACCGTGTGCTCAGCGAAAAGGTGATCGACGAAGCCGGCCTCAAAAACATCGACCGCGAGATCAAGGACGTCGTTTCCCTGGCCACCGAATTTGCCCAGACCTCTCCCGAACCGGATCCGTCGGAAATGTGGACCGACATCCTGGTCGAAGCCTGAGGGGAGGAAAGAAAACATGCCGACTGAAATTCTGATGCCTGCATTGTCGCCGACCATGACAGAGGGCAAGCTCGCGAAATGGCTCAAGAACGCCGGTGACGCGGTAAAACCCGGCGACATTCTGGCCGAGATCGAAACCGACAAGGCGACCATGGAAGTGGAAGCCGTCGACGAAGGTATCCTCGACCGCATCCTCATCGAGGGTGGTACCGAGAACGTCGCCGTCAACACGCCGATCGCCATCCTGCGCGGCGAGGATGAAGCCGCGGGCGCGGCACCTGCGCCCAAGAAAGCGGAGGCCCCCGCAGCACCGACACCGGCCGCTGCGCCGTCCTCGGTTGCGGCCCCGACCGTGATCACGGCACCGGCTTCCGAACCGGAATATACCGGCGCCAGCAAGGCCCAGACCGTACGCGAAGCCTTGCGCGACGCGATGGCCGAGGAAATGCGCCGCGACCCCAAGGTGTTCCTGATGGGCGAGGAAGTCGCCGAATATCAGGGCGCCTACAAGGTCAGCCAGGGCCTGCTCGAGGAATTCGGCGCCAAGCGCGTCATCGATACGCCGATCACCGAACACGGCTTTGCCGGCCTCGGTGTCGGTGCCGCTTTCGGTGGGTTGCGGCCGATCGTCGAATTCATGACCTTCAACTTCGCCATGCAGGCGATCGATCACATCATCAATTCGGCCGCCAAGACGCTCTACATGTCGGGTGGCCAGATGGGCTGCCCGATCGTGTTCCGCGGTCCCAATGGTGCCGCGTCCCGCGTCGCCGCCCAGCATTCCCAATGTTATGCGAGCTGGTACGCGCATTGCCCGGGTTTGAAGGTCGTCTCGCCCTATTCGGCGGCGGATGCCAAGGGCCTGCTGAAATCCGCGATCCGCGATCCTAATCCGGTGATCTTCCTTGAAAACGAGATGCTCTACGGCCAGTCCTTCGACGTGCCGCAGGATCCCGAATGGGTCGTGCCGATCGGCAAGGCGCGGATCGTGCGGCCCGGCAAGCATGTCACCATCACGGCCTTCTCGAAGATGGTCGCTGTCGCCACGGCGGCCGCTGACATTCTCGCCAAGGACGGGATCGAGGCGGAAGTGATCGATCTCCGCACCATCCGGCCGCTCGATACCGAGACCATTGTTGCCTCGGTCAAAAAGACCAACCGTCTGGTGTCGGTCGAGGAAGGTTGGCCCTATGCCGGTATCGGCTCGGAACTCTCCGCGCTGATGATGGAACTGGCCTTCGACGATCTCGATGCGCCGGTCGCCCGCGTGCACGGCGCCGATGTGCCGTTGCCTTACGCCGCCAATCTCGAAAAGCTTTCGCTGCCGCAGCCCGAATGGGTCGTCGATGCCGCCAAGCGCGTCTGCTACCGCTAGGAAAGGGAGGGTCTGATGCCGATCAATATCCTGATGCCCGCCCTGTCGCCCACCATGACCGAGGGCAATCTGGCGCGCTGGCTCAAGAAGGAAGGCGATGCCGTGAAGGCCGGCGACGTGCTGGCTGAAATCGAAACTGACAAGGCGACCATGGAAGTTGAAGCGGTCGATGAAGGCACGCTTGCCAAGATCCTGGTTCCCGGCGGCGCGCAAGGCGTCAAGGTCAACGACGTCATCGCCATCCTGACGGAAGAGGGCGAGGATGCCGGCGCCGTCAAGGCGCCAGCGGCGAAACCCACGGCCGCTCCGGCGGCTGCAGCACCTGCCGCGGCTCCAGCGCCGGCGGCTGCCGTGGCGACACCTGCGCCAGCGGCCAAGTCTTCCGGAGGCCGTGTGATCGCCAGTCCGTTGGCCAAGCGCATCGCGGCACAGAACGGCATCGATCTCGCCGCCGTGGCGGGTTCTGGCCCCAATGGCCGCATCGTGAAGGCGGATGTCGAGAAAGCGCCGAAGGGGGCGGCCAAACCTGCCGCCGCGCCACAAGCGGCCACAGCGCCGGCGATCTCTGGTGCCCCGCAATTCGGCGAGCCGGAATTCGAGCTCGTCGCCCATACCTCGATGCGCAAGACCATCGCCCGGCGCCTCCAGGAATCGAAGCAATTCGTGCCGCATTTCTATCTCACCGTGGATTGCGAAATCGACCGCCTGCTGAAACTGCGCGAGGAAGTGAACGCCGCCTCGCCCAAGGAAGGGGCAGGGGCCTTCAAGGTTTCGGTCAACGATTTCGTGGTGAAGGCCTCGGCCATCGCCTTGAAGCAGGTGCCCGCCGCCAACGCCTCGTGGTCGGATGACGGCGTCAAGATGTACAAATCCGCCGATATCTCGGTCGCGGTCGCCATTCCTGGTGGCCTCATCACGCCGATCCTGCGGAGTGCCGATACGCGGCGCCTCTCGGAACTCTCGATCGCGATGAAGGACCTCGCTGGCCGCGCCAAGGCCGGCAAGCTGAAGCCCGAGGAATACACTGGCGGCAGCTTCTCCGTTTCCAATCTCGGCATGTTCGGGATCAAGGATTTCAGCGCCATCATCAATCCGCCCCAGGCCTGTATCCTGGCCGTGGGTGCCGGCGAACAGCGCCCGGTCGTGCGCAACGGCGCCCTCGCGGTGGCCACGGTGATGACCTGCACCTTGTCGGTCGATCATCGCGTGGTGGACGGGGCGATCGGTGCCGAGTTCATGGCGGCCTTCAAGCGCCTCATCGAAAATCCGCTCGGGATGCTGGTGTAAGCGTGCGCCGCCTCATGTTTGCGGCAGCGCTGCTGATCGTCGGGAATGCGCCCGCCGTGGCTGACAATCTGCGCCCGCCTTTGGAGAAGCAGTTCTTTGACTACTTCGCCAGGCAATGCAGCGACGGTCTGCTGGCGGAAGCCAAGGCCATGAATATGGATGCCGCCCAGGCCGGCGTCGCGGAAGGGATCGAGCGCTATTGCGCCTGTACCTCCCAGGCCGTGGTCTCGCATCTCGATGCGCCGGAGATCATCTCCTTCGCTGTCGATCCCACCCGGGAACCGGCCGCCGGCAAGATGAAACCGTATTTTGAACAATGCCACGGCAAGTAACCTCACATGCGAAAGGTCGCGCGCGTCATCCTCTATCTGTTGATCGCCGCCATCGTCGGCGGCGCCATCCTGTTCGTCTGGGCCATGCAGCGCGAGATCGATATTTCGACGCCCGAGGCACGGGAGCAGCAGAAGCGCTCGATGGTGCTGGGTTGCAAGGTCAAGCTGCCGGAGCTGCTGAAGGAAGATCCGGCTTTGGCGGCGCTCGAGATAGCGCCCGCGCAGGCGGAGGAAATCTGCGGCTGCGCGGCGGATCAAATTCTGACCACCTACGGCGCCCAGGGAACGATCCGGCCGACCGACGTGCCGGAAGCAGAGATCGACGCGGCTGAATTGGCCTGTGTCAAAGACGTGACGGCCCAATAAGCGGGCCTGGAAAGGACGAGCCATGAGCAATACCTCTTTCGATCTCGTCGTTATCGGCGGCGGCCCCGGCGGCTATGTGGCGGCGATCCGCGCCGCGCAGCTCGGCCTCAAGACGGCGGTAGTCGAGCGCGAGCATCTGGGTGGCATCTGCCTCAACTGGGGCTGCATCCCGACGAAGGCACTGCTGCGTTCGGCCGAAGTTGGCCATCTCCTGAAGCACGCCGATGCCTATGGCTTCTCGGCGACCGGCGTCACCTTCGACATCAAGAAGATCGTCGACCGCTCGCGCAAAGTCGCGGGCCAGCTCTCGGGCGGCGTCAAGATGTTGCTGAAGAAGAACAAGGTCGAGGTCTTCGACGGGCAGGGCCGCCTCAACGGCGCCGGCAAGGTGAAGGTCGAGAAGGACGGCAAACCCGTGGCCGATCTCGACGCGAAGAACGTGATCCTCGCGACCGGTGCCCGCGCGCGCAGCTTTCCGGGGCTGGAGCCCGACGGCAAGCTGATCTGGACCTACAAGGAGGCCATGGTGCCGGCCGCGATGCCGAAATCGCTCCTGGTCGTGGGGTCGGGCGCCATCGGTATCGAATTCGCGAGCTTCTACCGCAATCTCGGCGCCGAGGTGACGGTGGTCGAGGTCATGCCGCGCATCCTCCCGGTCGAGGATGCCGAGATCTCCGCCTTCGCCCAGAAGGCCTTCGAAAAGCAGGGCATGAAGATCATGACCGGTGCCAATGTGAAGGCCTTGAAGAAAGGCGCCGACAATGTGACCGCGACGATCGAGGCCGGCGGCAAAAGCCAGGACATCACGGTGGACCGCGTCATCCTTGCCGTCGGCATCGTCGGCAATGTCGAGAATCTGGGCCTCGAAGGCACCAAGGTAAAGGTCGAGAAGACCCATATCGTGACCGATGGCTATGGTGCCACCGGCGAGCCGGGCGTCTATGCCATCGGCGATCTGACCGGTGCGCCCTGGCTTGCCCACAAGGCCAGCCACGAGGGTGTCATCTGTGTCGAGAAGATCGCCGGGGTGAAAGACGTCCATCCCTTGAATACGGCCAACATCCCCGGCTGCACCTATTGCATGCCGCAGGTGGCCTCCGTGGGCCTCACCGAGCAGGCCGCGAAAGACAAGGGCTATGACGTCAAGGTCGGCCGTTTCCCCTTCATCGGCAACGGCAAGGCGATTGCCCTGGGCGAGCCCGAGGGCCTGGTCAAGACCATCTTCGATGCCAACACCGGCGAATTGCTCGGGGCTCACATGATCGGCGCCGAGGTGACGGAACTGATCCAGGGCTATACAGTGGCGCGGACGCTGGAGACCACCGAGGCGGAGCTGATGCACACCATCTTCCCGCATCCGACGATCTCCGAAACGATGCATGAGAGCGTGCTGGCCGCCTATGGCCGCGCTATCCACATCTAGTTATTGAGGGTCGAAAAATTGGCTGTTAGCCCAGAACTTCGCCACCCCGAGAAGGCCCGCAAGCCGGATACGCCGCTCCTGCGCAAGCCGGACTGGATCCGCGTGAAGGCCCCGGTCAGCGAGGAATATCAGAACACGCGCAAGCTGATGCGCCGCCTCGGCCTCAACACGGTCTGCGAAGAGGCGGCCTGCCCCAATATCGGCGAATGCTGGGCGCAGAAGCACGCGACCGTGATGATCCTGGGATCGGTCTGCACCCGCGCCTGTGCCTTCTGCAATGTGGCGACCGGCCGGCCGGACAAGCTCGATCCGCATGAGCCGGCCCATGTGGCGCAAGCCGCGGCGGAACTCGGCCTCAAGCATATCGTCATCACCTCCGTCGACCGCGACGATCTCGAAGACGGCGGTGCCGCGCATTTCGCCGAGACCATCACGCGCATCCGCGCGCTGACGCCGGAGACAACGATCGAGGTTCTGACGCCGGATTTCCTCAAAAAGCCGCGTTCCATCGAGACCGTGGTCGAGGCCGGCCCGGACGTTTACAACCACAATCTCGAAACCGTGCCGCGCCTCTATCGCCAGGTGCGGCCTGGCGCCCGTTATTACAATTCGCTGCGGCTCCTCAACCGGGTGAAGGAAATCAACCCGGCGATGTTCACCAAATCCGGCATCATGGTCGGGCTCGGTGAAACGCTGGAGGAGGTCAGCCAGTTGATGGACGATCTCCGTGCCGCCGAGGTCGATTTCATGACCATCGGCCAGTATCTGCAGCCGACGCGCAAGCACCACCATGTCGATCGCTTTGTGCCGCCGGACGAGTTCCTGCAGATGCGGCGGATGGGGCAGGGCAAGGGCTTCCTGCTGGTGGCATCCTCGCCGCTCACGCGTTCCTCGCACCACGCCGGCGAGGATTTCCAGCGTCTGAAATCCGCGCGCCTCGCCCAGCTCGGCCGCTGATCGCCTCATGAGCGCCAAGGTTCATCATGAGGAGCGTGTGTTTCCCTATCGGCCGGATCAGATTTTCGATCTGGTGGCCGATGTCGCCAAATATCCCGAATTCCTGCCCTGGTGTACCGGTGCCCGCATCCGCGAGCAGCGCCCGGACATGCTGCTCGCCGATCTCATGATCGGCTTCAAGATGGTGCGCGAACGTTTCACCAGCCGCGTCTGGCTCAACCGGGCGGAGAACCGCATCGATGTCGAGTTCATCGACGGCCCGTTCAAGTATCTCAAGAACCACTGGACCTTTGAACCCACGCCGGAAGGCCATTGCCGCATCGGCTTCTATCTCGAATTCGAATTCAAATCGGTGATGCTACAGAAATTGATCGGCGTCCTGTTCCATGAAGCGGTGAAGCGCATGGTGGCGGCGTTTGAAAGCCGCGCCGAGCAGCTTTACGGTTCCAGTTCGTAGAACACGCGTCCTTCCAGCCGGTCGATCCGGTCGGGCCGGCGCGAGAGATCGGCGCGGTTGACGGCGACGGCGCCGATCACCGCGTCCAGCGCATCACCGCCGGTATTGTCCAGCAGCAGCGAGCGCAGGCCGCGTTTCGGCGGCGCCAGCCACCCGCGTGCGACCAGCAGATCGAGAATGCCGGCGCGTGCCTTGCGGTGCTTGGGCGTGCGCCCCTTATAACTTGGATAGTGATCGAGGCGGATAAGGGAACAGGCTGCACAAACTTCGACCAGCAAGGGTTTCGTTTCCTGTCGCGGCATTTGCGGCCAGACCCATGCCTCGTCCCGTGCGACGAGCGGCGCCAGCAGGTGGCCGATGCCCCACCAGGTCTGTCGGTAGAGGCGCAGGTTGAAGGAATTGAACGGCGTCCGGTCTTCCTTGTCGGTGCGCCGCTTCACCTCGAGACCGCCGGTCGCCTGATGGCAGAGGTCGTGGAAATCGAGCGGCGTCGGATAACGCCGTGTGAAATCGAGAGCAAACCTCCGCCAATCTTTGGCCCCGACCAGATCCAGGGGCAGGCTGAAAGGGAAGTCGCAGCCGGCAATGGTTTCCGGCTCCTCGATGATATAGCGCCGCAAAGCCGCCAGGGCGACTTCCGGCGCTTTGGCACCGTCCGGCAGGGCCATCGCCGGCCGACAATCATCGATCGTCAGCGGCCCATCATGGCGTCTGGCCGTCGCAATCCAGATCTTGGCACCCGCATCGCTGGCACCGCTGAAATCGATGCCGAGGAGTCTCATTCAATCGCGGTGGCGAGATGCGCCAGTGCCCGCGCCACGGCACGGCGCCGCACATCGTCGCGCGTGCCGGGAAACTCGCAGCGTTCGACCTGGGACCAACCGTCCTTGCGGGCAAGGCCGATGAAGACAAGGCCGACCGGTTTTTCCGCCGAACCGCCACCGGGCCCGGCAATGCCGGTGACCGAGACGGCGACATCGGCCTGCGCCCGGTGCAACACGCCGCGCGCCATCGCCTCGGCCACTTCCGAACTGACGGCGCCCTTGTCGGCGATGAGATCCGGCGGCACGCCGAGATTTTCCGATTTTGCGGCATTGGAATAGGTTACCCAGCCTCGCTCGAACACGTCCGACGATCCCGGCACGGCGGTCAGTGTCGCCGCGATGAGCCCGCCGGTGCAGCTTTCGGCCGTCGCGATCTTCAGCCCGTTCTGCCGGTAGAGGTCGAGGAGGGCGGCGACGTCCATGAAAGCCTCGTTCGTCTAGTCGTGGATGGGAAGAGCCACCGTGGCCGTCGCCTGGGCGGCGATGCCTTCGCCGCGCCCGGTGAAGCCCAATTGTTCGGTCGTCGTTGCCTTGACGCTGATACGGTCGAGGCTGAGGTTCAAAAGTTCGGCGAGCTTCGCGGCCATGGCGGCGCGATGCGGGCCGACCTTTGGCTTCTCGCAGATGATGGTGATGTCGCAATGGGCGATGCGGCCGCCCTTGTCGCTGACCAGCTTTTGCGCATGCGCCAGGAACTTCCACGACGGTGCCCCGCGCCATTGCGGATCCGAAGGCGGGAAATGCTGGCCGATATCGCCGGCGCCGATGGCACCCAGGATCGCATCGGTCAATGCATGCATGCCGACATCTGCGTCGGAATGGCCTTCCAGCTTCTGGTGATAAGGGATCGTGACGCCACACATGATGACGCCGTCGCCGGGAATGAGGCGGTGCACGTCGAAACCGTTTCCAGTGCGGTATTCCATCTCTTGGCTCATCAAACGCTCCGCCCGCGCCAGATCGGCGGGATTGGTGATCTTGAAGTTGTTTTCATGCCCCGTCACCAGCACGACGTCCAGTCCCACCGCTTCGGCGACGGCGGCATCGTCGGTCATCTCGGGGCCAGCATGCGCGGCTTCGCGATGCGCGCTCAGGATGGCGCCGAAGCGGAAACCCTGCGGCGTCTGCGCCCGGTAGAGACCGGCCCGATCGACCGTCATACCGCTGAAGGTGACGTCCCCATCCGCGCGCCCGCGTTTCAGCGTATCCACCACCGGCACAGCAACCAGGGCGCCGGCATGGCGGGCGAGGGCGTCGATGGTGCGGTCGATCGTCCCGGCATCGATGAAGGGGCGCGCCGCATCGTGGATCAGCACATAATCCGGCGCTTCGTCGGCGAGGCTTTCAAGACCCAGGCGCACCGATTCCTGCCGGGTCTTGCCGCCCGCGACCGGTGCCAGCAGATCGAGCCCCGCGGCGGCCTGGTCATAAAGATCGCGGAAAGATGCGTTGATCACCACCCGCACGCCGCTGATCCCCGGATGGGCCATAAAGGCTTCCAGGCAATGCCGCAGAACCGGCTTTCCGCCCAGGGTCAGGTATTGCTTGGGCAGATCCTGGCCCATGCGGCTGCCGGAGCCGGCGGCGACGATCAGGGCGATGGTGCGGGGGACTTTGGGGTGCGACGACATGACCGCTCTCTAGGCTATCCGATGTGGTTTGCCAAGGGGGCGGTGCCTCACCATAATGCGCGCCATGTCGAGCCATATATCCTTGCAAATCATCGGTCTTCTGTCCCTCCTGCCACTGACGGCGACGGCGCTCTCCGCGCGGCTGCAGCGCAATATCCATTTCTGGATGCTGCTGCTGGGCTGCGCCGTCATCTGTTTCGGCGTCTTCGGCCGCAGCGTCACTGACGGCTGGCAGGCCGGCTTCAGCGCCGCTCTCTGGGCCAGCATGGCGGTGTCGCTCATGGTCTTCATCTGTGTCGCCATCGTCAATGCCGAGGCCTACCGCCTCAGCGCCCTGCTGCTCCCCTATCTCATCGGATTGGGCTTGATCGCGCTTCTGTTCAGCGCCTATGCCGAGGCGGCGCCGGAAATTGGCTCCGCCGCCTGGTTCCAGGTCCATGTCCTGCTGGCCCTGGCCAGCTATGGCGTCCTGACCATCGGGGCCATCGCCGGCCTCGCCGTCCTGATCCAGGAACGCGCCCTGAAGCGCCGCCGGACGGGCTGGTCGGAAAAGACCCTGCCGCCGCTCTCCACCGCCGAGGATCTCCAGATCAAGCTCCTCGCCTGGGCAGCGGCGTTCATGGCTGCGGCCCTGGCCAGCGGCTTTGCCAATTCGCTCATGGGTAACGGCACCTGGCTGGAACTCAGCCACAAGGTCCTGCTGTCGATCCTCGCCTTTCTTGTCCTCGTCACGCTTCTGGTCGTCCATCGAATCACCGGGATGCGTGGCCGGCGGGCCGCCCGCTGGGTCCTGGTCGGCTATTTGCTGCTAACCCTGGGTTATCCGGGCGTAAAATTCGTCAAGGATGTGTTGATCGGCTGATTTCCGGTAACGCCTGACGGCAGAGCGGCTTTTTTTGTTGCATTTCTGACAGATCAGGGTAGAAATCGCCCAACATTTAGGCATGACATTTCGGCTGCCCGAAAAATGAGCATTCTGATTGGATCTATAAAGATCGAGGATCCCGTCATCCTCGCGCCGATGTCGGGGGTGACCGACATGCCCTTCCGCCGCCTGGTGAAACAGGAAGGTGCGGGGCTGGTCGTTTCCGAAATGATCGCCAGCGAGGCGATGATCCGGCAGACCCGCCAGACCATGAAGATGGTGACGAATTGCGCCGAAGAGGCGCCGATGTCGGTACAGCTTGCCGGCTGCGAACCCAAAGTCATGGGCGAGGCGGCAAAGCTCAATGCCGACCGCGGTGCCGCCATCATCGACATCAATTTCGGCTGCCCGGTGAAAAAGGTGGTCAACGGACATGCCGGCTCCGCGCTGATGCGCGACGAGGTGCATGCCGGCAAGATCCTTGAAGGCACGGTGAGCGCGGTCGATCTGCCGGTGACGCTGAAGATGCGCATGGGCTGGGATTCGACCAATCTCAATGCGCCCAACCTTGCCCGTATCGCCGAGGCGAGCGGCATCAAGATGATCACGATTCATGGCCGTACCCGCGCCCAGCTTTATACCGGCGAGGCCGATTGGGCCTTCGTGCGCAAGGTGAAGGAAGCGGTGTCCATTCCGGTCATCGTCAATGGCGACATCACCACGGTTGAGAAGGCGCGCGAGGCGCTCGACCTCTCCGGCGCCGACGGCGTGATGATCGGCCGCGGCGCCTATGGCCGCCCCTGGTTCCCCAACCAGGTCATCAAATTTTTGAAGACCGGCGAACGCCTTGGCGATCCGCCGCTCTGGCGCCAGTACGAATTGCTGATGTCGCATTACGAGGGCATGCTGGAACATTACGGCAGCGATACCGGCCTCAAGATCGCGCGCAAGCACGTCGCCTGGTATTCGAAGGGTCTGCCCGGTTCGGCCGAATTCCGCGTCCGCATCAACACACTCGACACGCCGCAGGCCGCCAAGGCCGCCATCCGTGAGTATTACGAACCGCAACTGGAACGTCAGGCCGCATGACCAACCCAATGCCAGCGAAAACACTCTCGAAGCTGGCACTTGGGCCAGGAAAAAGCGAAGGCGGCGTCGCGCCACATCTATTGCCTGGTCAATTGCCGGACAGCCTGGCACTGCTGGAGGCCTTGCCGATCGCGATCTTTTCGCTCGACCGCAACAATAACGTGGTCAGTCTCAACGGCGCCGCCGAGGCGTTGCTGGGGATCAGCCGCGCCCAGCTCGTCAACAAACCCTTGAGCGATCATATCGCCGCCGACAGCCCGCTCTTTCAACTCATCGAAGCGACCCGGGCAGGGGCGATCGCAGTGGGTGAATCCGACATGGCCCTGTCCGGGCCGCGCCTCTCGATCGAGCACGCCGCCATCGATGTCGGCATGGTCAATGCGGCTTCGGGGCAGGTCGCCGT
Organism: Dongia sp.; assembly: GCF_041909655.1. Taxonomy (GTDB): domain Bacteria; phylum Pseudomonadota; class Alphaproteobacteria; order Dongiales; family Dongiaceae; genus Dongia. The sequence continues at coordinate 123,072 of NZ_JAYRDA010000008.1, read as the reverse complement.
CGTGCTGCAGGACCGCGATCTCGAATGGCGTCTCGCGCAGCAGGCGGTCAGCCGCGACGCAGTGCGCTCAGCCAAGGCCATTGCCGGCATGCTGGCGCATGAGGTGAAGAATCCGCTCTCCGGTATTCGCGGCGCCGCGCAATTGCTGGAATCCAAGGTCTCGCCCAGCGAACGGCAATTGACGCAGCTCATCTGCGAGGAAACCGATCGCATCGTCGGCCTCGTCAACGGGCTCGAAGTCTTCACCGATTCCCGTCCGGCGCAGATGAGCGCCGTCAACATCCATGAAGTGCTGGGCCATGTGCGGCGCCTCGCGGAAGCCGGCTTTGGGCGCGATGTGACGTTCCGCGAAGAATACGATCCTTCGCTGCCATCCGTTCTCGGCAATCGCGATCAACTGATCCAGGTCTTCCTCAATCTCTTCAAGAACGCGGCCGAGGCATTGCCGCTTGCGGGCGGCATCATTCAGATCGGCACGCGCTACCGCCCGGGTTTGTCGGTAAGCGAGCCCGGCGCCGCCTCGCGCCGCCGTCTCGGTCTGGTCGTTACCGTGCAGGACAATGGCGCCGGCGTACCGGATGCCTTGAAGGCGCAATTGTTCGAACCCTTCGTCAGCGGCAAGGCCGGCGGCAAGGGTTTGGGCCTGGCCTTGGTTGCCAAGCTTGTGAACGATCATGGCGGCCTCATTGATTGCGACTCCCAGCCGGGACGGACCGTGTTCTCGGTCATCCTGCCGATCGCGGACGTGCGGAACGAAGGATAAGAAAAAGATGAGCAAGACCGTACTCGTGGCTGACGACGACCGTGCCATCCGCATGGTGCTGAGTCAGGCCCTGGCCGAACGCGGGCATCATGTGAAGACAGCGGCCAATGCCGCCACCCTTTGGCAATGGGTGAAAGGGGGCGAGGGCGACGTTATTGTTACAGACGTCATGATGCCCGATGGCGACGGCCTCGATCTGGTGCCGCGCATCAAGGCGGAACGCCCGGATATTCCGATCATCGTCATGAGCGCCCAGAACACGATCCTGACCGCCATCAAGGCGACGGAGCGGGGTGCCTTTGAATACCTGCCCAAGCCCTTCGATCTTGGCGCCCTGACGGCCGCGGTCGAACGCGCGCTGACGCGCCCGCGCGACAGCGTCACCACGCCGTCCCCCAGCACGGCGGCCGAGGACAAGCTGCCGATCATCGGCCGTTCCGCGGCGATGCAGGAAATCTACCGCGTCGTGGCGCGCCTGGTCGGCACGGACATGACCGCGCTCATTCACGGCGAATCCGGCACCGGCAAGGAATTGGTGGCGCGGGCCCTCCATGATTTCGGGCGCCGGCGCGATCGACCGTTCATCGCTGTCAACATGGCGGCGATCCCGCGCGAGCTCATTGAAAGCGAACTTTTCGGCCATGAGAAGGGCGCCTTCACCGGCGCCGTGCAACGCGGCATCGGCAAATTCGAAGCGGCCACCGGCGGCACGCTCTTCCTCGATGAAATCGGCGACATGCCGCTGGAAGCGCAAACGCGGCTTCTCCGCGTGCTGCAATCGGGCGAGTTCACGCCGGTGGGTGGCCGCACCCCGATCCGGGCCGATGTCCGCATCGTCGCGGCGACCCATCGCGACCTCAGGCAGCTCATCCAGCAAGGCCGCTTCCGCGAGGATCTCTATTATCGCCTCAATGTCGTACCCATCACCCTGCCGCCGCTGCGCGACCGGGTGGAGGACATTCCCGATTTGGCACGCCACTTCCTGGAGCAGATCGCGACCGAGGGGCTGCCGCCCAAGACTCTGGATCCCGAGGCGCAGACCTTGCTGAAGCGACACCGCTGGCCGGGCAACGTGCGCGAACTCGAGAATCTGATGCGACGCATCTCGGTGCTCTACAGCGAGCCGGCCATCGACGCCCGCATCGTCAGCGAGCAATTGAAGGCCCAGGAACAGGCCGCCAATGTCGGCAACCGGGCCAGTGACGAAACCCTCGGCCAGTCGGTCGAGCGGCATTTGCGGGCCTATTTCGATGCCCATGAAGGTGCCTTGCCCGCGCGCGGGCTTTATGATCGGATCCTGCATGAGATCGAACGGCCGCTTCTCTCTATTTCCATGGAAGCGACCCGTGGCAATCAGATCCGGGCGGCTGACCTTCTGGGCCTCAATCGCAATACCTTGCGCAAGAAGCTGAAGGAGCTGGAGCTGCAGCCGACCCGCGGCAACCGGTAGTCCTTGGGAGTGAGCGAGTTGTGACCGAAGAGCGCGCTATGGAAGCGCCCGGAATGGATGGCGCCGACCGCGCCCCGATTGTCGAGCGGCCCGCGGCCGATCGGCCAAAGCGGAAGCCTTTCCTGAAAGGCCTGGTCGAATGGGGCCGCGCTGTCGGCTTCGAGCGCAAGCTTGCCATTTCGCTGCTGACGCTGGGTGCCATCCTGGGCGTGCTGACCTATCTGGCGGTCAGCGACATCTGGAACCCCGAGCAGCAGGTCCGCGCCGTGACCTGGCTGCTGGCCGGCGATTTGGCAGTTTCCCTGGGGTTGGCCGTCATCATTGCGCGCCGGGCCGTCCTCCTGTGGATCGGCCGCCGCAAGGGCCTGGCTGGCGCGCGCCTCCATGCGCGGATGGTCCTGATGTTCGGCCTCATCGCCGTCGTCCCGACCGTCATCGTCTCGGTCTTTTCCGTGGCCTTTCTCAATTACGGTCTCGATGCGTGGTTTTCCCAGCGCATCAAGAACGCGGTCGAAAGTTCGCTCAATGTGGCGCAATCCTATCTGACCGAATCGCAGGAACGGATCCGCGACGACACGCTCGCGCTGGCGAACGAAATGCGGACGGACGGGCTGCTCAACATCAGCAATTCCGACCAGTTTCAGGACAGCTTCGATCAGGAACTGACCATGCGCGGCCTCTCGGAAGCGGTGATCATCGACCAGCGCCGCCGCATCATCGCGCGTGGCGGCTACAGCCTGCTGATGGAATTCAGCCTCGACATTCCCGAAGAGGCCTTTGCCAATGCCGATCGGGGCGAGGTTTTCATCCTGCCCTCGGCGACCGGCGACCGGGTGCGTGCGCTGATGCTGCTCGATCCCCTGGGCGGCCTTTATCTTTATACCGGCCGTCTGATCGATGCGCGGGTTCTCTCCGCCGTGCGTGGAACCCAGGACGCGGTCCGGCTCTACCAGCATCTCGAGCGCGACCGTTCGGCCCTGCAATTGACTTTCGCCGTGGTCTTCGCCGGCCTTGCCCTGCTGCTGCTTATGGGCGCCATCTGGTACGCGATCCATTCCGCCAGCCAGTTGATCAAGCCCTTGTCGCGACTGGCGGTCGCCGCGCAGAAGATCGGCGGCGGCGATCTTTCCGCCCGGGTCAAGGTCGGCGCGCGCGAGGATGAATTGTCGGCCTTGAGCCGCACCTTCAACGTCATGGTCTCGCAATTGCAGAGCCAGCAGGCGGCGCTCATTTCCGCCAATCGAGAACTCAACGATCGCGGTCGCCTGACGGGCCTCATCCTCTCCGGCGTCTCGGCCGGGGTCATCGGCTTGACCGAGACCGGCGTAGTTGATTTCGCCAACCGCTCGGCCGCCGAATTGCTGGGCCTCGACGTCGATACCTGGATCGGCCAGCCTTTGGCGGATTTCGCGCCGGAAATGATGGAAATCGTGACTCTCGCCCAGCAGCGGAAATCCGGCACCGCGGACGGCCAGATCAGCATGAACCGGCAGGGTTCGACCCGGACCTTCCATCTGCGCGTCGTCTCCGAGGCAGAGACGGAGGGGCATATGCGCCTCGTCGTGACCTTCGACGACGTCACCGAATTGCTTTCTGCCCAGCGCAAGGCAGCCTGGTCGGATATCGCGCGGCGCATCGCCCACGAGATCAAGAATCCGCTGACACCGATCCAGCTTTCGGCGGAGCGGCTGAAGCGGAAATATCAGAAGCAGATCACGGAAGACGTCGAGACCTTCGCCGTCTGCACCGATACGATCATCCGCCATGTCGGCGATATCGGCCGCATGGTGGACGAATTCTCGGCCTTCGCCCGCATGCCGGCACCGGTTCTGCGGCCCGAGAACCCGGCTGCACTCGCCCGCGAGACATTGTTCCTTCAGCAAAGCGCGCACCCCTCGATCGCGTACACCAGCGATCTCCCCAGCCTGCCTGTGACCCTCCTGTGCGATTCGGGCCAGTTCAACCGCGCCGTTACGAATCTGTTGCAGAATGCCGCCGATGCGATCGAAGGCCGCATGGAGGAGGAGCGGGGACAGGATCCGCAAGCCCCCTTGACGCCGGGGCATATCCATCTATGGATTAGGAACGAAGGCGATGCGCTGTTGTTGAGCGTCGCCGATAACGGCAAGGGCCTGCCCAAAGAGGGACGCGAGCGTTTGACCGAACCCTATGTCACCACAAGGTCCAAAGGCACCGGCCTGGGCCTCGCCATCGTCAAGAAAATCATGGAAGATCACGGCGGGCGCCTGTCGCTGTCGGATCGTGCCGGCGGTGGCGCCGAGATAACTTTGGCTTTCCCGCTGGACAGCATGCCGAGCGTCGCCGCTTCGCCGGCCGCCGGCCTGCAGATCGCCAGTCGCTAGGGCGAGATCGGATCACATGGCGCGCGATATTCTGATCGTCGACGACGAAGCCGATATCCGGCTCCTGATCGCCGGCATTCTGGGCGATGAAGGGTTCCAGACCCGCGAGGCGGCGGACAGCGATTCCGCCCTCGCGCAATTGCGCCACCGCCGTGCCAACCTCATCATCCTCGACATCTGGCTCAATAATTCGACCCTCGACGGCATGGGCCTGCTGGAAATCCTCAAGGTCGAATTCCCCGATATTCCCGTCATCATGATCAGCGGCCACGGCAATATCGAAACCGCCGTCACCGCGATCAAGAACGGCGCCTACGACTTCATCGAGAAACCCTTCAAATCGGATCGCCTCCTGCTCACCATCGAGCGGGCGCTCGAGGCGGCGCGCCTCCGGCGCGAGGTCGAGGAATTGAAGCAGCGCGCCGGCGCCGAAGGCGATCTCATCGGCAATTCCCAGGCGATCGGTCAATTGCGCCTGGCCATCGAACGGGTGGCACCGACCGGCAGCCGCGTCCTTTTCTCCGGCCCCCCGGGCAGCGGCAAGGAAGTGGCGGCGCGGCTTCTGCACCGCCGCTCCAAGCGCGTGGGCGGCCCCTTCGTGGTCCTCAATTGCGCCACCATGCATCCCGACCGGCTGGAGATCGAGCTCTTCGGCCAGGAGCGGAGCGGCGAGGGCGAAGGGGCGATGAAGATCGGCTTCCTGGAACAGGCCCATGGCGGCACGCTCCTGCTCGATGAAGTGGCCGACATGCCGCTCGAAACCCAGGGCAAGATCCTGCGCGTTCTCCAGGAACAGACCTTCGAACGGGTGGGCGGCAAGCACCGGATCGAAGTCGATGTCCGCGTCATCGCCTCGACCGCGCGCGACCTGCAATCGGAAATGACCGCCGGGCGCTTCCGGCAGGATCTGTTCTACCGCCTCAATGTCGTGCCGATGCGCCTGCCGCCCTTGCGCGAGCGGCGCGACGACATCGTGGCCCTCCTTGATTTCTTCATGGCCCGGGCCTCGGAACAGACCGGCTTGCCGGCACGGCGTCTCGCCGAGGACGCGGTGGCTGTCCTCCAGGCCTATGACTGGCCGGGTAATGTCCGCCAGCTCCGCAACGTCATCGACTGGCTGCTGATCATGACACCGGGCGGGGTCGAGGAAGTGATCCGCGCCGACATGCTGCCGCCCGATATCGGCGCCGTCTCGATCGCTCCGGCCTCCCATGGCGATGGCAGCGAGGTCATGTCGCTCCCGCTCCGTGAAGCGCGCGAAATCTTCGAGCGCCGCTATCTCGAAAGCCAGGTCTCGCGTTTCGGCGGCAACATCTCCCGCACCGCCAATTTCATCGGCATGGAACGCTCGGCCCTTCACCGCAAGCTGCGCTCGCTCGGGATCAACACCAACGAGCGCCCCGAAGGCAGCCGTCCCGACACCGGCAGGCCGGACGGTTCCTGACCACCCTCATCTGATCCGCGAAAGGAAATCATCACCATGGGCCGCGTCGCCTATGTCAATGGCCGCTACGTGCCGCACGATCACGCGCAAGTCCATATCGAGGATCGCGGCTATCAATTCGCCGATGGCGTTTATGAAGTGGTACCCGTGGTGGACGGCGTCCTCGTCGACGAGGAACCGCATCTCGATCGCCTCGGCTATTCCCTGGGCGAGCTCAGGATCGCCTGGCCGGTCCGTCGCCAGGTCCTGCGCCTGATCCTGCGCGAGATGATGGCCCGCAACGGGCTCGAGCGCGGCATCATCTATTTCCAGGTGACCCGTGGCGTCGCCCCGCGCGATCACAAATTCCCGGCCAAGGCCAAGAGCAGCCTCGTCATCACCACGAAGCGCCTGAAACCACCGAGCGCCGCCATTCTGGAGAACGGTGTCGCCGTCTCCTCGCAGCCGGATATCCGCTGGGAGCGTTGCGACATCAAATCCCTCTCGCTTCTTCCCAACATCCTCGCCAAGCAGGCCGCCCACGAAGCCGGCGCCTTCGAGGCCTGGCTGGTGGACGAGGCGGGCGCCGTCACGGAAGGCTCCTCGACCAATGCCTGGATCGTCACCCATTCCGGCGAGATCGTAACCTATCCGAAGGGGCAGGGGATCCTGGGCGGCATTACACGCCAATCGCTCCTGCAATTGGCCGCCACGCGCAATCTGCGGCTGGTCGAGCGCAGTTTTACTTTGGACGAGGCCAAGGCCGCGGCCGAAGCCTTCCTGACCTCTTCCTCGGCCTTCGTTCTCCCGGTGACGCGGATCGACGGCGAGGTGGTCGGCGGCGGCAAACCCGGCCCGGTCACGCGCCAATTGCGCGAGATTTATGTCGCCAATGTCGACGCCCAGATCCGGGCCGCCAAATGAGCTCCCGCCCGACCGCGCTTCTTTTCGATTGGGACAACACCCTGGTCGATTCCTGGGGCGTGCTGCATGCCACCATGAACGAGACCCTGGCCGCCATGGGACAGGCGACCTGGTCCCGCGCCGAGGCCGAACAGCGCATCCGGGCTTCCATGCGGGACAGCTTTCCCATCCTCTTCGGCGAACGCTGGCCGGAGGCCGAGAAAATCTTCTATTCGACCTATGAACGGCTGCATATCGATACCCTCCAGGCCTGCCCGGGCGCCGAGGAGTTGCTGGCCTGGGCGGCCGAGAGCGGGTTTTACATGGGTGTCGTCAGCAACAAGCGGGGCGCCTTTCTCCGCGCCGAAGCCACCGCTTTGGGCTGGAACCGCTATTTCCGCAAGCTGGCCGGCGCCGGCGATGCCGCCCGCGACAAACCGGCCCGCGAACATGTCGAGGCGGCGCTGGTGCCGGGCGAAATGACCATGGGCGCCCATATCTGGTTCATCGGCGACACGGATATCGACCTTCTTTGCGCCCGGAATACCGGTTGCGTGGGTGTTCTGGTGCGTGCCCAACCGCCGGCCGAGGGCGAATTCGCCGAATTGGCCCCCGATCATTACTTCCCGGATCTCGCTGCTTTGCGCGCGGCCCTGGCCAATCGTTAACGGGACCGGGGGACCATCATCGGGGGACCATCGCCTGCGGCGGCAAGGGCGATTTCCTTCCGCCCCGTTCTGTGTTAACGAAAGTCAAGCAGGGGAAGTACCGCCGTTCGGACATGGCCGTGGCGGTCGTCTACCCATGCGGCAATCATAAAAAAACGGCCCCAAAATTGAGGGGCCCAACGAGAAAAGGATAGGACGATGGCGAATGAAAAATCACAAAGCGTCCAGGACGTCTTCCTCAATAACATCCGCAAGAACAAGATCCCGGTCACGATCTTCCTGGTCAATGGCGTGAAATTGCAGGGCATCGTCACGTGGTTCGATAATTTCTCCGTGCTGCTGCGCCGCGACTCTCATGTCCAGCTGGTCTACAAGCACGCGATCTCGACCATCATGCCGGGCACGCCGATCCAGCTCTTCGAACCTCAGAAAGAGGGCGAAGAGGGTTGAGAACGGCGTCAACCTGCCCGCAATCGTCATTGCCGGGCTTGACCCGGCAATCCACTGGTGCAGTTGATCGTGTGGATGCCCGGATCAAGTCCGGGCATGACGTCTTGTGAGGGTCATGTTCTGTCACAAGAAAGTCCGACATTGACGGCCACCATCGATCAGTCTGCCGACAGTTCCAGGGCGCATCTCGACATTGACGGCATCCGCCATGGCGACCGCGCTCTGGTGCTGCATCCCGCATTCAAGAGCGGCCCCCGCGCGCAATATGGCGGCGGCCGCACGCCGGAGACGCGCCTCGAGGAAGCCTGCGGCCTCGCGCGCGCCATCGACCTCAATGTCGTGGCGGCCGAGACCGTGCGCGTCAACGATCCGCGCCCCAGCACCCTCATCGGCATGGGCAATGTCGAGCGCCTGGCGGAACTGATCGAGGCCAATGATATCGGCCTCGTCGTCTTCGACGCCGCCTTGACGCCGGTGCAGCAGCGCAATCTGGAAACGGAATGGAAGGTCAAGGTCATCGACCGGACCGGCCTCATTCTCGAAATCTTCGGCGAACGTGCCCGGACGCGGGAAGGCCAGATGCAGGTCGAACTCGCGGCACTCTCCTATCAGCGCAGCCGCCTGGTCCGTTCCTGGACACATCTTGAGCGCCAGCGCGGCGGTTTCGGTTTCATCGGCGGTCCCGGCGAAAGCCAGATCGAAATGGATCGCCGCCTGATCGATGAGCGCATCGTCCGCATCAAGAAGGATCTGGAGGATGTGAAGCGCACCCGTGCTTTGCACCGCCAGGCCCGGAAGCGCGTGCCCTATCCGGTGGTGGCCCTGGTCGGTTACACCAATGCCGGCAAATCGACATTGTTCAACCGCCTGACCCGGGCCTCGGTGATGGCGGCGGATCTGCTTTTTGCCACGCTCGATCCCACCATGCGACGTGTGAAGCTGGCCACGGGCCGCGAGATCATTCTTTCGGACACGGTCGGCTTCATCTCAGATCTGCCGACCGAATTGGTGGCGGCCTTCCGCGCGACGCTCGAAGAGGTGCTCGAGGCCGATGTCATCCTGCATGTCCGCGACGTCGCCCATCCCGAGACCGATGGTCAGAAAACCGATGTCGAGGCAGTGCTGAAGGGCCTCGGCCTGGGCCCCACGGTCACGGACAATATGTTCGAGATTCTCAACAAGATCGACCTTCTCGACGACGATGCGCGCGCCGCTTTGCAGGCCCAGGCGGCACGCGATCCGCGGCTGAAACCGATCTCGGCCATCACCGGCGCCGGGCTCGACGAGCTGCTGGCGGCGGTCGATGCGCGCCTCTCCGCCCAGCGCGTCGTTGAAACCTATCGCCTGCGCCATGACGAAGGCGCCGCCATGGCCTGGCTGCACGCCCATGGCGAAGTGCTCTCGCGCCGCGACGAGGACGATTTCGCCGAGCTCACCGTGCGCCTGTCGCCGGAAGACGTGCAGCGTTTCGCCCGCCAGCAAAAAAACAAAGATAGCAAAGGAAGCCAAGCATGACCGAGATACCGGTGCCGACGCGCCAGGAAGTGGTCGATCTGCTGCTGGCCGTCCTCGACGGCTCGTCGAGCCGTCTCGCCGCCGCCGAATGGGCGGCCGAGATGCAGGAAAACATCGAGAGCGAGGATGCCGAGGCGGTCGATCCCCAGATGTGGCATTTGCTGCGCCTGGCCGCGACCCTCGATGTGCAATCCGGCGACAAATATCTCCACAGCGATAACGACATCCGCGAATGGATCGAAGGCCGCAAGTGAGCATTGAATTCGATACCGGCAAGGTCGCCGATCTTCTCCGCCGGATCGCCGAGGTCGAGATCCTGCCGCGCTTCCGCAATCTGAAGGAAGGCGACACACGCCAGAAATCGCCCGGCGATTACGTCACCATCGCCGATGAAACCGCCGAACTGGCGATTACGCCGGAACTGATGAAATTGCTGCCCGGTTCGGTCGTCGTCGGCGAAGAGGCGACGGCCGAGAATCCGAATATCATGCAGGCTCTGGCCGAGCCGGCACCGGTCTGGGTGGTCGACCCGATCGACGGCACCGGCAATTTCGCCAGTGGGCAGGAGGGTTTCGTCTCCATGCTGGCTTTGGTCCTGGCGGACGACATCTTGGCCAGTTGGATCTATCACCCGGTGAGCGGCGAGATGACCATTGCCCGCAAGGGTGCGGGGGTTACCATCAACGGCCAACCTGTCGCCCGCTTCACACCGCCAACCACCGAGGCAAAGGGCATCCTTGCCTATGGCCAACGCGGTGCGCCCGGTATCGCTCAAATGGTGGATCGCCGCCGCGCCTCGGTGACCCAGGTGAAAAGTGCGCGCGCCGCCGGCATTGATTATGTGCGCATGGCCAAGGGCGAGATCGATTTCGCTTTCTTCAGTGGCATCATGCCCTGGGATCACGCACCCGGTGCCATGATCGTGCGCGAGCTCGGCGGCCATATCGGCTATATTCGTGCTGACGAAAGCTATCGTCCCAGCCTGGCTTTGACCAGCACCGGCATCCTCTCTGCCACCAGCCGAAACATCTGGCGCGACATTCATGACCGGCTGTTCCGGGACGAGTAGACTTAAATGCAGCGTCATGCGCGGGCTTGACCCGGGCATCCACTGATAGACGTCAAAGAGTGGATTGCCGGGTCAAGCCCGGCAATGACGAAAAAGGAAATGAAGGGAGACGTGACGATGAAAGTGACATTCCTGGGCCTCGGCGTGATGGGCTTCCCCATGGCGGGCCATCTGAAGCGGGCAGGGCACGACGTCACGGTCTATAACCGCACCTCGTCGCGCGCTGCCAAATGGGTCGAAACCTATGGCGGCACCGCGGCGCTGACACCGGCCACCGCCGCCAAAGGCGCCGAGATCGTCTTTGCCTGCGTCGGCAACGATGACGATCTGCGCTCGGTCGTCTATGGCCCGGACGGCGCGCTCGCCGGGATGAGTGTCGGGGCGCTCTTTGTCGATCACACGACCGCCTCGGCCGAAGTCGCCCGCGAGATCGACGCAGCGGCGCGCGAGGCCGGCCTGGGATTTCTGGATGCACCTGTCTCCGGCGGCCAGGCGGGTGCCGAGAACGGTAAGCTCACCGTGATGGTGGGCGGTGTCGAGAAAGATTTCGACCGCGCCAAGCCCGTGATCGATGCCTATGCCCGCGCCTGCGTCCTGCTGGGTACAGCGGGTTCGGGCCAGCTCGCCAAGATGGTCAACCAGATCTGCATCGCCGGGCTGGTTCAGGCCCTCGCCGAGGGCATGCACTTTGCGCAGCAAGCCGGGCTCGACGGCGCCAAGCTGGTCGAGGTGATCTCAAAGGGCGCCGCGCAATCCTGGCAAATGGAGAACCGCGCCAACACGATGCTCGACGGCAAGTTCGACTTCGGCTTCGCCGTCGATTGGATGCGCAAGGATCTCGGCATCTGCCTCGCCGAAGCCAAGCGCAACGGCGCTCAGCTTCCGGTGACGGCTTTGGTCGATCAGTTTTACGCCCGCGTCCAGAAGCGCGGTGGCGGCCGCTGGGACACCTCGTCCCTCATGCACCCGCTCACCAATCCCTGAACGATCGCATTGGCCGATTACAGCGCGAAGTCTAGGCCGTTGCTCCTATCTCTGGCCGGTTTCGTTTGAATCGGGGCTTGGTGGCCCTATATCTTCACGAGGGGATTCCAAGGGATTCGCCGTTCTTCCTGCAACGTTTGCCGATTGGCTCGACAGACGATGCTTTCGTATTTTTTGGAGCGAGTGATGGCACTGTCTTTCCCGAAATCCCTCCCGAAAGACGCCATTCCCGGTCTGGTGCTGGTGGCCTGCGCGGCGACGGCGCTCATTATTGCCAACTCGCCGCTCGGCCCGGATTACGAATATCTGCTGAAGACCAAGGGAATCGTCGCCTTCGGCGCCGGCAGCATCGAAATGCCGCTCGCCTATTGGGTCAAGAACGCCCTGATGGCGATCTTCTTCTTCTTTGCCGGGCTCGAGCTGAAGCGCGAATTGCTCGAGGGCCAGTTGGCCAATCTCCGCGCCGCTTCCTTGCCCATCGCTGGTGCCGCCGGCGGCATGATCGTGCCGGCCCTGATCTATCTGGCGCTTGCCGGCACAGGCGAATATGTGGCCGGCTGGGCCATTCCCTCGGCCACCGACATCGCCTTTGCTTTGGGGGTTCTCTCGCTCCTCGGCAATCGCGTCCCGGCGCCGCTCAAGGCCTTTCTCCTCGCCGTTGCCGTGGTGGACGATCTCGGTGCCATTCTGATCGTTGCCTTCGTCTATACGAGCGGCCTGCAGGTCGAATGGCTGGGCTGGGCAGCCGGTTGGTTCGCGCTCATGATGGTCCTCAATCGCTTGAAGGTCCGCAATATCGGCGCTTATGCCATGCTGGCCTTGCCGCTCTGGGTCTCGATGCAGAATTCGGGCGTCAATCCGACCATCGCCGGCGTTCTGGCCGCCGCGTCCATTCCCCTTCGCGACAGGGATGGCGGGTCGCCGCTCCATGATGCCGAGCACATGTTGCGACCCTGGGTGCTCTATGGCGTCATGCCGGTCTTCGCCCTCTCGGCCGCGGGCGTCTCTTTCGCGGCCGGCTTCGTCGACGTCCTGTTGCATCCCGTGGCCCTCGGGGCGGGGATCGGGCTTGCGCTGGGCAAACCCATCGGCATCACCCTGATGACCTATATCGCTGCGAAGCTGCTCCGCGCCCGCATCCCGGGCGACCTCCCGGACATGATCGGCCTGGGCTTCGTCGCCGGCATCGGCTTCACCATGAGCCTCTTCATCGGCGCACTCGCCTTCAGCGATCCGGCGCTGGCAGCGCCGGTCCGTGTCGGCGTCTATGCCGGCTCGATCGTGGCCGCGGTGGCCGGCCTCGTGATCCTCGCCAACTCTCTGGGGCGCGCCAGCAGAACCCGGGGCAGGGACCAAACCCACCCCTTCATCGGCCCCGAACCCGAATACGAAAAGCGGGTGGGCCGAAATTCCCCTGGAAGCGCCGATTAGCCTCCTATTTCAGGACCGGGATGCCGGGGCGTAATCTGCCGGTCGTACCGGGCGGGTGACCGGATCGTCACATGACTCTCGAAAGGAGGGCATCATGAGACTTGCATCGGCTGCCTGGCTGCTCGTTTTTGCAGCGGCAATGCTCTTGGAGGCCTGTGCGCCGAAACCGATCGAATGGGCTGACCGGAACGGGTTCAGAGCGCGCGATGGCCGTGTTTCAGAGCAGGTAGACTAGCGCTTTCTTGCTCTGCCACGCTCCGCTTGCGCCCGCATTGGGGTGCGAGCAGAGCGTGGTATTTTCTTCTTCTACTACCTAATTACATTAATAAAACAATATATCTAATTGATAAATATAATTTTACTGGTCATCCAAATCTCTTTTTGACATATGCATGCATCACGCATATAATGTTTGAACTTCGTGGATCAGGGAGTTCAGCATGTCTTCCCCCAAGCCATTCACCCTTATCGGCGCCCCGATTGATTCCGTAGGTGGCGCGGGCGGGACCGAGCTCAGCCCGGGCATCCTGCGCGCCATGGCGGATTGGCGGCGGGTGAGCGGCGAGGATCGCGGCGATGTGCCCGACATGATCCGTGACCGCCGGCGGGACGGTGAAACCGGGATCATCGGCAGCGACGAGGTCATCGCCGTTACCCGGACATTGCGGCGCGAGATCGCCGACCTCTATGGCAAGGGCCGGCGGCCGATCCTGCTGGGCGGCTGCTGCACCCAGGTGGTGGGCGCGCTCGCCGGCATGCGCGACGCCCTGGGTTGCATTGGTGTCGCCTATCTCGATGGCCATCTCGATCTTTATGACGGTGAGACGTCGCCGACGGGCGAGGGGGCGGACATGCCGCTTGCGACCGCGCTCGGCAAGGGCCCGGCGGCCTGGATGGCGGCGGCGGGCGGTGCCAGTTTGCGGCCCGAGGACGTAGCCCTCATCGGCCCGCGCGATCACGACGACGCAGCCAGCCGCGGCTCGGTCCTGCCGGCTGATTTCACCCCGGCGGTGGCGATGTGGACTCACGACGATATTCACGTGGATGGCGGTTCTCATGTTGCGCAACACGTGCGCAGCAAATTCGAGGCGGCGGCGCGGCCCTTCTGGCTGGCGATCGATGTCGACATTCTTGATCCGGAGATCTTTCCAGCCACCGATTACCTGCAGCCGGATGGCCTCTCCTGGGAGAATTTCGCGAATCTGGTCAAAGGCTTGGCAGCATCGCCCCAGCTCATGGGCCTCTCCGTCGCCTGCTACAACCCGGAGAAGGATCCGGGCTATCATGCCGGGCGCCGCCTGGCGGGTTTGCTGATAGATGCCCTGGAGGACAAGACGCGATGAAGAAGGCCGATACCCGTACCGCCAATCTCTTCGGCGCGCTCGCTCTGGTGACCATGGACGCGGTCAATCGCGAGATGGATGCGCTCACCGATATTTGCGAAAGCGATTGCGCGGCGCTGGTGGTGTTGGGGCAGTCGCCGGGCATCACCGTCGACCGCCTGGCCAAGATCCTGCGTCTGTCGCAGCCGGGTACCGTGCGCCTGGTCGATCGGCTGGAGAAGGAAGGGCGGGTCGAGCGTCGGCAAGGCATCGACCGCCGCGCGCGCCCCCTGGCGCTGACGCCGGCCGGCGAGCGGACGGTGAAGGCCGTGCTGCTGGGGCGCGAGAAGGTCCTGCTCCATGCCCTCGGCGCCTTGTCCGAAGCTGAACGCCAGACGTTCTCCGGATTGATGGAAAAGATGCTGCACGGCATCGCCAAAGAGAATGACGAAATCGCCTCCGATACGGCCTGCCGTCTGTGCGACGACCAGGCCTGTCCAGAGGATCGCTGCCCGCTGACACCGGGCTGCAAAAAAGCGGCGTAGAAGACCGCTCTACCCAAAACATCAACGCATGTTCAGCGCAGAGGAGAATCTGCCATGGGTCATCTTGCCTTCGCCACAGCCATCGAGGCCTTGATCAACGCCTTGATTTTGCACCTGTGCCGCCGCCGCGACCAATACTGAGACGTTCTTCCAGCTTGACCGCGTTCCAGGCTTCTTCCATGCGGTCGAGACCGGCTTTCACCGGGTCGAGGTTGTCCGCTTTCAGGATCTCCTCGACCCGGCGGAAGCGGCGCTCGAACTTGGCATTGGCACGCCGAAGCGCGCCCTCGGGTTCGATCTCCAGATGCCGGGCGAGATTGGTGACGGCAAAGAGCAGGTCGCCGATCTCCTCGTCGAGCTTTGCCTTGTCGTTACCGGCGATCTCGGCCCGCACCTCGTCGATCTCTTCCTCGATCTTGGCCACCACCTCGCCGGCATCGCGCCAATCGAAACCGACGCGCGCGGCGCGCTTCTGCAGCTTGTCGGCACGGGTGAGGGCTGGGAGTGCGCTGATGACACCGTCAAGGGCCGAGGGCGCGCGGCCTTCCGATGCCGCCACCTTCGCCCGTTCATGGGCCTTCTGGGTCTCCCAGGCCACGGTTTGGGCGGCGGCAGTGTTGATCTCGGCCGCGCCGAAGACATGGGGATGCCGCTCGATCATCTTGTTGTTGATGGCCTTGAGGACATCCACCATCGCAAAATGCCCGGCCTCCTTGGCCATCTGGGCATAGAAGACGACCTGGAACATGAAATCGCCGAGTTCGCCGACGAGGGCCTGCATGTCGCCGCTCTCGATCGCATCGGCGACCTCATAGGCCTCCTCGATCGTGTGGGGCAGGATCGAGCGGAAATCCTGTTCGAGGTCCCAGGGGCAGCCGCCCTGGGGATCGCGCAGGCGCGCCATGATCTCCAGAAGGCGGTCGAGTTCGGTGGCGGCGTCGGTCATGCGGATGATTCCTGAGAGGCTGGCGCCGCACTATAGCCAAATCGGATCGGCCTATCGAGAAATGGCATTTGTGCCGTTCCGGCGATGGGTTAGCGTGAGCGCATGGGCATTCCGCTGATCGACATTTCCGCCTTGTCCGGACCCGCCGGCAAAGACCGCGATGCGGTCGACGCGGCGATCCTGGAAGCTGCTTCGGGTGTCGGCTTCATGCTGGTGAAGAGCGATCAATTGCGCTTGCCGCTCGATGCGCTCCTCAGGATCTTCACTCTGCCGGCCAAGGTCACGCGCCAGCTCTGGCGGCAGAAATTCAAGCCGGATCAGGCCAATGTCTATCGCGGCTGGTTCCCGCTGCAGAACGGGCATGCGACCTACAAGGAAGGCTTCGATGCCGGACCCGACATCGCCTATGGCCCCGAGCGGGTCGTGCCGGGCGATCCCCTGGGCGAGGCGACGCCTTTGCCGCCGGATCATCTGCTGCCGGGCTGGCGGGCTGAAATGGCCAGCTATTACAAAGAGATGGAACAAACCGGGGAAACCCTGCTGAAGGCCATCGCGCGGGGGCTCGGCCAGCCTGAGGATGTCTTCGTGCCGGCCTTCACCGGTGGTATCTCGACCCTGCGGCTGCTGCATTATCCCATGCGACCGCCGGAGAGCTATGTCGGTGTAAATGCAGGGGAAATCCGGACCGAGCATGAGGGCACGAAGGTCGGCCTGGTGGGCAAGGCGCATGCCGATTCCGGTTTCGTGACCCTCTTGGCCCAGCATGGAATCCCGGGCCTGCAAGCCCTTGACCCCACTGGGAAATGGGTTGACGTGCCACCAATCGAGGGCACCCTCACGGTCAATTTCGGCAAGCTCCTGGAGCGCTGGACCGGCGGGCGCATAAAAGCGACCCAGCATCGGGTGATCGCCAGTGAAAGCGGGCAGGCACGGCATTCGGTGCCGTTCTTTTACGAGCCCCGGATCGATGCCGAGATCGCGCCATTGCAAGGTCTTGGCGGCGAGTTCTCATCCTTTTTCTACGGCGATCATGTCTGGGCGGCGATGATGCGCTTCGTCGAATTCGAAGGCCTCGACCATCTGCGGCCACAGACCTGGAAGGCGGCCAGCTAATCGATTAGCTAATCGATTAGCTAATCGATTACGTGGCGGATTTCCGCCGTTTTTGGCACCTCTCCAACTCACTTTTAGTCGCATAATATATATTATGGAAAATATTGGATATAGACAGGCAAACGGGGTCTGTTGGCAACCGATCTTGCCGCTGGCACTCTCGGCGCCAACTGCATCACGCGAGTCCCAGATCATGAATTTCACCATCCGGCCCTATGAGCCAGCCGATGCCGATTGGCTGCTCCAATGCCAGGTCGCACTCCAGGAACATGAACTGGCGATCCACGATCCGCGCCTGGCACAGACGCGGACGGCGCCGCTGCCGGCCACCCATGACTATATGAAGCTGTTCTGGCAATCGATCGCCGAGAACCAGGGCGTGGCCTTGATCGGCGAGATCGGCGGCCAGCGACGCGGCCTCATCGCCGGCCATGTGGTGCATGCGCCCTGGCCGATGGAGGTCTGGGATTCTTCCCATTACGGCTATGTCTCGGACATCTTCGTCGAGCCCCTGGCGCGCGGCAGCGGCCTCGCCCAGGCTCTCCTCGATGCGCTGGCCGCCCATCTCCACCAGGTCGATCCCAAGCTCACGCGGCTCCGCATCAACGTCCTGGCCGCCAACGAGATCGCGCGCGGCGCTTACGAAAAAGCCGGCTTCGTGCCCTATGAAGTGATGTATGAGCGGCCGCTCTCGGGAGGCGGCAAATGAGCGACATCAAGGCGGCGCATATCAAGGGGGCGCATGCCGAAAGCTTCGCCCTCAACCAGGCGCGCTGGAACGAGGTGGTGGCGATCCATGTCCCCTCGCCCTTCTACCGGGTGAAGGAGTTCCTGGCTGGCGAGGACATCCTCTGCCCGATCGAGGCGCGTGAAATCGGCGATGTCGGCGGGAAATCGCTCATCCATCTGCAATGCCATTTCGGCCTCGACACTCTGGCCCTGGCACGGCGCGGCGCCCGGGTGACCGGGCTGGATTTCGCCGCCAACGCCGTGGCCGCCGCCCGCGACCTCGCGCAACAAGCCGGGATCGCGGCGCGTTTCGTCGAGGGCAATCTCTATGACGCACCCGCGCTCATCGCCGAGCGCTTCGACCTTGCCTACGTGACCTGGGGCGCCATCAACTGGCTGCCCGACATCAAGGGCTGGGCGAAGGTCGTGGCGGCGATGCTGAAACCCGGGGCTGAGCTCTATCTCCTCGAAGGCCACCCCTTCGCCTTCACCCTGGATCAGGTCGGCGCCGGGACAGTACAGGCAGATGGTGCCATCGGTCTCTCCGATCCCGCCGCCCTGCTCCGCCCCGCTTATCCCTATTTCCGGGGTGTCGGCACGCCGCTGGTTTTCGACATGCCGGAAACCTATACCGGCGACGGCCCCAAGCTCGCCAACACGCGCACCCACGAATTCGTGCATGGCATCGGCGACATCCTCACCGCGCTGATCGAGGCGGGGTTGGCGGTGACGATGTTCCGCGAACACGATGCTTGTGCGTGGGCCATGTGGCCGATGCTGGTCGAGGGCGATGACCGCATGTACCGGATGCCGGAGGGGGCACCGAGTTTGCCGCTGAGTTTTTCGCTCAGGGCGAAGAAGGGGTGACCGCATGAGATTGTCCAGCAGGAACCGCGTCGCTTTTGCGATGGCGTTGGGGGCAATGCTTCTTGCAGCAAGCGAGTTGAAGGCTGAGTGCATCTTGAAAGCGGACTATGCCGCATTTGCGTCAACACGCATCGCCATCGTTCGACCACAGGCTCTGGTTCCAGTTACTCAGGTGATTGAGGATGGCCTTGCGGACACACTCTTTGGATCTGTGGCTGACATGCAGAAGCCCAAACTGCTGACGGCTACGTCCATCTCCAACGTGACCTCGATGTATGCAGCGCGAATGGATGAACTCGACTTGTTTATCATTATAGACAAAGAAATGATGATCGACGGACGGCCGAAATATGACGAGATATTGGCAGTGTATCGCGGTGAGCAAATCATGGAGACACAAGTCGTTCTTATTGACGGGTATCCCAAGGAGGAGGCTAGGCCAAGCGTGGTTCTGCTGAATGGAGATGTCGATCAATCACTCATTCCTTGGATCATCGAAGGTGTCTCGCTTATCTTCCTGCAGCCATCTCAAACGTTGACCCCAAAACTGATGAACTATCTTAGCCTCCTCACCTTTTCGCCATTTCAACCCGGCAATCCATCAAAGGCAGCACAAGCGAAACGGCAAGAAATTCTGGCCGATTTGTGTCTCTGATCGGAAACATCCCGTGACGTTCCTTATCCCTTCCCTCGCGCGCTACCTCGGGGGCGAATGGCACATTGTGCGGCGCATCCACAACCGCCTTGCGGGCGAGATCGGCCGCCTGGAAGGTTTGGCACGTTTCGGGCCGGACGCGGACAGGTTGCGCTATTACGAGAGCGGCGAGATGCGCTTCGGCGCCTATCGCGGGGCGGCTGCGCAAAGCTATCTCTTCGGCTTTGACGGCGATGCTGTCGCGGAAGTGCGCTACGCCGATGGTCGGTTCTTCCACCGCCTCGATCTCTCCTCCGGTATCGCCGATGTCGCGCATCAATGCGCCGCGGATCTTTATCGCGGGCGGTATCGCGTGCTGGGCGCGGATCGCTGGGCGCTCTCATGGCAGGTCACGGGACCGCGCAAGGATTATCTCATGTCGACGCGGTATGAGCGGGTGTGACTCCTCCCCCCTTCAGGGGGGAGGTCGGGAGGGGGCTCGCGGACTCATTCTTTGACAGCCATCACTTGCGCCCCCACACCGCCGACGCATGTCGGCATTCGCCGACGGGCCTCCCCCTGAAGGGGGAGGGTTTGAGTTCGTGTCGATACTCATCCTAAAGTCGTCATGCCCGGACTTGATCCGGGCATCAGCCTGCAAGCGAAGGGCCTCACCCAGTCGGACCTGATCCCCGGGTCAAGCCCGGGGATGACGACGGGGGTGGTGGGGAATGTCGGGCGTCGTGGTGTTGACATCCGCACCTCGCCTCGGCCAAATGGCCGCATGAGCGAGAACACTTCCATCCTCACCATCCGACGCCGACGCAGCTTCACGCTGCGGCGGGGTTTTGCGATGGCGGGGCAAGTGGGGTTTGTGGGGGATTAGGTCTCCCTCTTCTTCTCTCCCGATTTTCGGCAACCCTGCCCACCTTCCGGTCGGCGGGGTTTTTCATGTTTGTTTGTGGGGAATGCAGGATGTCTTTTGCGGGTGTGACGGAATGGAAGCTGGCGATGCCTGAGGACGCAATGGCAGTGCGCGATCTGGTGCGGGCGGCTTATGCGAAATGGGTGCCGCTGCTGGGGCGGGAACCCATGCCGATGAAGGCGGATTACAATCGCGCGGTGCGCGAACATCGGATCGATTTGCTCCTGGTCGGGGGCGAGATGCGCGGCCTCATTGAGACCATGCTGCGCGAGGATCATCTGTGGATCGAGAATGTCGCGGTGCTGCCCGAGGCGCAGGGCGCCGGGCTCGGCCGCCTGCTGCTGGCGCAGGCCGAGCGCCTAGCGGCGGATGCGGGCCGGACGGAGCTGCGCCTCCTCACCAGTTCCGCTTTCGCGGCCAATGTGGCGCTTTATGAAAAGATCGGGTACCGCACCGACCGGCTGGAGCCCTTCATGGGCGGGACGACGGTCTATATGAGCAAGCGCGTTGGGTGAGATCCGGTATCGGCCTCGGCATGGGCGTTGCGCGTCGCCTGGACGGCATCGAGCCAGCGGCGGATGCTGTCGCTGTGGTCGATTTCCAACTGTATCAAGCTGTCCGCATCGGTGGCGCAGGCGCAGCGATAGCTGGCCGCGTCCACATCCTGGCGGCAGCGGTCTTCGCGCTGGAAGGCGGCGATCGTCGGATTCTGGCGGTAGGCCATGCCACTATTCCTTGTCTGTGCAGAACGGCATGTGTGGGTGAACGGCCGAAATACAAGCCGCAGGCGGGCCCGGCGCAGGCGCCGCAACCCTCAATACGCGCCAAGGCCCTGTGGCGCCGCCCTAATATGAGGTTGTAGCATTTCTGAATTCGTCCGCCCCGGGAGAAAGACAGCGGCGATCGACACAAAGCGCTCGGTGCCGTTCAGTTGTCGCCCGTCTTCTTGCCCACGAACGGAACGATGGTTTCGATGATGGGGTCGAAGGTCTCGGCCCAATCCTCGATGCCGATGCATTGGCGGATGGCGCCGTCGACCTTCAATGGGAACATGGCGAACTGGACTTCAAGATGTTCGCCGGCCTGGGTCGGCCAGAGATAGGCGCTGAAACTGGGTCGGCCGGTTTCCCAGCATTTCTTGTAATGGATCAGGATATGGTCGCCGCCGCCGGTCGGATCCTGCCGGACGATGTCGTCGAGATAGCGGCCGGTGAGATTGAAGCCGTTCATCTCGTCGACCTTGGAGCCGGACAGGCGGTAGCGGACGCGGAACGGCGCGTCCTCGAAATCGACGATGCAGATATAGGGCAAGAGCGGCTTGATGGCGCCGGGATCGAACATGGCGCGATCCGGCGTTTCGCCATCCGCCAGGCTGTGCCAATAGGATTCCAACTGCCGAATGAGGGAGAAATCGGGAGAATCTGACGTTGCCGGCATAATGCCCGACATCTCCATTTTATTTGCGCGCGCGACAAATATATTCGCACTCGCGGCAAAGGTGCCGTTCTTTTCCACAGCTATCAAGTGATTTCTGGCATCAGGGGAAAACCTGTGCGGCCATGGCGTCCGGGATCATTCCGAGGCCTTGCGGGCGTGGCGGATGGTGAGGTCGAGGAGCGTCGATTGCACGCGGGGCTGCAGCGCCCCGTAATCCTCGATCCCGATGAATTGCGCGACCGCGTCGCCGCCCAGGCTCAACGGGAAGATGCCGAACCAGTAATCGAACGGGTCGCCGTGAAGCGTCGGCACGGTCGCCACGCCATAGACCGGCAGCGCCGTTTCGTAGGCGGTCCGGTAATTGCCGATCCAGTCCTCGCCGGCGTCGGCGGCCAGCATGACGTCGAGATATTCGCCGGTGAAATCGAAGCCCACCACATAGACCACCGCGGTGCCGACCAGGCGGTAGCGCACGCGAAAGGGATTGCCGCCGCCTTCCGCCAGCAGGATATAGGGCAGCAGCGGCTTCCAGTGCGCTGGGTCGAAATCGGCCCGGTCCGGCAGGCCGCGCCCGTTGCGCGCGCCTTGCCACCAGCGCGCGAGCTGCCTGATCTTGTCGGACCCAACCGTCTCGATACTGGCATGGCGTGGCATCGTGCTGCGGCCACCTTACCGTTCATCCACGGCAAGGACCCTAGCACGGGTCATGCACTAGACTAAAGCGCGCAGAATTGAACGAAATGCAATCCTTGGTTCAGGAGCGCTTTTCGCAAGCTGGATACAGCTCAGGCCTTCTTGACGAATTCGGTGCGCAGGACCAGGCCCTTGATCTTGTCGACGCGGCAATCGATCTCGGCCGGGTCGCTGGTCAGGCGGATGCCCTTGACCATCGTGCCGCGCTTCAGCGTGACGTTGGCGCCCTTCACCTTGAGATCCTTGATCAAGGTGACGTTGTCGCCGTCCTTGAGAATATTGCCGTTGCTGTCCTTGACCTCGTCCATGATGGACCCCCGAAATCGTGTTGCGTTGGCGCCTTATAGAGCGCAGGCGGCCGCGCGGATAGATGGGTGCGACGATTGGCGTTAGACGGCAGATTCAGCGCCGTGCCGGCGTTGGCGCTGGGCGAGGTATTTGATGTTGGCGATGCGCAGATCATGCGCCGTTACCTCGACCAGATGGTCGAGAAGCAGGGTCTCTTCCCGAGTGCCCGGCGCGAATTGCCGCGCGCGGATGTCCGCCGCGAGTTTCTTGCGCTGCGCGGCGAGATCGCCCTCGATGGGTTTGCCGTAAAGCCGTGCAAGGCTGGCGCGTTCCTGGGATTGCGCCTCTTCCCTGCCGGCAAGCTCGGCCCTGGCCACCTGGATGGCGCGGGCGATCATCGCCGCCTGGAATTTCGCGCGGCCGGAAAGTTGCGGCAGGAGTTCCTCCTGCAAGGTGGCGAGTGCCGCGTCGAGGAGCGCGTCGGATCCGGGGCGCTGTTTCATGAGGCGGCCTCCGCTTTGGATTTTTTGGGGGCCGGCTTGAAGCCGGGAAGACGCAGATCGATGAGGAGATCGTATTCCGTCTCGAGGGCGACGAGGCCGGTCAGCGCCAGTTCGAGATTGCGCTCGCGCCCCGACAGATGCCGCTCGGCCTGTTCGAGGGCCATGATCGCCCAGCGGAGTGCCGCCATCTGTTCCCAGAAACGGACCTGGGCGTCATCGACCGGCCGGCCGCTCTCCGCCGCATAGCCTTCGTAGAAAGCGTCGCGCGTACCTATGCCACCCGCTTCCGCCCCCGCCATGCCGAAGCGCCAGCAGCGGGCGCAGAACCAGCCCAGATCCTCGTAAGGATCGCTGAGACCCGCGAATTCGACATCGAGCAAGGCGACGAGGCGGTCGTTCTCAACCAGATAATTGCCGGTGCGGAAATCGCGGTGGCAAAGAACGATCGACTCGGCCCCGCGCGCATATTTGGGGGCCTCGTCCTCAAGCCGGTTGATCGCCCATTCGAGCACCGGCTGCGGCTCGGGAAGCGCATCCAGTTGCGCGCGATGATGGGCGAGGCGCGCGGCGATGAGATCGCCGGGCGGCGGCTTGAGGAAGGAGAGTTCGGGGCCGGGCTTGATCGCATGAAACTTCGCCAGCTCGGCGCCGAGTTCGCGGGCGAGGAGCTCGCCCTCTTCTTCCTCGATGGCACGGACGAGCTTCCTTGGATCGGCGGAACCGGACAGGCGCCGCGCGATGTAGAAAGGCGCCCCCGTCACCTTCCCGCTCTCTTCCAGCCAGAGCGGCTCGGGCACCTTGACGCCGGCCTTGTGGATGGCCTTGAGCAAGGCGAATTCCTGCGCCTTGCCCCAGCTCTCGGCGATGCCGCTGGGGGCGTCGGCGCGGAGGACAATGGGATGGGGGACACCGTCCAGGGTGAGGTCGAGCGCCCAGTTGTGCTGGATGGCACCGCCGCCCAACCGACCGATGAGCGTGGCGCTCACCTCGCTGGCGCCCGTTTGCGATTTGATGAAGGCGCAGAGCGCCGGGATTTTATTGGCGAGCAAGTCGATCAATCCCAGTTCCAGAAATCCGCGCCCTCGCTCCCGAGATGCTGGGCGAGGACCATCTTATGCACTTCCGAGGCGCCGTCCACCAGCCGCGCCTGCCGGGCATAGCGATAGATCCATTCGAGGATCGTGTCGCGGGAATAGCCCTTGGCGCCCAGCAATTGGATCGCGGTATCGGCGGCCTTGTGAAGCGCGTCGGCGACCGCGATCTTGGCCATCGAGACTTCCTTGCGGGCGCGGCCGCCCTGGTCGAGCTTGTGGGCGGCATGAAAGGTAAGAAGCCTGCCCATCTGCACCTGCAGGGCCGCCTCGCCCAGCATCCACTGGACGCCCTCATGATCGATCAGCTTTACGCCGAAGGCCTCGCGGGATTGGACGTGGTGCCCGGCGATCTCGAGGGCGCGCTTGGCAAGGCCCGACCAGCGCATGCAATGGGTGAGGCGCGCGATGCCGAGGCGGATCTGCACCGCCTTCATTCCCTCGCCCACTTCCATCAGCCGGTTCTCGTCGGGGATTTCGAGGCCGTCGAAGCTGAGCTCGCAATGGCCGCCATGTTCCTCGGGTCCCATGATCGGGATGCGACGCTCGATCTTCCAGCCCGGCTGCGATTTCTCGAACAGGAAGGCGGTGAGCCCGCGCCTGGGATCGTCCGAGGTGCGGGCCAATAGAATGAAATGCTCGGCCGCCTCGCCGCCGGTGATGAACCATTTGCGGCCGCGGATCACCCAGGTATCGCCGCGCTTCTCGGCCGTGGTCTGCATCATGCCGGCGGGATCGGAGCCGGAACCGGGTGCCGGCTCGGTCATCACGATCGAGGAACGGACCTCGCCATGGACGATCGGCATCAGCCAGCGTTCCTGCTGTGCCGGCGTCGCCACGCGCGCGAGGAGATGGATGTTGCCGTCATCAGGAGCGGCGATGTTGAAACAGGCGGGGCCGAAGATCGAGCGGCCGGCGGCTTCGTAGATCGCGGCGAGCTCGGTGAATTTGAGACCGGGACCGCCGAGGCTTTCCGGCAATTGGAAATTCCACAGACCTTCGGCCAGCGCCCTGGCACGGAGGGATTGCAGGATCTCGTCGCGGATGTTCTCGCCGGCATCGTAATTGGCGCGATCGGCTTCCAGCGGGATGACATGGAGATCGAGAAAATCGCCGATGCGGGCGACGAAATCCCGGGCGCGGGGCGAGAGGCTGAAATCCATGACCGCGTTCTCCTTCAGAGCCCGGAATTGAGATGGCCGCCATCCACGGTGAGGACGGAGCCGGTCATATAGGCGGAGGCGCGCGAGGCGAGCAGCAGGAGCGGACCGGTGAGATCGTCGAGGGTGCCGAGGCGGCGCTGCGGGATGCGTTTCAGCAAGGCGCCACCCGCCTCGGTCGCGAAGAAATCGCGGTTGATGTCGGTCAGCACATAGCCCGGGGCGAGTGCGTTGAGGCGTATGCTGTGCCGCGCCCATTCCAGCGACAGCGCCTGCGTCATCTGGATGAGGCCGGCTTTCGAAACGCTGTAAGGCATGGCCTGTCCGGTGACGCGAAGGCCCAGGATCGAGGCGATGTTGACGATGTTCCCGGGGCGCTTGGCGGCGATCCAGCGCTTGGCCATGGCGCGGCTGGCGAGCCAGGCGCCTTTCAGATTGGTATCCAGGATGTCGTCCCAATCCGCTTCCTCGATCTCGATGGCCGGCAGAGTGAGGGCGCGGCCGGCATTGTTGACCAGGAGCGAGAGCGGGCCGAGTTCGCCCTCGGCCTCGTCGAAGGCGGCGGCGATCGCCAGGGCTTCGGTCACATCGGCGCCGATGCCGATGGCGCGGTAACCGAAGGCGCGCATGCGCTCGGCCTCCTCCGCCACCAGATTGCCGCGCCGGCCGATGAGCGCCACGGCGGCGCCGGCTTCGGCCAGCACCCGCGCGAAATGACGCCCGAGATCGCCGGCGGCGCCGGTGATCACGGCAACCTCGCCATGAAGGTCAAAGATCGCTGACATGCTGGCCCCTGACGTTTCTTGTGGGAAGCACTATGCCCGCGACCGGGGCCGAAAAACAGAGACCCCGCACTGGCCTCGGCCGTGGCGGGGTCTCACTTTTGGTTTTCTGTCGCAAGGATCTAGCTGGGCGATGCCTCGGATCGGCGGAGAACCCGCCTTTCGCCTGTCGCCCTAAGGTCCATAATTCCGATCGATCGGATGAACCCCTCGGAATCCCTGGTTCTCAGAATAAGAGCTGAGTGCTCAATCTGCTGTCTTAGCCAGATTGTGGTTGGATATCGCCGGTGGAGTCATGTTCTTAGGCACCCTCCCTGGTTAGGTTGACGGAACAACCTTCCGCGCTCCTGGCAACCCCCACGTTCTCCTGAGACAGGGGGCGCGGCGCTGGAAGATCCGGTCAAAACCGACCTTCAGAACGTGGCACAGCGCCGGCCTGATTTCAAGGTTTACGCAACAAATATGCGCGTATTGCGCAATATTTGTTCTATTTGTTGCGCTCGGCCTCAATTCCCTTCCGAATCAGATCCATGGCTTCCTCGGGTTCGGCCCAGCGCGCGAACTTGACCCATTTGCCCTTCTCCAGATCCTTGTAATGGCTGAAGAAATGACGGACCTGCTCACGCAGGACCTCAGGCAAATCGCGGTACGAGCCGACATTGGAATAGAAGGGATGCAGCTTGTCGACGGGGACCGCGATGATCTTCTCGTCGCCGCCGGCCTCGTCTTCCATCATCAGGGCGCCCACGGGGCGCGCCCGCACCACGGCGCCCGGCACCACGGGGGTCGGGCCCAGGACGATGATGTCCAGCGGATCGCCATCGCCACCCAGGGTATGCGGGATGAAGCCGTAATTGCCGGGATAGAACATCGCCGTATAGAGGAAGCGGTCGACGAACATCGCGCCCGATTCCTTGTCGAGCTCGTACTTCACCGGCGTGCCGCCGAGCGGGATTTCGATGATCGCGTTGAGGTCGTAGGGCGGGTTCTCGCCGATCTTGATCTTGCTGATGTCCATTGCCGTCTTCCTAGGTGATGAGCAGCGCGTTTTGCGCAACATGCTGCGCTGCACATAAAGACCATCGGACGGTTTTCGCAACAGAAATCGGCGTGATATCGCCCCACGGCAGGCGAGGCGCTTCGTCGCGCGGGCGGATGGAACGTCTGCCGAACGACCGGCAGCTCACATCATCCCCATCGGCCCCATCAGCAATTCGTCGGCGACATGCTTCTGTTCGTCACTCAGCACGCCGTAAAGATCCAGGGTCGGCCCCTTAAGCGCCGACAGCATTTCCAGATGGGCGGCCATGTGCTTTTCGGCCCGATCGAAACGCTCCGGCACGGTCATGAGCGGGCCGGGCCGGCCTTGATTCATCATGCCCTGATTCATCGTACCCTGGCCCATCATACCTTGGCCCATCATGCCCTGATTCATCATCATGCCGCCCGGCATCATGTCGGCCATGAGGTCATTCATGCGCTGCGTATTGGCACGGAACGCATCGGCATAGGTCTTCCATTGCGGCGCCTGGGCGTCGGTGATTTTGAGTTCCGTTTTCAGGAAGGCGAGCCGGCCTTCGACATGCTGGGTGGGGTGCATCATCCCCATCATTCCGTGGCCCATCATTCCGTGACCCATCATGCCCTGGTGCATCATGTACTGGGGCGCTTGCTGGTTGGATTGCTGGGCCAAGGCGGGCGCCGTCATCATCGCCGCGACGGCAAAAGCGAGCATCAAACTGCGCATGGCATCCTCCTTTCGAGGTTGCCTTTAAGGCTAGACGTTTCTGCGCAGCGCGCATTGATGCATGTCAATTTTCCGGCGCATCTGGAAAAAATCCGCATCGGCATGAAGAAAACCCCGTAACCAATTAAGATTACGGGGTTCGCTTCGATGTTATGGAAACCAATCTCCGGCAGATGGCCGGCGATCGAAAATCCGGTTAATTGAGGACGTTGTAGCCGCGGCCGGCCATGCAGCGGCGATAGACGTCGCGCTGGTTCTGGACGCCGGTCACGGCACCGCCGCCAAGGCCCAAAGCACCGCCGGTGGCTGCACCGAAGGCCGCTGCCTCGCCAGCGCCGACACCGCCGACCAGGGCGCCGGTAATGGCACCGAGGGCGGCACCGGCCGCCGCGCCACCCACGGCGCCGACGGCGGCATCGCCGACCGGGCTCACCTGGTTGGCGTATTGCTCGCACTCATAATTGTCCTGGTTATAGCGCGTTGAATCGACACCCTTGGTATCGACCATCGGCTGGCTATAGCTCGAGCAACCGGCCAGCATCGTCAGAGCCAGCCCCATCGCCACAAAACGTTTCATTCTGTCGTTCCTTTCCTGCTTCTCGTCCCGGCCCCGCCCCGTCCCGGCGTCGAGCCGCAGGGTTTGCCGGGTATCCCCGAACTCACACGCATTATATCCCGCATCCCTGTGCCCCGACCCAGTCAAATTTGAGTGATGAGGCGCACAGCCTGGTCAAAATACCGCCCAAACAGCCGGTTAGTAGGTGCTGTAACCGCGGCCGCGCATGCAGTTATTGAGAACGTCCTGCTGGTTCTGGTGCCCGGTATAGGCACCGCCCGCCAGACCCAGAACACCGCCGCCGATGGCCCCCACCGCGGCACCCTCGCCGACGCTCACACCCTTGAAGGCGGCGCCCGTCAGGGCACCCAGACCGGCACCCACCGCCGCTCCACCCAGGGCGCCCACGGCGGCATCCTGCACCGGGCTCACCTGATTGGCATAAGCCTGGCACTCCGAGAGATCCTGCTGGTAGTTGCGGGTCACCCCAGCCTGATAGGGGGCCTGATAGGGCTGGTACGGCTGATAGGTCTGCGCCTGAGCGGCGGCAGCAATCGCGGTCAACAGCGTGACGGCAAGAGCAAGGCGTTTCATGGTTCGATCCCTTTCCCAACCTCTCCGAGATCGGCGGTGCCGCTCGGTATGCCTGGGTAAGTAGCCCAACCCGGGAAAAGGCGCAGTGACCTGGGACACAATCCCAGGGCCGGAGGCGCCCGGAGGCCATGGGAATCCTGGAATCCGTGAGCGGGATCACTCCCAATGCGGCGTCAGGGCGACCAGGAGCATGTCCAGACGCGTACCGTCACGCGAGAGCGGCAGCAGCGCCACTTCGTAGCGGATCAGGCGGCCGGCATAGGGAATTTGCCTTTGATAGAGGCTGGGGCGACCGGTCTCCATGACCTCGGTGAAGCTTTTATAGGCCAGCGCGTAGTAATCCGGCGGGAAGCACTCATCGAGATATTTGTTGGTGCAATCGATGCCGAAAAGCTCGACCTGGCGGGTGCCGTCAAGGCGGCACCAATAGCGGCGCGGATTGTCCTCGACGTCAAAAAGGCTAAGATCCCCCAGGGCGTAGACCATCTCGGCGGGGTCGAAATCGGCGCGCAAAGGGGCCGGGCGCCCAGCCCTCTTCTTTTCCCAAAGTGCGATGATCCGTTTCAGGGTCGGAAGCTCGGCCGCCTGCTCCAGGGCGCTGACATATTCGTGCATCGGTGATCTTTCACTCGCGGAAGCCATGCGCCCAAAGACTCGCAGGCTTCATTAACAAGTATGGCGAAACCGGCATTGCCGCGCCAGATACCCACCTATTGACCGGTTGACACATCCCCCCGGGCGGCTAGACAGGTGATTGGCAACCAATGCGGGGAATCGGCGACCCGATGTCGAAGTCAGCGATCACGAAAGGCGGCTCTAATAATTGGCCGCAAGCGACTGCCAAACGTGCGCAGCCGGGCGTACCGAGCGGACGTGACAAAGGCGTGCGCGACAAAGGCGTACGGGTAAAATCATCCGCCGCCAAATCATCAGCGACGCCGGCACAGGTCTATGACCAATTGCGCCTGCGCATCGCCACCCGCACCTATCCGCCGGGAACGCGCCTCAGCGAGACGGACCTCGCCGCCGAATTCGGATTGAGCCGCACGCCGGTACGCCAGGCTTTGCAATTGCTGGCCGCCGACGGGCTGGTCAGCATCAAGAACGGCGTAGGCGTCACGGTGACGGATCTCGACCGCACCGAGATCGACCAGGCCTATCACCTGCGCTGCGAGTTGGCGGCGATGATCGGCAGCAATTCGCCGCGCCCCCTTGACCCTGCGCAGATGGCCGAGATCGAATCCGTGCGCCGTGGCGTGATGGCGCTGTTGAAGCAAAGCGGCCGGCCGGCCCTCGACGAATTCTCGGAGCTTTGCGAGCGCTTCCACAACGTGGTCAATCACGTGATCGGCTCGCGCATGCTCAGGAACTTCATCGAGATCCTCTATCACCAGACCGACCGCTTCTGGTTCGGCTGGATGGAACGCGCCGACATTCGTGTCGAGGTCACGCATTTCCTCCACGAGATCGAGGAAACGCAGCGTGCGCTGGAGATCGAGGATTACCAGGCCGTGGGTTATATCCGGCGCAACCATATCACCATGATGCTGGCCCGCATGGCCCAGGTGCGCGAAGCGGAAGCGGCGCAAGCCTGATCCCTAATTGCCGATCCAGGCGAGATGATTGTCCCATTGCATGGTCGCGGCTGCGATATCACGCGTCGCCACGATGCCCTGGATGATATCGAGGGTGACGTCGCATTGCCGGCCATGGCCCGAGCTAAGGCGCAGGGTCAAAGGCTCGGCCGTCGCGGCGAGGCCGCAGACATCGGGGAGTTCCACCGCGCCGAGATAACGATGATCGCTGCTGGCCCAGAACAGGGCCGCCCCGCCACGCGGGGCGCTCGCTGCGATGATGGTGCCGGTGCGGTCCACGGCGACACTGCCGATATAGCCGTCGAGCTTGCGGTGAAGCACGGCGGGAATGTCGAGGAAGCTGAGATCGCCTGCCGGATCGGCGATGCCCACGAGAGGCCGGCGGTCTGTGGCGGCATCCTGGTCCTGCATGGCAAAGGCGATGCGCCCCCTTGGCAGCAAGGCCAGATGCCGGATGGAGAGAGTCTCCCATTCATCGTCCAGCACCCAGCGCCGCAACACGCTGCCGTCCTCGGCACTCAGCAAGACCAGCGATGACTCGATCGCATCGGCGGCATGGCGGTCGACGATGCCGCCATTGCCGATCGCGAGCACATCCGGCGCCGCCCAGATCAGCTCATGCGGCTCGATGCCGTGACTGGGAAAATCGACCATGATTGCACCGGTCGCGATCTCATAGACAACGATACAGCCCTCTTGCGTACGATCGGCGCTTTGCGTCGTGAAAAGGCGGGTGCCATCCGCCGAGAAGACGGCATGGCCGTCAAATGTGTGGCCGGGCAAGGGTGCCAGCAGGCGCTGGGGAGTACCCATCGCGAGATCGGAGATCAGGGCGAACCGGCCGGGCTTGCGGCCGATCACCACGCAGCGGCGGCGCACTGGGTCGGCCACGATGTCGTGAGCGCGCGCGTCGAGTTCGCAGCGCCAAAGCGGCGCACCCACGGCATCCAGCGCCATGGCGGCAAAACCGCCCTCCATGCCACAGGCCGCAAGATGCGCCGGCAGGATCATGTCAGGAACCGTCGCCATCGAGTTCATTGAAACCAAGCGTGATGCCGATCACCGGCGGCACATCCTGGCGCAGCAGATCACGGAGGTGATTGACCTTGACCAGAAGTTCGGTCGCGAGATGCCGGCGGCTTTCATCGCTCACATCGGCGGGGAGATCGTCGCCCGCCTTTTCCGCCGCGGCGATCGCATCGGCGAAGGCCTTTTTGAGATTGTCGGCGAGCGCCGATTGTTCCGGCGTCAGCAGCGCAGCAAAGCCGCCTTTGCCGAAGAGGGCATTTTGCGCCGCGGCGAGATTGCGGCGGATGTTGCGCAGGGAACGGCCGGAGCGCCATTGCTCGGCGGATTTCGGCTTGGCGGCGGCGACATCGCCGCCCAGAGGCGCGCCGATCTTCTGGTCGGCGACGATCTGCAGAAGGGTCAGCAGGTTGGTATAGAATTGCGTGGTGGCCTCGGTCGGGTTGGCGGCGAAGGGCGCCGGCTTCGCCGCCGCCTGCTGCCAAGCCTTCTGCGCCTCGGTGGCGATGGCGACGAGATTGCCGGCAATGGCCTGGATCACGGCGCAGCCCGTGGGTGGCAAGGGCTCATCGCGATAGAGCAGGCGTTCAAGTGCCGGAATGCCTTGCACGGCGACACTCGACCCACCCAGTTTTGCGGCATCGAGGGATATCGTGTCGTCGTCGGCGAGCAAGGCCGAGAGCTGCTTGTCGATGATGTTGCGCCGTTCCGGCCAATAGGCGAAGCGCTCGGCGCGCTGGCCATCGGCGAGCGGCCCGAGGCGGAACATCTGCGCATCGGCCCAGGCGTCGGCTGCAATGTGATAGGCCTGTTGCAGGGTGATGAGATCAGGCGCCTTGGGATCGGCACAGCCCGCGCTGGCTGCCGTGGCGAGACTCTCCGATGCAGCGGCGAGCTGGGCGAAGGCCGGCATCACGATATTTTTCGCATAGCCGGGATTGAAGGCGGCGAAATCTGCCGCGGATGCAGACCGCATCCCGGTGCCGACCATGCCGGCCGCCAGCATGGCTGCCAATGTCTGACGACGGGTGAGCTTGTCGAAAGATTTGCCCGAGGGTTTGTCGGTCATCGCATGCCTTCAGAGATTGGAGAGAAAGGTGACGAGCGCCGCGCGCTCATCGGATGAGAGGCCGGCCACGTGATCGCGCGCCGCCTGCGCTTCGCCGCCATGCCAGAGGATGGCTTCCTGAAGCGTGCGGGCGCGGCCGTCATGAAGAAGCGCGCCCTCGCCTTTCGCATCCAATGCCCAGCGCAGGCCCCAGAGCGGCGCGGTGCGCCATTCAACGCCCAATGCAGCACCTTCCGGCAGGAACTCGGCAAGGCCCGGCCCCATGTCGTGGAGCAGCAGATCGCTATAAGGCGAGATGCGGCGAGGCGCTTTCGCCTCGACTGGCCAGGTTACCTCGTAGCTTTCGCGGTGGCAGGCCTGACAGCCGGCGGCGGCGAAGACCTTCTTGCCGCGGGCGACCATTGCCGGATCGGCCGGAGGCTGCGGGCCATGAGCGGGCAAGACTGCCTCGGCCACGAAACGGTCGAGCACAGTCATCAGCAAGGGCGAGACTTCGAGGTTCTCATATTGCGGCGAGGCACCGCTGGGCGCGGCGCGGCAGGCCGCCTGCCCCGTGGTGCATTCGCCCTGAGGATCCGGAAAGAGTTCCGTCGAGAGACCGAGATCGGCCATGAAAGCATGGGCGTTCTGGTTGATCATGTCAGGCTGCACAGCCTTCCAACCGAAGCGGCCGAGTTTGGTCTGCTCCTGGTCGAGCCAGGCCGGGCGGCCGGAGATGCCGTCGCCGTCTTTGTCGTCGGGATCGGCACCGGCCAGAATGTCGTCATTGGCGATGCGGTCGAGCGGACCGATGCCGTGAATGGCCGGGCCGATGCGCAGGCCCGTCTTCGTTTCAGGCGAGAGCGGGCCGTACGCGAGCGCTTCCATCGCCGCCACCGGTTTGCGCAATTCGATGCCGCTGCCGTCGGCGAGCCTGGCTTCATGGGCTTCGAACGCGAGCACCACCCTGCCCTCCGCCGGCACGCCGGCCACGCCTTCGTTCTGCAGTTGCACGCCATAAACCGGATCTGGCCCGCCATCGGCCAAGCCGAGGCGCATGAGAAGCGAGGGCACAACACCCTTCTCGTCGACGAGCGATTGCGGCCGCGCGCCGGCCGGATGGCAGGCAACACAGGAGCGTGCATTGAAGAGCGGACCGAGACCGTCGGCGGCTTCGGTCGAGGACGGCGCCGAGACCCAGATACGCTCGAAGATCGACTGGCCGAGCGTGTATTCCATGCGGCCCATGCCGTCCTGGGGAAGCGATGGGTCGCGGATCACCTTGGCTGGGGCGTGCGTGGGGTGGGTCGTGTCGGCGTGGGCTGTGAATGCGCCGGTGACGGCAAGCGCGAGTGTGGCGAGTGCAATACCTATGACTCCTCCCCCCTTTAGGGGGGAGGTCGGGAGGGGGGCATGGGTTCGCAGAGTCTTCACTTGCGTGCCCCCACCCTGCCCTCCCCCTGAAGGGGGAGGGAAAACAAGTGTGAGAGATTTGATGTCGAGATTCTAAGCAACACGGAAGATTCCCATCATGCCGGTGTCCTGGTGTTCGATGATGTGGCAATGGATCATCCAATCACCGGGATTGTCGGCCTTCAAGGCGATCTTCACGCGTTCCTTCGGGGCGACCAGGGTCGTGTCGGCGAAATGCGGCATGATCTCTTCCTTGTTCGAGGAGAGCACCTTGAAGGTGTGGCCGTGAAGGTGAATGGGGTGCATGTGCGGGGTCTGGTTGATGATCTCGATGATGTAGCTCCTGCCCCGCTGGAAGGTGACCAAGGGCGGCGGCAGGACCTCGTGGGATTGCATCGGCCAGGAGCGGCCGTTGAAGCTCCAGAAGGTGTTGGGGGTGAGGCAGAGCGCATCGGCGTAACGCAGAACCTCGCCGTCGGGTAGGACAAGATCGGGAGGAAGTTCCGATGCATTGCCACCACCGGGTGCCGTCGCCGCGGTAAGGCGCAGCGGAAAGGTCTCGGCCGTGGCGAGGTCGGGCTCGGGAATGTGATGTGGTTTCAGCGCGGCCGGTTCGAAAGGTGGTCGATTGAGGGTCGGACCGGTGGCCTCGATTTCGGCCAGGACGAGTGGCTGCGCTGCGTAATAATTCACGATCTGTACGCGCGTGCCGGGCGTCATCGGTGCGCGCAAGGTAAGATCGGCACGCATGGCCGGACCCATGCGCCAGGATTTCAGTTTCTGCGGCGGCAAGGGATTGCCGTCGGTGGCGATCAGCCAGGCATCGGCACCGACGACACCGAGATCGACGATGCGCGACATGTCGAGATTGAGGAAACGGAGGCGGATGTCGCCCCCCGCCGGCACCTGATAGACCGGCTGCACCTTGTCGTTGACCGTGCGATGGTCGCCGAAGGTACCGGCCTTGGCGGCACCCGCCTCGGTGAAAAGCGGCTTGAACTTTCCCGCTTCGTCGATACGCCAGTCGCGATAGGCCAGTACGAGATCGGCATCGTGAGGGCGCGCCTCATCGCCTTCGACGATAAGGATGCCGGCAAGGCCATGGCCCAGTTGCTCGACCGTGTTGCAATGAGGATGGAAGAAGAAGGTGCCGGTATCGGGCGGCTGGAATTGATAGGTGAAGCTTTCGCCAGGTTCGGTCGGCGGCTGGGTGAGATAGGGGACACCGTCCATCGCATTGGGGAGACGGATGCCGTGCCAATGGATCGAGGTGTGTTCGTGGATCCGGTTGATCATCTTGGCGCGCAACCATTCGCCCTGCCGCATGCGCAGCACGACGGGGCCATCGGCAGCGTAATCGAGAATGTCGCTCGGCGCGTTGGCCAGCAGCCGTTGATGCGGGGCTGCTGTCAGAATGGTCTCGAAGACCTTGGCATCCGCCGGCATGGCCGGTGCCGTGGGATAGGATTGCCCGCCGGCCCAGCCGCGCGCGGCAAGGCCGCCGGCAAGAACGGCGCCGCCGAGCGTAAGAAGCGCTCGGCGGCGGTTGAATGGTCTATCGATCATGACTCGCAAGATTTCATCCTGCGGCCGTCCTTGGAGGCCGGTAAATGGGCCTTATTACTGGCCCACCGCCGACGGATTGTCGAGGCTGTCCGACCCCTCCACCGAGATCGTGAGACCAAGTGCCGCAACGCCCGCTTCCACTGCGCGCGCCTGGGCGACCAGGGTATCGACCACGTTCTCGATGATCTGGTTGCCTTCGGCATTGCCCTCGCCCAGCATCTGGTCGTAGGCCATCTTGCCGCTGTCGGCGGTTTCCTTGAGCACGGTCATGGCGCCGGTCGCATCATTCATGGCGCCGACGATGCGGTCGTTCACGGCCTTGTCCTTGGCGGCGATGAGATCCTTCACGCTGCCGCCCGAGACGATTGTGCCGTCGAGCTTCTTGTAGCTGCCGTTATAGACCGCGACCATGCCAGCCTGGTCGTAGTAATGCGAGTTGTGGGTGTTGTCGCTGAAGCAATCATGCTCCTCTTCCGGATCATGCAGCATCAGGCCGAGCTTGGTGCGCTCGCCGGCGAGTTCGCCGTAGGAGAGGCTGCCGAGACCGGTGAGGATGCCGGCGATGCCGGCCTTTTCGTCAGCAAGGACACGGCTGCGCGCGGCGCCGCCATCGATCCAGACGGCCTCAAGCTGATGCAGATCATCGATGAGGAGACCGGTCGCGGCCTGGAGGTAGGCGGCGCGGCGGTCGCAATTGCCGTTGGTGCAATTGGCGGTATCGAAATCACTGGCGGGACGATTGCCGGCGCCGGGACCGGTGCCATTCAAGTCCTGACCCCAGAGCAGGAATTCGATGGCGTGATAGCCGATCGCCACATTGGCTTCGTTCTCGCCCACTTCCTGGAGCGATTGCAGCAATTCCTTGTTGATGGTGCCGGCATCGACCTTGTCGGCGCCGAGCTGCAATTCCTTGTTGGCGATCACATTGAGCGTATAGAACGGGTTGCTGTCGGAGCTGTCGCCGTAAGAGGCGTCGACGTAATCGATGAGGCCTTCATCGAGCGGCCAGGCATTGACCAGGCCTTCGAGATCGTCGACCTCGGGATTGCCGAAGCGGAAGACTTCGGTCTGCTGGTAGACCGGGCGCGAGGCGAGCCAGGCCGCGCGCGCCGCCTGGAGATTGGAATCGGTTGGCTGGGCCACAAGCTTGTCCACCGCCACCTGCAGATCCTCGGCCTTGGCGATCGCATCGCCATACATGGCGGCGGCGATATTGGCGTAATTGGTCAAAACGTCGGCCTCGCTGGGCGCCTTGGTCCCGGCGCAGCCGGAAACCACCAGTGCCGCGAACATCGCCGATCCTGCCAACATCTTTTGTCGATTGGTCATTTTGCCCCTCTTGAAACCTGTCAAAGAAATTGCGCGGGGCCGCAAGCACGGTCCGTCATGCGCTGGGCACTGTCCTAGCCCAGGCAAGCCGATATTGCAACTCACTCGCATTAACAGAAATCAAGCAGAGAGGGTAAGAAGTTAGGCCGCCAGCATTTCCTTGGCCTGGGCGGCGGTCATGAGTTCGATTTCGGCCCAGGCCTTGCGTACCTTGGAATCGGCCTCGGGGCTGCTTTCCACGCGCATGTAGTCGCGCAGGCCCCGGTGGAATTCGCGGATGTTCCGGTCGACCGCCATCTTGTTGCGCCGAAGGAAATCGCGGCGGAACAGGATGCGCTTGATGAGATCGAGTGACATGTCCTCGTCCGGGACCGAGCTCACGATGGCGAAGGCAGCGCTGACCAAAGCGAAGCGCTGGGCGGATTCGTTCTGCATTTCGTAGAGGGCTTCCAGCTGATAGCCCTGCTGCTTGCGGTCCTTCTCGGCATTGAGCTCGCCTTGCGCCTCGCCGCTCAATCCCTGCATGCGCTCGTTGTATTCGAATTCGAGCGACATGACGGCCTGCTCGGCCCGCTTGACCTCTTCATAGGCGAGGTCAAGCTCAGCCTTGGCCTCCTCGATGAGGTGATGCCGACGGATAGCCAAAGGTCGTTGTTCCACGCTTGCGCCCGCCCGGAAGCGGGCGGTACCGGCGCAAAGCATGGACGACGCCCGTTAAAACCGGGTTAACCCCCTGATATGGGATCAATATCCTTTATCGCGGTCGACCTGGTTTAGGAGGTTCTGCCCAGCCATCGCGCGGCGAAAATTGGCATAGATATCCTCGGCCCCCGTTCCCGCCCGCGTGATCGCAGCGACATGGGGCGAGATCGTGACCTGTGGATGGCGCCAGAACGGGTGCCCTTCCGGCAGCGGCTCGGTGCGGAAGACGTCCAGCACCGCCCGGCCGATGCGGCCCGTCTTTAGAGCGGCCAGCAAATCGTCTTCGTTGAGATGAGCACCGCGCCCGGCATTGATCAGCACCGTGCCATCGCCCAGCAGCGCGAAGAGTTTCGCATCGAGGATGTTTTCAGTCTCGGCCGTCAGCGGCAGCAGACAGACCAGGATGTCCGTGCCGGTGCAGAAGGCCGGGAGGGAATCGGCACCGGCAAAGGATGTGATGCCGGGTCCCGCTTCCTTGGGCGAGCGGCTCCAGCCGCGCACCTTGAAGCCGAGCCCGGCGAGCTTCGCCGCGATGTCGGATCCCAGAGTGCCGAGGCCGAGGATGCCCACGGTGAGGCCGGCTGCCTGGCGCGGGATCGCCATGAGCCAGTTGCGCTCCGCCTGGGCCGCGCGCAAGGCCGGGCCATCGCGCAATTCATCTAGAACATGATAGACGACAAATTCGGCCATGCTGCCGGTGAGGCCGCGATCGACCATGCGCGCAATGGGAACATCCGCCGGCAGGCCATCGGAGCGCAGCAGGTGGTTGACGCCCGCCCAGGTCGACTGGATCGCGCGCAAATTTGGAAAGACGGAAAGATCACCCGGCGATTTGCCACCGACGATCACGAAATCGATTTCCTCGGCCTTGCCCCAATCCGGCCAATGCCGGATTTCGAGCCCGGCATCGAGGGCCAGGAGGGATTGTTGCCAGCCGGCGGCATCTTCCGGTTCCGCCGCGTAGAGAATCGCCATCAACCCGCCCTCTTCCATTGCTTGACTCGGCACCTGGCCATTGGCATGACCGCTGGGCCAGGATCGAACGCATAGCAGCCAAAGGGAGCGACGAATGTCAACCGGGCCCAATCTCGCCAAGAACGCCGCGGCTCAGCAGGGAGCGGATTGGCAACCCGGGGAATTGCCCAAGGTCGATTACGGTGAGGGCTGCTATGTCTTCGACACCAAGGGACGGCGCTATATCGACGGCTCCTCGGGACCGGCGGTCTATTCGCTGGGTCATGCCAACACGGAAGTGAACGAGGCGATCAAGCGCCAGCTCGACCGCATCGCCCATGGCTATCGCTACACCTTCACCAGCGACCCGCTGGAAGAACTGACGGCGATGGTGGCCGCCTCCTGCGGCGGCGGCCTTGCCAACATGACCTTTGTTTCGAGCGGCTCGGAAGCGGTCGAATCCTGCTTGAAGATCGCGCTCCAATACCAGACCTCGATCGGGCAGAAGAGCCGGCGCCTCATCATCTCACGCGAGCGCTCGTGGCATGGCAACACGATGGGGGCCACCTCGATCTCCGGCTTTTATGCAAGGCGCGAGGCCTTCGAGGGCGCGATGATGCCGAGCAATTTCCTCTCACCCGCCAATGTCTATCGCCCGCCAGCCGGATACCTGGCGCAAAGCGGCGGCAAGATCGATCCGGTGGCGGTCGGTGCCTATTGCGCGCAGGAACTGGAGAACAAGATCCTGGAACTGGGCGCCGACAAGGTCGCGGCTTTCATCTTCGAGCCCGTCGTGGGGGCAGCCGGCGGCTGCGTCCCGGCTCCGCCGGGCTATGCCAGACGCGTGCGCGAGATCTGCGATAAATACGGCGTGCTCATGATCGCCGACGAGGTGATGTGCGGCGCCGGGCGGACCGGCACCTGGCGCGCCTTGGAACATGACGGGGTCGAGCCCGACATCATATCGGTGGCGAAGGGCCTTGCCGCCGGCTATGTGCCCCTGGGTGTTGCCATCTATCACAGCCGCCTCAAGGCGCCGATGTTCGAAAAGTATGGCGGGCTGCTCACGGGTCATACCTTCACCGGCCATACTTTGGCCTGCGCCGCCGGGGTCGCGGTGCAGAAGATCATCCAGCGCGACCATCTGGTGGCCAAGGTGCGCGAGGACGGGCTTTATCTGGAGCGGCAGCTCCGGGCGGCGCTCGCCGATCATCCCCATGTCGGCGACATTCGTGGCCGCGGCTTCTTCTGGGCGATCGAGATTGTCCAGGATCGCACAGCCAAGGCGGCGTTCGACCCGAAACTGGCGGTCTATCAGCGTCTGCGCGATACCTGTTTCCGGAACGGCCTGATCTGCTATCCGGTCGGCGGCAATGTGGACGGCCTTGCCGGCGACATCGCCATCATCTCGCCGCCCTTCATCGCCACGCGCGGCGAGATCGACGAAATCGTCGACATCCTCAAGACCAGCCTCAACCAGGTGCTGAAGGAGATCGCGCCATGAGAGCCGTCGAATCCACCATGGAGAAGCTGATCTTCTGGTCGCGCTGGCTGCTGCTGCCCTTCTATCTGGGTCTCTGTCTGGCGCTCATCGCCTATTTCTTCAGCTTTGCCGGCGAGCTGGTCAGCATCTTCACCAATATCGGCGTGTGGTCGAAGAACGACATGCTGCTCGCCGTCCTCAAACTGGTGGATGCCGTGCTGGTGGCGAGCCTCGTCATCATGGTGGTGATCTCCGGCTACGAGAACATGATCTCGCGACTCGATGTCGACGCCGAGCGGCATGGCATCTCCTGGCTGGGGAAGCTGGATACCGGCACGCTCAAGGTGAAAGTGGCGGCCTCGATCGTCGCCATCTCGTCGATTCACCTGCTGCAGGCCTTCCTCAACGTGCAATCGCTCTCCAACGACGATTTGATGTGGCTGGTCATCATCCACCTCACCTTCGTCGTCTCGGCGATGCTCCTCGCTTTCCTCGACAAGATGGCGGCGAAGGACAAATAAATGCTCGCGTAAAGTGATCTATCGGTACTTCTGCACACTATCGTGCAGGGGGATTCATCCTCTTTTGCAGAAGAGCCTGTTATTCTGTTCTTGTCGCTGAGGCCACCCTGTCAGGACCTCGGCGCTGACAATTCCATCTATCATCTCGACCCCCTTGAGATTACCCCCTAGGCCGACATCGTCCCCGCGATGTCGGCCTTTTTCGTGGGTGGTTCTGCTCGGCCGTCGCGCTGCTTAAATTTTGAGCTATGATAGCGGCATGCAGCCGGCGACCGAGTCCGCCCAGCCACTGATCCGCACCGCCAGATCCGGCGATGCCAGTGGGATTGCGCGCGTCCATGTCGAGACCTGGGTCGATGCCTATGCCGGCCTGCTCCCCGAGAAGCATCTCCTCCGCCTGAAGCCGGAATCCCACGAAGTTGCCTGGGACCGGCGCCTGGCCAGCCTGGAAGGCCGCGCCGGGACTCTGGTCGCGGAGGCAGATGGCGAAATCGTCGGCTTCGCGCATTTCGGGATCGCGCGCGACGATACCGGGCGGCAGACCACGATCTCCGAGATTTTCATGCTCTATGTGGCAACCGATTGGCGCGACCAGGGGATCGGTCGCGCCCTGATACTTGCGGCCTTCGACGCCCTCACCTCCGGCGGGTCAAGCGAGGTCAGCGTCTGGTGTCTGGCGGAGAACCGGGCCGCGATCGGTTTCTACCAGCGCCTTGGCGGCAAGCGCCTGCCCAGCGCAAGACTGGAACGGGTGGGCGGTGCCGATTTCCCGGTGATCGGCTTCCATTGGGATCTGCCGCAATAGCAAAATCGGGTTGCTTCCACGATAAGAGACGTTATTCTCTCATCATGGATTTTCCCGATACCCTTTCCGCCCTCATCGCCACCCGTATCGCCGCCCGCCGCGCCGGCCTTGGATTGTCGCTCGAGGAGCTCGCCAGCCGGACCGGCGTCAGCCGCGCCATGATCTCGCGCATCGAACGGGGCGAGGTGCAGGCGAGCGCCGTCATTCTCGACAATCTCTGCGCTGGGCTGGGGCTCAGCCTCTCCGGCCTCTTTGCGCGGGAAAGCCAAAGCCCGCTCCTGCGCCGCGCCGAGCAGCCGGTCTGGCAGGACCCGGCCACCGGCTATCTCAGGCGCGAGGTGGCACCCGCCGGGACGGGATCGCCAGTGCGCATCGTCGAGGTGGATTTCCCGGCCGGCGCCGAGGTGCGTTTCGAGAAGAGCCAACACCGCATCATCGAGCAGCATGTCTGGATGCTGAAGGGCGAGATCGAGATTGCCATGGGGGGCGAAGTGTTCAGCCTGAAGACCGGCGATTGCCTGCATATGCGCCTGGCCGAGGGCAATACGTTCCGCAATGTGAGCGGGAAGCCCGCGCGCTATGCCGTGATCCTGACCTTGGAGCCGGTGCCGTGAGCGACCACGTCATTCGTCTGCTGGCGCCGCGTGAGGTGATGGGAGCGCGCCCTGCCCTGGTCGATCTGCTGGTCGATGCGGTCGAGGGCGGCGCCTCGGTCAATTTCGTCTGGCCGATGACGCGGGAAAAGGCCGAAAAATGGTGGGATGGGGCCTTGTCGGGTGCCCTTTCCGGCGAGCGCCTGATCTTCGTCGCCGAACGAGAGGGTGTCATCGACGGCACCGTGCAGCTCATCATGGCCCCGCAAGAGAACCAGCCGCACCGCGCGGATTTGGGCAAGATGCTGGTGCATCGCCGGGCGCGGCGGAGGGGGTTGGGAGGCGCCCTGCTGCAGGCGGCGGAGGATCACGCGCGCCGGATCGGCCGTTCGCTCCTCACCCTCGACACCGAAACTGACGGCGACGGCGAACGCCTCTATGCGCGCATGGGCTGGGTGAAGTTTGGCGAGGTTCCCGGCTACGCCTTGCGCGCCGATGTGACGGTGCCGGAGGGGGCGAGCTTTTTTTATAAGCGGCTGTGAGGGGGCGTTCGTTCGCACTCACTCGCCCTCATCCTCCGCGAAGGCGGAGGATCCACGAGTTTCTTTCTTCAGGTGCAAACAAACTCGTGGATGGTCGGCCTGCGCCGACCATGACAATTAAAGTCGGATTTCATTGATCGTCATCCCCGGGCGAAGTCCCGGGGATCCACTGCAGCAGTTGAGAGAGTGGATGCCCGGGTCAAGCCCGGGCATGACGGGTTTGGTTACATGCGATTGCCCTGCTGCGAAAGCGGGAGTGACAAGAACAGGGGGAGCGTGGCCCCTTCAATCCTCCGGAATGAGGCCGCCTTCTTCTTCGTTGCGTTTGTCGTAGGCGGCGCCGTCGAATTCGGTGCGGCAGGCTTGGAGCATCTGGCCGATGGTCGGCATCGATTTGCGGTCCACCTGCGCGGCCGGGTCCCAGAGCTTGGAGCGCGAGAGGGATTGCGAGCAATGGACGTAGGCGCTCTCGATGCTGACCACGACGGCCGAGCGCGGGATCTTGCCGTTGACGTCGGCGAAGCTTGCCAGGAGATCGGCA
The DNA here is from genome assembly GCF_041909655.1 of Dongia sp. GTDB lineage: Bacteria > Pseudomonadota > Alphaproteobacteria > Dongiales > Dongiaceae > Dongia. The sequence continues at coordinate 80,003 of NZ_JAYRDA010000008.1, read as the reverse complement.
TCGACCGAAATGCGGGCGCGGCCGTTGACGCGCATGGTCTCGCCCATGCCCGGTACCAGGAACAACATGGCGATGCGGCCGTCCTCGGCGATGTTGCTCAAGGTGTCGACGCGGTTATTGCCGCTGCGGTCGGGGAGGATCAGGGTCTTCTTGTCGGCGACCCGGACGAAGCCCGGCGGGCCGCCGCGCGGTGAGCAATCGAGGCCGCCGGGACCGGCAGTCGAGATCACCACGAAGGGCGAGGCCTGGATGAACTGGGCATAGGGTTCGGTCAGGAAGGTCACTTCCTTGACCAGGGAGGCCGGGACGGGCTCGCCATAGAGGTCCCGCAGGAAAGCGGGATCGATGATCTTCGACGGTTCGTTCATGGCGCGCCTCTCCCCAAAAGAAACGCCCGATCCTAGAGGACCGGGCGTTTGTTTGACCAGCCGGAATTGCGAGAGGTTCGCAGTCCCAGCCCTATGCGTCGACAGGTTCCACCGTCTCTTCGCGCGGGCTGGATTTCGATTCGACGATGTCGAAGGTGAGCTTCTTGGCATCCGGATCGAAATCGACCCGGACGGTGCCGCCCTTCTCCAACTTGCCGAACAGCAATTCCTCGGCGAGCGGCTTCTTGACATGCTCCTGGATGGTGCGCGAGAGCGGACGGGCACCATAGAGCGGGTCGAAGCCAACTTCGGCGAGATACTTCCGCGCCGCGTCGGTGAGGTCGATCGAGACATGGCGGTCGGCGAGCTGGGCTTCCAGCTGCATGATGAACTTGTCGACCACCTGGGCCACGATCTCGGCCGGCAGGTTCGAGAACGGAATGACCGCGTCGAGACGGTTGCGGAATTCCGGCGCGAACAGGCGTTCGATCTCGGCCGTGTCCTCGCCTTCCCGCTTCTCGCGCAGGAAGCCGATCGCCGCCTTGGCCATCTGCGAGGCGCCGGCATTGGTGGTCATGATCAGGATCACGTTGCGGAAGTCGACCGACTTGCCGTTGTGATCCGTCAGTTTGCCGTGATCCATCACCTGCAACAGGATGTTGAAGAGATCGGGATGCGCCTTCTCGATTTCATCGAGCAGCAGGACCGCATGCGGATGCTGGTCGATGGCGTCGGTCAAGAGACCGCCCTGGTCGAAGCCGACATAGCCCGGAGGCGCGCCGATCAAGCGCGAGACCGTGTGCCGCTCCATGTATTCCGACATGTCGAAGCGCACCATCTCGATACCCATGACGCGCGCCAATTGCTTGGCGACCTCGGTCTTGCCGACGCCGGTCGGGCCGGAGAAGAGATAGGAGCCGATCGGCTTGTCCGGTTCGCGCAAGCCAGCGCGCGCCAGCTTGATCGCGGCACAGAGCGCGTCGATCGCGTTGTCCTGACCGAAGACCATGGTTTTGAGATCGCGCTCGAGGGTCTTCAAGGCGGCCTTGTCGTCCTTGGAGACGGTCTTTGGCGGGATGCGGGCGATGGTGGCGACGGTCGCCTCGACATCCTTCACGGTGATGGTCTTCTTGCGCTTCGATTCCGGGAGCAGCATCTGCGCGGCACCCACCTCGTCGATGATGTCGATCGCCTTGTCGGGCAATTTGCGGTCACCGATATAGCGCGACGAGAGCTCGACCGCGGCACGGATCGCCTCGGCGGTGTAGCGCACGTTGTGATGCTTTTCGTAATAGGGCTTCAAGCCGCGCAGAATCTTGACCGCGTCCTCGAGCGAGGGCTCGTTGACGTCGATCTTCTGGAAGCGGCGGACGAGCGCGCGGTCCTTCTCGAAATGCTGGCGGTATTCCTTGTAGGTCGTGGAGCCGATGCAGCGCAGCGAGCCCGATTGCAAAGCAGGCTTCAGCAGATTGGAGGCATCCATCGAGCCGCCCGACGTGGCGCCGGCACCGATCACGGTGTGGATCTCGTCAATGAAGAGAATGGCGCCGTCGAGATTTTCCATCTCCTTGACGACCGCTTTCAGGCGTTCCTCGAAATCGCCGCGATAGCGCGTGCCAGCGAGGAGCGCGCCCATGTCGAGCGAGAAGATGGTGGCGTTCTTCAAAACGTCCGGCACGTCGCCCTTGACGATGCGACGCGCGAGGCCTTCGGCGATCGCGGTCTTGCCGACGCCGGGATCGCCAACATAAAGCGGATTATTCTTGGTGCGGCGGCACAGCACCTGGATGGTGCGCGAGACTTCGGAATCGCGGCCGATGAGCGGATCGATCTTGCCGTTCTGGGCCTTCTGGTTGAGGTTGACGCAATAGGCTTCGAGCGCCTCGGTGCCGGATTTCACCTGCGCCTCGCTTTCCTCGCCCTTTTCGGCGGCACCGCGCACGCGCTTGGGTTCGGCGCGGCCCGGCACCTTTGCGATGCCGTGGCTGATGTAATTGACGGCGTCGAGGCGCGTCATCTCCTGCTCCTGCAGGAAATAGACGGCATGGCTCTCGCGCTCGGAAAAGAGTGCCACCAGGATATTGGCGCCAGTCACTTCCTCGCGGCCCGACGACTGCACATGGATGGCCGCGCGCTGCACGACACGCTGGAAACCCGCGGTGGGCTTGGCTTCGGCCTGTTGCTTGCTGATGATGTTGGCGAGCTGGTTGTCGACGTAATCGATGAGATCGCGCTTCAACCGTTCGATGTCGACGCTGCAGGCGCGCATCACGGCGATCGCATCCTGATCCTCGGTCAATGCCAGGAGCAGATGCTCGAGGGTTGCGTAATCGTGCCGCCTTTCGCTGGCGAAAGCGAGGGCCCGATGCAGGGTCTGTTCAAGATTGGGCGACAGCATGGGCCGGGACATCCTTCCTTGACTGACGGGTAGTCGTTAACAACATGGGCGCAATTTCCGATTAAGCAAGATGCGCGCCATGCGCATCACCTATTCCTTCTCCATCGTGCATTGCAGCGGATGCTGATGGCGGCGGGCGAAATCAATCACCTGCGAGACCTTGGTCTCGGCAACTTCATAGGTATAGACACCGCACACGCCCACACCGCGATGGTGGACATGGAGCATGATCTCGGTCGCGGCTTCGCGGCTCTTGTTGAAAAAGCGCTCCAGCACATGGACGACGAATTCCATCGGCGTGTAATCGTCGTTGAGCAGCAGGACCCGGTACATCGAGGGTTTCTTGGTCTTGGGGCGCACCTTGACGACGGTGCCGACACCCGGCCGGCCGCCATTGCCGCCGCCATCCTTGCCCTGGTCGTCGTCATCGCCGGCGGCCCGCATTGGAAGGGGGCGGTTGATTGCCCGATTGAGTGTATCGCGTGTCAGCAAGGAGGGAGACTCCCGGTATACCTGTTCATAAGGCCTATCATATTGGATGCTAAACCAAAGTTAAAAGGGGCTGCATGGCGGCCCGGACATTTTGCCTGCTGTCCGAATCTGCCCAGTTAGGCGGCAATTGTGGCATGCGGACGCCTGCGGATTGAGCGTACTCGGCGCAGGGTCTTAAAAGCCGGACATGCCCGCCCGCCCGATTCCGTCTGGACGAACTGTGATGGTGAAGGCGCCGGTATAATCTTTGCCCTGGCCCTTGGTATCACCGTATTTCTCGATATAAGTGACGGGGTGCGGCGGTTTGTAGCCGATGCCGGTCCGGTCGCGCTTCAGCAGGAAGTCGAGGAATTTCACCTTTTCGAGCGGCGTGGCGCTTGAGCGCGCAGCCCAGGCGTTGAAGTGAAATTGGCCCTTCTCGCAACCCGCCACCAGCCAGTAAAAATCCTGTGAGTGCAGCCGCATGCCGTCCTGCACGGTGGTCATATAGCCAGATTGGCGCAGCAGATCATGGAGTTCAGCCCATTCCGCCGCGCTCAGACCAGTCTGCGACTGGCGGAAATTCCACGGTCCGAACAGGCCTTCGAGCGAGTCGAAAGAGAGATTGAGCAGGTTTCCACTGGTCCCACGCGCCCGCGCCGTCATGACCGGCTGAGCACCACCCAGAATATCATAGGCGCGCACATGATCGTAGAACTGGGCGTTGTAGACGAGACGGAGCTGATCCGGACCGCCGGCGGCACAGGAATTGCGAATATCCGCGGCGTCGAGATAACTGAACCAGGTGAATTTGCGTTCCACCGGGTTGTCGATCCCTAAACCGGCGCCTTGGTTGCCCGCGGATTGATAGGCACATCCGCCCATCAGAATCGCCAGGCCAACCATAGCGAGTCCGGCGCCGACCCATTTCGCGGGTTGCGGCAAGAGGGAGCGGGTCAATCTGAGGATCATCGCTGAAGCACCTGATTCATTGGACACATTTTGCAGTTTACCAGAAATTAGCGACCTGCAGGCTATAGACAGGATTCTTCGGTTAACGTAGAATCGGACACGAAATTGCCTAAATCTTTTCACCGGTTAAGGGGGAAAGCTTGATGTTGAGGTCACTGGCCGGCGGGCTGGGGTGGATTTTGCCCCGATTCCGCCTCCCTGTCCGGATTGTTGCCGTTCTCGCCCTGGTCAGCATGGCTGTCCTGGCGCTGGGTTCCCCTGAAGCCTATGCGAAGCCCGTGGCGGCGTCGATCATCGTCGATGCCGAAACCGGCGAGGTTCTGTCGCGTTCCAACGCCGACACCCTCACCTACCCGGCTTCGCTGACCAAGATGATGACGCTTTACATGCTGTTCGACGCGATCGACAGCGGCAAGGTGTCCCTCACCGACAAGATCACCTTCTCGGCCAATGCCGCCGGCGAGCCGGCGACCAATCTCAATGCCAAGCCCGGCTATACGATCCAGGTCGAGACCGCGATTCTGGCCCTCGTCATCCGCTCGGCCAATGACGTTGCCACCGCCGTCGGCGAACATCTGGGCGGTAGCGAGAAAGAATTCGCGCGCATGATGACGGCAAAGGCGCGTGCGCTCGGCATGAAGAATACGACCTTCCGCAATGCCCACGGCCTGCCCAATGCAGATCAGCGCACCACGGCCCGCGATATGGCGGTGCTGGGTGTGGCCCTGTTGCGCGATCATCCCGATTACTACGACTATTTCAGCCGCAGCAAGTTTTCGTATCGCGGCGTTTCCTACGCCACGCATAACCGCGTGCTCCGCAAGTTCACCGGCGCCGACGGCATGAAGACGGGCTATATCCGCGCCTCGGGCTTCAATCTGGTGACCTCGGCGCATCGCGACGGCCGGCGCCTGGTCGGCGTCGTGCTGGGCGGCAGTTCCGCCGCCAGCCGCGACAAGCACATGATCGATCTGATGGCCAAGGCCTTCAAGATCCAGCAAGGCACCGGCGACGTTCTGGTCGCCAAGGCGCCCGGCAGCGCCGGCCCCGCCAAGGCAATCGCCGTGGCGGCAGCAGCGCCGGCAGCACAACCCGCCACCTATGACGACAGCGTCGCGGTGGCCGCCCTCGCCCCGGTGGTGAAGCCGGCGACGCAGGAAGAACTCGACGACCTCGACACGGCAACGACCCTTGCCGCGATGACCAGCGTCTCGCTGGCCTCGGCCCAGGCAAAGCCGGACGATCAGGCGGTCGCCAATGTCTGGGACGGCCAGGACCGTTTCTATGGCGTCCAGGTCGGTGCCTATTCGAAATACAATCCGGCGCAGAAGGCGGCGCAGAAGGCCACCGCGACGGTGCCCAATCTCCTCGCCGATGCGCGTATCGTGATTGATCAGAGCAAGACCGGCAATGGCGGCTCGCTCTACCGCGCCCGTGTCTTCGGTCTCACCAAGGATGCGGCGGAGGATGCCTGCGTCGCTTTGAAGAAGAAGCGCACCGACTGCCTGGTGATCCAGGGCGACAGCAACGTCGCGCAGACCGCGCAGTAATAGCGCTCCTTTCGGCGCGGTAAGAAATGCCGGCCTCGTGCCGGCATTTTACTTGCGCTTACAAAATGATTAGGTCAGGGCCCATTCGTCGAAGGGCATAGTATCCAACATTTTGGCACTTACTTTAAGTAGTAAATTGCCCTTGATGCGGAATGCCTCTAGGGGTAACTATATCTTTATGTGCGAGAAGCACTAGCTAGGGAAGGCCAGTTAACCTTGCACTGAGTCATGCAAAGGCTCTGGCCTTGCAAACGTCCACTGACTACCGCCTTCCCTAGCGCCTTTCGCTGAAGAAGAGTTCGCGAACGCTATGATTTCAGTGATACAGCGTGAAATTGAAAAGGAGGCACGTAAGCGTCTAGCCCGTCTCCGCCGCCAGATCGCTGCGGCAAAATACAAACACCAAAAATTCGAAAAAAGAACTGGAACAATTGCAATCATAAGCGGGAAGAAAGAACCCGCATACTGGTCGGTACATAAGCACTATAATCCTCGCTATTGCATAAGGCACAGCAAGTTCCTAGCCAAAGGCATATGGAACGCAATAAAAAGGGAAGACTATAAACCGACGCCCGCCATAGAAATGAGGTTCAAAAAACCCTCTGGCGGTGAAAGAGCAATTCATATTTTCTCAATACCAGACGCCGCTGTCTCGAACTTATTCACTCGCAATATAATCGACCGTAACGATGGCATTTTCTCATCGTCCAGTTTCGCCTACAGAACAACCAAAACCCCACTCGATGCAATAATTCATCTTCGAAACCTCACGCGCGACGGCAAGTCTTTCATCGTCAGTTTCGATTTCAAATCCTACTTCGACTCAATTCCATCCGAACACTTGCGTTCGCAAATTTTCCCTAAGGCGACCCAGCTTCTTACGACCTTTGCAGAGCGAGAAGTTATTGGTGCCTTTCTATCTCATCGATACGCCGATATATCAGCGTATTCCGCAAGAAAATTTGAACGTAGGCGTAACGGGATTCCTCAGGGAACCAGCATCTCGCTATTCCTCGCCAATGCAGCAGTTCATCAGCTCGATATACAACTAGAGAAAATGAATGGCCGTTTTGTAAGGTTTGCTGACGATATTCTTATAGTGACGAGCTCCTATGAGGACGCTATCAGCGCTCACAATGTTTTTCGCGATTTTTCGACCAGATCAGGCATTCCGATAAATGAGGACAAATCCACCGGCATTCGACTGCTCGCCGAACCTGGGAAAGCAGAGATTCTCTCAACCAAAAACGTCGATTTTCTCGGCTACAGTCTCACCAAGGAAAACATACTAATTTCTGAAAGAGCAATCCGTCACATAAAGCGGCATATTGCGCAAACAATTTACAATCACCTGCTACTTTACCCTCGGAAATTTAGCTTCAACAAAAATCGCGTTGGGCCAGATTTTTATGATTGGGACCTAGTTACCTGCATAAACGACATTCGTAGATACCTTTATGGCGGTCTAGGTGAGCAGGTAACTCGAGACTATTTAGATGCAAGGCTCGCCATCCGTCGTTTCAAAGGAATCGCTGCATACTTTTGCCTTGTTGATGACGTGAAGCAATTCTCTGCATTGGATGGCTGGATGATCAATGCAATTGATCGCGCCCATCGGCTGCGTCGAAAAGTACTTTCGGCACGACATAGAACATTTATGCCACCCCTGGGCAAAGCATCGATCATTGATGGCTCTTGGTATCAGTATACCGCTCTCCCGATGGAGACCCAATGCCCTAGTTTTGTAGTTTCTTGGCGTACAGCCCGAAAGAAGTGGGCGCGCAAGGGCCTTGTTGGACTGTCGTTGCCTAGTGGCATTTATGCATACATGTGATGGTCATGCAGGAAAAATATAAAAAGACCTATAAACAGATGTGGGAAACAAAGTGTGCGCGATTCAACGCTCATGCTCGCCTACATAAACTGGCGACTCGGGCATCTACCGCAGTAATCGTTCTTACCTTCACAGTTGTAGCTCTCTCGGCATTCAAGGCCGGTGCGTTTTTCGACCTTCCTGATAAAACTCAAAGGGCAGGCGACCTCGCTTTAGTCTTGTGCTCCATAGCATTGCTGATCATAGAACTTTACGTCAAAGGACAACGTTACGATGATCTCGCGAAAGAGTTCCATAAGTCAGGAACTGAGATAGCAAGAATCTATGATTTATTTGTATTTGAAGCGTCGCAAGCGACCCCCAACGACGCGGCGATTAAGGATATAATCACTCAATATCATGACAAAATTGACAGCCGAAATATCAATCACACCTATGTTGATGATCAACTAGTAAAAGCCCAACACCCGAAGGATTTTGGTATTCGGTGGTGGTTAACCCCAGCATATCGCGGATACATCGAACTCAAACTATTCATAGTCTCTGGCGGGATATACTCTCTGATCGCTTGGCTCTCACTTCTTGGAACGATCGCAACAATTTTGTTTTTTGGAGCGGGAAGTACGATCTAAGGAGTTAGGCCAAATTCTACGAACTCGATCCTCACCGGCATGAAGTACGTTCCGTAGAATATTTCCCATTTCAGCAGAAAAAAGCAGGCCCTTTTGGGTCTGCCCTTGTTATTGGCTTAGCTTAAGCGCGTCCTCTTTTGCGGCAGCGTATAGGCCATCTTTACCGTCGTGTAGAACTCGGCGGCATAACGGCCCTGTTCGCGCGAGCTCGTCTTGATGGCGCAGAGCCGCAAGCCGGTCACCGCCTGGGACTTGCAGCGCGCGCTCGAGATCTATTTCGACGGCACCGAGATGGCCGCCGGCGGCGAGATCGCAGCAGCGCGCCAGCTCGTGCAGAAATACCAGGGAGAGGCATCATGAGCGACGATATGGGCCTGCTCGACATCCTCATCATCGCCGGCATGTTCGGCGGCGGGTTCTTCCTGACCTGGATGTTCGTCGGCGCAATGAAGGACCGCGACCGGCCGCCGAGCGGCCCAGTCGACCGCAAGCGCGACGATTGACGACGCTGCCTTCGAAATAACCTTTCCGCGTGGCAAGGTTGCCATCATCACATAATCACCAATTCTGACCAGCCCTTGTACTTGACGAGGCTGCGACTATCTCCCATAACGATCCCGTAGCCTTGATCGAAATCGGTGTGCGGTTGGCTTCTCTTCGTTTCATACGTCTCCTGCTGGCTTGCCTGTTTGTCGTCACCGCGTCGGCCGATGCAGTGGCGGCCATATCCAATTTGTGCGGTACAGCGCATGCGCAGACGGGCAGCGAGCATGCACATGCCCATCCCACCTCTCATCAGGACACTGCTGATGATGCAGGCGCGGTCGTCGCATCCACGATCGATGACATCGTGCCATCCAACGACACGAAATCGGACGGCGTGAACCAGGGCCTCGTCAGCACGTGTCATTCGAACGCCGCCGGTTGCCCCGGTTGCATCGCGCCGGCCGACATGGCTCTCGCCACGCCGGGTTCCGACAGCATCGTGTTTCCGCACCTCTCGGTCAGCGGTGATTCCGCCGATCTCCACGGCGACCTGCGCCCACCCAAACTCTCCTGATCGTCACATAGCCGCCACGGCTGCCCTACTGGGCGGACGGAGCCTTCGCGTATTGACGCACCGGTTCTAGCGGCTTGTTCGAGCCAATCATGCACGCCCGTGCATGTGCCCGCTCGCCAATCGTGCGAAACAGGAGATTACCCATATGACTTACAGGCTCGCGGCCCTGGCCGCTCCCGCATTGCTGATTGCCATCACAATGCCCGTATCGGCGGAGAACGCCGCCAATCAACCCGCTCATCCGGCGGACACGTCACAGGCCAGTCCTGCCGCCATCACATTCGACCTCCCTTCATTTGCCGTGCCGCTCGCCGAGCGCGCTGCACCGGTGCCGAGTTATGGCCAACGGTTAGGCGATCTGAACGCGCCGGATCCGGCCGCGTCGACTGATCACGACGTGATGCCGGGCATGGACCATAGCCAGATGCACGGCAGCGGAAACCAGTCAGGTGATTGAGATGACACAGATGACACTGGCCAGACGAACCGAAACAGCGCGCCGCAAGTTCCACCTTGCCGCCGCAATGACAGCCGCATTTGCCATAGGCGGATGCTCGGCAACCAATCTCGACACCTTTCCAGACACAGAGCGCGTGGTGGCGCGGGCCGACTATCTGGACCGGCGGCCCCTGCCCGAGCTCAGCGACTATCAGGAGGCGGTACAGGTGCGGATCAAGGCGCTGCTCGCTGCGCCCCTGTCGCTGCCGGCAGCGATGGAAATCGCCATGCTGAATGCGCCGGAACTGCAGGAGCATTACCAGGACTACCAAATCTGGGATGAGGATCTCGTGGCCGACATCGCCGCGGCCGGCGATCTGGAAGCCGCGGCGCAATCCAGCACGCTTGATTGGACAGCAGCCCGCCTTGCCCTGATGAAATCGGTCAACACGGTTTATCGATATGACTTTCCCGCCGAGTATTTCGCGGTGGCGGAAGACTTCCTGGAAGCCGGCGAGAATGTCCGCAAAGCCTATTTCGACGCGGTGGCCGCGCAACAGCTGCAGCTCATGCTCGAGCAATCTGCCACGGCGACCCAGGCGGCCGCCGAACTGGCCAATGCGCAATATGTAGCCGGCACCGCCAGCAAGCGGGCGCAGGCGCTGCAGCACATGACGCATGCAGAGACCGTCAAGGCGCTGGCGGAGGCCAAGCAGGATGCAATCGCCGCGCGGGAGGCGCTCAATCGCCTGCTCGGATTGTGGGGCGAGGATGCGCAATGGAAGGCACCCGAACGCCTGCCCGACCTGCCGGCATCGCGGCCCCGATATGACGACCTGGAAGCCATTGCGCTGGAAAGACGCCTGGACGCGCTGCATGCACGCAAATCCTGGGGCATGTGGCAGACCGCGATCGAGGTGCGCTCCGAAGTACGCGAGAACTACAGCAACCTCCAGATCCGCTACGACCTTGCCAAGTATCAGCAGGAAACCGTGCTGCCGCTTTCCGAGGCGATCCTTGGGGAAACGCAACTCGAATACAACGGCATGCTGATGGGGATCTACGACCTGATCGACGACACGCGCGGCCAGATCGAGGCCGGACGGGAATATGTCGAGACGCTGCGGGATTTCTGGATCGCCGATGCCGAGCTGGCCCAGTCGGTCGGCGGCACTTTGCCGAATTGAGGAGGATGAGATGAATCGACGGGACTTTTTCAAGGCATCCGGATTGGGCGTCGCCGCCGCTGCAGGTTTGATCTCGCAGGCCACCGCTGAACCCACAGCAGCGGAGATATTCACCGATGCCAGCACGCGCCAGCCGCTCGCCGCAGCGGGTGGCGGCTACAATCCGGTGGTAACGCTGAACGGCGGTTCGCTACCCTGGCGCATGCAGGACGGCGTCAAGGAATTCCATCTGGTGGCCGAGCCGGTGCAACGCGAATTCGCACCGGGCATGATGGTGAATTGCTGGGGCTATAACGGCGCGTCGCCCGGGCCGACGATCGAAGTGGTCGAGGGTGACCGCGTCCGCATCTTCGTCACCAATAAACTGCCCGAGCACACGACGATCCATTGGCATGGAATCCTGCTGCCCAACGGGATGGACGGTGTCGGCGGCTTGACACAGCCGCACATCCCGCGCGGCAAGACTTTCGTCTACGAGTTCACGCTGCGGCAGAGCGGCACCTTCATGTACCACCCTCATTCCGACGAGATGGTACAGATGGCGATGGGCATGATGGGCATGTTCATCGTGCACCCGCGCAACAATGCACGCCGCGTCGATCGGGATTTCTGCTTCCTGCTGGCGAGTTGGGATATCGATCCGGGCACCTTCACGCCGAACACGGCGGAGATGACCGATTTCAACATGTGGACCTTCAACAGCCGGGTCTTTCCCGGCATCGACCCGCTGGTCGTGCGCCAGGGCGACCGCGTGCGGATCCGCATCGGCAATCTGACCATGACCAACCACCCGATCCACCTCCACGGATTCTCGTTCAACGTCACCGGCACCGATGGCGGGTGGATTCCGCCCACCGCGCAATGGCCGGAAGTGACGACAGACGTTCCCGTGGGCGCCATGCGGGTGATCGAGTTCGATGCCGATGTCGAAGGCGACTGGGCGTTTCATTGCCACAAGTCGCACCACACGATGGGCCCGATGGGACATGAGGTGCCCAACATGATCGGCGTCGACCAGAAGGCGGCAACGCCGAAGGTCGCCAAGCTCCTGCCCAACTACATGTACATGCCCATGGGTGAAAACGGCATGGCGGAAATGCAGGACATGGCGGCGATGGGCATGACCCTGCCCGAGAACACCTTGCCCATGATGACCGGCGAAGGCCCGTTCGGGCCGATCGAGATGGGCGGCATGTTCACCGTCCTGAAGGTTCGCAAGGATACGGCAGCTGGAGATTATGCCGACCCCGGTTGGTACGAGCATCCAGAGGGTACCGTCGCCTACGAACTGAAATCCTGAACAACCACTTACTCAAGCTTGATGACAGAAGGAAACATTATGAAAAAGCTGCTGATTGCGTTCGTCGTTACCTTGTCGCTCCATGCCGGGAATGCCCTTGCCGCGGGCACTCATGACGGCGGTCACTACACCTTCGGCGAGCCGGGAACGGTCGAGGAGATCACCCAGATCGTCTTGGTCGATATCGTTGACGCCGAGGGGGAAATGCGATTCGTGCATGAACCGATGACGATCCGGAAGGGTGATGTCGTCAAATTCGTGGTGACCAACAAGGGTGTTCTGGATCACGAATTCTCGGTCGGCGATTCACCCAGCCAGCGCGCCCACGCACTGATGATGGAGAAGATGCCGGACATGAAGCACGAGAACGATGCCGCGGTCATATCCCTGGCCCCCGGGGAAACCAAGGAAGTGATCTGGGCCTTCACCAAGCCCATCAACGGCAGCATCGAGTTCGCCTGCCAGATACCTGGTCACTATCAAGCCGGCATGGTGTCGAAGGTGAAGATGCAGCAATAACAACAGCAATCACCGGGCGCGCCATGCAGAATGGCTGGCGCGCCCCACCACCCGGAGGATCTTGCTGAAAATCGGGCGCCGACCATCCGGCGCCCGATTCGCGGCAGCATCCTGACCGGTCAGGGCAGCGTATAGGCGGTCTTGACCGTCGTGTAGAACTCGGCCGCGTAGCGGCCCTGTTCTCGCGAGCCGTAGCTGGAGCCCTTGCGGCCGCCGAAGGGAACATGGAAATCGACGCCGGCGGTGGGCAGGTTCACCATCACCATGCCGGCTTCGGCATTGCGCTTGAAATGCGTCGCATGCTTGAGGCTGGTGGTGCAGATGCCCGACGAGAGGCCGAAGGGCGTGTCGTTGGCGACGGCGAGTGCCTCCTCGTAATCCTTGACGCGGATGACATTGGCCACTGGGCCGAAGACCTCTTCGCGCGAGATGCGCATCTGGTTGGTGGTCTCGGTGAACAAGGCCGGCTGCAGATAGAAGCCGGGATTGTCGCGGTTCAAGCGCTCGCCGCCGAAGACGAGCTTGCCGCCTTCCTTGCGGCCGATATCGATGTAGCTCTCATCCTGGGCAAGCTGGTTCGCGTCGACCACGGGGCCGATCTGCGTCCCGGCTTTCAAGGCGTCGTCGATCACCAGGGCCTTCAGGCGGTCCGTGAGGGCGCCCACGAATTTGTCGTGGATGCCCGCGGTGACGACGAGACGCGACGAGGCCGTGCAGCGCTGGCCGGTCGAGAAGAAGGCGCCATTGGCACAGGCTTCGACGGCGGTCGTGAGATCGGCGTCGTCGAGCACCACCATCGGGTTCTTGCCGCCCATTTCGAGCTGGAACTTGCGGTTATGCTCGATCGAGGCCGCCGCCACGCGCTTGCCGGTGCCGACCGAGCCCGTGAAGGTAATGGCGTTGATGTCCGGGCTGTCGAGCATCGCCTGCCCCACCACGGAACCCTTGCCCATGACGAGGTTGAGGACGCCTTTGGGGAGACCCGCGCGATGAAGAATGTCGACGATGGCCCAGGAGCAGCCCGGCACCAGATCGGCCGGCTTGAAGACGACCGTGTTGCCGTAGGCCAAAGCCGGGGCGATCTTCCAGGCGGGGATCGCGATCGGGAAATTCCAGGGCGTGATGATTCCGACCACACCCACGGCCTCGCGCGTCACCTCGACGGTGATACCGGGGCGGACGCTGGGCAGGGTCTCGCCAGCAAGACGCAGGACTTCGCCGGCGAAGAAATCGAAAATCTGCGCCGCACGGATGGTCTCGCCGATGCCCTCGGCCAGGACCTTGCCTTCTTCCTGCGACAGCAGGCGGCCAAGCTCGTCCTTGCGCGCGAGGATCTCGTCGGCGGCCTTGCGCAGGATCGCGTGGCGCTCCAGCAGGCCGGAACGCGACCAAGCCGGGAAAGCGGCCTTGGCGGCGGCGATGGCCCGCTTGGCATCCTCGGCGGTGGCGCGGGCGTAATGGCCGACGATGTCATTGGTGTTGGAAGGGTTGATGTTGGGGACAGCCTCGCCCTCAACCCACTCGCCGGCAATCAGATTTTTGTGCAGCTCAGCCATTTTTCGAAATTCTTTCAGTTAGTTGACGATCACGGCAGAAGCGCGATCCACAGGGTCTAAATGGGGCGCAATAGTACGACAAATCAACCCCCTGTCGACCGCCGATAACGCAAGCCAGGGATGACCCTGCCATCAGGCCATTTCGCGTCGTGCAACCCGCTCCAACTCCTGCATCTTCTTGTGGATCCGGCGTTTGGCGTGATGAAAGCCTTCGATGGCCGGATCCGGTTTGGTCACCTCGCCGATCTCCGACATGGCTGCCATGGCAGCAGGAATATCGGCATGGACCTTGGCAGCGACGGCGCCCAGCATGGCGGCCCCCAGCAGAACCGGTTCCGGGCTGGTCGGCAGCGCCATGTCGAGGCCGGTCGCATCCGCCATGATGCGCCGTACGAGACCTGAGCGGCTGGCGCCCCCGCTCATCACCATCATGCTGGGCGAGATGCCCTGCTGGCGGAGGGAATCGATGACGTCGTCGAGGCCGTAAGCGAGACCGCAGAGTCCGGCCACGAAGAGGCGTGCGAGGCTGACGATGTCGTTATCGAGGCCGAGGCCCACCACGGCGGCGCGCGCATCGGGATCGGCGAAGGGTGAGCGGTTACCGAGATATTCAGGGAGCACGTGTATATCCCGAGCCAGCAGAGCCGGGTTGCCTTTGGCCAGGGCCGCCACGCGGCGTTCCAGGAAATCGAGCACCGGGGTGCCGTTGGCGGCGGCTTCAGCCGCGGCGAAACCGGGATGCGAACGCACCAGATGGTCGATCGCCGCGCCCGCCGCCGATTGGCCACCCTCGTTGAGCCAGAAGCCCGGCACCATGGCGGAATAATAAGGCCCCCAGACGCCCGGCACGAAACAGGGTTCGGGCGTCGTCGCCATGATGCAGGCGGAGGTGCCCATGATGTAGCCCAGGCGCTCGGTCACCGAGACCGGGCCATTACCGAGCCGGCCGCCGACGGAACCGATGCCGCCGGCATGGGCATCGATGAGCGCCGCCCCTACGGCGATACCCGGCTTCAGACCCAGTTCGGCGGCGGCGGCTTCGCTGAGGCCGCGGCCCAGTGGCGTGCCAGGCTCGACGATCTCGCCGCCGATCTTCGCTTCACCATCCGCCAGCAATTCGGCCAAGCCGATGCGCTCGAAATAAGGGCGGCTCCACTTCTTCTCATGGGCGAGATAGGTCCATTTGCAGGTGACGGTGCAGACCGAGCGCGCGGTCGAGCCCGAGGCCCGGTAGGTCAAATAGTCGGGAAGATCGAAGAAATAGCCGGCGGCGTTGAAGCTGGCCGGCAGATGCTTCTTCAGCCAGAGGAGCTTCGGCGTTTCCATCTCGGGCGAGATGGTGCCGCCGACATAGCGCAGCACGTCCTCGCCGGTCTCGCTGATCCAGCGTGCCTCGGCGGTGGCGCGGTGATCCATCCAGACGATGATATTGCGTTGCGGATCGCCGCTGGGGCTGACCGTGACCGGATTCCCGGCCTTGTCGATGGCAACCAGCGAGCAGGTGGCATCGAAGCCGATCCCCGCCACGGATTCAGGCTTCACGCCGGATTCGGCCAGAGCGGCGCGGACCGAATTGACGCAAGCGCGCCAGATATCCTCGGAGGATTGTTCCACCACCTCGCCGGCATCGTGCCAGATGGTGATCGCCTGTTTGGCCGAGCCCAGCAGGCGCCCGCGTGCGTCAAACACGCCGGCGCGCGCGCTACCGGTTCCGACATCGATGCCGATGAAAGTCTCGCTCATCTCTCCCCCGCTCCATTTTGGAGCGGGACTTTACCAGCAAGTATAGCCGCCGTCAGCGAGAACGATGCTGCCGGTAAGCAGGCTGGCCGCATCCGAGGCCAGGAACAGGACCACCGAGGCGATCTCCTCGACCTCGCCCAGGCGGGCCATGGGGGTGCCGCCGATCCAGGCGTCATACATGGCCGGGTTCTTTTTCACGAAAGCGTTGAGGGGCGTGTTGATATAGGTCGGCGCCACGGCATTGACGCGGACGCCACGAGCACCCCATTCCGCCGCCAAGGATTTGGTGAGGTGATGGACCCCCGCCTTGGAGGCGTTGTAATAGGCCTGTTCCTGGGGCTTGTTGACGATGAAGCCGGACATGGAGCCGATATTGACGATGGCGCCGGATTTCGCCTTTAGCATGTGATTGCCGAAGGCGCGGCAGCACCAGAAGGTGCCGTTGAGATTGACATCAATGACGTTGAGCCAATGCTCGTCGGTGACCGTCTCAGCCGGCGTCTCGCTGCGGGCGATGCCGGCATTGTTGACGAGGATGTCGATCCTGCCATAGCGGCGCACGACATCGTCGGCGACCGCATTCACCTGTTTGGTATCGGTGACGTCCATCGCCACGACGTCGACGTCGTAACCTTTGGCCTTCATTTCGGCCTGACCCTCGGTTGCGACCTTGAGGTCGTTGTCGGCGATGATGACCTTGGCACCTGCTTCGGCCAGCGCCTCGACACAGGCCAGGCCGATCGCACGGCCACCGCCGGTCACCAGAGCGACGCGATCCTGAAGCTTGAACATATTCAAATACATTTTCTTCTCTCTCAGCTTGAGCCGCTCAGCTCATCCAATTGCCGCCATCGACATTGAGCGTCTGAGCGACGATGTAATCGGCATCGGTAGATGCCAGAAACACGGCGGCACCCGTGTGATCCTCGGGGAGCCCCATGCGGCCGTAAGGGACCGCCTCGCCCACCAGTCTTTTCTTTTCGCCGAGCGGCCGCTTTTCGTATTTCGCGAAAAGGGCGTCGACTTCCTCCCACATCGGCGTGTCGACCACGCCGGGTGCAATGCCGTTGACATTGATTTTGTGCTTGATGAGGTCCAGCCCCGTGGATTGCGTAAGGCTGATGACCGCGGCCTTGGTGGCGCAATAGGTGGCGACCAAGGCCTCACCGCGGCGACCGGCTTGGGACGCCATATTGATGATTTTGCCGCCCTGCCCTTTTGCCACCATTTCCTTCGCTACGGCCTGAAGGGTGAAAAAAAGGCCCTTGGTATTGACGGCGAAGAGGAAGTCCCAGCTCTTTTCCGTGACCTCGAGCACCGGCCCCATGTCGAAGACAGCGGCATTGTTCACCAGGATGTCGATGCGGCCGGCCCTGGTTTTCACCAGATCGACCATGGCCTGGATCGAAGCCAGTTTGGTGACGTCGAGAGAAACCGCGAAGGCCTTGCCGCCGAGACGTTGGGCGAGCGCCTCACCATCGGGCATGGCGAGATCCGCAATGGCGACGGTGGCACCTTCCGCCACATAGCGCTCGACGATGGCCGCACCGATGCCGCGCGCACCGCCCGTCACGATCGCGACCTTGTCCTTCAGCTTCATGATCAGAGCGCCTTGCCGTCCGTCCCGAAGCGATGGATGTGGGCGGGGTCGAGGGCGAGATGCACGCGTTCGCCGGCCGAAATCTTCATCTCGCCGGGGCAGCGCGCGGTGACGAGGCCGACTTCCGGCACCTCGACATAGGCGAAAGTATCGCTGCCGAGATGCTCGGCGACGCTCACAACTCCATCCCAGCCGGCACCGGCGCCGCCGATGGCGATGTGTTCCGGACGAATGCCGATGGTAGCCGCGCCCAATTGCTCGGCGACGGCACCCGTCACCAGATTCATCCGCGGCGAACCGATGAAGCCAGCCACGAAGACATTGGCCGGGCGCTCATAAAGTTCGATCGGCGAGCCGAATTGCTCGATGCGGCCGGCATTCAGGACCACGATGCGATCGGCCATGGTCATGGCTTCGACCTGGTCGTGGGTGACATAGACGGCGGTGGTCGCTAATTGCCGCTGCAGGCGCGTCACTTCCATGCGCATCTGGACGCGCAAAGCGGCATCGAGATTGGAGAGCGGCTCGTCGAACAAGAACGCCTTGGGTTCGCGCACGATGGCACGGCCGATGGCCACGCGCTGGCGCTGGCCGCCGGAAAGTTCGCGCGGCTTGCGGTCGAGATATTGGGTGAGGTTGAGCAGGGCGGCGGCATGATCGACCTTGCGGTCGATTTCTTCCTTGGGCGCATTCGCCATCTTGAGGCCGAAGGCGATATTGCCGCGCACACTCATATGCGGATAGAGCGCGTAGGATTGGAACACCATGGACAATCCGCGCTTGGCCGGCGCCACCTCGGTCACGTCCATGCCGTCGATGAGAATGCGTCCGGCGCTCACATCCTCGAGTCCCGCGATCATGCGGAGAAGCGTGGTCTTGCCGCAGCCGGACGGCCCGACGAAGACGACGAAGGAGCCGTCCTCGATGTCGAGGTTGGCACCGTGGATGATGTCGTGCGGGCCGAACGACTTCTTGACGCCTTCGAGAGTTATGCTGCCCATGACGGATCCGACCTTTCCAAATCTACTTCACGGCGCCAAAGGTGAGACCGCGCACCAATTGCTTCTGGCTGAACCAGCCGATGACCAGGATGGGTGCTATGGCGAGCACTGAGGCCGCCGACAATTTCGCCCAGAACAATCCCTCGGGCGATGAATAGGACGCGATGAAGACCGTGAGCGGTGCCGCTTCCGAGGTGGTGAGATTGAGGGTCCAGAAGGCCTCGTTCCAGGCAAGGATGACGTTGAGGAGCAGGGTCGAGGCAATGCCGGGTACGGCCATCGGCGTCAGCACGTAGACAATCTCCTTGCCGATCGTGGCACCGTCCATGCGCGCGGCTTCGAGAATATCCTTGGGAATTTCCTTGAAATAGGTGAACAGCATCCAGATGACGATCGGCAGATTGCCGAGGCAGAGGATGAAGACCAGGCCGGCGCGGCTGTCGAGCAGGCCGAAATCGCGGAAGATGAGATAGATCGGCACCAGCACGCCGACCGGTGGCAGCATCTTGGTAGAGAGCATCCAGAGGAGAATGTCCTTGGTGCGTTTCGTCGGCGCAAAGGCCATCGACCAGGCGGCCGGAATGGCGATCAGCATGGCGATGAGCGTCGAGCCGCCGGCGAGGATCACCGAGTTCATCGCGTGATGCAGGTAATCGCTGCGGCTCTGCACCGTCTCGTAATTCTCCAGCGTCCAGTCGAAGAACAGGAAAGATGGCGGGATGGTGAAGGCTTCGAGCTCGGTCTTGAAGCTGGCCAGGATCATCCACAGGATCGGAAAGAAGATGACGAAGCCGACGCCCCAGGCGGCGACGGTGTTGACGAGGATCCGCGAGCGCGTGACGTGGCGGGCCATGGCTCAGGCCTCCAAATTCCGGCCGACGATGCGGACCAGGAAAAAAGCGAGGATGTTGGCGATGACCACGGCAATGAGGCCGCCCGCAGACGCCCCACCCACATTGTAGCGGATGAGCGCCTCGGAATAGATCAGGAAGGCGATGTTGGTGGTGGCGAGGCCCGGGCCGCCGCCGGTGGTGACGAAGATCTCGGCAAAGACGGTGAGCAGGAAGATGGTCTCGATCAGGATCACGACCGCGATCGGACGCGCGAGATGCGGCAGCGTCAGATAGAAGAAGATCGAAAGTTCACCGGCGCCATCCATCAGCGCGGCCTCGCGCTGTTCCTCATCGAGGGATTGAAGGGCGGTCAGGAGAATGAGGGCCGCGAAAGGCAGCCATTGCCAGGCGACGATCAGGATCACCGAGAAGAGCGGCATCTGGGAGAACCAGTCGATCGGCGTCAGGCCCAACGAATTTGCAATCCAGGCGAAGAGCCCGGAAACCGGATGCATCAGCAGGTTCTTCCAGACCAGAGCGCTGACGGTCGGCATGATGAAGAAGGGGGCGATCACCATCAGGCGCACGATCGGGCGGCCGATGATCACCTGGTTGAGGAGGAGGGCCACCAGGATGCCGAAGACGATGGTGATGAGAAGGACCGAGCCGACCAGGACCAGCGTGTTGCGGAGCGAGGCCAGGAAAGCCGGGTCGGTCAGGAAATAGTAGTAGTTCTCGAACCAGACGAAGCGCTCATTGCCGGGATCGAGCAGCGAGTAATTGAGCGTCGAGAAATAGATTGTCATGACGAGCGGGACGATCATCCAGATCAGCAGCAAGCCGACCGCCGGCGACAGCAATACCCTGCCGAGAACCTTGGTCTGTTGAGTTGCCATCACTGCCTCCGCATGAAAGCGGGCCCCGGAAGGAAGGGGCCATCCGGTTCCAAGTTTGAAACCGGATGGCCGAGTTGGTTCGGGACAGGAAGAGCGAATTTGCCGGCCGGACTATCCCCTGCCCGACCGGCCTTGGGGAACGCCGTTCGTTACTTAATATATCCCGCGCGGGTCATTTCGCGCACCGTCGCATCCTGGGCGGCGGCGAGCGCATCGTCGATCGTGCTGGCCCCAGAGAGCGCGGCCGAGAATTGCTGGCCGACCGCCGTGCCGATGCCCTGGAATTCCGGGATGGCGGCGTATTGCACGCCGACATAGGGGACCGGCTTTACCGTGGGCTGGTTCGGATCGGCAAGATCGATCGAGGCGATAGTGAGTTTTGCAAAGGGCGCGGCCGCGATGTACTCGGGGTTCTCGTAGAGCGATTTGCGGGTGCCCGGCGGCACGTTGGCCCAACCTTCCTTGGAGGCGACCAATTCAGTGTAGGCCTTGCTGGTCGCCCAGGCGATGAACTTCTCGGCCGCTTCGATCTTCTGCGAGCCCGCAGGGATGGCGAGGCTCCAGGCCCAGAGCCAATTGGCGTTCTTGCCGAGGCCCTTGTTCGGGGCGAGGGCAAAACCGACCTTGTCGGCGACCGATGATTCCTTCGGATTGGTGACGAAGGACGCGGCCACGGTGGCGTCGATCCACATGCCGCATTTGCCGGCGTTGAAGAGCGCCAGATTTTCATTAAAGCCGTTGGAACTTGCGCCCGGAGGGCCAGCTTCGGTCATCAGATTGACGTAGGTGGTGAGCGTGTCCTTCCATTCCGGGCTGTCGAATTGCGGCTGCCAGTTCTCGTCGAACCAGCGCGCGCCGAAGGAATTCGCCATGGCCGAAAGGAAGGCCATGTTCTCGCCCCAGCCGGCCTTGCCGCGCAGGCACACGCCGTAAACGTCGGCGCTCTTGTCGGTCATCTTCTTGGCGGCGTCGATGATGAAATCCCAGGTCGGCTGTTCCGGCATGGTAAGGCCGGCCTTTTCCATGAGATCGGTGCGGTACATCACCATCGAGCTCTCACCGTAGAACGGTGCCGCAAAGAGTTTGCCGTCGACCGAGAGCGCATCGCGGATCTTCGGGATGAGATCGTCGACATCGTAATCGGCGCCGAGATTGTCGAGCGGTACCAGCCAATCCTTCTTCGCCCAGATCGGCACCTCGTAGGTGCCGATGGTCAGCACGTCGAACTGGCCGCCCTTGGTGGCGATGTCAGTGGTGACGCGCTGGCGCAGCACGTTCTCCTCCAGCGTCACCCATTTCACGGTGATGTCCGGATTCTTGGCGGTGAAATCCTCAGTGAGACCCTGCATGCGGATCATGTCGCCGTTATTGACCGTGGCGATGGTCAATTCCTCGGCGAGGGCAGCAGTCGTCATAGCGATGGCGGAAACGGCACCCAAAAGCGTGCCGAGCATCTTATTCATCATGTCCTCCCAGATAAAATGGACTTTTGCTCTTATGATGAGCCGATGCTCACATCATGACGCAGGTGAGTCAATGCGGATTCGATTTTGCGGCGCAGCAAAACCGGCACCTCAGCATGGGAGCGACTTCAATCTAAAGCTGTGATCCGCGTTTTCAGGCGAGCAGCGCGCGGGCGGTCGCTTCGTCGGTGATGAGGCCATTCAACAAACGGCCGATGAGGGCCGCGCGGATCGCGTTCACCTTGGCCGGGCCATGGGCGGCGCCCACGGTCAGCGCTTCGGCCGGAACAGCATGCGGGATCGAGGTGATGCGGGCATTGGTGCCGCCCTCGATGATCTTGCCCACGGCATCGAAAGCCCAGCCGGTGATCTCGCCAATTGCGCCGAGGCGCATCAGTTCGGTCACTTCCTCGCGGCTGATGAACCCGTCGATATGCAATTGCGCCTGACGGTCCACCTGACCCACGCCGACCAGACGGAGATCTGCCTTGGCCGCGATGTCACGCACCCGCGAGACGGCGGTGATGCGCAGCAATTGCGCGCGTTCATCCGGGCTGGAGACGAAGACCGGCAAGGGCATCGGGTAATGCCGCGCCTTGGTGAGGTCGGCAAGGCGCGCCACGGTGTCGAAAAAGCTCGCCGAACCATCCGGCGAGATGGCACCCACCAGCGAGACGACCTGGTGATTCGGACAGTCCATCGGCGGCAATTGTTCGACCGCAGCACGCATGACGCGGCCGGTACCGATGGCGACGATGGCCGGCTTGTCCTTGCGCAAGGTCTGCTCGAGAAGCCAGGCGGCGCGTTCGGCGAGGCCGGTGAGATTGCCGGGCGCACCCGTATCTGTCGGGACCACGTCGCAATGCGTGAGACCGAATGTTTCCTTCAGCCGGTCGGCCAATTCCATGCAGGCGGCGATTGGATGCGCCAGCCGGAAAGTGATCAATCTTTCCGACAAACAAAGGGAAACCATGCGCTGCGCGGTCGCCCGCGAGACATTGAGTTTCTTGGCAATCTCGTCCTGGGTATGGCCCGCAATGTAATAGAGCCAGCCCGCGCGCGCTGCATCGTCAAGACGCGATCTTTCGTTGTCGCTGATGGCCATGGCTCTATGCCAGCCTCTGCCCGAAATCGCTCATGCGATCGAATACCCAATCGGCGCCCGTGGCGCGCAAGGCGGCCCGAGCATCATCACCGTCGGCATCGCGTTCGGCATAATGGCTTCCCCCGACAAATCCCCACACAATCATACCAGCGGCCTTGGCTGCTGTCACACCGCTGATACTGTCCTCGATTACCAGGCAGCGTTCGGGATCCGCACCCATCTGTCTTGCGGCGTGGAGGAAGAGATCCGGTGCCGGCTTTCCGTGCTTGACCATGTCGGCGCTGAAAATGCGCGGGCCGAAATAATCGCGCAGGCCCGCCATGGTAAGGGAGAAGTCGATCCGTTCAAGATCGCTGGACGAGGCGAGACAGAAGGGCTGACGCAGCGTGCCGAGCACCATTTCGATATCGGGAATGGCCCGCAGCGATGCGGCAAAGCTATCGCGCACACGGTGGCGCAGCTTTTCGCGGAAGGCGTCGGGCATGGGATGTCCGAGCACCTCCTGGTAATGCGTCGCCACAGCCTGGAGGCTGCGACCGAGAAAGCGGGTCAGCACCTCGGGGAGATCGATGGCGATCCCCGCCTGGCGCAATTCGTCGACCAGGCAGGTGCAACTCAGCACCTCGCTATCGACCAACACGCCGTCACAATCAAAAATGACAAGATCGATGTCTTGCATGGCGCTGGCAGCGGGCTGGTCCATGGGTTCGGGCAACGCAATCATATGCCCATGATACGGGCATTTCTTCAGTCGGAATAGCCCGAAATTGCCGAAACGTGCCGATCCTCGCGTCAGATTGCGTCGCGCAGCTTTCCGTCCCCGGCGATTCCCGCGCGGCCCAGTTTGCCATGGATATCGGCGACGATCTCGTAGGATCGCAAGCGCGCCCCATGATCGTAGATCTGGCCGGCGATCATCAACTCGTCGATCCCGGTGAGGTCGAGGAAGCGGGCAACCCCCTCCTCCACCCGATCCGGCGATCCCGTCACAGCATAGGCGAGCGCGTGATCGACCATCTGTTTCTCGGCCGGCGACCAGAACGCATCCATATCGGCACGCGGTGGCGGCAGCATACCGGGCGTGCCACGCCGCAGATGGACGAATTGCTGCTGCATGGAGGTGAACAGCAAGGCCGCATCGGCATCCGTGTTGGCGGCGCAGATCGAGATCGCCGCCATGGCATAGGGCTTGGCAAGTACCGCAGAGGGTTTGAACTGCGCGCGATAGAGATCCAGCGCATGCAGCAGATAATCCGGCGCGAAATGTGAGGCAAAAGCGAAGGGCAGTCCCAACTCGGCCGCAAGATGCGCACTGAAGAGGCTGGAACCCAGAAGCCAGATCGGCACATCGAGCCCGGCACCCGGCACGGCCTGGACCGTCTGGCCCGGCTCCGTGGGCTTGAAATAGGCCTGGAGCTCCAGGACATCGGCGGGAAAGGAATCGTCGCTGCCCATGAGATTGCGCCGGAGTGCGCGAGCCGTGCGCTGATCGGTCCCGGGCGCACGGCCAAGGCCGAGATCGATGCGGCCGGGAAAGAGCGATGCCAGCGTCCCGAACTGCTCGGCGATCACGAGGGGCGCATGATTGGGCAGCATGATGCCCCCGGAACCGACGCGGATATGTGTAGTGGCAGCGGCGACATGCTGGATCACCAGCGCGGTGGCGGCACTGGCGATGCCGGGCATGCTGTGATGCTCGGCCAGCCAATAGCGGTGATAGCCCCATCCCTCGACATGCCGCGCGAGATCGCGCGAATTGGCAAAGGCTGTGGCGGGTGTGGCGCCGGCCGGCACCGGCGAGAGATCGAGGACGGAAAAGGGGATCATGCGGAACCTTTCATGCTCCGGGAGGTAGGCACGATAGCAAGGCAAGACAATGACCTGATGCCGCAAATCGCGCGACCTCTCATGTCGAGATTGCAGGGCTGAGGCCTGGAAGACCGACCTATCGGCAGGGGGATCGGCATCGGATATGCTGCCGACGCAGCACTTCTCGTGCCCGAGTCGCGTATCATGGGTCGTGACATCCGGGGCGGGGAAAGAGGAACGATGAAGCAGATCGAGATTCGGTTGGCCGTCGTGCTCTATGGCGGCGTGTCGCTGGCCGTATACATTCATGGCGTCACGCGCGAGCTCCTCAATCTCATTCGCGCCTCGCAGCAATTCCATGCCGGGCGCGCCAACCCGGATAACCGCGATGCGGCATCCGGCGATGAAAGCGAATCCACGGCGGTCTATCGTGACCTCCTGAAAACACTGGCACCGGAGATCGATCTCAGGATCGTAATCGATCTCATTTCGGGGGCCTCGGCCGGCGGCATCAACGGTGTCATGCTGGCCCGCGCCCTCGCCCACGACCTGCCGCTGGAATCGCATCGGGAATTATGGCTGCGCAATGCCGACGTCACGCAATTATCGGCACCGGCAAGCCTCTTGAGCCGCGCGCTCAAGGCACCGCTGGCACCGCTCATGGACCGCTTGCTGGTCCGCCGTTTCGGACCCCAAGTCGCCGATCCGGAGACGCGCGCCAAGATACGCCGCTTCGTGCAGGCGCGCTGGTTCACGCCGCCCTTCTCCGGCGAGCGCTTTGCCGGCTGGATGCTGGATGCCTGCGATTCGATGGATCTGGGAGCTCAACCCGGCCGCACGCTTCTGCCGCCGGGGCATCGCCTGGATCTTTTCGTCACGGTCACGGATTACCGCGGGCACCGGCACCGCATCGAGCTCCACGATCCGCCGGTCGTGGAAGAAACCGAGCATCGGCGCATCATCGCCTTCAGCAGCCGGCGCAATCTGTCGGGCGAACTCACCAGCGAATTCGGTTCGGATTATGTGCCGGCACTGGTGTTCTCGTCGCGCGCCACTTCCTCCTTCCCCGGCGCCTTTCCCCCGGCGACCATCGGCGAGATGGACGACATCCTGGATCTCCGCGACCGCTATTGGCCCTCGCGCCAAGTCTTCATGACCGAGAAGCTGGGCCTCGGCGGCGATCTGGCCGAGGCTGCGCGCAAGCGTTATTACATCGACGGCAGCGTGGTGATGAACAAGCCCTTCTCGCCGGTCATTCACGCCTTGGGCGACCGGCCCGCCGCGCGCGAAGTGGTGCGGCGCATCATCTATGTCGATCCCAATCCGCGGCCCGACGCGCCGCAGCGCACGGGGCAAGGCGCCCCTGGATTCTTCCGCACCATCCTCGCCTCGCTCGCCGTCATTCCGCGGAACGAACCCATCGCCGACGATCTTGGCGCCATCGAGGCCTGGAACAATCACGCGCGGCGGCTGTCGGAAATCCTGGGCGCGGCCGATCCCGAGGTCGAGCGGCTGGTGGACGATATTGTCGATCTCGATCCCGACAATCCGCCGACCATCGCCGATGTGACCCGCTTCCGGAAGCTCGCCAACGAGGCCGCGCATCGCGGCGCCGGCTATGCCTATCTCAGCTATCAGAAACTGAAGATCCGCAGCGTCATCGACCGGCTGTCCAGCTTTGTCGTGGCTTTGGTCAAGCACACCGATCCCAAAGCGGATCCGGCACAGATCGCCATCGCACTCGATCGCTGGCTGCTCAATGCGCCGCCGGTGGAAAGCAACCTCGAGCTGGATGAAGAAGTCGTCGACCCGGTGCTGAAGCGCCGCATCCGTTTCCTGCGCGCCTTCGACGCCGCCTTTCGTTTGCGCCGGACGCATTTCGTCATCCGCCGACTGAACGAGCTCTACCACAATGCAGCCAAGGGCGATGCCGATTTCGAATCCGGCCGCATCGACGCCTTGAAGGCGGCACTCTATGAGGTGGTGGAGAAAACCGCACCGTTGTGGAAGGCCGAGCGATATGGCAGTGCCACGGTGGCAGCCGCCGCGCGCATCGCCGCCGCCGGTCGCGACGGGACCGAGATCGAAACACCGGATCTCCGCGTGCTGGAAAAAGCGCTGGGGCTGCTCGACATCGATGCCGCTCTCGACGAGATCATCTCGGTGGTGGGATTTGCCTTTCTGCCGCCGCAGGCGCGGCGCACCGTTGCCAAGGCCTATGTCGGTTTCGCCTTCTTCGACCTCATCACCTTTCCGATCCTGCAATGGACCGAGATGGATGAGATCAACGAGGTTCTGGTCGACCGCATCAGCCCGGACGATGCCAGGGGATTGCGCGCCGGCGCGGTCACCTTGCGCGGGACATCGCTGATGAGCTTCGGCGCCTTCTTCAACCGCGCCTGGCGCGAGCATGATTTTCTCTGGGGCCGCCTCAACGCCGCCGAGCGGGCACTCGACGTCATCCTCTCCGCGGTGAAACCGCATCTCGCGAACGGCTTCGACCCCGAGCACTTGCGGGGGCGTCTGTTCCTGGCGATCCTCGATTCCGAGGAACCGCATCTCAAAACCGACCCGACACTGATCCCCACCTTGCGGCGCGAAGTGATGGCCCGTTACGGCTTTGGCTGACGCCTGCCTTTTCCAGCAGATTTAGGCGCCGCCTGAGCATCCGCCGGGCGCTCGGCGCACCAGACCGCGACCGTGAGCTCACCCCCGCCCAGATGCTGTTTCGACAGCCACTCGAGGCCGGCCGCGGTACACCAGGTCTTGATCTGATCGTCGTCGAAACCGAGCCAGCGATGGGCCTGCTCCTCACGCAAGCGGTCGAGATGATGGGGCGTGAAATCGACGATCACCAGACGCCCGCCCGGACTGAGCATGCGCGCGGCCTCCAGCACGACGGCATCCGGCCGCTCGGCAAAATGCAGCACCATGTTCATGGTGACAGCCGAGAAGCCGCCATCGGCGAAAGGCAGCGACATCATGTCGGCCTGGCGCACCTGGCAATGGCGCAGTCCGGCGCGGAAAATGTTGGAGCGCGCGACATTGAGCATTTCACGGGAACGGTCGACGCCGATCGCCGATTGCGCGCGCGTACCGGCCAGCAGCAGGACGTGGCCGGCGCCGGTGCCGATATCGAGCAGATTCTCGATCGGGCCTGACGGCAGGGCCGACAGCAGGGCCGCATCGACCGCCGCCTGATCGGCATGGAGCGAGCGCATGCGCTCCCAATCGCCGGCATGCTGACGGAAGAAATCGGCGACGCGCGCGGTCCAGCCTTCGGAGATCGCCTGCAGGCGCTTCAAATCCTGCGCATGCTTGCGATCATCGGGCGGCAACAGATCGACGATAAGGCGGGCAAGCTCGCCGCCCACGCCCTCCTCCGGCAGCCGATACCAGGCCCAGGGGCCTTCCTGATTGCGCACTAGAACGCCCGCCTCGACCAGGAGCTTCAAATGGCGCGAGATACGGGGCTGAGACTGACCGAGGATTTCCACCAGATCGCTGACCGTCAACTCGGCATGGGCGCAAAGACCTATGATGCGCAGACGCGTGGCCTCGGCCGAAGCGCGCAGCCCTTTCAGGATATCTTCCATCCGCCCCCAACTCCCATTGACCGGTGGCATTTCCGGCGCCACATGCCGGTATATTTATATTGGTATGGGTAGCAGGAAGGCGGCGGAGGAACAATACGAGGCGGTCAGGAGACTGCCTGCCGCAAATACGGCGCCAGGGACGACAAGGCACGTCCGAGATGGGCAGAGACCACGGAAAGATGCCCTTCGAGATCGGATCTGGGCACACGGAGTGGACGGTCGCCGGCGGCCAGGGCGAGATTGAAACCATGGAGGCTGTTCAGCAGGTCGACCAGCACGCGCTCGGTTGGTTCGCCCAGAAGATGCCGAATCTCCTCGCGCTCGGCGAAAAACGCCGGGACCGGCAGCCGCGCCGCCGCGGCGTCGACCCCGGCAACCTGGCTGGCGACATGGATAAGCTGGGCGCGCTGCTCGGCCGCGCATCGCAGTTGATCGAGCTCGAAGGCGATCAGCATGGCCAGATTGCCGGCGAGCGCCCGCTGGAGCGAGCGCGTGCCGGCCAAAGCGGCGCGATAGGCCATGAACAAGGCCCCGATCGAGAACAGGCCGGCCAAACCGAAGGCCATCCATTGCCGATCGTTCGGCCAGTCGGCCGTCATGCGAAGGGCCACGACGACACCCGCGATAGCGGCGGCCAGGCACAAGATCGCCACGCACCAGGCCAGCCAGAACGGCCATACGCGCGGCTGGACACGGGGCGGGAAGACCGGCCGCGTCCAGGCGCATGCCACCTCCCACAGAGCCCATCCGCCGAAGAAGACAACCCGCCCCGCCGCCAGAATCGGCACCAAGGGCATCGCGGCGACAAAGGCGAGATAGAACATCACCCGCTTCATCGGCGCGCCTCCCTCGCCGTGGCCAGGCCGCGCATCAGGATATGCAGCAGCAGACAGGAAAGGCCGAAGAGATAAGTCTCAATGAAGATCAGTTCCGAAATGTCGGTCAGCACATTCATCAGGTTGGAGCCGAACAAGGTGATGTCGTAAAGATCGCCATCGCCGAGATCGATCAAGGCCGAGAAACACTGAAAAATGAAGCCCAGCCGCATCGCATTGACCGCGAGGCGGGGCGCGGCTTCAATCATGCAGGCGAGATAAAGGCCGATCGGAGTCAGGCCCAGGACGACCAGATCGATATAATCGTCATCGGCCCAGGCACGGTCCATGCGTTCGCCGATATCGAAGGCTTCCTGGCTTGCCATCACGAGAAGACCGAACGAGACCGCATACCAGAAGAGCCTGGCCCAGGAGCGGGCTGGATGCTGCTGCGAAATGACCAGGGTCAGGAGGGCGCCGGTACCGATCGCGAGGGCATTGGCATATTCGGCAAGATCGTCGCTGCCGCCCATCGCATCGAAATAACGGGTCACGATCCAGCAATCGATCAGGAAGAACACGGCAAGCCCGATGCCGAAGGATCGGTAGATGGTTCTAAGGGCGGACCATTCCAGCAGGCTTCGCATCGATTGCAACCTCGTAACTGATGGCGCGATGGCTATCCGGCTTTTGCGTCAGCCAGCAATGCGGCGGCAGCCGATCCCAGCAACGTAGCGTCGCTGCCGGAAATGATGAAACGATGGCCAAGTGCCGCCATTTCCCGCGCGACCTTGCCATTGGCTGCGGTACTTCCCAGAATCTTCCCGCTTTTCAAGATAGCTGCCTCTGCCCGCTCTATCTCGCCCTTTACGACCGGATCGGTGAATTGATTGAGCTTGCCGAGATTGGCCGACAGATCCCGCGGGCCAATGAACACGACGTCGATACCTGGCACAGCAGCGATTTCAGCGATGTTGTCGATGGCGCCCGGATTTTCCACCTGGACCACGATCAGGGTTTCATCGTCGACCCGCGCATAATATCCCGGATCAAAGCCATAGTGCATGGCACGCATGCCACCGAAAGCACCACGCCGGCCGACCGGCGCATAACGGCAGGCATCGACCACCGCCTTGGCCTGCTCCGCCGTATCGATGTTCGGCACCATGATGCCGCCGACACCCGCATCGAGGGCACGCTTGATATAGATGCGGTCATTGGTCGGCACCCGCAGGACGCCGACACAATCCGAACCCTTCAGAGCGCGCAATTGGCAAACGGCATCGTCGATCGCCCCCTGCCCGTGCTCGTGATCGATCAAGAGAAAATCGAGGCCCGCATAGGCCATGATTTCGGCCATGTCGGGCGAGGTCGTCAGCAGCCAGGAGCCGAGGCAGGGCTGGTTTGCGAGCAGTTTCCGTTTTAATGGATTGCCGATCGGCACGCTTGTCGCTCCGAATCTTGATATCGTTGGCGTCCCCGGACCTCCAACTACCTTACAAGAAGCTGACAAGCAAGACGTTCGCGCGAAATGGCACGAAATAACGCGATTTCAACGAATTACCGGGTCAACGCCACTTGGGCCGGCCCAGACTGTGATAGGTGAACCCCGCCCGGCGCATCTCGCGGGAACGGTAGACGTTGCGCAGGTCGATCACCAAGGGCTGGCGCATCAGCCCGTGCATCCGCCGGATATCCATACCGCGATAGGCATTCCACTCGGTCAGCAGAACCAGGGCATCGGCACCGGCCAGGGTCTCGTAGGCATCCTCGCAATAGATGACATCGGGCATCAGCTTGCGCGCCTCTTCCATGCCGGCGGGATCATGGGCCGTCACCTCGATCCCCGCCGCACGCAGGCGCGGCAGGATGGTAAGGCTGGGCGCTTCGCGCATGTCGTCCGTGTTCGGCTTGAAGGTGAGGCCAAGAATGGCGACGCGCTTGCCCTTGGCATTACCGTCGAGGAGCGCCAGCACACGCTCGGCCATGTCGGATTTGCGCGCCTCGTTATAGCTGACCGTTGCTTCCACGAGGGATAGCGGCGCCCCCACTTCGCGCGCCGTATGCATCAGCGCGTTGGTGTCCTTGGGGAAGCAGGAGCCGCCATAGCCGGGGCCGGGATGCAGAAATTTCGGCCCGATGCGGCCATCGAGGCCAATGCCGCGCGCCACATCATGGACATCGGCGCCGACTTTCTCGCAGAGATCGGATATCTGGTTGATATAGGAGATCTTGAGGGCGAGGAAAGCGTTGGCCGCATATTTGATGAGTTCGGCCGTTTCAAGATCGGCAAAAAGCAAAGGCGTCTCGCGCAGCGAGAGCGGCCGGTAGATGCGGCGCAGAATTTCCTTCGCCCGCTCGCTCTCGGTGCCGATGACGATGCGGTCGGGGCGCATGAAATCGCCGATCGCGGAACCTTCACGCAGGAATTCGGGATTGGACGCCACGTCGAACTCGGCATCCGGACGCGCCGCGTGGATGATGCGTTCGACCTCACGCCCAGTGCCGACCGGCACGGTCGATTTGGTGACGATGACGGCGTAGTTCTTCAGTTGGGCCGAGATGTCGCGCGCCGCCTGATAGACATAGCTGAGATCGGCATGACCGTCGCCGCGGCGGCTGGGTGTGCCGACGGCGATGAAGACCGCCTCGGCCCCGTCCATCGCCACTTTGAGATCGGTGGTAAAGCGCAATCGACCGGCGGCGCGGTTGCGCGCCACCAGCTCGTCGAGGCCCGGCTCATAGATCGGAATTTCACCGCGCTCCAGCCCGGCGATGCGGCCGGCATCGGAATCAATGCAGACCACGTCATGACCGAATTCAGAGAAACACGCGCCGGACACCAGCCCGACATAACCCACCCCGATCATCGCGACGCGCATATCTCACCCCGGAAGACGCCCCCCGCTCAGCCGGGGGAAACGGGCCGGATCATAGCTTAAGTTTGCGGGCGATGTCCGCGACAGTTTCGCGAACGCTGGCGCCGATCAGGGGATGTGCCAGGGCCAGCGAGACATTGGCGGCGATGAAGCCCGCCTTGTCGCCGCAATCGTAGCGAGTTCCCTCGAAACGAAGACCGTGGAAGGGCATGCGGCCGATCATGCGCGCCATCGAATCGGTGAGCTGGATCTCGCCCCCCGCCCCGGGTTCCTGAGCTGCCAGCAACTGGAAAATCTCCGGCTGCAGGATGTAGCGACCAATGACGGCGAGGTCCGACGGCGCCTTGTCGGGGCTCGGCTTTTCGACCAGGCCAGCAACTTCGACCAGCTTGCCCTTGTCGGCGCCGGGCTTCAGGATGCCGTAGCGGCTGGTGTGCTCGTGCGGCACTTCCATGACGGCGATGATGTTGCCGCCGGTCTCGCGATAGACATCCGCCATCTGTTTCAGACAGGCGACATCGCCATGGACGAGATCGTCGGCAAGCAGGACTGCCACGGCCTCGTCGCCGATAAGGTTGCGGGCACACCAGACGGCATGGCCAAGGCCCAGGGGTTCCTGCTGGCGCACATAGGCGATGTTGCCGGCCTTGGGCAGCATCTTTGCCAGCAGATCAAGCTCGGCCTTCTTGCCACGGCGCTCGAGGGTTTGTTCCAGTTCGACCGAATGATCGAAATGATCTTCCATCGCCGACTTGCCGCGCGAGGTCACGAAGATGATTTCCTCGATCCCCGCTGCATAGGCTTCCTCGACCGCATATTGGATCAGTGGCTTGTCGACCACCGTCAGCATTTCCTTCGGCATCGATTTGGTGGCGGGGAGAAAGCGCGTGCCCAGGCCGCCGACCGGGAAAATGGCTTTCTTGAGCGGTTTGATCATCCTGATAAGCCTCGTCTATCGTCCATGTTGCAGTGCAAATTAGTGCCATGCCCGGTTGCGATGCGGCAAGCGCCGGGTGGCGGAAACGCCCATGATTTCATGATCGTCACGGAACGAACACCGATCCCGCCGAATTGTGCCATACCGCGTGTGACTCGGCCGAAAAATGTTGGCTCAATTTCTTCTATTCGGCGCCTCACCGGCCGATTCGGGTGTTGCCGGCAGGAGATTGAGCGCATCGAGGAGATCGCGGACCTCGGCCCGCGCCGCCACATGGGACATGCGCCATTGCACGCCGGCATCCTGGCGTGAAAGGTCGAGCAGCGTGAGGCCACGCGGGAACAATTCTCGGAAGATGACGCGTTCGGTGAAGCCCGGCGCGATACGGAAGCCGATCCTTTTGGCGAGTTGTTCCAGGAGGCGGCCGATATCGCGCTTGTTGCGGGCGTCGAGGCTGGAGAGGCGGTTGCGCATCACCACCCAATCGATCGGCCGCCCGCCGGCCATGGCGCGGCGCTTCCTCTGTTCCCAAACGGTTTCGGCATAGACACTGGGACGGCGGATCGTGGCGCCCTCGTCCTCGATGCGGCCGAAGAGATCGAGATCGAGAAAGGAATCATTGAGCGGCGAGATCAGCGTATCGGCACGGATATGCGCGGCACGTGACAAAGCGCTGTCGCTGCCGGGCGTATCGATGACAATGAAGTCGCAATCCTTCAATTGGTCGAGTGCTGCTACGAGATTGGCTTCGTCCTCGGCCTTCGCGACCTCGCGGCTATCGGCGGCACTCTGGTTAATGCCGATATGCTGCGGCATCGGTAGGGGTGTCAGCATGCCTTCCGCCGATTTGCGCCGGTTCTCGACATAGCGAGAGAGGGAGCCCTGGCGCGCATCGAGATCAATCGACCCCACGCGCTTCCCGGCCGCCAGCAACGCCACGATGAGATGCATCGCCGTTGTCGACTTGCCGGAGCCGCCCTTTTCATTCCCCAATACGATGATGTGTGGACCGGATCTGGCCATCACTTAAGCCATGGTCGCTGCGCTTGCCGGGCGCACCCACACCGCCGTGTCGTGGAACACCGCGCCACCATCGGGCTTGCCGGGCTCGTCGCTGACCAAAGCGTTGACGCCGAGGCCGCCGGGGAAATCGGCATTGCCCCAGAGACTTTCGATCACCACCACCCCCGGCAGCAGGCCGTCGAAATATTTGGCATGGAGCTGGATTGCACCAAGCTTGTTGCCGATCTCGACAGCCCCGCCATCGTCGATTCCATAGCGCGTCGCATCCTGGGGATGGATGAGGATGGTCGGCCGCTCTTCGCGCTGGCGCGAGGTCGGCGTCATCGTGAAGGTGGAATTGAGGAATTGCCGCGCCGGCGCCGTCACCAGGCGCAAGGGATGCTCGGGCGTGGCGGCGTCAATGAGCGGCGTGTAATCGGGAAGTGGCGGCAGGCCCTGGATATCCGGGCCGATCGCCTGCCAATCCGGCTTGAAGCGGAACTTGCCGTCGGCATGGCCGAAGCCATTGAGGAAATGCGTGGTCTCGAAATCGAGGGCGCAATCCTCCCAATGGGCATCGTACAGGGTCTGGGCATCGCGATGGCCGGAGATCTTGAGCGTCTCGTCGATGATCTCCCATTCGGTCATTGCGAAACCTTTGTGGCGGCAGCCGAGACGTTTGGCCAGCTCCGAGATCACATAGTGATTGGGCCGCGCTTCGGCGAAGGGCTCGATCACTTTCCGCGTCACCTGGAGGTGGGTGTGGCCACTTGCCCGGTAAATGTCGTCATGTTCCAGGAAAGTCGTGGCCGGGAGAACGATATCCGCCATCGCCGCGGTCTCGGTCATGAATTGCTCATGGACAGCAACGAAGAGATCGTCGCGCGCGAAGCCCTGGCGCACGAGCGCCGAATTCGGACAGACATTCATGGGATTGGTGTTCTGGATGATCATCGCCGTGACCGGTGGACCCTCGCCGAGATCACGCTTGTCGCCGGTCAGGACGGCGCCAAGGCGCGACTGATCAAGCTCGCGCACCGATTTGTCCTGCAGATCGAGGCCCATGATCAGCCGGTTGTCGATGTGGTAGATGGTGCGGTTGGAATAATGGGCACCACCGCCCTTCTCCGCCCAGGCCCCGGTGATGCTGGGCAGGCAGGAAACGGCGTGAAGACTGACGGCGCCGTTGCGCGTGCGCGAGAACCCATAACCCACGCGGATGAAGCTTTTCTTCGTGCGGCCATAGAGGCGCGCGAAATCACGGATGGTTTGCGCCGGCACGCCGGTGACGGCCTCCGCCCATTCCGGCGAGCGCGCCGCCACATGGCGCTCAAGTTCCTCGGGCGCATCGGTATGACGCGCGAGATAAGCGCGGTCGGCATAGCCTTCGGCAAAGAGCACATGCATGACAGCCACGGCCAATGCGGCATCGGTGCCTGGACGCAGCATGAGATGGATGTCCGCCACCTCGGCGGTACCGGTACGGTAGGGATCGATCACCACCAGTTTGGCGCCGCGCGCCTTCCGGGCGCGGGCGACATGGGTCATCACATTGACCTGGGTCGCGACCGGATTGCCGCCCCAGATCACGATGAGATCGCTCTCGGCCATCTCGCGCGTATCGACGCCGCGCATGATTCCAACGCCCGCCTGCCAGCCCGCATCTGAAAGCGAGACGCAGATGGTGCTTTTCATCCGCGAGTATTTCTTCTCGTTGGTCAGGCGGCAGATGCCGTCGCGCTGCACCAGGCCCATGGTGCCGGCATAGAAATAGGGAAAGACCGCCTCGGCGCCATGGCGCTGTTCGGCGCGCATGAATTGATCGGCAATCTCGTCGAGCGCCGCCTCCCAGGTCATGGGCTGATAGGCGGCACGGCCGACACCCTTTTCGCCGATCCGGCGCAAAGGCACGTCGAGCCGGTCAGGATGATGCTGGCGCTCGGCATAGCGCGCGACCTTGGCGCAGATGACACCGGCCGTGTAGCTGTTCGCCTTCGCCCCATGGATACGACCGATGCGGGTCGGCGACAGGCGCTCGACCTCCAGCGCACAGGTCGAGGGACAATCATGCGGACAGGCCGAGTGGAAAATATCGAAAGGCGCCATTCTTCAATGCCATAGCCATTTTGCGGGGAACCCGCCATAATCGGCGGCAATCTACCCCCTCGCGAACTTTCCGGCAACGTGACTCACCCATCCCCCGCAGAGAACGGCCTACGCAACCGGCCACCCTTGGCTGCCGCCTATATGGTGGCCTCGGCCTTTTTGCTGATCGCCATGGATGGGTTGGTCAAATGGCTGGCGGACGACCGGGGCTATCACGTCACCCAGATCGCCTTCCTGCGCTATTTCATCTGCCTGTTCATGGCGCTGGCCATGGCGAAGATCTCGTCCGGCGGCATGGGAAGCCTAAAGACACGGCGCCTCAAGGGGCATCTGTGGCGTTCGGTCTGCAATCTGGTCACGATGCTGACCTTCTATGTGGCGCTGATGTTGATCCCCCTGCCGAACGCGGTGGCGATCGGCCTTGCCGCCCCCATCTTCATGACCATCCTCTCGATCCCGATGCTGGGCGAGAAAGTGAGTTTCGGACGCTGGATCGCCGTTGCCGGCGGCTTCGTCGGTATACTCCTCATCGTGCGGCCGGAAGGCGGCATCATCGAATGGGGCTCGCTCTCGGCGCTGGTTTCAGCGGTGTTCTGGGCGTTTACGCTGGTCTCGTCGCGGCAATTGTCGTCCTCGGAACAGACCCACACGATCCTGTTCTATTACGCGCTCACCGTCGTCTTCGTGCTGGGCATTGCCATGTTCTGGTTCTGGCGCACGCCGCCGCTCGAGGACGCGCTGCTCTTCATCGCCATCGGCATCGCCGGCACGTTCGGCCAGTTCTGCCTCAACCAGGCTTTCCGCTATGGCCAGGTATCGATGCTGGCCCCGCTGGATTACACCGGCCTCGTCTGGGCGGTCGCGATCGGCTATGTGGTCTGGGGCGATTTCCCGACGCCGATCATGCTGGCCGGTTCCGGCATCGTCGTCGCCTGCTGCATCTACATCATGCGGAGCGGGAAGAAAGAATGACGGGTTATGAAGCGTGCTACTTCCGGTCGCCCATATCGCCGGGAACACCGTAGGACGGTGCCGAATCGGGGTTGAGGGCGCGGGTGATGTAGGCGTCCATTTGCGGCTGGAAATCCTGCCACAGGCGCTTCAAGGCGCCGATCGGATTCTCGTCATGCCAGTCGACACGGAGATCGACCAGCGGCCAGGGCTGTTCGTGCACCACGAGCAATCCCGCCGAATGCACCGGGCCCATTTCGCCGCCGGCGACGATGCCGGCTTCAAGACCGATCAGCAGGCGTTCGGCAAGATGTCCCTTGGCGGCACCAAAGGCGCGCGCCATGGCCGTGGGTACGGCTGTATTTTGCAGGAGATTGCCGGCGGCGACACAATTCTCGCCTTCGGCCACATTGTTGGTGCCGAGCGTCTTGGCACCGGACCAATGCGCCGTGCGGCCCGTGGCATCGATCATGGTGACCTGGCGATGCTCGGCATGAGGTGCCTGCGCCATCAAGGCCTTCATCGCCTCGGGTGCGCTGACACCGCGCGCCAGAAGATCCAGCCCCTGATTGCCGAGGCGCGGATCGGTCACATTCTGTGTCGCGACCGCGCCCACCTTGGCGCGCGCCCAGGGACAGCGCGAAGCAACCGCGATCGAGGAGGTCGTGATCGCGACGCCGAACATACCTGTTTCGGCGCATCGGCCGACGAGCGAGAACGTCATGGTGGCCCTACCCCTATTTGGTTTTGCGGGCCGCCTTCCTCTTCTTCGCAGTTGCCTTGGCGCGGTCCGCCTTGTCGGCGGTATCCTTCCAGTGCAAAGCAGCCGGCGGCTCCGGCAGGTTCTTCATACGGGATTCCGGGATGACCGCATAGACGTCGATTTCCATCACCCATTCCGGCCGTGCGAGGCCCTGAACGACGAGGCCCGTCGAGACCGGATAGACACCCTTGAGGTGCTTGCCGACCACCCGATAGACGTCCTCGCGGTAGCGCGGATCGGTGATGTAGACGACGATCTTGCAGATGTCGGCGAGCTTGCCGCCCTGCTCTTCCAGCAATTGCCTGACATTGCGCATGGCCTGTTCGGATTGGGCCGCGGCATCGCCGACACCGACCATCGAGCCATCAAGCGCCTGGCCGACCTGGCCGCGCAGGAAGATCTGGTTGCCGGCACGAACCGACATGGAGAGGTCGTTGTCGAGGCTTTGTTCGGGATAGGTCTTCTTGGTGTTGAACTTGCGCAAACGCAAATGGCTGTAGGTCATCGTCTTATTTCTTCTTCCACTGGTCCATGACGCGGTCCGACAATCCGGCGCAATCCTTGACGTAGGAAAGCGCATTGGACATGTCGAAATTCATGTAGATCGAATTGAGATGGGCAAAGGGTGGCGATTGGGCGAAGAGTTCGAAGGTCACCATATGCCCGGCGCGGTCGGAATTGAGAAGATCGCGGGCAAAGGCCAGCAGCTTGCGGCGATCCTCGGCCTGCCAGAACTCGTTCACCGAATAATATTTCTGCATCCATTCCTTGATTTCGGGATGCTCGAAAGTGGCCTTGTCCGGCGTGACGCAAATCTGGCCGCCGCAAAGCTCGCGGGCCAGATGCATCATCGCCGGGAGCTGGTTGATGGCGGCATAGCGGCCGGTATAGAGCAACGATTGATTGGGCATCAGCAACCCGCCGGGGCTGGGCTGCGCCATGGCGATGGCGGCGGTGAGATGCGCATTGATGCTTTCGCGGTACTGCATCAAGAGCGCCAGCTTCTCGCGCACCGCCTGCTGGGCATCGAGGCCGGTCTGCTTGGCATTGAAGGCCGCCGCTCCCAGCATCAAATCGGCGATGTAAAGGAGGCGCAGGGTGAAGGGATAGGCGCTGTAGCGATGGAGCGTGCCGCGGATGAAGGCGGCGGCCCGGGTGTGGCGGTAGAAGAGCACGTTCTCCCAGGGGATCAGCACGTCGTCGAAGACCAGAAGGGTATCGACCTCGTCGCAGCGATTGGAGAGCGGGTAATCGTCGGCCGAAGCGCGGCCGGTGAAGCCGGTGCGGCAGATATGCTTCAAACCCGGCGAACCCATGTCGCAGATGAAGCCGAGTGCATAATCGGACAGTTTGTCGTCGCCCCAATTGGCGATGGTGGGCTTCACGAAAGCCTGATTGGCATAGGCTGCGGCGGTTTCGTATTTGGCGCCGCGGACGATGATGCCCTTGTCCGTCTCCTTGACCAGATGGAGGAGCATGTCCGGGTCCTGATCCTGCGGGCGTTTGGAGCGATCGCCCTTGGGATCGGTATTGGCCGAGACGTGAAAGGTGTCGGAATCCAGCACGTGCTGGATGTGATGGGTGATGTTCTTGGAAAACTGCGGATCAACCTCGTTGAGGATGTCGCGGCCGTCATAGAGCGACCACATCTCGCCCACCGTCTCATCGCCGACGCGGACCGCATAGCCCTTGATTTCGCGCATTACCGCGTCGATCGAGCGGCGCTTGGCGTGCCAGTCCTCCTGGGTATGCGGCAGCTTGTAGCCGATGCAGTTCTCCTGCCCCGTCGCGGCGTCGCGATAGGACATGGTTTCCTTGTGCTTGGCCTCATGGGCCATGTCGTAGATGCGGGCGCGGATATCGACGATCGGTTTGAAGGCGGCATGGGTGGTGACATCCTTCACACGCTCGCCATTGATCCAGACCTGCCGGCCGTCCTTGAGACTGTCCCGATATTGTGCGCCCGTCCGCAGCATTGCCTACTCCCGCAGCGTTGTTTTGCAGCTTCGTTATGACAGCGATCTTGACTTGCAGCTCAGGAACAGGAAAATCTTTTTATCTTTGGAATTGAATTGGATTAGTTAATGCCGTTTACCCTGAAGCAATTGCGCTATTTCGTGGCGACGGCGGAAACCGGCTCGGTGACGCTGGCGGCGCAGCGGGTGAATATCTCGCAGCCTTCGGTCTCGGCCGCCATTGCCGAGCTGGAAGCGCGGTTCGGGGTCGACCTCTTCGTCCGCCACCACGCCCAGGGATTGAGCCTCACCCCCGCCGGACGCGAATTGCTGACCGACGCCAAGAGCCTGCTCGACCATGCCGATGATGTGCGCATGGGCGCCATGGGATTGGGCCAGGAATTGGAAGGCGAGCTTCATATCGGCTGTTTCCAGACCGTGGCGCCGCTGATCCTGCCGCATCTGATGGGCATCTTTGCCAAGCAGCACCCGGAAATCAGCGTGAAACTGCATGAGAATCACGTCCAGGGCGTGCTCGACGGTTTGCGCGCGGGAGAATTCGAATTCGCGCTGACCTATGATCT
Organism: Dongia sp.; assembly: GCF_041909655.1. Classification (GTDB taxonomy): domain Bacteria; phylum Pseudomonadota; class Alphaproteobacteria; order Dongiales; family Dongiaceae; genus Dongia. The sequence goes on along the minus strand of NZ_JAYRDA010000008.1, from coordinate 39,680 downwards.
GGGCCTGGACGAGGACATCGAGTTCGACACGCTGGCAGAGGTGCCGCTGCATTGCATTCTCGCCAAGGACCATCCGCTCGCCAAGCAGAAAGCCGCGGCCATCGCCGACCTCATCAACTATCCGATGGTATTACTGGCCCTGCCACACAGCCGCGACTATTTCCTCTCCATCATTTATGGCCTGGGATTGCAGCCGAGGGTCGCCCATGAAACGCCGAATTTCGAGATGGTGCGCGGCCTGGTCGCGCATTCCGACGCTTTCTCGATCATGCATTCCAGGCCGCTGAGCGAATGGTCGTTGGATGGCCGGCGACTTGCCTTCCTGCCTGTGAAGGAAAAACTGCGTCCGACCCGGCTGGGCCTTGCCCGGCTCAAGAAGCTGCGCCCCACCAAACGCTCGCTCGCTTTCGCCGAGCTCTGCCACAAACACTATGCTGAGCACTAAACCGGAAACAGGTGTGCGCCGCATATGTTGAACAGCGGGCAAGATTATTTCCTGGCACTATCGTTAAGCACTTGTTTTGAGGCAGCAAATCGGTCCAACATTGACTTGGGGACCACCGCGCATAAAACCTGACCGAATGAATGGACTTGTTTCGGAAACGGATAACAGCGTAGTCATTGCTCGCGTCACGGTGCACCAGGATTCCCGTTCGAAGGAGTTCGGACCGTGTCGCAGGCAGGTTGAGGCAATTTTCTTGGGGGAATTTCCTTGTGTCGAAAATGCGCGGTTTGATCGCGGATTATGTGCGGTTTACTGACCGCATTTCCGATTATGTCGGCTATCTCGCAGCCGCATTGATCTTCTTCATGGGCGCCACGCTGATGTTCGATGCGTTCACGCGCAACGTCATCAACATGCCGGTGCATTGGGCGGTCGAACTGACGCAATTCACGCTGGCCGCCTATTACTTCATGGGCGGTGCGTTCACGCTCAAGAACGAATCGCATGTCCGCATGGATCTCATCTATTCGTCGCTCTCCGAGCGTAGCAAGGCGAAGATGGATCTGGCGACATCCGTCTGCCTCATCTTCTATCTGGTGGTGACGCTGATCGGCGGCATTTCCAGCCTGATTTACGCCATTGAGACGAACGAAAAACGCTTTTCGATCTGGAATCCGTCGGTGATTCCCATCAAGGCGCTGTTGGTGGCCTGCCTGGTCCTCATGCTGATGCAAGCGCTCTCCCTGGTCTTCAAACATATTGCGACGATCCGCGGGGAGAAGCTGTCATGACGTATGAAATGATCGCGCTGCTCATGTTTGGCGCGATGCTGGTTCTCCTGGTGACGGGTCAGCGGGTTTTCGCAGCGATCGGTTTCGTCGCCATGGCGGCGGCCTTGTTGCTATATGGCAATGGCGCCATCGAGCTGTCGTTCAACCAGGTGTTCAAGCTGTTCAACTGGTACGCCATGCTGACCCTGCCCATGTTCATCTACATGGGCTACATCCTGGCGGAGTCCGGGATCGCCGAAGACCTCTACAAGATGATGCATGTCTGGTTCGGAAGGGTCAGCGGCGGCCTTGCCATCGGCACGATCCTGGTCATGGTCATCATCTCGGCGATGAACGGCCTGTCCGTTGCCGGCATGGCAATTGGCGCCACCATCGCGCTGCCCGAAATGCTGCGGCGGGGCTACGACAAGGTGCTGATCTCGGGTGTCGTCCAGGGTGGTTCCTCGCTGGGCATCCTTATTCCGCCATCAGTCGTGATGGTGCTCTACGGCATGATCGCCCGCCAGCCAGTGTCGAAATTGTGGTTCGCGGGGCTGGTTCCGGGCCTCATCATGGCGGCCCTGTTCGTTCTCTATGTGATGATCCGGGCGCGCATGAATCCGAAGCTCGCGCCGACCGTGCCGGAGGAAGAACTCAACATGCCGCTGCGCGAGAAATTGGCACTCGCGCGGGCCGGCATCATTCCCTTCGCCATTTTCTTTTTCATGACCGGCCTGTTTGTTTTCGGCGTCACAAGCCTGGTCGAAAGTTCGGCCGTGGGGGCGACCTGCGCCACGCTGGCGGCGGTCATCAAGGGCCGGTTCACCTGGAAACTCATTCGCGAGACCTCGGTCAAGACGCTCAACGTCTCGTGCATGTTCATGTGGCTGATCCTGGCGGCCCTGGCCTTCGGCACGGTGTTCGACGGCCTGGGTGCCGTGAAGGCGCTGGAATATCTGTTCCTGGACAAGCTCGACCTCGATCCCTGGATGGTGATCATCGTCATGATGGCGAGCTTCATCGTCATGGGCATGTTCCTGGACGACACGGCCATGCTGGTGATCGTGGCGCCGCTTTACATTCCGCTGGTAAAGGTGCTGGATCTTGGCTTCGATAACCAGCTGATCTGGTTCGGCGTGCTTTATACGATCACCTGTCAGATCGCCTATATCACGCCACCCTTCGGCTACAATCTATTCCTAATGCGCTCGTTGGCGCCGAAGGAAATCACGCTGGTGGATATCTATCGCTCGATCTGGCCATTTGCGCTGATCATGGCGATCACCATCGTCCTGCTGATGCTGTTCCCGCAGTTGGCTCTATGGCTGCCCGAACATATGTCGGTGAAGGGTTAGAACGAATCTCAACGGGGCAGGTTCAAGCCCTATAACAACCGCAGGAGGTTTTGATGACTGAAGAGACGAAACCGCAGAGCCCGTCGGAGAAAATCCTTTCGACGCGCCGCAACGTGTTGCGGAAGGCTGGTCTCGGGATTGGTGGTCTTGCCGCCGCTTCGACCCTGGGCGCGCCCCGCGTGATCGCGCAGACCGGTCCGATCAAATGGCGCCTGCAGACCTATTCCGGCGCCCCCCTCGGCGCCCATGTGATCAAGCCGCAGATCGATGCCTTCAACAAGGCGGCCAATGGCGAAATGGAGATCGAGCTCTATTACGCAGATCAGTTGGTGCCGACAGCCGATCTGTTCCGCGCCTTGCAGAGCGGCACGCTGGATGCCGTGCAATCCGACGAGGCGACCATGGCCTCGCCGGTCGATATTGCCGTGTTCGGCGGCTACTTCCCGTTTGCCACCCGCTACAGCCTCGATGTGCCGGCGCTGTTCAACTACTACGGCCTCAACGAGATCTGGGCGGAAGCCTATGCCGGGGTCGAGAACGTGACCTGGCTGTCGACCGGCGCCTGGGATCCGCTGCACATCTTCACCGTCGACAAGCCGATCCGGAGCCTGGCCGACATGAACGGCTTGCGCGTCTTCGGCGTGCCGACGGCGGGCAAGTTCCTGTCGAAATACGGCCTCGTTCCCGTGACCATTCCCTGGGACAACGTCGAAGTCGCCATGCAGACCGGCGAGCTCGACGGTGTTGCCTGGTGCGGCTTCACCGAGGCCTATGAAGTGGGCTGGGCGGATGTCTGCAAATATGCGCTCAGCAATTCGGTCACCGGCGCCTGGTTCGGCAGCTATTTCGCCAACACGCCGAGCTGGCAGAAGGTGCCGCCGCATCTGCAGGAACTGTTCAAGATCACCATCGACCAGTCGCATTACTATCGCGACGTCTGGTATTGGGGCGGCGAGGCGAAGCTTCGCGTCGAAGGCGAGAAGATGGAACTGACGCAGCTTCCGGCCGAGGAATGGGCTCAGGTCGTCAAGGATTCCTCCGGTTTCTGGGACGAAGTGGCGAGCTCCAGCCCGCGCGCCGGGAAGGTCGTCGAGATTCTGAAGAAATACGCGGCCAACATGGAAAAGGCAGGGTATCCCTACCGCTAAACCCGATCGATCCGGCTGCCGCCCACAAGGCGGCAGCCATCTTCGGGCTTGACGTTTCAGGAGCGCAAAACGACACTTTGCGCACCAATCTCCGATCGTGGGAGAGACTGCAATCGGGCCGGAATTCCAGCCCGAAAGCGGCGCCGAAGGAGCAACCGCCCCCGGAAACTCTCAGGCAAAAGGACCCGGTCGGAAACACCATCTCTGGAAAGCAGGCGGCGGACGTCGTCGCCTCACCGACGGAGCGAACCGGCATCCTCTCAGCCCATGGCGGGCGCGGCCGGGAAATCTCTCAGGTTCAAGGACAGAGGGGGGCGGGCCGGATTGCCGGCCGATGCAACCCGACGTCGGAGAGATACCGATTCCATGCGCTCGTTTTTGGTGACCACCTTGCGTGGCAGCACCTTGTACCAGCGCCCGTCACCACACATGACCAGCGATCCATTGCCGGACAGCCCGATCCGGGCCTAATGTCCGTTGCATCTCAATAGGGGGTACCCGAATGCCGTTGAAGCCGGAACAAGTCAAAACCGCCGCGCAAGCCAAGAAGATCGTCGAGGAACGCGGCCTGACCCACGTCAAGGTCGGGGTCTTCGACGGCGACGGAATCCTGCGCGGCAAGTATATGTCGGCGGCGAAGTTCTTCTCCGCCCTCGAAGGCGGCTTCGGTTTCTGCGACGTCATCCTGGGCTGGGACAACCAGGATCAGTTGATCGACGGACTCAACTATACAGGCTGGCATACGGCCTATCCCGATGCCTGGGCGCGCATCATCCCCGAGACCTGCCGTGACTTGCCGATGGAAGATAACGGCCTGTTGTTCCTCTCGGAATTCGTCAACAAGGCGGAAGAGATCTGCGCCCGCGGCACCTTGCGACGCATCCTCGCCCGTGCTGCCAAGATGGGCTTCGACGTCTATTCGGCACTGGAATTCGAGTTCTTCATGTTCGACGAGACGCCGGAGAGTATCCGCGAGAAGAACTACAAGAATTTGACACCGATGACGCCGGGTTGGTTCGGCTATTCGGTGATCCGCAATTCGGTCTGGTCGGAGCTTTACCGGGACATTCTCGACCTGTCCGAGAAAATGCGCATGCCGATCGAGGGCCTTCACACGGAAACCGGCCCCGGCGTGCTGGAAGCGGCGCTCGGTGTCACCAGCGCCCTCGAAGCCGCCGATCGCGGGGCCCTGTTCAAGACCTTCATGAAGGTGCTGGCGCAGCGCCGCGGCCTGATGGCGACCTTCATGGCAAAATGGTCGAATTCCTATCCCGGCCAGTCCGGCCACATCCATATCTCGCTGAAGGGCAAGGACGGCAAGGCGGTCTTCCATGACCCGAAGAAGCCGCACAACATGTCCGACAAGATGCGCTGGTTTGTCGGTGGCCAGCAGGCCCTGATGCCGGAAGTCCTTGGCATGGTCTCGCCTACGGTCAATTCCTATTCGCGCCTCATTCCCGGTTTCTGGGCGCCAACCAATGCCACCTGGGGCGTCGAGAACCGCACCTGCGCCTTGCGTGTCATTCCGGGTTCGGAGAAATCGCAGCGGGTGGAATACCGTATCGCCGCCGCCGATTGTAACCCCTATCTGGCGCTCGCGGCTGCCATCGGTTCCGGTCTGTATGGCATCGAGCACAAGATCGAGCCCACCGCGGCGATCGTCGGCAATTCCTACGAGATCAAGCATCCGGCCAAACTCGATCTGCCGCAGACCTTGTGGGAAGCGGCGCAGCGCTTGCGCAAGTCGAAAGCCGCCCGCGATCTTTTCGGCGACGCCTTTGTCGAACATCATGCCGGCACCCGCGAGCACGAGGAACGCGAGTTCCGCAAACACATCACCGATTGGGAACTCGCCCGTTATTTCGAGATCATCTAAGCATCCGTCCAGAGGTTCATCATGTCCGCCGTCCAGAAGACCATCTCGCCGATCGACAATTCCGTCTATGTCGAGCGGCCCTATGCCACACCAGCGGAAATCGCCGCGACCTTGCAGCGCGCAGCGGCCGCCCAGAAGGAATGGCGTCGCGTACCGATTGCCGAGCGGGCCAAGATACTGACCCGCTTCGTCGAGGAGTTCCTGAAAGGCAAGGACAAGCACGCCGAGGACATCACGCGGCAGATGGGACGGCCGATCTCGCAAAGCCCCGGCGAGATGCGCGGCTTCGAGGAGCGCGCGCGCTTCATGATCAATCTGGCGCCGGAAGCCCTGGCCGATGTCAGCTATACCGACAAGCCGGGCTTCACCCGCGTGCTGCACCGGGAACCCCTGGGCGTCGTCTTCATCGTGGCGCCTTGGAACTATCCATATCTGACATCCGTCAATGGCGTCGTGCCGGCGCTGATGGCAGGGAATGCGGTGGTCTTCAAGCATTCCGCCCAGACCCCGCTTTGCGCCGAGGATTTCCAGCAGGCTTTCGATGCGGCCGGCCTGCCCAAGGGCCTGTTCCAGACGCTGGTCCTCACCCATGACGACACCGCCAAGGTGATCGCGGCACCCGAAGTCGCCTATGTCAATTTCACCGGCTCGGTGGCCGGCGGCCATGCCGTGCAGCAGGCCGCACTCGGCAAATTCATGGGCTTGGGGCTGGAGCTTGGCGGCAAGGACCCGGCCTATGTGCGGGCCGATGCCAACCTAGCCCACGCGGTCGAGAATTTGGTCGACGGTGCGATGTTCAATTCCGGCCAATGCTGCTGCGCCATCGAGCGCATCTATGTGCATGAGAGCCTCTACGACAAATTCGTCGACGGCTTTGTCGATCTGACCAAAAAGTACAAGCTCGGCAACCCGCTCGACACCGCGACCAATATCGGGCCGATGGTGCGAACCTCGGCCGCGGAATTCGTGCGCGGGCAGATCGACGCCGCGGTAAAGCAAGGCGCCAAGGCGCTGGTCGACCCCGCTCTCTTCCCCGCCAACAAGCCCGGCACACCCTATCTGGCACCGCAGGTGCTTGTGAATGTCGATCACTCGATGTCGGTGATGTCGGAAGAGAGCTTCGGCCCCGTCATCGGCATCATGAAGGTGAAGAATGATGACGAGGCCGTGAAGCTGATGAATGACAGCAAATACGGCCTCACCGCGGCTCTCTGGACCATGGACGAAAAGGCGGCCCGGAAGATCGGCGACGAGATCGAGACCGGCACGGTCTACATGAATCGATGCGATTACCTGGACCCGGCCTTGGCCTGGGTCGGGGTGAAGGATTCAGGGCGTGGTGCCACGCTGTCGCGGGTCGGCTACGAAATGCTGACGCGCCCCAAATCCTTCCACTTCCGCACGCAGCTTTAGCCGCTACTTAACCAACGACCATTCCGCGCTGAGGGTGCCGGTGGCACCCTTCATCTGCGTGCTGCCGGCACCGATGCCGGGAACCGGCCCAATTTTGGCAGGAAGCTCGGCGCTGGCAAGGAACGGAATTTCCTGCGCATGCGGTCCCTGATGCGAACTCTGCACCTGGATCGTGACCGGCGGCGGCGGCCTCATGCTGTAGGTCGTGGTACCCGCGACCAGATCCGTCTCCATCGCCATCACCCATTCGGGCGGCAGCGGTACGGTGCCGGAAGCGGTGACATTGTCGGTATAGGCGCCGTAACCGCCCTCGCCGCCCGAATCGCTGTGGACATAGCTGTCATCGATGGTGACCGTGCCGGAGCAGCTTTCCGGATGCCACATCTGGTAGCGTACTGGCCCCATGTCGGGCGTGAGACCAGCCATGGCCGCTTTGGCTTCCGGCGCCTTCTGTGCCATCGCCTGCATCTCGGCGGTCTGCGACAGCTTCATGGCCATGGCCGTGAGACAAGCCTCGTCATCGCCGCAGGCCGCAGCACCCGCTTCGATCTGCGCCATCATGTCCTCGCTCGGCCCATAATCCTGGGCGAATGCCTCGACATCCGCCTGCGCCTGGGCTTGCGCGGCTTCCTGCTCGGCGCTCATGCCCTCGCTGCCGACCTGACTGGCCGGCGCAGCACGCATGACGCATTGGGCCGTCATGACACGGTGCACGTTGGCGCTGTGCCAGTCGCCCTTTGACTGGTCCCTGACCGTCAACTTGACGGCAATTGTCGCGGCTGTCCCTTCCGGCGAAGGATCAATGGCAAAGGCAGAAGTGATGGGTAATCCGAAAATCGCGATGGCTGTCAAAAGTTTGAGCCGCATCGGTCGCTCCCTTACATTTTGTCCCGAGATGGCCGGAGGTTAACCGCGCCTTATTAAGGCCTCAAGTCATCGCAATGCTCCAAAGCGTGCGGGTCGTCACAATATGGCAAGTTCCCGTACCGCCATGGCTATCGACCGCCGTCATGGCTTCCCCGTAGAATGCGGCCGGACAACAAGACGGAGCCTTTACAATGCAAGGTAGAAGCTGGCTGGTCTGGGCATTGATCGTCGTCGGGGGGATCGCCGTCATATCCCTGATCGGCAGCCAATTGGGTGGCGCGCTCGACGACGAGCACACGCGGATGCGTTTCGTCTATCTGATTGCTCTCCTCGTTGTAATGGGTGGCGGTTTCTTCGTGCGCCTGCGCTACGATACGAGCCGTACCTTGGGACAACTCGCGATCTGGGTCGCGATCTTCGCGGGCTTCGTCCTGCTCTATTCCTTCCGCGGCGAATTCGGCATGCTGGGCGCGCGGCTCAGCGGCGAATTGATGCCGCTCGACGGGCGGGTCGAAAGCGATCACAGCATCAGTTTTCCGATGGCGGAGAACGGCCATTACCGGGTGCGCGCGATGGCCGACGGCGTGCCGCTCGATTTCACCATCGATACCGGTGCGACCGACGTGGTTCTGTCGCCACGCGATGCGGAGCGGCTGGGTTTCGATCTCGATCAACTGCAATTCACGAAGATCGCCGAGACGGCCAATGGTCTGGTCCGCGGCGCGCCGGTGGAGATTCTCAATTTTGCGATTGGGCCGATCGTGATCAACAACCTGCCAGCAACGGTGAACGAAGCCGATATGTCGGATTCGCTCCTCGGCATGGAATTCCTGCGCCGTCTGAGGTCCTGGCGCGTTGAGAACGAGCGGCTGACTTTGGAGCAGTAATCAGCGCTGCAGCACCTGGCGGCAGCGGGATTCGCGGGCTTGCCAGCCGCGGCGCTGGAGCTCCGGTTCGATGTGGTCGTCCTGCGGGAATCCCAGGCAGAGATAGGCGACGAAGGACCAATCGGCGGGCACGTCGAGGCTGGCCTTGGCGGCAGCAGGATCGATGATCGAAACCCAGCCGAGGCCGAGGCCTTGAGTGCGTGCGGCCAGCCAGAGGGTGTGGATGGCGAGGACCGCCGAATAGCGCAGGGTCTCCGGCATGGTCATGCGGCCGAGCCCGGCCCCCTGCTCGGTCATCTCATCACAGAAGACGGCGAAATGGCGCGGCGCCTGGCGAAGCCCTGCCAGTTTCAGCTGGGCGTAAAGCTGCGCCTTCTCGCCTTCGTAATTCGAGAGGGCGGCCGTATTGGCCTCTTCGAAATTGGCAATGATCGCGGCACGGCGAGCGGGATCGTCGACGCTGACGAAGCGCCAGGGCTGGGCATTGCCGACGGACGGCGCCAAAGTGGTGAGGTCAAGCAGATGCTCGACCAGATCCGCCGGAATCGGATCGGTGCGGAAATGGCGCACATCGCGGCGCCAGGCGAGAAGCTGTTCGAAATCCTGTTCGAAGCCTGCGCCGAATTGGGGTCCGTTCATGCCGCCTGTTTTTGCTGGTCGATCAAGGCCACGATCCCGGCCATGATGGCGTTGAGATCGTAATCCTTGGGCGTATAGACCCGCGCCACGCCGAATTCCAGCAGCCTTTTTTCGTCCTCGGGCGGGATGATGCCGCCCACCACCACGGGAACGTCAGTCAAGCCCAGTCCCCGCATTCGCTCCATCACCTCGCCCACCAGAGCGATATGCGAGCCAGAGAGGATCGAGAGGCCGACCACATGCACCCCCTCCTCCAGCGCCGCATTGACGATCTGGGCGGGGGTGAGGCGGATGCCCTCATAGACCACTTCCATGCCGGCGTCGCGGGCGCGGACGGCGATCTGTTCGGCGCCGTTGGAATGGCCGTCGAGGCCGGGCTTGCCGACCAGGATCTTCAAACGCCGGCCGAGCCGGCGGCTGGCTGCCTCGACCTTCTCCCGCACCGCTTCGACGCGGGTGGAGCTCTGGTCGATGCTGGCCCGGGCGACGCCCGTGGGTGCCCGGTATTCGCCAAAGACGCGGCGCAGCGTTTCGCCCCATTCGCCGGTGGTGCAGCCGGCATGAGCACAGGCGATCGAAGCCTCCATCACGTTCCGGCCGGAACGGGCATCGGCTTCGAGTTTCCGCAGCGCCGCTTCCGCCGCTGCATTGTCGCGGGCAGCGCGCCAGGCCTTCAATGCTGCGACCTGATCGATCTCAGCCTGATCGTCGATGGTGAGGAAGCCACCATCGCCGCCGGCAAGCAAAGGCGACGGTGCACTCTCGGTGTATTTGTTGACGCCGACGACGGTCTGGGTGCCGCTTTCGATCGCGGCCAGACGCCGGGCATTGGATTCGACCAGACGCTGCTTCATGTAACTCGCCTCAACGGCGGCCACGGCGCCGCCCATCTCGGCGATGCGGGCAAGCTCATCGCGCGCTTCCGTTTTCAATTCCTCGACCTTGCGGGTGATCTCGGTGGAGCCGTCGAAGATGTCGCCGAAATCAAGGAGGTCGGTTTCGAAGGCGACGATCTGTTGCAGTCGCAACGACCATTGCTGATCCCAGGGGCGCGGCAGGCCTAAGGCCTCGTTCCAGGCCGGCAATTGCACGGCGCGGGCGCGGGCGTTCTTGGAGAGAGTCACTGCCAGCATCTCAAGCAGGATGCGGTAGACATTGTTTTCCGGCTGTTGCTCGGTCAAGCCGAGGCTGTTGACCTGCACGCCGTAGCGGAAGCGGCGCAGCTTTTCATCCTCGACCCCGTAGCGCTCGCGGCAGATCTCGTCCCACAATTCGGTGAAGGCGCGCATCTTGCAGATTTCGGTGATGAAGCGCAGGCCGGCATTGACGAAGAAGCTGATGCGCCCCACGACCTGCGGGAAATCTTCTGCCGGCACCTGGCCTGACGCCTTCACATGGTCGAGCACGGCGATCGCGGTCGCCAGAGCATAAGCGAGTTCCTGGACCGGCGTCGCCCCCGCTTCCTGCAGATGATAGGAGCAGACATTGGTCGGGTTCCATTTCGGCACCTCGCGATAGGTGAAGCTGATCACGTCGGTGATCAGCCTGAGCGAGGGTTCCGGCGGGAAGATGTAGGTGCCGCGCGAGAGGTATTCCTTGATGATGTCGTTCTGCACCGTGCCCTGTAGCGCGGCGCGGGGTGCCCCCTGCTTCTCGGCCGCGGCGATATAGAGCGCCAGCAACCAGGGTGCCGTCGCATTGATGGTCATCGAGGTGTTCATCTGGTCGAGCGGCAGCCCGTCGAACAGCGCCGTCATGTCGCCGAGATGGCTGATGGGGACACCCACTTTGCCGACCTCGCCCTTGGCCAGGACATGATCGGAATCATAGCCGGTCTGGGTGGGGAGATCGAAGGCAACGCTGAGACCCGTCTGGCCGCGCGCGAGATTGGTGCGGTAGAGCGCGTTCGAGGCCTTGGCCGAGGAATGACCGGAATAGGTCCGGAACAGCCAGGGCTGGTCTCTTTTGGGTGTCGGTTGGCTCATCGGCTTGATCTCCCGGCGGCGTTTATTGCTTTTGTGCAGCGCAATATAGAGGGATTTCCACCCGCCACGCAAGATCAGGCCGAATGAGGCTATGTATTTATAATATTATTAGCGATCATGGGGTGCATCTTCCGGCCAGCATGGCAGATCGTCATCGATTTTCAGCCAGGAAACCCGATCGGAGGTCCAGCCATGGCCACCTGGCACCAGCGACGAGGGATCGTCTACCGTCCCCAGCATGATGCCGATGGTCTCGCCGCCGCTCATATAGACCGGCGAGCCGCAATCGTCGCAGAAATGCCGCTGGTAGAGCGGCGAAGACTGAAAGGCCTTCGGCGTGCCGGCCAGAATCTCGAACTGCCCCACCGGAACCTGCGCCCAGGCCGTCACCGGCGCCCCGCTCCAGCGCTGGCACTTCTTGCAATGGCAGTAATCGGCAATGGCGCCGGCGGGATCGAAGCGGTAGCGCAAGGCACCGCACATGCAGCGGCCGGTGAGTGACGTCATATCAAGCTCCTGGCAGTGGATGCCCGGGTCAAGCCCGGGCATGACGAACTACAAAATATGCGTCATGGCCGGGCGAAGACCCGGCCATCCACTTTATCAGAAGGCACCTCAAACCGCCTTCAACGCGTTCAAGACATCCTCGGTGAGATCGCCGGCATCCTCAAGGCCCACGGAGAGGCGAATGAGGCCGTCACCGATGCCTTGGACCGCGCGCTGTTCGGCGGTGAGGCGCTGATGCGTCGTGGTCATGGGATGCGTCGCCAGCGACTTTGAATCGCCGAGGTTGTTCGAAATCAGCACCAGTTCGAGCGCATTGAGGAACTTGAAGGCCGCCGGCTTGCCGCCCGCGACGCTGAGCGAGAGCATGGTGCCGCCACCGCTCATCTGCTTTTGCGCCAGCGCATATTGCGGGAAATCCTTGAGGCCGGGATAGAGCACCGCCTGGAGCTTGTTGTGGCCCTGCAGGGCCGTGGCGATCTTGAGGGCACTCTCACATTGCTTGGAAACACGCAGATCCAGCGTTTCCAGGCCCTTGAGCAGCGTCCAGGCATTGATCGGGCTGAGGCTGGGGCCGGTATGGCGGATGAAAGGCTGCAGGGTCTCGTTGATGAACTTCTCGGAACCGAGGATGACGCCGCCCAGACACCGACCCTGGCCGTCGATATGCTTGGTCGCAGAATAGACCACGACGTCCGCACCCAATTGCAGCGGCTGCTGCAGCAAGGGTGTAGCAAAGACGTTGTCGACCACGACGTTGGCCCCCGCCTGATGGGCGAGGTCGCAGACCGCCTTCAGATCCACGAGGCGCAGGCTGGGATTGCTGGGCGTTTCCAGGAACACGGCCTTGGTCGGCTTGGCGAGTGCGGTCTTCCACTGATCGAGATCGCGGCCATCGACGAAGACCGTCTCGATTCCCCATTTCGGCAGGATCTCGGCCAGGATGAACTGGCAGGAACCGAAGAGCGCATCCGAGGCAACCACGCGGTCGCCGGCCTTCACCTGACAGGCCAAAGCGGCAAAGACAGCCGCCATGCCGGATGAGGTCGCGCGCGCGGCCTCGGCGCCCTCGATCGTGGCCATGCGTTGCTCGAACATGGCGACGGTCGGGTTGCCGAAGCGCGAATAGACGAAACGGGGCTGGGAATTGTCGAAGGCGGCCTCGGCCTCCTCGGCGCTTTCATAGACGTAACCCGAGGTCATGTAGATGGTCTCGGACGTCTCTTTGAATTGGCTGCGGGTCTGGCCGGCATGGACCAGCTTGGTCGCCGCTTTCCAGCTCTTCTTGATATCGCGTGTCACCGTCATGTTCGCCTCGCTCAGCCCGACATCCGGGCACAAAAAAACCCCGACCGACAAGGCCGAGGCTTGGGCGACATGGATCGCTTACCTGGACCTTTTAGCGTTTCGTTTAACGTGGCCGCAATCCGGCACAAATCACCACGGAGCACCGAACGAGCCGGCGCGTCGGCGGTCTTTAAGCCATGGCTGGGGGCGGATTGTCAAGACCGACCGGTCGCTTGAGCCAACAGGACAGTCTTGCTATCTTTCGCTGTACTGCCGGAAACGGCGCTGTTTTCAAGGGGGTCGCGTGACACCGGATCATTCGCTTCGCATTCAGCCGACCAGAACCAACGCGCCCAGTTCCGATACCCTGTCACCCCCACCCCCCCCACCCACCGTTCCGTCACCCTCGCCCATTCTTGCCGCCGGCGGGCCGCATACCGGCTTCGTCTATGACGGCAAGCTTGGCGAGCTTTACGGCATCTTCCTGCCGAACCTGTTGTGGACGATCCTGACCCTTACCGTCTTTCGCTTCTGGGCGAAGACAAGGATGCGGCGCTATCTGTGGTCACGCACCAGCCTCAATGGCGACCGCTTCGAATATACCGGTACCGGCGGCGAGATGTTTCTCGGTTTTCTGATCGTGATGCCGGTTTACGTCTTATTCTTCCTAGGTCTGCAGGCTGTGCACTATGGCTTCGATATCAATCCCGCTGCATTGTTCGTCGTTCAGATCGTGGCTGGCTTCCTCGTCTTCTATCTGACTTTCGTCGCGCAATATGCCGCGCAGCGCTACCGCCTGACCCGCACGCTCTGGCGCGGCATTCGTGGCGGCATGACGGGATCAGCCTGGAGTTGGGGTTCGAAGGGAATGCTCTTCGCATTCCTTTCGGGACTCACCTTGAGCCTCGCCTGGCCCTGGACACAGATGCAACTACTCAGCGACCGCATCAACAATTCATACTTTGGCGACGCCAAGGCGCAGGCAGATCTGAAGTCCGGCCCGGTCTACGTAACTTATTTTGTCGCAATTCTTTGTGTCGTCGGCGGCCTAGTGATCATGACGATGGCCTTTGGTGCTTTATTTGCTGCAATCTACAAATGGTTCGAGTTTGATTTCTCAGATCCAATTGCCCTTCAGCAATCCACCGAGTTTATGATTGTCTCCACTGTATCCGTCGTAATCGGCTATTTGTGTTTCGCGCTGCTTGTTGTCGTTGCCTTCAGCTTCTATCAAGTCGCGGTCGCACGCGAGGTAGCTGCCAAACTTCACCTGGGCGGGTTGCGCTTCGCCACGCCGGTCACCGCAGGCCGCATTATGGGTCGCTATGTCGGCAACATTCTGATCATCGTCTTCACGCTCGGCTTTGGCTTGCCGATCGCCATTCATCGCACCATGTTGTTCCTGGCCGCGAATATCGAGGTCGTCGGCGAGATCGAGGGATCGGACATCACCCATGCCAATCTGCCGCGCCCGAAAGCCGGCGAAGGTTTGCTGGAGGCATTCGATCCGGGGATTTTGTGACACGCCCAAGGCACTTTGAAACGTCATGCCCGGGCTTGACCCGGGCATCAGTCAGTCGGCGATAGTCATAGCCCAGTCGCTCCCGATCCCCGGGTCAAGCCCGGGGATGACGATTGTTCATTAGTTTTACGAGGACCCACCATTGGCCGAAGATCGCTATTACGACGGCAAGACGGCGAAGGCGCATCGGCCGCTCATTCACATCTTGGGCGAAGAATTGGTGATCGGTTCGGCGGAAGCACCGGAACTGGATCGCTGGCCCTTTGCCGATATCCGCGTGATCGATGTCAACAAGGTGACGGGCGGCATGAATTTCGGCCGCCTCAGCGATCCGGCGCCGCGGCTGCTGCTGCTGGATTCGCCGCAGCGGCAGGAATTACTCGCCGCCCAACCGCAGCTTGCCAGTTGGAAGATGCGGGAAGCCAAACGCGGCTTCGTGGTCGGCGCCAGCTGGACCGTTGTCGGCCTTACGATCGCCGCTGTCTTCTTCTTCGGCTGGCGGCATGGCGCTGCCGCCCTGGCGCAATTCGTGCCGAAGGAATGGGAAGAACGCGTCGGCAAAAAGATCCACACCGCCCTTACCGAGAATTTCGAGACCTGTACTGGGCAGGACGGCAGCGAGGCCTTGCGCGCCTTGGCCGACAAATTGCTGCCCGAGGGCTTGGAGATCAGCCTCGATGTCATCGATCTCAAACTGCCCAATGCCGTCGCCATTCCCGGCGATCACGTGATCGTCAGCAGCGGCCTCATCGAAATGGCGGATTCGCCCGACATGGTGGCCGGCGTTCTCGCCCATGAGATCGCGCATCTTGAGCTCCGGCATCCGACGCAGAGTGTCATCAGCAATCTGGGTCTTGCAGCAACGTTCAGCATCATCCTGGGCGGATCGGGTGCCGGCGATGTCGCCTATCTTGCGACCATGCTCTCCTATTCGCGCGACATGGAGACCGAGGCCGATCTTCGGGGCATCGAATTGCTGCGTGAAGCCGGACTCAAGGCAAATGGCCTCGCCGCTTTCTTCAAGGCCTTGGCCGAGGAAACTAAGGATGACGGTGACGACCTGATGCCGGATTGGCTCTCAACCCATCCCGGCCTCAGCGACCGTGCCGAATATTCGGCGGTGGATGACAGCGGCGCCACGGCGATGAGCGATGCGGAATGGCAGGCGCTGCGGAAGATTTGCGGCGCGAAGTGAGGCCCGAAAGGCTTCCTGAGGATGGGTTACGACCAAAGTATGGTGCGCCGCCGCGATGAATAAATAATATTATTTCCGTTATATAGCCGTATCCAGTTACATCCGTACGAAAATTTCCTCGTTAACGTATTTTTGTATCCCGTCACCCTTGACGATGCTGCATCCGCGAAGGCAGGATGGTGGCGATGCTGCATTGGCTAACGCCCGCTAAGAGGCGAATCAGGCCCGCAAATTGGCAAGGATGGGAATACGACATGAGCGAGAGTGCGAAGGTTGTGGCGATTGAGACGAAAGCCGGCGACGGCCAGCAGGCTGCCCCGAAGGCGGCGCCGCTGACCGGCAAGAACATCTATGAGATCGGCGAGATCCCGCCCTTGGGCTATCTGCCGCCGCAGATGTATGCCTGGGCGATCCGGCGTGATCGCCACGGCCCGCCCGAGCAGGCCATGCTGGTCGAAGCCGTGGAGACGCCACAGCCGGACCAGGACGAGGTCATCGTCATGGTGATGGCCGCGGGCGTCAATTACAACGGCGTCTGGGCGGGCCTCGGCAAGCCGATCTCGCCCTTCGACGTGCACAAGGCCGAGTATCACATCGCCGGTTCCGATGCCGCGGGCATCGTCTGGGCGGTTGGTTCCAAGGTAAAGCGCTGGAAGGTCGGCGATGAAGTCGTCGTGCATTGCAATCAGGACGATGGCGATGACGAGGAATGCAATGGCGGCGACCCGATGTTCTCGCCCAGCCAGCGCATCTGGGGCTACGAGACGCCGGACGGCTCCTTCGCCCAGTTCTGCAAGGTGCAAGGCCGGCAGTTGATGCCACGCGCCAAGCATCTGACCTGGGAAGAGAGCGCCTGCTACACGCTGACGCTGGCCACCGCCTATCGCATGCTGTTCGGGCACCGGCCGCATATCCTGCGCCCGGGCCACAATGTGCTGATCTGGGGTGCCTCCGGCGGCCTCGGCTCGATGGCGGTGCAGCTTTGCGCCACCGCCGGTGCCAATGCGATCGGCATCATCTCGGATGAATCGAAGCGTGAATTCGTGATGTCGCTGGGCGCCAAGGGCGTCATCAACCGCAACGATTTCGATTGCTGGGGCCAGCTTCCCGATGTCGACGACACCGCTGGCTATAACGAATACATGAAAAAGTGCCGCGCCTTCGGCAAGGCGATCTGGGACGTGACCGGCAAGGGCAACGACGTCGATTTCGTGTTCGAGCATCCGGGCGAGCAGACCTTTCCGGTTTCGTGCTTCGTGGTGAAGCGCGGCGGCATGGTCGTGTTCTGCGCCGGCACCACCGGCTACAACCTCACCTTCGACGCGCGCTTCGTCTGGATGCGGCAGAAGCGCATCCAGGGCAGCCATTTCGCCAATCTGCTGCAGGCGAGTCAGGCCAACAATTTGGTGATTGAGCGCCGCATCGATCCCTGCATGTCGGAAGTCTTCTCGTGGGAAGACATCCCGGCCGCCCATACCAAGATGTGGAAGAACCAGCACAAGCCCGGCAACATGGCCGTACTGGTCCAGGCCAAGCGCCCCGGCCGCCGCACCCTCGAAGACTGCACCGAGGAATAAGTCATGCCGGTGGCTTTGAATACAGGAGGTGCAGCACCCTCGCCGCGCCTTCCGGATCTCCTTGCCCGCTGTCAGCGCGGCCTCAACGCTGCTGAGGCGGTTCTCCAGGACGTGCGCGGCCGCCTGATCGGCAGTATCACCGCCGGCGGCCGCGTCGATGCCAAGGCACTCGATGCCCAGCAATTCGTGGCCCATGGCTATGCCTGGCTCGCCACCTATGTGACGGGCCTGGAGCAGATGCTGGCCTGGGCGAAGCGGCTCGATGCGAGCGGGCGTTCCCAGGAGCGCGAGCAACTCATCCTGCAGATCGCCTTCGGTGAGTACCTGTCGCAGATCAAGGGCGGCTTCCCGATGGCGCAGGGCGAGATCGTGCGTCTGGCAGATTTCGGCCTCGACGGATTCGCGTTCGAGGATGACCTCCTCGCCCACGGCAACTCCCCGGCGGCACGCGCGCGTTTGGCCGAGCTCATTGCCGAAGGCGATTTCGGTGAAGCCGCCCTCGACGATGAATCGCTCGGCATCATCCGCGACCAGTTCCATGCCTTTGCCGAGGACCATGTCGAAGCGGCGCATCAGTGGCATCTCAAGGACGAGCTGATTCCGCTTGAGGTGATCGGCGCGCTCGCCGAGATGGGCGTCTTCGGCCTGACCGTGCCGGAGGAATTCGGCGGGTCCGGCATGGGCAAGCTCGCCATGTGCGTGGTGACCGAAGAGCTTTCGCGCGGTTATATCGGCCTCGGCTCGCTCGGCACGCGCTCGGAGATCGCTGCGGAACTCATCCGCCTGGGCGGCACCGAGGCGCAAAAGCAATATTGGCTGCCGAAGATCGCGAGCGGCGAGATCCTGCCGACCGCCGTCTTCACCGAACCAAATACCGGTTCCGACCTGGGAAGCTTGCGCACCCGCGCGGTGAAACAGGGCGAGGTCTATCGCATCACCGGCAACAAGACCTGGATCACCCATGCCAGCCGCACCGATGTGATGACGCTGCTGGCGCGGACCGATCCCAACAGCAGCGATTACCGTGGCCTTTCGATGTTCCTGGCCGAGAAGCCGCGTGGTACGGCCAGCGATCCCTTCCCCGCCACCGGCATGACCGGCGGCGAGATCGGCGTCCTCGGCTATCGCGGCATGAAGGAGTACGAGCTCGGCTTCGACGGGTTCGAGGTGAAGGCCGAGAATCTTCTGGGCGGCCAGGAAGGCGAAGGCTTCAAGCAATTGATGGCGACCTTCGAGAGCGCCCGTATCCAGACCGCAGCCCGCGCCGTCGGCGTCGCGCAATGCGCACTGGAACTCGGCCTCAAATACGCCCGCGAGCGCGTGCAATTCGGGCAACCGATCTATGCCTTCCCGCGCATTCACGGCAAGCTGGCCTGGATGGCGGTCGAGACCATGATCGCGCGCCAGCTCACCTATTTCGCCGCGCGCGAGAAGGACAGCGACCGGCGCTGCGACATTCCTGCCGGCATGGCGAAACTGCTGGGCGCGCGTGTCGCCTGGTCCAACGCCGACAACGCCCTGCAGATCCATGGCGGCAATGGCTATGCCCAGGAATACAAGATCAGCCGCGTGCTGTGCGATGCGCGCATCCTCAACATCTTCGAGGGTGCCGCGGAGATCCAGGCGCAGGTCGTCGCGCGGGGTTTGCTGAGCGGCCGGAACTGATCCAGCCAGTCACGTCATTCAGATGGAATCGCCGCTGAGCCCGTGATGCGCGAATTCCGGCGCGTGGCGACGGCGGTTGGTGACCATGCGCTCATGCAGGGAGCGGATGGCATTGCTGCCGGTCCGGACACAGAGGCCGGGGACCAAGGCATGAAGGAAGCAGGCAAGGCTCGCGATGAACAGTTGGGTGCCGAAGCTCAAGGCAACGCCCATATGCTCGAAATAGCCTTCATCGACCGACCGGGGGTGTTCCAGGAACATCTTGTCGATCATCGGCCGGCTCTCCCGCGGGTTTCGTGTTTCCTCTACGGGCGAATAGTACAAACCATTCCGACGAAATTTTTCCCAAATAATTGCTCATAACTTGCCATATACGAGATTTTATCCCATACTATAGACAATTATGGAGAAAAAATCCTCACCTGAGCTTGATCGCCAGGATTCCCGCATCCTGGCAGCTCTCCAGGCCGATTCGAGTCAGGCGATTGCGGAGCTCGCGGAAACCGTGGGGCTTTCCACCAATGCCTGCTGGCGCCGGATCAAGCGGCTGGAGGAACTGGGGGTGATCCGGGGACGCGTCGCTTTGCTCGATCCCGAGAAACTCAGGCTCGGCGTCACCGTCTTCGTCTCGGTCCGTACCAACGAACACAATGATGCCTGGCTGCAGCAATTCGATGCCGCGGTCGCCCAGATTCCCGAAGTGGTCGAGCTCTATCGCATGAGCGGCGACATCGATTACCTGATGAAGATCGTCGTCGCCGACATCGCCCATTACGACCGCGTCTACAAGCGGCTGATCAAAGCGGTGCGGTTAACGGATGTCAGTTCCAGCTTCGCCATGGAGCAGATGAAGTATACGACCGCTTTGCCCGTGCTGGATTCGACGCTGCGCGATTGACGGCAATCAGCCGCTGCGCGGAAGGTCGTCCTTCGTCTCGAACCAGGAGAGGTGGCTGCCGTACCAGACATGCTGGCGCGGCGGAAAGAGGCCGGGATCGTCGAGGGTCGGCGTATTGAAGGAGATGTCATGGGGCGCCTGCCGGCCGCGATAGAGAAGCTGGCTGCCGCAGGCCTGGCAGAACTCCCGCTGGCCCCATTCGCTGGAAAGATAGATGGCAGGCTCTCCCTTGATATAGGCGAATTGCTCGGCCTGTATCCGTGCAAAAGCCTGCAACGGCGCGCCGCTGGTCCTTTGGCAGATGCGGCAATGGCAATATCCACTGTCATAAGCCTCGCCCGTCACCCGGTAGCGCAAAGCGCCGCAATCGCATCCACCTTCGGCCATATTTAACACCCTCCCCTGCAGAGTTCCCGGCGGGCCTCGACAAACGGCACCGCCGCGGTCCATCTTAGGTGGCTTGAATGTCCGGGGGAAGAATCGTCTCATGGTTGCGCGGGATTCCGCTACGAACACGCGCCCCCATCAGGCGGTGACGGCTCCGGTCGAGAACATTCAGCTAGGTGTCCTGCTGGCGATCGGTGGATATGGCATCTTTTCCGGCCAGGACGCGATTGTGAAATGGCTGGTGACGGATCATTCGATCTGGCAGATCCTGTTCGTGCGCAGCCTGACCGTCTGCCTGATCATCCTCGCTTTCGGCCGCCGCACCGCCATCGCCGGCGTCAAGCGCAGCCCCAACAAGACGAGCCTCTGTGTCCGTGCCGGCCTCATCCTGATGGCCTGGCTCTGCTACTACACCGCGGCGCGGCGCCTCGCCTTGCCCGATCTGGTGACGCTCTATTACGCTGCACCCATCTTCATCACGGTGATGTCGATCCTGTTCCTGAAGGAAAACGTAACGGCCGCGCGCTGGCTCTCGGTGATCGTGGGTTTCGCCGGTGTCCTCGTTGCCGCCAATCCGAGCGGCCGGCCGGAATTGTGGCCCGCCTTGCTGGTGCTGGTGGCCGCCATTCTCTGGGGCGGTGCCGTCATCCTGATGCGCAAGTCCATGCACAACGAAAGCTCGCTCACCCAGATGCTGTTCAGCAACGGCCTCTTCGTGCTGGTTTGCGGAGCGACGCTCTTCTGGACCTGGCAGCCAGCGGATTGGTTTTCCCTCCTCCTCATGGTGACGCTCGGCATCGGCAGTGGCATCGGCCAGTACATGCTCTATGAGAGCTTCCGCCGTGCGCCGGCTTCCGTGATCGCACCCACGGAATACACCGCCCTCGTCTGGGCGGTGATCCTGGGCTACATTGTCTGGCAGGATTTGCCGACCATCCCGGGTGTCATCGGCGCGGTACTTATCGTGCTTGCCAGCGTGATTGTGCTGGTAGCCGAACGGAAGAAGAAGCAATCATGACAACATTCGACTGGCATAGCGGTACGATCACACGGGCGACGACCATCACGAAATCCTACCGCAACACCCAGAACGTGCGGCGTTTCTTCAAGGGGCAATGCGGTGAGGATTTCAAGTTCGACCGCCCTTTCATGGCCTGGCTGAAAGACGGCAAGCCGAAGACCATGGGAGACGCCGCCGATGAATGGAAGCGGCGCGCCGCACGGTAAGCCGGCGTCACGCCTTCTCCGACACGAACCAGACATTCATCGGGTCATGGGCCAGACGCTGCATGGCGACCCGCACAAAGCCCGCATCCTTCAGCATTCTTTCCGCCGTTTCCCAGCCCCACATCGTGCCGAGACCGGCGCCGCCCTGACCCAGCGAGATCGGCGTGCAATGCGCACAGGACATGGCATAGAGCAGGCTCGCCATCGGGAAATCGAGATTGTTCTCAAGCCGGGCCGAGCCGCCGATATCCTGCATCAGATAGATTCCGCCGGGCTTCAACGCATCGTGCAAGCTTTTGATGAAGGCGGCTGGATCTTTCTGGTCATGGACCGCGTCGAAGGACGTAACGAAATCGAAGCGCGCCTTGTCGTCAAAGCCGGTGAGATCGCGCTGTTCGAAGCAGATATTGGCGAGGCCCATCTCCCGCGCGAAGCGCGTGGCAAAATCAATCGCATCGCCCCCCAGATCGTAGCCAACGAAGCGGCTTGCCGGATATCGCGCAGCCATGGCGATCAAGGCGGCACCGCGGCCGCAGCCGGCATCGAGCACGTCGATACCGGCTGCGAGACGAGCATCGATCCCCTTCGCCAGCGGCAGCACATGATCGAAGAGCGGCGCGATCACCGATTGGCCACTATCCTCGGCCATGATCTGGTGGAAGCAGGGATAATCGGCATAGCTCGTGCCGCCACCCTGGCGGAAGAGAGCTATGAGGCGCTCCTGCACCTCACCCAACAATGCCACGTGCTGGCCATAGACAGCGAGATTGCCGAGCGATCCTGCCGGCGTCAGGCAGGCGGCGTGTTCGGCGGGGAGCAGATAGGTGCCACGCTTCGGCTCGTAATGAACGACCCCGGAGGTCACCATCACCGCCAACCATTCGCGGACATAGCGTTCGGCAAGACCGGCCGCAGCGGCGATCTCGGCACTGCTTGCCGGACGCATGCCGGCCAAGGTGGCGAAGAGCCCGAGGCGATGGCCGATGGAGATCATGGCCGCGGCGGAGCCCTTGTTGATGACATCCATCACCTGCTCGGCGAAGGCACCGGCGCGGTCGGAATCAAAAGCGGGTTTGTTGGGCGAGGCGTTAAGCATGATCGGTTTCCTTCTTGGGGCGGGTGGAATGGCGCGGAACCTAGGCGCCGATCCGATCGGCCGTAAGTGCCGGATTGGACAAAAGAGAGAGTTTTCGGCCAAAGTGGGGTCATGAAAGAGCGACCCGATACAAAACCACTGCAGGTGCGCCTGCTGGCCCTGCCGGAAACCACCCCCTCAGCCCTCTATGGGCTCCTGGAGGTCCTTTCCTCCGTGGGCACGATCTGGCCGGAAATGACCGGCGAGCCGCCAGCGGGGCGGATTTTCGAGGTGGCCATCATCGCCGAGAGGCGAGCGCCCATTACCTGCGCCCTCGGCGTGCCGGTGCAACCAGGTGCCAGCTTCAGCGACAATGAAACGGTCGATATCGCTATCGTCACGGACCTCGCCATCGATCCCGAAAGCGATGCGCGGGGACGCTGGCCATTGGCGCGGGAATGGCTGCGGCGGCAATTCGACGAGGGCGCCACGATCTGCTCGGTCTGCACAGGATCGTTGCTGCTGGCAGATGCGGGCCTGCTGGAGGGGATCGAGGCGACCACCCATTGGAGTGCCGCCGGCCAGTTCGCCCGTTGCTTTCCCGCGACATTGCTGCGGCCCGAGCGAATCCTGGTCCCGGCGGGCGCGGAGCACCGCATCGTCACGAGCGGTGGCGCCGCATCCTGGGAAGAGCTGGCGCTCTACCTCATCACCCGCTTCAGCAGCCCGGTGGAGGCGATCCGGGCGGCCAAGCTGTTCGTGCTCGGCGACCGCAGCGAGGGGCAATTGCCTTTCGCTGCCCTGGGCCGACCGAAATCCCATGAAGACGCCGTCATCGCCGCCGCCCAGGATTGGCTCGGTTCGCATTACGACCAGCCGCATCCGGTGGCAGCCATGGTGGCGCGATCCGGCCTTCCCGAACGAACTTTCACCCGGCGTTTCAAGGCAGCGACCGGTTATGCGCCCGTCGATTATGTCCAGGCGCTTCGCATCGAAGAAGCCAAGCAGATGCTGGAAATCAGCAACACCGCAACGGAAGCCGTGGGAACCGCGGTGGGCTATGACGATCCGGCCCATTTCCGGCGCCTGTTCAAGCGCCGTACCGGGACCACGCCAGCCCGCTACCGACAGCGCTTTCAGGGCCTCGTGCAGGGCCCTTTTCAGGGGCCGGGCCGCGCTTAAAATCCGCCCTTCCCGCCGCCAAATTCGCCGCTAGAATGCCGGCCGACGAATACCAACACCTTAAGCCCAAGGACCATGCTCATGAGCCAGGATGCCGCCGCCCTGAAAGGCAATTGGAACTATCCCACCTCGGTCAAATTCGGTTGCGGCCGCATCAAGGAACTGCCCGATCATTGCAAGGCCCTGGGGCTGAAGCGCCCGCTGCTGGTGACCGATCCAGGCCTCGCCGGGCTTCCCATGATCAAGGACGCGATCGCGCGCAACGAGGCCGCCGGCATTCCGACCGGCCTCTTTTCCGAAGTGCAGGGCAACCCGGTCGGCAAGAATGTCGAGGACGGCCTCAAGGTCTATCGCGACGGCAAGCATGACGGCGTCATCGCCTTCGGCGGCGGCTCAGCCCTCGATGCCGCCAAGGCCATCGCCCTGATGACCGGCCAGACCCGCCCGATCTGGGATTTCGAGGATATCGGCGATTGGTGGACCCGCGTCGATCCTAACGGCATCGCGCCGATCATCGCCGTGCCGACCACGTCGGGCACCGGGTCGGAAGTAGGCCGCGCCAGCGTCATCACCGACGAGAGCACACATACCAAGAAGATCATCTTCCACCCGAAGATGCTGCCCTCGATCGTGATCGACGATCCGGAATTGACCGTGGGCCTGCCCGCCCATGTGACCGCGGCGACCGGCATGGATGCGCTTTCCCATTGCCTCGAGGCCTATTGCGCGCCGGGCTTCCACCCGATGGCGGACGGCATCGCCCTGGAAGGCATGCGCCTCGTGCAGGAGAACCTGCCGAAGGCGGTAAAGGACGGCAAGGATCTGGTGGCCCGCGCCAACATGATGATCGCCGCCACCATGGGTGCAACCGCCTTCCAGAAGGGCCTGGGCGGCATGCATGCGATCGCGCATCCGCTGGGTGCCCTCTACAACACCCATCATGGCCTCACCAATGCGGTCATCATGCCCTATGTGCTGGCCTTCAACCGCAAGGCTATCGACGAGCGCATGACGCGCCTCGCCCGCTTCATGGGCCTTGCCAATCCGGGCTTCGATGCCGTGCAGAAATGGATTCTCGATCTGCGCACCGAGATCAAGATTCCCCACACGCTGAAAGAGATCGGCGTTGACGACAAGCGCATCGACGAAGTAGCCAAGATGGCCGAAGCCGATCCGTCGGCCGGCGGCAACCCGATCAAGGTCGGCGCCAAGGAATTGGGCGAGATCTTCGTCAACGGACTTACGGGCAAGCTGGCGGCGTAACCATTCTTAACATCCAGCCCGACGATGACGATGTAGAGACAAAGCAAAACGGCCAGGAAGTTTCCTGGCCGTTTTCTTCATTTTTGGCAATTTCTGACCGATAGAGCCGCACGTTTCTTACGGTGCCGGAACGCCGTTGAGCAGTTCCGTCACCATGACGCCTGCCGCAACGCCCTGAGGATAGGTGAAACGATACTTGAGGTGCCAGTACGTCCCGGCCTGGCAGAAAAGATAGAGTTCCGAGGTCAGCGGCCCATCAGACTCTCTCAGCGCACTGGGATAACCCGGCGCCGCGATTCGATGATCGGCATCAAAGACAAGGCGATGGCCGGCGTAGTCAGGTCGTGACGGCAAGCTGAATGGACCTTCCTCGCGGACGACGCTGTTCTGATATTGCCTCAGCGCCAAATCCTTCGCCCCGTCGAAGAACTCGGCGCATTTTCTGTCACTCTCCGTTTTGGTGACAGAATAATCCGACGGGATCGAGGCGATGGGGCCGACAATCGGATAGAGATAGACCGTCGCAAAGGTCTTACCGTCTGGCGTCTGATAATTGGCACCGACATCCGCTGATTCAGCATCGAATTGGAGGACATTCGAACGAGTGAAGGGCCCAACGGTTTCGGGAAAGCTCAGCCCCAAATATTTGTGCCGGTAGGGACCCGAAACCGAGATCTCTTTTGGTTTGAACTGGGCCGAATTGGCTGTGCTTGGACTTTGGCGCGCCCCCGTTGCAGAGCAAGCGGTTAGCAGCAAAGCCAATAGAACGACACCGACGCGCATTAAAATCTCCGGTCAACATTCCTTACAATTTCTGCGATTAGATCAAGTGCTGCAACACTTATTTACATCGGCTCAAAAAAGAAAAACGGCCAGGCGATTGCCTGGCCGTTTTTATTGCTGCGACTGGTGGGCGATGACGGACTCGAACCGCCGACATTCTCGGTGTAAACGAGACGCTCTACCAACTGAGCTAATCGCCCCTCCAGCGGCTACGCCGCGCGAGCGCGGCGCAATGGAATCCTACCTCAATTGATCGCGTCCTTGAGGCCCTTGCCGGCCTTGAACTTCGGCTGCTTCGAAGCCGGGATCTGAATCTCTTCGCCGGTGCGCGGATTGCGGCCGACCGAGGCCTCGCGCTTGGCGACGTGGAAGTTGCCAAAGCCCACCAGACGGACTTCCTGCTCCGATTTCAGCGAGCGGGTGATGGCGTCGAACACGGCGTCCACCGCCTTGGCGGCGTCGGCTTTGGGAAGGCCGGTGTCCTGGGCGACTTCGGCAATAAGATCGTTCTTGTTCACGGATAACCCCTATTCATTTTCTTTTGGATTGCGGAGGCCCAATCGCCCATCCCCGTGCGAAGGCGCGCGGATATTAGAACCGGCCGGCCACAAAAAGCAATCGCGACGCCCAGGGTTTTTCCCTGAACGTCGCGATTTTATTGAGATAAATCAGAGGCGATCAGTGGGTAACGATACCCCGGTCGTCCTCTTCGCCGTCTTTTCCGACGCGATGCTCGACCTCGGGGGGCTCGACCCACTCGATCGGCGTCAACGGCGAGACCAAGGCATTCTTCAGCACTTGGTCGACAGCCTGGACCGGAATGATCTCCAGCCCCTTCTTCACATTCTCTGGAATCTCCGCGAGATCCTTTTCATTCTCGGAGGGGATCAGCACGGTCTTGATGCCGGCCCGCAATGCGGCCAGCAGCTTTTCCTTCAAGCCGCCGATGGGGAGCACGCGGCCACGCAAGGTGACCTCGCCCGTCATGGCGACATCGCGCCGCACCGGAATGCCGGTCAGCACCGAGACGATGGTGGTGACCATGGCGATACCGGCCGAGGGACCATCCTTGGGCGTCGCACCTTCCGGCACGTGCACGTGGATGTCCTTCCTGTTGAACAGGGTCGGCTTGATTCCGAATTCGATGGCACGGGACTTCACGAAGGATTCGGCGGCCTGCACCGATTCCTTCATCACGTCGCCGAGCTTGCCGGTCGCGATCACGCGGCCCTTGCCGGGCACGGTCACCGCTTCGATCGTCAGAATCTCGCCACCCACCTCGGTCCAGGCAAGGCCGGTGGTGACGCCGACCATGTCGGTCGTCTCCGCCTCGCCGTAGCGGAACTTGCGCACACCGGCATACTTGCCGAGGTTGCGGCGGTTGATGGTGACCTTCTTGAGATTCTTCATCAGAATCTCTTTGATCGACTTCCGGGCCAGATTGGCGATTTCGCGCTCCAGGCTACGCACACCAGCCTCGCGCGTGTAGTAGCGCACGAGATCGCGGATGGCGTCTTCCGACAGCACCCATTCGCCCTTCTTCAGGCCGTGGTCCTTGATCTGCTTGGGCAGCAGATGGCGCATGGCGATCTCGACCTTCTCATCCTCGGTGTAGCCGGGAATGCGGATGATCTCCATGCGGTCAAGCAAGGGCTGCGCCATGCGCAGACTATTGGCCGTGGTGATGAACATGACATCCGAGAGGTCGTAATCGACCTCCAGATAGTGGTCGTTGAAGTTCACGTTCTGCTCGGGATCCAGGACCTCCAGCAGTGCCGATGACGGATCGCCACGATAATCCGAGCCCAGCTTGTCGATCTCGTCGAGCAGGAACAGCGGATTGGACGATTTCGCCTTCTTCATCGCCTGGATGACCTTGCCGGGCATCGAGCCGATATAGGTACGGCGGTGACCGCGAATCTCGGCCTCGTCACGCACGCCGCCAAGGCTGATGCGCGAGAAGTTGCGGCCGGTGGCACGTGCGATCGACTTGCCGAGCGAGGTCTTGCCGACACCGGGCGGGCCGACGAGGCACAGGATCGGCCCCTTGATCTTCTTCTGGCGCTGCTGCACGGCCAAATATTCAAGGATACGCTCCTTGACCTTCTCCAGGCCGTAATGGTCTTCGTTCAGCACCTTCTCGGCGAGCTTGATGTCGCGCTTCACCTTCGTGGGCTTGTTCCACGGAATCGACAGGATCCAGTCGAGATAGTTGCGCACGACCGTGGCTTCGGCCGACATCGGACTCATCGAGCGCAGCTTCTTGACTTCGGCCTGGGCCTTCTCGGCGGCTTCCTTCGAGAGCTTGGTCTTCTTGATGCGCTCTTCGATCTCGGCCACCTCGTCGCGGCCTTCCTCGCCTTCGCCGAGTTCCTTCTGAATGGCCTTCATCTGCTCATTCAGATAGTACTCGCGCTGGGTCTTCTCCATCTGCCGTTTAACACGGCTGCGGATGCGCTTTTCAACCTGCAAGACGCCGATCTCGCCTTCCATGAAGGCATAGACCTTTTCCAGCCGCTCGGCGACCGAGGGGCATTCCAGGATTTCCTGCTTCTCGGGAATCTTGAGAGCGAGGTGCGAGGCCACTGTATCGGCAAGCTTCGCCGGGTCCTCGATCTGGTTGATCGAAACCAGGACCTCCGGCGGGATCTTCTTGTTGAGCTTGATGTATTGCTCGAACTGGGAGACGACCGAGCGCGCGAGCGCCTCGATCTCTTTCCCTTCATTCGGCGCATCCGGCATCACAGCCGCTTCGGCGACGAAGAACTGATCGTTCTCG
Organism: Dongia sp.; assembly: GCF_041909655.1. Taxonomy (GTDB): domain Bacteria; phylum Pseudomonadota; class Alphaproteobacteria; order Dongiales; family Dongiaceae; genus Dongia. The sequence goes on along the minus strand of NZ_JAYRDA010000008.1, from coordinate 10,951 downwards.
ACGAATTTCGTGATGCGCGCGCGCTCGCCGCCCTCGACCAGCACCTTCACGGTGCCATCAGGCAGCTTGAGCAATTGCAGGACGGTGCCGACCGTACCGACTTCGTAGATGTCGCCGGGTCCCGGATCGTCCTGCGCCGCGTTCTTCTGCGTCGCCAGGAGAATCTGCTTGTCGTCCTTCATGACGTCTTCGAGGGCGCGCACGGACTTCTCGCGGCCGACGAAGAGCGGAACGATCATGTGCGGGAAAACCACGATGTCGCGGAGCGGCAGGACGGGATAATTCTGGGTCTTTTCCGATGTGTCAGACATGTCGATTCATGCGCCTTTCTTTATGGCGGCAGACTATCCCTGGGACCTACTGGCGGCAACCTTGCGCCGTTAGCCTCGCTCGTCCTCGCTGCGGCATCTCGCTCGCCGTCGCGCATTGGACTCTCGGGTAGTAGCACTCTTGCGTTAACAATTTGGGGGGTCGCGCGAAGGCATTCAAGGGCGCTGGAATCGCAGGTCCAGGCCATTGAAAGTGCAAGATAATTTTCGGGGCATTTTCGATCGCCAACGGGATCGGGTGGAAAATTTCTCCCTTTTTCGCTTCGGAACGGAGACAAGACGAGTCGGGCAACACTGCAGGTATCTAGGCCTAATCGCGTGCTGAGCGCGAAATTTCGACCCCAAGGTCTCGACAAAGCGCGCGTGCGCTGTGCCATGATGGCGCATGGCTCGAAGCGAGGGCTCAGGGGGAAACCATGATCACATCGCTGGGACGCGCTGCCTTTCACACCACCGCTCTTTTCGTCTGCATGCTTGCACTCGCCGCCTGCGGCACGATCTTGCGCCAGGCCGCACCCGTGGCGCTGGCCGAGAAAGCGTCGATGGTCGGATTCTCCGAAATCCGTTTCTATCCCCTCACCGATCCGGCACCAGCTCGCAAGATGCTGGAAACGGCCTTCTTCACGGAGACCCCCGAGAGTTACGAAGAGCTGCCGGACGGAAGCCGCGTCTATAGCTATCTCTCCGTCTCGGGCGGCGGTTCCGACGGCGCCTTCGGTGCGGGCCTGATCAATGGCTGGACGGAAGCCGGTAGCCGGCCGCATTTCAAGGTCGTCACCGGCGTGAGCACCGGCGCACTTATTGCGCCCTTCGCCTTCCTAGGTCCGGAATACGACGCGGTGTTGAAGAAATCCTATACCACGGTTGATGCCAGCGCGATTTTCATCGTGCGATCCCTGCTTTCCATCTTGTGGGCGGAATCGCTCACCGACACGGCGCCGCTGAAATCGATGGTCGCGTCCTATATCGACGAAAAGGTCCTGGACGCCATCGCCAAGGAACATGCCAAGGGCCGGCGCCTGCTGGTGGCGACCAGCAATCTCGACGCCGAGCAGCCGGTGATCTGGGACATGGGTGCCATCGCCAGCAGCAAGGACAAGAAGCGCCTGGATCTCTTCCGCACGATCATGGTGGCTTCGGCTTCGATCCCCATGGTGTTTCCACCGGCCATGATCAACGTCGACATCGACGGCAATCCCTACGACGAAATGCATGTGGATGGCGGCGTCTTCCTGCAATCCTTTTCCATCGCTTCGGTGCTCGACCTCGACCGCGCCATCGCAGAGGCACATCCGGATTTCAAGGGCAAGGTCGTGCAGCGCCTCTATGTCATCCGAAACGGCCGCGTGACGCCGGAGCCGAGAGCGGTCGATCGCTCGCTCGGCAGCATCACAATGCGGGCGATCGGCACCATGCTGAAGATGTCCGGCGTCAACGACCTCTACCGCCTTTACCTCAGCAGCCTCCACGACAATGTCGAGTTCCGCTTCATTGCCATCCCGCCGGAATTTGAAACGAAAACCAGCGAGCAATTCGTCGAGGAAGAGATGATCCGGCAGTATGATTTCGGTCGCGAGATGGCCTTGTCGGGCATTCCCTGGAGGACCACACCGCCCGGCTATACGCCCGAATGATGGGTGACAATCGTTGGCACAAGGCCGTCCGCATTCTTGGACTGGCGTTCCTATGGCTAATAGCGATCGCCCTAACCTTCTGGGCGGTGTTGGCCCTGGTGATCGATCTTCCCGTCGCCGCATTGCGCATTCCGGCCGGCATCGCCTATGTCCTGGTGATTCTTGGCCTGATGTTCTGGCTGCGCGGACAATACAAAGTGCTGGTGCCGCTCATCGGCTTCGGTCTCGTTCTTGCCTGGTGGCTGACGCTTTCGCCCAGCAACGACCGCGCGTGGCAGAAAGATGTCGACCGCACGGCCTGGGCCGAGATCGAGGGCGACAAAATCACGATCCATAACCTCCGCAACTTCGACTACCGCAGCGAGACCGATTACACCCCGCATTGGGAAACGCGCGTGGTCGATGCCAGCCAGATCAGCGCCGCCGATATCTTCATCACCTTCTGGGGTTCACCCTGGATCGCGCATCCGATCATCAGCTTCCAGTTTTCGGACGGACAGCATGTTGCCTTCTCGATCGAGACGCGTAAGGAAACAGGTGAGGTCTACTCCGCCCTGCTGGGTTTCTTCCGCCAGTATGAGCTGATCTACACAATTGCCGACGAACGCGATGTCATCCGCCTGCGCACCAATTACCGGATCGGCGAGGAGGTCTATCTCTATCGAACGACCGCTACGCCGGTCGAGGCGAAAGCCATCTTCCTCGATTATATCGCCAGCATGAACGCTCTTCATGAGCGCCCGGCCTTCTACAATGCAATCACCAGCAATTGCACGACCAATATCCGTATCCATACGGCGGCGGTGGAACATTCGGTCCTGCCCGCCTGGGATTGGAGGCTGCTCCTGAACGGCAAGGGCGACGAATATGCCTATCAGCATGGGCGTCTTGCCGGCGGCCTCCCCTTCGCCGAACTGAAGACGCAGGCACATATCAACGACGCCGCCCATGCCGCCGACCAGGCGGCGGATTTCTCAACGCAGATCCGCCGCAACCGGGCCGGATTCTAAGTTAGACCACCAGATAGCGGCGGATATCGGCTTCCACCATGTCGGTCTTGTCGCCGGCGAGGACGACTTCGCCCCGTTCCAGCACGGCAAAGCGATCGGCAAGATCGCGGGCGAATTCGAAATATTGCTCGACCAGCAGGATCGCCATGTCGCCGCGCTCGCGCAGGAAGGTGATGGCGCGGCCGATATCCTTGATGATCGAAGGCTGAATTCCTTCCGTCGGCTCATCGAGCACAAGCAGACGGGGCCGCATGACAAGGGCGCGGGCAATCGCCAATTGCTGTTGCTGACCACCGGAAAGGTCGCCACCGCGCCGCCGCTGCATGTCCTTGAGGATGGGGAAGAGCTCGTAGAGATAATCGGGCACGTTGCGCTCGGCCCGCTTCAATCCGGCATAGCCGGTCTCCAGATTCTCGCGCACGGTCAATTGCGGAAAGATCTCGCGACCCTGCGGCACATAACCGATCCCCAGTCGCGCCCGTTCCGCCGCCTTCATGGCAGAGATGTCGCGGCCGTCCCAGGTGATGGTACCCGCGGCGATCGGCTGATGGCCGACAATGGCGCGCAGCAAGCTCGACTTCCCGACACCGTTGCGACCCATCAGGCAGGTGACCTGTCCCGGCACGGCCGTCACCGAGACGCGCCGCAACGCCTGGGCGGCGCCATAGAAGAGATCGACATTGGCGACATCGAGCATGTTCAGCGTCCCAGATATACTTCGACCACGCGGGGATCCGCGCTGACATGATCGAGGCTGCCTTCCGCCAGGACCGATCCTTCATGCAAGACCGTTACCTTGACGTCGAGATCGCGCACGAAGGCCATGTCGTGCTCAACCACCACAACGGAACGAGTCAACGCGATGTTGCGCAGCAATTCCGCGGTCTGTGCCGTTTCGGTATCGGTCATGCCGGCGACCGGCTCGTCGACCAGCAGCAATTTCGGGTCCTGCGCCAGCAGCATGCCGATTTCCAGCCATTGCTTCTGGCCGTGGGAGAGCGCACCGGCCGGCACATCGCGGCGATGACCAAGGCGAATGGTTTCAAGGATTTCCTCAATTTGTTGAGCACCACGGCCCGGCGTCATGAAAAGGACCGGAAATGGATCGCGGCTGCCAGCCAGCGCCAGATCGAGATTGTCCCAGACCGTGTGGTTCTCGAACACGGTCGGCTTCTGGAACTTACGACCGATGCCGAGTTGCGCGATCTCGGCCTCGTTCAACAAGGCAAGATCGATACGACCGTCATAAAGCGCCGTGCCGGTATCGGCCTTGGTTTTGCCCGTGATGACATCCATCATGGTGGTCTTGCCGGCACCATTGGGACCGATGATCGCCCGCATCTCGCCACGCCGGACCAGGAGGGAAAGGTTGTTGAGCGCCTTGAAGCCGTCGAAGCTGACGCTGATGCCATCGAGGTAAAGCAGGGTATCGGTGAGTTCTTCGCGCATTTTACCCGCCTATTCCGCCGATTTCGGGTCGGCGACCGGTAGGCTTTCCGGTATCGCCGCGGGAAGCTTGGGCCTCTTCAGCTTGGCCAGGAGGCCGATTACGCCCTTGGGCATGAACAGGGTTACCGCGACGAACAAGCCGCCCAATGCGAAAAGCCAGATATCCGGCAGCACAGCGGTGAAATAGGTCTTCGCGAAATTGACCAGAACGGCGCCAATGATCGGCCCGACCAGCGTGCCGCGGCCGCCGACGGCGACCCAGATCACGGTTTCGATCGAATTCGCCGGGTCGAATTCGCCGGGATTGATGATACCGATCTGCGGCACGTAGAGTGCCCCCGCGACCCCGGCCATCGCTGCCGAAATGACGAAGACAAAGAGCTTGTAGCGCTCGACCGGATAGCCCAGGAACCGCGTGCGGCTCTCGGCATCGCGGATCGCCACGAGGACCTTGCCGAGTTTGGATCGAATGATGAAACGGCAGAGCAGAAAACCGAGGCCCACGGCAAGCGCGGTCAGCGCAAAGAGCGTTGCGCGCACGCCATCGGATTGCAGCGAGGCCCCGAGGATATCCTTGAAATCGCTGAAACCGTTATTGCCACCGAACCCCATATCGTTGCGGAAGAAGGCCAGCATCAGGGCAAAGGTCATGGCCTGGGTGATGATCGATAGATAGACGCCGGTGACACGGGAGCGGAACGCGAACCAGCCGAGCACGAAGGCGAGCGCTGCCGGGGTCACCAGAACCATCAGGGCGGCAAACCAGAACTGGTCGAAGCCGTACCAGTACCAGGGCAGTTCCTGCCAGTTGAGGAAGACCATGAAATCGGGAAGCTCGGCGTTGCCATAGACGCCGCGACTGCCGATCTGGCGCATCAGATGCATGCCCATGGCGTAACCACCCAGCGCAAAGAAGGCGCCGTGACCGAGCGAGAGAATGCCGCAATAACCCCAAATGAGGTCGACCGAGAGAGCAAGCAATGCATAGCAAAGATACTTGCCGAGCAACGTCACTGCATAGGTCGGTATATGGAGCGCATGATCGGCCGGCACCAGCAGGTTGAGACCGAGCACAATGGCGGTCACCAGGGCGAGAACACCAAGGACGACGGGACTGAGGCGGTCGGCGATCATGATTCCACCGCCCTGCCCTTCAGTGCGAACATGCCCCGCGGCCGGATCTGGATGAAGAGAATGATGAAGGCGAGGACCAGGATCTTGCCCAGTACCGCGCCGGCATAGGGTTCCAGGAATTTGTTGACGATGCCCAGAGTGAAGGCACCCACGAGGGTGCCCCAGAGATTGCCGACGCCACCGAAGATCACGATCATGAAGCTATCGATGATATAGCCCTGGCCGAGATTGGGGCTGACATTGTCGATTTGCGAGAGGGCCACACCGGCAAGACCGGCAACGCCGGAGCCGAGTGCAAAGGTGAGCGAATCCACCCGGCCGGTACGGATACCCATGGAGGCCGCCATCTGCCGGTTCTGGGTGACGGCGCGCATCTGCAGACCGATCGGCGTGCGTTTCAGCAAGGTCAGCAGCGCCACGAAGACGGTGAGGCCGAAGATGACGATCCAGAAGCGGCCATAGGTGAGCGCCAGGCCGCCCAGCTCGATCTGTCCGGACATCCAGGCGGGGCTCGCCACCTCGCGATTGGTGGGGCCGAAAATCGAGCGCACCAATTGCTGCAGGATGAGAGAGAGACCCCAAGTCGCCAGCAGTGTTTCCAGCGGGCGTCCGTAAAGAAAGCGGATCACTGTCCGCTCGATCGCAAAGCCGAAGGAACCAGCAACCAGGAATGCCAGAGGCGTCGCAAAAACCAGCGTGAATTCAGAGAGCCCCGGCGCGTAACTGCGCACCAGGGTTTGAGTGACGAAGGTCGTATAGGCGCCCAGCATGACCATTTCGCCATGGGCCATGTTGATGATGCCCATGACGCCGAAGGTGATGGCAAGGCCGATCGCCGCCAGCAGGAGGACCGAGCCCAGCGACACGCCATAGACGATGTTCTGCAGGGCCGCCCACCAGGCGAGATCGGATTCGATCTTGGCAAGGCGTGCCGCCGCGGCGTCGCCCAGCGAACCACCGCGTGCCGCGACATTGTTGAGGAGTGCGAGCGAATCCTGCCCGCCCCGCGCCGCGACGATGTCGAGGGCCATCAACTGCGCCTCGGGAGTTACACCCTCGCTGTTGATCAGGATCGCGGCGCGCGCCTGTTCGAAGGCGAGCTTGATGGCTGGATCTTCTTCGGCGGTGAGCGCCGCCTCGACCGCCGACAAGGCGGTAGAATCGCCGCTGTTGAAGATAGTTTCGGCGGCCGCGCGGCGCGCCTGCGGGTCGGGGCTCATCAAGGTAAGCCCGCCCAGAGTATCGCGGATCGCGCGACGAATCTTGTTGTTGACCTTGATCTTCTCGATTTCGCCGCCGGCGGCCATGCCGAGATCGGCACCGTCGCGCGGATTGAGGAGCTTGTAATCGCTGCCAGTCTTCTCTCCCTTCACGACCTTCCCGTCGCTCTTGCGGGTGTAGAGGTCGCCTTCGGCGAGCGCTTCCAGCACGGATGTGACGCCGGGATCGCCGGTGGCGGCGAGGGTCGATATGGTAACTTCCAATTCCTTGAAGCCACCGACACCCAGGGCATCCACCAATTGGTCGATGTCATCCGCGCGCGCCGGGGCAAGCAGACAAAAGCACAGGAAAATGCCAACGAGAGCCGTTCTGAAGTGCAAATTCAAACGCATGTGCGACCTGGATCAGAGGGAAAGACCGGGGCGAATGGCGGGGGTAACACCATTCGTCCCGGTATCAGTCGCGCGAGGTTAGTTCGTGGCCTGCCCGCTGCATTTACCCGACCCCACGTTGAAATTGCCGCAGGACAAAGGTGCCCGCCAATCGGCGATCAAATCCTTGCTATCCGGCAGGAAGTCCGACCATTCGTCGCCAGCCACGAGGCCCGGGGTCTGCGAAACGATTTCGAATTGGCCGTCTGCCTGGATTTCACCAATCAGCACCGGCTTGGTGATGTGGTGGTTGGGCAGCATGGCCGAATAGCCGCCGGTGAGGTTCGGCACGGCCACACCGACCAGCGCATCGACAACGGCATCGGTATCGGTCGTGCCTGCTTTCTCGACCGCCTTCACCCACATGTTGAAGCCGATGTAGTGAGCTTCCATCGGGTCGTTGGTGACGCGTTTGTCGCTCTTGATGAAGGTTTGCCACGCCTTGATGAACTCTTCGTTCTCAGGCGATTCAACGCTCATGAAATAGTTCCAGGCGGCCAGATGCCCGACCAGCGGCGTCGTATCGATGCCGGCCAGTTCTTCTTCGCCGACCGAGAAGGCGACGACCGGGATGTCCTCGGCCTTGATGCCCTGATTGCCGAGCTCCTTGTAGAACGGCACGTTGGCGTCACCGTTCACGGTCGAGACGACGGCGGTCTTCTTGCCAGCGCTGCCGAACTTCTTGATCGCGGCTACTTCAGTCTGCCAATCGGCAAAGCCGAACGGCGTGTAATTGACCATGATGTCTTCGGGCTTCACACCCTTGGCCTGAAGATAGGCTTCGAGGATCTTGTTGGTGGTGCGCGGATAGACGTAATCGGTGCCTTCCAGCACCCAGCGCTCGACGCCTTCCTGCTCCATCAGATAATCGACGGCGGGAATAGCCTGCTGGTTGGGGGCGGCGCCGGTATAGAAGATGTTCTTGGAGGATTCCTCGCCCTCGTATTGCACCGGATAGAACAGGACGCTGTTCAGCTCTTCGAAAACCGGCAGGACGGATTTCCGCGAGACGCTGGTCCAGCAGCCAAAGACCGCCGCCACCTTCTGCGCGCTGATCAGTTCGCGCGCCTTTTCCGCAAAGAGCGGCCAATCCGAGGCGGGATCGACCACCACCGCTTCCAGCTTCTTGCCGAGCAAGCCGCCTTTCTTGTTCTGCTCCTCGATCAGCATCAGCATGACGTCCTTCAGCGTGGTTTCGCTGATCGCCATGGTGCCAGAGAGCGAGTGGAGAATGCCGACCTTGATGGTCTCTTCCGCCTTGGCTGGAATGGCCGAGAGCGCGAGACACACTAATCCAGTACCGATCGCGGCCCTCGCCGCCCGGAACGTTGCCATGCCCTGTTCTCCTGTTTTTATGTCGTCGTTTTTATGGGGGTCGATGCCATGAGGCTGGATCGACCCTGATTGCTGCATAGCAATATCAATGCCATCAGGAATTGTACCGATGGGCAAAGCGCCACACGCTGAATTGCGATTTTGTTACAGCCGGATAAAGAAGCGACTCAGCAAAACGGTCAAGAATTACGCTGGACCGATCTGCATGCAATTTGTGCAGTTGCGAGCGCTTGCATCAGATTTGGGCAAAATGCAAAAGGCCGCACCCGGAGGCGCGGCCTTTTGTTCCAGACGATGAGGAAGCGTCAGGCGCCGGTCGATACGTCGCCGCGGCGATCCGTGTAGATGTAAAGCGGCTTCGCTTTGCCCTCGACCACTTCGCGGCTGATGACGATGGCTTCGACGCCATCGAGGCCGGGGAGTTCGAACATCGGCTCAAGGAGGATCGATTCCATGATCGAGCGCAGGCCGCGGGCGCCGGTCTTGCGCGCGATTGCCCGGCGGGCGATCGCCCCCAGAGCATCCTCGGCGAATTCGAGACGCACGTCTTCCATCTCGAAGAGGCGCTGATACTGCTTCACCAGCGCGTTCTTGGGCTCGGTCAGGATCTTCACCAAAGCCGGCTCATCGAGATCCTCGAGCGTCGCCACGACCGGGAGACGGCCCACGAATTCGGGAATGAGACCAAACTTCAGCAGATCCTCGGGCTCGACTTCCTTCAAGATCTCACCGGTCCCGCGCTCATCCGGGCCACGCACGTCGGCACCGAAGCCGATCGCCGAACCCGAACGGCCGCGCTGGCCGATGATGCGGTCGAGGCCGGCAAAGGCGCCGCCGCAGATGAACAGAATGTTGGTGGTGTCGACCTGCAGGAATTCCTGCTGCGGATGCTTGCGGCCGCCCTGCGGCGGCACGGAGGCAACGGTGCCTTCCATGATCTTCAGGAGCGCCTGCTGCACACCCTCGCCCGACACGTCGCGGGTGATCGAGGGATTGTCCGACTTGCGGCTGATCTTGTCGACTTCGTCGATATAGACGATGCCGCGCTGCGCGCGCTCGACATTATAATCGGCTGCCTGGAGCAGCTTCAGAATGATGTTCTCGACATCCTCGCCGACATAACCGGCTTCGGTGAGGGTCGTGGCATCGGCCATGGTGAAGGGCACGTCGATAATGCGTGCCAGCGTCTGCGCCAGCAACGTCTTGCCGCAGCCCGTGGGGCCAACCAGCAGGATGTTCGACTTCGCCAATTCGACGTCGTTGTTCTTACCGAGATGGGCAAGGCGCTTGTAATGATTGTGCACCGCCACGCTGAGGATGCGCTTGGCATGCATCTGGCCGATCACGTAATCGTCCAGCACCTTGCAAATGTCCTTGGGGCTCGGCACACCGTCGCGGGACTTGACCAGGGTGGTCTTGTGCTCCTCGCGGATGATGTCCATGCAAAGCTCGACGCATTCGTCGCAGATGAACACCGTCGGGCCGGCGATGAGCTTGCGCACCTCATGCTGCGACTTGCCGCAGAAGGAGCAATAGAGGGTATTTTTGGAGTCACCGCTGGCGGATTTATTCATTTCCGATCCATTCGAGCTTCGGGCGTCCTTGATTCAATTCACTGAATCGCCCCGTCAAGGGTCAATTTAGCCCCCCGCTTTCCGATAGCACAACGACATTCTGCGCCATTCTGCGGTCGGGACGGGGCTTTCTGCATCGACGGGTGGTACCGGCGCCCTGCCGGCAACCACCATTCGCTGCTTATTCTAGATGGGTTTCATCCACAAAAGGTTAAGGCCCGGCCCGCCAGAAAAGGCGAACCGGGCCATACCCTTAGCAGCGATATGGACTAGCCCATCAGTACCGGAAGGCGGCACTCAGCGCTTGTCCTTGGTGTCTTCGCCCACTTCGCGCTGGGTCACGACCTGGTCAATGAGGCCGAATTCCTTGGCTTCGTCCGGGGTCATGTAGCGGTCGCGTTCCATCGCCTGTTCGATCGTGGCGAGGTCCTGGCCGGTATGCTTCACATAGATCCGGTTGAGGCGATCGCGCGTGCGCAGGATTTCCTTGGCGTGGATTTCGATATCCGTCGCCTGGCCCTGATACCCGCCCGAGGGCTGGTGGATCATGATGTTCGAATGCGGCAGGCTGAAACGCTTGTCCTTCGAACCCGCGGTCAGCAGGAGCGAGCCGGCCGAAGCTGCAAGGCCGATGCAGACCGTCGAGATTTCCGGCTTGATGTATTGCATGGTGTCGTACATCGCGAGGCCCGACGACACGACGCCGCCCGGCGAGTTGATGTAGATCGAGATCTCCTTGCTGGGATTCTCGGATTCCAAGAACAGGAGCTGCGCGCAGACGACGCTGGCCATGCCGTCATTGACGGGACCGACGAGGAAAATGATGCGCTCCTT